>NZ_CP015449.1:1605000-2805000 GCF_003096075.1 Dietzia lutea | reverse complement strand
TGCTCCCCAACGGGGAAGCGAACGAGTCGTAGAGGGCCACGTCCACCTCGGTGGCACCGCTCGTGCCCCGTTGCCTGCTCACGATCTCGATCCGATCGGAGTACGGAGCCAGGAAGGCGGTTACCCCGGCGATGACGACGGAATAGTCGTCGACGACTGACACTCTGACCGGCATGGCCAAAGCGTAGTGGTAGACCACGCGGCCGAGACTTATACACCCCTAGGGGTGTGCCGCTCTACGTCTGCGGAGTGAGACGATTCGTCGCTGGCTTTGTGCATTTCCACAGCCAGCACCTCACCCATCGCGACAGGAGCCCGAGTGCCACGGTTCAGAAATCTCAAGCCCACGTCTGAGTTCTGGGGCTGGAGGGACGAAGGGGCGTGCCTCGGGCACAACGACCTTTTCTACAGCGCGGAGGACGAGCCCAAGAGCGTGCGCCGTCGGAAAGAGGACGCCGCCAAAGCGATCTGCGCGGGCTGCCAGGTGCTCGATATCTGTCGACAGTTCGCGATAGACGCGGGAGAGCTCTACGGCGTCTGGGGCGGGATGACCGAATCGGACCGACATCGGCTGGCCGGGCGACACCGGACGGGTTAGGGCGAACACGGCCGGCGCGAGCACGGGACTCAGTACGCGCCGGCCAGGATCTGCTCGGCCTGGCCGCGGCTGACCCCAGTGGTGGCGCCGCAGGCCGTGCACGTCGCCTCGTACGACGAGCCCAGCGGGATGATCGGGATGAAGAACAGTGAGAACGCTCGCTTCCGCCGATCCACCCGCTGCGCCGCCCGATTGCCGCACCGCGGGCAAGTGGCCTGCGCGAGCCCGAGGTTCCGGGACGAGTTCTTGAAGCCGAAGATGACGAGCATGCGTACAGCGTGACAGCGTGGCGGTCGGTCTGCAGCCGGTAGCGGGCGGGCGATCGCCGCGCGGCACTCGAGCCACCGCCTCAGCGCCGGAGCCCGATCTCCCCGCTCAGCCGCACCACGTGCGCGGGGGAGACGGGCAGCCGTCCCGGTAGTCGCACGCACAGGGTATCGCCGCGGTCGCTCACCTCAAGCGATTGCCCCGTCGAGACGAGCTGCGCCCGCGCGCCCGGGCTGGCGGTCAACCCGGGAAGGACCAGCTCAGTCGAGGTGGGCGTACCGAGGGTGATGACGTTGACGTCGCCGCTGGTGCGGGTGAACCGCACGGGAGTGCCGTCGCCGGCCACCGCCGAGGGGATAAGCCACGGGCGGCTACCCCGCACAGCCGAGCCGTTCTCGTGCAGCCAGCCACCGAGCGCGCGCAGCGGCGCCTGCTGCTCGGCCGGCACCGACCCGTCGGGCAGTGGCCCCACTCCGATGAGCAGGTTGCCGTTCTTGCTCACCACGTCCACCAGCATGTGGATCAGCTCGCGGGCGGTGATGATGTCGGCCGGGTCCTCGTTGCGGTTGGCGGCAAAAGAGTGGCCCACCCCGCGGACGGCCTCCCACTTGTCCTCGGCGATCTCGTCGAGGCGCGAGTATTCCGGCGTCGTGAAGTCATGGTGCGGCGAGGGGCGAAAGGCCAGCTCGCGGCTGTCCTTAGGCAGCCACCGCCACGCCAGCTGGACCAGACCACCCAGCCCGCGCAGCACCGCCTCCGACGCGCAGCCGCGCTTGGAATCGGCCCGGGCCCAGCGGTCGTTGACCACCCCGTCGGGTACGGCGGCGTAGTACTCCGCGAACACCGCCGGCAGGTCCGACGACGCCGGCCACCCGATGTCGTTCCACAGCACCGACGGGCGGTACCGCTCGACGAGCTCGCGGACGTGCCCCTCGACGTACCGCACATACGTCGGGTCGTCGGGCATCGCGAGCAGCATGTCGGCCGGGCCGGTGAGCAGCGCGTCGTTGTACGGCCAGTCGTAGCCACCCGAGTAATAGAGGCCCGTGCGCATCCCGCGCGCCCGCACGGCGTCATAAAGGTCACCGATCAGGTCCCGCTCGCTTCCGTAGCGGCCGAGCCGAGGATGCGGGTGCGCGGAGGGCCACAGGGTGTAGCCGTCGTGGTGCTTGGTCGTGAGCACCACGTACCCCGCGCCCGCGGCCGCGGCCAGCTCGGCGATCTGCTCCACATGCGCGTCGGCCGACTCGCGGCCGAACTCCTCGGCAAAGCGCTCGTACGGGTGGTCGGCGCCGTAGGTGCGGGCGTGGTGCTCGGCGGTCGGGCTGCCCGGGATCCGCATGGAGTTGAGGTACCACTCGGAGTACGGGTTCTCGCGCAGCATCCGGCGTGGGCCGCCGTCGCGGATCAGCCGCTGGATGTCGGGAACGCGCGGAGCCCACCGGGGCACCGAGTAGGGCCCCCAGTGGACGAACACGCCCAGTTTGACGTCGTCGTACCAGGTGGGCAGCTCACGCCCGGCGAAGCGCGCCCAACCGGGGGACTGACTCATGCGTGCTGCCGTCGCGTCGTCGTCGTCGATCCCGCCCCGGCCACCGGCACCGACGCCGCGCCCCGCCGCTGCGCGTCCAGGTACGCGGACGCGGACTCGCCGTACGCCAGGACCAGGGCGACGACGTTCGCGGCGACCAGCACCCACGCCGACCAGTCGGTGAGGTCGATCAGGGCGCCGACCAGCGCCAGGGCCGCGGAGATCGTGAGCAGCACGCGCGCCCAGCGCGCACCGTCGCGCAGCTCGACCGCGGCGACGACCTGGATGGCCACCGCGGCCATCGCGATGACGGCGCCGATCACGCCCGCCACGCCGATCACCTGGCTGGCCGCCAACTCCTCCTCGGTGCCACCGGCCCCCACGAAGACGGCGATGAACTCGGTCGCGAGCAGGATGTTGGACACGGCGACCGTGCCGAGCAGGGCGCAGCCGAGCCAGATCCACGAGGCGACGGAGACGGATGTGGGACGTTGCATGAGGACCCCTCCCGGGTCGAGGGCCGCACCCCGGCGGAGCGGTGGTGATCAGGTTTCGCTTGATGTTCATGGGCGCGCCCCGGCGGGCGATAGAGTGCGACACACCTGAGTTTTTTCCGTGACCGTGAGCTGCTGGTGCGAGCCGGCCGGACGGGAGTGAGATCGCGTGACCGCGTGGAGGAAGAGCCGTGCGGTGCTGCGGTCCGACACCGTCGCGCGCGCGGTCGCCCTGAGCGTGGACACCCGGCGCGGCGTGCTCATCGTGGGGCCGCCGGGCGCGGGCGCGAGTCAGTGCGCGGCCGACATCGCCGCCGGTCTGCGCGCCGCGGGCGTCGCGGTGGTGGTGTGGGACGACCTTGACCGCGCGGTGCCCGGCTCGGCGTCGGGCGGGGGTGCCCCACCCGCCGTGCCGGACGGCGCCGTGCTGGTGGCGTCCGCCCGGCTCGGGGCACCGTTACCGCCGGGGTACGACGACGAGGTGGCCGCCCGCACCACCCGCCTGCCACTGCGGAACCTCACGCGCGGCGAGTCCGAGGAGATCGTGTCCTCGGTCGTGGGCATCCCCCTGTCGGCGCGGCTCGTCGAGGCGCTGTGGACCTGCTCGTACGGGAACATGGCCGCGCTCCGCGCCACCTTCGACGACCTCGCCGGCCGCGGGTACATCCGCCGCACCCGCGAACGCATGGAGCTGACCGTGGATCCCGGGACGGCGATCGCCGAGGTCACCGTGGACCCGCGGCTGTGGGTGGGGGCGGACTCCGCGGCGTTCTCCGAGGCGCTGACCACTGCCGCGCTCGCCCGCCGCATCAGCCTGCCCGAACTCACAGACCTCCACGGCGACGACCTCGTCTGCGACCTCATCGCCCGCGGCCTGCTGACCGAGCGGCTCGAGGACGGCGTCGAGATGCTCACCGTGCAGCCGCCCGTCCTCGCCGCCGCGCTCCGGGCCGGTGCGGACCACCGTCGGCGTCGGGAGGTCTACGAGGCGGTCCTCGACCGGGCCGGGATCGCCGCTGGTGCCGGTGCCGGGGCGGGCGCGGAGGCCGGGGCTGCTGCAGGTGCCGGGGCGGCCGCCGCTCGGCCGGACCCGCGGATCGTGCTGTGGGCGCTCGGCCGCGCACGGCCGGTCGATGCCGAGGCGGTGCTGGCCGCAGCACACGCGGCGCTCGACGCCCACGACTACCGCACCGGCGGCAGCCTCCACGACACCGCTCAGCGCGCCGGGCTGGCGATGACGCCGATCCAGCAGGCTGAACTGGGGTTGGTCGCCGGCTCGTGCCTGCGCCTGCTCGAGCGACTGCCCGAGGCTGCGATCCTCTTCGACCAGGCGATGGTCACCCTGCAGCGGGGGAGTCGTGGAGCCGCCGCGGCCGGTTCCGGTGACCCCGCCGACCCGGCCGCCCTCAGCGACCCGGCGTCGGGCGAGTTCATCCGCGTGCTCATGGAGATCGTCACCGCCCGCGCCGACCTCGCGCACTACCGCGATCGCGGGCCCGACGCCGCGCTGCCGATGATCGCCGACGCCCACCGACTGCTCCCGCCGGGCCATCCGGCCCACACGGTGCTGGACGCGCTGACCGTGGTGCATCTGTCCTACTCCGGCCAGTACCGCGAGGCGGCCCGCGCGTACGACGCACTCGACGCGCCGCTGCCCGTCGAGTGGGAGCGGCGCCTCGAAGCGATTCACGCCCTGGCGCTCGACGCGCTCGGCCAATCCGACGCCGCGCTGTCTCTCCTGCGCAGGTTGGCCCGGCGCGCGCGGTCGATGGGGCACGTCGCGTGGGCGTCGGAGGAGTACCTCTCGGCGCTGCTCTGCGTGGTGCTGCACGGGTACGGGATAACCGCGTTGGGCGGCGAACTCTCGTCGTTCAGCGCGGCCGATCACGTGGAGTCGGTGCGCATCGACCACGGACTGCGCCGCGCTGCCGACGCGGAGATCGCGTTGTTCGCCGGCGACCTGCCGTCCGCCACGATCGCCGCAGCCGACGCGATCGACACCATCGAGGTCGACGGCCCGGAGGACTTCCTCCCCCGCGTGCTCTCCCTCCATGCACTCGCGCTGGCACTCTCCGGGCAGGCCGCGGGCGCGAAGGAGCAGTTGCGCCGGATGCGGGCACTGCCGAACCACACGAACTCGCCGGTCGGGCCGGAGACCCGAGCCGCCGAGGCGGGTGCGCTGTTCTGTGTGGGGGACCGCGACGCGGCGGGGCAGGCGGTGTGGGCGCTGGCGGAGGAGGGACTGCACGGTGCCGCGATCCGCGCCTCGATGCCCGGTCTCTTCATGGCCGACCGCGAGACGTGCCGGCTCGTCGGCGAGTTGGAGGTCGCCGGCGACCTGCCTGAGATGCTGCAGGAACTCGCCGCCGCCACCCTGGCGGAGAGCCCGCGGCGACTTCTGGACGTGACCCGCCGGGCCCGCGAGTTCGGTCTCATGGCGATGGCCGCGGCGGCAGCCGACCGCGCTCGTGCCGTCGCCTCGCCCGGCTCCCAGCACCACACCCTCGCCGAGCGGCTGCTCGCGACCACCGAGATCAGTAGCGCCCGCGCCGGGTTCGCGCACCTGAGCGGCGCGGCCACGTCCGGGGTGAAGCTGACCCGCCGCGAGTCGGAGATCGCAGACCTGGTGGGACAGGGGCTGACGAACGCCGAGATCGCCGCCGAGCTGCACCTGTCCAAGCGGACGGTCGAGGGGCACCTCAACCGGATCTACACCAAGACCGGTGCGCGACTGGCGGGCCGCGCCACCTGATCGCGCGCCGCGCGCACCGGCCCGCGCCATGCCGCGCCCGCCTGCGTCCGCCCGCGCCCGCTGTCGGACGCCGAGGCCACAATGGCGGTGACGGGCCAAGCGGCCCTCGGCATCAGAACCGCGAGGGGAAGGCGCCTCCATGACCACGCATCAGCCGCAGAGCCGGCTCACGACCTTTTGTGACGCACCGGCGGACTACATCATCGAGACGTACTTCGTGCTGCGGATCCTCATCGCGGGCGGGGCGCTCGTCCTCCCGCCGGCGCTCGTGGTGTGGGCGCTGGTGGATCCGCGCGTGGAGATGATGGATTCGCTCAGCGCGTTCTACTACACGCCGGCGCGCAGCTTGTTCGTCGGGATCCTGGTGGCGATCGGCGTCGCCCTGGTGGCCTACCGCGGATACACCCGCGGCGAGAACTTGCTGCTCAACCTCGCCGGTGTGCTCGCGGTGGTCGTCGCGCTGTTTCCCACCGCGGATCCTGCCATGCCCGGGGCGGCGCCGACGGCCTCGAGCGTGATCCACGCCGTGGCCGCCGTCGCGTTCTTCGTGTTGGCCTCGCTGTCCATCTTCTTCTACGGCCAGGAGACCCTCGACTCCGTGCGGGACCCGCGGGTGGGGCGGCGATACCGGGTGGCCTATCGCGTGCTGGTGGTGCTGGTGTTGGTCTTTCCGGTGCTGGCGCTCGTCGTGGCGTGGCTGGTGGAGTCGTGGGCGGTGCTGTTCGCGGTGGAGGCGGCGGCCCTGTACGCGTTCGCGGCGTTCTGGTTGGTCAAGACCTACGAGCTCGCCCGGTCGCAGACCCGGCTGCGGGTGGTGTGAGGCCGCAGCCCGCTGCCCACGCCGCGCGGTCACAAACGCTCACGTTTCCCGGGACCGGCGCCGCCCGGAGCGGGCATCTGCGACCACTCGGCGATTCGGGCGCTGCCGATTCGGTCGGCGCCCGTCTGCTCTGCGCGCGCTTGCGCGGCGCCCGTCCCGGAGGCGCGCGGCGCCAACACGAGGATCACCGCCACCGCGCCGACCGCGAGGCCCACGAGTTCTCCGAGGCCCGGCCGCTGGGCGAACATCGCCCACGCCCACACGGTGGTCACCGGTGGAGTGAGGTAGAGCAGGGCGCTGGTCGGCGAGGCGCCCAGTCGCCGGAGGCAGACGATGTACGACGCGTAACCGCCGACCCCGGACAGCAGGACCAGCCACGCCATCGCCCCGGCGACCCGGCCGTCGACCGGGATCATGATGTCGCCGAGTGCGATCGCTACCACCGTGAAGACACCTGCCGAGGCGATGATCTGCACCCCGAGGGCGGTCACCACAGGAGTCCGGGGCCGCCACGCGCGCTCGAGGAGGGCGTTGGCGGACAGCCCCAGCAGGGAGACCACCGCGAGGAGGTTGGCCGCGCCCCCGTCGACGGACGAGCCGCCCACCGACAGCGCCACCGCGACCAGCCCCAGCACCAACCCCACCACCTGGATCGGCCGGAAGGTGTCCTTCCAGACGACTCGGCCTGCGCAGGCGACGACCATCGGCTGCAGCGCGCAGATCAGCGCCGTGACCCCGGCGTTCGCCCCGGCGGCCGCGGCCGCGAAGACGCCGCCGAGGAAGAGCACGTGGCCGAGGATGCCGAGCACGGACTGCTGCCCGACCTCGAGCCGGCTCAGTCGCGGTCGGAGCACGCCGAAGAGGGCGAGGAACAGCGCCGCGGTGATGAGGTACCGCCACGCCAGCAAGCCGGCGGAGGGGAGCTCCTCGACGAACGCCGCGCCCACGAAACCCGAACTCCAGCAGACGACGAACGCCGCCGCCCACGCCACTGATCTCATGCAGACCAGCGAAGCATACCGATCGGTATACTGTCAGGGGTCAGAGGAGCGAAATGCACGGATCACCACCATGGGATGACGTCGACACCACGGCGGTGGGGGAGCGGATCCTCGCCGCCGCCTCGGAGCTGTTCTATCTCCACGGCATCACCGCCACGGGCGTGGAGCTCATCGCGGAGCGGGCACACACCACCAAGCGCACCCTGTACCAGCGGTTCGGCTCCAAGGAGGGCCTCGTGGCCGCCTACCTGCGACGACGAGCGCATCTGTGGCAGGTGGAACTCCACGAGAAGCTGAAGGATGCGGCGTCGGCGTCGGCGTCGGGCCGGCTAGACGTGGTGTTCTCCGCGGCGATCGACCGCGCCGCCTCCGCAACACGGGGCTGCGCCTTCGTCAACGCCTGGGCCGAGTGCGGACCCGCCGATACGGAGAGTGCCCGACTCATCGTGGGCGAGAAGCGGTGGATGGCGGACCTGTTCACCGGCATCGCGGGTGATGCGGGAAAGGGCCGGGTGATCCACATGCTCTACGAGGGGGCGCAGATCCGCTCCACCATCCTCGGTGATGACACCGCCCTGCCGCAGGCCCGCGACCAGGCCGAGGTGGTTCTGGGGCGTGACGACGCGTGAGCCCACTCGGGCGTTCTCACGCCTCGCAGGTCAGCGATTCGGGTTGGTCGCCGCCCCGTCGAGCCACAGTGTGTCGGAGGCGTCGGAATGCGAGCCGTCTGTGCCGACGTGCTTGTCGCTGATCTTCGGGCCCTTGGTGATGACGTGGACCAGCGCCATGCCGTGTCCGCGCCCGAGGTCGTGGTCCTCCTTGAGCCACGCCAGGATCGGGCCGGCCTGTGTTCCGGGGCCGAAGCCCTTCTCGGTGGCCTGATCCACGAGTTGGCGCGGCGTCAGACCGGTCTTCTTCTCGACGGTGTCGAGATACGCCTGGAACGACATGAGCTTCTCCCCGGGGTCGGCGCGACGATGGTGCGCTGATTATCGCCTGGCGCGTTCCGGAGAAACCCGCAAACGAAAGATGTCCCGGGCCATCGACGAACGATGATCCGGGACATCCACTCTGAGCGGATGACGAGATTCGAACTCGCGACCCTCACCTTGGCAAGGTGATGCGCTACCAGCTGCGCCACATCCGCATTGCATTCCGGCCCGCCGGGGCGTGCCGTGCTGCGAGAAAGAACAATAGCGCACGCCGTGGAGCGGTTTCACCCGGGGTCCCCGACCACGCCCTCGCTGCACCCGCATCGCTCCGCATGTCGAAATCCGTCGGACGGTTCCGTCCCCCTCGTGAAGCGGCCACACTGGGGCGCACGACACGAGGAGGAATCATGGCCAAGTACCTGTTGCTCAAGCACTATCGCGGCTCCGCGCCGGAGGAGCCCACCTATCCGCCGCTGGGAGAGTGGGCGCCCGAGGAGGTCTCCGCGCACTTTGAGTACATGGAGGATTTCGCCAACCGGCTCCGCGAGAGCGGGGAGTACGTGGACTCCCACGCGCTGTCGGAGTCGGGGACGTGGGTGCGCTACGACGGCGAGGGCAAGCCCCCGCTGACCGACGGCCCCTTCGCCGAGACCAAGGACCTCATCGCCGGCTGGATGATCATCGACGTGGCCGACTACGACCGCGCGGTCGAGCTGGCCGGCGACCTGTCCGCGGCGCCCGGCCCCGGCGGCGCGCCGCTCCGCGAGTGGCTCGAACTGCGGCCGCTGCTCACGGCGCCCACGGAGATCGAGGACTGACCGACCATGGACGGGCCCGATCCCGCGTCGAGGCCCGGCCCCGCGCCGGGCCCGCCGTCCGGCTCGGACCTGCGGGCGCTCATCCCGCAGGTGATCGGCGTCCTCGTCCGCCGCGGAGCCGACTTCGCCGCGGCCGAGGACGCCGTGCAGGACGCCCTCGTCGAGTCCCTGCGCAGCTGGCCCGCCGACCCGCCGCGCGACCCCCGGGCCTGGCTGATCGCCGTGGGGTGGCGCAAGTTCCTCGACGCCGCCCGCTCGGACTCCGCCCGTCGGCGCCGCGAGGACCTGGCGACGGCGGAGCAGGTGGTGGCCTCGTCGTCGTACTCTCCGCTCCTCCCGGGTGACCGGGGTGACGCGGGTGACCCACGCGCCCAGGGCGACCGACGCGACGTCGACGACACCCTCTGGCTCTACTTCCTGTGCGCGCACCCGGCGCTGCCGATGCCGTCGGCGATCGCGCTGACCCTCCGCGCGGTCGGCGGCCTGACCACGCGGCAGATCGCGCGGGCGTTCCTCGTCCCCGAGGCCACCATGGCGCAGCGCATCAGCCGCGCCAAACGTACGCTCGCCGGCCAGCGGCTCGACCGGCCCGGCGACGTGGCGACCGTCCTGCGGGTGCTCTACCTGGTGTTCAACGAGGGCTACACCGGCGAGGTCGACCTGGCCGCCGAGGCGCTGCGCCTGACCCGGCAGCTGTCGGCGGCCATCGATCACCCCGAGGTGCGCGGGCTGCTGGCGCTGATGATGCTGCACCACGCGCGCCGGGCGGCGCGGTTCGGGGGCGCGGCGCGAGGTGGGGCTGGCGGGCGCGGGTCCGGCCCGGGGAACGGGGGCGACGACGACGAGCTCATCCCCCTCGCCGAGCAGGACAGACGCCTCTGGGACGCGGACGCCATCGCGGAAGGGACCGCGATCCTGCAGGCAGCGCTCGCGCGCGACCAGCTGGGGGAATATCAGGCGCAGGCCGCGATCGCCGCCCTGCATGCCGATGCCCCGTCGACCGCGGAGACGGACTGGCTGCAGATCGTCGAGTGGTACGACGAGCTGCTGGCCCTGCGCGAGAGCCCGGTGGCGCGGCTCGGTCGGGCAGTCGCGGTGGGTCACGCCGACGGCCCGCACGCCGGGTTGGCTGCGTTGGCCGAGGTGCCCGAGACGCTGCCCCGGCACGCGGCGGCCCGGGCCTACCTGCATGAACAGGCGGGGGAGTCGGCGACGGCAGCGCGGCTGTTCGAGCGGGCCGCCGCAGAGGCGACCTCGATGGCCGAGCGCCGGTACCTCGCCCGCAAGGCCGCGGAGCTGGGTGAGCGGCGGTGAGCGGGGGAGCCCCTCCGGCCGCCGGCGCAGTCGCACACACTCTGAGACCCGCGCTGCCGCGAGCCCACTGACGCCCGCGCGCAGCCGCTCCCGGCGATGGCGTCTCGCTCCCGAGCCTGGCGTCTCGCGTGTGCGCCTGCATTCCCGCACGGAAGGCTCATCGCACAGCCGCTCCTGCGGATGGCGTCTCGCTCCCGCGGATGGACGAGATTTCTGCAGCCGCTCCTGAACATGGCGTCTCGCCCACCCCGCGGTGCGCGCGAGACGCCATGGCGAGGGGCGGCTGTGCAGCAGGCTGGAGCCGCCGCGGAATGTCGGTGTGGGCGGTCGCGCCGGGCGCACAGATGGCGACGGCGGCATTCACGCCGAGGGCACAGTGTCCGGCGTGGTTCACACCACGAACCGGTATCCGCGCCCCGGCTCGGTGATCAGATGGCGGGGCGCGGCGGAGTCGTCCTCGAGCTTGCGACGCAGCTGCGCCATGTACACCCGCAGGTAGTGGGTCTCCTTCTGGTAGCCCTCGCCCCACACGGTGCGCAGGATCTCCTGCTGGGTGACCAGCCGGCCAGGGTGACGGGCGAGAATCTCGAGCACTCCCCACTCGGTGGGGGTCAGGTGCAGGGCCCGGCCCTCGCGGGTGACCGTGGAGGCGCGCAGGTCGATCGTGAACCCCGGTGTCTCGATCACCGCCTCGCCCGAGGGTTCCGGGCGACTGCCCCGACGCAACGCCGCGCGGACGCGGGCCGCGAACTCGTCCATGGCGAACGGCTTGGTCACGTAGTCGTCCGCGCCCGCGTCCAGCGCCTCGACCTTGTCCGACGAGTCGGTCCGAGCCGACAGCACCAGGACGGGGGCCCTCGACCAGCCCTGCAGACCGTGCAGCACCTGAACGCCGTCCATGTCCGGCAGTCCCAGATCGAGGATGATGAGGTCTGGCGAGCAGTCCGCGGCGCGGGCCAGGGCGTCGGCGGCGGTCATCGCCGTGACCACGGTCATGCCGCGCGCTCGGAGAGTGATGCGCAGAGCGCGCAGGAGCTGGGGATCGTCGTCCACGACCAGCACCGTCGTCGTCATCGGCTCGCTCCCCGGCTCGGCGCGACTTCCGGGGCGGTCGCTGCGGCCGGTGAGGTCGGGGCGGTCGCTGCGGCGGGGGCGCCCGGGTCGGCCGAGGCGCTGACCAGCGACGTGGCGCACGCCGGGAGATCGACCTCGACGGTCGTTCCGCCGCCGGGTGTCTCGTCGATCGACACGGTCCCGCCCATCGCCTCGGTGAACCCACGCACGACGGACAGGCCCAGCCCGATGCCGGTAGTGGCGTTGGCGTCGCCCTCGCGGTGGAACGAGCGGAACACGGCCTCGCGGGAATGCCCGGGGATGCCGGGGCCGCTGTCGGCGACGGCGATCAGGGTGCGCGCCCGTCTGCTCGCGGCCCCGCCGGGATGTCCCTCCACGGCCTCGCCGGAGCGATCGTCGCGGGGCCCGGCGGAGTGCAGTGTGCGCGCGGTGAGCCGGACCTCCGACCCGGGGGCGTGGCGCAGGGCGTTGTCCAACAGGTTCCCCAGCACGCGTTCGAGCAGGCCGGGGTCGGCCCACACCGTGGCGCCGGCGGTGTCCACGCTGACGCGGGCGCGTTCGTCGGGGGTGCCGACCGTCGCGGCGAGCAGGGCGGTCACCGCGACCTCCTCCACGTCGACCTCGCGGGGCACCGGATGCACCGCCCCGGCCGCGAGACGGGAGGAGTCGAGCAGATTGTCCACCAGCGAGACCAGGTGATCGGCGGACTCCTCGATCGTGGCCAGCAGCTCTGCCGTGTCCTCGGGGCTGAAGTCGACATCGCCCGAGCGCAGCGAGGACACCGAGAGCTTGACCGCGGCCAGCGGCGTCCGCAGGTCGTGGCCGACGGCCGAGAGCAGGGACCGGCGCAGGCGATCGGCCTCCGCCACGGCCTGGGCGTCGGCGGCGATGCGCGTGAGCTCGCCGTGCCGGACGAGCGACGAGGCGTGGCCGGCCACCACGTCCAGGATCTGCAGGTCGTGGCCGGTCAGCTGCGGGCCGGACAGGAGCAGCTGCTCGCCGGCGCCGGTGCTCACGGTGGTGGTCGCCTCCTCCCCGCCGAGCGGAACCCTGGCGCCCGCCGCGGCCAGCACGCGCCCGTCGACGTCGACGAAGGTCACACCGTCCTGGCCGTACACGTCGCGGACCTTCTCGAGCAGGTCGTCCAGCCGGTGGGTGCGCAGCGCCGAGCGGGCGAACAGGGTGAGCAGTTCGGCGTCGCGGGCGGAGAGCGAGGCCTCCCGGTGCCGCCGCGCCGACAGGTCCACCAGCGCCGAGACGGCGATGGCCACCGCGACCATCGCCACCAACGAGACGAGGTTGCCGGCGTCGGCCACGGCCAGGCTCGCGAACGGGGGAGTGTGGAAGAAGTTGAGCACCAGCCCCGAGATCAGCGCGCACACCGCGGCGGGCCACACCCCGCCCAACAGCGACACCGCCAGCACGCCGACCAGGAAGAACCACCCCTGCGAGCTGGCGTCCCAGCGGGGGTCGACGAGCAACGTCAGGCCCAGGATCGCGGCGGGCACCACCACGGCACCCGCCCACGCCAGCACTCGACGGGTGGCCGGACGGGGCGGGGTGAGCGCGCGGCCGCCGGAGGACTCGGCGTGCGTGACCATGTGCACGTCGATCGACCCCGACTCCTGGACGACGGCCGAGCCGATGCCCTCGTCGAACAGCCGCTTCCACCTGCTGCGGCGGGAGGTGCCCAGCACCAGCTGGGTGGCGTTCACGCCGCGTGCGAACTCCAGCAGCGTGGTGCGGACGTCGTCGCCGACCACCACGTGCACGCGCGCCCCGCAGCTGGCGGCGATCTCCTTCACCTGCGGCATGTGGTCGCGCCCGGAGGCCAGCCCGTCGCCGCGCAGGACGTGCACCACCACCAGCTCGGCGGAGGAACGGGAGGCGATGCGGCTCGCGCGGCGTACCAGTACCAGCGACTCGGGGCCGCCGGTCACGGCCACCACCACGCGCTCGCGCGCCTCCCACGTGTCGGTGATGCGCTCGGTGTGCCGGTACCGGGCCAGGGCCTCGTCCACGCGGTCGGCCAGCCACAGCAGGGCCAGCTCGCGCAGGGCGGTGAGGTTGCCCATGCGGAAGTAGTTGCCCAGCGCGGCGTCGACCTGCTCGGCCCGGTACACCTGGCCCGCGGACAGGCGGCCGCGCAGCTGCTCGGGACTGACGTCGATCAGCTCGATCTCGTCGGCCGCCCGCACCACGGCGTCCGGGACGGTCTCCTGCTGTTCGGTGCCGGTGATGGCCGAGACCACGTCGTTCAGGCTCTCCAGGTGCTGGATGTTGAGCGTGGAGTGGACGTCGATCCCGGCGTCGAGCAGGTCGGCGATGTCCTGCCACCGCTTGGCGTGCTCGACGCCGGGCGCGTTGGTGTGGGCCAGCTCGTCGACCAGCGCGATCTGCGGCGCCCGCGACAGGACCGCGGGCAGATCCATCTCGCTCACGGCGGTGCTGCGGTAGTCGATCTCCCGCCGCGGGATCTGCTCGAGCCCGTCCAGCGCCGCGGCCGTGCCCGCGCGCCCGTGTGTCTCGACCAGGCCCACCACCACGTCGCGTCCGTCGGCGGCCAGGCGCTGCGCGCGGAGCAGCATCTCGGTGGTCTTGCCGACGCCCGGCGCCGACCCGAGATAGATGAGAAGCCGCCCGCGCCCCGCGCCCGACGAACCCCGCGCCGCGCCCAACACACCCCGCCCCGCGCCTGTCATGCGAGAAACCTACTCCCGCGCATCCCTACCCCGGTCCTGGCAGCCCGGAGCGATGAGCCCCAGCGCCGCGTTGAGCTCGGTCACGCGCACGCGCGGCTGCCCGAGGAACCCCCACTGCCGGCCGTCGGTGTGAGCCTCGACCAGGTCGCGGACCTCCTGCTCGGGCAGGCCCAGCACCCGGGCGACGCGCGGGGCCTGCAGCTCCGCGTAAGCGGGGGAGATGTGCGGGTCCAGGCCGGAGCCGGAGCCGCTGACCGCGTCCACCGGCACGCGGGCCGGGGTCACGCCCTCGCGCTCGGCGATGAGCGCGCGGCGGATCCCCACCCACTCGGCCAGCTCGGGGTTGGACGGCCCCTTGTTGGAGGGCAGGCCGGCGGCGCCGGGGGTGTCGGAGGCGGAGCCGCCGGGGGCCATGGCGGCGGCAACGCGATCGTCCTCGCTGCCGCCGCCCGCCGCGCTGCTGCCCACGACCCGCGCGTGGAAGAACGGGTCGGGCGCGCCGGGGGAGACCTGCGGGTCCACCGCGAGCAGCGCCGAGCCCACCGGGCAGCCGGCGGCGTCGTGGACGATCGAGCCCTCGGCCGAGGCGGCGTCCACACGGGAGACGGCCCACACGGCGGCCGGGTAGACCAGCCCGCACAGGAGGGTGAACACGGCCACGGCGATCAGCGCGGGCCGGAGTTGTCGGAGGAGCATCTGCACAGTGGTCATGTCAGGCGAGTCCCGGGAGGTGTCGGATGAGGAGGTCGATGAGCCAGATCCCGGCGAACGGGGCCGCGACGCCGCCCAAGCCGTAGATCAGTAGGTTGCGCCGCAACAGCGAGGCGGCCGAGCCCGCGCGGTACCGGACTCCGCGCAGGGCGAGCGGGACCAGCGCCACGATCACGAGCGCGTTGAAGATCACCGCTGAGAGGATGGCCGACTCGGGGCTGGCCAGCCGCATCACGTTGAGCGCCTCGAGCTGCGGGAACACCCCGGCGAACAGGGCGGGCAGGATCGCGAAGTACTTGGCCAGGTCGTTGGCCAGCGAGAACGTGGTGAGCGCGCCGCGCGTGATGAGCAGCTGCTTGCCGATCCCCACCACGGCGATGAGCTTGGTGGGGTCGGAGTCGAGGTCGATCATGTTGCCGGCCTCTTTGGCGGCGGTGGTGCCGGTGTTCATGGCCACGCCCACGTCGGCCTGCGCGAGGGCGGGGGCGTCGTTGGTGCCGTCGCCGGTCATGGCGACCAGCCGCCCGCCGGCCTGCTCGGCGCGGATGCGCTCGAGCTTGTCCTCGGGCGTGGCCTCGGCGAGGTAGTCGTCGACGCCGGCCTCGGCCGCGATCGCGGCCGCCGTCAGCGGGTTGTCGCCGGTGATCATCACCGTGCGGATGCCCATGGCGCGCAGCTCGGCGAACCGCTCCCGCATGCCGGGTTTGACCACGTCCGCCAGCTCGATGACGCCCAGCACCCGCGCCTCGCCGGCCGTGTCAGAGCCGCCGTCGGTGACGGCCGGGGCGTGGGCGTCGGCCTTGCCGTCCGAGCGTGGCGCGGTGGTGATGTCGACGACGACGAGGGGCGTCGCTCCCCGACGCGCCACGGACTCCACGACTTCGCGAAGGCCGTCCGGCTCGTGGCCGCCGAGACGCTGGACCAGCGCGAGGACCGAGTCGGCGGCACCCTTCCGGATGCTCTGACCACGCAGGCCATCGGGTAGGTCGATGCCCGAGACCCGCGTGCGCGCGGAGAAGGGGACCACCTCGGCGCCAGCCGGGAGTGGCGTTCTCGTCGTCGTCGTCCCGTCGGTCTCTCCCCGCGCGGCGGCGGGGTCTGCGGCGGTGGGGTACTCGCGCTCGCACAGCTCCACCACGCTGCGCCCCTCGGGCGTCTCATCGGCGAGGCTCGCCAGCAGCGCGGCGCGCGCGAGGTCCTCGGCGGTCACACCCTCGGCCGGGTGCAGGGCCACGGCGCGGCGCGACCCGAACGTGATGGTGCCGGTCTTGTCGAGCAGGAGGGTGTCGATGTCGCCGGCGGCCTCCACGGCGCGGCCGGAGCGCGCGAGCACGTTGTGCTGGACCAGGCGGTCCATGCCCGCGATGCCGATCGCCGAGAGCAGCGCGCCGATCGTGGTGGGGATGAGGCAGACGAGCAGCGCGATGAGGCGGATGGGGTCGATCTGGCCGCCCGAGTAGGCGGTCAGCGGGCCCAGCGCGACCACCGCGACGAGCAGCACGATCGTGAGCATGGCCAGCAGGATGTCCAGCGCGATCTCGTTTGGCGTCTTGCGGCGCTCGGCGCCCTCCACCAGCGCGATCATGCGATCGACAAAGGACTCGCCGGGGGAGGAGGTGATGCGCACGACGATTCGGTCGGACAGCACCACGGTCCCGCCCGTCACGGCGCTGCGGTCGCCGCCCGACTCGCGGATGACGGGCGCGGACTCGCCGGTGATGGCCGACTCGTCGACGGTGGCGATGCCCTCGACCACGTCGCCGTCGCCGGGGATCGTCTCGCCGGCCGCGACCTCCACCAAGTCGCCCACTTTCAGCTGGGTGGACGGGATGGTCTCGGTGCGCGGCCCGCGCCGCACGCGCGCGGTGGTCTCGCGGGTGACCTTGCGCAGGCTGTCGGCCTGCGCCTTGCCACGACCCTCGGCTACGGACTCGGCCAGGGCGGCGAACAGGACGGTGGCCCACAGCCAGGCGGCCGTGGCCCAGCCGAACACGGTGGGCTGCATGGCCGCGAGCACGGTGGTGAGCGCCGAGCCGACCCACACCACGAAGAGGACCGGGTTGCGCACCTGGTGGCGCGGGTCGAGCTTGCGCACTGCAATGGGCAGGGCGGCCGGCAGCGCGCGGACGAGGGTGGCCAGGCCCGCGCTGCGCGGGGCGGCCGGCAGCGTGTCCGGCGGCGTTGCGGTTGGGTCGGATCGGTCAAGGGTCGTGGTCACTGGAGGGCCTCCGCGATGGGTCCGAGAACGAGGGCGGGAAGGAAGGTCAGGGCCGCCACCAGCACGACCACGCCGGTGAGCAGTCCCGCGAAGAGCGGGCGGTCGGTGGGCAGGGTGCCCGGGCCGGGTGCACTGCGGACCTGGGCGGCAAAGGCGCCGGCCATGGCCAGCACCAGCACGATGGGCAGTAAGCGGCCGAGCAGCATGGCGACGCCCAGCGCGGCCTGGAACCAGTGGTCGGTGACGGTGAGCCCGCCGAACGCCGAGCCGTTGTTGTTGGCGGCGGAGGCGAAGGCGTAGAGGTACTCGCTCAGCCCGTGGGCGGAGTTGGGCGAGCCGGGCTCGCCGCCGTTGCCCTGGGCGGCCAGCGCGGAGGGCAGCAGGGCGGTGATCGCCACACCGGTCAGGACGAGCACCGGCATGACCAGCAGCGACAGGCTGGCGCACGTGATCTCGCGCCGGCCGATCTTCTTGCCCAGGAACTCGGGCGTCCGGCCCACGAGCAGGCCGCCCACGAACACCGCCAGCACGGCCAGCACCAGGATCCCGTAGAGGCCGGTGCCCACGCCGCCGGGCGCGATCTCGCCGAGCAGCATGTTGAGGATCAGCGCGCCGCCGCCCAGGGCCGAGTAACTGTCGTGCGACGAGTTCACCGCGCCCGTGGACGTGCCGGTGGTGGACACGGCGAACAGGGTCGAGCCGGGGATGCCCAGCCGGACCTCCTTGCCCTCCATCTGCCCGCCGGCGGCGGCGGCCGCGACGCCCATCGCGTGGTACTCGGCCCAGGTGACCAGCGCGAGCATGCCGGCCCAGAGCGTGGCCATCACGCCGAGGATCGTCAGCCCGTGCGCGCGCGTCCCGGCGCCCGACTGCGCGAGCATCGTGCCGAACGTGCGGGTGAGCGCCACCGGGAGGAGCAGCAGCGCGAGGATCGACAGCAGGTTGCTCGCCGGTGTGGGGTTGGAGAACGGGTGCGCCGAGTTGGCGCCGAAGACGCCGCCGCCGTTGGTGCCCAGCAGCTTGATGGCCTCCTGCGAGGCGGCCGGCGCGGCGGCGATGGTCTGCGCAGCGCCGTCGAGGGCGGTCACCGCGGTGCCGCTGCTGAACGACTGCACCACGCCCTGGGTGAGGAACAGTGCGGCGAGCACCATGCTCAGCGGCAGCAGGATCCGGACGACGGCGCGGGTGAGGTCCACCCAGAAGTTGCCGAGAGTCTCGCTACGCACGCGGCACAGGCCGCGCACCACCGCGATCGCCACACACATGCCCACGGCCGCGGAGAGGAAGTTCTGCACGGTCAGCCCGGCCATCTGGGTCAGGTTGGTCATCGTGCTCTCGGGCAGGTAGGCCTGCCAGTTGGTGTTGGTCACAAACGACACGGCGGTGTTGAACGCCATCGCCGGCTCTACAGCGGTCTGGTCGTTGCCCGCCGACGGCAGCACGTGCTGGAGTCGCTGCAGCGCGTACAGCGCGAGCAGGCCCGCGGCGGAGAAGACGAGCACGCTCAGCGCGTACACCCGCCACGACTGCTCGCGGCGCGCGTCGACCCGCAGCACGCGATACACGGCCCGCTCGACCCCTAGGTCGCGGTCACTGCTGAACACGTGCGCCATGTAGTCGCCGAGCGGGACGTACAGGCAGGCCAGCAGGCCGATGAGGACGGCGATCTGCAGCCCGGCCGCCACGGCCGGGGTCATGAGAACCGCTCCGGGTCGATGAGTGCGGCCAGGAGGTAGCCGAGGGTGATGACGGCGACGACGACGAGGACAACGGACGTCACGCCTGCGACGCTCACCGCTCGCTCTCCAGGGGTGCGGGGCCGGCAGCCGCGGCGGGTGACGCGGTCGCGGGCACCGGCAGATCGGACCGGGACAGCCGGTCGACGACCCCCGCGCAGGCGGCCACGCAGGCCAGCGTCAACGCGAGGTAGGCGATATCGAGCATCGCGGGCGGATCGCTTTCTCTAGGGTGAGCAGCGCGGCGGCGGCCGACACTGCTCGAGAAGCGTCCTGCGCTCGGGGCCCCGCCGGAAGAGGCGTTTACGGGTTCTTGACGCCGCGGTCGCCGATCTTTACCCGTCCCTGACAGCGTGCGTGGTCGGTGGTCGGCTCATCCGGCCCGGCGTAGCGTGCGGGCATGACCGATTCTCAGCAGACCCCGAGCAGTGACAGCGGATCCCGGAGCAACGATCCCGGTGACGAGACCCTCGGCGCCCCGGTCCCCGAGGGGCGGGCCACCGGCAGTGGGTCGCTGCAGCGTGACCCCGACGACTGGGTCACCGGCGACGAGCCCATGACCGAGGCGCAGAAGAGCTACCTCGACACCCTGGCCCGCGAGGCCGGCGAGGAGCTCCCGGCGACCCTGTCCAAGGCGGAGGCGTCCGAGCACATCGACCGCCTGCAGAAGGGCAACCCGCGCACCGACCAGTCGTAGGCGTCGGGCTCCGCGGGGGGACGCGTCCGCGCGGCACGGTCGCGGCGATTCCCGGAGTTCGACAGTGCGCGAACGGAAGTACCGCTAACATGATCGGTGGCCGTCAGGTGTGTACTCCTTGGCGGCGTCTACGTGGAGAGGATGCGAGGGGCGGAACGGCCCGCGATCAGCGCTCAGCGATCCCCGGGGCCGCGAGCGGGCCGCCCTCGCCGAAGGCGTGCCGGGCGAAGCGGGTGCCGATCACCTCGTGTGTCCCCGTGTCGGGGTGGAGCGCGTCGGGCAGGGGATGCTCTGCCGCGTCCTCCGCTCCGTAGAGCTCCGTGCCGTCGAGGTAGTGCAGGTTCTCATCGTCCCGGTGCGCGAAGACCGAGGACAGGGCGTCGCGGATCACCCGCAGTGTGAGACGTCCCTGGGCGGTGTCGCCGGTCTCGCCGGTGGCCTCGAAGAGGGCGCGCCCGGCGCTGAAGCTCTCCGCCGCGATCGCGCCGGGCCCCGGGGTGTCCTCGTGGATCCCGCAGTAGATCGGCGAGACGAGCAATATCGGCGTGGTGGGGTGCCCGTCGCGGATCGTGTCGAGGAAGCCGTGGACCGCGGGGACGAACGAGCGCAGCCTCATGGAGTCGGAGTTCACCACGTTGATGCCCAGCTTGAGGCTGATGACATCGGCCGGGGTGTCGCGCATGGCGCGGGCCGTGAACGGGTCGACCAGGGCGCTGCCGCCGAAGCCGAGGTTCCGTAGTTCGACCCCGCCGAGCCGGGCGGCCACGGCGGGCCAGATCCGCGCGGGCGTCGTGGCATTGGAGCCGTGGCTGATGGAACTGCCGTGATGGAGCCAGGCCCGCCGCGTGGTCGGCGCCGGGGTCAGCGGGGCGTCCGCGCGGAGCTTGACGATCTCGACCCGCTCATTGTGCGGCAGCCACAGCTCGACGAGCTTCTCGCCCGCGCCGATGTCCTCGAACCGCGTGAGGTGGGGCGGGCCGCTCACGAGCGAGGTGGAGCCGGTCTGGAGGTCGGTCTCGATGGCGTCGCCGCCGGTGAGCAGGTCGCTCGAGACGAGCTGCTGTTCGATCACCAGATCGACGCTGCCGCGGGGGCGCTCGATCCCGCGGTAGTCGATCCGCGTGGTGTGGGTGACGAGCTCGATGCTCTGCGCCTCGGTGACCATCGCCAGTCTCACGCCGGAGGGCTGCGCCTCCATGGAGGACAGCTGCGGGTCGGGGAACTGTGCGCCGACCCAGGCGGGGAGACGGTGCGGCAGCACCCCCCGCGAGGTGGTCTCCACGTGGTCGTGCCCGCGGAGCATCCTTGTGATGTCGGTGACGTGATTCATTCGGCGTCCGTCCTTGTCGTCTGCGCGGTGCGGTGTGACCGGCCAAGCCTGCAGCATACGGAAGACGCGCCGTAGCCCCCGCGCTAATTGAACGCGCGTTCATGTTGACGGACGCGCACGCGCGACGCTGAACAAAGAATGTATGCCACACAGGAAATTTTGAGCGTTCTCTCAGCGCGAACGGTCAATCCTCGCTGATGGAGTTCCCGCGAATTGACCTATCCTTAGGTGGTCTGTCAACATATGACTTGTGAAGGCGCGGGCCGGTTTCCGGCCGACAGACCATCACATTCCCCTCACCCCCTCGGGGTTCCGCTGTGTCGGAATCCACCAACCATCAAGGATGGAAATGAAGAAGACCACCAAGGGCGCACTCGCCGCCGGTGCAGCCGCTGTTCTCCTCGCCGGCGGTGCCGGAACCTTCGCCGCGTGGACCGAGAGCGGCGACGCCACCCCGGGCGCCAGCGTCCAGACCGGCAGCCTGGGTGTCACCCAGGTGGCGAACAGTGCGTCCTGGACCTGGGCCGACGGCACGGCATTCGATCCCAACTCGGACACCCTCGTCCCGGGCGACTCGATCGAGTTCACCGGCCGTTACCTCCTGGACGTCGAGGGGTCGAACCTCCGGGCAGAGCTGGTCGCCACCAGCGGCACCAGCGCCCTCCCGGCCGGACTGGAGTGGACGCCCAACTCGGGTAACACCCTGACCGATCTCTCCGAGGTGCCGGACGACAACACGGAGGTCACCGTCGGCGGCACCCTGACCTTCGCCCCGGGCGCCGACGCCTCGATGAACGAGACCATCACGGTCAACGAGCTGACTGTCACCATCAGCCAGACCGCGCCCGCGTCCGTGCCCGCGCCGACCGGGGACGCGTAAGCACCTCAGATGAAAGCCGGCGTCACGTGGACGCTCGTCGGGGCGTCGGTGGTGCTGCTCGGATTCGCGTCCGTGCAGCTCACCGACGCCGCCTGGCGGGATTCCGAGACGATGGGTGGCTCGAGCATCCGCACCGGCCACCTGAACATCACCGGCGCCGGCCAGGTCGACCTGGACCTGGCGGGCCTGGCGAAGGAGAACATGAACACCGGTGACCAGGTGCAGATCCCGTTGACAGTGGTCAACGACAGCACCGTGACCGTCGACTACCGACTCAGCGGGGTCGCGCCCGCGGCGGGCACCACCCCTCCGGCCCTGGGCCTGCGGGTCGCCCGGGTCGCCGAGGAGGCCGCCTGCCCCGCGTCGGGGTCTGACGGACTCCCGGGGACCCAGCTGTACTCGGGCTCGATCGCCGGAGCGAGCACGGTGAACACCACGCTCGCCGCGGACGCGTCCGACGTCCTGTGCCTCACCGCCACCGCCTCGGCTGTGGCCCCCGAGCAGGACGGGCGTTACGTCTTCACGTTCGAGGCGGCCCAGCAGTGACCGCGTCGGACTTGATGACGACGGCCTCTGACGGGGACGCCTCGAACAGCGGCGCCTCGAACAGGGACGCGGGCCATTCCGAGGAGGCGACCCCGCTCAGCTGGTGGGTGCGCACGATCGGCGGTTGGCTGCTGTTCCTCGTGGTGGCGGGCATGCTGTTGGCCCTGATCGTGGTACCGCGGGTCAGCGGGGCGCAGGCATACACGGTGCTGACCGGGTCGATGGAGCCGACCATCTCGCCGGGCGCGCTCGTCGTCGTCCGGCCCACTCCGGTGGAGGAACTGCAGGTCGGCGACGTCGTCACGGTCCAGCCCTACTCCGGGAATCCGGCGGTGGTCACGCACCGCGTCACCGGCGTCTATTACGACCCGTCGGGTCAGCCGCGCATCACCACGCAGGGCGATGCCAACAACACGCCCGACGACTGGTCGCTCGTGCCCGAGCAGGTGCGCGGCGTCCTGTGGTACTCCGTGCCGCAGCTCGGCCGCGTCAACCTGCTTCTCTCCGGGGACACGCGGGCGCTCGGCGTCGCCGTGGTGTCGGGCGGCCTGCTGCTCTACGCGGTGTGGATGCTCGGAAGCGGCGTCCGCGACCGCGCGCGGGACAGGCGCATCCAGCGGACGTCCGCGCCGGCCGGACGTGGCGGCAGGGTCGCCGCCCGGATCGGTGGGGGAGACGACGACGATGTGGGCCCGTAGCCGTCAGCTGTGGCGGGACTCCCGCTGGCGCGAGTCGGGCTGGACGCGCGCGAGGGCCCTGTTGGCTCTCGGCATGGTCGTCGGACTCGGTGCGGTCGGGACCACTGCGAAGTGGTCCCGCACCGTCACCGCCGAGACCGGCCTGTTCAGCACCGGATCGGTCGATCTGACGGTCAACGGTGCCTCGCCCACCTTCTCGTTCGCCCCGATGACCGATCTCGGCCCGGGGGACGCGTCCTCCCTCTCCGGGTCGATCACGCTCCGCAACACCGGCGAGATCGACCTGGCCTATCTCGTGGACCTGCGAGTCGACGCGCTGTCGACGGCGGAGACCACGCCCGGGTACGAACGCGGTGACGCCGCCGCGCTCGCCGACCATCTCACCCTCACCATGTTCGCCGGCGGGACGAGCACCGGTACCACCTGTTCAGGAGGAACCGAGCTCGCCGCCCCGCGGACCCTCACCGCCGACGGTGCGGACCGCACGCTGCTCACGGACCCGCGTGACATCGACGCGAGCGGTACCGACGACCTGTGCGTCACGATGGCGCTGGACGACGCGGCGCCCCGCGAGACGCGACTGGCGCAGATCGGCGTGACCTTCACCATCAACTCGGAGATCCGATGACAGCGCCCACGCGCACCCCGCCCCGGCGCGCGCGGGAGATCGCCCTCAACCTCGGCGCGGCCCTGGGACTGCTGTGTCTCCTCGCCGCGTCCGCGTCCCTGTTCCTGGGGATCACCCCGCTGGTGTTCCGCTCGGGCTCCATGGCGCCCACTATCCCCACGGGTGCCCTCGGGCTGGCCACCTCCGTGCCGGCCGTTGAGCTGGAGCCGGGCGACATCGTCAGCGTGGACGACGCCACCGGCGACCGGATCACGCACCGCGCGATCGACGTGGAACCACTGGCGGACGGCAGCGCGGCCGTCCGGATGCGCGGCGACGCGAACGATGCGCCGGACCGGGCACCGTACGTCGTCAGCGAGGCCGATCGCGTCTTCTTCCACGTCGACCATCTCGGCTATGCCGTCGCCTGGCTGTCCACCCCGGTGGCGATCTTCCTCGGCGGGATGCTGGCCGGCGGCGCGGCCGTGATCGCCTTCGGGCGCACCCGCAACACACAGGAAGGCGACCCGGCCGATGCGGACTCACCTGCGCTCACGGGAGCCGGCGACAACCGGTTCGCGCGCGACGAGGACGGGATCGGCCGTGGCTGAACCGGCATGGACGACGCGAGCGCTGCGGGCGCGTGCGCTGCCGACACGAGGTGCGCTGCTGGCCCGTCGGGCGCGTGCGTGGCGCGGTGCGGTCGCTGCCGCCGGAGTGGCCGCGGTCGCGGCCAGCATGACCCAGGTGGTCGGCACGATGGCGGCCCCGGCGGCCGTGCGGACGGCCACGGCGCCCATCTCCACGGCGAACTACTTCCCGACTCCGCTGCCGGACCGGATCGCGTGCTCCGACGCCACGTCCGACGCCGGGGACTCCGTGGTGGACATCGCGTGGGCGAGCGCCGGGCCGGGGATGACGTACCTCGTCCGAGTGACCCGCGCCGACACGGGCGACCCGATCACCGCCACCGTCACCGAGGAGACGTCCTTCCGGTACCGCGGGCAGGGCGCGGGCGCGACGGACCGAGTGTCCGTCTCGACCGTGAACACCGCCAGCGGGCCCACCGACGAGACCCGCGTCCGCTCCTCGGGCTCGGTGAGCCACCTGGTCTCTGTCGAGTCGGACGTCGCGACACGGTGCTCGGGCGGTCCGCTGTACGACGACCCGAACCAGCCGTGGGAGAACCAGGCGGAATGGACCCCACCGGCAGCAGCGGGCGCGCCCGCCCCTGAGGCGGAGGCGGCCGCCGACCACTACCCGGAGTCCACGTCCGCGGCGGAGGCGGCCGATGCCGCAGACGCCCCCGCGCCGGGCGACGCGGGAGAGTCGTCGACCACGAGCCCGTCTCCGACGAGCGCCGCGCCGACCCCGGCCTTGCCGACGACGACCGCCGCCCCGGCCCCCAGCACGTCGACCCCGGCCGGATCGCCATCGCCGACCAGCACGGCCTCGGCCGATGACGCGCCCGCGGCCGGGGAACCCGCGACTCGCGCCGTGCTCGGCGGCGACCCGATCACCGTGGGGGAGGTGCAGGTGCGTCTCGACGAGATCAACGGCGAGCCGCACGTCATCGTCGCCGCGGACGGAAGCCGGGTGTGCACTGCGGCGGTCCCCGGGGCCACCGCCATCGAGAACGTCGGCGGCGTCCTCACCGTCACCGGCGGCGGGCCGGACAGGACCGTGGACACCGCGACGTGTGAGGTCACCTGAGGCGTCGGGTCCGCACGAGCCATCAGCTTCTCACGAGCCGCCGGGGTCACGCGAGCCTTCTGGGTCACACAAGTGGGTCTCGCTCCACGGGCTGAACAGGTTGTAAAATTCCGCTCAAAAGGCGGGTGGTCGCGATGACTGTTCAGAATCGGGTGATGTCGCGGAAGGCCGTGTCGGGAGACCGCGCGGAGCGTGCACTGCGAGAGCTCGACGACCCGCTGTTCGCCGACCTCGTCGTGAAGGAACTCCGTCGGCGCAGCTCGTTTACAGGCGTCGCCGGACAGGTCGACGGGACCCTGCAGGCCGCGCGCTCACGGGCCGGGGATCCGCTCCGCGGGCCGGCGGGCGCGCCCGCCACCAGCCGCCGATCCGTCGTCCCCTGCGCACCGCGCAGCGCCGCGTTGCAGGTGCCCCACGTCTGCTCGTACGAGGCGGGCGAGATCCTCGTCCGGCGCGGCGTCCTTCCCGACTCCGCGCCCACCGATGCGCTGCGGACCTTCGCCCGCCAGGGCCGGCTCATCGTGTTGCGCGGCGACCGCAGGTGGGTCTACCCGCGGTTCCAGCTCGCCCACTTCGACCCCCGCCGAGCGGACGACATCGTCGCCGTGGTCAACCGGATGCTCGACGCCGGTCACGCCCCGGAGGCCGCCACCGTGTGGTGGACCACGCCGACCAGCTCGCTGCCCGGGCGGCGCCCGCCCATGGAACTGCTGGGTCAGGACCACGCCGCGCTCCGCGAGCTGGCCGCGGCCTACGTCATCGGCGCGGACCTCTAGCCCGACGCCGGGTGCCGCGCGCCCGTTCAGCGTGGTCGGCCGCTCGACCGGCGCCGGGTCGGCGCGACCTCGCGCCGCAGGTTCGGGTGAGGTCGGTCGCTCGCGGTCACTCCTGCGAGCCGCCGCTCCCTAGACTGCCCACATGATCGTTTCCGCTGCGTCGCCTTCGACCGACCCCTCCGCGGGGTACGACGGATTCATCGGCTGGGTCCTCACCCTCATGGAGACACTCGGCGAGATCGGCGTCGGTATCGCGATCCTGCTGGAGACCTTCCTGCCGCCGATCCCGTCCGAGGCCGTCCTTCCCGGCGCCGGCTTCCTGGCCTACGAAGGTCGGATGAACTTCTGGCTGGCCTGGGCGGCGGCGACCGCGGGCGCGCTGCTCGGCGCGTGGATCTGGTACGTCGTGGGCGCGGCGCTCGGGCGTGACCGCACCCGCCGCCTCGTCGGCCGGATCCCGCTGCTGGACCACGACGACTTCGACAAGTCGGAGGCGTTCTTCCAGCGCTGGGGCGGGGTCGCCGTGCTGGTGGGACGCTGTGTCCCCCTCGTGCGGTCGTTCATCTCCATCCCCGCGGGCATCGAGCGGATGTCGTTCACCCACTTCAGCGCCTACACGCTGCTCGGGTCCGGTGTGTGGAACGCCATCTGGATCGGCGCCGGGTACCTCTTCGGCCCCGCCATCCGGCCCGCGCTTGAGCAGTGGAGCGGAGCGCTGTCCAACGCGGTGGTGGCGGTGATCGCCATCGCGTTCGTGTGGTTCGTGGTCAAGCGCGTGCGCCGACTCGTGCGGTCGTCGGCCGGCGAGAAGAAGTCGGTCGGTAGCGACCACTGAGATGCGACCGCATGTGGGCCGGACCGGCCCACCGTGCGTCCGGCGGCGTGTCGAGCGCGATGGCCCTCGTCGTCGTCGCCTTGTCCATCCGGCCGGGACGGCGCTGTCCATCCGGCCGGGACGGCGCTCCGAAACCCTCGCGGTCGCCGGAACCACCGACGCGGCCCCTGACGCCACCCGCGGGCGCGGCGTACGTTGGGCCACACCCGCACCACACGACCAGAGGAGATCGCCCATGTCCGATGCGCTCTATACCGTCGAAGCCCTGTCGACCGGCGGCGGCCGGGACGGCCACGTGGCCACCGCCGACAAGGCCGTGGACCTGAACATGGCCCCGCCCAAGGAGCTCGGTGGCTCCGGCGAGGGCAACAACCCCGAGCAGTTGTTCGCCGCCGGGTACGCCGCCTGCTTCCACTCCGCCCTGCAGAGCGCGGCCCGGCAGAAGAAGGTGAAAATCGACGGCTCGTCCGTCGGCGCACGGATCTCGCTGGTGCGCTCCGGCGAGGAGAGCATCGACCTGGCCGTGCAGCTCGAGGTGATCATCCCCGGCCTCGAGACCGAGCAGGCCGACGAGCTAGCGAAGCTCGCCCACGAGATGTGCCCCTACTCGCGCGCCGTGGAGGGCAACATCGAGGTCAGCGTCTCGGTCGGCGAGGACTGAGCGTCCTTACCTCAAGGGGGCGTGTCAACAAAGATCTTTTATCCGGCCGTTAGCTGCGCTAGCGTTGCCGCAAGGTCGGCGTCCTCCCGTCGATCCGGGAAGTCACGGGGAGCCTTCCATGCGGAGTACAACGATCAGACGCGGCATCGTCCTGGCGGCCGGGGCTTTCGCGCTGGCCGCCTCGGCCTGCAGTCATGGTGAGGCGGAGTCCTCGGACGAATCGGCGATCGCGCCCCCACCTCCGCCCGCGTCGGCGATCGTCGGCACGCAGCCGGTCCTCGCCGTCGACATCGTGCAGGGGCAGCAGGATCAACCGGTCGACGTGCAGGTCGACGGCGACGAAGGCGTGGCGGTGACGTTCCGCGAGCTCACGATCGTCGCGGGCACCGGCACGGGGAGGCACTGCCACCACGGGCAGCTCATCGCCGTGGTGAAGCAGGGCGAGATCACCCTCTACTCCGACACCTTGCCCGGAGGCACGCGTACCTTCCGGGCGGGGGACTCGATCGTCGAAGGCGCCGGCTACCCGCACGAGGCGCGGAACGAGGGCACCGAGGACGTCGTCCTCATGGTGACGTACGTGACCCCGGTCGGGAAGCCGCTCGTCGAAGAGGATCTCTCGCAGTGTGAGTGATGGCGGGATCAGCGGTGGATCTGGCCGTCGTCGACCTTCACGACCGTCCCGGTGACCGCGTCCGAGGCATCGGAGACCAGGTAGAGCAGGGTCGAGTCCAGCTGATCCTGACGGCCGATGCGCTTGCGCGGGAAACCCGGGGCGATGTCGCCCATCCGCGAGAGCATGCCGTCCATCATCTCCGACTCGAACGCCCCCGGCGCGATGGCGTTGACGTTGATGAAGTTCCGGGCCCACTCCACGGCGAGCGTCTCCGTCATGCGGTTCACCGCCGCCTTCGTGGTGGCGTAGAGCGCGGCGGCCTCACCGGCGTAGTGGAATGAGTTCATCGACGAGATGTTGACGATCCGGCCCGGCGACTCGGCCGCGATCAGTCGACGCGCCACCCCGGTCGCCATGAGCCACGGGCCGCGGATGTTGGTGTCCAGGACCGCGTCCACGAGTTCGAGCGGCATCTTGTGCGCGCGCTGGGCGTCCGGGATGCCCGCGTTGTTGACCAGGATCTGCGGGATGCCGTACTTCTCGGTGACCTCGCTGATGCAGTCCTCGATCGACGCCGCATCCGCCACGTCGAGCCCGACGCCGTGAGCCGTACCGCCGCTCGCGGTGATCGACTCGACGACCTCCGTGGTCCGCTCGGTGCGACGCCCCGTCACGATCACCGTCGCGCCGGCCCCGGCCAGCACGTGGGCGAATCGCGCGCCGAGTCCGGCGGTCGATCCGGTGACGACGGCGACACGTCCGGCGAGGTCGACAGCGCTCATGGTGGGCTCCTTCTGGATGGCGGGCTGGGTGGCGGGCCGGGCGTGGGATGGGCGGCGGGCTGGTTATGGCCCGGCGCGGGTTAAGTGGCGGACTGGGCGTGGGCTGCCGGTCAGGCGAAGAGGTCGGGCAGCCCGTCGGAGACGCGGTCCGGGAAGTCCGGTTCCTCCTTGGCGAGGAACGCGGAGACCCCGGCGCGGATGTCTGCGGACTTGCCGCGGGTGTAGATCCCGATCGACTCCGCGCGGTGGGCGACCTCCGGGTCGGGTGCGCCGAGCATGCGCCACATCAGCTGACGGGTCAGTGCCGCCGACACCGGAGCCGTACCGCGGGTCATTTCGCGCGCGATCTCGATGGCGCGGGGGAGCACCTCGTCGGCGGGGAGCAACTCCCGGACCAGACCCCGCTCGAGGGCTTCGGCCGCCGGGATGGTCCGGCCACCGACCGTCCACTCGACCGCCGCGGAGATGCCCACCACGCGGGGCAGAAACCAGGTCGAACACGCCTCCGGAACGAGCCCGCGGCGGGTGAACACGAAGCCGAACTTGGCGTTCTCCGCCGCGATGCGGACGTCTGTCGGGAGAGTCATGGTGACGCCGACCCCGGCCGCTGAGCCGTTGATGGCCGAGATGATCGGCTTGGTCATCCGGTAGATCCGCAGCGCCACCTGACCGCCCGTGTCCGGCGGCGCTGCGCCCGTGTCGGCATCGGGTTCCGCGACGAACGTGTCTTCGCCACCCGAGAGGTCCGCCCCGGCGCACAACGCCCGACCCGTGCCGGTGAGGACGACCGCGCGGACGTCGTCGTCGGCGTCGCAGGTGTCGAGGGCGGCGATGATGTCCGCCAGGTTCTGCGACGTCACCGCGTTGAGCTTGTGTGGTCGGTTGAGCCGGATGACGGCGATCTCGTCGTGGCGCTCGAGAATGACTTCCGGCTGCGCGGAGTCGGTGTTGGCGGCCTGGTCAGGCGAGGTCTGCATATGTGCGGACGCTACCCGCGGGCGCCGCAGAGGATGGCGGATTCGGCGTCACCGAAGCGGCCCGGCCCGCGGCGTCTGCTCGGGGCGGCGTGGCGCGCGGAGCCCACCGCGAAGAGGAATTCGCACACCTGCTTCTCGGCGTTCTCAGGTGGCTAGCGCAACACCGGCGATTAGTTCGGTCATCTTCGCATGGGGACTGTGGAAGCCGTGGATGGCTCGGGGGCGGATGTTGAGGAGGCGTTCGGTTTCGGCGAGTTCGTCGTCGCTGATGGTGTTGAAGTCGGTGCCTTTGGGGTAGAAGTCCCGGATCAGTCCGTTGGTGTTCTCGTTGGATCCGCGCTGCCAGGGCGAGTGCGGATCGCAGAAGAAGATCGGGCAGCCGGTCTTGACGGTGAACGCGGCGTGCGCTGCCATCTCGGTGCCCTGGTCCCAGGTGATCGTGGATACCAGCCGGGAGGGCAGCGCCTCGATCATCTGGGCCAGTACATCGGTGACGGTGGCGCTGTCCCGGCAGCCGGGCAGGCGCCCGATCAGTACGTAGCGGGTGTGGCGCTCGACCAGGGTGACGATCCCGGAGTTGTTCGGCCCCACGACCAGATCGCCCTCCCAGTGCCCGGGCACGGCGCGGTCCTCCACCTCGGCCGGCCGGTCGCTAAGGCGAGCTCCTTGCAGCCACGGACGCGAGGTTCGCGGCGGCAGGGCGGACGTGGGCACGCGGCTCTTGCGCCCGGAGCGCAAGGCCTTTTCGACCTTGAGCTCGTGCCGCAGCGCGCCCTTGCCCTGGACGTATAGCGCCTGGTAGATCGTCTCGGGGGACACGTTCATCTCCGGCTGATCGGGGAACATCACCCGCAGCTCCCCGGCGACCTGCTCGGGTGAGAACCGCTGGTTTAACCGGGCGATGACCTCGCCGCGCAGCTGCGTGGCCTCCAGCTTGCCCGGCCGGCAGCGCTTGCGCTTGTCCAGGGCCAGCAGATGGGCCAACCGGGCGTCGTAACGCCGCTTGCCCCAGTGCTCGAACGAGTGGGCAGCCAACTCCCTCGAGATCGTCGAGGCGGCCACCTGCAGACCCCGGGCGATCGCCCGGACCCCGGCCGGGGTCGGCAGGTCGAACATGGCCTGGATGTAGACCCGGTCAAACAGGGTCAACCGGCGATAACTCGCCGACTCCTTCAGCGGCCGCTGGGATACGGCCGTTGCCACACCGGAGCCCACGCCGCCGCGTCGTCCCACCTCAAAGGTCATGCCCGCAAGCTTGGCCCACCTCCACGCCGTGGCCATGCTGACACCCCACAGCGTCGCCGCCTCGATCCCGGTCATGCCCTCCAGCAAGGACCGACACACACCCGCCCGCAGTCTCCAGTCCAGCTGTTTAGCCACCACACACCCCGATCAGTCAGGGTGTTGCGCTAACTCCTAGAGACCACCCTCGAGCGATGCGCGTGAATTCCTCTTCTCGGTGACTGGCGGCCGAGTCGGCGACCCGGTGCCGGCGGCGGAGACGGCCGATGGCCGCGCGGGCGGCGCCGGTGCTGACCGGGCCGGCCGCGCGGTTCCTACGGTCAGAGCATCTGCCGCAGCATGTACGGCAGGATGCCGCCGTGCTGGTAGTACGTCTCCTCAGCCGGGGTGTCGATGCGGACCTTCGCGGTGAACTCGATCGCGTCGTCGCTCTCGCCCGCGCGGACCGTGACCTCGCCCGGGACGGAATCCTGGCCGTCGAGTCCGGTGATGGAGAAGACCTCGTCGCCCTTGAGCCCGAGGCTGGAGGCGGATTCGCCCTCGGGGAACTGCAGGGGCAGCACGCCCATCCCGATGAGGTTCGACCGGTGGATCCGCTCGAACGATTCCGCGATCACGGCCCTCACCCCGAGCAGCTTGGTGCCCTTGGCCGCCCAGTCGCGCGACGAGCCGGAGCCGTACTCGGCGCCGGCGATGACGACCAGCGGCACGCCTTCCTCGGCGTAGCGGATCGACGCGTCGTAGATGCTGGTCTGCTCGCCGCTGGGGAAGTGCGTCGTGACGCCGCCCTCGGTGCCGGGCGCCAGCTGGTTGCGCAGACGCACGTTCGCGAAGGTGCCGCGGATCATCACCTCGTGGTTGCCGCGCCGCGACCCGTACGAGTTGAAGTCCGCCGGCTCGACGCCCTGCTCCTGCAGGTACTTCCCGGCGGGCGAGGAGGCCTTGATGGCTCCCGCCGGGGAGATGTGGTCGGTCGTCACCGAGTCGCCGAGAAGAGCCAGCACGCGGGCGTCGGTGATGTCCCCGATGGGCTCCGGCTCCGCGGACATGCCGTCGAAGTACGGTGGCCGCCGGATGTACGTGGAGTCCTCGTTCCAGTCGAACTTGTCGCCCTCCGGCACGCTCATCCCGCGCCAGTTCTCGTCGCCCGTGAAGACGTCGGCGTAGCCCTTGGTGAACATGTCGGCCTCGAGGTTGGCGTCGACGACCTCCTTGATCTCGGCCGAACTGGGCCAGATGTCGCGGAGATAGACCGGCTCGCCGTCGGAACCGGTCCCCAACGGGTCCTCGAGCAGGTTCTTACGCATGGTCCCGGCGAGGGCGTAGGCGATGACCAGCGGCGGGGACGCCAGGAAGTTCATCTTGACCTCGGGGTGGATGCGCCCCTCGAAGTTGCGGTTGCCGGACAGGACGGCCGCGACGTTGAGGTCCTTGTCGCCCACCGCCTTGCTGACGGCCGGCGTCAGCGGCCCCGAGTTGCCGATGCACGTCGTGCAGCCGTACCCGACCAGGTCGAAGCCCAGCTGCTCCAGGTACGGGGTGAGGCCGGACCGCTCGTAGTAGTCGGTCACCACGCGGGATCCGGGGGCCAGAGTCGTCTTGACCCACGGCTTGGGCTCGAGCCCCCTCTCGACCGCCTTCTTGGCGAGCAGCGCCGCGCCGATCATCACCGACGGGTTGGACGTGTTGGTGCACGAGGTGATCGCCGCGATGACGACGTCCGCGTGGTCGACGATCACGGGGGAGTCGCCGCCCAGCAGAACCTCCGCCGGGTCGCTGGGCCATCCGAGCTCGGCGTTGGCGGTCAGCTGCTCCTCCGAGTACTGGCGCGGCGGCTCGTTCTTGGCGGTGCTGGCGCCGGGGGAGACCGGGTCGCTGGCGGGGAACGAGTCCGCCGAGGCGTCGTCGACGCTGCCGTCGTCCGAACCCGAACCCGAGCGCTCGGCTTCCTCCGCCAGATTACTCAGGACGACCGCTGGCGCCTCGCCCAGCTCGATACGGTCCTGCGGGCGCCGGGGACCCGCGATCGACGGCTCCACGCTCGCCAGGGCGAGCTCGATGACCTGGGTGTACTCGGCAGGATTGTCCGGGTCGTGCCAGAGCCCCTGCTCCTTGGCGTAGACCTCGACCAGCTCGATCTGCTCCTCCGACCGGCCGGTCAGCCGCAGGTAGTCGAGCGTCTCCGAGTCGATCGGGAAGATCGCACACGTCGCCCCGTACTCCGGGCTCATGTTGCCGAGCGTGGCCCGGTTGGCCAGCGGCACGCTGGAGACGCCGGGTCCGAAGAACTCGACGAACTTGCCGACCACGCCGGTCTGACGCAGCAACTCCGCGACGTGGAGGACCAGGTCCGTGGCGGTCGTGCCCTCCCGCAGTTCGCCGGTCAGCTTGAGGCCGATGACCTCCGGGATGAGCATGCTCATCGGCTGACCGAGGAGAGCCGCCTCGGCCTCGATGCCGCCGACGCCCCAGCCCAGCACGCCGAGGCCGTTGACCATGGGCGTGTGCGAGTCGGTGCCCACCAGCGTGTCCGGGTAGGCCTGGATCATGCCCTCGGTGCCCTCGCGGGTGAAGACGACCCGGGACAGGTACTCGAGGTTGACCTGGTGGCAGATGCCCGTGTTCGGCGGGACCACGAGGAAATCGGCGAACGACTCCTGCGCCCACCGCAGGAGCTGGTAGCGCTCCTGGTTGCGTCCGAACTCGAGGTCGGCGTTGACCTGGAAGGCGTCCGGGCGGCCGAAGACGTCGGCGATGATCGAGTGGTCGATCACCAGCTCACCGGGGATCAGCGGGTTGATCTTCTTGGCGTCCCCGCCCAGATCGGTGATCGCGTCGCGCATCGCAACCAGGTCGACGACGCACGGCACTCCGGTGAAGTCCTGCATCAGGACTCGGGCGGGCGTGTACTGGATCTCTCGATCCACCTGTTTCCGGGGATTCCACTGCTGGAGCGCCTCCACCTGCTCGGCCGTCACCACGCGGCCGTCCTCGTTGCGCAGAAGATTCTCCAGCAGGATCTTCAGGCTGTAGGGGAGTGGTACCTCGGTGGACACGCGGTCGAGTCGGTAGATCTCGTAGTCGACGCCTCCGACTGCCAGCGCGTCTCGCGAATTGAAACTGTTGACACTCATGATCGGCCCCTTCCTAGGATGGCGCCGATGGAGCCGTGCGAGTGAGGGGCTCACCGGCGTTGAGCCCGACCCTACCCTGGTTCATGGAAAGTCATAGGCCGTCGCGCGAACCAGGGTTCGGGTTGAAACGCCCAGCGACGGGCGGGGTCTCAGGGACCTACGCCGCCAGCTCGCCAGAGCGACGGCTCAGGCGGGAGTCCCCGAGCGCTCGCGGGAGCGTGCGCGGCGCAACAGCGGCTCGAGCTGGGCATCCTCGTCTGGGGTGGCGATGTGGAACGGCGGCTCGGCCGGCGTCGGGAGACTTTGTCGCTCCTGCCCGCGGGTCGCCCGCAGACTCGCTACCACCGACACGGCGAGGATCGTCGCGATGACGGCCAGCGAGAGCGGGGTCGGGATGTAATAGACGTCGATCTTCAGCAGCATTTTCACGCCCACCCACATCAACACCAACGCCAGGCCGATCTTGAGGTACACGAACCGATGGACCAGATCGGCGAGTAGGAAGTACATCGCGCGCAGCCCCAGGATCGCGAACGCGTTGGCGGTGAAGACGAGGAACACCTCGTCGGTGACGGCGAAGATGGCGGGGATGGAGTCGACGGCGAATACGACGTCAGTCGTCTCGACCAGCACGAGCACTGCCAGCAGGGGAGTGGCCATGATCAGTCCGCCCTTGCGGACCAGCAGTCGCTGTCCGTGGAAGGTGTCCGACATGGGCACGACCCGGCGGAAGGCACCCAGCACGCGCGACTGGTCCGGGTTGAGGTGCTCGTCGCGCTGACGGATCATGCGGAAACCCGTGTACAGCAGGAACGCGGCGAAGATGTAGAGGACCCACGAGAAGTTCTGGATGAGTAGCGCGCCGCCCGCGATGAAGATGCCACGGAACACCAGCGCGCCCAGCACACCGAGGAACAAGACCCGGTGCTGGAACTGCGGCGGCACCGCGAAGTGGGCGAAGATGATCGCCCAGACGAAGACGTTGTCCACGGCCAGGGACTTCTCGATGAGGTAGCCGGCGAAGTACTGTTGGCCGAAGTCAGCGCCCCAGACGACCCAGACGATCACGCCGAAGCCGACTCCGAGCGCTATCCAGACCGCCGACCACGCGGCCGCTTCCTTGACGCCGATGACGTGTGCCCGGCGGTGTGCGACGAGGTCGATCGCAAGCATCACGACGATGAAGGCGATGACGGCGAACCAGAGCCAGAGCGGGGTGTCCATAACGGGGACCTTTCGATCAGTGGGTGATCGAAGGTCTCTCCCGGCCTGCTCGGCCCGCGTCGCCGGATCCGTGGACCGTAGTGACGACGACGCGTTGAGGGATACTCCCCTTCTGGTTGGGTCAGATTAGCGGCAGTGGTGAATCGCGCGCAACGGTGGCCGGCGAACGACCGAGGGGCCGCGGTGAACGCACGGCCCCTCGGACTCGATTGGTCGGCGGTCAGTCGACGTCGTCGTCAGACCCCTCCGCGTCGCCGTCGTCCGCGGGCAGCTCCAGGGCCTGCTCCGCGACATCGGCGGGATTCGCTTCCCGGAAGGGGTCGTCGACGGTCACCTCGGGCTCGTACTCCTCGGGAGCGGTGACCGAATCGGGGCCCGGCGTGTACTCGTCCGGGTCGATGGGTTCCTCGGTGATCATCTCGTCCTCCTCGTGGCGTGGGGGCGCGTGGACCTCCACGTCTAGCAGCCTCTCGCTGGCCGCGCCACTGGGCAGCGCGTCGGCCCGTGGACCAAGGGCCGAGGACTCAGCCCTTGTCGCATCCGATTCCACCGCCGTCACGGTCGGCTACCAGCGCCGCACGCAGGACTCGCCGCGCCCCAACCTCCCGCGAGTGGTCACAAATGCGGCGTGGTGGCGAAGCTGACCTGGGAAAACATGAGCAGGTGTGACCGCGCGATGGAGTGAGGGCGTTGCAGCAGGGGCCACGGGCCAGGGCCAGCCCGACGTCGCCGAGCCGCCCATAATCGGCGGTTACCGCCGTCCCGGCCTATAGACGAGGGGACAGAGGTACGGACTTTTAATCCGCAGGTCGTCGATTCGGGCCGCTCGTGGGCAGGCCGTAGCCGGTTGCCGCTCGTATGTGGCATTACGCCCCGCCCCGGTCGGTGGTCTCGGTCCGGGCGGAGACCGGCCACACGGACTCCGAGCTCCTCACCCCTCCAACCGCGTCACCACGCCCCGGTCTCCGTCCACGTGGACGCGGTCGCCGGTGCGCAGCGTCTGCGTGGCGACGATGGTGTTCACCACGCACGGCAGGCCGTACTCGCGCGCGACCACCGCACCGTGTGAGACCGGGCTGCCGATGTCGGTGACCAATGCCGCGATCACCGTGAAGTACGGCGTCCAGCCCACGTCCGTCACCGGCGCGACGAGCACCTCGCCGGGCCGGACCTCGCGGGCGTCGACGATCGAGCGCGCCACCCGCACCACGCCCTCGACCGTTCCGCGGCTCGCCGGTCGGCCCACGATCTCTCCGCCCGCGGCCTCCCGCGGCGGCCGCGCGATGAGCGGCACGGGCCGGCCGACGGAGACGTCCGGGAACTCCAGCGCGTCCTGGTAGGCCAGCGCCTCGCGGCGCTGTTCGGCGCGGGAGATCAGGGCGGCGACCGTCGCCGCGCCGGCCGCGCCCGCGCGGTCGCTGCCGCCGTCGAGCCCACTGCCGCTGCCGCGCCCAGCGCCGGCGCCGAGCTCGCCGAGACCGAGCCCGCCGGTGACGAGGTCGGAGTCACCGAGAACGCACGCCAGCTCGGGTCGGTCGAAGAAGAACACCAGGTCCGCATCGGGCAACCGCCCGTCCGCCGCGAGCACCTCGCCGAGATGTCGATAGCCGCGCTTGAGCGCGTGTGCCATCAGCGCCATCTTCGACTTGGTCTCCTCGCGACCCCGCGCGCCGCCCCGCGCCAGCCGGGCCAGCACCCGGATGGCCCGCGACCCCGGCTCGGGCCCGGCGGCAGTCGCCGAGGTCGCCGCGGTAGCCGCGGTAGCCGCGACCGCCGAGATCTGCCCACCCCGCGCCAGCGTCGACCGCACCATGGCCTGCATGATCGCGCCGAGGCCCTCGGGGTCGTCGGCCCACGAGGCGTCGCGCATGCACAGCTCGCGATACCCGCGGTGGCCGTGCCGGGCCAGGAACCGCCGCAAAGCCACGCCCCACGTGTCGGCCGACGCGAGCACCGCCGCGACCGCCGCCCCCGGGTCCGCGGCGAGGAACCGGTCGGTGGCGGGCTCGTCCGCGGCGAGCGCGCGCACCACCGACTCGAGCTCGGCCAGCATCACGGCGCTCTCCACGTCGTCCGCGCCGGCCATCAGCCGGGACGCCTCGGCGCGACCGTCGTCCTCGCTGCCGCCCGCGGCGACGGCCCGCCGCACCACCGTGCTCTCCAGGACGTTCGCCGCCACGGCCGCCCTCGACGACGACCGCACGTGCGTCAGCGTCACCGCGCAGTACAGGTCGACGCCCGCCTCGAGCTGTCGCCACACCTGTAGTGGGTCGCTGCCGCGGGGGATCCCCCAGCCGCTGATCTGCTCGCCGAGTCGTCGCACGGCGGGCCCGGCGGTGAGCGCGAACGTCGACAGCCGCACGGTGTTGCCGAGCCGCCGAAGGAACGGCTGCGGCGGTTTGGGCACGAGTTCGTCCACCACCCGCCCGCAGATCGAGGTGGAGAACTGCTCGAGCGAGTTGCCCAGCAGTCCGGAGCTCAGTGCCGTCCCCTCGGTGAGGTTGAGGAACATGTGCCCCGAGAAGTACCCGACCTGCAGCCACGATCGCTCGTAGGCCGGTTGCGCACGGGCGACCACCTGCACCATCTGCATCGCGTGGTCGATCGCGTACCCCGAGACCGACTCGGTGAGCGGGCAGAACGCGCCCGGCATCATCTCGCCGATGTTGCAGCGCGTGTACACGTGATCGGCGCCCGCGAGCGTGGAGTCCTTGTCGCCGAGGTCCGCGGGCAGGGTGGTGACGGGCCTCGCCTGCAGCCACCACAGTCGCCCGGCCCGGTCGATCGCCCACTCCAGGTCCATCGGCCGGCCCCAGTGCCGCTCGGCGCGCAGCGCTCCGGCCCGGATTGCGGCGATCTCCGCCTCCGTCACGACCGGCCCCCCGCCGACCTCGCGCACAGCGATCCGGCCGGCGGGATCCAGGACGACGTGGTCGGGGGAGGCGGTGCCGTCGACCAGGGAGTCGCCCAGTCCGGCGACGGCGTCGATCACCATGAGGTCGCGCCGCGCGGTGGTGGGGTCGGCGGTGAACACGACCCCGGCCGCCCGGGCGTCGACCATCTGCTGGACCACCAGGTGCATCGGGGCGGGGGAGCGGGTCTCGCCGCGGTAGGCCGCCGCGCGCCGCGACGCCGCCGACGCCACGCACGTCCGCACCGCGTCGGCCAGTGCCTCGGCCGAGTCCACGCCGAGCACCGTGTCGTACTGGCCGGCGAACGACTGCGCCGCGCCGTCCTCGCCCACCGCCGAGGAACGCACCGCGACCGGGGTGGCGCCGGCGTCGGCCATGCGGTGGAACCACCCGACCGCCGGTGAGGCGGGCGCGGTGGGCGCGGCGGGGACGGTGGTTGCGGTGGGTCCGGTGTCGACGACGACGAGGTCAGCCCCCGCATCCACGATCACGAAGCCCGGTGGGACGTCCAGGCCCAGTCGGATCAGTTCGGCCAGGCCTGCGGCTTTGCCTCCGTAGCGGTCGTCGGTGACCTGCTGGAGCTCGACGGTTTTCATGGCCGACCCGCCAGCTCGTCGACGATCTGCGCCAGCGCGTCGGTGGCGATCGGCCCGGTCTGATAGAGACACACGCGGCCGCCGCCGCCGCCCCCGCCGCCGCCGCTCCCGCCGGCGCTGCTGCCGCCCATCCCGCCGACGCTCTCCACGCGTTCGCGGATGTGCGCGGCGACCTCGGCCGGGGTGCCGCACGCGGCGATCGTGTGCAGGATCTCGTCGGTGATGAGCGACGACATCTCCTGCCATCGCCCCTGCTTGCTCATGGCGTTGAGCTCGGGCTGCAGATCGCCCCACCCGTGCGCGTCCAGCACAGGCTTGTACGCAGGCGTGGAGCCGTAGAACGCCAACAACCTGCGGGTGGACGCGTGCTCGTCGTCGTCCCGCGCGCCGCCACCGCCCCGACCGCCACCGCCCCGACCGCCACCGCCCCGACCGCCGCCGCCGGGCCCGGCGCCGGCGCCGGTGACCGACACGATCACCTCGGGCACCACCTCGAACCCGTCCTCACCGCGGCCGGCGGCCGCCAGGCCCGCCCGGACGTGGGGCATGGTGTGCTCGCGCAGGAACGTCGTCGTCCCGAATGGCATGACGAGCAGGCCGTCGGCGACCTCCGCGGTCGCGCGGGTGAGCCGCGGGCCGAGCGCACCGAGGTAGATCGGCGGCGGGCCGTGCGGCGAGGGCGGCGGGACGAACGTGGGCGTCATGAGGGTGTGTCGGTAGAACTCCCCGCGGAAGTCCAGCCTCTCGCCGGTGGCCCAGGAGTCGAAGATCGCCCGCAGCGCGCCGACGAGTTCGCGCATCCGCTCGACCGGACGGTCGAAGTCGGCGCCGTAGCGCTTCTCGATCTGGGCGCGGATCTGCGTGCCCAGGCCCAGGATGAAGCGGCCCTCGCTGAGCTGTTGCAGGTCGTGGGCCTGGTGCGCGAGCTGGACGGGGTTGCGCGGGAAACCGATCGCCACGTTGGACATCACATCCAGCCCGCGGACCTGCGAGGCCAGTACGAGCGGGGTGAACACGTCGTGCGGTCCCTCGAACGTGAACACCCCGGACGCCCCGGCCTCCTTGAGCTCCTGAGCGCGACGCACCGCGTCGGTGGGTCCGAACAGTGCGGTCATGACCTTCATCGGCGCGTCTCTCTCGCCGCGGCGGCGCCGGTCACGGCGCCACGTCCGTCCAGTCGGAGAAGCCGGACGGGTGATGCGGTCCCAGCACCCCGTGCTCGAACAGGCCCGCACCCTCACGGCGGGTGCCGTCGGCCTCGGTGCACACGGCGTGGCCGACGTGGTCGATGAGGCTGAACGCCGCACCGGCCATGACCTGCGGGTTCGTCAGGTCGAAGCTCATGCGTTCGGCGAAGTTCTCGCCCTTCCAGCTGCCGTGCGACCACGTCGGGTCGCCGCCGTAGCCCGAGCCGAACGCGATCGGCGAGAACAGTCGCGACTCGACCTCCAGCCGGATCCGCTCGCCCGCGCGGTTGAGGAACTCCACCCGCGCGCCGGTCGGGATGCGGGTGCCGGAGCGGTAGTCGATCTCCACCCGCACCCCGTCGAGTTGCTCGACCCGCCCGTCCCTCCACCGCCGCGTGCAGTCGTACAGGCTGCGGTGCCCATCGGGGTCCTCCTGAAGGATGAGGAACAGCTGGAAGTCGTCGAACGCGAGCGGCAGGTACAGCCACCACATCCCCCGGAACGAGTCGTCGGGCCTCCCGGGCGCCTCGGCCTCACCGACCGGACGGATGCCCCACGAGCGGTCCCGGGCGGCGACCGTGCTCCCGTGCGTCAGCTCCACCTTGTCGTCGTCGACCTCTATCCACCCCCCCACGTGCCGACCTGCGCGAACCGGCTCGCCTGGAGCGTCACCCGCCTGTCGGTGACCATCGAGTGCGGCTCCTCGAGCGCGGCGGGGAACAGGCCGCGCCACGTCAGGTCCGCCGCGACGCCCTCGGTGCGCTCGAGCGTCAGGCGCAGCTCGCGCAGCGGCTCGATCACCTGGAGTCGGTAGCCGCCGACGTGCGGGTTGAGGCGGTCGTCGTCGATCGCGTCGCTCAGGCGCAGCGCCGTCTGCGTGTCCCCGCGGCGGATCACGAAGTACGCGTCCTTCACGCCCAGGCGCGGGTAGTAGCCGATGCCGGTGAGCACCATGAAGCGGCCCTGCCGGTCCAGCACGTTGAAGTAGGAGCGGTCGTAGAAGTTGCGGTCCGACGTCGCGGGCCAGGTCAGCGGCGCGGGCGTCTGGTGGATGGGGTACTCGTCGAGCGGGCTCAGCTGCACGGCACACTCCCTCGGTGCGGGTCTCCGGGCGGCGCGCGGTGGACCCGGGCCGGGGCCCGACACGGGGGCCGGGTCGGCGGTCGGGTCGGCGGTGGGTAGATACGATGCGCGTCGCATCGGAACTAGGGTGAGACCATGACAGCAGACGGCGGCACCGCGCGCGGGGAATCGGCGAAGTCCGCGGGCCGACGAGGGCCCGGGGCCGCCGACGGACGAGCACCCGGGCCCGCCGGGGGACGGCCCCGCGACTCCCGGATCGACGCCGCGATCATCGCCGCCACCCGCGAGCTGCTGCTGGAGACCGGCTACCCGGCGCTCACCCTGTCGGCGATCGCCGCCCGCGCCGGGACGACCACCGCCGCGCTCTATCGACGGTGGTCGAGCAAGGCGCAGCTCGTCCACGAGGCCGTGCTGGAGGCGGAGGCGGTTCCCGGCGTCGTGCCGTCGGCCGACTCTAGCGAGCAGTCGGACATCCGCGCGCTGGTCGAGACGATCCGCTCGATGTTCGACCGGCCCGAGCTGCGCGTGGCGCTGCCCGGCCTCATCGCCGACACCGTCGCCGACCCCGAGCTGCACGCACGGATGATCGCGCGGCTGGCCGGCGACCTGCCCGCGTTCGAGTCGCGGTTCGGCCGCTCCCGCCGCGCCGACGACCCGCTGCCGGTACTCGCCGAGGTCGTCGCGGGCGCGGCGATCTTCCGGCTCCTCGTCAGTCAGGACGCCGCGCTGGACGAGCAGTGGGTCGACGAGGTGACCGCGCTCATCACCGAGCGGTGGCCGGGGCGCGTCAGGAGTTGGCGATCGCCAGGATGATCCACACCGGCAGCCAGAGCCCGAACGTCACGATTGTCAGGATCAGGTGCAGGGCGTGGTTGACCCGCTTCGCCGGGGCGCCGTGGACGTAGACCGTTTGCTGCATCGGCGGGTAGCCGAACTGCTGCGGGTACGGGCCCTGCTGGAACTGCGGCGGGGGCACGTGGAGGTGCTGCGGGATGTACGGGTCGCCGTACCCGTAGGGCGAGGGTGCCCCGTACGGCGCGGCCGGCGGCATGCCGTAGGGGAAACCGCCCTCGTGGGCCAGCGGCTCGGCCGGCCGCCCGTAGGGCTGGGGCTCGGCCGGTCGGGCGAACGGCTGCGGCTCGACCGGCCGCGGCCCGGCCGGCCGGGCGTAGGGCTCGGGCTCACGGTGCCCCGAGTAGCGCTCGACGCTCTCGGCGGTCGGCAGGCGCTCGGTCGGGAACTGCTCCGCCGGGTACCGCGCCGTGGGGAACTGCTCGGTGGGGTTCAGGTGGTCCGGCAGCGCCGAGCGGTCCCGGTTGTCGTGGCCGCCCTCGGTCCACGGCCCGTCCTGGCGCCGCGGGTACTGCTCGTTCATGGTGACTCGATTCGAGGCTCGGGGCAGGGTGGGACTCCCACCAACATAACCCCCACCGCCGCATGTTCACGCCGTGCGGACGGAAGATCCGGGTCAGGATCAGGGTCACCCCGACCCCCGGCACGCGCGCCTCGGGGAACATCCCAGGGACGCCCACCCATCCCGACGCGGGCGGACTCCGAATCTCTGGCAGACGCTGAGACGGAAGGCCCCACCATGAGCACCCTGACCACGATCACCACCTCGCTGACCGGCGCCGTAGCCGCAGCGGAACTGGACGCCGGCGCCGCCCTGCTCGCGAACACCACCTGGATGCTGCTCGCTCTCCTCACGCTCATGGTGTTCGTCGGCGTGGTCGTCGCGGTCCAGCTCATCGGCGGACCCGGCGCACGCCCCTTCACCGCCCGCGCCCGCGCTCAGGACCTGGCGCCCACCCCGCTGCCCGCCTCGTATGAACTCCGGGCCCCCGACCGCGCCGTCGCCGAGGCCACACGCGGACTGACCCGCTAGCACGACTTCTGAACCCTCTCCGGGGAGGTTGAGCTCGTCGGCGTCGCCACTACTGCCAACAGAGGCGTGGCGCGCGCCGCACGGGCCCGTCCGCCCCGGTCAGCCTCCGCAGGCGCCGTCGGTGGGCGCGGCCGGGCCGGCGTCGCCGTTCGGGCCCGACGTGGATCTGAGCTCGCCTGGCCCGGCGTCACCGCCCCCTCCGGTCCCGTCGCCGTCGACGGCGGGCAACGAGGCGGTGGCCGTGGGCGACGACGGCGCGCACGACCCGCCCGCCGAGCTGGTCGGCGTGGCCGGCACGGACGTCGACGCGCGGGCGGTCGGCGAGCCGGCGGTGACGGATGCGGAGGCGGTCGGGGCGGTGGCCCCCTGTTCCGCCGGACCGGTTGGAGCGGTCCGAGGCACCCGGATGGTCCACGGCGACGGGCGCTCGCCCGCGGCATCGGTGCCGTCGAGCCCGGCCTCCGGCGCCGCGTCGTCGGCGGGCAACGAGGTGACGACCGTGGACGACAGCACCCAGGTCTGCGGACTCGTCGACTCGAGTGGCGCATCGGGTTTCGTGGACGTGGCCGGATTGATGGCCGACGACGCGCCCCGCGGACCGAACGGGGCCAGCAGGAACATCAGCACCACCGCCGCGACCGCGACCATCGTCCAACCGAGCGCTGCGTGAGACGCCGAATCGGACGACGGGGAGGCGGGCGGCGGGCCGGTCACGCCGTCGCCCCGCGCGGTGTCGGCGGCGAGCGCATCGACGGCATCGCGGCGCACCTCCCCGGCCCGCCGTCTGTCGCCGGACCGCCAGAAACCGATCATCGTGCCCCCTCGCCAGGCACCCGCGCCGGTCGGCGGGGTGCTCATCCGGGAGACATCGAACCGTCCCTCTCCCGCGCTCTACATCGCCGCGCGTGCGGTAAGCGTTACCTCACTATCCGGCTGTGCTCGGGGCTGAACTGGGAGAACGTAAGTCGGCGGCCGTCCAGTACTGGTTAAGGTCGACCTCGTGGACAGGGTGTACGGGAACAGGCTGCCGACGGAGTACCGCTGGGGCGTGACCGCGCTCGCACTGGTCCCGTTGGTGGCGCTCCTGGCGGGGGCGCTGGCCGGACAGGTGGCTCTGCTGCCGGCGTTCGCCCTCTTCGCGCTGGGCGTGGCCGCCGTGTCGGTGTACTGGGCCGGTGGCACGACGATCTCCGCCGACGACGGGCTCGTCCGTATTGCGCTGTTCCCGCTGTGGCGCAGGCGCATCCCGGCCGAACAGATCCGGTCCGTTCGCGTGGAGGCGGTCGCGCCGATCGGCCGCGAATGGGGCACCCGCGGATCGCTGCGCCGCGACGGCGAGATCTTCATCGACGCCGGTCATTCCTCGACCTGCGTCGCGTTCCACCTCCACGACGGCCGCGTGATCCGGGCGGGAGTCGAGTCGCCGGAGCGTGGCCGCCGGATCGTGGAGTCGCTGGCGCGCGCCACGGGGCGCTGAGTCGGAGGGTCGGTCAGCCGATCGCGGCGAGGAGGTCAGCGCACGCCTTCTCGCACCGACGGCACGCCTCGGCGCACAGTCGGCAGTGCTCGTGCATGTCGGCGTGCTGCTCGCAGTCGTCAGCGCAGGCGGCGCAGGCGGTCCGGCACGCGCTGAGCTGCGCCTTGACCACCTCGAGGTTGCTGCCGGTCCGGCGGCTGAGCAGCGCCGCGGTGGCCGCGCAGACGTCCGCGCAGTCTAGATCGGTGCGGATGCAGTCGCGCAAGTCGGAGACCGACTCCTCGGCCAGGCAGGCATCGGCGCAGGACGAGCAGATCGACGCGCACGCCGCGGCCGCGTCCAGGGCCTGGGAGAGCAGCTCGACGTCGAGCCCGTCGGTCGGATTCGGATGGGACCTGATCATCTCGGAAGTGCTCATATGCCCAGGCTACCGTTGTGGGCAGCCGTGGCAAGGCAGAAAATCTCGGCGGAACATCCGCGAGATGAGGAGTGCGAGTGAAGCTGTCGATCGTCGACCTGGGAACCGTCACGCCGGGGAGCACGGAGACCGATGCGTTGGCCGACTCCCTCGAGACCGCGCGTCACGCCGAAGCGGCGGGGTTCCACCGGATCTGGTTCGCCGAACACCACCTGAGCCGATCCGGCTCCTCGCACCATCCCGAGTTGCTCATCGCCGCGGCCCGCCGACGGTCGCACGCACTGCTGGCCGAGGCGTTCGGTTGGCGGAAGCGATGGTGGACGGCCGGCTAGCGGAAGCGATGGTGGATCAGTCCACCTCCGGTGCCCACTGCACGCCGTTGATGTGCGCACCGCCGTCAACGAACAGGGTGTTACCGGTGAGGTAGCGGCTGGCGTCGCCGGCGAGGAAGGCCGCCACCGATCCGATGTCGTCCAGCGGGTCTCCCACGCGGCCCATCGGATTCGCGGCGGCGATGCCCGCCGCCATCTCCGGGTTCGCCTCGGCCACGCGCCGGTAGGCCTCGCTCTGCGCGCCGGGGCAGATGACGTTGCAGCACACCTGGCGCGGCGCCCACTCGCGAGCGGCGGTCCGGGTGAGGGCGCGTAGCGCCTCCTTGGCCGCATTGTACTGCACCGAGTACATGTGTGCGTTGACCCCGTTGAGCGAGCACAGGTTGATGACGCGCCCGGTCCCGTGCTTCTCGAGCTCCGGCAACGCGGCCTGCATGGCCCAGAATGCGGCCATCACGGCCATGTCGAAGCCAGATCGCAGCTTCTCGTCGGTCATGTTCTCCAGCCGGGCGAAACCGGAGCCCTTCCATGCGTTGTTCACCAGGACGTCCAGCCGGCCGAAGCTATCCACCGCGGTCCGGACCATGGCCAGAACCTGGCCCTTGTCGGTGACGTCGGTGCGGACGAACTCGGCCTGCGCGCCCCACTCGTCGCGCAGCCAGGCGGCGGTCTCGGTGCCGGCGGCCTCGTCGATCTCGGCGACCACCACCGAGGCGCCCTCCCGGGCGAGCGCGCCCGCGATCCCGCGACCGATGCCCATCCCGGCCCCGGTCACCACTGCCACGCGTCCGTCGAGAGTTCCCATACCCACCTCTAAGTCGGTTTCTTCATCGGCTAGAACAAGTTCTACTCGATAGCGGGGTGGGGCGTGCGGGGATCGCCGGTCAGGCACCGATTGGGACCCCGGCGACGAGTGAGGGGTAGGCGATCAGTCGAGGTCGGGGCGTCGGCGATTGCGCTTGATCTCGGCGCGTCGACGTTCGTGCTGGAGTCGTCGGTGGCGCGATCCGAGGGTGGGCCTGGTCGGCCTCCGCGGAAGCGGCGGCGCCACGGCGTCGCGCAGCAGGTCGGCGAGTCGCTGCCGTGCCGCCGCGCGGTTGCGCCGCTGGGAGCGGTTCTCCTCCACGGCCACCGTGAGGACGGAGCCCGACACTCTCGCGGCGAGCGACTGAAGGGCCCGGGCGCGCTGGGGCTCGTCCAGGGCCGTCGTCGTGGCGAGGTCGAGGCTGAGCTGCACCCGGGAATCGGCCGTGTTGACGTGCTGCCCGCCCGGGCCCGAGGACCGGGAGAACCGCTCGAGCAACTCTCCGGCCGGGATCACGAGACCGCGGGGAGCGCCGGGCCCCGGAGGTACTCGCAGGTCGTCCATGACGTCAGTGTCCCGCACCGGGGAGGGGGCGGTGGGGCCGCCCCGGTCTCACCGGGCTCCCGGGCAGCCGGCGCGCGGCGAGGCTCAGGAGTCGGGGTGCTCCACGTCCCGCGTGCGGGTTTCGTCGGGCAGCCGCGGTTCGACGCGCCTCTCCGGGTGGAAGCCGGCTTTGTCCGCGTAGAACTCGCGGATGCGGTCCATGTCCGCCGCGACGTTTCCCGTCAGCTCGATCGTCGGGCCCAGCCCGGTCGTCATGGTGGTCCGATCGACGTACCCGAGCGTCACCGGCAGGCCCGTCTCCCGCGCGATCCGGTAGAAGCCGGACTTCCAGTGCGAATGCCCGCTGCGCGTTCCGTCCGGCGTGATGACCAGGCAGAACGTCTCTCCGGCGTGGACCTGCCGGACCATGTTCTCGACGACCCGGGCGGGATTCCCGCGGTCCACCGGGACCCCGCCGAGCGCTCGCATGAGCGGCCCTCGCCAGCCGGAGAACAGGCTGTCCTTGCCCAGCCAGTGAACGTCGATGCCCAGGCGCCACGCGATGCCGAGCATCAGCACGAAGTCCCAGTTGGAGGTGTGTGGGGCACCGAGAAGGATCGTCGGCTGATCCGGGCCGGGGCGGGTGGACAACGTCCAACGGCTGAAGCGCCAGAAGAGGCGAGCGAAAAGGGCACGGATCACACCGCCACCCTAGGTGGCCGAGCGGGTGCGGGCCGAGGGGTGAGCCCCCGAGGTTCCGCACGCCGAACACCGAGCACGGACGAGTAGGGCGCGGCGCAGGGCGGGATGTAACAAAATCGATAACTCGGTACTGGAGAAATAACTATATGGCTATCTGATGTTGATCGCCGGCGTGATGCTCACCGTGATCGGGCTCGCGCTGTCCGCGGCGGGCGCCGTACTGATCGTGGGTCAGGAGTCGCAGCGGGACGGGCGGTTCGTCTTCACCGAGACCGAACGGTTCCGCGCGGTCGGCAACGCCCTCACGACCAGTCCGATAGCCGTCGATCTCGGGGAGGGGGACACGGTCGAACCCGGCGGACTCACGATCGACGACCTGATCACCGTCCGCCTCCGTGCGACCCCGGTCGTCCCGGACCAGCGGATCTTCCTCGGGATCGCCGACGCCAGCGCAGTGGACGAGTACCTGCGCGACGTGCCGCACTCGGTCCTCGGCGCCGACCCGTGGGACCACGGCTTTGGCGACGGGCCCTCGGCGTGGGGGGATGAGCCCCATCCCGACGAGGCGCTCCGCGAAGTTCCCGGAACCCGCACGCCCGCGCCGGCCGTCGAACAGCGGTTCTGGGAACACTCCACCACCGGCGCGGTCCCGCAGACGTTGGACGTGGGCCTGCGGTCGGGAAACTGGGTGGTGGTCGTGATGAACGCGGACGGCAGCCGCCCGCTGTGGGTCGACCTGCAGGTCGGTGCGCACACCGAGCTGTTCGGCCTGGTCGATTTCACCGTCCCGCTCATTGCCGGGCTCGTCGGGTTGGTGCTGGGCGTTCCGCTGGTGCTGTTCGGGGCAGCCGGGCTCGGACGCGACGTCGGGCGCGGCGGCGGAACAGGCCCCGGGGGACCCGGTCGCGGTGGCGGTACGGGGCCCGAGGGTCCCGAATCGAGGGCACGCTGCGTTGGCACTGGAGGGTCGGCTTCTACGCCTACGCCGTGCTCGGCACCGACCGCTACCCGCCGTTCGCACTGGGTCGGGCCGACTATCCCGGCGACCTCGGCGTGGTCTACCCCGAGCGACTGTCGCGCGGCCTGGTGCTGATCAAGTGGTGGCTCCTGATCCTGCCGCACCTGTTCGTCACCGCCCTCATCACCGGCGGCTGGGTGGCACTCGCCACCGCCTCGAGGAACGGCGACGGGGTCTCCTGGAGCTTCACCCTGCTCGGGTTGCTCGTGCTCATCGCCGCGATCGGCCTGCTGTTCACCGGCAGCTACCCGCCGGGTCTGTTCGCGCTCAACGTGGGCCTGAACCGCTGGGTGTACCGGGTGGCGTCGTACAGCCTGCTCCTGCGCGACGAGTACCCGCCGTTCCGCCTCGACCAGGGGCCGGAGGAGCCTGCGCCGGACAGGCTCAGCGCTCGCCGGTGACGACCCTGGCCAGCAGCTCAGCGAGGCGCTCGTCGATTCCGTCGCGCTCGGACTCGGGGATGTCGAGCGCGTCGAGCAGGGCCCCGCGCAACACCGGCCACCCGTAGACGGCCGTGAACACCAGCAGCAGCTCGACGTCACCGGCCGGCGGGGGAGAGGTCATCCGGCGCAACGCGGCGGCCGGTCGCTGCGAGGGGTCGAGCATCGGCGGGAACGCGGCCTCGCGGTCCAACGCCAGCCACGCCAACAGTCGACTGATCTCCGGGTGCGACGAGGCGCCGAGCAGCATCCCGCGCACGGCCTCGCCCGCGTCGTCGAGATTCTCCAGCCGCGCCGCGCCGAACCGGACCGCGTCCTGCATCACCGCCGTGATCAGCGCGTCCTTGCGACCGATGTGCCGGTGGATGAGCCCGAGGTTCACCTGCGCGGCATCCGCGATGTCACGCAGCGGGACGTGCGGCCCGCGCTCCGACAGCAGTCGACGGGCTTCGCGCAGGACCGCCGAGCGGACCTCGTCGCGACCAGTCGGGCGGGCAGCGGCGGCGTTCTTCCCGGTTTCCATTCCCGGACTGTACACAATTGACTACAGTCTGGGCAGAGCGCGCGCTCCGCGCGCCCCCACCCGTGCGAAAGGCCCTCATGACCACCACCGACCGCCGCGACGACATCGACGCCATCAAGGCCCTCAAGTACCGCTACCTGCGCTGCGTCGACCTCCGGCTGTGGGACGAGCTCGCCCAGACCCTCGCGCCCGAGGTCACCGCGTCATACGGCAAGCGCCTGAGCTACACCGGCCGCGACGAGGTCGTGGCCGGGCTGCAGAAGCAGATGACCGACGGTGTCATCACCGAGCACCAGGCCCACCACCCCGAGATCGAGATCGACGGCGACACCGCCGCCGGCCGCTGGTACCTGCAGGACCGCGTGATCGTGCCCGAGTACGACACCTTCATCTTCGGCAGCGCCTTCTACGACGACGCCTACGCCCGCGTCGACGGCCGCTGGGTCATCACCCGCACCGGCTACAAGCGCACCTATGAGGCCATGATCAACCTCAAGGACGTGCCGAGCTTCCGGCTCAACGACAACCACCTGGCCCCCGCCGACGAGAAGTGACGGCGGCGCAGACCGCCCGGATCGACAGCGCAGCCGACGGCCGTGACGGTGACGAGTGGACCTGATCGTCATCGCCGCGCTGTGTGTGGCCGCCGCCTCGGTGATCGGCGGCGCCACCGGGTTCGGCACCTCGCTCATCGCCACGCCGCTCATGCTCACCGTGGGCATCGGCCTCGCGGAGACGGTGGTGGTCAACCTGGTCGTCGCGCTCATCGCCCGCGTGGGCGTCACCGTGCAGTTGCGCGAGCACATCGACTGGCGGCGCGTCGCCGTACTGGGCGCGGCGTCCGTGCCCGGGGCCTGGCTCGGCGTGCAGACCGTCACGCTGCTCCCGGATCAGCACCTCAAGCCGGCCGCCGGCGCGGTCACCATCCTGTGCGGACTCGCCATGGCGCTGCCCACGAGGCACGGGGCCGGGCCGCCGTCGGCGGCGATCACCGCCGCGGTCGGCGCGATCGGCGGGTACTTCTCCACCACCACCTCGCTGAACGGCCCACCCGTCGTCCTGCTGCTGGGCCGCGCGAAGATCCCGCCGATGAGCTTCATCGCGGACCTCGCCGGCTATTTCGTCATCACGAGCATCGTCTCGCTCGCGTTGCTGTGGGCGGGCACGGGGATCGACCTGCCCGGCCTGTGGCCGCTGCTCGCGGCGTGCGTCGTCGCGGGGGTCACGGCCAACCAGCTGGGTATCGCGATCGCCCGACGCCTGCCCACCCACCTGTTCCGCTCGGCCGTGATCGTCCTCGTGGTGATCGCCGGCCTGCTCACCATCGTCACGGCGTGAGCGCCACCCACCCGTCACCGCACCACCCACGGAGGACCCCATGACCGACACCCCCCAGAACCCCGCACCCCAGGACGCCGGCGGCAGCGCGCCCCAGCAGCCCGCGCCGCAGGACACCGCGGCCCGCCTGGCCGGCAAGGTCGCCATCGTCACCGGCGGCGGGCAGGGCGTGGGCCGCGGCATCTCGCTCGGCCTCGCCGAGTCCGGCGCCGCCGTGCTGCTCGTCGGCCGCAAGATGCACAAGCTCGAGCGCGTCGCGGAGGAGATCCGCTCCGCCGGCGGCACCGCCGAATGCCTGGCCGCCGACATCATCGCCGAGGACGCCCCCGAGACCATCATCTCCACGGCGGTGGAGCGTCTCGGCGGCGTCGACATCCTCGTCAACAACGCCAACATGGCCATGCCTCTACCGCTGTCGGACTACCCGGACGACGACTTCCGCACCGCCTTCGAGGGCGGCCCCCGCGTCACGCTGAGCCTCATGAAGCTCGCCCGCCCCGAGATGGCCAAGCGCGGCGGCGGCACCGTCATCAACCTCGTCACCTCCGCCGCCGTGCGCTGGGACGCCGCCAACTACGGCATCTACGCCGCGGTGAAGGAGGCCGTCCGCGCCCTGACCCGCGCCGCCGCCTACGAATGGGCCGCCGACGGCATCCGCGCCCTCAACGTGGCGCCCCACGCCCACAGCCCCGGTCTCGACTGGTGGATGGACAACAACCCGGAGGAGGCCGCCGAGTTCATCGCCGGCATCCCCGCCGGCCGGGTGGGGGACCCCGTCGCCGACATCGGCCGCCCCGTCGCCTGGCTCTGCTCCGGCGAGGCCTCGTATCTGACCGGCGCGACCATCCCGCTCGACGGCGGGCAGTCGCGCTGGGGCTGACCTCGTCGTCGTCGCCGTCGTCCCCGACCCACCGCCGTCGCCTCACGCCCCGCACCGAAAGGCCCCCACCATGACCGACACCCCCGCCGCCACCGGCGGCACCGACACCCCCGTCGCCCCGGGCGGCTCCGATGCAGCCGGCCGCGACGCGCTCGCCCGCGACACCCCCGGCCGCGACGCGCTCGCCCTGGCCGCCGACATCGCCTCCGGCGCCACCTCCGCCGCCGAGGTGCTCGAGGACGCCATCGCCCGCATCGAGGCCCTCGACCCGCAGCTGAACGCGATGGTCGCCACGCGCTTCGACGCCGCGCGCGCCGAGGTCGAGGCCGGGCTCCCCGACGGGCCGTTGCGCGGCGTGCCGATCGTCATCAAGGCCCTCGGCACCGACGTGGCCGGCCTGCCCGCCGCCGACGGCTCGCGGCTGTTCGCCGACGTCGTGGCCGACGTGGACAGCACCGTGGTCCAGCGCTACAAGGCCGCCGGCATGGTGGTGCTCGGCACGACCAACGTGCCCGAGATGGGCAAGACCACCACCACCGAGTCGCTCCTGCACGGCCCGTGCCGCAACCCGTGGGACACCGCGCACTCCACCGGCGGGTCGAGTGGCGGATCGGCGGCGGCCGTGGCCTCGGGCATGGTCCCGGTCGCCCACGGCACCGACGGCGGCGGCTCCATCCGCATCCCCGCCGCCATGTGTGGGCTCGTGGGGCTCAAGCCGAGCCGCGGCCGCGTGCCCACGTGGCCGCACCCCGACGCGCTGTCCTCACCCTTGTCCTACCACCACGCTCTGACAACGAGCGTCCGCGACAGCGCCGCACTGCTCGACGCCGTGGCCGGCCACCGCCCCGGCGACGCCTACGGGGCCCCCACGCCGCCGCGCCCCTTCCTCGACGAGGTCGACGCCGACCCCGGCCGCCTCCGCGTGGGGATGCTGCGTGTCGCGCCCGGACCATTCCCCACCGACCCCGCGTGCACCGCCGCCGTCGACCGCACCGCCGCGCTCCTGGGGGAGCTGGGCCACGAGGTGCGCGAGGCGGAGATCGGCCTGGACGTCATGGAGGTGATGTCGGCGGTGGGTGCCATCATGGGCGCCCAGCTGCGCGCCACCATCGACGCGCGGCTCGCCGCGCTGGGGAGGGAGCTCGACGACGACGACATCGAGCCCTGGACCAAGGTGATCCTCGACAACGCCATGACCCACTCCGCGCCCGACGTCGCGCGGGCCCTGCAGACCGCCCACCGGACCGGCTGGCGCGTGGCCCAGCAGTTCGGGCCGGACGGCGTGGACCTGCTGATGTTGCCGACACTGCCCACGGCCACCCCGGAGTTGGGCTACCTCGACGTGACGGATCCGGAGTCGATGTGGACCCGGTCCTCGGCGTTCTCCGTGTGCACCAGCATGTTCAACCTGTCCGGGCAGCCGGCGATCTCGCTGCCCCTCGGCGCCGACGACCGCGGCCTGCCCGTGGGCGTGCAGCTGGTCGCCGACTACGCGCGCGAGGACCTGCTGCTGAGGCTGGCCGGGCAGCTCGAGGTCGCCGCGCCCTGGCAGCGCGTGGCGCCCGGGTACGCGGGGTGGTGAGTGGGGAGCGGGGTTCGCGGGTGAGCAGGGTGCGCGGGGCGTAGCCCGCGGCTGCGGCTGCGCTTGCGTCTGCGTTTGCGTTCGCGTTTGTGCAGCCGCTCCTGCGGATGGCGTCTCGCTCCCGCGGACGTACGCGATTTCTGCAGCCGCTCCTCAACATGGCGTCTCGCACACCCCGCGGTGCGCGCGAGACGCCATGTTGGCGTGCGGCTGTGGCTGGGTGGCTGAGGCAGGCTCCGCCCGGATAGACCTCGGCCCCGGATCCATGAGACAGAATCCGGGGCCGTCGGTTCTCGGGACTGGGTCAGTCCGCCAGGCGGGCGTCGATCACTCCTCGACGAACGCGCCGTCGAACAGCACCGTGCCGTGCAGGGTCGGCGAGACACCGCGGACGGAGTCGTCGACCACGACGTACTCCTGCGCGTTGGCCAGCACCGCGAACGGCACCACGCGGTTGTAGACCTCCTGCAGCTCGGTCAGCGCGGCCTTCTGCGCGTCGAGGTCGGCGGCCGCCTTGAACGCGGTGACGGCCTCGGTGAGCTCGGAATCGTCGACGCCCGGGATGTTGAGCGAGCCACCGGGGGTCATGGCACTGGCGAACGTCGAGGCCGGGTCGGCGTCCGAGGGGGACAGACCGCCGATGACGGCCTCGAAGTCGCCCGTGAACTGGCGCGCGACGACCTGGGCGACGGGCGCGCTCTGGATGGTGACGTTGAAACCGGCCGCGTCGAGCAGGGCCTTGACGGCCACACCGGACTCCATGTTCTCCGGGCTGTCGGCGACGAGCAGGGTGAGCTCACCGTTCCAGTCCGGGCGGTCCGCCTTGACCTCGTCGAGCAGCGCGGTGGCCTCCTCGACGTTAAACTGCGGCCCCTGCTGGCCGTCGTAGAAGCGCGACGACTCGGCGATGATCGCGGAGGTGGGCTGACCCAGTCCGCCGGTGAGGCGCTGGTCGATGAGCTCGCGGTCCAGCGCCTTGGCGAACGCCTGGCGGGCCCGCTCGTCGGTGAGGACCCCGTCGTAGCCGGCGTTGCCCGCGTTGAGGTTGACGATCGAGCCGGCGCTGGTGATCGTCTCGAAGCCCTTGTCGCCCGCGTCCTGGGCGGCGGTGACGGTCTTGGCGCCGCGCAGGAATCCGACCTGCACCTCGTCGGTCTGGAAGGCCTCGTAGGTGCCCTGCGAGCCGGGGATGCGGATGAACTTCAGAGTCGGGCAGACCGGCCCGCCGTAGTAGTCCGGGTTGGGCTCGAGCACCAGCTCCTGGTCCGGGACGTATTCGGCCACGGTGAACGCGCCCGCGCCGATGGGGTTGCGCGCCCACTCCTGCGGGTCGGCGGCCTCGTACGCGTTCTTCGGGATGACCTCGCCGCCGGCACCGGCCAGCAGGATCGGGAAGCCGGCCCACGGTTCGGCCAGGGTGAACTCCACGGTGAGCGGGTCCACGACACGCGTCTGCTCGACCTGCATCGCGTCGGTCATCGCGTTGGACACCGTCGCGGGGTCCTTGTGCAGGTCGATCGTGAAGGCCACGTCCTCGGCGGTGAGCGGGTCGCCGTTGGAGAAGGTCACCCCGTCGCGCAGCTTGAGCGTCCACACGGTGTTGTCCTCGGCGGACTCCAGCGACTCGGCGAGCTTGGGCTCGAACTCCGCGGTCTCGGGGTTCCACTGCATCAGACGGTCGTAGACGGCCGCCGACTCGGTGGCCCCGCGGACGCCGAACATGCCCTGGCCGGGCGCGAAGGACGGCAGCATCGCGTACTCGCCCATGGTGATCGTGCCGCCGACCCGCTCCTCGGTGCACCGCTCGGACTGGTCCGGGGCAGAGGCGCCGGAGGCGTTCGCGGCGGGGTCGGATCCGCCACCTCCGCAGGCGGTGAGGGCGAGCGTGGTCGCGGCGAGGACGGCCAGAGCGCTGGTGGCGCGGGTCATCTGTTCTCCTGATCGTGAGGTCACGGCGGGCCGGTCGGCACGCCGCGGAGTCGGTGGTGTCGGCAGAGAGGTGCCCCGGGCTCTCACCGGTGGGCGGGAGCCCGGGGCACGTCGGTGTCGTATGGAGGGCGGCGCCGACGGGTTCAGGGCCCGTCAGCGCCGCCGGGGCGGGATCACTCCGTCAGCGCCGCCGGGGAGGGATCACTCCGAGACGAGGACCGCCCGGGGCGGGATCACTCCCGGACGAAGGCCCCGTCGTAGAGGACGGTCGAGGACAGCGTCGGGGTGACGCCGCCGACCGTGTCGGCCACCGCCACGTACTGCTCGGCGTTGGCGATCACCGTGAACGGCTGCACTTCGTTGAACACCTCCTGCAGGCGCGTGAGCGCGGCCTTCTGGGCGTCGAGGTCGCCGGCGGCCTTGAGCTCGGTCACCGCGGCGGTGAGCTCGGGGTCGTCGATGCCCGAGAGGTTGGTCGCGCCGCCCGGGAGCATGCCGCTGGCGAAGGCGGCCGCAGGATCGGCGTCCGTGGTGGCCAGGCCGCCGATCACGATCTCGTAGTCACCCGTGAACTGACGCGCGGTGACCTGCGAGACGGGGGCGTTGTCGATCACGACGTTGAACCCGGCCGCGTCCAGCATCGCCTTGGCGATCACGCCGGCTTCGACGTTCTCGGGGCCGTCGGAGATGAGCATGCGCAGCTCGCCGTTCCAGTCGGGACGGTCGGCCTTGAGCTCGGCCACCAGGGACTTGGCCTTCTCGACGTCGTACGCGGGACCCTCCTGGCCGTCGTACAGGCGGGACGAGTCGGCGACCAGCGCGGAGGTCGGCTGGCCCTCGCCGTCGTAGAGGCGCTGGTTCCACAGGTCCCGGTCGATGGCCGCGGCGACGGCCTGGCGGGCGCGCTCGTCGGTGAGAATGCCGTCGTAGCCGGCCTTGCCGGAGTTCATGTTGAGCACCGAGCCGGAGCTGATGATCTCCTCGAAGCCGCGGACGCCGTCGTTCTGGGCCATGGTGACGAACTTGGCGCCGCGCAGGAAGCCCACCTGGACCTCGCCGGTCTGGAACGCGTCGTACGTGCCCTGTGAACCGGGGATACGGATGAACTCCAGGGTCGGGCAGACGGGCCCGCCGTAGTAGTCCGGGTTGGGCTCGAGCACGGTCCGCTGATCGGGGATGTACTCGCCGACGGTGAACGCGCCGGCGCCGATCGGGTTGCGCGACCACTCCTGCGGGTCGGCGGCCTCGTAGGCGTTCTTGGGGAACACCTCGCCGACGGTGCCGGCGAGGGTCACGGGGAACCCGGCCCACGGGTCGGAGAGCGTGAACTCCGCGGTGAGCGGGTCCACGGCGCGGACATCGGAGATCTGCATCGCCTCGGTCATCGCGACCGATCGGTTGGCGGGGTCCTGGTGCAGGCCGACGGTGAACACGACGTCCTCCGCGGTGAGCGGGTCGCCGTTGGAGAAGGTGACGCCGTCGCGGAGCTTGAGGGTCCACACGGTGTTGTCGTCGTTGGCCTCGAGGGACTCGGCGAGCTTGGGCTCGAACTCTTCGGCCTCGGGGTTCCACACCATCAACCGGTCGTAGACGGCCGCCGACTGGGCGCCGCCACGGACGCCGTACTGGCCCTGGCCGGGCGCGAAGGACGGGAGCATGGAGAACTCGCCGACCGTGATCGTGCCGCCGGCCAAATCCTCGGTGCAGCGCTCGGACTGGTCGGGCGCCTGGCCCTCGGCGCCGCCGGCGGCGGAGGTGGTCTCGTCGCCGCCTCCGCCACACGCGGACAGGGTGAGGGCGGCGGCCGCGAGTACGGCCATTGCGCCGGTGGTGCGCTTCATCGGTTCTCCTGGAGGGGGTGGTGGCACGCGACCTGGTGGCCGGGCGTGATGGTGGTGAGCGGGGGACGTTCGGCGGCGCAGAGCTCGGTGGCCCGGGGGCACCGGGTGCGGAACCTGCAACCGGACGGGGGGTTCAGCGGCGAGGGCAGCTCGGAGCTGGTCGCGGTGATCGAATCCTCGCCCAGCGTGTCGGCGAGCGTGCCGCCGAGCGTGGGGGCCGAGGAGATGAGCAGCATCGTGTACGGGTGGGCCGGGGCCCGGTACAGGGTCTCGGTGTCGGCGACCTCGCACACCATGCCGAGGTACATCACCGCGACGCGGTCGGCGATGTTGTGGACCACCGACAGGTCGTGGGAGATGAACACCATCGTCAGGTGGTAGCGCTCCTTCATCTCCTCGAGCAGATTGAGGATCTGGGCCTGCACGGAGACGTCGAGCGCGGAGACCGGCTCGTCGCACACCAGCACCTCCGGCTCCAGGACGAGCGCGCGGGCGAGGGCGATGCGCTGGCACTGCCCGCCGGAGAACTCCGACGGCCGGCGGTCACCGGCGTGGGCGGGGTCGAGCCCGACCGCCTCGAGGGCGGCGTCGACGCGGCGCCGGATCTCCTCGCGGCCGCCGTCGACGCCCTGGATCTCCAGGCCCTCGGCGACGATGTCGCGCACCCTGCGACGCGGGTTGAGCGAGGAGATGGGGTCCTGGAACACCATCTGGATCCGCTTACGCGCCTCCTTGAGGGAGGAACCGGACAGTGCGCACAGGTCCGTGTCGTCGACCATGACGCGCCCGGACGAGGGGCGGGGCAGCTGCAGCATCGCGCGGCCGAGGCTGGACTTGCCGCAGCCGGACTCGCCGACGAGGGCGAGCGTGGAGCCGCGGGGGACGTCCAGGGAGACGTCGGTGACGGCGTGCACCGTGCCCTTGCGGGTGTGGTACTCGACGGTGACGGCGTCGACGACGAGCTTGGCGTCGGCGGGCCGGTCCGCGGTCTCGGTGGCCGCCGGTCCGGCGAGGTCGGGGGGAGAGACGGTCATGATGCCTCGCTGGTGGTGCGCATGGGGGCGGGAACGGTCGGGTGCAGACAGCCGACGCGGTGGACGGAAAACTCCGGGGTGAGCCCGGGCGTGCGGGTGAGGTCTTCGAGCGGCGGATCCACGGCCAGGCAGTCGTCGGCCACGCGCGGGCAGCGGGGGGCGAACCGGCAGCCCGCGGGCATCTCCCGCAGGTTCGGCGGGCGCCCCTCGATCACCGTGAGCACGGTGTGCGGCGGCTGGTCCGGGCGCGGGATCGAGTCGAGCAGGGCACCGGTGTACGGGTGCGCGGGCTCGTCGAGCAGCGCGCGGGTGTCGCCGACCTCGAGGAACCGGCCGGCGTACATGACGCCGATGCGGTCGGTGTGCTGCGAGACCACGGCCAGGTCGTGGCTGACGAGGATCATCGCCATGTCCGAGTCGGTCTGCAGGCCGTGCAGCAGGTCGAGGATCTCGTGCTGCACGGTGACGTCGAGCGCGGTGGTGGGCTCGTCGGCGATGAGCAGCTTGGGCTCGCAGGACAGCGCGATCGCGATGCCGACGCGCTGACGCATGCCGCCCGAGAGCTGGTGCGGGTACTCGTTCAGCCGGGTCTTCGGCGAGGGGATGCGCACGCGGGTGAGCATCTCGACGGCGCGGTCGGCCGCGTCCTTGCGGCTCAGGCCCAGGTGGTGGCGCAGCGGGTCGATGATCTGCCGACCGATCGTCCGGATGGGGTTGAGCGAGGTCAGCGGGTCCTGGAAGACCATCGCGATCTCGCGACCCCAGAACTTCTGCGCGTCCCGGCGGGTGAGCGACAGGACGTCGCGGCCGTCGAAGCGGACCGTCGAGGACGGATCGACCTGAGCGGCGGACGGGGCGATGCCCATGATCGACCGGACGAGCATCGACTTGCCCGACCCCGATTCGCCCACGATGCCGATCGTCTCGCCGCGACGCAGTGAGATGTCGACCCCGTCCAGGGGCGTGATGCGACCCGCCGGGGTGTCGATGTGGGTGCGCAGGTCCCGGACCTCGAGCAGCAGGTCCGTGGTCCCGGGCCCGCTTGGTGGTGCGGCGGCGATGGCTGCCTCCTGGTGTGAGTACCGGCTCTAAGTCATGTACTTAGAACGTGTTGCTGTGACGAGTATCACGAACTAGTGTGGCTGCGTCAAGATGATTAAGTAACCGCCTCATGCGGTGACTGAACGAAGGGTCCTCCCCACGTGCTCAGGTTCATAGGCGAACGCGCTCTGCACGCGGTCGTCGTCGTCATACTCGCCGCGATCGGCGCGTTCTTCCTGATGGAGGCCGTCCCCGGTGACGCCGCGGCCTCGGCCGTCGGCTCGGGCGCGACCGAGGAGCAGTATCTGGCCGCCAGGGAGGAGCTGGGTCTCGACGATCCGCTGGCGGTCCGCTTCGCCGACTGGGCGGGCAGCATGCTCTCGGCCGACCTCGGCAACTCGCTCATCCAGCCCAACCAGCCCGTCACCGAGATGATCGGCAACGCCCTGCCGGTGACCATCCAGCTCGCGTTCCTGTCGATCATCCTGTCGCTGGCGATCGCCGTGCCGGTCGCGGTGTGGTCGGCCTACCGCCGCGGCGGGGTGTTCGACCAGGTGGCCTCGGTCGTGGCGTTCGCGTTCATCTCGGTGCCCAGCTTCGTGGCCGGTCTGCTGCTCATCTACCTGCTGGTGTTCAACCACTCGTTCGCCCAGCAGCTCATCCTCGGCCTCGCCGCCGTGGTCGGCCTGGCGGTGGCGTTGTCGCCGCTGGGCCGCAGAGGTGGTCCCGGGGCACCCGGCGTCATGTGGGGCAGGGCGCTGATCGCGGGCCTCGCCGTGGGCGGGGTGCTCACGTTGATCGCCACCTTCCTGCCCGAGTTCCCGCGCCAGGGCTACGTGCCGCTGGACGAGGGGCTGGGGGAGAACCTGCGCAGCATCGCGCTGCCGGCGCTCACGCTGGCGCTCATGGAGGTCGCGATCTTCACCCGCGTCCTGCGCACCGACATGATCTCGACGCTGCAGCAGGACTTCGTCCTCTCGGCGCGCGCCAAGGGCATGCCCACCGGGCACGTCCTGGTCAAGGAGGCCCTGCGGCCGTCGACGGTCTCCATCATCACCCTCGCCGGCATCAGCCTCGGTCGCCTCATCGGCGGCACGGTGGTGGTCGAGCGGCTGTTCAACCTGCCCGGGATGGGCACGATGATCGTCGACGCCGTGCAGAACGACAACCTTCCCGTGGTGCTCGGCGGCGTCATCGTCATCGCCGCCTTCTACGTCCTGGTCAACATGACCGTGGACGTCGCCTACGCACTCATCGACCCGAGGATCCGCCGTGGCTGACATCGACACCGCCCGTTCCGCCGCCACCGCCGCCGTGGTCGGCCCCGCGCGCCGCCGTCCGCGGCTGCCCAAGCTCTCCGGCCTCGGCACGTGGGTGGCGCTCGGCTGGACCGTCCTCATCGTGCTGGGCGCCCTGATCGTCGACTTCCTGCCCCTGGCGGAGGCCCGCGACCCCGCGCTCGCGCTCACGACGCCGTCCCTGCTGCCCCCCGACCTGGCCTCGGACTACCCGCTGGGCACCGACCGGCAGGGCCTCGACATCCTCGGCGGCCTGCTCTACGGCGCCCGGGTCTCCATCGTCGTGGGCATCGGCGGTGTGATCATCGGCGGCCTGATCGGCGGCACGCTCGGTCTCATCGCCGGGTACAAGGGCGGCTGGGCCGATCGCGTCGTGTCCATCATCAGCGATGTGCTGCTCGCGTTCCCGTCCCTGATCCTGCTCATCGCGATCATCACGGTCCTCGAGCCGACGCTGCTCAACGTCACGCTCGCGCTGGGCATCATGGTGGTGCCCTCGTACGCGCGACTCGTGCGCGCCAACGCCATGAGCTTCGCTGGCCGCGAGTTCGTCACGGCCGCCCGCTCGCTCGGCGCCGGCGAGATCCGCATCATGCTGCGCGAGGTGGCCCCGAACATCGTCGCGCCCGTGCTGTCCTACAGCTTCATGCTGGTCGCGGTGCTCATCGTGGCCGAGGCGTCGCTGAGCTACCTGGGGCTGAGCATTCCCCGCCCCGAACCGACCTGGGGCAACATGATCAGCGCCGGTCAGCCCGACTTCGAGCGGTATCCCTACCTCGTCGGGATCCCGGCGTTCGTGCTGTTCCTGACCGTCCTGAGCTTCAACCAGCTGGGCGAGGCCGCCGGACGGAAGTGGAGCCCCGGCGCGGCCAAGATCTGATCCGAACGGCCGGCCCGCCGGGGCCGGCCGACGCGGCCGTGACACAGTCGGTCGACCAAGAGGTGTAGAGGAGTGGGCCAGATGGGGCGGACGAACGAAGGCCCGGACGACGCCGGGACGAACGGCACCTCCCAGACCAGGGATGCCAAAGCGGCGATGATCGAGATCGCCGAGAAGTTGATCGGCGAGCGCGGCCTCGACCGCGTGTCGATGCGCGACGTGGCCACGGCTGCCGGGCAGCGCAACAACTCGGCGGTGCAGTACCACTTCGGGAGCAGGGACGGGCTCATCCGCCAGGTGCTACGGCGCAGGCTGACCGCCCTGGACACGGTGCGGCAGCAGCGCCTGGCCGAGATCGACGAGCAGGGCCTCGGCACGGACCTCGCCTCGCTGGTGCGGGTGCTGTTCGAGCCGATCGTCGAGTTGTTGCGGGCGTCGCCGGACGCCACCCACTACGCGCGCTTCCTGCAGCGGGTGGGCCCGGTGATGGGCCCGGAGGCGCCGGAGGTGCGGCTCCGGACCGCCACTGACGACGTGGTGGTGCGTCTCATCGACGTGTGTTCGCACCTGCCCCGGCGGGTCGCGTTCGAGCGGATCGACCTGGCCACGCAGATGTTCACCGGCGCGCTGGCGGTCTACGAGGACCGGCGCGACGCGAGCAGCACCGTGGTCAACACCGACTTCGAGAAGGTCGTGGCCCACCTCTACGACATGGTCGAGGCGGCGCTGCGGGCGGGGATGGGCGACCGCGGCCCGTCCGTGGTCGCCGCGCCCGGGGCGCCCGCCGCGCCCGGGGCGACCGGCGCACCCGCGGCGCCCGCAGCCTCAGACGCGACCGCGTAGGAGCTTGCGGAAGTACACGACGGGTTGGACGAACCGGTCGAACGCGTACGCCGTCCGCCGTGGCACGGTGACGTCGATCCCGCGTACCGAGGGCGCAGGCCGACCGTCGCGGTCGTGCTCGTCGAGCACCAGCCGGTTCCTGCTCACGGCGACGGGGATGACCGTGTAGCCGTCGTACTCCCGTAGCGCTCCACCGTCGCGGGCGGCGCGTAGGTTGTCGGCCACCACCCCGACCTGCGCGCGCAACGCGCCACCCGACGGGCGGGTGCCGACCGTCGCGGCGTCACCCAGGCCCCACACCGTGTCGACGCGCGTGTGCCGCAGGGTGCCCGGGTCGACGTCGACCAGGGCGGCGTCGTCGTCGGTGGCGAGCCCCGAGTCGGCGACGAACCGGGGCGCGCGGGTGTGCGGGGTGACGTAGGCCAGGTGGACGTCCTCCACGGTCGCGGGCACCGGGCCGGCGACCGACACCGTGCGGGCGTGGTGGTCCACGGCGTCGACGCGCGACTGCTCGTGAACGGTGATGCCGTACTGCTCGATGAACGGCCGCAGCCTCCGGTCGGCGTGCTCGAGCCCCAGGAGCCCGCGGAACGGGGTCACCAGGTGCACATCGATACGGTCGAGGACGTCTTCACGCCGCCAGCGGTCGCACGCCAGGAACATCGCCTTGAGCACCGTCCCGCCGCAGGAGGCGGGTTCCGGCGGCACCGAGAACACCACCGTGCCCTCACGGACCCGGACCAGGGCGGCGCACGCCCGGCCAGCGTACTCGGGCACGTGCGCAGACACCGCCCACCCGTCGACGTAGCCCTCCTGCAGTCCCGGGATCGCGTCCCAGTGCGGGGTCAGGCCGGGGCACAGCACGAGGTCGCGGTAGCCGACGGTGGCGCCCGTGTCGAGGGTGACCGTGCGTTCGGCCGGGTCGACGCGGGTCGCCGCCTGGGGGAGGAGTTCCACGCCGTCGGGGACGACGGTCGCCATGAGCCGTTCGTACCGGGACATGCGGGCCTGCCCGGCCGCCGCGTAGTTGAGCATCGGTCGGTACCGGTGCACGGGGCTGGGGTCGATGAGCGCGACGCTGCGCACGCCGTCGCGCCTGAGGCGGGCCGCCAGGGAGACCCCGGCGTTGCCCGCCCCGACGATCACGGTGTCGAAAGCGGCGGGCATGGCGTCAGAACACTTCGAACGCGTAGCCGACGAGGCCGATGACGACGAGGAGGACGACGACGGCGATGACCGCGATCCACACGTAGGCACTCTTGTTGCCCGGCTGGGGTGTCGGGCTCTGCTGTTCCACCGGGCCCTGCTTGTTGGTGGCGCTGTCCGACTGCAACGAGGTGGAGTCGGAGTCCGGCGTGATGCCGGCAGGGGCCGCGCCGTGGCTGTCCACGTCGGGGCTCTCGCTCGGGTCGGGGTCTGACGGTCGGGCGTTGGTCATTTCGCACCTCTCGATCGACTGGAACCCACAGGCTAGGGGCTCGGCTCGGGGCCTTCCACCGGTCGGCCGCCCGCGAGCACGACGACCCCCGGCCCGGCGCCGGACGCTAGGGCGCTGAGGACCTCCGCCACCGACCAGGCGGTGATCGCCGATGTGCGGCCGCCGGAGTCGGGGTCGACGGCGTTCTCGAACTGCAGCTCGTAGCGGCCCACCGGCGACTCCCACTCGACGACGTGGCGGGTGCGCCCGACGTGCGGGTCGGCGACCACGATCACCTCGGTCCGGTCGAGGCCGAGGGTGGCCAGCGCGAGGGCGACGGACGCGTTGGAGGTGCGCGGGAACTCGAGCGCCGCCTGGCGGGCCGAGCCGCGGAAGACCTCGCGGCGATCGGTGAGCTGCTCGTCGACGTCCAGGGCCGCGGGCCGTTTGATGGTGTAGTGGCGGACGCTGGCGTCGGCGGTCCCGGCGCGGGCGGCCGCCGCGAGGACGTCGAGTCCGCCGATCGCCCCGGCGGGCACGAGGACGCGACCGGCGCCCGGCCCACCCGCGAGGCGTTCGCGGGGGTCGTCGTGGCGGGCGAACACGCCGCACGAGCACACGACGACGTCCGTGCCGGTCGCGGTGACGCGCGGGATCAGGTCGTCGGCGGCGTCGACCGTGCTGGCCTCGACCACCACGTCGGCCGCGTCGATCGCCGCTGTGACCTCCTCCGGCGCGCTGCTCGAGCGCAGCACGGCGCCGAGCCTCGCTCCCGGGACCCGTCCCTGCTCCAGGGCCTCGATGACGGCGCCGCCGATCGCGCCGACGCCGACCACGGCGACCCGCAGTGGAGGCCGGTGGCTGACGGCTCCGGCGGTCGTGCCGCCCGAGCCGGCGGCGGGGTCGGAATCGGGGGAGTAACCGGCGGAGGAGGTGAGGGGAGGGGTCATGGTAGGCCCCACCGTAGCCAGCGCGCCGGGAGGGGGCGGGTGTCGCGGCGCCCGGCGTCGGCGTCGTCCGCCGCGGCGCGCGAGTATTGCGCACATCACAGCAAGCGTGTAACCCTGGTCACAACTTGACGCGGAGTCAAGTTTTCTCGACAGGCCGTCCACGCCCCTCGACCACGGGCGGCCTCCCGCTCGGCTAAGGACGCGATATGCCCTTCACCCTCCCCGAATCGAAGATCGACATAGACATCGACTTCGATCCAGCTCACCTCCGCCAGCGCTTCGAGGCCGACAAGCAGGCCCGCGAGCGCAAGGACCAACTGGCTCAGTTCCAAGGGCTCGACGATGTGCTCGAGGTCGGCGACAGCGACCCGTTCTCCGAGCCCATCACCCGTGAACCCGTCACCGAGGAGCTCGACGCCCTCGTGCTGGGTGGGGGCTTCGGGGGCCTGACCGCCGGGGCGTACCTCACGCAGAACGGCGTGGAGAACTTCCGGCTCGTGGAGTACGGCGGCGATTTCGGTGGAACCTGGTACTGGAACCGATACCCGGGCGTGCAGTGCGACATCGAATCGCACATCTACATGCCCTTGCTCGAGGAGACCGACTACGTGCCCAGCCAGCGCTACGCGGACGGTTCCGAGATCTTCGAGCACGCGCAGCGCATCGGCAGGCACTACGGCCTCTATGACAGGACGTACTTCCAGACCCGTGCCACTCACGCGCGCTGGGACGAGCAGGCCCAGCGCTGGGAGGTCACCACCGACCGCGGCGACCGCTTCCTCACCCGGGTGCTCCTGCGGTCCAATGGCGCGCTGACCAAGCCGCAACTGCCCAAGGTTCCGGGGATCGGCGACTTCGAGGGCAAGATCTTCCACACCAGCCGGTGGGACTACGACTACACCGGCGGCTCGGCGGCCGGCGACCTCGCGAATCTCCGGGACAAGCGCGTCGCGGTGGTGGGTACCGGTGCCACCGGCGTGCAGGTCGTGCCGTACCTCGCGCAGGACGCCAAGGAGCTCGTCGTGGTGCAGCGCACGCCGAGCGTGGTCCAGCCGCGCAACAACCGCAAGACCGATCCGGAGTGGGTGGCCTCGCTGAAGCCGGGCTGGCAGTACGAACGGCACGACAACTTCAACGGCATCATATCCGGCCACGAGGTGGAGGGAAACCTGGTCGACGACGGCTGGACGCACCTGTTTCCCGAGCTGACCGGCCAGCACCTGGTGGACGTGCCGGTCGGAGGGCTCCCCGAAGGCGACCAGGCGTTGGTGGCGGAGCTCGCGGACATGAAGCTGCTCATGAGCGCGCACGCGCGGGTCGACTCCATCGTCACCGACCCGGCCACCGCCGACGGCCTCAAGCCGTGGTTCGGGTACATGTGCAAGCGGCCGTGCTTCAACGACGAGTACCTCCAGGCGTTCAACCGCTCCAACGTCACCCTGGCCGCTTCTCCGACGGGCATCGACGGGATCACCTCGACGGGGATCGTCGTCGCGGGCACCCACTACGAGGTCGACTGCATCGTCTTCGCGACCGGCTTCGAGACCGGGTCCGGCCCGGCGGGTATCTATGGCTACGACGTGATCGGACGCGAGGGCCACTCGATGCAGGAGTACTTCTCCGAGGGGGCGAGGACCTTTCACGGGTTCTTCACGCACGGCTTCCCGAACTTCGTGGAGCTCGGGATGTCGCAGACCGCCTACTACGTCAACTTTGTCTACATGCTCGACCGCAAGGCGCGTCACGCGGCTCGGCTCGTGCGACATGCGCTGGACAACGGCATCGGGACCTTCGAGCCCACCGCCGAGGCCGAGGCGGAATGGGTCGCCGAGGTCCGGCGGTCCAATGAGCCGCGCGAGGCGTACTGGGGAGCCTGTACGCCGGGCTACTACAACGGTCAGGGCGAGGTGTCCAAGGCGGTCTTCCGCGACGTGTACAACTCGTCGGAGGTCGACTTCTGGAACATGATCGAGGCCTGGTGGAACTCGGGCCGGTTCGAGGGTCTGGTCTTCGAGCCCGCTCGTGACGCGGTCCCGGTGGCCTGATCACCCGCCGAGCTCCGGTGGCCGCCGTCCGGCACCTCGTCCGGGCGGCGGCCTCGCAGGCGTCACATTCCCGCCCGCCCCGCACGCCTGGCGGACCCCGCGTGCACCGACCCTAGGCTTCCGACCATGCCCCCGAGCCCGACAGCGCCAGCGACCACAGACCCCTCCGGTGGGAGCCGGAGGCGCGTCCCGCGGGGCGAGGTCCAGCGGCAGGCGATCCTCGACGGGTTCGAGCGCCTGCTCGACCGGATGCCGGCGCCGGACATCTCGGTCAAGGACATCACCGAGGCCGCCGGGATCAAACGACCCAACTTCTACTTCTACTTCGAGTCCAAGGCCGCTGTCCTGGGGGAGCTGGTCGGACGGGCGTGGGACGACTGGACGAAGACCGTCGGCAGCTACAACCGACTCGCGGGTGAGTCCCACGCCGCCTACTTCGACAGGCTCTTCGGCCAGTCCTACGCGGCATGGGTGGAACACGACCAGGTGATGGTCGCCGGCGTGCAGGCGACCGGGTACGACGACGAGGTGAGGTCACGCTGGTCGGAACTCGTCTCAGAGTTGAACCGTCACCTCTCGCTGCAGATGAGTCGGGATACCGAGGCCGGGCTGATCGCGCCGCTGTCCGATGACCACGGGGCGATCAGCGAGAGGCTGACCGACATGATCGTCATGGCCTTCCTTCAGGACCGGTCGGTCAGACCCGCCGAGGCCGAGTCCGCGCGGATGCTGGCGGCGCTCAAGGCGATCTGGCTCGGGGCCTGGGGTGTCCGCGATCAGGCGCGGTAGGCGGACCGCGACGAGTCCGACGGGCGGCGGCTCAGACCAGCGAGCGGCGGCTCACACCAGCCGGACCTCGTCGCCCTCCCGGATCGTGCCGGGCGAGAGCGCGCGGAGGTAGACGCCGAACTCCGCGCCGTTGTCGCGCGCGAGTGACCGGAGGACACTGCGGTCGTGGGGCAGATCCGCCTGCGGGAGGGTCACCATTCTGCAGCGGGAGATGCGCATGACGACCTCGCAGGTCACCTCGCCGATCGCCAGCTGGCGGCCGACCCAGTCGAACTCGGGATGCCCGTCGCCGCCGGGCTCGTGCGTGACGATGAGGTTCTTGCGGAACCGGCGCGGATCGATCGCCGCGTCCGGCACCGCGGCCTGCAGTGACGCCATCGCGGTACTGGTCAGGAGCGACAGCGGCATCGCGTCGAAGTAGGTCCCGCGCGGGGTGGCGTAGTAGCCGAGCTCGGTCAGCACGTCCTCGGGCATATCCGAGTATTCGGGGAACGGGTCGTCGGGCCCCAGGCCGAGCTGGGTGCGCAGGTCCGCCTCGTCGACGGCGCGACGGCGGTAGTGCTCGTGATCGTCGACCGGCCGACGCGGCCACAGTGTGACGCGCCGACCCAGCGCGGCCGAGAGCGCCTCGTGGACGGTGTCGTCATCGCTGCGCATCGACGAGCCGTCCGGGAAGTCGATCTCGATGGTCGGCGTCGCGTCGCCCTGCGGCTCCTCGACGTAGCGGGCGTGGAACTGCAACAGCTCCGCCCACTTCTTGGCGCTGCGGAGCTCGCCGGCGTCCTCGTCCCTGATCACCCAGCCCCGGTCGCCGGGCAGGCCCCAGCGCTCGGTCACCGCCGTCTCGGCCACGCGGTCGCCCCGCATCGACTTCACGGGGTAGCGCCACAGCTCCGAGACCGTTCCCACTCGCATGAACGCCACCTTAATTAGTGCGACTTATCGCGGTGACGGATCTGACGTTGTCCGGGGCCACCGGGACTGCCACTCTGGGGATCAGAGCCCCGGCCCGGGGCCTCCGGACGAGGGGCGCCGTACCCGGTGTGCGACAAGACGGCCCGTAGGAGGCTGTCATGGCATGGGTCGTGCTCGTTCTGTGCGGGGTGCTCGAGGCCGTGTGGGCCACCGCGATGGGCCGTTCGGAGGGGTTCACCCGGCTCTGGCCAACGGTGGTGTTCGGCGTCGCCCTGGTCGTGAGCATGGCCGGACTGGCCTACGCGATGCGCGAGCTGCCCGTGGGCACGGCGTACGCGGTGTGGGTCGGCATCGGAGCCTCGCTGACCGTGGTCTACGCCATGGCCACCGGGGCGGAACCCGCCTCGGCGGCGAAGGTGCTGTTCCTGGCCATGATCATCGGCGGTGTGGTCGGGCTCAAGGCCGTCAGCTGACCTGCCGGCCGTACACGAAGCGCCGCACGATGTCGGAGCGCGGTCGTACGGTGGGGTGAACCGCATCCGAGCTCGCCGCCAGGCCGAGTCCAACCGGAAGGTCCCACCTGACCATGACCGCCATCAGCACAATCGACCGCGGACCGCGCGTGGTCGCCCGCAGCGTCACCGTGAACGCGCCCGCCGACGAACTGTTCGCCCTCGTCTACGACCCTCGCAAGCACGGACTCGTCGACGGGTCCGGAACGGTCCGCGACAACGTCCAGGGGCCGGCCACCCTGCACCCCGGCGCCAAGTTCACCACCGCGATGCGCATGTACGGCGTGCCGTACCGCATCACCTGCACAGTCACCGAGCACCGCGACACCGCGACGGAAAAGGTGATCGAGTGGGCGCACCCCGCAGGGCACCGGTGGCGCTGGGAGTTCACCCCGGCCGGTGACGGGAAGACGAAGGTCGTCGAGAGCTTCGACAACCGGCCGTCCAAGCTCGGCAGGTTCTTCGAGAGCGTGGGGGTGTCCAAGCAGAACGCGGCGGGCATCACCGAGACGCTCTCGAAGCTGGCGGCCAGGTACGAGACCGCTGGATGACCACGGGATTGACCACGCACTGAGCGGATCGACGCGGGGAGCCGCCCGCCGTACCGGCCGGTGATCTATAGTGGTCCACGACACGGGGTGCTGCCCATCCGGGCGGCTGAGATCACACCCGTCGAACCTGATCTGGGTAGTTCCAGCGAAGGAATGTCGATACGGCCGCCGCCACCGCAACGGTGGTCCCGGTGCCGTCGCCGATCGGCCGCGCCCTGCGCTGCCGAGTGGCGGAGCCGCATCGTCACCCTCGCCGGGAACACCGGGAAGCGAGTGGCAATGGATATCGGCAACAGCGTGCGGATCGACGAGCAGGTCGTCCTCGTCACCGGCGGCGCCCGCGGGCTCGGCGCGGACATCAGTCGCGCCTTCTCCAGAGAGGGCGCTCTCGTCGTCGTCAACTATCACCGGAGCGAGGTGGCCGCCGCTGACCTCGTCCGTGAGCTCGGCGAGGACCGCGTCGTCGCACTACGCGCCGACGTCACCGACGACGACGAGGTGCACGCCCTCGTCGACGCCGCCCGTCGCCACTTCGGCGCGCCCGTCACCACGGTCGTCAACAACGCGCTCGTCGACTTCGAGTTCAACGGTGACGCCCGCCCGCGACCCGAGACGCTGACCTGGGACGACTTCGACTCGCAACTCCGCGGCGCGGTCAAGGCCACCCTCGCCACGACCCAGGCGACGCTTCCGGGCATGCGCGAGGCCGGCTTCGGACGGATCGTGAACATCGGCACCAACCTGTTCCAGCACCCCGTCGTGCCGTACCACGACTACACCGCCGCCAAGGCCGCCGCGCTGTCGCTGACCCGGACCCTCGCCACCGATCTGGGACCGGACGGCATCACGGTGAACATGGTCTCCGGCGGTCTGCTGCGCACCACCGACGCCAGCGCCGCTACGCCTGCAGAGGTGTTCGACCTCATCGCCTCGGGGACGCCGCTGCGGCGCGCGATCACCCCGGCCGAGCTCGCCGACGCGGTGCTGTTCTTCGCCTCCCCGTGGGCGCGCGCCGTGACCGGGCAGAACCTCATCGTGGACGGGGGACTGGTCAAGGGGTGAGGGCGCGGCGGCGCCGATCGCACCGCGCCCGCGCGCCCGCGCCCGCGCACTCGCGCGCCCGCGCACTCGCGCGCCCGCGCACTCGCGCGCCCGCGCACCCTCACACGTGCGCGGCCTCTTGCCGGTGCCGGTCGGGGTGGGGGAGGCTGGAGCCATGCAGTTCCCCTCGGTGATGTTCTCGCGGACGGCCGAGGGCCGCCGGATCGCCGAGGCCGAGGCCGCTGTCGCCGAACTCGACCAACGCCTCGCCGAATGGGACGAGCAACGAGCCCTCCTCGCCGCCGACGACCTCGGCAGCGATCCGCGCCGACACGTCCCGCGGACCTGGCCCACGGTCGCCGAGTCCGCGGCCTCAGCCGCCGGGCGCCTCGCGGCTCCGCTGTCACCCGCGGCGCTGGAGGCCGAACGCTCCGAACTCCGGTGGTCGGGCGTGGGGAGATTGATCGGGGCCGGCCTCTCGGCGGCGGTGCTCCTGGCTGTCCCGCTGACCCTCGTTCTCAACGCGGTGATGTGACATGCCGCTGATCCTCGCGCTGGTGGTGCTCGCAGTCCTCGCCGGTGTGGTCGCCTGGATCGCGTCGACCGGATGGCTCGTGCGCTCCGGCCTGGAGGATCTCGCCCGACACCGCCGGCTCAGCAGGGGGACCGACACGGCGCAGCTCACCGCCGAGCGCGCCGTCGACACCGCTCGCCGCACCCACGCGCTGGCCTCCGAGGCACTCGCCGCGACCCTCGACCGCTGGTATGAGCTCCGCTCCACGCTCGGCATCGGCACCCCGCTCGAAGCCGAGTACCCCGCCGTTCGAGACGCCCTTGACGGCGACCCCGCGTTCACCCAACTTCTGGAGCGGGCGAACGACGCCCTGGTCGACAGCACCACCAACCGTCCGAGCGGAGTCGCCGATCTCCTCACCGAAGCCGCCCGGCTGGACGCGCTGACGGTGGCCGTGCGCGACCACATCCACCGGGCGAGGCGCGCGCCGGGACGCGGGGATCGGGGTTGAAGGGAGACCGGGGCCGGACACAGAACTACTCCGCCCCGCCGCGCCCTTTCGGGCCGCAGCTGAGGCGGAGTAGCGATCGTGCGGGGTGTCGCCTGACTCGGTGTCGGAACGGCGTGCCCGATCAGGCGCGCAGAACTCGGATCAGGGGGTGCCGGTGCCCTCGTCGGCGGCGGGGGAGGTGTTGGTGCCGCCGTCGTTGATCTCGAATCGGGTCCACTTGCCGTCCATGTCGACCTCCATGGCGTACCCGAGCGCGTCATCGGGAACCTCGACCGTCTTGAACCAGTCGTACGCCTTGGTGTCGTCAGCGAACTCCTTCTCGTCGATCACGTTCTGGTCGGGGTCCACTACGCGGTAACGGGGCATGCTTGCTCCTTCGAATCGATGGAATCCGGTCGTATCCGCAGTGTGGGTGATCCGGCGTCTTCTCGCATCCGGTCACGGCGTCGGGCGGTCACCGCGCGACCGGCGGCGGCGGTGCGGGCGCCGAGGTGAGCGCGGTGTGCCCGGTGCGCAGGTACTCGACCACGGCGTCGTCGACGACCGTGTTGCCCTTCGCGACCTGCCCGTGATCACCGCCGTCGACGGTGACCATGTGTGCGCCCATCCGGTCCGCCAGCGCGCGGGCGCCGTGCAGCGGGGTCTGCGGGTCCGCCACCGAGTTGATCAGCAGCGGCGGAACCTCGAGCGCGTCACCGCTCACCTCGACCGGAGTGGCGACGGCGGGGGCTCCCGCACACGCTGCGCCCGAGCTGAACATCAGGCCGGTGGCGTCGAAGATGTCGCCGGTGACGAACTGGGTCCACAGGAAGCCGGGGTAATCCAGCGGCCGCGGGGCCACGCGGTTCTCGTTGCAGAGGATCGCCGACTGCATGTTCACCGCGATCAGCGCCTCCGCCGGCACGGCCGGCATCTCCGGATCGACCACTCCCAGCGGTGTGCCGTCACGCAGGGCCGCCGCCAACATCGGCCAGCCCTGCGACTGCGGCGCGAGGCTCCGCGTCGCGGCGAGCGTGATCGACTGCGACTGCATCGCGCCGGGGTTGCGCAGTTGCCGCGCGAGGCCCTCGAGCTGCGCCCGCGCCGGCCCGGTGAGCGTCGTACCGTCGATCCACGCCTGCGCCAGGGACTGCCACTCCGCCGGCACATCGCCCACGCGCGCGGGCGGCGGAGCAAGTGTCGGGGTCGTGCCGGCCTCGGCGAGCACCCGCTCCGTCCAGCGCTGATACACCTTCAGCGGGGTGTCGCCCAGGCCGTACGTGGCGTCGTTGGCCGCGATCCAGTCGAACATGTCGTGCACCCGCCGCTTGTGTGGCTCGTTCTGCTCGAGCAGCACCTGGTTCCACATCCAGTCCGGGTGAGCGCCCGAGTCCAGCACGACCTTGTCCGTGTGCTGGGGGAACAACGTCGCGTAGGTGGAGCCGAGCAGGGTGCCGTAGGACAGACCGTGGATTGAAATCTGCTCCTCGCCGAGCGACAGTCGCACCTGCTCCCAGTCGCGGGCGGTGTTCTCGGTGGTCAGGTGCCGCCAGTCGTCGCCGCTGACCGACTCGCACACCGCCCGGTGTGCTCCTCCGACGTTGGTCGCCAACATGAGGACGTCCGCCGGGTTCAGCGGAGCGCACTGCAGTGGCCCGGCGTGGGCGAGTCCCCGGGGCTGTACGCCGATCAGATCCCACTCGTCGCGCAGGGCATCGGGCCAGGTGAAGAGCTCGTTGTCGTCGAAGTAGGTCAGGGAGTCCCCGCCCGGTCCTCCCGCGTTGCCGAACAGCACCCCGCGCCGGGCGTCCGGGTCGCGGGCCGGGAGCTTGGACACGGTGACGTCGATGGTCTCGCCGTCCGGCCGCGAGTAGTCCTGCGGCACGGTCACCGTCGTGCAGACCGCGCCGGGGGTGGACACGGTGTCGGGGCACGTGCCCCAGGTGGGCGCCGCGTGCGCGGCCGGTGCGGTGGTGGCGGCACCCTGGACGACGACGAGTCCCGCTGCCACGAGCACCGAAGCCACTGCCGCGGCGACGTGACGAGCGGCGGACGGGCGGAAGGCTGAACGGCGGCTGTGCATGTCGCCCAGTGTCGCAGTTCGATCGCGGCGTACGGTCGAGTTCCCGACTTCCGAGGAGGCCTGCCGTGACCACCGATCCGAACGCCCAGCCGATCGCCGACCCCACCACCAAGTACGAGGTCGACATCCCGATGCAGTCCCAGCCGGTGCCGGGGCTCGCTTCCGAGCTCCAGCCGCCGGCCGATCACGGTGAGACGTCCTACGTCGGTCACGGCAGGCTCACCGGCCGCCGCGCGCTCATCACCGGCGGCGACTCGGGCATCGGTCGCGCGGTGGCGATCGCGTACGCACGCGAAGGGGCCGACGTGGCGATCGGATACCTGCCCTCCGAGCAGTCCGATGCCGACGAGGTCGCCCGGCTGGTCCGCGAGGCCGGCCGCACCTGCGTCCTGCTGCCCGGAGACGTCGGCGACGAAGAGGTGGCGCGGGGGATCGTCCGTGACGCAGTGGCCGGCCTTGGTGGAATCGATGTGCTGGTGCTCAACGCCGCCCGGCAGACCTATGTCGAGAACCTCGAGGACCTGAGCTCCGAGCAGTGGGCGGAGACCATGAACGTCAACATCTCGGCGCCGTTCTGGATGATGCAGGAGGCGCTCGGGCACCTACAGCCGGGGGCGAGTGTCATCTTCACCTCGTCGGTGCAGGCCTACACGCCGTCGCCGGGTCTGGTGGACTACGCGACCTCGCGGGCCGCGGTCAACACGATGTCCAAGGCTCTCGCGCAGCAGCTCGCGCCGCGGGGGATCCGCGTGAACGCCGTCGCGCCGGGCCCGTTCTGGACCGCGCTGCAGGTGACGGGCGGGCAGAAGCCGGAGAAGCTGCCGTACTTCGGGCAGAAGAACCCGCTCGGCCGGCCGGGGCAGCCGGTCGAGATGGCCGGCGCGTACGTGTACCTGGCCTCGGAGGAGTCGTCGTACACGACCGGCAACACGCTCTCGGTGACCGGCGGCGCGCCCACACCCTGACGCAGCCGCCCGGACCCAGCCGCGCGCGGGCATGGCGTCTCGTGTCACGATGCGCGGGGAGCACAGTCGCCCAGCCATAGCCGCCCGCCAACATGGCGTCTCGCGTGTCACGATGCGCGAGGAGCACAGTCGCCCGGCCACAGCCGCCCGCCAACATGGCGTCTCGCGTCTCACGATGCGCGGGGAGCACAGTCGCCCGGACCCAGCCGCCCGCCAACATGGCGCCTCGCGTCTCACGATGCGCGGGGAGCACAGTCGCCCGGCCCCAGCCGCCCGCCAACATGGCGCCTCGCGCACACCGAAGAGCAGGCGAGACGCCATGGTGAGGGGCGGCTGTGGGCTGGGCGGGCGGCGGCGGGAGCGAGACGCCGTCGGCTGGAGCGAGACGCCATCCGCGGGAGCGAGACGCCATCGGCGGGAGCGGCTGCCGAGCATCGGCGGGAGCGGCTGTGGGCTGGACCGGGAACAGCTGCCGGCTGACGCACCGACGCGCGCCGCCCAGGGGGTGAGGCGACGCGCGTCGGGGGAGGAGCCGATCATCGAGAAGGCGGGGGGCGCCGTCCCGCGGGGTCGACCGGCTCCGGTCTATGGGGGGTCTGCGGGAGATCAGGAGTCGTGGATGATCACGCCGCGCATGATCTTCCCGTCCTGCAGATCCTGGTAACCCTGGTTGACCTCGTCGAGCGTGTACGTGGTGGTGATGAGCTCGTCGAGCTTGAGCTTGCCCTCGTCGTACAGCCGCAGGAGCTTGACGATGTCGTACTGGGGGTTGGCGGAACCGAAGAGCGTGCCCTTGATGGTCTTGCCGAACAGGGCCATCATCGTGCCGTTGACCTGCACCGTCTTGTCGGTCATGCTGCCCATTCCGGTGATCACCACGGTGCCGCCCTTACCGATCACGTCGAAGGCGCTGGAGACGACCTCCTCCTCGAGCGTGCCGACGAGGATCAGCGCCTGATCGGCCATCTGGCCCCAGGTGAGCTTCTCGACCTCGGCGTGGGCCTCGGCCGCACTGGCGAACGCGTGGGTCGCGCCGAACTTCAGCGCCTCGTCGCGCTTGAACTGCACCGGATCCACCACCACGACATGGCGGGCGCCGGAGTGGACGGCGCCCTGGACCGCGTTGATGCCCAGGCCGCCGATGCCGTAGATCACCACGGTGTCGCCCTGACGGACGCCGCCGGCGTAGACCGAGGTACCCCAGCCCGAGGGCACGCCGCAGCCCACGAGCACGGCCTTGTCCAGCGGAAGCCAGTCGTCGACCTTGACCACCGAGTGCTGCGAGATGACCGAACGCTCGGAGAAGGTGCCGAGCATGCACATGGCGCCGAAGTCCTCGCCTCCCGAGTGGAAGCGGAACGTGCCGTCGGGCATGTGGCCGTCGAGGATCGTTGCGCCCATGTCGCACAGGCTCTGCCGGCCGGTCGAGCAGTAGCGGCAGACGCCGCAGTTGGGGATGAACGAGCACACCACGTGGTCGCCGGGCTCGACCTTGGTGACGCCCTCGCCGACGGCTTCGATCACCCCGGCGCCCTCGTGCCCGCCCACGATCGGGAAGCGGGGCGGCAGGGAGCCGTCGGACAGGTGCAGGTCGGAGTGGCACAGACCGGCGGCCGTGTACTTGATGAGCACCTCGCCGGGGCCGGGGTCGTCCAGGTCGAGCTCGATGATCTCGAACGGTTTGTTGGTGTCGAACAGTACGGCTGCCTTGGTCTTCACTGAGGTGGTCCTTTCGGGGTGTGCGGTCGCGACGAGGTGTGAGCGCGGGGGATGCGGGCACCACGCGGTGAGCGCGGGGCGGTGTGAATAAGGGTGGTGCGAATCGAGCGGGCGGGTAGGGAGGGGGAGTCGCCGGCGTCCCCGGAGTGGTCACGGGGACGCCGGGTCCCGGTCCGGGTGGGCCGGTCGTGTCAGAGCTGGATGTTGACCGAGCGGGTCTGCGTGTACAGGTCCAGGGCGCCGGCACCGAGTTCGCGGCCCCAGCCCGACTGCTTGAACCCGCCGAACGGCATGGCGGTGTCGAAGCCGTTGTACTGGTTGACCCACACGGACCCGGCCTGGAGTCGGCTGGCGACGTGGTGCGCCTTGGACAGGTCCTTGGTCCAGATGCCGGCGGCGAGGCCGTACATCGAGTCGTTGGCCTGGCGGACCGCGTCGTCGACGTCGGAGAACCGCAGGGCCGAGACGACGGGGCCGAAGATCTCCTCGCGCACCACGCGGTCCTCGGGCTTGACGTCCACGAACACCGTGGGCTGGATGAAGAAGCCGGTGTCGCCGTGACGGGCGCCGCCGGTGAGGGTGCGACCGCCGTCCTCGATGCCGGCGCGCAGATAGTAGGAGACCTTGTCGAACTGGTCCTGGTCCACGACGGGCCCGAGCACCGTGTCGGGGTCGAGCCCGTGGCCGATGGTGGCCTGCGAGGCGGCGTCGGCGACGGCCTGGGTGAACTCCTCGTAGATCGAGTCCTCGACGTACAGGCGGGTGCCGGCGGTGCACGCCTGACCGTGGTTGAACATCCACGCGGCGACCGAGCCGGCGACCGCGGCGTCCCAGTCGCAGTCGGCGAACACGATGTTGGCGCTCTTGCCGCCCAACTCGAGGGAGACCTTCTTGAGGTTGCCCTTGGCGGCGTCCACGATGAGCCTGCCCACCTCGGTGGAGCCGGTGAAGGCGACCTTGTCCACGTCGTCGTGGGCGGAGATCGCGGCGCCGGCGTCGCCGAACCCGGTGATGATGTTGACCACGCCGTCGGGCACGCCGGCCTCCTGGCAGATCTCGCCGAGCAGGAGGGCCGTGAGCGGGGTCTGCTCGGCGGGCTTGAGCACGAGGGTGTTGCCGGTCGCCAGGGCGGGGCCGAGCTTCCACGCGGCCATGAGCAGCGGGAAGTTCCACGGGATGATCTGACCGCACACGCCCACGGGGACGCGCTGGGTGTAGGCGTGGAACTGCTTGTCGCCGGCGAACGGCATGGATACGTTGACCGTGGAGCCCTCGATCTTGGTGGCCCAGCCGGCGTAGTAGCGGAATACGTCGGCGGCCCACGCCACGTCGACTGCGGTGGCGATCGCGACGGACTTGCCGTTGTCGAGCGCCTCGATCTGCCCGAACAGCTCGGCCTTGGCGTCGAGCAGATCGCCGATGCGCCAGAGGATCTGCTCGCGCTCGCGCGGCTTCATGGTGGCCCAGGCGCCGTCGTCGAACGTGCGGCGGGCGGCGGCCACGGCGCGGTCCACGTCCTCGGGCCCACCGTGGGCGACCCGGGTGATCTCGTTGCCGGTGGCCGGGTCGTGGGTGGCGAAGGTGCGGCCGTCGGCGGCGTCGACCCACTGTCCGCCGATGAGCAGGCGGTGGGGGCGGGCGAGGAACTCGCGGGCCTCGGCGCCCAGCCGCTCGTCGACGTGCGCGGCGGAGCCGGTGTCGCGGGAGAGTGTGCCGGTCATGATTACCTCCGAAAGTCCTACCGCCTCGGGTGTGAGGCCGGTCACAACCCATCCTGGGGGCGAGTCGACCCTCCGGAGTGTTCAGTTTCTGGACACGCGAGTGGACAGCGGTGGACGCGGCTGGACAGCGCTGGACGCGGTTGAACAGCGCCGGACGTGGTGGATGCGGTGGTCCGCGTCAGGACAGTCCGAACTCCCGCATCCGGGCGTACAGCGTCGTCCGGCTGATCCCCAGTCGCCGGGCGGCCCGCGAGCGCACCCCACCGCACTCGGTGAGGGCGGCGACGATCGCGTCGTACTCCCCGCGGGCCAGCTCCCCGGGCCGGGGCGGGCGCGCCGAGCGGGACCGCGACGGCAGCGCGTCCACGTCGAGGGCCACGGACCCCTTCTCCTCGAGCCTGGTCAGGCAGTCGCCGAGGATCGAGCGCATGGTCACCAGGCCGTTGGGCAGGTCGAGCACGCAGGCCGCTTCTACGAACCGCGACGTCACCGTGGGTGGCCGCATCCCGCGCCGCGCGGCCAGGTCGGTGACCATGCGGCGGACGATCTCCTCGCCCTCGGCGCCGCGCTCGTGCAGGGGGCGGACCACCGTCCGCCGGTCGCACAGGTCGAGCACCGCCGTCACCGCGGGGCGCGGGTCGTCGCGACTGGTGACGACGACGAGGTGGTCCCCGGCCGATTCCATGCGCGCGGCCAACCGGCGCAGATCGGCGTCGTCCAACAGGTCGATGTCGTCCAGGATCACCGGCCCGGAACGCTCGCGGAGTGCGGGGGCGACCATCTCCCGCCATGCCGTGGCGGCGTCATCCGCCTCGGCGAGCCGGAGATGGCGGGCCCCGGGGCCGGAGATCGCCCTCGCCGTCGTCGACCTCCCCGACCCCGACGGCCCCCGGACGGCGTGACTCCGCACCACCGTCGGCGCTTCCTCCGACGGCTCCGCATCCGTCGGGCCCGCGGTGCCGAGGGGGATCACCCGCGTCGTGGACGTAGCGGACGCGGACGCGTTGGACGGCCCGGGGAACGTCAGGTCCAGCAGGTGCCCGCGGCGCCCCACGCGGCTGGTGGCCACACCCACGGCGCCCACCGACAGTTCCACGACCTCACCCACCTCGTCGCGCTCGACCAGTCGGCGAAGGGTGACGAGGTCACTGGAGTCCAGTCGCTCGAGGCTCGAGTGCGAGGCCAGCACCACCTCGTCGCCGAACGCGCACGTCGCGGTGTCGGAGGACCGGGTGCGCTCGACGAAGCGGCGCCACAGCTCTCGGTCGTCCGCGCGGGCGGTGTCGACGTACCGGGCTTCGATGTCCGCGACGATCTTGCGGACGAAGGGGGCGAACAGGTGCGAGGCGTCCGCGCTCATTCCCGTGAGGTCGACCGCGCCCACCAGGCGCCGGGTGAGCGGGTCGATGATCGGGTGCCCGTAGCAGACGAAGTCGCGCAGGACCTCCGCGAAGTGCTGCTCGCCGTGGATGAAGACCCCGGCCCGCGTCTCGAGCGCCGTGCCGATCCCGTTGTTCCCCACGGCCTCCTCGGTGAGCGTGGCGCCGTCGTCGACCCCACGCTTGAGCAGCATGCGGGAGATCCGTGCGTTGTCGCGGACCGTCCGTATTACCCGGCCCTCGCGATCGGCCAGCAGGAGCGTGGCACCCGTGTCGAGCAGGACGGTGTCGAGGCCGTCCATCACCGGGCGCGCGGCCTCGGCCAGGCGGTGCGAGCGGGTGGCGCGCGGGTCGGGCGCACCCGGCCTCGCGCTCTTCGGGGTCAGGCCGCTCAGCTCGGACCGACGCCACGCCGTGCCCAGAGGGTCCGCGTCAGACGAGAAGGACGGGTGGGCGATCTGGGGCAAAGGGCACCTCCGGAGGGGCGAGGGGTGTGAGCCACACCATACGTGCGCGGTCACGTCCGCGTGGTCTCCCCGGAGACGGTGACTCCCGGTGCGGTCAGGGACGGCTCGCCGCGTGGGCCGGATGAACCAGGTGGGCGGGGAGCGCGGCCGTCCGCGCCGTGGGCGGGCGCGAGGCGAAGCGGGCGGAGACGGCGTCCGCACACTCGGTCACGGCCTCGACGGCACGGGCGACCGCGCGACCGGTCATCCGGCGGCCCGGCGCGACGGCCACGGATCCGACCGCCCGTCCGTCCGCCCGCAGTATGGGCGCCGCGACCGAGGCCACGGCCAGATCCGCGGCGGCGTCGAGTTCGGCGTCGGTCACGTCGATCTCCGACAGTTCGACGAACAGCTCGGACACCCGGTCGCGGACCAGGGCGCCGATGCCGGAGGTCTCCAGCGAGTCGGCCATCCGCAGCAGCTCGCGGCGGGCCGGGGTGAGCCGCTCGATCGACCAGCCGCGCCGCGCGATCTGGGGGAGCACCACCTCGAGCCGGTCGCGTGCGGCCGCCGTCAGCCCCGCCGAGTCCGCCAGCCACTGACGTTGCTCGCCCAGGGGCAGGCGGGCCGCCAGCTCGCGCGCGAAGGGGGCGCGCACCGGGACCACGTGGCCGACGGGCATCGCCTCGCGCGACGCGGTGCGCATGCCGGCGCCGACCGAGTCGACGACCTCCGCCATCCCGTCGCGGACCTCGAACACCACGGCCGCGATCCCGGTGGCGTCCGCCAGGGCCTCGAGCGGCTGGCGGGCGGCCCGGACCAGATCGACCTCCGCGGCCAACGCCGCCCCGACCTCACGCAGCTCCGGCCCGGCCCGCCATCCGCCCCCCGTCTTCTCCGCCCAACCCTGGGCGTCCATCTCCGCGAGGACCGCGTGGAGGGTGGAGCGGCTGGCCCCGGTCAGTCTCGCGATCTCCGCCAGGGGCAGGGGCGGGCCGTCGGTGGCCAGCGCGCGGAGAACCGAGAGTACGCGGTGGGTCGGTTCGTGTCGCATAGACGGCATTCTATGTCGCATATCCGACGGGTCGGGGGCGATTGGTCTCACCGAGATGGAAATCCGGGCGGGTCGGGCGCAGGATGGTCCGGACGCCCAAAGGTAGACAGATCGGTCTGCCCAGCTGTCCGGTTCGCCGGGCCAGCCCACGACACTGGAGGTCGCATGACGACGAGGTCGGCGGTGACGCTCTCGCATCTCGACGCGCTCGAGGCGGAGTCCGTCCACATCTTCCGCGAGGTAGCCGCGCAGTTCGAACGCCCGGGGATGCTGTTCTCCGGCGGCAAGGACTCGGTGGTGATGTTCCACCTCGCCCGCAAAGCCTTCTGGCCCGCGCCGATGCCGTTCCCGCTCATGCACGTCGACACCGGGCACAACTTCGACGAGGTGATCGAGTACCGCGACCGCGTCGTCGCGGAGACCGGCGTCCAGCTGCTCGTCTCCCACGTCCAGGACGACATCGACGCCGGTCGCGTGGTCGAGGACACCGGGGTGGGCGCGAGCCGCAACCGTCTCCAGACCACGGCACTGCTGCGCGGGATCCAGGAGAACCGCTTCGACGCCGTCTTCGGTGGCGCGCGCCGCGACGAGGAGAAGGCCCGCGCCAAGGAGCGCGTCTTCTCCTTCCGCGACGCGTTCGGCGCCTGGGATCCGCGCGCGCAGCGGCCCGAACTGTGGAAGCTGTACAACGGCAAGCACCGCAAGGGTGAGCACATCCGCGTGTTCCCGCTGTCCAACTGGACCGAGCTGGACATCTGGCAGTACATCGAGCGCGAGGACATCGACCTGCCGCCGATCTACTACGCCCACGAGCGTGAGGTCATCGAGCGGGACGGCATGCTCCTGGCCAAGACCCGATTCCTGGAGACGCTGCCGCACGAGGAGGCGCGCACCGAGCTCGTGCGCTTCCGCACCGTCGGCGACGCCACCTGCACGGGCTGCGTCGAGTCCGACGCCGCCGACAACGCCGCCGTCGTCGCCGAGGTCGCGGGCACCCGCGTCACCGAGCGCGGCGCCACCCGCGCCGATGACCGGATCTCCGAGGCCGGCATGGAAGACCGCAAGAAGGAGGGCTACTTCTGATGAGCACCCCCACCACGGCCACCGCGCCGGCCACCGCCGAGAGCGCCACCGAGCAGCTCCAGACCATGGCCGAGCACGCGCAGCTCCTGCGCATCGCCACCGCCGGCTCCGTCGACGACGGCAAGTCGACCCTCATCGGCCGACTGCTGTTCGACTCCAAGGGCATCTTCGAGGACCAGCTCGCCTCCATCGAGGCCACCTCTGCCAAGCGCGGCGACGAGTACACCGACCTCGCGCTGCTCACCGACGGGCTGCGGTCCGAGCGCGAGCAGGGCATCACGATCGACGTCGCCTACCGCTACTTCTCGACCCCGCGGCGCAAGTTCATCATCGCCGACACCCCGGGCCACGTGCAGTACACCCGCAACATGGTCACCGGCGCCTCGACGGCCGACGTGGCGATCATCCTCGTCGACGCCCGCAAGGGAGTGCTCGAGCAGACCCGCCGCCACGCCTTCCTCTCCGGCCTCCTCGGCATCCCGCGCCTGGTGGTGGCGGTGAACAAGATGGACCTCATCGACTATGACGAGGCCACCTTCGAGGCCATCCGCGCCGAGTTCACCGACTTCGCCGCCAAGCTCGAGGTCCACGACGTCACCTTCGTGCCGCTCTCGGCGCTCAAGGGCGACAACGTCGTGGAGCGGTCGGACGCCATGCCCTGGTACACGGGCCCGGCGCTGCTCGACCACCTCGAGAACGTGCACATCGCCTCGGACCGCAACCTCACCGACGTCCGGTTCCCCGTGCAGTACGTGATCCGCCCCCAGCGCGCCGACGGGTTGGATCACCGGTCCTTCGCCGGAACCGTCGCGGGTGGGATCATCAAGGTCGACGACGACGTGGTGGTCATGCCGTCCGGTCGGCAGTCCACCGTCAAGGCGATCTGGGGCCCGGGCGGAGCGGAGCTGGACGAAGCCGCTGCGCCCGCCGCGGTGACGATCGCGCTGAACGACGAGATCGACATCGTCCGCGGGGAGATGATCGCCCGGCCGGGCAACCGGCCCCACCAGGGCACCGAGCTCGAGGCCATGGTCTGCTGGTTCGCCGACGACACGACCCTCGAGACGAACAAGCGCTACATCGTCAAGCACACGACGCGCGAGACCAAGGCGATCGTGACGGGGATGGAGTACCGACTCGATGTCAACACGCTGCACCGGGACCCCGACTCGACCGAGCTCGAGCTCAACGAGATCGGGCGCATCGGCCTGCGCACGCAGACGCCGCTGATGTACGACCCGTACCGCCGCAACCGCGACACGGGCGCCTTCATCCTCGTGGACGAGACCACCGGCGACACGGTGGGCGCGGGCATGATCATCGGGCCCGCCACCACCGGCTCCAATGTGGTGTGGCACGCCGGGGCCGTCCAGCGCGGCGACCGCGGGCAGGGCCGCACGCTGTGGCTGACGGGCCTGTCCGGCTCGGGCAAGTCGACCATCGCCTCCGAGGTCGAGCGGCTGCTCATCGAGTCCGGGCACCCGGCGTACATCCTCGACGGCGACAACCTGCGCCACGGCCTCAACGCCGACCTCGGGTTCTCGGCCGAGGACCGGGCGGAGAACATCCGCCGCACCGCGGAGGTGGCGGCGCTGTTCGCCGATGCCGGCGTTGTCGTCATCTGTTCCCTCATCTCGCCCATGCGCGCCGACCGCGACGCGGCGCGCCAGGTCCACGCCAAGGCCGACCTGCCGTTCACCGAGGTCTTCGTGGACACCCCGCTGGCCGAGTGCGAGGCCCGCGATCCCAAGGGCCTGTACGCCAAGGCCCGCGCCGGCGAGATCCCCGAGTTCACCGGCGTCTCCGCGCCGTACGAGCCGCCGCTGACCCCCGACCTGCACGTGCGCCCCGAGGACGGGACCGCGGAAGAGGTCGCGCAGCGGATCCTCAGCTCCATCCTGGGAATCTGAGCCGGTGCCCGAGGCCCTGTGGACCTACGACTCGCTCGGCCTGCTGGTCGTCAGCGCCGTCATCGGCGTGGTGATCGGCCTGACGGGGATGGGCGGCGGCGCACTCATGACGCCGGCGCTCATCCTCGTGGGCATCCCGCCGACGGCGGCCGTCGCCAACGACCTGGTGGTCAACGCGGTCAACAAGGTCGTGGGCGCGGGCGTGCACTGGCGGCACGGCAAACCCAATCTCAAGATCGCGTTCTGGCTGATCATCGGCTCGGTGCCCACTGCGTACCTCGGCGCGTGGCTCGTGCACGCGATCGGGGCCGAGGACGTGCAGGGGATGCTCAAGAAGGCCATCGGCGCGACCCTCATCGTGGCGTCGACGGCCTACTTCCTGCGGGCGTTCTTCGAGATGTCCGGGCGTATCCGCGCCGGTGACGACCCGGACCCGCCGGTCAAGCCCGTGCTCACGCTGCTCGTCGGCGTGATCGGCGGTCTGATGGTGGGCATCACCTCGGTGGGCTCGGGGACCGTCATCATGATGTGCATCATGCTGCTCTACCCGACGCTGGCCGCGCTGCGGCTGGTGGGCACCGACCTCGTGCAGGCGGTCCCCCTGGTGATCGCGGCCGCGATCGGGCACGTCATGGTGACCGGCGTCGACTGGAACCTGCTCGTGCCGCTGCTCGTGGGCGGTGCGATCGGCACGTTCTTCGGCTCGAGGTTCGCCGGGCGCGTGCCGGGCGGGCTCATCCGCCGCGGCATCACGATCGTGCTCGCGGTGACGGCGTCGGCCATGCTCGGCGCGTCGCCGCTGCTGATCGGGATCATCACGCTGGTGCTGGTCGTGGGCGGCCCGCTGGTGTGGCGGATGCTCGTGCGCCGGTTCTCGGTGCACCTCGACAAGCCGGTGGAGCAGCGGCCCGGGGCATCGACTCACGCCTGAGTCGGGCGACACCGGGCCAGCCGCCCCGCCCACGCTGCCGCTCGCTGGGCTCAGCCGCACCCGCTACACGCAGCCGCACGCCAAGATGGCGTCTCGCGCGCACCGCGGGGTGGGCGAGACGCCATCGTGAGGAGCGGCTGTGTTGTGGGCGGGCAGGGGCTGGCGCGAGACGCCATCTTGGGGAGCGGCTGCGGCACGACGGCTGCGCGGCGGGCGCGTACTGCGGGGTGGGCGAGACGCCATGGCGAGGAGCGGCTGCGCCTCGGGCCGGTGCCGGCTGTGCTGTGAGCCGCGAGTCGGGCGGTGTCTAGCGGGCTTCCCAGGCGTCGGTGTCGAGGGTGAGCTCGTGGACCTCTCCCGGCAGGTGCCCGGCGGCCAGGTCGGCGATCGTCACCGCGTCCATCACCCGGCGTAGCGCCGCCCGCGACGCGATCCACACATGCTGCAGCACTGCCGCGCGCTCGTTGTAGACCACCGCCTCGGGCCGGACGTCGTAGACGCTGACCAGCGGCCCGTCGACCGCCCGCATGACGTCGGCGACCGTGATCTCGCCGGCGTCCCGGCCGAGGAACCACCCACCGGTCTTCCCCCGCCGGCTGGCGACCAGGCCCGCGCGCCGCAGGTCCGAGAGGATCGCCTGGAGGAAGCCGTGCGGGATGCCCTGCAGCCGGCCCAGTTCCTCCGCGCTGACCGGGCTGTCCCTGGGGTCCCGGGCGCGGTCGTCGCTCCGGGCCGCCGCGAGTTCGACGAGCGCGCGCAACGCGTAGTCGGACTTGGCGGTGACCCTCATGGGACACAGTCTCCCAGAGCGCCCGGCACACCGAGTGGGGGAGTGGCCGGGACCGGCCTGCACCACTTCGCCGTCCGTCCAGATGAACGAGCGACCAAGTGGCAGCGCCAGGGAGGCAGGCGTTGCACCCGCTCACATCTCAGGCGTGGACGGGAGCCGGTCCGGCGCTCGCGGACGGGGCGGGCCGGTCGGAGGTGCTGAACTCGTCGTCGTCGCCCCGGTTTCTCCTCTCGGCGAGCACGGCCCACGCGATCAGGCCGAACCAGACGGCGACCAGGGCGATGAGGACCGGGTTGGTGGCCGCGGCCGGCACCTCGGCCCAGAGCAGCAGGGTGCGCGCGTTGGTCACCACGATCAGGCCGCCGGCCGCGGTGCCGAGCACGCGCGCGGGCAGGTGCTTGACCAGCCACGCGGCGAACGGCGCCACGATCACGCCGCCGATGAGCAGCGCCAGCGCGTAACCCCAGTCGATCCCGGCGGCGCCCAGGCCGAGGAGGAAGCCGAGCGAGCCGCCCACGGCCACCACGAACTCGGAGGTGTCGATCGAGCCCACGACCTTGCGGGGTTCGACCCGGCCCGACGACAGCAGCGAGGTCGTGCCGACCGGGCCCCACCCGCCGCCCCCGAGCGAGTCGAGCGTCCCGCCGACGAGGCCGAGCGGCACGAGGAAGGCCGTCCGGACGCGCCCCTTGAACTCGGGGCGTCGGCCGCCGAGGGCGAGGAATCGGTAGAGGACGTAGAGGCCGAGCGCGAGCAGGATGGCGCCCACGACCGGTTTGGCCACGTCGGCCGGGAGGCTGCTGAGGAGGGTGGCGCCGGCGAACGCGCCGATCGCGCCCGGGACGGCGAGGATGCGCACGATCCGCCAGTCCACGTTGCCGAGCTTGTGATGGGAGAAGCCCGACGCGAGGGTGGTCCCGATCTCGGCGAAGTGCACGGATGCCGACGCGGCCGCGGGCGCGATGCCGGCCGCGACAAGGAGCGTCGTGGAGGTCACCCCGTAGGCCATGCCCAGGGAGCCGTCGATGAGTTGGGCGATGGCGCCGACGACGCCGAGAACGATGAGAGTCTTCACGGGCACCTCTGGGGTAGTGAATTGATTAAGTCGAGTGAGACAGTAGACATGAGAAGGCGGCTTTGTCTAGACCGATCTGTCTGTTCGCCCGACGCTGCCGACGCCCCACGGGCCGGGATCGGTCGGTGCGATGCACACGCACGACACCACTTCCGCCGATAAGAGATTTGTGACAATATAGGCGGACCGCGCTGGCTAGGGGGCCGGCGCCATGCTCGAGGAGACCCATGAACGAGGTCGGAGAGCGCGTGTGCTTTGTCGAGGAGACCGCGGACGGAGCCGTGTGGGGATGCCAGCGCTGCGGTGCTCGAAGTGGCACGCTGCCGTCACGGGGGGCGGCCCGGGTGGCGGCGGATGCGCACCGGTGCCCGGACCAGCCCGCCCGCGTGGTGCGCGAGTACGGACACGGTCGGCGCAGGGGACTCCGGTCGCGCTGGCGGTGAGCCTCCTAGGCTGGAGGCCATGACCTCCGCCACGCGCACCCCGGACCAGCAGCTCGCCGTCGACCTCGCCACGGACGCCGGCCGTCTGCTGGTGGAGCTCCGGTCCTCCGGACCCACGGGGCGCACGCTCGGCGACATCGGCGACCGTCGAGCCAACGAGCTGTTGCTCGAGCGGCTCGCCGACGCGCGTCCCGGCGACGCCGTCCTGTCCGAGGAGTCCAAGGACGATCTCTCCCGCGTGGACGCCGACCGCGTGTGGATCATCGACCCCGTCGACGGAACCCGCGAGTACGGGCTCGGCGACCGCCCCGACTGGGCTGTGCACGTGGCGCTGTGGGAGCGCGACGGGAACCCGGCGTCGTCACGGCTCACCGCCGCCGCGGTTGGACTACCGGCGCTCGGAGTGGTGTGTGGGGTCGACGACGACGAGATCTACGCCGCACCCGTGGGCAACGGCGGGGTCGACGGGGGAGGCCTCCTCCCGCCCCGCGTGGGCTCCCGGCCGCGGATCGTCCTCTCGGCCTCCCGCCCGCCCGCGTTCGCCCGTGCCGTGGCCGGCGCGGTGGACGGGGACCTGGTGCCGCTGGGCTCGGCCGGTGCCAAGGCGGCTGCCGTCGTTCGCGGCGAGGCCGACGCCTACATCCACGCGGGCGGGCAGTACCAGTGGGACTCCGCGGCGCCCGCCGGGGTCGCACTGGCCCGCGGGTTCGTGGCGGTGCGGATCGACGGCTCGCCGCTCGAGTACAACGTGGCGGAGACCTACCTACCGGACCTCGTCGTGTGCCGCGCCGACCTCGCCGACGCGATCCTCGGCGCGATCGCCGACGCCGACCGGGCCTGACCCGCGGACGCGGTCTGGCGCGCGGTCACGATCTGGCCGGCCGCCTCGGTCTGACCCGCAGCGGCTACGGCAGTCGCCGGACGTCGACCGCGCCGCCCCGGCACAGACCCGCCAGCGCGTCGAGCAGGGTCCGTCGGCGCAGTGGTGGTGACGTCCCGGCCCGGCCCGCGACGATCGCGTCGATCACCTCGCGTAGCGCCTCGTCCGCAGCGACCGTGGGGCGCCAGCCGAGCTCCGCGCGGGCGCGGGTGGTGTGCATGAGCGGGGCGCCGAACGCCAGATCGACCCAGCCGATGCTGATCGGCTGGAGGCGCAGCAGCCAGCTGATGTGGACGAGCTGCCGCAGCACGCGGTAGGGCAGGTGCACCGGCCGCGCGCCGAGTTCGCGGGCGAGCATGTCGAGGGTGATGGGCGGTTCGGCGGCGATGTTGAACGCGCCCTCCGCGCCGGACGTCGCGGCGGCCGCCAGGGCCGAGGCCATGTCGTCGCCGTGGACGAGCGGCACGGTGAGTCGGCGGTCCACCGGCAGGATCGGCAGCGCCCGGAGCAGTCGCGCGGGCGTGAGCGCCGGGGTGAAGTAGCGGAGCAGACCCGAGGCGGCCTCGGCGTGGACGATGAAGGCGGGCCGCATGCGGGCGATCGTCGGGGCGCCGGGATGCTTGCGCTCGTGCCGGTCCAGCAGCTGCTCGGCGGCCGTCTTGTGCCGGTTGTAGGCGGCGGTGGGCACTCCGCCGAGTTCGGCGTCCTCGCTGACCCGCCTGTCGACCGAGACCCCGGGTCCGCCGTCGGAGACGGGGGCGTAGGCGCCCACCGAGGACTGGTGCACCAGGTGCGGCACGCCCGCCAGCCGGCACGCCTCCACGACCGCGGCGGTCCCGCCGACGCCCAGCCGGTGATGGTGGTCCACGTCGCGGGTGGGCTGGAAGCCCCAGGCGAGGTGGATGACCGCGTCGGCGCCGCGGAAGATCTCCACCAGGTCGTGGGCGCTCGCGTACGACAGGTCGACGCGGTGCCAGGAGGCGCCGCTATACGGAGGGGTGGCGGGTGGGATGCGGCGACACAGGCCCACCACCTCGTGGCCGTCGGCGAGCAGCCTCCGCAACAGCGGGGTGCCCACGTTGCCGCTCGCGCCGGTGACGACGATCCGCATCCGGCGGGCCGGGGAATCTGGCTCCGGGTTCTGCGTCATCGCCCCATGGTCGGATACGCGCGCGGGCTTCGCATCCGGACCGCGTGGGCGCCCGGTCGCGGGACGGCCACGGCCCGGCGATAAGGGGGAGAACCCGGTCCGGTGGGACGAGCGACGGCCCGGTCCCGCGAAGACGGGGCCGGGCCGTGTACTCAGCGGTCGGGCAGGCGCTCATCACCGCGCCCGCCGGGCCGGAGCTCAGGAGTTGTCGACGACCAGCGCGCCGGCGATGGCGGCCATGAACGCGTCCTTGGCCAGGGACATGCCCTCCTGGCTGGGGCGGATGCCGTCGGACTCGGTCATCTCCGGGTTGCGGAAGTACATCGCCAGTAGGCCCGCCGAGAAGACGCCGAGGGCCGCGCCGGCGATCCGGCGGGGCACCACCGGGGTGAGCAGCGTGGCGCCGATGCCGATCTCCGAGTAGGCGACGAACTTGCCGAAGGTGTCCGGATTCATCTGGTTCACGGCGGGCACGCCCGTGGCGGCGAAACCCTGCAGGCCCTGCGCGGCCTCGGTGGGCATGCCGCGCTTGCTCAGGCCGGAGTTGAGGACGAAAGCGCCGGTGACGCCGCGGAGGATCGCGTTGGACAGGCTCATCGGTTTCTCCTTTGATCGTTGTCGCGTGTGCGTTCGTACACCACTTTGGTGACGTGACACAGAACAGAGTAGCCCAGCCGGGTCCGGACGCCACATCACAGGGGAGCCACCGTATCCCTCCGGGCGTGCGGGCGCACGGACACGCGCGTCCGGAGGGTGCGGGCCCCGGCACGGATGCGGAAGGGCCCCGGTGATGCCAGAGTTCAAGGTATGAGCACGACGAGCCGCGACATCACCGACAAACCCAGTTCGGATGCCGACCCCGATCACGGTAAGCCCGAGTCGCCCACCTCGCTGAAGGGCAGCGCGTGGAAGATCGGTATCAAGCGCGCCCTGTCCGAGTTCTCCAGGGACAAGTGCACCGATCTCGCCGCGAGTCTGACGTACTTCGCGGTGTTGTCCTTGTTCCCCGCCCTGCTCGCGGTGGTCTCGCTCCTCGGCGTGTTCGGCCAGGGCCAGGCCACGGTGGACGCGGTCATGGAACTCCTCGAGGGCGCCGCCCCCGAGGAGACCCTCGCCGCGCTGCGCGGGCCCATCGAGTCGGTCGTCAACACCCCGGCCGCCGGCATCGCCCTCATCACCGGTCTCGCCGGTGCGCTGTGGTCGGCCTCGGGCTACGTCGGCGCGTTCGGCCGGGCGATGAACCGCATCTACGAGGTCGAAGAAGGTCGGCCCTTCTGGAAGCTCAAGCCCGTCACGGTTCTGCTGACCGCGGTCCTGTTGCTCCTGGTCTGTCTCGCCGGGCTCATCCTGGTGGTGAGCGGACCGATCGCCGAATGGGCGGGGAATCTGATCGGTCTGGGGGAGACGGCCGTGACCGTGTGGGGGATCGCCAAGTGGCCGGTGCTCGTCCTCGTCGTCGTCGTCATCCTGGCCGTGCTCTACGGGTTCGCGCCCAACGTCAAGCAACCCAAGTTCCGCTGGATCTCGATCGGCGCCGTCATCGCGCTGCTCGTGTGGGCGGTGGCGACCGGCGGCTTCGTCTTCTACGTGACCAACTTCAGCAGCTACAACGCCACCTACGGCTCCCTCGCCGGCGTCATCATCTTCCTGCTCTGGCTGTGGATCACCAACAACGCGCTGCTGTTCGGGGCGGAGGTCGACGCCGAGGTCGAGCGTGCCCGCGAGCTGCAGGCGGGGATGCATGCGGAGGAGACCATCCAGCTCCCGCCGCGCGACACCACGGCGAGCGACAAGGCGGCCGAGAAGCACCAGCAGACCGTTGACGACGCGGCCGACGTCCGCCGCGAGGCCCAGGCGGAGGAGGCCCGCCGCCGCGACTGACCGCCGGAGACCTCCCAGCCTGGCCCGACGCGGCGCGCGGGTCAGGCCGGCGACGCCGTTATGTCGTGGTGGTACACCACCTGCAACGCCAGGTCCTGGTAGCGGCGCACGAGCTCGTCGACGGGTAGAGGGCCGGCGGGGTCGTACCAATGGGCGATCGCGTTGCACATACCGAGGATGGATCTGTACGAATCCTCGGGATATGGAGTGCGGAAATCTCCGGATGCGACGCCGTCCGCCACCGCTAGACGCAGCGGCTCACTGGATTGCCGTTGACGCTCTCTATACGCGTCGAGGTGCTCCGGCTCGAGATTTCGTGTTTCCGTCTGCACCAGCCGGGACTGTTCCTGTTCGAGTGTTCGGAATCGGACCAGGGAGGCCACGTACCCGAGTAGACGACCGGTGGGGGTGGGATCCTCGGCCTCGAATTCTGCGCGGACCCGCTGTTCGAAGGAGTCCATACCCGCGTTGAGCATTGCCGCGAGGAGTTCTTGCTTGCTGGCGTAGTGGTAGTACATGGCCGACAGGCTCACACCGGTCTTCTGGGCGATCGAGCGGATTGATGCGCCGCCGTAGCCCCGCTCGACGAACTCGCGGCGCGCGACCGCCAACAATTCGTTCTGAATCGTGCCACCAGTCATCGTGCCCCCTCATCCGGCTGCCGACTGCGGCCGACGATTCGCTCTGCCCGCCAGCGCATCTTCGCGGGCGTCTCTCGAGAACAATATCCTCATGAAGTTCTCCCTCTTTTTCTCGGACTACTCCTCTCCGGAGCACCGCGGTGATACAGCGCGCATGGTCGGGGGTTTCAGCGATCGCCCAGCGCAGTGGAAGCTCATTTCGGGGCCATGCGTATCGCGCCGTCGATGCGGATGGTCTCGCCGTTGATCATCGAGTTGTCGAGGATGTGCATCGCGAGCTTGGCGTACTCGTCGGGTCGGCCTAGCCGCGAGGGGTGGGGGATCTGTGCCGCAAGGCTCTCGACCAGCGCCGCCGGGTGCCGGTCAAAAATTGGTGTTTCAAAGATTCCGGGGGCGATGGTGTTGACGCGGATTTGGCGTCGCGCGAGGTCGCGAGCGGCGACGATCGTCATTCCGACGATCTCTGCCTTGGAGGCCGAGTAGGGCATCTGTCCGATCTGCCCCTCCCACGCTGCTACAGAGGCCGTCATCACGACCACACCGCGCTCCCCGTCCACGGGTTGGTTCTTGGCCATCTCGGCCGCGGCGATGCGCAGGACGTTGAACGACCCGAGGAGGTTCACGCGCACCACTGTTTCGAAGTCTTCCATCGAGCCGGGTTCGCCCTCCCTGCCCACAACCCGGACGGTTCGTCCGATGCCCGCGCAATGGATGACCGCTCTCAGCGGGGCTCGCTCTGTGGCCGCCAGCACGACACCGGTGCCTCCCGAACGACTCAGCCACCTGCTTCCCGTCCGAGGACGGGAGGTCCGCCAGGACTGTGGGGACTCCGGCCTCGACGAGCCGGGCCACTGTGGCGCGGCCGAGTCCTGAGGCCCCTCCGGTCACCAGCGCGCTCGCATCTGTGAGGTGCATCGGCACCGCCTTTCTCTGCAAGAGGGGTCAGAGCGCTTCGACGACGGTGGCGTTGGCCCTGCCTCCGGCCTCGCACATCGTCTGGAGGCCGTATCGCCCACCGGTTCGGTGCGGGTGGTGGATCATCGTGATCATGAGGCGGGCGCCCGAGGCGCCCAGGGGGTGCCCGAGTGCGATCGCCCCGCCGACGGGGTTAAGTTTGTCGTCGTCGGCACCCATCTCGTCCCTCCAGGCCAGCGGCACGGATGCGAAGGCCTCATTGACCTCGTAGGCGTCCATCTGCTCGAGAGTCATCCCGGCACGGCTCAGTACCTTGCGTGCGGCCGGGATTGGGCCGGTGAGCATGAGGACCGGATCGTCGGCGACGACGGCAGAGGCCACGATCCTCGCGATCGGGGTCAGTCCGAGGGACTGCGCGACATCCTCGTTCATGACGAGAATCGCAGCGGCGCCATCGGTGATCTGCGAGGAACTGCCGGCTGTGATCATCCATTCCAGCTCGGGGTACCGTCCTCGTGCCGGACTGGAATCGAACGCGGTACGAAAACCGGCCAGACTCTCGGCGGTGGTGTGGGGTCGAATCGATTCGTCGCCGTCGACCACATCCGCCGGCGTGGTGACCGGCACGATCTCGTCGTCGCAACACCCCGCTGAGCGCGCGGCGTCGGCTCGTGCGTGAGAGCGCGCGGCGTCGGCTCGTGCGTGAGAGCGCGCGGCGTCGGCTCGTGCGTGAGAGCGCGCGGCGTACTCGTCGATTCGCTCGCGGGACAGGCTCCATCTCGCCGCCACCAGCTCGGCGGCCACGCCCTGGTTGGTCAGGTCTGGGTACCGCTCGTGTACGGCCGGGCCGTTGGGGTCCATATCGAGCTTGTTGAGTCCCATGTGGATCCGGCTCATGGATTCGAGTCCGGCTGCGATCACGACGTCGTATCCGCCGGCGACCACCCCTTGGACGGCGAAGTCCACCGCCTGCTGGCTGGATCCGCACTTGCGTTCGACCGTTACGCCGGGGACGTGCTCCGGGAATCCGGCGGCGAGGGCGGCCTGACGGCCCACGGTGCCGGACTGCTCGCCGACCTGGCTGACGACCCCGACGATCACGTCCTCGACGGTCCTCGTGTCGAGGCCTGTCCGGTTCGCGAGTCCGGAGAGGACCTGGCCCAACAGATCGACCGGATGCAGGTCAGCGATCGCGCCGCCCGGTTCACCCTTGCCCATCGGGGAGCGGACGGCGTCGACTATGACTGCGTTGGGCACGGGTTCTCCGATTCTCGTGAGGAGTCGGGTGACGACTCGGGTGTCCGACGTCCGGCGGAGGCGTCCAGCCGATGCTTGACCAGCTTCCCGGTCTGGGTGCGGGGGATGAGCTCGGTGAACGCGACGCTCGCGGGGCACTTGTACCGGGCGATCTTGTCGAGGCAGTGCTGCTTGATCCGCTCGGCCACCTCATCGGTCGGAGGGACCCCTGGTGCCAACTGGACCACGGCCTTGACAGCCTGCCCCATCACGTCGTCGGGCACCCCGATCACCGCGACATCGATGACGGCCGGGTGCACGGCGATGCAGTTCTCGATCTCCTGCGGGTAGATGTTCACCCCGCCCGAGATGATCGTGAACTTGGCACGGTCGGTGAGGAACAGATAACCGTCCTCGTCGAGATGGCCGATGTCGCCGATGGTGGTCCAGTTCTCGTGATCAGGGTGCCGCGTATCGGCGGTCTTCTCTGGATCGTTGTGGTACTCGAAGCAATAGTCGTCCCGTTCGAAGTAGATCCACCCGTCCTGCCCGGTGGGGAGTACCTCACCCAGCTCGTCGCAGATGTGGACGATGCCGGAGGACCCCGGGCCGACGCGGCCCACGCTGCCTGGCTTGAGTAGCCACTCCGCTGGGGAGATTGTGGTGGCCCCGTTGGACTCGGTGGATGAGTAGTACTCGTAGATCACGGGACCCCACCAGTCGAGCATGGCCTGCTTGATCTCAACCGGGCAGGGTGCGGCGGCGTGGATCGCGACCTGCATCGAGGACACGTCGTAGGATTCGCGCACGCCCTGCGGCAATCTGAGCATCCGGATGAAGTGGGTGGGAACCCACTGGCTGTGCGTGACGCCGTACTTCTGTATCGCGGCCAGGGACCGCTCCGGGTCGAAGCGGTCCATGAGGATCACTGTCCCGCCGTGGGCCTGCGCACCCGTGGCGTACCGCAGGGGTGCGGCATGGTAGATCGGGGCGGGGGATAGGTAGACGGTGTGCTCGCCGAAGTCGTAGTTGCGCTTCATGCGCGCAGTGAGCGAAGGACCCGGCTCGTCGCCCACCTGAGCGCCGTCGAGTGCGGGCTTGATCCCCTTGGGCCGTCCGGTGGTGCCGGAGGAGTAGAGCATGTCCGCGCCACGTGGTTGGTCTGCCGGCGGTGCGGCGGACATCCCCGCCATGGTGGCCTCGTAGTTGACGTGACCGGGGACCTCGCCCGCGAACGCCAGGCGGTGCTCGACGTCCGGCGTGTGCTCGACGATCGCCGCACCGAGGTCTGCGAGAGGGCCGGAGACGAGCAGAACGCGGGCTCCGCTGTCTCCCACGATGTAGGCGACTTCCTCGGTGGTCAGATGGGTATTGACCATCGTGAAATAGAGGCCGCACCTCATAGCGCCCCAGTAGAGTTCGAAGACGCTTGCGTCGTTGACCGACAGGGCGGCGATGTGATCGCCGGGCTTCAATCCCTGGGCGAGGAGCCAGTTGGCAAACCGCACGGAGCGGGTCTCGAGATCGGAGAAGGTGACTACGCGCCCGGTGGCGTCCTCGATGACGGCCGGTTTGTCGGGGTGGGTCGCGGCGAATCTTCCGGGATACATGTCGTCCTCCTTCGGTGAGTCAGAGCCCGAGGCTCTTGGCGATGATCGACTTCATGACCTCGCTCGTGCCGCCGTAGATCCGGGAGACGCGGGTGTCGGCGTAGAGGCGGGCGATCGGGTACTCGGTGATGTAGCCGTAGCCACCGTGCAACTGCAGGCAGCGGTCGATCACCCGCGCGGCCATCTCCGTGGCGTGGAGTTTGGCTTTGGCGGCATCGGCGACGGTGAGCTCGCCGCGGTCGAGCAGCTCTAGGCACCGGTCGACGTACACGCGGGCCACCTCCACCTCGGTCGCGCATTCGGCTAGTACGAATTTCGTGTTCTGAAAGCTCGAGACGGGCTTGCCGAACACATTCCGGTCACGCGTGTAGTCGGCGGCGAGGCGAAGCGCGGCCTCGGACTGCGAGACAGCGTTGAGCGCGATGCTCAGGCGCTCCTGCGGAAGGTTGTGGGTGAGGTATGCGAATGCCGCGTCCTTCTCGCCTAATAGGTTCTCCGCCGGCACTTTGACGTCGGCAAATGACAATTCGGCGGTATCTTGCTGACGCAGGCCGATCTTTTCGAGCTTCCGTCCCACGGAGAAGCCCTCCGAGTCAGTGGGCACGCACAGGATGGACAACCCGTGGCGTCGGTTCTCGGGGTCGAATGGGGAGGTGCGGCAGATCGTCAGGATCATATCCGCGGTGACGCCGCCGGTGATGAAGGTCTTGGACCCGTTGACGATGTAGTGGCTCCCGTCGTCGCTGAGCTTGGCGGTGGTGGCGATGTTCGCCAGGTCCGACCCGGTGCCGGGCTCTGTCATCGCGATGGCGGTCATCAGCTCCCCGGAGGCGAACCCCGGCAGCCAACGCTCCTTCTGCTTCTGCGTCCCGTACTCGAGGAGGTAGGGGAGGATCAGGCAGCAGTGCACGGTGTACGAGCCGAAGGACACACCGGCGCGGGCGACCTCTTCGAACACGATCGCGCTGTATTTGAAGCTGGTTTCACCACCGCCTCCGAATTCCTCAGGGACCTGGACGCCGAGGATGCCCAGATCGCCGAGCTTTCGAAAGAACTCGCGTGGCGGACGCCCCAGCTCGTCCCACTCCTCACGATGCGGGGCCACCTCTTTGGCGATGAAGTCGCGTACCAGTTTGCGGAACTCGTCCTGCTCGCGGGAGAAGATCGTTCGCTGCATGCTTCACTCCAGTGTTGTGTGACGGTCGGTCGTGGGGCGCAGTTCGGGGGATCGCGACGCGTGGTCGGACGGTGTGGTCACTCTGCGGCGGAGGTCTCGGGTAACCAGAGGGCGATGTCGGGGAAGAAGATCAGGGCCACGAGGATGACCGCGCTGGTGACGACGAACCAGGACACGCCCTTGAACACATCTGACAGGCGGATCGTCGCCCCGCGGTTGACCTCCGGGTGGGACGCAATCCGGTGGATGATGTAGCTGAGCATGCCAATCGGAGGGGTGACCAGTGCGAGCTCGACCAGGATCACCATGAAGACGCCGAACCACAGGAGGCTGATGTCGAAAGTGGAGAGGACCGGCATCAGGATCGGCACGGTGAGCAGAATCATCGCAAGACCGTCCATGAACATTCCGAGGATGAGGAACGCGAAGATCAGGCAGATGAGGAACAGCGTCCGGCTCAAGCCGAGTGAGGAGATCGTCTCGGTGATCCAGTCCGCGACGCCGGACAGCGCGACCACTCTGGTGAGTACGTGCACGCCCATGAGGAGAAGGAAGATCGAGGCGACGCTGGCAGCGGTCTCGCGGAGAGAGGTCAGCACGGTCCGCACCAGGTGTCGGGCGGAACGGTCGTCGCCGAACAGCCAGCCCAGCAGTATCGCGGCGAGGGCACCGAATGCTCCTGCTTCCGTCGGCGTGAATACCCCGGTGTACATCCCGCCGATGATGAGGATCAGAATGAGTGTGACCGGAGTTACGTCCCAGAGGGAACGAAACCGCGCCCGCCAGGTGTAGCGGATGGTCGACCTGGGCCCCAAGGTCGGGTCGAGACTGCACCTGACCACGATGAGGACGCCGTACGCCAGGGCGGTGAGCAGGCCCGGGACGAGCGCGGCGAGAAGCTGGGGGCCGACGGGCGTCTCCGCGACACCCGCGTAGATCACGAGGATCACGCTCGGCGGGATGAGCATCCCCAGGGTGCCGGACATGGCTACAACACCGGTTGCCAGCGACGGCTTGTATCCGGCGCGGAGCATCTCCGGGACGGTGGTGCGACCGAGCGCGTAGGAGATGGCGATCGAACTCCCGCTCGAAGCCGCCAGGCCCGCGCCCGCGAAGTTGGTCGATACCGCGAGCCCTCCGGGAAGTCGGCCGAGCCAGGCCTGGGCCGAGCTGAACAGCTTTCCCGTGAGGTTGAACCGGCCCATCGTCACGCCCATAAGGATGAACAGCGGGATTACCGACAGGCTCCAACTGGCGGCGGCGGTGAATGGAACGTCCTCGAACGTCACTGCGACAGCGCCGGTGCCTGCCAGCTTCCACAGGCCCACGGCGCCGGCTCCCATGATGGCGATCCCGACATGGATTCCGGCGACCATTGCGACGATGGACAGAAGAACGGTCAGTATGCCGACGATCGTGTCGGGAAGGTCCGGAGTGAACAGAATTACCGCCGCGAGGACAAGGGCGAAGACGAAGTTCCCCCAGTAGGCACGGATGAGGTTCCGATTGGGTTCCGGGGCGCTGAGGTCTTCGGCCGTAGCGACGCCGGTGCGGTCGGTGACGAGGGTGGCGTCAGACATTGGACTTCCTCGTGCGGTCGTTGGTCACCAGACTGATGACCGACATCAGGAGCTGGAGTGCGAACAGGGCGAACCCGAGCGCGAGCACGATTTTCACCGGCCAGATCGGGATCGTGATCGCGCCGAGGGCGATCTGCTGGACCTGAACAGCAAAGATCGCCGCCAGGATCGAGTAGTAGGTGAGTGCCGAGACGAACAGAAACATCAGCAGTCTGACGATCAGGTCAGACCACCAGCGGGAGACTGGATCCAGGTACTGGGTGAGGATTGTGGCGTTGATGTGTTCGCCGATTCTCTCCGCGTAACCCATTGCCAACATCACGATCACCACCATCGACCAGTTCTGAGTGATCTCAAGGGTGCCTGGTAGGGGAGCGCCACCAAGATTGCGGAAGCCGACGTCCGCGGCGATGTGAACGCCCATTGCGAGGGTGGCGATACCGGCGATGACTGCACTGGCGTATAGCACCCGGGAGAGGGCCTTCTGGCCCGGGATGCGACGCTCCGCATCAGTAGCGGTGTCCATCGTGTCCTCCAACGGTTCGCGAGGGTTCAGGGCGTGGTGCGGGGAAAGAGCTCGGACCGGACCGTCTGCTGGTACGGAGCCAGGTCGATCTCGACGTTCTCGGGGTCGTCGGGGATCTCGGATAGAGACGGATCGTTGTAGCCCATGTGCTCCAGGCGGGCTTTCCAGTCGGCCATGATCAGGCGGTATCGCTCGACCGTGCCTTCTGGGTCCTCGAGGTCCTCGGGCGCGCGATCGGGGAGAGTGCGCAGCGACTGCTCCTGATGGGCCTCGAGGGTGTCCTTGATCTCGGGATCGGCGTCATAAAAGCTCACGCCCTTGTCGGCGCCCTCGGCGAGCAGCCGCTGGTGTAGAACGATTCCCTCCTCGCGGAGGTAGCCGTCGAACCACGTCAGCCGGGCCTCGTCGATCACCTGGCGAGCATCTTCGGGGAGCCTGTTCCAGACGTCCTCGTTCATGATCACGTACTGCGTGTAGCTGGAGAACGGGATGTCGGCGTAGTGCTTGGCGACCTCCCACAGTCCCAGAGCGATCATGATCTTGCCGTTGGCCAGTGAACAGTCGATCACTCCCCGCTGAAGTCCCTCGTAGATCTCGCCTGTCGGCAGCGTCACCGGGACCATCCCGAGGGCTTCGATCTCGCCGTAGTTGAAGGCACCCCCGCTTCGGACCCTCTTACCCCTCGCATCCGCGAGGCTGTTCACGGGCTCCTTGCACACGAGGTGGTAGTTGGTCGACGGGGTCCAGGTGAAGAGGAGTTTGATGTCCTGATCCGAGAACTGCTCCTCGATCAGCGGGTCCGTGAGGGCAAATTCGCTCCCTCCGGCGAAGGCCTGCAGCATTCCCAGCGGGTACTCCGGCTCGACGACGCTGGCCATCTGAGTTGTCCAGTCGGTCATCGGGAACTCCGACGGGTAGTAACTCGGGGTGAACATGCCCATGTCGACGATTCCCCCACGAACCGCCTGTGCCATCTCGGCACCCTTGACGAGGCTCCCGCCCCAGTATTCGTCAAAGGTGATCTTGCCCCCGGACTCGCGCTCCACCTGCTCGGCGAACGAGCGGAATGGACCCGCCGAGGACACCGTCGTGTAATCGCCGTAGCGGAGGGTGATCGGATCCATCGTCTGGAGGCTGTCGCCGGTGATGCGGTGCCCACCGGAGCAGGAGGTTGCTGCGAGCGCTCCGACCATCGTCAAGGCGAGCGCCGTGCGTCGCACCGCGTGGCCCTTGCTGGTGATGTTCATCGGGCTCCTTCATGACGGAGGTGACAGGTTCGAGCCCGAGGCGAAAGTAATTCACGTCACAGTTCGAACGTTCGTTAAGTTAGCTGCGCCCTGGCGTTGCTGTCAAGAAATGATCGTCATGAATTGGCTACTCCCTGTTTCCGTCGAGGGCGCACGCATCGCCGAGGATGGGACAGCAGATGGCGCGGCGCACGGAGCACTCCTTGTGCGGGGGCGACAATGAGTGGATGGCCAGCTCGCAACCCCTCGCCGCCCGTGCCCGACGCGGACTGCGCACCGTTCGCATGGTGCTCGTCCGTTCGGTGGCGGAGTTCCTCCGTGACCGTGGCCCGGACCTCGCCGGTTCGCTCACCTACTACGGGGTGCTCTCGCTGTTTCCGGCTGTGCTGGTGGTGGTGTCGCTGCTCGGTGTCTTCGGGCAGGGCTCCAGGACGGTGGACGCGGTGATGGACATGCTCTCCGACGTCGCGCCGTCGGAGGTGCTCGACCCGGTGCGCGGACCGGTCGAAGCGCTGGTCACGACTCCCGCCGCGGGTACCGCGCTCCTCGTGGGTACGGCGGTCGCATTGTGGTCGGCGTCGCGATACGTGCGTGCGCTCGGCAGGGCCATGAACGCGATGTTCGGCATCGAGGAAGGGCGGCCGCCGTGGCGACTGCTACCCGCGGGTCTCGCGCTGACGGCGCTGCTGATCGTCCTGGTCGCCGTCGGCGGGGTGGCACTGGCGTTCAGTGGCCCGGTGGCGGAGACGGTGGGCGACTGGATCGGACTCGGCGACACGGCGCTGGCCGTGTGGGGAGTGGCCAAGTGGCCGGCTGCCGTGGTCGCGGTGATCCTGGCGTTGGCGATCCTCTACCGGTTCGCGCCCAACATCTCCGGGCGCCGATTCTCGTGGGTGTCGCTGGGGGCCGCCGCCGCGTTGGCGATCATGGGCGTCGCCACGGCCGGTCTGAGCTTCTTCGTCTCTAACTTCGGCAATTTCAACCGCGTGTACGGCTCGCTGGCCGGCGTGATCGTCTTTCTCCTGTGGCTGTGGCTGGTCAACATGGCCGTGGTCTTCGGGGTGCGTCTCGATGCAGAGGTGCTGAGGGTCCGGCAGCTGCGGTCCGGCATCGCGGCCGAGGAGGTCATCCAGGTGACGCCGCGTGACACCCGGGCCTGCGAGTGGGAGAACCGCCGCCGCGAGAAGATGATCGCGGAGTACCGCACGCTCCGGCGCGAGCGCGATGACGAGACCGGTCGCGACGACGGTACGACTCCCGACGACGAGGCGAGTCGCGATAGCGAGGCCAGCGATCCGACGCCGAGCAGAATCGCCGGGACCGGCGAAGAGCAGCGCCGCGCCGAGTAGGGTGCGGGGCTGAACGCCGACCGAGGAGCCCGCGATGAGCGAGAACCGGCCCGCGCGCGACCGGCCTGCGCCCGACGTCCCCGCCACCGACGGCGCGCCGGAGATCTGGCGCCTCGACCATCCCGAGCACGGGGTCCTCGAGTTCGCGGTGGGTTCGCCGGAAGAACTCCGCACCGTCGACCCCGGATACCCGCTGCGCAAGCCGTCCAGAAAGGGGTCCGCCCCGGCGGCCGTCGCGTCCCCGGGTTGCGCACTGCTGCGTGACGGCGAGGTGATCGCGCGCGCCCGGCAGATCAGTGACCGACGCTTCTCGCTCACTGCGGATCCGCCGAAGCCGGGCGAGCACACCACCGCGCCGCCGATCTCGAGTCCGCGCATCCAGGTGCGCACCAACATGCTCGACACGGCGGTCCGCCAGGTGACGTTCCGCGAGGTTCGCGACGTCGTGTATTTCGACCCACCGCCCGGCTCCGCGGCCGAGGCCAGGCTGGAAGCGATCGCGTCGACGCCGTGGAAGCGTGCGGTCTACCCGGTCGCGGCGGGCATCGGCAGGTCGGGGTGGGCGATCGCGATGATCGTGCTGCTGCCCCTGATCGGCCGCCTTCTCGAACCGGTGCTCGACTGGATCCTCGAGCGCATCCCGGACATCGACATCCCGTGGCCGGAGTTCTCCCTGCCGAGCATCCCCTGGCCGGCCATCACGCTGCCGTCGATCAACCTGCCGGAGATCTCGATCCCGGGGTGGGTGGAGTTCTTGCTCGAGTACAGCAAGGTGTGGGTGCCGTTGCTGGCGGGCGTGGCTCTGGCGGTGGTGGCGGTGCGGCAGTCGCGCAGGTCGCGCGAGACCAAACGTCGATGGGCGGCGGGGCAACCCCGCGGCCACTCCGCCGAGCAGCCCGACGAGCCCGAGCAGCCCGACCACCCGGGCCCGCCCGAGCCGCCTGAGCGCGCCGAGCAGCCGGGGCGCCCTGCGGACCCTTCGCAGGGCGGCGACGAGTCGTCGGGCGGCGGTCCGGCCGGGCGGTAGGGTTGTGCCCATGCGCCTCGTCGTCACCGGGGGAGCCGGGTTCATCGGCGCCAACTTCGTCCGCTCCGTCGTCCGCGAGTACCCGCAGGCCCACGTCACGGTGCTCGACTCCATGACGTATGCCGCCAACCGTGCGAACCTGCACGGGCTTCCCGCTGACCGGGTCCGGCTGGTGGAGGCCGACTGTGCGGACGCCGCGATCACGGACCGGTTGGTCTCCGAGCTGACGGGGCCGCGCGACGCGGTGGTGCATTTCGCGGCGGAGAGTCACAACGACAACTCGCTCGCCACGCCGTGGCCGTTCGTGCACTCGAACATCGTGGGCACGTACACGGTCCTCGAGGCCTGCCGCCGTCACGACGTGCGCCTGCACCACGTCTCGACGGACGAGGTCTACGGGGACCTGGAACTCGACGATCCGGCCAAGTTCACCCCGGCCACGGCGTACAACCCGTCGAGCCCGTACTCGGCGACCAAGGCGGGCGCGGACATGCTGGTGCGCGCGTGGGTCCGCAGCTTCGGGGTGCGCGCCACGATCAGCAACTGCTCGAACAATTACGGGCCCTACCAGCACGTGGAGAAGTTCATCCCGCGGCAGATCACCAACATCCTCGACGGTCGGCGGCCCCGCCTCTACGGCAGTGGAGCCAACGTGCGGGACTGGATCCACGTCGGCGATCACAACTCGGCGGTCCTGCGCATCCTCGAGGCGGGCGAGCCGGGACGGACGTACCTCATCGGCGCCGACGGCGAGCGCTCCAACCTCGAGGTCATGCGGATGATCTGCGAGCTCATGGGCGTGACCGGCTCGGAGGACGGCGCCGTGGCCGGCCCGAACGAGCCCGGCGGTGCCGGCTCGGACCCGGGATTCGACCACGTCACCGACCGCCCGGGCCACGACCTGCGCTACGCGATCGACGCCTCCGCGACCCGCGCCGAGCTGGGCTGGGAGCCGCAGCACCAGGATTTCCGCGAGGGCCTGCGGCAGACCATCGAGTGGTACGCCGACCACCGCGACTGGTGGAAGCCGGTCAAGGAGCGGGTGGAAGCGAAGTACGCCCGGACGGAGAAGGTCCTGTGACGGCGAGGGTGGCGCAGTGAAGGGCATCGTCCTGGCCGGTGGCAGCGGCACCCGGCTGCGGCCGCTGACGTTGGCCACGAGCAAGCAGCTGGTGCCGGTGTACGACAAGCCGATGATCTATTACCCGCTGTCGACGCTCATGCTGGCGGGGATCCGCGACATTCTCGTCATCACCACGCCCGAGGACGCGGGGCAGTTCCGGCGGCTGCTGGGCGACGGCAGCCAGTTCGGGATCGCGCTGAGCTATGTCGAACAGGCCGCTCCGGAGGGGCTGGCGCAGGCGTTCGTGCTGGGCGCGGAGCACATCGGCGGCGAGCCGGTCGCGTTGATCCTGGGCGACAACATCTTCTACGGCCCGGGCATGGGTACGCAGCTGCGCCGGTTCGCCGACCTCGACGGCGGCGCGGTGTTCGCCTACCGGGTGGCCGATCCGAGCCAGTACGGGGTGATCGATTTCGACGCCGACGGCCGGGCGATCAGCCTCGAGGAGAAGCCTCAGAACCCCTCGTCGGACTTCGCCGTGCCGGGGCTCTACTTCTATAGCGCCGACGTGGTGAACGTCGCGCGCGGTCTGGCCAAGTCGGCGCGCGGGGAGTACGAGATCACCGACATCAACCGGCACTACCTCGAGCAGGGCCGCCTCCAGGTCGAGGTGCTGCCGCGGGGCACCGCCTGGCTGGATACGGGCACCCACGACTCGCTGCTGGACGCCGGCAATTACGTCCGCACGATCGAGGACCGGCAGGGCCTGAAGATCGGTTGCCCGGAGGAGGTGGCGTGGCGGATGGGGTATCTCGACGACGACGAGCTCACCGATCGCGCGAACGCCCTGCAGAAGTCGGGGTACGGCCGGTATCTGCTGGATGTTCTGCGCCGGGAGAAGGGGCGGGGACTGTGAACGCCGACGACGAGGGCGCCGCCGCCCGCCCGGACGCGCTGCCGCGCGTGTTGGTGACCGGCGGGCGCGGACAGCTGGGTACGCACGTGCGGCTGGCGCACCCGGGCGAGGTGCTCGCGCCGGGCCGCGACGAACTGGACATCACCCGGGCGGAGTCCGTGGCCGAGTACCGGGACCGGCACCAGCCGGCGGTGGTGATCAACGCGGCCGCGTACACCGACGTCGACGGCGCGGAGACCGACGAGTCCGGGGCGCACCTGGTCAACGTCGAGGGGCCGCGGATCCTCGCCGAGGCCTGCCGGGAGCGCGGGCTGCGGCTGGTTCACGTCAGCACCGACTACGTCTTCTCCGGCGAGGTGCCACGCGGCCACGGGGACGCAGGCCCGGGCGGTGTGGGCTCGGACGGGGCGGGGGAGCCCGATCCCGATCCCGCGACCGCGCCGGCGCTCGAGCCGACCGACGCCACCGACCCGGCCACCGTGTACGGCCGCACCAAGCTGGCCGGCGAGCACGCCGTCCTGGCCGCCCACCCCGAGGCGACGATCCTGCGCACGTCGTGGCTGTACACCGGGCCGGAGCGGGAGCGGTTGGCGATCCCCGGCGGCGACTTCGTGGCGACCATGGCCCGGCTCGAGCGGGAGCGGGACGTGGTCAGCGTGGTCGACGACCAGTGGGGCTCGCCCACGCACGCCCCGACGCTGGCGGCGGCGATCCTCGAGATGCTCGCCCGCGAGGCCGCCACCCGCGAGGCCGCCGTGCACGCGGGCACCGGGCCCGACACCGCCGCCCCCTCTGGCGATACCCCCGCCGTCGACACCCGCGGCCTCGTCCTGCACGCCGCCGGCTCCGGCCGCGCCACCTGGTACGAGGTCGCCCGCCGCACGTTCGCCTACCTCGGCGCCGACCCCGCCCGCGTCCGACCCTGCACCACCGCCGACTTCCCCCGGCCCGCCCCGCGTCCCGCGTTCTCGGTGCTGTCCGGGCGGGCCTGGGAGACCGCCGGCCTGACGCCGCTGCCCGACTGGGACGACAGCCTGCGCGCCGCACTCGGGGGCGGGCCGGGCGCCGGGGGAGGGGACACCTCGTCGTCGTCACCCACACCACGGTGACCCCGCGCCCCCGCCGCCGATCCCCGCGCCCACCCCGACCGCACCAGGCGGCACCGGGATCGCGCGCGCCCCACCGACGCGCCCGCCGCCGCGCCCTCCGCCGGGTCGCGGTCGGCGTCAGCGCGGCCGTGGTCGTCGCCGCGCTCGCCCTCACCGCCTGGGGAGCGTTCCTCCTGCAGCCCCACGGCGACGAGCCGGTGCGCGCCGACGCGGTCGTCATGCTCGCCGGCGCCGACGACGGCCGACACCTGTACGCCCGCGACCTCGTCGAGGCCGGCTACGCCGACACCCTGCTGGTGAGTAACCCCGGCGGCAACTCCGAGACCGTCGCCCGCCGGCTGTGCACGGGCATCGCCCGCCCCCCCGACGCCGAGGTGGTGTGCTTCTCGCCCGAGCCGCGGACCACGTGGGGCGAGGCGCTCGAGGTGGACGCGATCGCGCGGGCCCGCGGGTGGGAGCGCGTCCTCGTCGTCACCAACCGCCCCCACACACTGCGCGCCGGGACGTGGATGCGCAGCGCCACCGACCTGGACGTGCGGATGACGCCCATCGACCGGGTCGACCGCGCGATGCTGCCCGTGCACCTGGTGTGGGAAGTCGCCGGGTGGATCAAAGGCCGCGTCAACGGCCACTGGTGACCCGGGATCAGGCGGGCCGCCGGGCGGGGGCCGCCGAGCGGGGGTGCCCCGCCGGGCCCGGGGTCAGGCGCTCTGGGACCGCATCGACGACGGCACCGCGATCGGCGCGCGCGTGGTGAGCCGCGGCGAGGTCAGCCCCTCGTGCGCCCGGGCGATCCGGCCGAACACGGCGGTGCGGTCCATCGGGCGGTGCGGCAGATCCAACGCGCGCCGCACGTCCGACGGCACGAGGCTCGTGGCCGCGTCCACCACCGTCGTGCACGACCGGTGCGCCGTCACCGAGTTCTCCGACACGCCCCGACACGCCCGGGCGGTCTCCCGCAGCCGACGCGCCGCGCGACGCCCGGCGACCGTGGCGCGGGCACGGCCACGCGCGCCCCGCAGCAGCTGCTCGAGCTCACGCACGGTGGTGGGGAAGGCCCGGGCGCCCTGCAGCCGGGCCAGGCCTGCCCACTGGCACACGTACCGGTCCGACTCGGCCGGGGTGAGCGGCCGACCCGAGAACCGCTGGAACGCCGCGAGCAGCGCCCACGCCAGGGCCGCCTGCGCCCACTCGACCAGCGCCGGGTCCGAACCGTAGTAGTAGTCCCCGTGCTCGGTGGTGCCGTTGAACGAGCTGCGGTCGCGGTGCGCGTGCTCGATCGTCACCATCGCGTCGTCGACGGTGCCGAACGTCGAGATCTCCACCAGGTCGTGCAGGTAGTCGTCCATCGTCCACGGGTTCTCGTCCGCGCCGCACGCCACCATGACGGAGGCGTACGCGGGATCGGCGGACAGCATGAGCAGGCCGGTGGTGATGCCGATCGGCGTGGACGCGTCGCCGTGGACCCGCCAGACGGGGTCGCCGGGCTGGAACCAGCGGGGGCCGGGAATGTCGAGGATCGAGCACACCGGCGAGTCCGCCGTACCGCGTGGATCTAGTGGTGACATGCACACACCCCGGGGTAGTGACGCCGCCTGAGGGGGGGCGGCCGGATGGGACCTGTCGCAGACTCTAGCGTCCAGCCGCGCGCCAGAGAAGAAAAGACGGAGGGATCGCTGAGGAAATCCCATGAACGACCGACACACCGCTTACATCTAGGCTGGGCGGCGCACGCCACACGCTTTCCGACCCCGAGGAGACGGCCGTGACCGCCACCCCCCTTCCCGCCCCCCGCACCGGCCCCGTCGTGCCCGACCGCTTCGCCGGGCGCACCGCCCTCGTGACCGGCGCCAGCCGGGGGATCGGCCTCGGCATCGCCGGGCGGCTCCTCGCCGAGGGCGCGTCCGTGGTCATCACCGCCCGCGGCCAGGAGGGGCTCGACGCCGCCGTCGCCGAGCTCGGTGCGTCCGACCGGGTGCTCGCCGTGGCGGGCAAGAGCGACGACGAGGAGCACCAGCGCGAGGTCGTGGCCCGTGCCGAGCAGACGTTCGGGCCGATCGATCTGCTGATCAACAACACCGGCATCAACCCGGTCTACGGCCGCACCGTCGACATCGACCTCGCCGCGGCCCGCAAGATCACCGAGGTCAACGCCCTCGGCACCCTGTCCTGGACGCAGAAGGTCTACCACTCCGGCCTCGGCGAGCGCGGCGGCGCGGTGGTCAACATCGCCTCCATCGCCGGCCTCGCCCCGTCGCCCGGGATCGGCTGGTACGGCGCGACCAAGGCGCTCGTCATGCGCCTCACCCAGGAACTCGCCGTGGAGGTCGGCCCGTCGGTGCGCGTGAACGCCGTCGCACCGGGCGTGGTCAAGACCCGGTTCGCCGAGGCCCTGTACGAGGGCCGCGAGGAGGCGATGGGCGCCGCCCTGCCCACCGGCCGACTCGGCGTGCCCGACGACATCGCGGGCCCCGTCGCGTTCCTGCTGTCCGACGACGCCCACTGGATCACCGGCCAGACCCTCGTCGTGGACGGCGGCGCCCACATCGTCGGCGCCGGGCTGCAGGGCTGAGGCGGTCCGCACATGACCTCGATCCAGGAGTACTGCGCCTCCACCGGTCGCGCCCTCGAGGCGAGCCCGCCCATGGCCGTCGCCGCCCAGCCGCTGACGTGGGTGGACAGCCCGCCGTGGCAGCGCATCGAGTCGCCCGAGCCGTCCGCGGTGATCTACGTCGACCCGGGCGCCCACCGCGACGGCTTCTCGCCCAACGCCGTGGCGACCTGCGCCCGCGTCGCCCCCGCGATGGACACCGAGCAGGCGGTCGAGATGATCGTCGCCACCGCCGACGCACTCGCCGACTGGACCCCGCTCGAGCAGGTCGCCGGTGAGGGCGACGAGTCCGCCGGCGCCGTCACCAGCATCTACCGCTACCTCCGCGGCACCTACACCGCCGAGCCCGGTGAGATGGCCACCTCGAGCCTGATCGTGGGATGGAGCGACGACGAGGCCACCTACGTCTTCCAGTTCGTCGTCACCGGGTGGCGCGAGGACGCCTCCGTCCACGACGACGCGATGAGCTGCCTGCTGATCGGCGAGTGGACGGCCGGACAGATCGTCGACGCGATGCGCGGCTAGGGTGGTCGGCGCCACGAGTGGGCGCCCACGTCGGGCGGGGCCCGCGCTGGTGGGCGAGGCCTCGAGACGGGTCAGGATCGGCAACGGGAAGGCGGAACGGGCGTGCAGCTGCGCGAGCTCAGTGTGACGGGGGCGTGGGAGATCACCCCGCGCCAGATCTCCGACGATCGCGGGGTCTTCCACGAAGCCTTCACCGACCCCACCTTCCGCGAGATGACCGGCCACCGCTTCGACCTCGCGCAGGTCAACGTGTCCGTCTCCGGAGAGGGCGTGCTGCGCGGACTGCACTACGCCGAGGTCCCGCCCGGGCAGGCCAAGTACGTGATGTGCCCGTCCGGCACCGTCTTCGACGTCGTCGTGGACGTCCGCGTGGGATCACCGACCTTCGGCGAATGGGCCGGCGTCCTCCTCGACTCCGTCGAGCAGCGGGCCGTCTACATCCCCGAGGGCGTCGCCCACGGATTCCTGGCCCTCGAACCGCAGTCCACCGTGATGTACTTCTGCTCAGAGGGCTGGCGGCCCGGCGCCGAGCACGTCATCGACGCCTTCGATCCGAAGATCGCGATCGACTGGCCGCAGATGGCGCTCGACGGCACCGCGATCGAGCACGTCATGAGCGACCGCGACCGCGACGCGCCGAGCCTGCTCGACGTGGCCGCCGCCGGGCGACTGTCGCAGTGGGACGCCTGTCGGTCGCACGTCGAGCGGCTGCGGGAGGCCACCCCCCGCGTCGACGCCGAGTGGCGTCCCGCCGAGGCCTGACCTACCCTCGGCGATCTGCCCCCGCCGACCCGCGCACCGGCGACTCGTGCAGTGTCGACCTGTGCACCGGCGAACCGTGCGCTGGCAGCGCGGTCGGCCGATACCCATCCGACGATCGAGGAGATCCCCATGTGCTACCCCGTCAACTGCCCCGTCTGCGGCAAGACCACCTGGGAGGGCTGCGGTGAGCACGTCGACCAGGTCAAGGCGGCCGTGCCCGCCGAGCAGTGGTGCGACGGACAGCACCGCGCCGCCGCCAACTGACCCGGCGTGGGCTGATCCCCCAGGGGCGGGGCTTAAGCCCGTCCGGCGGGGCCGGGCCCGGCGTGAGTTGATCCCTCAGGGGCGGGACCGGCCGCGCCCCTCTGGCCGATCGCGTCTCTCGGGCCGATCGCGTCTCTCGGGGGAGTCCGCGCGCGGTCTCGGCCCGCGCGCGCCGATCGGACGGTAGAACCAGGGGAGGTACCCCTCACCCCTCACGGAGGCCCCCAGTGAGCACCCCGTACGTCCTCGTCGAGAACACCGGCCCGATCGCCCGCGTCACGCTCGACCGGCCCGAGCGCCGCAACCCGCTGTCCCTGCAGATGATGCGCGAGGCCACCGCGGCGATCCGCGCACTCGGCGATGATCCCGACTGCCGGGTCGTCGTGCTCACCGGTTCCGGGCCGGCGCTCTCGGCCGGGCACGAGATCAGCGAGATGGTCGAGCGCTCCCTCGAGCAGGAGCGCGAGGTCTTCACGGTCTGCGTCGACCTCATGGAGAGCATCCAGGCCATCCGCCAGCCCGTGATCGCCGAGGTCCAGGGCCACGCGGTGGCGGCCGGCTGCCAGCTCGTGGCGACCTGCGATCTGGCCGTCGCCGTCGACACCGCCCGATTCGGCACCCCCGGCGTGAAGATCGGCCTGTTCTGCTCGACGCCCATGGTGGCGGTTTCCCGCAACATCGGCCGCAAGCGCGCCATGCAGATGCTGCTGACCGGCGAGACGATCGACGCGACCACCGCCGTCGAATGGGGGCTGATCAACGAGTCGGTCCCCGCCGACCGGCTACGCGCCCGCGTGGACGAGCTCGCCACGCAGATCGCCGACGCGAGCCCGCTGACACTGGAGATCGGCAAGCAGGCCTTCTACCGACAGATCGACCTGCCGCAGGACGAGGCCTACCGCGAGATGGCCGAGACCATGGCCACCAACGCCGGGACGTGCGATGCGCAGGAGGGGATGAGCGCGTTCCTCGAGAAGCGCACGCCGCAGTGGCGCGGTGAGTGAGGTGCAGCTCGCGCGCGACTGCTGCCACGGGGTCGTGGCTCGCGTGATCGCTCCACCCCGCACCCGCGGGTAGCCGCTCCCGGCGAGGGCGTCTCGCTCTCGCTGATGGCGTCTCGCTCCCGGCGATGCGCGCCAGGGACATCGACGCTCCTGTCCATGGCGTCTCGCCTGCCCGCCGGGCGGGGCGAGACGCCATGTTCGCGCGCGGCTGTGGTGGACCGCTGGGCCAGGCGCCGTCGAGCGGGCGCGGATGCCGGTGGAGTGGAGGCGTCTTCGCCGCCGACTAGGATCGACGCATGGCGCTTTCCGTGATGACGGTCTGTACAGGCAACATGTGTCGTTCACCGTTGACCGAGCGACTGCTGGCCGCACGCGCCGCCGCGGCCGGACTCGACGTGACGGTCGACTCCGCCGGGACCCGCGCCGCCAACGGAGCGGAGATCCACCGCGAGACCCTGCGGGTGCTGCAGGGCTACGGCGGTGAGGCCGACGGGTTCGCGTCACGGCTGCTCACCGCCAAGCTGCTCACCGGGCGGGACCTCGTCCTCACCGCGACCCGCGCGCACCGCGACGCCGTCCAGGAGCTCGCGCCCCTGCTGTGGAAGAGAACCTACACGCTCCTCGAGGCCGCGCGGCTGGCCGACACGGACGCGTCCGTCACGCTGGCGGGCCTGTCGCGCGCGCGGCTGAACATCAACACCGACGATCCAGCGCTCGACGTGGAGGACCCGATCGGGCGGGAGCCCGAGGTGTTCGACCGCACGGGCGCACAGATCAGCGACGCGGTGGACTCCATCGTCCGCCTGCTGGCGCGTAGCTGATCAAGGCGCTCCACGCGGTCTGCGCGATCGGTGGGCCGTCGACCCGCCTGCGCCCGGGGGCGTCAGGGGTCCAGCGGTTTACGACGGTCCAGTTCCCGCAGGAATTCCGGATCGTCGTCGGGAGCTATGACGCGCGGGGGAGCCGGCCGTGAGCCTGGCCCGAAGGCCCGCCACAGCAGGATCGCCACTGTCACCACCCCGATGAGTGCGAAGAGCCAGATCACTCGAACCTCCTTTCCACCACGATACGTATCCTGGGGACCATGAGCGAGCGAGACGAATCAACACACCCCACGGACGGGTCGACAGTGCCGGCCACCACCCCGAAGGGGAGCTCGCCCGGTGCCCGCCTGGCCCGGAACATGGTCTTCTACACGATCGTCCGCCTGCTGCTGGTGCTGGCGCTGACCCTGGTGATCATCGGGCTCGGCAGCCTCGCCGGGGTGCAGATCCCGGTCCTGGTCGCGGCGATCATCGCCGTGGTGATCGCGCTGCCGCTGTCGATGGTGCTGTTCAGCCGGATGCGCGCGCAGATCAACTCCGACATCGCCGAGGTGGACGCCGGGCGTCGCGAGAAGCACGATGACCTGCGTCGGCGCATGAACGAGGCCTGAGCCGACCCCGGAAGGGGCGGCCCCGGCAGGGAGACCTGCAGCGAACGGGAGGCGCGCCGCGGCGTCAGCTGCGCGGGCCCGAGACGGGCGGGGGTGCCAGTGGCGCCGGGCCGAGCCGGCAGGCGGCGTCAGCTGCGCGGGCCCGAGACGGGCGGGGGTGTCAGCTGCCCGGGCCGCCGGGCCAGAACGACCCCGGCCAGCGGAAGCCCGGGATGCGCACGGAACTCGGCGGCTCGCCGGAGGCGTCCGAACCCGCGGACCCCAGCGATCCGGAATCGCGGGTCGGCGGGACGGACGTCTGCGGAGCCGGCGGCTGGTGTCGACTCATATCCGCCTCCGTGGGGACGGAGGTCGGATCGGATGAGCCCGTCGGAGTGGGCTCCGTCCCGTCCGGAGCGGCCGGGTCGGGCAGCCCGGGCTCGCTCTGGCCCGGCTCGGTCCCGCCCGGTTCGGTGCCGCCGGGATCCGTGGTGGGCGACGGCGACGGCGACGTCGGAGTCGTCCCACCGGGTGACGTCCCAGGCGTGGTGCTGCCCGGCTCGTCCGTGCCGGTATTCGGATCGTCGGTGCCGGGCTCGCCTGGCCGATCGGTGGTCGTCTCGTCGTCGAGAGTCTCACGGCTGTCGACGAGCTCGGTCTCGAGCGGATCGATGTCGGTGCGCGGCTGGGCGGGTGTCCACTGCTCGCCGGTCGGCTGAGCTGTCGCCGTCTCGCTCGGAGGCGCGTAGGTGCCGGCCTCCTCGTCCGGGACGTACAACGCCCCAGGCGCCGGCTGGACGCCGATGTAGTAGCGGCTCAGGCAGTGATCGGTGACGTCCTGGGACCCGTCGGTGAAGATGGTCATCCCCGGGGTGCCCCCGTCGGCCTCGGTCGCGCACCGGGCGATGAACTTTCCCGGCTGCTCGTCGCGGTCCGTGGTCGCGGTGGGCGACGTCAGCTCGGTCGCGGACGCGGAGCGTGGCGCCTCCGAGAGCACCTGCGGCTCCGGCTGCGCGCACGACGCCGCCACCAGCGCGATTGCGCCGGCGGAGAGGAGCACCCGATTTCGCATAACGATAGTGTCTCAGTTCTGTCAAAGGATGGCCACCGGATAATCCCGGCGGGATTGAATTCGCAGGTGGCTAGCTCGTCGTGACCCGGGTCCGCACCGCCCCGAGGGCGGCGACACCGGCCGCGAGGAGCGCGCCGAGCACACCGCCGACCCCCACCTTCACCAGATCGGCCACGGGCAGGTTCTCGTTACCGTCCACCCCGGCGGCGCCGGTCAGTCCGCCGAAGACGCCGCCCACGCCGCTGCCAGCACCGGTCAGGGCCTCCGCGCCCGCGGACCCGAAGGCCGAACCCAGCACGACGCCGAGGACGGCCGCGCACGCCGCGACCAGCAGCGTCTCCAGGACCAGCATGAGCCAGACACCGGTACGGGTCACGCCCACGCCGCGCAGCAGTGAGATCTCCCGCGTCCGCTCGCGGACGGCCAGCGTGAGCGTGTTGGCCACGCCGACCAGTGCCAGGGCCACCGCCACCGCCAGCAGCAGCGAACTCGACGTGAGCACGGTACGGACCGACGTGGCGATCTGCTCGCGGGAGGCGAAACTCTCGGTCACGGCCAGGTCGGGCGCGGCGTCCACCACGGCCGAGCGCACGTCCTGCAGGGCGGCGTCGAGCTGCTCGCCCTCGAGGGCGTCGTCCATCCGCAGCCACAGCTCGGTGCGGGGCACGAACTGGTCCGGCACCTCCACGCCCTCGGGCCAGGGCGAGCCGTCGGGCAGTTGCGCCGCGGGCCAGGCCGGCACGCTGTCCGGGGCGGCGAGGGCCCACTGGTCGCTCGTCCTGCGCACCACGAGGTCGCGGCCGTCGTCGTCGGAGAAGAACGTGAACCGCACGGTGTCGCCGTCGCGGGCGTCCGCGGCCACGGGGGAGGACTCGGGCAGCACGATCTCGCCCGGCCCCGGCAGGACCACGTCGCGGCGCATGACCTCGCTGATCCGTTCCGGGTCGGCCACCCGCAGCACCGTGCGCTTACCCTGCGGGTCCTCCGCGTACATGTCCGTCACGACGAGCGACTCGGCCACGCCCCCGGTGTCGGCCAGGGTCTCGGGCAGGCCGGCGGGCAGGAGACCGCCGGGCGCGGTCACGGCCACGTCCAGGGGGACCCTGTCGACGAGGCGGGCCTGGATGGCGGGCCCGAGCAGTGCGATGCCGGTGACCATCGTCGCGGTGAGCGTCACGCCCACCAGGACCGCGGACGAGGTGGCGGCGGTGCGCCGCGGGCTGCGGGCGGTGTTGCGCGCGCCGAGCAGCCCCACCGGGCCGAGCACCACGCCCACCACCGTCCCGAGAGCGCCGAGGAGGGTGGGCAGCGCCCCGGCGGCCACCCCGTGGACGCCGAGGAACGCCAGGACCCCCCACGCGCCGGCGGAGACCACGTCGCGCGCGGCCACCGCGGCCGACATGGAATGCCAGCCGAACGCCGCCACCGCCGCGCCCACCACGACCATCGCGAGTCGCCGCCACCACGGGTCGGGACGCACGTCCGCCGGGCGCATCGCCTCGAGCGGACTACCGGAGGTGGCCCGCCACAACGACGGCAGCGCGGTGAGCACCGTGACGCCCATGCCCACCGCGGCGGCGAGCAGGTACGCGCGGCCGGGCACGGTCACCTCCTGCAACGGGATGGTCACCCCGAGCCGCGGTGCCTCCCGGGACGCCAGCGAGACAGCGAAACGGCCCAGGGCCAGTCCGGCCGCGGTGGCCAGCGCGCCCACCGCCAGCGCCTCGGCGATGCCCGAGACCCGCAGCTGCCACCGGGAGGCGCCCAGGCACCGCAGCAGGGCCGTCTCGCGCACGCGGGCGGCGAACACCACCGCGAAGGTCGTCCCGATCACCAGCGCGGCCACCGCCACCGCCAGCACGGTGAACGCCAGCAGGGCGCGCGTGTAGTCGTCGCGTCCGCCCATGAACGACTCGGCGAGCGCGTCGGCCTCGGCGGCGCCGGTGGACACCTCCACCGCGGACGTGCCGGGCACCTCGGCCAGCCGCCGTTCGATCTCCGCGGCGAGTGCGGCGTCGGGCACGGTGCCTTCGGAGGCCACGCGCACGTCCCCGCCGGCGCCGCTCGGCGCCCACTGCTGCACCTGCTCGTCGGTCGCGTACAGCGGGAACGCCGACTTCATGTCGGGCTGGCCGGCCAGGTCGAACAGGCCCACCACCGTGACGGGGGCGGGGTCGCCGCCGCCGGTCGGCTGCACCTCGAACGTGGCGCCCACCGGCAGATCCGCGTCCGCGCGGATCGCCACCTCGCCCGGAGTGGCGGGAAGCCGCCCGCCCGCCAGCGGCTGCCAGCGCAGGCCGTCATCGGTGGCGAGCGCCGTCGTCGTCGTCATCTGTTGGGCGCGACCCTCCACCCGGACCCGCACGTAGGTCTGCGCGTCCACGGTCACCGCACGCACGCCCGGCGTGGCGGCGATGGTCTCCAGGCCGAGCCGCTGGGACTCGGCGGCCTCCTCCCGTGCGGCCTCGCTGCCCGCGGACGTCCGGTCGCCGAGGTTCTGCACGAGCACCGCGGTGTTCGCGTAGCGCATGCCGAAGGTGGCGTCGGCGCTCGCCGCCATCGTCCGCAGGACGCCCACGGAGGCGAGGACGAACGCCACGGCGACCGCGATCGCCAGCAGCGTGCCCAGGTAGCGGCCCGCGTGGGCGCGCAGCTGACCGAGGACCAGTCGGGCGCTCACGCGGTGGCCGGCCGGCGACCGGCGATCGAGTGCATGGCCGCGTCCACGGCCTCGACGGTGGGGGAGGCCACCTCGTCGGCGATCCGGCCGTCGGCCAGCACCAGCACCGTGTCGGTGTGGGCGGCGGCGTGCGCGTCGTGGGTGACCATGACAACCGTCTGACCGGTCTCGCGCGCACACGCGCCGAGCAGTCCGAGCACGGCCTCGCCGGACTCGGAGTCGAGGTTGCCGGTGGGCTCGTCGGCGAACACCACGTCGGGGCGGGGCAGCAGGGCGCGCGCGATGGCCACCCGCTGCTGCTGACCGCCCGACAGCTCATGGGGTCGACGTCTGAGGAGATCCCCGATCCCCAGCTCACCGACCAGGGCGTCCAGGCGCGCGCGGTCGGGTCGGCGGACCGCCATCCGCACGGGCAGCACGAGGTTCTCCCGCACGGACAGCGCGGGCACGAGGTTGAAGGACTGGAACACGAAGCCCACGCGGGTGCGCCGCAGGCGGGTGCGGCCGGCGTCGCGCAGGCGCGTGACCTCGGTGGAGCCGATCGTCACGGTGCCGGCGTCGGGGGTGTCGAGTCCCGCGAGGCAGTGCATGAGCGTGGACTTCCCGCTGCCGGACGGGCCCATGACCGCGGTCCACCGGCCCTTGTCGATGGCCACGTCGACCCCGTCCAGCGCCCGGACCGTCACCCGCCCGTGGGAGTAGGTCTTGCGCAGGCCCTTGGCCCGGATGGCGATCTCGGGGGGTGGGGTCACGTGGGTCCTTCCGTCGCGGCGTGGCGTCCGAGAGGTGAGTGTAGGGACCGCCGCGACGCGCCGAGAACGGCTCTGGCTCGTGTGACTGGTGTGACGTACGATGCGAGTGTGACTGGGCCGGACCCGGTCGTGCCCAGCTCCCGGACGACAAGGTGACCTCATGTTCCAGCGACGCTCGCACCGCACCGCCCCCCGTTCCCGCACGCTCGCCCTCGGTGGCGCCCTGGCCGCGCTCGCCGTGGTCGGTGGCGGCACGGTCGTGGCCGTGACCGACCCGACCGCCGTCGACGGCGGCGACATCCAGCTCGCGCAGAACGCCACCGATGAGGCCGCGGCGCAGGAGATGCCGCTCGGGACGGCCGTGAACCTCGACCTCGAGCCCGTCGTGGCCCGGGCCGCCGGCGGCACCATCCCGGCCGGCACCACCATCCAGGTCACCGGCCTGCCCGACGGCCTCACCCAGGACGGCTGGGTCATCTCCGGCACGCCCACCCGCGCCGGTGAGTACGAGGTCCTCGTGACCGTGTCCAACGGGGCGCTGTCCCAGTCGCAGAAGGTCGCCATCACCGTCGTCGACGGCGCCGGGGCGGCCGACGGGGCCGGGGCGGACGCGGAGGGCGAGACGGATCCCTCCACCACCGAGCCGTCCACCACCGAGCCGTCCACCGACGACACGCAGCCCGACCCCACCCTCTCGGCGGCCCCCGGTGATCCGAGCCTGGCCGACAGTACCCCGGGGGATGAGGAGGAGGACGGGGACGACGGCGAGGTCGGCACCAGCCCGGACCTGTGTTCGGTCCTCGGGGACGGCGAGCTGGACGGCGCCTCGCTGGCGCAGTTGCTGCCGCTGGCGACCGGCGACGAGGACGGCGCCTCGTCGGGCCTCGTGCTGATGCTGGTCAACGCGGTCGTGGGGCTGCTGCCGTCCGTCCTCGGCGACAGCGGCTCGCTCGAGGGGATCGGCTCGGCGGGCGAGATGCTCTGCACGATCTCGCCCGCGCTGCTCGGAGGCCAGTCCGCCGGCGCCGGAGACGACGCCACCACCGGTGGGGCCGCGGCCACGACCGGCGGGGCGACGACCACCACGGGGCAGGCGGCCGGTGCGGCCGGCCTCGCCGGCGACCCCACCGCCCTGCTGGGGCTCCTCACCGCGGGGGCGGGCAGCCTCGGACAGTGACGCCCGCCGCGTCCGGGGCGATGTCCACCCCGGGCGCCGGTCTCCGCGTTACAGTTCTCCCGTCGATGTCCGGCGCCCTCGTGGGGGACGCGGGGTTCGACCCCGTCCGCCGTCGTCGAAGAGGGTTCATCACACATGTTCACCCGCAAGGTCGTCACCGTCTCCGCCGCCGCGTTCGCGCTGGTCGCCCTCTCCGTCCCCGTCGTCAACGCGCAGGGTGACGCAGCGGCGCCCGACGCGGCGGGCGCGGGCAGCATCCCGCTCGGCAGCCTCGATTCCGCAGGTCTCGGCGCCGGGAGTCTGGCGGACGGCTCCGCCGACCCTGGTGGTGACGACGGCGAGGGCGACGACGACGGCGAGGGCGACGACGGCGGGGAGGACGGCGACCCCCGGGACGACGGGTCCGGCTCATCGGGCAGCGGCTCTCTGGGCAGCCTCGAGGACGTCACGGGCGAGGACTCGAGCGCCGGCGATCTGACGCCGGAGACGGACGCCGTCTGCGAATTGCCCGCGCTGGGCGGTTCGGTGGCCAAGTTCTATCCGCTGTTCGGGATCGACGGCGTGCCCACCGGGGTCCTCGACCTCATCACCACCGCCCTGGACTCCTTCCCCAACCTGCTCGACGTGGTGGCGGGGGAGGGCGGCGGAACGGCGTCACTCGAGCAGACCGGATCGTTCGCCGAGGGACTGTGCGACACCTTCCTCGGGGGCGAGATGGTCCTGCCGCCGGTCACGGTGATCGTCGACGGCGACGGCAACCCGATCAGCACCGTCACCGGGACCACCACTCCCAGCAGTTCGGCCGTCACCTCCACCCTGACGGTCGCCTCGGGGGCGGCCGACGATGCGGACGGCGAGGACTCCGGCACCGCCGCCGTGGCCGGCGCCCGCGCGGCCGTGAGCCCGGGCGCGTCCGCCAACGCGCCGGTCCCGACCTCCGTGCCCGTCCCCTGATGGCCTGACATCCCGAGTTCGCCGCGGCGGCCCGACCCCGATACGGGGCTCGGGCCGCCCGTCATTTGTGGTGCGGCGGTTGGGGAGCGCGCGCGGGATAAGCATCCGCCCATGGCTGAGTAGATACCCCCGGGGGTGTGTTACCGGTGTGAATGTTGTGCTGCTGGTGACTTATGTGACACCAGTAGACAGTTGGTGTGCATGTGGTTAGAGTGGCACGCGTAATGGTCTGCGCTCCCGTTCCGGGGAGTGAGCGATCTGAACCCCTCCGGAAGGAACCAGCCGATGCGTGCTCGCCTCGCCCGTCCTCGTCGTATCGTCCGGGGTCGACTCGTCGCCCCCGTCGCAGCTGCAGCCGCGGTCGCTCTCGTGGGCGGAGTCGTCGTCGCCGCTCCCGACGCCCCGACCGTCAGCGGCGACGTCCAGACCGTCGCCGGCTCGTCGTCCGCCGCGACCCCGCTGACCGTGACCGGCTTCACCGCCGGCGGCGCAGAGTTCTCGGTCGATATCCAGGGACTGGCCAGCGGTGTGCAGGCCGGGATCGAGATCGAGGACGTCGTGGGGCTGCCCGAGGGGCTGACGTACGCCGACGGCACGATCTCGGGTCAGACGGCGGTCGGCGGCACCTACAACCTCACCGTCAACGGCAACGTCAACGGCGCCCCCGTCAGCATCCCCGTCACGCTGGTGGTGAACAACGCCGACGGCTCCGCCCCCGACGGCGTCGAGGGCGGGTCCACGGCAGCGGTCGAGGGCAGCCTCGGCGGTCAGGCAGAGGCCGGCGGTCAGGTCACCACCGGCTCCGACGGCACCGACGCGATCCTCGGGGCCGTCGCGGGCATCGTGTCCGCGCTCGGCGGCGACGCCGGCTCGGTCACCGAACTCGCGGCCGGCTCGTCCGGGCAGGGCGGCGCCACCCCCGTGAACCCGGACGCCCCGGAGGGGCCGACCGGCCCGCTGGGCAGCGCCGCCAACGGTGAGCTCGGCCTCGGCAGCCTGTCGAACGGCGGTCCGGAGACCCCGGAGACCGACACGCCCGATACGGACGCGCCCGCCCCCGGTTCGCTCGGCCTCCCGGGCTCCTCGGCCACCGCCGAGGGCGAGGCGACCGGCGGCATCGACACCTCCAGCCTGGGCCCGCTGGCCCCGCTCGGCTCGCTGATCGACGCCGGCACCGAGACCGGATCGACCACAAACGGCGGCACCCAGCCCACCGGGTCCACGACGACCGGCGGGACCGGAGGCGAGCTGACCACGGCCGCCGAGCTGACCGGCGGCGGCGAGATCGCCATCCCGGGCTCGTCCTTCCCCGCCGACACCGGCTCGCTCGGTGCCCTGGCCCCGGGTCTGGCGCTCACCGGCGCGGCCATGCTCGGTCTGGCGGGTCTGACCCTCGCCCTCAACGGCGGGTCCTCCACCCCGGGCTCCACGGCGATCCTGCCGGCGCTGCCCGGGTCCAGCACCACCACGGGCGCGACCACGAACGGTGGCTCGTCCGGCTCCACGGCCCCGACCGTGGCCGCCGGCGCTCCGCGCACCGTTCAGGCGCCCGGCCCGACGGTCGCTAACGGCCGAGGCTGACCCCGGAACTCCCGGCGGTCGCGCAGGCCGTCGGTGACCACGTCCACCCCGGAAGCCCTCTCACATCGTGAGAAGGCCCCGGGGTGACGTGCTTTGGTGGGTTACCGTGGGTCGGTCGCGAGTCCGCGGCGGTACCCACGAAAGGCCTGTATGCGTATCTCCCGTCCTGTCATCGCTTCCGCCGTCGCACTCGCCGCCATGGCCGCGGTCGGGGCCGCGTCAGGACAGGCGGAGGCACCCGACACCGCGCCCGTCGTCGTCGAGGCCAGCGATGTGGCGCCCGCCGCCCTCCCGTCGCTCACCCTGCGTGTGGGTGAGTACATGGAGCGCCGGGTCAGCGACTACGTCACCCCGCCGCCCGGCGCCTCGATCCAGTTCCAGGGCCTGCCGCCCGGGCTGACCTACGACCCGGCCACCACCGCGATCAAGGGCACGCCCACCACCGCCGGCGTCTACAACCCCATCGCGACCGCGTACATCTTCGGCGTCCCGGTTCGTACCGAGACCACCACTGTCACCGTCGCGGGCGGCGACGGTGGGGGAGGGGGCGCGGCACCTGCCCCCGCCCCGGCACCGGCCCCCGCCCCGGCTCCTGCTCCCGTGCCGGCACCGGCGCCGGGCACGATCAACATCGCCGACATCGACGGGCTGCCCCTGCCCGAGCCCGTCAAGGACGCGCTTCGCGGCGCCGCCCTCGCGATAAACGACGGCATCCAGAACGCCTGGAACGCGGTCCCCGTCGGCTCGCTCGGCAAGTAGACCCGCCGGGCCGGCAGGCCCACGAACGACGGCGGCGGCCGGTCCCCGGTGAACGGGACCGGCCGCCGTTGTTCGCGCGGGGCGCGTCTACAGCGAGGCGATCACGAAGCCCGCGCTGACCAGCACGCTCCACGCGAGCATCGCCAGCCCGGCCGTCGCGAGAGCGGGGATCAGGCCGGCGCCCGTGGACCGCGCCCGCACCGGTCCGTTGGCCTTCCACGCCACCGGCAGCGCCAGGAACCCGAGCAGCGCCCACGGGGTGGCCGCGATGAGTGTGAGGGTCGCCAGCAGCGGGACGAGCAGCTCGAGCACGGCGTGCAGGCCGCGGGTCCGCGAATCGCCCAGGCGCACGGCGAGCGTGATCTTGCCGGCCTCGGTGTCCGAGGGGATGTCCCGCAGGTTGTTGGTGAGGTTCACCGCGCACGAGAAGCTGCCCACCGCCAGGGCCGCCACCACCGCGTACCAGGTCACCGACCCGAGCTGGGTGTACTGCGTACCGATCACCGCGACCAGCCCGAAGAACACGAACACCGCGACCTCGCCGAGTCCGCGGTAGCCGTACGGCGACTTCCCGCCCGTGTAGAACCACGCGGCCAGCACGCACGCCACGCCCACCAGGATCAGCCACGGCTGCGACGTCGCGCTGAGCACGAGCCCGGCCAGACCGCCCAGGCCGAGGAAGCCGAACGCGGCGCGCTTCACCGTCGCGGGCCGGGCCAACCCGGAGCCCACCAGACGCAGGGGGCCGACACGGTCGTCGTCGGTGCCACGGATGCCGTCGGAGTAGTCGTTGGCGTAGTTGACGCCGATGATGAACGACCACGCCACCACCAGAGCGAGCAGTGCCTGCCACCACACGAACCCGCCCGCGAGCGCCGCGGCCGCCGAACCGACGAGCACGGGGGCGAACGCGTTGGGCCAGGTCCGGGGACGCGCGCCCTCCAGCCAGTGGGAGAGCGTGGCACCGCCGGGCCCGGCGGCGGCGTCGGCGGCGGAGGGTGCGGGGTCGGTCTCGCGGCTCATTCCCCGATTGTCCCATCGACGAACCCGGCCGCGACGCCGCGCCGGTCGACCTTGCCGCCCGCCAGCACGGGCAGCGCGTCGAGCACGGCCACCCGAGCGGGGGCCGCGTGCTCGCCGAGGACCCCGGTGACGTGGCGACGCAGCTCGTCGGCCGTGGCGGTGGCGCGCAGGGTCACCGCCGCGACCGGCCGGGTCCCCAGCCGGGCGTCCGGGATCCCGACGACGACGACGTCGACGACCGCGGGATGCCGCCGAAGGGCATCCTCCACGGTCTGCGGGAGGAGCGTCAGCCCGCCCACGCTCAACGCCTCGTCCAACCTGCCCAGGACCCGGAGCCTGCCGTCCGGGCTGACCTGCCCCGCATCGTCGGTGCGGAACCACCCCGCCCTGGCGAACGCCGGATGATCAGGGGCGTTCCGGTATCCCTCTGCGAGCTGCGGGCCCGCCAGCCAGACGCGGCCCTCGTCGTCGTCGACCTCGACCCGTACCCCCGGCAGCGGTGCGCCGTCGTACACACACCCGCCCGCCGTCTCGCTCATCCCGTACGTCCGGACGACGCGGACGCCGGCGTCGGCGGCGCGCGCGAGCAGCTCCGGCGCGGCCGCCGCGCCACCTAGCAGGACGGCGTCCAGCCCGGCGAGGGCGTCGACCGCCGCGGGGGAGCCCTCGTCGAGGACCTTGGCCAGCTGGCCCGGCACGAGCGAGGTGTACGCCCGGTCGGCAGCGCGCCCGGCCCCCGCGCCCGTTCCCGCCCGGCACGCGTCCACCGCGGCGGGCAGCGTCTCGGGGCCGAACCCGCGCGTCACGTCCACCACCACCGGCTCGTGCCCTGCGCGCAGGGACCGCAGGATCACCTGCAGCCCGGCGATGTGATGCGCGGGCAGCGCGAGCAGCCACCGGCCGGGCCCGCCGAGGACGGTGTCGGTCGCGGCGGCCGAGGCGGCCAGCGCCTCCGCCGAGAGCATCGCCCCCTTGGGCGTCCCCGTGGAGCCGGACGTGCTCACCACCAGGGCGACGCGGTCGTCGATCGGCTCGCCCGGCCGCTGACTGTCGACGAGGATCCGGGTGCGCGCGGGGTCGTCGGCGGGCACCGGCAGCAGGGCGGGCCCGCGATCGGCGAGCACGTCCTCGAGCGCACCGAACGCCTCGGCGACCGCCGCGCCGCCTGGGACGGGCAGGGTGCGCAGCTCGCGGGTGGACGCGGAGTCGGCCATGACCGGACGGTCCGCCCGGCTCAGTAGTAGTAGGGGTAGTCGTCCCAGTTGGGCTCGCGCTTCTCGAGGAACGCGTCGCGGCCCTCCACGGCCTCGTCCGTCATGTACGCCAGCCGCGTGGCCTCGCCGGCGAACACCTGCTGGCCCATGAGGCCGTCGTCGGTGAGGTTGAACGCGAACTTCAGCATCCGCTGCGCGGTCGGCGACTTGCCGTTGATCTGCCGCGCCCACTCGATGGCGGTGTTCTCCAGCTCGGCGTGGTCCACGACCCGGTTCACGGCGCCCATCTGAAACATCTCCTCGGCGGTGTACGGCTGACCGAGGAAGAAGATCTCGCGCGCGAACTTCTGGCCCACCTGCTTGGCCAGGTACGCGCTGCCGTAGCCGGCGTCGAACGAGCCCACGTCGGCGTCGGTCTGCTTGAACCGGGCATGCTCCCGCGAGGCCAGGGTCAGGTCGCTCACCACGTGCAGGGAGTGCCCGCCGCCGGCGGCCCAGCCGTTGACCAGGCAGATCACGACCTTGGGCATCGTGCGGATGAGCCGCTGCACCTCGAGGATGTGCAGACGGCCGCCCTCGGCCTTGACCCGCGCCTCGTCGACCTTGTCCGCGGTCGCGCCGGAGACGTCCGAGTCGTGCTCGGTCGAGTACTGATAGCCGGACCGGCCGCGGATGCGCTGGTCGCCGCCCGAGCAGAACGCCCACCCGCCGTCCTTCGGGCTGGGCCCGTTGCCGGTGAACAGCACCGTGCCCACGTCGGGGGAGCGGCGGGCGTGGTCGAACACCCGGTAGAGCTCGTCTACCGTGTGCGGGCGGAACGCGTTGCGCACATCGGGCCGGTCGAACGCGATGCGCACGATCCCGTTGACGCGCCCCTCGCCGACGTGCCGGTGGTAGGTGAGGTCGGTGAGGTCGACGCCGCTGCGGAAGCCCTCGACCTCCCGCCACTGCGACGGATCGAAGGGGTTGGCGGTCTCGTCCTGCGCGGCACTGCCGGAACGGGTGCTGCTCTGCTCAGTCATGGCTTCGACGTTAGCGTGAACCCATGACATCCGTACCGGGCCCCGAGTCGATCGACGATCTGCTCGGGCGCGTCCACGTGGTGGCCCTGCCGATGCGGGTGCGGTTCCGCGGCGTCACCGAGCGCGAGCTCGTCCTGATCGACGGGCCCGCCGGGTGGGGCGAGTTCGGGCCGTTCGGCGAGTACCACGATCCCGAGGCCGCCCACTGGCTCGCCTCGGCGATCGAGATGGCGTGGCAGGGTCCGCCGCCGCCCGTGCGCTCGCGGGTGGCGGTCAACGCCACGGTCCCGGCGGTGGCGGCCGGCGAGGTCGGCGCGATCCTCGACCGCTTCCCGGGGTGCACGACGGTCAAGGTGAAGGTGGCGGAGAAGGGGCAGCAGCTCGTCGACGACGTCGCCCGCGTCGCCGCCGTCCTGCAGGCCCGGCCGGGGGCGCGGGTGCGGGTCGACGCCAACGGGGCGTGGTCGGTGGCCGAGGCCGCCCACGCCGTGCGGGTGCTCGACCAGGCGGTGCGCGCCGCCGATGTCTCCCGCGCCCCGGGCACCGGGCCGGTGTCGTTGGACGGGCCGGGGCTGGAGTACGTCGAGCAGCCGTGCGCGACCGTCGACGAGCTGGTGGAGCTGCGGGAGCGCCTCGCCGCCGACGGTGTATACGTGGACGTGGCCGCCGACGAGTCCATCCGCCGCGCCGAGGACCCCCTGCGGGTCGTGCGCGCCGGCGGCGCCGACCGGGCGGTGGTCAAGGTCGCGCCGCTCGGCGGCCCGCGGCGTCTGCTGGCGGTGGCCGCCGAGCTCGGGGTGCCGGTGACGGTGTCCAGTGCGCTCGACTCGGCGGTGGGGGTCGCCGCGGGCGTCGCGGCGGCCGCCGCTCTTCCGGGTGTCGGCGCGGGTGGCGGATCCGCCGCCGCGGGCGCGGGTGGGGTCGGCGGGTCTGCCGGCGCGGGCGCGGGTGGCGGGTCTGGCGCCGTGGGCGCGGGTGGCGGGTCCGGGGGCGACGACGACGAGATCCCCGCCGCAGGCCTGGGCACCGGCGGGTTCTTCGTCGAGGACATCGTCGACCCGGGCGTCTTCGCCCTGGAGGGCGGGCATCTACCGGTCCGCCAGGTGGCCCCGGACCCGGCGCGCCTGGAGGACCTGCGCATCGGCGGCGAGCGGCGCGACTGGTGGCTGGATCGCATCCGCCGCTGCCACGCCCTTCTCTGAACCAGCCCGTACTGAACGCACCCGCCTGCCGGCTCTTCAGAAGCGCGGGCCGGTCCGCACACAGCCGCTCGCAAGATAACAAGAGGCGCGGTCCCCGGTCCGCACACAGCCGCTCCTCAACATGGCGTCTCGCGCGCACCGCGGGGTGTGCGAGACGCCATGCCCAGGAGCGGCTGCAGAAATCGCGTACTTCCGCGGGAGCGAGACGCCATCCATGGGAGCGGCTGCGGGGCGCAGCCAGGAGCGAGACGCCATGTCGGGGTGCGAGGCGCCATCCCCGGGAGCGGCTGTGGGGTTGTCGGCTCTGCTGCGGGGCGCGGTCTGGGGCGAGACGCCTTGTCGGGGTGCGAGGCGCCAGGGCGGGGAGCGGCTGGGGGGGGGTTGCTGGCTCGGCTGCGGGGTGCTGACTCGAGGGCGCGGCCGTTGACCTGGGATCACGCGACGCGACTCGGGCCCCTGCCGAGGGACTCCTGAATCCTCATCGCCTCGCGGAGGGCGGGCACGATCCGGCCGCACTGATAGTCCTCCCACTGCCACCGCCGAACGATGTTGCCCAACGATTCGATGTCGTTCTGCCGTCTCTTCTCGTCGCGGAGCTTCTTGCGGACGTCCACCTCGCCGTCGTCGATCCCGTACTTCCCCGTCCCATCGGCCTCCCCGACGAGCCCCCACTGCTCCCAGTACATGTCCACGAAGGCCGACGTCCCGTCCGAGAGCATGAACTCCCGTTGGAGCTGGGGCATCGGCAGACCGGCGCGACTGATCGTGACCCTGCTGACCGACTCGAGGACCGACTGCGCGCCCTCATCCGCGAACGCGACCACGGCCCGCGCTCTGGCGATCCCCACCCTGCCGGCGGCGGCCTCGAGTTCGACCGCCAGATCGGCCGGGCTGCACAATTCGCGACGCAACGCCTCGTCCGCCGCACACACCGCGCCGGTGAAGGGACTCGTCCGCGCGACGTCGACGATCGTCCGCGCCGGCGTCGTGACCGGGATCCCGTCGACCGCGATCACGGCGCCCGCGAGATCGACGTTGTGGCAGATCGTGCTCTTTCCGCGCCTGCTCCCGCTGCCGGGTCGATGCCGGGTGGTGGTGACCCGTCGGGTGTCCATGTCGTGGACGGGCAGGCCGTGGAGGACGAGCGCCGACGTATGTGACAGGGCGGTCCCGGTACCGATGCTCTTCGCCGCGGCCCTCGATCTCATCTCGAGCATCGCCTCGGCCTTGTCGGCGCCGGTGGGGAGTTCCGAGGCGAGCGCGTAGATGCCATGGCGGACGCGGTAGAGCTGACCGGTGCGTTCCGCGTGCTCGCGCGCTCGGCGACTGTAGCCGCGGGCGAGGAGCTCGGCCGCGGTGATGACAACTGGACGGGACTGATCAGTGCTCATGGCCAGGCAGTATTGCCGTGATGGGCCGGCCTTTCCCGTCGCGGAGGCCGGTTCTGCGCCCGGCCTGTGGAGAGGGCCGGGGCTGTGAGTTTCCGGGCGGCTGCTCGGCCGCGGCTGCCGCAGGGTAGCCGCACGCAGCCGCTGGTGGGCGTTGGCAGGCGTCGGCAGCTGCCGCTGTTAGCCGTTGGTCGCGCCCGCTGTTAGGCGGTGGCAGCCGCCCCTCAGTTCAGCCGGGACGCCAGCCGCTCGCCAACATGGCGCCTCGCGCGCACCGCGGGGAGGGCGAGACGCCATGGCCGGGAGCGGCTGCCGCCGGGGCGTACTTCGGCGGGAGCGAGACGCCATGGCCGGGAGCGGCTGCTGGGGCGCGGCCGGGGGCGAGACGCCGGATTCGGGAGCGAGGCGCCAGGCAGGGGAGTGGGTGCGCCGTGGGCCGCGGCTGCCTCTGTGGTCCCCGGGCTATCTCCGAGGCCGGCGATAGCTCCGCGGCCCCGGACCTACTTCCGCGGCCGCGGCAACTCCCGGGTGCGCGGCGCGTAACCCCACTGGTGGCGGCCGAGCCGGGAGGGCGGCTGGAGGATGTCGAAGTCGGGGAGCCCGTCGTCGGCCATGATCTCCTCGTCGACGGTCACACTGACCACGCGACCGAGCAGCATCGCGCTGGTGCCCAGGTCGATCACGTCGTGACGCACGCACTCGAACGCAATCGGTGCCTCGGCGACCCGCGGTGGGGAGACGATGTCCGACGGGTCGGCGGTCAGTCCCTGCAGCTCGAACTCGTCGACCTCCGGCCCGACGGGCGCCGACGTGTCGTTCATCGTCTCCATGAGCGACTCGGTGCCGATGTTCACCACGAACTCGCCGGTGTCCATCACGTTGCGGTACGTGTCCTTGCGGCCGACGGAGGTCACGGACAGGATCGCCGGATCCGCGCAGGCGACGGTGAAGAACGAGTACGGCGCCAGGTTGAGGACCCCGTCAGCCGAGACCGTCGATACCCACGCGATCGGCCGCGGCGCGATCGAGGCGGTGAGCAGGGAGTAGAACCCCTTCGCGGGTGGGTCGTCCGGCGTGTGCACTATGCGCATCCGCCCATTGTGCCGCCGGGTGCGGCCATTGCGCGGTGGAGGATGTCATCACTGTTCTAGCGTGAGCCGCGAGGCGCCCCGGGTTCGAGGGGGCGGGCGCCCGGCAAGCGGGAGGAACGGAGCCATGGCGGCGACGGACGGTGCGACGGGCAGTGTGGCGGGCAGTGCGGCAGGCGGTGCGTCGGGCGGTCTGACGGACGGGGTGCGGATTCCGCTGCGCGACCAGCTCTGGCTGCTGATGGACCGACCGGACAACCTCATGTATATCAACTCGCTGATGTGGTTCTCCCGCGTGCCGGACTGGGACGCCGTCACCGAGGCGATCCGCACCCGCATGGTCGAGCCGTACCCGGTGTTCCGTCGGGTGGCCAAGCGCAGGGGTCGTCGGTGGTACTGGGTCGACGACCCCGACTTCGACCTGTCGAACCACCTGATCCGCCGGCGTCTGCCCGAACCCGGCGGACGCGCGGAGGCCGAGGCGCACGTCGCCGAGCAGATGGGCGTGCCGCTCCCCGGCGGCAGTCCGCTGTGGCGGGTCGAGTTCATCGAGGGGTACCACCGGGACAGCGCGGAGGAGGAGGGCGCGCTTATCCTGTTCCGCGTCCAGCACGGGGTGGTCGACGGGGTCCGGCTCACGCAGTTGGTCCTGGACCTGTGCGATCACGAGGACGACACCCCGCTGCCCTCGGTCGGCCGCGACCTGTCGCCGGGGAGGAAGGGCGTGCTCGGCGCGGTGAGCGCCGCCGGAGAGGCCGGCGTCGACGTGGTCAAGGACTCGTTAGGCATCGCCCGCGGCCTGACCGGTGCCGCGCTGAGGCTCCCGGAGACGCTCGGCCGACTGAGCCGTGACGTGCTGGCTCCGGGCCGCAGACTCTCGCGCGTGCCCACCCGCACAGTGGAATCCCTGACCGACGCCATCCGTCCGACCAATCTCATGGCCAACACCTACCGATCGGTGTTCCGGCTGCTGTTCGAGCCGCGATCCGCCGACCTGCCGTGGAGCGGCAAGGTCCACCGCGAGAAGAAGGTGGCGTGGGTCTCCGGTCTGGACCTCGCGGCGATCAAGCGGGTGGCGAAGTCGCACGACAGCACCGTCACCCCGGTGATGATCGCTGCCGTGTCCAAGGCGCTGACCGGGTATCTCGACGCCCATGGAGACCGCCGTGTCTCGGACATCAACCTCATGGTCCCGGTGTCGGTGGGCTCGGGCGACGACGAGGCGGGAGAGCTGGGCAATCACATCACGCTGGTGCTCATGCGGTTGCCGCTGGGGATCGACGACCCGGAGGAACTGCTCGACGCCATCACCACCTCGATGACGCGCGTGCGGTACTCGCTCGAGCCGCACGTGACGTTCGCGACGATCCTCACCGTGGCCGCGGCGCCCGGCCCGGTGGCGCGCGCGGTGATCGACCTGTTCGCCAACAAGACCGTCGGTCAGCTCACCTCGGTGCCGGGGCCGGCCGGTCCGGTCTCGTTGGGCGGGTCGACGGTTGACGGCATCCTCGGCTGGGTGCCGATGAGCGGCGACCAGGCGCTGGGGATCTGCATCTTCAGCTACGACGGCACGGTGACGGTCGGGATCGCCACCGACGCCGAACTCATCCCTGAACCGGGCGAGGTCGCCGGCCGGATCGAGGAGCAGTTCGCGGAGCTCGCGGGCCGAGCCGACGAGTCCCCGCCGGCGTAGACCCCGTCACCACTCCGGCGCGGGCACCTCGGGATGGGCGGCGAACCACTGCCCGATGTAGGACATGTCGATCCCCTGACTCTCGGCGATGAGCTCGTACATCGTCCGGCCGTCGATCGCCTCGCGGAGGATGTCGGCGTGCCCGGAGTGTCGCGCGATCTCGTTGAGCACGTGAAGGGCGGCCCAGCGCCCGTTGAAGGCGGGCATCCCCGGCGGGAACCAGGGCATCTCCTCGGGCACCGGGACGGGTGCGTCGAGGTCGGCCGCGCGAAGGTGGGCGAGCCCGGCCGCGCACCGCCGGTCGTACTCGGCGAGGATTTCCTCGGCGGCGGCGTCGGGGTCGACCCGGTTCACCGCCTCGGCCCAGGCGAACTGCTCGGGCAGGGACCGTCCGGTCTCGGGCGCGTGCGGCGCGGCGGCGGCGCGGCCGAGCCAGCCCTCCGCGACCTCGCCGATGTGCAGGATCAGCCATCCGAGCGTCAGTTCGCTGGAGGGCAGCGGTCGTGCGCGCAGTTGGTCGGCGTCCAGGCCGTGGACGATCGACCGGGCGTTGACCAACGCGACGTCGATCCACTCGAGCAGATTCTCGCGCTCGGTGGGGCAGGTGGCGGGGAACAGTGGCATGACGACTCCTCGGTGAGGCGGGGCGGTGGGTTGGGACGGCGCATTGACGCGGCGGGGCGGGGCGGTGAGGCGGCGAGATGAGATGAATCAGTGGGTGGTGGCGTAGACGTCGCGCAGGAGGCACATCTCGGCGCCGTGGTGGATGACCTCGCGGTTGATGTGCAGGACCAGGGCGGCCATGGGGTACTGGGCCCAGGGCCCCTCGGCCTCGCCGGCGGGTCTGGCGAGCGCCTCCGCGTCGAGGCCCCGGACGCCGTCCATCCAGCCGGCGTAGACGCGGTCGAGCTGGGCGAGGGCGCCGGCGGCGTCGCCGGCGTAGGTGTGGGTCATGTAGTCGTGCGGTGGTCCGCCGAAGTGGGAGTGCCACCGTGCCCCGAGAGCGGCGACGACGACGTGGCCGATCCGCCACGCGATGGTCGTCAGCGGCGCGGGCACGGGCTCCGGGTAGGCGAAGTCGATGGTGTGGTCGCCGACGCCACCCTGCATCGGGGCCCGGCTGGTGCCCCGCGGGCGCACGTCCCAGGTCCGCTCGTCGGGCGCGGGCGAGAAGTGGTACTCGGCGTCGGTCATCCCCTCGAGTCGCGGGCGGAGCTGACTGGTCCAGTGGTGGTCCATCTGGTCGACGAGCTGGCCGGTCCAGTCGAGGGTGTGGGTGGCGGTCATGACTGACTCCTTGTGGGTGATGTGCGGACATCGTGGTGATGGACACGGGGGCGACGTGCGGACAACTGGTGGTGCTGTGCGGACAGCGTCGCAGCCCATCCGGACAGCTTCGGTCCGCTGCGCGTGGAACACTTCGAGCAGAAGCGGAGGACGTCCACGCGGGGTCGTCCCGGGAGCGAACGGGGGCTCGCGATGAGCGAGGACCGGATGCCCACCACCCAGCGCGTGCTGTGTCTGCTGGACCTGCTGCAGCGCCGGTCGGTGTGGACGGGCGAGGAGTTGGCGGCGGAGTTGGGCGTGACGACCCGCTCGGTCCGCCGGGATGTGGACCGCCTGCGGGACCTGGGCTATCCGGTGGAGTCCGAGCGCGGTGCGGGCGGCGGGTACCGGTTGGGTTCGGGTCGTCGCCTGCCGCCGCTGTTGCTCGACGACAGGGAGGCGGTGGCCGTCGCGATCGCCCTGCGTCTGGCGGCCGGCGGCGCGGTGGCTGGGGTCGGGGAGCACGCCTTGCGCGCGCTGACCAAGCTGGACCAGGTGATGCCCGGCCGCCTGCGGGAGCGGGTCGCCGACGTCACCGAGTCGATGGTCGCGGTCGCCGGCGCGGACACCCCGGTGGAGCCGGGTCTGCTGCTCGACCTGGGCCACGCGGTGCGGGGCACGGAGCAGGTGCGGCTGGACTACTGCGACCGCGCGGGGCGGGAGACGGAGCGGCGGGTGGAGCCGTACCGGATCGTCGTGCTGGGCCGGCGCTGGTACCTGCTGTGCTTCGATCTCGATCGCGCGGACTGGCGCACGTTCCGGCTGGACCGGATCCGCGCGGTGCACCGCAGCCGGTGGCGGTTCACCCCGCGCGCCGACGTGCCGGACCCGGCGGCGCACGTCCAGCACGCGGTCACCGCGGCGCCGTACCCGCACGTGGCGCGGGTGACGGTGTTCGCGCCCGCGGAGGAGGTGGTCGAGCTGTTCCCGCCTACCTACGGCACAGTCACCGGGCTGCGCCCCGCGGACCACCCGGGCGGCCCGGCGTGCCGACTGGAGACCGGGGCGGCCGACCTCGAGGCGCTGGCGTGGTTCCTCGCCAGACTGCCGGGGGAGTTCGTGGTGGAGTCGCCGGAGCCGTTGCGCGAGTGTCTGGCGGCGATGGGCGGGCGGCTCACGGATGCGGCGGGGCGGTCGACGTCGCCCGACTAGGCTGGGGCCGATGACTGCCACGCCGAGCAACCCCAGTACCGCGCAGGCCCGTGTCCTGGTGGACGAGATGGTCCGCCACGGGATCACCGACGCGGTCCTGTGCCCGGGTTCGCGCAGTGCCCCACTGGCCCTCGCGCTGGCCGCGGCGGAGCGGGCCGGTCGGATCGCGCTGCACGTGAGGATCGACGAGCGCGGTGCCGGGTTCACGGCGCTCGGACTCGCGCTGGGCTCGAAGCGGCCGGTCCCCGTCGTCGTCACCTCGGGCACCGCGGTCGCCAACCTCCATCCGGCGATGGTCGAGGCGGCCCATTCCGGCGTGCCGGTGCTGGCGCTCACGGCCAACCGCCCGCCGGAGCTGCGGGGGACCGGCGCCAACCAGACCATCGACCAGGTGGGGCTTTTCGGGCCGCACGCACGCGCGGTGATCGAGCTCGGCGCGGCCGGCGATCCCGTCACCGAGCACCGCCACTGGCGCTCCGCGATCGGCCGCGCGATCCTCACGGCCACCGCGGCCGCGGACCCGGGCCCGGTGCAGGTGGACATCGCCTTCCGCGAGCCGCTGGTGCCGGGCGAGGGCGACGAGGAGTTCGTCCTCGAGGGCGGCCCAGGGGGTTACGACGACGACGAGGTGGACCCCGGCGACGGCTCCCGCGGACTGCCGGAGGGGCGCCCGGGCGGTCGTCCGTGGGTGCAGCGGGCGGGCGCGGGGGTCGATTCGGCTCCCGCCGCCTCGGCGGTGGCGGTGGACCTCACTCGGCCCACGTTGGTCGTCTCGGGCGTCGGGGCGGCGCCGGTCTCCGGGCTGGTGGGCGTACCGACGGTCGCCGAGCCCGGCGCGCCGGTCCCGCTGCACCCGGTGCACCCGCTGGCGATCCCGTCGCTGCGGCCCGAGCAGGTGGTGGTCACCGGCCGGCCGACGCTGCACCGGTCCGTGACGCGGTTGCTGGCCGATCCGGGGGTCGACCTGGTGATCCTCGACGCCGGCCCGCGCTCGCCCAATCCCACGGGCAGCGCCGCCGAGCTCGCCGACTCCGTGCTCACCGGCTGGGGGGTCGAGCAGTCGTGGACCGAGAACACCGCCCGCGCCGACGCCCACGCCCGCGCGGCCGTCGACCGGCTGCTCGACGAGCACCTGGACGCGGGCGCCCCGACGGGCCTGCACGTGGCCCGCGCCGTGGCCCGCGGCGTCCGGGCGGGGGACAACCTCGTGGTGGGCGCCTCGAACGCCGTGCGGGACCTGTCCTTCGTGGGGCCGATCGACCCCGACGTGTCCGTGTACGCCAATCGCGGCGCGTCGGGGATCGACGGGACGGTGTCCACGGCGATCGGTGTCGCGCTGTCGGCTCCCGGTCGGACCGTGGCGCTGCTGGGTGACCTGACGTTCCTGCACGACATCTCGGGACTGCTGCTCGGCCCCCGCGAGCGCCACCCGGCGGACCTGCTCATCGTGGTGGCCGACGACGACGGCGGCGGCATCTTCTCCCTGCTCGAGCAGGGAGATCCGCGACTGGCCGCCGACTTCGAGCGGGTCTTCGGCACCCCGCACGGCGCGAACCTCGGTGCGCTCTGCGCGGGAGCCGGGGTGCCGTTCACCGACACCGATCCCGCCGGGCTCGAGGCGATCCTCGCGCAGCCGTCGGTGCCGGTCGCGCACCACGACATCGTCCCCGAGGGCCTGCGTGTGGTGCGGGTGGGCACCGACCGGCAGGGTCTGCGCGAGTTGCACGCGACCCTGCGCTCGGAGGCCGTGGAGCCCGAGGCGGCAGCGTCCGGCACTGCGTCGTCCAGCACCGCAGCGTCCGGAACCGCAGCGTCCAGCACCGCGGCGTCCGGCACGGCGGCGTCCGAGACCTCGGCGCGCGGACTCGCGGGTCCCGGGGCGACCGAGCCCGGGGCCTCGGACCCCGAATGACCGCGGGCACCGTCTCCGCACGTCGGGTCCGTCGCGCGGTGCTCATCCGGCAGGGCGTGCGGGTGGTGGCGGCGGCCGCGGCGGTGTTCTCCGTGCTCACGGCCGTCCTCATCCTGCTGGCGTGCTTCATCGACGACCAGCGCATCGACCGGGACATGGGCAGCGCCACGGCCACCGTCACCGAGGTCACCGACCGGCGGGCCGCGGTGGAGTTCGACGCCGGTGGCGGCCGGACGGCGCGCCCGGTGACCGGCGTGTTCTACCCGACGGGCCTGGTGGAGGGGCAGCGCGTGCAGGTGGAGTTCCGCCGGGCCAACCCCGATCTCGTCCGGGTCTCCGGCCGCAGCTGGACCGTCGCCGTCGTGCCCGCCCTGTCGGTCCCCGCGGTGGTCGTGCCGCTGGCCGCGCTCGCCTACGCCGCCGCGTCACCGGGGGTTCACCGGGCGGTACCACGAATTCCCCGGTCCGTCCCGCGCTGATCACCGGCCCGTGGCCCGGCCGGGCGACAGTGAGGGCGTGCGCGTAGCCATCGTCACCGAATCGTTCCTGCCGAACGTCAACGGCGTCACCAACTCCGTCCTGCGCGTGCTGGAGTACGCGCGCCGACACGGCCACGACTGCCTCGTCGTCGCCCCGTCTGACCAGGTCGGCTTCTGGCAGGGCGCGGCCGGTGCCGTGCAGGCGCACCCGCTGGTCAGCGCCGTCTCGCCCTACCTCGGTCGGCCCGCGTCCGACGGCCCCGACCCCGACCACCACCTCGGCTACCCCGTCCACCGGGTCACGGCCGTGCGGGTACCGGTGGTGTCCTCGCTGCCGGTCGGGGCGCCCAGCCCGAGTGTGTACGCCGTCCTGCGGGACTTCGCACCCGACGTGGTGCACCTCGCGTCCCCGTTCGTGCTCGGCGCGGCCGGCGCCGCCGCGGCCCGAGCACTGGGCGTGCCCTCGGTGGCGGTGTACCAGACCGACGTGGCCGGCTTCGCCGACGCGTACGGGATCGGCGTCCTCGCCGACGCGGCCTGGGCCTGGACCCGGGCGATCCACGCGACCTGCGACCGCACCCTCGCCCCGTCGACCGCGGCGATGGCGGACCTGGCCGCCCACGGCATCCCGCGCCTGTACCGGTGGGGGCGGGGCGTCGACGCCGAGCGGTTCTCGCCCACCCGGCGCAGCGCGGCCCTGCACCGGCTGTGGTCCCCGGACGGGCGGCCCGTCGTCGGATTCGTCGGCAGGCTCGCGCCGGAGAAGCACGTCGAGCGCCTCCGGCCACTGGCCGACCGTTCCGGCCCGGGCGGCGACGTCCAACTCGTCGTCGTCGGCGACGGACCCGACCGCCCCGCACTGCAGGCGGCCATGCCCCACGCCATCTTCACCGGCGAGCTCCACGGCGAGGCCCTCGCCCAGGCCTACGCCACGCTCGACGTGTTCTGCCACGCCGGCGAGTTCGAGACGTTCTGCCAGTCCGTCCAGGAGGCCCACGCCTCGGGCGTGCCCGTGATCGGCCCGGACGCCGGGGGCCCGCGCGATCTCGTGCAGGCCGGAGTCAACGGCGTCCTGCTCGACCCGCGCCGGTACGCCGCCGAGGTCTCCGCGGCCCTCGACGCCGTCCTCGCCGACCGCGATCGGCTGGCCGCCGCCGCCCGCGCCACCGTCGTGGGGCGCACCTGGGAGGCCGTCTGCGGACAGCTGTTCGACCACTACGTCGCCGCCGGCGCCCGCTCGTCCACGGGCCGGGTCCGCGTGGGTGTCGGCCGGGCCGGGTAGCGTCGGGGGCGTGTCCCGCGCCAATCTCGACAAGCAGCCCCGCGACGTCGCGTCGATGTTCGACGGCGTCGCCAAGCGCTACGACCTGACCAACACGATCCTGTCCGGAGGAATGGACCACGTGTGGCGGCGCCGGGCCCGGTCGCTGCTCGCGCCCCGGCCGGGGGAGCGGATCCTCGACCTGGCCGCCGGCACCGCCGTGTCGACCGTCGAGCTGGCCAAGTCCGGCGCGTGGTGCGTGGCCGCCGACTTCTCGCTCGGCATGCTGCACGCGGGCGCCGGGCGGGACGTGCCCAAGGTCGCCGGCGACGCGATGAAGCTGCCGTTCGCCGACGCCTCCTTCGACGCCGCGACCATCAGCTTCGGCCTGCGCAACGTCCAGGACACCGCCGCCGGCCTGCGGGAGATGGCGCGCGTGGTCAAGCCGGGCGGGCGGCTGGCGGTGGTGGAGTTCTCCACGCCCGTCTTCCCGCCGTTCCGCGCGCTCTACATGAACTACCTCATGCGGGCGCTGCCGAAGATCGCCACGAGCGTGTCCTCGAACCCGGACGCGTACGTCTACCTGGCCGAGTCCATCCGCGACTGGCCGGACCAGCAGGCCCTGCTCGAGATGGTCGAGTCCAGCGGCTGGGAGCGCTGCAGCGTCACCAATCTCACCGGCGGCATCGCCGCGATCCATCTGGCCCGCCGCCCAGCCTGACGCCGTCCGCACATTCGGTCCGCCGCCGCCGCCGGCGAGGCCCGCCCGAGCTGAGGCTCGCTGCCAAGGCCGCCCGCCCGAGGTGCGCTGGCTCTTCGTCAGGATCCTGCGGTGCCTGGCATTCCGGCAGCGCACCCCTGGCCAAGCACGCTGCGTCTTCGGCTTGTGATGCGTGTCGGGTCCATTCCGCCAGCGCAACCCGGGGTTTTCCGTACAGAGGGGCAGCGCGGGTCGAAAGGGCAGCGTAAGCGGGCAGGGTCGCGCTGGCTCTCTGCACGGCGCCGGTGTGCGGGCCCGGAGGTTCCGAGGGGAGCGCGGCGCGGGGTCAGTAGGCGAACAGCGGGCGCCGGTCGAGCCTGCGGGCCACCGACCCGGCCGCCCGCCACGCCCGCGCCACCACGTCGCGGTCCGAATCCGCCACAGTGTTGGACATGCAACGCACCGCCGCCGTCATCAACGTCTGTGACCGCATCCCCACCGGCCCGGCCATCGGCAGGAACCGCGGGTACGTGAGCAGCCGGGCGGCGTCCCGGGCGATCGCAAACGCCTCGCCGTACGTCCGCCGCAGCACCTCCGGCCACGCGTGCGTCAGCGGCTCCGTGCGGGCACCCGCGGGGACCGTGCGGGCGCCGGGGGATCCGTCTGGCGACGGGCGGCTCCTGCCCGGGCCGACGCCGCCCGCGCCCGTGCCGTGGCCGGCGAGGATCAGCTCGGCCAGCAGCCGCCCGCCCTCGAGCGCGTAGTCGATGCCCTCACCGTTGAGCGGGTTCACGCACGCCGCCGCATCACCCACCGCCGCCCAGTTGCGGCCCGCCACCCCCGAGACCGCACCGCCCATCGGCAGCAGCGCAGACGTCACCGCCCGCGGCTCAGCCTGCAACGCCCAGTCGTCGCGCACGCTACGGGCGTAGTGCTGCAGCAGCTCCTTGACCGCCACGTTCGCCGGCCGCGCCGACGTCGCCAGCGCACCCACCCCGAGGTTGACCTCGCCGTCGCCGAGCGGGAACACCCACCCGTAGCCGGGCTGGATGGCACCCGCCGCGTCGCGCAGCTCGAGGTCGGACCCGATCCACGGATGGTCATGCCGAGCGGACCCGACATACGACCGCGCCGCCACGGCGTAGACCGTGTCGCGATGCCACGACCGACCCAGCAGACGACCCACCGGCGATCTCACGCCATCGGCCACCACCAACGTCCGGCACTCCACGCGATCGTCCCCGGCCAGGACGGCGGTGACCTCGCCGTCGTCGCCCCTCTCCACGCCCGTCACCCGCACGCCGTCGCGCACCACCGCGCCGGCCTCGACAGCCGCCTGCCGCAGCCGGTCGTCGAACACCGTCCGCCGCACCGCCGACCCCGTGCCGCCGTGCTCACCCGCCGGCCACGGCACCCGGCGCTCGTGGCCGAAGCCCCGCAGCTCGAGGCCGCGGATGGTGATCCGGTCCCGCGCCCACGCGCCCAGGCCCAGCCGGTCCACCTCGAGCATCGCCCGCGGCGTCAGGCCGTCCCCACACGTCTTGTCGCGTGGGAATCCCGCGGCGTCGAGCACCGTGACCTCGCGACCCGCCCGCGCCAACCACGTCGCGGTCGCCGCCCCCGCCGGGCCGCAGCCCACCACGAGGACATCGGTCGAAGAGGGAAGACGCCGCCGGGACTCCATACGCACCATGGTGGCAGGTCGGCGGGCGCGACGGTCGCCGGCACCTCGGGCGGGGTGGGGTGCCGCAGCTGCCGGGCCGGGACCGTAGTCTGTCGGGAAGGGCCGGTCGATGCCGACCCGCACCAGGCGACGAGGACGAGTGGGGATGTCGAGCGATTCAGTGACGACCGGCACCGCGGACACGGCGACCGACCACGTGGTGGCCGGCGTGGACGTCGGTGACGCAGACCTCGCCGCCGCACTGCGAGGGCGACTCGACGAGGTCGAGAAACTGCTGGTCAGCCGACTCGAGAGCGGCGAGGACTTCCTCTCCGAGGTCGCCCTGCACCTCGTCACCGCCGGCGGCAAGCGCTTCCGGCCTATCGTGACCCTCCTCGCCGGCGAGATCGGGCCCGAACCCGATCACGAGCGCCTGGTCAAGGCCGCCGTCGTCTGCGAGATGATCCACCTGGCCACCCTGTACCACGACGACGTCATGGACGAGGCCAGCATGCGCCGCGGCGTCGAGTCCGCCAACAGCAGGTGGGACAACTCCACCGCGATCCTCGCCGGCGACTTCCTCTTCGCCCACTCCTCCATGCTGCTGGCCGACCTCGGGCCCGCCGCCGTCCAGCTCATCGCCCATACCTTCGCCGAACTCGTCACGGGGCAGATGCGCGAGACCGTCGGGCTCGGCGTCGGCGGCCGCGACGAGGACGCAGCCCAGCACTACCTGCGCGTCATCTGGGAGAAGACCGGGTCACTCATCGCCGCCGCCGCCCAGTTCGGAGGCGAGTACTCCGGCGTGACCGGCGAGCAGATCGCGCGGCTGCGCAGGTTCGGTGACGCCGTGGGGATCGCGTTCCAGATCGCCGATGACATCATCGACATCGCCTCCCCGTCCGCCGAATCCGGCAAGACCCCCGGAACCGACCTGCGCGAAGGCGTGCACACCCTGCCGATGATCTACGCGATGGAGGCCGGCTCGCCCGACAGTGCGCGACTGCGCGACCTGCTGGCCCAGCCGCTCACCGACGATGCCGAGGTCGTGGAGGCGCTGGAGCTGCTCCGCGCCTCCGACGGCATGCGGCGCGCGCGGGCGACGCTCGAGAAGTACGTCGCCGACGCCATGGCCGAGCTCGACGCCCTGCCGGCGGGCCCCGCCAACGAGGCACTGCGCCGGCTCGTGCGTTTCACGGTCGACCGCGTCGGCTGACGGACGCTCGTAGCCGCCGGCCGAGCGGCCGCGGCTGGCGCTGACCGGCGCGTGGGCGCTGCGGCGAGACATCCGCTCCTGTGCCTGGCGTCTGGCCTGCCCGCCGGGGCGCGCGAGACGCCATCGCGGGGGGCGGCTGTCGTCTGGGAAGGGCGGGATGGGCGGAGCGCGCCGAATTCGCCGCTGAGCGGGCCAGCGGGCAGTTCGGTGGTGGGAGTTTCGGCAGGTGACGGCCCGAAATGGCGTTGCTACTCGATACGGTCGTAACCATTGCGAGTTAGGTCGTAGCCATCTCGCTCCGAAGGCCGATTCAGCACGATGACTACTACCAAGTCCTGGATGGTGACGACCACACCGCAGGGGCGAGTGAACAGGGGCTGTCGCGGGCCCGGGTGCGGCGGCGGGGCTGGGCCGGGTCAGCCGCGCGGGTAGAGGACCACCTGGGTCGCCTTGACGATCAGCGTGACGGGCACGCCCGGCGCGAGGGCGAGATCGGCGGCCGAACGCGTCGTGATCTCGGCGTCGACCCGCTGGCCGTCCCGGAGCTCGGCGGTCACGCGGGTCAGCGCCCCGGCCGGAGCCAACGACACGACGCGGGCGGGCCACGCGTTGCGCGGGCTCGCGGCGAGTGAACGCGCGGACGCTGGACTGGCGGAAGTGGCCCGGCCGGCAGGGCTGGCGGTAGTGGCGTGCACGGCCACTGCCCGCGGATCGACCGTCGCCACCGCCCGCACCCCGCTCCGCCAGCCCGTAACGGCGCTCGCGCGGATCCCCGCCACGGCATCGCCTCCGGGGGTGCGCACCTCGTCGTCGTCGACTATTCCCTCCACCAGCGAGACGCCGGCCAGTCGCGCGGCGAAGTCCGACGCCGGGCGAGCCAGGACCTCCTCGACCGTGCCGGACTGGGTGGCGCGGCCGGAGAGGACGACGACGACATCGTCGGCCAGCGCCCACAGGTCCAGCGGATCGTGGGTCACCAGGACCACGGCCCGGCCGGTGAGCCGATCGGCGAGGAGGCGCCGGATCGCCGGGGCGACCTCCACGTCCAGCGCGGCCAGCGGCTCGTCGAGCAGCACGAGTTCCGGGTCCACGGCCAGCGCGCGGGCGAGCGCGACACGCTGGGCCTGCCCTCCGGACAGTTCGTGAGGGCGGCGGTCGGCGAGGTCCGCGCAGCCCACGGCGTCGAGTTCGGTGCGGGCGCGGGCGAGGGCCTCGCGTCTGCGCACGCCGCGGGCGCGGGGGCCGTACGCCACGTTGTCGAGCGCCGTGAGGTGCGGCAGCAGGCCGGGACGCTGCTCGAGCGCGACGACGCGGCGGCGGTGCGCCGGTACATGGGCGCGGGGCGAGCTGACGACGCGGCCGTCGAGGCGGACCTCGCCCGAGTCGGGGCGCAGGTGCCCGGCGAGCAGGGACAGCGCCGTGGACTTGCCCGCGCCGTTGGGTCCGACGATCGCCAGGCGGCGGCCGGCGGGAACGGTGAGTCGGAGGTCGACGTCGCGGGCGGTGACCCGGCAGTCGAGCTCGGCGGCGGGGGCGGGGTCGGCGCTCGCGGCGGACGGCGTGGGGCCATCAGCGGGGGCGGAGCCAGGGGAGGGCCGGGGACCGGGGGGCGGGTCAGTCACGGCCCACCACCGCCCGGCGGGCGACCAGCGCCGAGATGACCATGAGCACCGCCGCCACCGCGATGAGCAGGACGGCCAGGGCGAGGGCCGTCTCGGTGTCGGCCTCGCGGCTGAGGTAGATCTCCAGCGGCAGTGTCCGGGTGGTGCCCTGCAGGGAGCCGGCGAAGGTCAGCGTCGCGCCGAACTCGCCGAGCGCGCGGGCGAACGACATCGTCGCACCCGCGACCAGGGCGGGCAGGACGAGCGGCAGCGTCACGGTCGCCAGGACGCGGGACGGGGAGGCGCCCAGCGAGGCCGCCGTGCGCTCGAGCCGCGCGTCCACCGAGCGTAGCGCGCCCTCCAGCGCCACCACGAGGAACGGCATCGCGACGAAGGTCTGCGCGATCACCACCGCCGCGGTCGTGAACCCGACCTCGACACCCAGCACGGACAGGTGCCGGCCCACCACGCCGGTGCGGCCGAACGTGATGAGCAGCGCCAGGCCCGCCACGACCGGGGGCAGGACCATCGGGAGCGCCGTGATCGTGCGGGCCACGGCCGCCAACGGCCCACGACTGCGGGACAGCAGCACGGCCAGCGGGGTCCCCAGCAGGATGCACAGCCCGGTGGAGATCGCACACGTGCGCAGGCTGAGCCACGCGGCGTCGCGGGCGGCCTCGGAGGTCAGCAACTCGGGGACCCGGGTCCACGGCACGCGCACCGCCATCCCGGCCAGCGGCAGGGCGGCCAGCAGCACGGCCACCGCGGCGGCGACGAGCAGCCAGCGGGGAAGCGGTGGCCGGGTCACGGCGGGCCGAACCCGTGCTCGGCCAGCACCGCGCGCCCGGCGGGACCGGTGACGGCGTCAACGAACCGGCGAGCCGGGCCGGAGTCCGCGGCGCGGTCGAGGACGGCGATCGGATAGACGTTGGGCGCGGTGTCGGCGCCGGCGATCGGCACCTGCTCGACCCGGTCGGCAACCGCGAGCGCGTCGGTGACGTAGACGATCCCGGCATCGGCCTCCCCGGAGGCGACCTTGCCGCGCACGTCGGTGACCGCGGACTCCTCACTCACGGGGCGCAACTCGACCCCGGCCGACTCGGCGAGCTCCCGAGTCGCGGACCCGCACGGCACGGCGTCCGCGCAGACGACCAACCGGGCGCCGTCCAGGGACGCGTCGAGCCCGGTGATCCCCGCAGGATTGCCCGGCGGGGTGATGAGCGTGAGCACGTTGGTGGCGAAGGGGGCGGGTTCGCCGGCGACCAGCCCGGCGTCGACGGCGCGGCCCATGGTCGCCACGTCCGCGGAGGCGAACACATCCGCGGGGGCGCCGCCGGCGATCTGATCGACCAGGCCGTTGGACCCGCCGAAGCTCAGCCGGATCGACACACCGGGTTCGGACCTCTCGACCTGCTCCGCGATCTTCGTGAACGCCCCGCTCAACGAGGCGGCGGCGAACACGGTCAGGTCGCCGCCCTCGTCGTCGTCGCCACCGGACGCGCACCCCACGAGCGTGGATAGGCCCACCACGGCGACCATCGCGGCGGCGCGGAGCCGGCGGCCGCTCGCACCGGATGCGCCACGCCCGGCGACACCCACGCGCGCGCGGCGCGGTGCTGAGGTCACCGTCGGAGGATCAGCGGTAGTTGGTGAACTGCAGCGCCACGTCGAAGTCGGCGCCCTTGAGCAGCGCGATGCACTCCTGCAGGTCGTCGCGCTTCTTGGACGACACGCGGATCTCCTCGCCCTGGATCTGCGCCTTGACGCCCTTCGGGCCCTCGTCGCGCAGGAGCTTGGTGATCTTCTTGGCGTTCTCCTTGTCGATGCCCTGCTTGAGCGACCCGACCAGGCGGTAGCCCTTGCCCGACGCCATCGGCTCGCCCACCTCGAGGGCCTTCATGCTCAGCCCGCGGCGCACCAGCTTCTCGATGAACACGTCCTTGGCGGCCAGGACCCGGTCCTCGGAGTTCGCGGTGATCTCGACGGCGTCCTCGCCCTTCCACTCGATGGCGGCGTCGGTGCCCCGGAAGTCGTAGCGGGTGCCCAGCTCCTTGGCGGCCTGGTTGAGGGCGTTGTCGACCTCCTGGCGGTCGAACTCCGAGACGATGTCGAACGAGGACTCCGAGGCCATGGACGCGCTCCTGTCGTTGGGGGGTGGCTCCCGGCCAGGCTACCCGGCGGCGGCCACCGTCGAGGCGGGAGCCGCACTGGGCCCGATCGGCGCCGCGCTGGCCCCGACCGGCGCCGCGAAACACCCGCGACCATCCCGATTTGGCACCCGGGGGCGGGTGCGTTGTATCGTGTCTTAGCGCCCACAAGGGTGCACGCCAGATTGCCCGAGCGGCCAAAGGGAGCGGATTGTAAATCCGTCGGCTTAGCCTACGTTGGTTCGAATCCATCATCTGGCACGCGAGACCCCTGCCACAAGCGGGGGTCTTCGTGCATTTCGGGGCGCGCCACACGCTCATCCGTGAAAATGTGGGCACGCGCGGCTCCGGTGTCACGTCCCGCACCACCTGTCACGCCGCATCTCGTCGACCATAATCGAGGTGAGACGTATCCACGACGGCCCCGGCTCCGAACAACCCGACATGACACTCGTTTCGATGACCGCCGCCCATCGGATCACCGCCCGCGGCCTGCCGCCCGGACTGGGGCAGGGGGTGGACGACTGGCTCGGCGACCTGGGTCGGACCACGCGCGCCGGCAAGGGCATGCGGTCCACCCTGTTCGACGTCGTGTACACCACCGCCGGCGGGTCCGACGAGACCGTGCGCGCCGCCGCGGGCCAAGCCCTCGAGCTGCTGCACGAGGCACTCCTCGTCCATGACGACCTCGCCGACGGGGACGACCACCGTCGCGGCCAGCCCAACCTGCAGGGCCGGACCGCCGCGCGGGCCGCCGAGCGCGGACTGCCGGCCGAGTCAGCAGCGCACCTGGGGATGGTGGGCGGGCTACTCGGCGGGGACCTGCTGCTGGTGGCGGCGATGTCCGAGTTCGCGCGCCTGCCCGTGCCCGCGGCGACGCTGCACCGGGTGCTGGACGAGGTGCACCGGGCGGTCGTCGCGTCGGTGGCGGGCGAGTACGCGGACGTCCACGGCGCCTCGGAGGACGTCCCCGGCGGATGCGAGCGGGCGCTGGCGATCGGCGCGGCCAAGACCTCCGCCTACTCGGTGTGCCTGCCGCTCGTGCTGGGCGCGATCCTCGCCGGCGCGCCCGAGGAGATCGTCGACCCGCTGCGGGAGACCGGCCGCCACCTCGGCACCGCATACCAGGTGGTCGACGACGTGCTGGGCGTGTTCGGCGACCCGGCCGTGACGGGCAAGTCCAACTCCGGCGACCTCGTGCGCCGCGCGCCGACCGTGCTGCTCGCGTACGCCCGCACCACCGAAGCGTGGCCGCGGATCGATGCCGCGCTGAACCGGTCCGACCCCGACCCCGACACCGCGCGCGAGCTGCTGCGCGAATGCGGCGCACGGGAGTACGCCCTGGGGATCGCGGAGGACCTCGTCACCGCCGCCCGCGCCGCCCTGGACTCGCGGGCCGTACCGCCGGCCGTCCGCGAGGCGCTCGAATCGCACCTGGCCACCGCCCTGGAGAGGACCCGATGACCCAGCAGAGCCCGCACGCGGAGTTCACCGAGGCGGCACGCCGCTGCAGCGAGGTGATCCTGCGCCGGTACTCGACGTCGTTCGCGCTGGCGTGCCGTCTGCTCGCGCCCGCGACCCGACCGCACGTCGCGGCGATCTACGCGTGGGCGCGGGTGGGCGACGAGGTGGTCGACGGTGCGATGAACGACCCGGTCGCCGCGCGGGAGCTCATCGCGGAGGCGCGGCGTCGCACGCACCGCGCGATCGACCGGGGCCTGGACCCCGATCCGGTGACGCACGCGTTCGCCGACACCGCGCGCCGGTTCGGGATCGACGCGCGTCTGGTCGACCCGTTCTACGACTCGATGGAGGCCGACCTGGAGGTCGCCGAGCACACCGAGCAGTCGCTGCGTCGGTACATCCACGGGTCGGCGGAGGTGATCGGGGAGATGTGCCTGCGGACGTTCGCCGGAGGGGGACTGGGTGACGACGACGAGATGGCCGCGGGAGCGCGCGCACTCGGTGCGGCGTTCCAGAAGGTGAACTTCCTCCGGGACATCCGGGAGGACTCGCTGGAACTCGGTCGCAACTACCTGCCGGGTCGGGACCCGCGGGCACTGACGGAGGAGGACGTGCGCGAACTGGCCGACGACGTGGACGCGGACCTGCGTATCGCGCGGGCGGCGATCGACCGGATCCCGGGCCGCGACCGCCTGGCGGTGGCGGCAGCGCACGACCTGTTCGCCGAGCTCAACGACCGCATCCGCGCGGCCGGCGCGGTGGGGGTGAGCGCGGGCCGGGTGCGGGTGCCCGATCCGGTGAAGCTCATGGTGTTCGGCCGCGCCGCCGCGGGCCGCGGCCGGGCTGCTGCGGGTCGTGGACGGGCGGTGTCGCGATGAGCGCGCGGTCCCGCGGCGTGCGGGCGACCCGCGCGCTGGCCTCCCGCCTGCCGGGCGCCCACGCGCGCAGGCACGCCCCGGACGGCCCCGTCGTGGTGGTGGGCGGCGGCATCGCCGGCCTGGCCACCGCCGCGCTGCTCGCCCGCGAGGGCCGCGACGTCACCCTGGTCGAGGCCACCGACGAGGTGGGCGGCCGCGCGGGAAGCTGGTCGGCGGGCGGGTTCCGCTTCGACACCGGGCCCTCGTGGTACCTCATGCCCGAGGTGTTCGACCACTTCTTCCGCCTCTGCGGCACCTCCGCCGATGAGCAGCTCGACCTGGTCCGCCTGGACCCCGGGTACCGCGTGTACTTCGAAAACCGCCCCGACCCGGTTGACGTCCGCTCCGACCGCGCGGCCTCCACGGCGCTGTTCGAGTCGCTCGAGGCCGGCGCCGGACGGGTGCTGGGCAAGTACCTCGACTCGGCACGCACGACGTACGACCTGGCGCTCAAGCGGTTCCTCTACACCAACTTCACCTCGTACCCGGCGCTCGTGCGCCCGGACGTCGTGGCCCGCGCCGGCAGCCTGGTCGCGCGGCTCGTCCAGCCGCTGCACTCGTACGTGTCGCGGCGCTTCTCCGACCGGCGCATCCAGCAGATCCTCGGTTACCCGGCCGTGTTCCTGGGCTCCTCGCCGTACCTGGCGCCGTCGATCTACCACCTCATGAGCCACCTCGACCTCACCGACGGCGTCCTCTATCCGCGAGGCGGGTTCACCGAGGTGATCGCCGCCGTGCGCAGGGTGGCCGAGGAGCAGGGGGTGCGCATCCACACGGGCACCGAGGCGATCGAGCTCGTCACCACATCCGAGGACGCCGACGGGCGCGGGTCCGGCCGGGCCCGCCCCCGTGTGCAGGGCCTGAAGGCGCGCGACCGGGAAGAGGCGGAGCGGACGCTGCCGGCCGGCCTCGTCGTCGGCGCCGCCGACCTCCACCACCTCGAGACCCGGTGGCTACCGGAGGGCCTCCGCACCTATCCCCAGACCTACTGGGACGCCAGGACCCCCGGGCCGGGCGCGCTGCTCATCCTGCTCGGCGTGCGCGGCGAGGTGCCCCAGCTCGCGCACCACACGCTGCTGTTCACCGACCGCTGGGAGGAGGGCTTCGACGCGATCTTCGGCGACGACCCGCACGTGCCCGATCCGGCGTCGCTCTACGTCTGTCGACCCAGCGCCACGGACACCGACCCGGCCGGCGGGATCGCGCCGGAGGGCCACGAGAACCTCTTCGTCCTGGTCCCCATCCCCGCCGACCCGTCGCTCGGGCACGGCGGCGTGGACGGGGCCGGCGACGCGGTGATCGAGGCCGCCGCCGACCGCGCGATCGCCCAGATCGCCGAGTGGACCGGCGCCGACGACCTGGCCGAGCGGGTGGTCGTGCGGCGCACCATCGCGCCCGCCGACCTCGAGGCCGACCTCGGCGCGTGGCGCGGCACGGCCCTGGGCCCCGCACACACGCTCGCGCAGAGCGCGTTCTTCCGCACCCGCAACGTGTCCAAGCACGTCGACGGGCTGTACTACGCGGGCGCCTCGACCATCCCCGGCATCGGCCTGCCGATGTGCCTCATCAGCGCCGAGCTGGTGCTCAAGCACGTCCGCGGGGACACGAGCACGGCGCCGGTCGCCGAGCCCGGCGGGGGCACGTTGTTCGATCGGGGCACGGTGTTCGACCGGTGATTGGGCTGGCGTACCTGGCGGTCCAGGCCCTCTCGTTCGCGGGCATCCTCGTCATCGATCACCGCTGGAAGCTTGCCGCGTTCCGCGCCCCGGCGGCCACCGCGCTCGCCGTGACCGCGTCGGTGGCGCTCCTGCTGACGTGGGACGTGCTCGGCGTGCGCAGCGGCGTGTTCTTCCGCGGGCAGACCGACTTCATGACCGGGCTGCTGGTGGCGCCGGAGATCCCGCTCGAGGAGGTCGTGTTCCTCGCGTTCCTGTCTCACCTCGCGCTCGTGTGCGCGACGGGTGTGGTCACGGCCGTCGAGCACGTCTCGGCGCGGCGGGAGGGGGAGCGGCCGTGAGCATCTACTCGACCATCAACTTCACCATGGCCATCCCGGTGGTGGCGGCCGCGCTCATCGCTCTGTGGCGCCTGCGCGGCGACGACCGGCGGCGCTGGCTCATCGGGGTCGGCGGCTCGCTCGTGGTGCTACTCGTCCTCACGGCGATCTTCGACAACATCATGATCTCCGCCGGGCTCGTGGCCTACGACGACGCCCTCACCAGCGGGATCCGCCTCGGCGTGGCGCCGATCGAGGACTTCTCCTACGCGATCGCCGCGGCCGTGTTCGTGCCGTCGGTGTGGTTCACGCTCACCGCCCGGCCGCGCGCGCTGGCGGGGGGCCGGGCCGCTGCCAGCGCCAACCCGACCGTGTCGGGGCGCGGCGACGGGCTGGTGGGTGGCGCCGTGGTGGGTGGTTCCGCGGTGGGTGACGCGCCGGTTGGTGGCGCCGCGGTGGGTGACGCACGGGGTCGAGGGGGCGACGACGACGAGGTCCGCAGCCCCGACCGGCCCGCGCCGCCCGGCCTGCTCACCACCCTCTTCTGGTCGTCCCGCCCGGTGTCGTGGGTGAACACCGCCGCCCCGTTCGCGCTCGCGTACTTCCTGGCCACGAGCGGGTTCGACCTGCTGGGCGTGATCGGGACGGTCTTCTTCCTGGTGCCGTACAACCTCGCGATGTACGGGATCAACGACGTCTTCGACTACGAGTCCGACCTGCGGAACCCGCGTAAGGGCGGCGTCGAGGGCGCGGTGCTCGACCGCGCGCTGCACACGCCCACGCTCGTGGCGTCGGCGGTGACGACGGTGCCGTTCCTCGTCTACCTCGTGGTGGTCGGGACGCTCGAGTCGTCGTTGTGGCTGGCGGCGAGCACGTTCGCGGTGATCGCCTACAGCGCCAAGGGGCTGCGGTTCAAGGAGATCCCGTTCCTCGATTCGGTGACCTCGGCGTTCCACTTCGTCTCCCCGGCGATCGTCGGCTGGACCATCGCCGGGGCCGATCTCAGCGGCGGCGTGTGGGCGTGCCTCATCGCGTTCATGCTGTGGGGCGCGGCCTCGCAGGCGTTCGGGGCGGTCCAGGACGTGCGCTTCGACCGCGAGGCGGGCCTCAAGTCGGTCGCCACCGTGCTCGGTGCGCGGGCCGCGGTGTGGTTCGCGCTGGCCTGCTACGCGGGGGCGGTGCTGGTGCTGTTGGTCGCGGCGCCGTGGCCGGCCTCGGGGGCGGCGTTCGCGATCCTGCCGTACCTCGCGACGGTGGCCGCCTACGGTCGGGTCACCGACGCCACGGCAGAGGCGACCAACGAGGGCTGGAAGCGCTTCCTGGTGCTCAACATGCTGGCGGGATTCTGCGTGACGCAGCTGATTCTCTGGTCGGTCCTCGTCTGGGCCTGAGCCCCGGCGCCGGGCCCGCCGCTGTAGGGGCTCGGCCTGGTCAGCGTCGGACGCGCTCCAGCCACCGCTGCGACGGCGGGCTCGCTCGCCAGTTGCGGAAGATCGTGCGGAACGCCCGCGAGAAGCGACGGCGCATCGCCGCGGGGTCGTCGAACGGTCGCGCCGAGATGCCCACGGCGAGCGAGCGGTCCACCCAGAGGCGGTCGGTCGCACCGAACTGGAACGACAGGTCGATGTCGTCATGCAGCTCCGGGTCGGTACGGTCGACCCCGTCGCGGACCCGCTCCCACGCGCTGCGGCGCATCGCCAGGTTCGAGCCGAACAACACCGGGTGGGCCATGGCGGAGCCGACGGACACGAAGAACGCGTCCATGTAGAGCAGCTTCGCCGCCCGGGCCCGCCAGCCGGTCAGGCCGATGAACTCGCCCGGGCCGGAGACCGCCACGAGCTCGGCGTCGGCGGCGAACGCGGACTCGATCCGTGCCAGCCAGTCGGGGCCGGGGCGGGAGTCGGCGTCGAGGCGGGCGATGACGTCACCCGTCGCCGCGTCGTACCCGGTGGCGGCCGCGGCGGGGATGCCGCGCACGGGCTCGTCGACCACACGGGCGCCGGCGGCCTTCGCCACCGCCACGCTGTCGTCCGAGCAGCCGTTGTCCACCACCACGACCTCGTCGGGGGCCCGCGTCTGTGCGGCGAGCGCGGCCAGGCAGCCCTCGAGCTCGCGGGCGTCGTCGAGCACGGGGATGACCACGGAGATGCGCACCCGCCCATCCTGCCAGCGGCCCGGCCGGACCAGCCCCACAGCTGTGCCGTGGCCGCGCCTCGGCGGCCGCGGATCGGGCCCCCGACCGGGCGATTTGTGCCGGGTTCGGCGGTGTGTGTAATCTGCTAAAGGCTTCAGCGCCGAGCCGTTGGGAGACCAACAGCAGAGCGTAGCCCGCCCCCTTAGCTCAGTCGGCAGAGCGTTTCCATGGTAAGGAAAAGGTCGTCGGTTCGATTCCGACAGGGGGCTCGCACTGTGCGGGGCGGCTCGATCGCCCGACTGGCAGGGCATGCCGGTGTAGCTCAGCTGGTTAGAGCGCACGACTCATAATCGTGAGGTCGGGGGATCGAGTCCCCCCACCGGTACAACTCCCATCGAAGGCCGTCCGCATCGCCGCGGGCGGCCTTCGTCGTTCCGCCCCGAGAGCTGTTGTCACACCCCGAACGTCGAGCGCGGGTACATCGCCTCCACATCGGTCACCACGTTCACCAGATACGTCACGCCGCTCGCGAACGCCCGGTCCAGGGCGGGTCCGATCTGCGCGGGGTCGGTCACCATCTCGCCCGCGCCACCGAGCGCGCGCACGACCTCGTCGTAGCGGGTGCGCGGCGCGAGGTCGGCGATCACGTCGTAGCCGTACAGCATCTGCATGGGTCCCTTCTCCAGGCCCCACGCCCCGTTGTTGCCCATCACCATCACCACGGGCAGCCGGTGCCGCACGAGCGTGTCGACGTCGATGAGCGAGAACCCGGCGGCGCCGTCGCCGAGCAGCAGCACCACCTGGCTCGAGGGACGGGCGATGCGGGCTGCGATCGCCGCACCCAGCCCCGCGCCGAGGCAGCCGAACGGGCCGGGGTCGAGCCAGTTACCGGGCCGGGCGGGCTCGATGAACTTCCCGGCGTAGGACACGAAGTCCCCGCCGTCGCCGATCACCACCGCGTCCTCCGCCAACCGCGGCAGCAGTTCGCCGTAGATCCGCGCGGGATGGATCGGGTCGGCGGCCGCGGAGAACAACTCGAGGTCCGCGGCGTGCGCGGCGTCGGCCTTCTCCCGCAGCGACATCGCCCACCCGCTCCAGTCCGGTCGGCCCGCCCCGGTCCGGGCCTTCCTCTCCACGGACTCGACCAGCGCGTCCAGCACGAGCTCCAGGTCTCCTGCGGTCGCGACGGCGGGTGAGGCGTGATGACTGAGCTGCGCGGGGGAGTCGGCGATGTGCACCACGGTCGCGGGCGTCGCGCCCTCCTTGCCGCCGAACACGCCGTAGCCCAGCCGGAAGTCCAGGGGCGTACCCACCACGATCACCACGTCGGCGCCGCCGAACGCCATGCCGCGGGCCTTGCCCACGAGCAGCCGATGCCCGGCGGGCACGATGCCGCGGCCCATCCCGTTGGGGATCACCGGCAGTCCGAGCGTCTCCACACAGCGCAGCGCCGCGTCCTCGGCGCCGTCCGCCCACACGTCCGACCCCAGCACGAGGACGGGCCGCTCGGCACGCACGAGCAGGTCGGCGATCCGGTCGACGGCGTCGGTGTCGGGGAGGCGGTCGGCGCTGGCGGAGCAGCCTGGCCCGGCCCCCTCCGGGGCACCGGCCGAGTCACCCGCCGCGCCGAGCGACGGGCCTAGAGGCGTGCCGTCGTCGGTGTATCCCGGCCCGGGCCGCGCGGACGCGCATCGGTCGAAGAAGTGGTCCATGTGCACGTCGAGGAACGCCGGCCCGCGGTGGGCGGTGCGGGCGGCGGTGAACGCCCGGTGGGTGGCGGCGGCGATGTCGGCGGTGTCGCGCGCGGTCTCGGCGGACACGGTCACCGGTGCCACGACGGGCACGTGGTCGAACTCCTGGAGGCTGCCGGTGCCCCAGCGCCCGGTCGGCGCGCGCCCGCCCAGCACCACCATCGGCGCGCCGGAGAAGGAGGCCTGGGCCATCGCGGAGACGGCGTTGGTGACGCCCGGCCCGGCGGTGAGCACGGCCAGCCCCGGGGAACGGGTGAGCTTGCCGGTGGCCTCGGCGGCGAACGCGGCGGTCTGCTCGTGTCGGACGTCCAACAGCGCGATGCCGTGGTCCTCCTTCGCCGCGGCGTCGTACATGGGGAACACGTGCGCGCCGGACAGGGTGAACATGGTCCGCACCCCGTGGGCGGCGGCGACCGCCGTGGCGTGCGATCCGCCGTGCCCCTCCACCGGCGTCAGCCTGCCTGTCGACGTGCTCTGATCCATGGTCCGCCTCCGGTCTCGACTGTCTCCACGGTAGGAGTCGGGGCGGCGCGGCACGGGCGATTCACCGGTCCGGTCGCGGAGCCGGCACCGCCGCGCCCCGCCCACGGTGCCTCTCCGGGCGCGGGAAAGTCCCCCGCCCGATTTCGCGGAACCACCAATCCGGCCTCCGGCGCGTCGCGAAGCACGGTAATCCGGCTGGAAGGAATTCCTTTGAACCACAACATCATCGACCGTCTCCACCGCGACGAACGTGTCCAGTTGTTCGAGGCCGTGTCCGCTGCAGGCAAGAGTCCGTACTTCGCGACCATGCGATCCGGCAGCGGCGCGCTCACCGATGTCGCCGGGACCGATCGGGTCATGCTGGGATCCAACAACTACCTCGGGCTCGCCCAGCACCCGGAGGTCATCGAGGCCGCGGCCCGCGCGGTCCGCGACTTCGGGTCGGCGAGCACCGGCAGTCGACTCCTCAACGGCACCATGCACCTGCACGAGGAGTTCGAGGACGAGATCACCCACTGGTTCGGCACGGAGCAGACCCTGAGCTTCTCCACCGGCTACCAGACCAATCTCGGGACGCTCTGGGCCCTCCTGCGGCCCGGCGACGCGGTCGTCGTGGACCAGTTCGCCCACGCCTCCATCCGGGACGGCATCCGGATGTCGGGAGCGACCGCGCACGTGTTCGCCCACAACGACCCCGACTCGCTCGAGGAGACCCTGTCGTCGGCCGCCCGGTCCGGCGCGGAGCAGACGCTGGTCGTCGTCGACTCGCTGTACTCGATGGAGGGCAGTCTCGCGCCGATCCCCGAGATCGCGGCGCTGGCCCGGCGGCACGGCGCCGCTCTCATGGTCGACGAGGCCCACGGTTTGGGCCTCTACGGCCCGACGCGGCGGGGCTGGGCCGAGGAGTGCGGCAGTTCGGGCGACGTCGACGTGTTGATGTCGTCGCTGTCCAAGGCGACCGCCTCGATCGGTGGCTTCATCACCGGTAGCCGCGAGCTGGTCAACAGCCTGCGCGTCACCGCCCGGCCGATGCTCTTCTCCACGGCCGCCGTGCCGTCCTCGGTCGCCGGGGTGCTCGCCGCGGTACGGATCATCCGCGGGGAGGAGGGGGCGCGTCGCGTCGAGAAGCTGCGAGCCAACTCGCGGACGCTGCGCGCCGAACTCGAGCGCCTCGGCCACCCGTGCGGGTCGGGACACACGGGCGACGACTGGTCGCCGATCGTCCCGGTCCCCGTCGGCGACGACCTGCGGGCGATCGAGGCGTGGAACATGCTCATGGAGCGCGGGGTGTACACGGGCACCGCGATCAGCCCGGCCGTGCCGGCGGCGGGGGCGATCCTGCGGGTCTGCGTGACGTCCGAGCACAGCGAGGAGCAGATGCTCCACGCCGCCCGCGCAATCGACGACGTGCTCGGCATCGTCCGGGCCGACGGCTGATGCGGGTCGTCGTCACGGGCGCGTCCGGGGACTTCGGCACCGTGCTCCTGCGCCGCCTCGTCACCGAGCAGTGGGTCCGGTCGATCGTCGCGGTGGCGCGTTCCCCGCTGCGGGTGTCCGACGAGCGGATCGAGACGGTCGCGCTGGACCTCGCCTCGGATCCGGTGGAGCCGGCCCTGGCGGGCGCGGACGTCGTGATCCACTGCGCGTTCGTCGTCGAGGAGCCCCGCGACAAGGCCGCGGCACGCCGCGTGAACGTCGACGGTTCGGCGCGCCTGCTGCGGGCGGCCGACGCCGCCGGGGTGTCCGTGTGCGTGATGACCTCCAGCGTCAACGCCTACGGCCCCCGCGGCGGGCCCGACGTGGTGGACGAGTCCGCCCCGATCGGCGCGGGGCCCGAGCACTACTACCTGCACCACAAGGCCCTCATGGAGGAGGACATCCGCCGGTGGCGGCGCTCCTCCGACGGCCGCATGGCCGTGCCCGTGTTGCGCCCGACCTACATCGTCGGCCCGGACATCGACAACTCCGGGCTGCGCCAGATGCGAGCCCGGGTCGTCGCCTATCCGACGCCGTCCCGCTCCTACTACCAGTTCCTGCACCAGGACGACCTGGCCGAGGCGTACATGCGCGTGATCCGCGACCGCGTCGACGGGGAGTTCAACGTCGGCGCCGAGGACGCGGTGTCGGTAGCCGACCTGTGCCGCTGGAACCGCTCCCTGTGCCTCCCGCTGCCGCTGCGTCTCGCCGGCCGGTTGGCCGACGTCGGCTACCGGCTGCGGCTGCTGTCCTACTCGTCCCACTGGGTCACCCCGGGTGAACCCGTCACGACGTCCCGTCGCCTGCGCGAGGCCACCGGGTGGAGCCCCGGCCGGTCGAGCGCCGACGCCGCCCGATCCATGCTCGCCCCTCGCTGAACCGACCGAGAGGAATCCCATGCTGCTCTCCACGGAGAACTCCGTCCTGGACCACTACGCCCCGGGCCTGCGCGAGAAGCTGCAGGCCACCGGCCTCGTCGCCAACGAGGGGCCGGACTCCACCGCCATCCGCGACTGGGCGGGCAGCGGAGGCACCGGCCTGATCGTCCCCGCAGAACTCGGGGGCCGGGGCGCCACGGCCGTGGAGGCCGTGCGGTTCCAGACCGCGGTGGGCGCCCTGGCCCCGTCCCTGGGGGCGGCGACCACCATGCACCACCTGTCGTGCGCCACGCTGTTCGAGGCCGCGGAGGACGCCTCCGACGACGAGCGTGCCCTCATCCGCGACCTCGTCGAGCAGGGCACGGTCATGGCCTCGGGGTTCTCCGAGGGCAAGCCCGGTGGGTCGGTGTTCCGGCCCACGATGACCGCCCGCCGGGACGGCGACGACTACCTGCTCTCCGGCCGCAAGGCCCCCTGCAGCCTCGCGCGCTCGATGAGCCTGCTCGTGGCCAGCGCGCTCGTCGACCAGCACGAGCGGGCCGTGGTCCTGGTCTTCAACGGATCGGACGGGCTGAGCCGCGAGGAGTTCTGGAAGGCGCCCGTGCTGGCCGCGGCCGAGAGCGACGCGCTCGTGCTGGACGAGGTGCGGGTCAAGGGCGACATGGTCTTCCTCATGTCGGAGAACGACCCGGACAACGTCCACGAGATGACCGGGTACCTGTGGTTCGGGCTGCTCATCAGCGCGTGCTACCTAGGAGTCGCCACGGGGATGGTGGAGACGCTCGCCCGCAGGGACCCGGTCGACGCGAAGCTTCTCACCTCGGCGCTCGCGGAGGTCGAGGCCATGCGCACGTCGCTGCTCGCCGTCGCGCGCGAGTTCGACGACGGCGCCCGTGGCGGTGACGTGTCGGCGCGATTGGCGCTCGTGCGGTGGTCGATGCGCGACGCCCTCGTGCGCGTCCAGTCGCGCGTCCGCGAGGGCGTGGGCGGTTTCGCGTACATGCAGGACCCCGCGCTGGCGTACGCGTTCGAGGCGGCCCAGGTGTTCAGCTATCACCCGCCGTCGCGCCGGGAGACCTCGCACAAGCTCGTGGCGTGGGCACGCGGCGAGGACTTCCGCTACGCCTGAACAGCGGCCGACGGGGCCCGGCGACGCCGCACCGGACCGGCGGGTCGGTGTCCGGGCCCTCGGGTAGCGTCGGGGCTGTGAGCACAGACAACGCTGATGACCTCGTCGTCGTCGCCGATCCCGTCACCGTGACCGACGCGGTGGTGTCACGGTTCGCCGAGGCCGTCGGGGCGCCCGCCGGTCAGGTCCCCGCGACGCTGGCGGCCGCCCTGACCGCCCCGGTCCAACGCGCGGTGATGGAGCACCCCGCGCTGCGCATCGACCTCGCGCGGACCCTCCACACCGCCCAGTCGAGCGAGCACCACCGACCGATCCGGGTGGGCGACGTCCTCACCGCCACCGCGACGGTCACCGGGGTGCGGTCGGCGCGCGGCGGGCGCATGATCGGCTTCGACACGGTGCTGCGCGACGCCGCCGGCGAGCCCGTCCAGACCCTGACCAGTGCGTTGCTCACCGCGGAGGTGGAGGCGTGACCGGGCCGGGGAAGACGACCGGGCCGGAGAAGACGACGAGGGCGACGACGACGAGTCCCGCGGCCGGCGACGCCCTGCCTCCGCGGACACTGCCGGTCCGGCGGGAGGACCTGCGTCGCTACGCCGAGGCGTCGGGGGACCACAACCCCATCCACCTCGATGACGGGGCCGCGCAGGCGCTCGGTCTGCCCGGTGTGGTGGCGCACGGCATGCTGACGTCGGCCCTGGCGATCGGTGTCGTCGCCGAGTGGGTCGGGGGAGCCGATCGCGTCCTGGCCACCTCGTTCCGGTTCGCCGCGCCCGTGGTGGTGCCGGCCGACGCCCCCGCGCTGCTGGAGGTGGCGGGGACGGTGAAGAAGGTCTCCGAGGACGGCTCGAGCGCGGACATCGCGCTGGTCGTCACCAGCGGCGGGGCCAAGGTGTTCGGCAAGGCGATCGTCACGGTCGCGCTCGGGGACTGAGACGTCCCGGCGGGCGTCCGGGGAGCCGATTTCGGGACGCCCGGCCGGTTGTCGTACACTGGGTTACCCGACCGAACGTGGTCGCGACCCGCGCTGCCACCGGGCAGTCGCCGACACTGTAGAGTCGAGGCGTTCGTGCGGTCCGCTACGCGGGTCGGTACGGGTGGTCGGGAAACCGGCCGAAGGGGCGTAGCTCAATTGGCAGAGCAGCGGTCTCCAAAACCGCAGGTTGCAGGTTCAAGTCCTGTCGCCCCTGCACTTCCCCGCAAGCCAGACGACCCGGAGGTAGCCGCGTGAGCCAGGATCGCGACGACGACGTCGACACCCGCGGCGCCCGCGACTCCGAGGCCGCCGTTCCCACGGGTAAGGCCGGTCGTGGCGACACGGCCGTCGCGGGCCGGGTCCGCACGGACGCGGACAAGCCGGAGGACACGCGGACCGCCCGCGCGAATCCCTTCCAGTACCTCAAGCAGGTCGTCGAGGAGCTGCGCAAGGTCATCTGGCCCACGCGCAACCAGATGGTCACCTACACCATCGTGGTGTTCCTGTTCCTCATCTTCATGACCGCGCTCGTCTCGGGCGTCGACTTCGGCGCGGGCAAGCTCGTCGAGCTCGTCTTCGACCGCTAGAGACCTGCCGCTGAAGGTCCGGGGTGAGATCCGGACCGCCGACTTCGAGAGGACCGCATTTCCGTGAGCGACATCGATCAGAGCCCCGGGGCCGAGGACGCCGAGCAGGCCGCTGCCGAGCAGGCCGCGAGCGAGGCCGACGCGGTGCTCGGTGACACGACCGCGGGTCCCGCCGATTCCGTCGTGGCCGAGCCCGCCGATCCCGAGGCCGAGGACGAGACCGTCGCCGCCGGCGCCGAGCTCGACGCCGACGCGGCCACCGACGCCGAGCCCACAGAGATCGACGAGGACGTCGAGGGCGACATCGTCGCGGAGGGCGACGTGGACGTCGCCGAGGCCGAGCTCGACGAGTCGGCCCTCGAGACGGACGACCTGACCGACGAGACCCCGGCGCTGGAGCCGGAGGCCGAGGAGGCGCCGGCCGAGCCGGCCGCGCCCGCGATCGACCCGGTCATCGCGTTCAAGCGTCAGCTGCGCAAGCTGCCCGGCGACTGGTTCGTCATCCACTCCTACGCCGGGTACGAGAACAAGGTGAAGGCCAACCTCGAGACCCGCGCCGTCACCCTGGGCGCCGAGGACAAGATCTTCCAGGTCGAGGTCCCGGTCGAGGAGTACACCGAGGTCAAGAACGGTCAGAAGAAGACCGCCAACCGCAAGGTCCTGCCCGGCTACGTGCTGGTGCGCATGGAGCTCGACGACGAGTCGTGGGGCGTCGTGCGCAACACCCCCGGCGTCACCGGCTTCGTCAGCGCCACCGGCGGCCAGGGCGGCAGCCCCACCCCGCTCTCGCTGAGCGACGTGGCCAAGTTCCTGGCGCCCAAGCCGGAGAAGAAGGCCGCCGCCGCGGGTGCCGCCGACGGCGACGCCGGGCTGGTCCCGCAGAACGTCGAGGTCGAGTTCGAGGTCGGCGAGTCGGTCACCGTGATGGACGGCCCGTTCGCCACCCTGCCCGCGTCGATCTCCGAGGTGGACCCGGCCGCGCAGAAGCTCAAGGTGCTCGTGTCGATCTTCGGCCGCGAGACCCCGGTCGAGCTCGGCTTCAACCAGGTCGAGAAGATCGACTGACCCGCACGATCCTCCGGCGACCCGCCCCGCGCACAGCGTGGGGCGGGTTCGTCGTCTCCGCACCGGAGGCGGACGGCCGGCGAACACCAACGCACGGCCGGCGAACACCGGCCCACGGCCGGCATGCGGGGGAGCGGTCCGCGCCCCGATTAGTCGTTGCGCGCGCGGAACACGTAAACTCTCCTAGGTTGCGCTTGTGTCGCCGCATGCCCGCCTCACGGTGGGGCGGCGGGGACGGGTGCACACGACAGTCGGCCTCCCGCGTGTACAGCGCGGTGCCGAGATCCAGTCGAAGAATCAGGAAGACGATGCCTCCGAAGAAGAAGAAGGTCTCAGGGCTCATCAAGCTCCAGATCCAGGCCGGCGCTGCCAACCCGGCCCCGCCGGTCGGCCCGGCTCTGGGTGCCCATGGTGTCAACATCATGGAGTTCTGCAAGGCCTATAACGCCGCCACCGAGAACCAGCGCGGGAACGTCGTGCCGGTCGAGATCACGGTCTACGAGGACCGGTCGTTCGACTTCAAGCTGAAGACGCCGCCGGCCGCCAAGCTCCTCCTCAAGGCCGCCGGCCTACAGAAGGGCTCCGGCACGCCGCACTCCGCCAAGGTCGGCAAGGTCACCATGGACCAGGTCCGTGAGATCGCGCAGACCAAGCTGGAGGACCTCAACGCCAACGACATCGACCAGGCCGCGAAGATCGTCGCCGGCACCGCCCGTTCCATGGGCATCACGGTCGAGGGCTGACCTCCACCCCCAAGCAATCCGTGGGAGGGCAGCTCAGGCCCGAACCACACCCGACCGCCGCGTGAGTGACGCGGCAGGAATGGATGAGACATGAGCAAGAACAGCAAGGCCTTCAAGGCCGCCGCTGAAAAGGTCGACCGCACCAAGCTGTACTCGCCTCTGGAAGCCCTGGCCCTGGCCAAGGACACCTCCTCGACGAAGATGGATGCCACCGTCGAGGTCGCCATGCGACTTGGCGTCGACTCCCGCAAGGCGGACCAGATGGTCCGTGGCACCGTGAACCTTCCGCACGGTACCGGAAAGACCGCCCGCGTGATCGTCTTCGCCGCGGGCGAGAAGGCCACCGAGGCCGAGGCCGCCGGCGCCGACGCCGTGGGCTCCGAGGACCTCATCGAGCGCATCCAGGGTGGCTGGCTCGACTTCGACGCCGCCATCGCCACCCCGGACCAGATGGCCAAGGTCGGCCGTGTGGCCCGCGTGCTCGGCCCGCGTGGTCTCATGCCCAACCCCAAGACGGGCACCGTCACGATGGACGTGACCAAGGCCGTCAACGACATCAAGGGCGGCAAGATCACCTTCCGCACCGACAAGGCCAACAACCTGCACTTCATCGTGGGCAAGGCGTCCTTCACGCAGGAGCAGCTCACGGAGAACTACCAGGCCGCGATCGACGAGGTCATGCGCCTCAAGCCGTCCGCTTCCAAGGGCCGCTACCTGCAGAAGATCACCATCTCCACCACGACCGGCCCCGGCATCCCGGTCGACACGCAGGCGATCTCGAAGCTCCTCGAGGCCGGCACCGACTCCGAGTGAGTTAGCCAGTTCGGCTGAAGGCCCCGCGACCGGAATCCCTGGCGCGGGGCCTTTCCGCATTTGCGGCTCCCGGTCGCTTGGCCCGACGCCCGACCCCGCCTCCCGCCCACAGCCGCTCCCGCCCACAGCCGCTCCCCGCGATGGCGTCTCGCGCGTGGGCATGCCTGCCTGGCACACAGCCGCTCCCCGCGATGGCGTCTCGCCGTCACTTCGGGGCGTGCGAGACGCCATCGTGGCGAGCGGCTGCGGGGGCGGGTGCCGTCGAGGGGTGCGAGACGCCATGGTGGCGTGCGGCTGTGGGGGCGGGGGCCGTCGGCGCGTGCGGGAACTACCTGCCGCGTTCGCACCCGAGCCGCGGCGGCCCAGAGCAGACTGTGTCCTATGCCGCCCGCGTGACAATTCCCCTGGATATGGTTCGGCCACGCGGGCGGGGAGCGCACTGAGCCGGGCCGGCACGGGGGAGGGGGCGGGAGATGGCGAGTCGGGTGACGACCGCGGTCCGGTCCGTCGGCGACCTCTACGCCTTGTCCGTCGACGCGCTGGTCGGGCTGATCACCGGACCCTGGCGCTGGCGCGAGTTCGTCGAGCAGTACTGGTTCATCGCCCGCGTCTCGCTCGTCCCGACGGTGCTCATGGCGCTGCCCTTCACGGTCCTGGTGGTGTTCACCCTCAACTCGCTGCTCGGCGAGATCGGCGCCAGCGACATGGCAGGAGCCGGCGCCGGACTGGGCGCGGTCACCCAGATCGGCCCGCTGGTCACCGTGCTCGTGGTCGCGGGCACCGGGGCGACAGCGGTGGCCGCCGACCTGGGCTCGCGCACCATCCGCGACGAGATCTCGGCGCTCGAGGTCCTCGGGCTGGACCCGGCCACGCACCTCGTCCTGCCCCGCGCGCTCGCCTCCGCCCTGGTGGCCGCCACGCTCAACGGGGCGGTGTGCGCGATCGGGCTCATCGGCGGGTTCGTCTTCTCCGTCTACCTCAATCACGTCGACCCCGGAGCGTTCGCCGCGGGCGTGACCCTGCTGGTGGGCCCGGCCGAACTCGTGCTGTCCGAGGTCAAGGCGGCCCTGTTCGGACTCATCGCCGGCCTGGTCGCCTGCTACCGCGGGCTCGCCGTGACGGGCGGGCCGAAGAGCGTCGGTGACGCGGTCAACGAGACGGTCGTGTTCTCGTTCGTCGCCCTGTTCCTCGCGAACCTCGTCCTCACGGCGATCGGTATCCAGGTGACGGGCCGATGAGCGCCGGCGGAGAGCACGAGCTCCGCGCGGGCCGGCGGGGTGCGGCGGGCGGCGGAGCGCATGCGCGGGGCGCGGTGCCGGACGCCGGGCGGCGCGGACTGCTCGACGCCGTCGACGACCTCGGCCGCGCGCTGCTCTTCGTCGTCCGCGCCCTGCGCGCCGCCGCGACCGCACCGCTGCGTCAGGGCCGCGAGACCCTGCGCGTGACGACCGAGGTGGGCCTGGGTACCGGCGTGCTCGCGATGTTCGGCGGCAGCCTCGCGATCCTCGGGTTCATCACACTGTTCGCCGGCGCGACCGTAGCCGTCCAGGGCTACAACTCGCTCGGCGACATCGGCGTGGAGGCGCTCACCGGCTTCCTGGCCGCGTACGTCAACATCCGCGTGGTCGCACCGGTCACGGCCGGGGTGGGGCTGGCCGCGACGATCGGCGCCGGCACCACCGCGCAGCTGGGCGCCATGCGGATCAGCGAGGAGATCGACGCGCTCGAGGTGATGGCCGTCGACCCCGTGCGGTACCTCGTGGGCACCCGCATCGTCGCGGGCCTGCTCACGGTCATCCCGCTGTACTCCCTGTCGGTGCTCGCCTCGTTCCTGGCCAGCCGGGTCGCGACGGTGGCGGTGCTGGGCCAGTCGCCGGGCGTGTACGACCACTACTTCTCCACGTTCCTCAACCCGGTGGACGTGGTGTGGTCGTTCGCGCAGGCCATCGCGATGGCCCTGACGGTGATGATCATCCACACCTACTACGGGTTCACGGCCACCGGCGGGCCGGCGGGCGTCGGGATGGCCACGGGCCGCGCCGTCCGGATGTCGCTCACGGCGGTGGTCCTGGTGACGCTGCTCATCTCGCTCGCCCTGTACGGGGACGCGCCGACCGTGAGGCTGGCGGGCTGACGTGGGCGCCCGGGCGAAGGGCCGGCTCGCCGTGCTGGTGGCGGCGCTCCTGGTGGCCGCGGCCCTCGTCGTCGTCACCATCTCCTTCCGGGGCGGGTGGGCCCGCACCATGGACCTCACCCTCCACGCCGACCGGTCGGGGCTGGTGTTGGAGCCGGGCGCGATGGTCCTGCGGCACGGCGTGCAGATCGGCCGCGTGGCGTCGGTGGACCCGGACGGCGACGGCGCACGCATCGAGCTGGATCTGGACCGGGAGTACTCGGCGGCGCTGCCCGCCGACACCACCGCGCACATCACCGCGAGCACCCTGTTCGGCGCCAAGCGCGTGGTGCTCTCCGGGGGCGACGACGACGAGGTCGGCGGCTCCACGGCCGTGCTGACCTCGGGTGACGCGCTCCGGGCGGAGTCGGTGACCACCGAGACGCAGACGGTGTTCCAGTCGCTGACGGAGGTCATGACGGCCGTGCAGCCGGAGAAGGCGGCCGCGGTGACGGGTGCCCTCGCGCACGGCGTGCGTGGGCGCGGCGACGAGATCGGGCGGGCGGCGGTGGCGGTCTCGGAGTTCACAGGGGCGGTCAATCCGGAGCTCGGGGCGCTGCGGCAGGACCTGCGGGCGGGGGCCGCGGCCGCGGACGGGCTGGCGGCGGCGACCCCGGAGCTGATCTCCGCGCTGTCCGGGCTGCGGGTGCCGGCCCGGACGGTGACGGACCAGGCCGCCACCCTCGACGTGCTGCTGCCGGCGATCGCCGGGGTGGCGATCGAGGGCAACGCGCTGCTCGAACCGCACGAGCAGGAGATCGCCGACGCCTTCGGTTACCTGCGGCCCACCGCCGAACTGCTGGAGCACTACTCGCCGGCCATCCCGTGCTTCTTCCAGGGTGCAGACCGGGCGCGGCAGCTGGCCGAGCCGGCGTCCGGGGCCAACGGGTACTCGATGGTCCTCAACTCGACCCTGTTGCTCGGCGTGGACCCGTACCGCTACCCCGACGACCTGCCCGTCGTGCGCGCCGGCGGCGGGCCCCGCTGCGGGGAACTGCCGGTGCGCACACCCGAGGACGGCAACGCCTCCTACCTCGTGGCGGACGTCGGCATGAACCCCTTCGAGCGGGGGAACACCTCGCCGGAGTTCGACGCCGCGCCGCTGTGGGTGCTGCTCACGGAGGGGATGGGATGAGTCGGCACCAGGCCTCCGCCTCCGCACACAGGGCGCCGCGGCGGCACCGGCGGCGGTCGCGCGCGGCCCTGCCGGCGGCGATCTACACCGTCGTCATGGCGCTCGTCCTGGCCGGGCTGTGGGTGGTGTTCGCGCAGGTGCGGTTCGGCGAGTCGGCGACGTACACGGCCGAGTTCACCGACGTCTCGGGGCTCGAGGCCGGCGAGACCGTCCGCGTCCACGGGGTGGAGGTGGGGCGCGTGGACGCGGTCGACTTCCACGTGGCGGGCTCCGACGCCGGTGCCGGCACCGACGGCGACGGCGACGCCGCCTCCGCGAGCGCTCCGACGGTGACCGTGCGGTTCAGTCTGCACGACGACTACCGGCCCCGCGGCACGACGGGCGCGACGGTGCGCTACCTGAACCTCGTCGGCGACCGCTACCTCGAGCTCACCGACGACGCCGACCCCGCGGACCCCGCGGACCCCACCGCGAAGCTGCCGGACGGCGCGACGATCGGGCTCGACCGCACCACCCCGGCCCTCGATCTGGACGCCCTCGTCGGCAGCTTCCAGCCCCTGTTCCGGGTCCTCGAGCCGGGGCAGGTCAACCGGCTCAGCGGGGAGCTCATCGCGGTCCTGCAGGGGCAGCAGGACGATGTCGGGGTGATCGTCCGGGCGGTCGGCGAGGTCACCGGGCACCTGGCCGACCGCGACCGGGTCATCGGCTCGGTCATCACCCACCTGGGCCGGGTCCTCGACACCCTCGAGCGGCAGCAACCGGCGCTCGAGCAGTCGCTCGTCCACGCGCGGGAGCTGACCTCCGCACTCGCGGCCGACGCCGAGACGGTGGCCTCCGCGACCCGTCACCTCGACGACACCGCCGCCGAGCTGGCCACGCTCGCCGGGGACGTCCGGCCCGATCTCCGCGCGGACATGGACGGTGTCGACGCGGTCGCGCGCCAGGTGGACTCGCGTCGCGAGACGCTGGCGCAGTTGCTCACCGAGCTGCCCGAGACGTACCGGTCCCTCACCCGGCTCGGCGCGTACGGCGGGTTCTTCAACTACTACCTGTGCGGGCTACAGATCCGGGTCTCCGACCTGCGGGGCGGATCCACCACGAGCCCGCTGTTCACACAGGAGGGCGGGAGGTGTGCGCCGGCATGAGGAATCCAGTGCGCCTGCGCGAGCGTGCCCGACCGCGCAACCCCGTGCGCCTGCGCGAGCGCAACCCGCTCATCGTGGGCGTCATCGGCTCGGTGGTCATCGCCCTGGTGGTACTGGGCGCGCTCAACCTGCGGTCCCTGCCCGGCGTCGACCGCACGGAGGGCTACACGGCCCGGTTCGTCGACACCGGCGGCCTGGGCGTCGGCGACCCGGTGCGGATCGCCGGCAAGGACGCCGGCCGCGTCACCGACATCCGGATCGACGGCGACGCCGTGCGCATCGAGTTCACGGTGGACGACCGGATCGGTCTCGGCTCGGACACCCGGGCCGAGATCGCGACCGCCACCGCGCTGGGCGCGCGCGAACTGCGCGTGCTGCCCGCCGGGCCCGGTCGACTGGACTCCGGCGCGGTCCTCGACGTCGACCGCACCACCGCGCCGTACGACCTCGCCGAGACCCTGGGCCGACTCGGGCGGACCGGCGAGGAGATCGACATGGAGCAGCTGGCGGTCGCGCTGGAGACCGTCTCGTCGACCCTGGGCGAGGCGCCCGAGCACGTCGACGCCGCGATCGACGGCGTCGGCCGACTGTCCGCGTCGATCGTCGAGCGGGATGCCGCCCTGCGGGAGTTGTTCGCCGATGCCGAGACACTCTCCGCGCTGTTGGCCCGGCGCGGGGAGGAGATCGACACCCTCCTGCGCGACGCCCGCGTTCTGCTGGCCGCGCTGCGCGAGGAGCAGGAGTCGCTCGAGACCCTGGCCGGAACCCTGCGGTCGTTCACCGTCCAGATCCGCGGACTCATCAGCGACCACGACCGGACGCTCGCGCCGACCCTCGAACGGGTGAAAGGGCTGCAGGAGCTGGTGCTCGAGCACCGGGAGGGCCTGGCCCTGGCGATCCAGCGGCTGGGTCCGTACGCCACCGAGCTCGGGGAGGCCGTCGCGTCGGGGCCGTTCTTCAACTCCTACATCCAGAACCTGCTGCCGGTGGAGATCATCGAGCCCGCTCTCAACGACGCCCTGACCCGCGCAGGGGTAGGCGTTCCGCCCGCGCCCGCGGCGCCGCCGGCCGGGGGCCCGCGATGATGCGCCGGGCCCTCGCCGCCGTCGCCCCGTGGGTGGGGGGCGTGCTCGTGCTGCTGCTCGCGGCCGGGCTCGTGGACGTGCGCGTCCCGTGGCGCCCGCACGAGAGCTACACCGCCGAGTTCGTCTCCGCTCGCGGCCTCTACGTGGGCGACGACGTGCGGGTGATGGGCGTGCCGGTGGGGCGGGTGACGGCGGTCGAGCCGCGAGGCGACCGCGTCGTCGTCGACTTCCTCGTCAGCCGCGACCAGGCCCTGCCGGCGGAGGTCGACGCCGTCGTCATGGCGCCGACCCTGGTGGCGGCCCGATTCGTTCAGCTCAGCCCGCCGTACACCGGCGGCCCGGTCACCGAGCCCGGCGCCACGATCGGTCTGGACCACACCGCGGTGCCGGTCGAGTGGAACGATGTCGTCACCCAGCTGCACCGTCTGTCGGGCACGCTCGGTCCGCGCCCCGGTGACGAGGCCGGCCCCGCGGGCCGGGCCGTGGCCGCGGCGGACGACATGCTGACCGGACGCGGTGACGACGTCCGCGACACGGTGCGGCAGCTCCGCTCGGCGTTGCAGACGGTCTCCGACGGTCGCGACGATCTCTTCGCCACCGTGCGCAACCTCGAGGCGTTCACCGCCGCGATGGAGGGCTCCGGCGAGCAGATCACCACGTTCAACGAGGTCATGGCGGCGGTCACCGTCTCGGTTGACCGCGGGCGGGGCGAGATCGGTCCGGCGCTGACCGAGCTCGACGCGGCGGTCGACGAGGTCCGCGACTTCGTCCGCGACAACCGCGAGGTGAGCACCGGGACCGCCCGCACCACCGCCGAGCTCGTCCGGGTGCTGGCGGAGCAGCGCGACGACATCGCGCAGATCCTCCACGTCGCGCCCACGGCCCTGTCCAACCTGCAGGGGATCTACCAGCCATCGCAGAACGCGGTGATCTCCGCGCTCGCGCTGACCAACTTCGCCAACCCGATGCAGTTCATCTGCTCGGCCCTGGCCGCCGCCGAGGAGACCGACGTGCACACCGCCTCCGAGGAGTGTGTGCGGCTCCTCGGCCCGACCCTGAGCACGCTGGCCGTGGACTACCCGCCCGTGGGCATCAACCCCAGCCGCGGGGTCGGCGCGCTGCCGCACCAGCTGGACTACACCCACGACCACCTGCGGCCGGACCGTGCCGGCGTCACCGATCTGCTCACCGAGGGGGTGCGGTGATGCGGCGCCGCGCGGTGGTCACCGCGCTGATCCTGGTGTCGACGACGACGATGTCCGGCTGCGACTGGAAGGGGCTGAACAGTCTCCCGCTCCCCGGGACGGCAGGCGGCGGACCGGACAGCTACTCGGTGACGGTGCAGCTGGCGGACGTCACCACCCTGGATCGGAATTCCCGTGTCCGGGTCGGCGACGTGACCGTCGGCCGGATCGCCGACATCGACCTCGGCCCGGGCCGCGCCGAGGTGACCGTCGATCTCGACGGTGACGTCGCCCTTCCCCGCAACGCCGTCGCGCGGGTGGGGCAGAGCAGCCTGCTGGGTGCCTCCCATCTCGAGCTGGCGGCGCCGGTCGAGGAGCGGGCCGAGGGCACGCTCTCGGATGGCGACCTCATCCCACTCGAGCGCAGTGGCGGGTATCCGACCACCGAGCAGACCCTCGCGACGCTCGCCGCGGCGCTGGGCGGCAGCGGCCTCGCGCAGGCCGCGGAGGTCTTCGGCGAACTCGACACCGCCATGACCGGCCGCACCGACCAGACCCGCGCGGTGGTCGGCCGGATCAGCGAACTGCTCTCGGGGCTCGAGTCCCAGAAGGAGGACATCGTCGTGGCCCTGGAGGCGCTCGAACGGCTGTCGGCGGAGCTCGCGGTCCGCAGCGACGACGTCGAAGGCGGGATCGCCGACCTCGGCCCCGCACTCGAGGTGCTCGCGCGGCGCCGGGAGCGGCTCGTCGAGGCCACCCGCGCCGTGGACACCGTCACCGCGACCGCCGGCCGCGTCGTCGAGGTCTCCGGCGGTGACATCCGCGCGGACCTCGCCGCGCTCGACCCGGTCCTGCAGGGCCTGGCGGCGTCGGGGGACTCGCTCACGGAGTCGCTGCGCTACCTCGCGACGTTCCCGTTCCCGCTGGACACCTACCGCAACGCGGTGCGCGGCGACTACGCCAACGGCACGGTCATCCTCGATCTGCGACTGCCGGTCCTGGACACCGCCCTGCTCATCGGCACGCCGTTCGAGGGATCGCTGGCCTCGCTCGACACGATCCTCGGGGTGCCCGCCCCACCCGTCGAGCCCGCCCGAGCCGGACTCGGCGACGCCCTGGCGCCCCCGGCGCCCGCTGCGCCACTGCCCGCGGACCCCGAGGCGCCCCCGGCCGCAGGAGGCGGCGCATGAGGCGGCGATGGCGGGAGGCGAGCGAGGCCACGCGCGGCATGGCGCTCAGGCTGGCCGCGTTCGTGCTCGTCGGCACCATCGCCTTCGTCCTCGTGGTGTTCTCGTTCGCCCGCATCCCGCAGCACCTGGGCTGGGGGCGCATGGAGGTGGCCCTGGAGATGCGTGACGCCTCGGGGCTCTACCCGCGCGCCAACGTCCTCTACCGCGGGGTCGAGGTCGGACGGGTGCGCGACCTCGAGATGACGCCCGCCGGCGCGCGCGCCACGCTCCTGCTCGACCGCGACGCGCGGATCCCCGCCGACTCGACGGCCTATGTCGGTGCGATGTCGGCGGTGGGGGAGCTGATCGTCGACCTCGTGCCCGAGACGGCCGGCACTTCCTCGGCCTCCGGCATCGCCCCGGCCTCCGGCGCCGCCCCGGCGTCTCCGGCAGCCGAGCCGACCGGGCCCTTCCTCGCCGACGGCGACGTCATCGGCGCCGACCGCGTCCGCCCGCCGGTGCCGGTCGCCGAGACGGTCGACATGCTCGAGGCGGCCCTCGACTCGGTCGGACCCGAGCGCCTGACCTCGCTCGTGGACGAGTCCTCCCGCGCCGTCGGCGGTGCGGGTGACGACCTGTCAGCCACGGTGGACGCGCTCACCCGACTCGGTGACGAGATGGGCCGCGACCGCGAGCAGTGGGCGTCGCTGCTGCGGCGGTCGGCGCCGCTGCTCGAGGCCCAGGCCGCGTCGTCGGGGCACGTGCGCGAGTGGGCGGGGGCCACGAACCGGGTGGCGGGCGAGGTGGCGGCGTCGGACCCGGCGCTGCGCGGGGTCTTCGAGGGCGCGCCGGCGGCGGCGGGCGAGACGATCCTGCTGTTCCGGGAGCTCTCGCCGACCTGGCCCCTGCTGCTGGCGAACCTGGTGACCGTCGAGCAGGTGGCGGCCGTCTACACGCCGTCGCTCGAGCAGATCCTCGTGCTGTTCCCGGCGATCATGGACTCCACGCAGTCGGCGGCCCTGCCCAACGCAGGCGATGCGATGCCCGCGCAGAACACCTTCTTCGTCAACAGCTACAACGATCCGCCGCCGTGCATCACCGGGTTCCTGCCGCCGGAGGAGCGGCGGTCGCCGGCCGAGCTCGACGTCCCCGACACCCCGCCCGACCTGTACTGCAAGGTGCCCGAGGACTCACCCGTGGCGGTACGCGGTGCCCGCAACATGCCGTGCATCGAGTACCCGGGCCTGCGGGCGGCGACGGTGGCGTTGTGCCGCGAGAAGGCCGGCGCCTCCGGGGTCGCGATGGTCGCGGCGCCGCGCACCTACGATCCCGGCACCGGCGCGTACCCGACCGGTCCGCCTGCGGTCGGCGACGCGGGCGTGGCGGTCCTCGACCGCCCGGCCGGCCCGGTCGACGTCGGCGACCTTCTGTCTCCGCCGTAATTCTGAGAATTGCCGAAGTCCCGAGTATCGTCATCCTCTCCAGCGGTCGCCCCCCTCGCGTCCGCGACCACCGGGAGGCGACATGCTCGCGCGGTACCTATCGATACTGTTCCTACTGCTCCTGAGCGCGTCCCCGGCGGCCGCCGGGGCGGCACCGCTGACGGGCCTCTCGGAAGGCTCGCTGGCGTCCGGGAGCGTGTCGCTCTCGTCAGGTTCAGATTCGCTTACCACAGAGCCGAGCTATGATCCGGTCGATCCCGGCAGCGGAAAGCTGATCGCCTCCAGTGGCTTCGACGTGACGCGTGACGGGTTCTCCTTCGACAACTGGGGCCCCGGGAGCGACGAGCACCGGCGCAGCCTGACCCCCGCGGCTATGCAGTCACTGTTCGGCGACGACATCTGCGCGCGGATCGTCAACGGCGAGTGTGTGCTGAGCGCTCCCGGTGCCGCGCTCGAATCGACGGCGAACGAGATGGCCGCCGGCGGCCATTGCTACGGGATGGCCGCTCTGGCGGGGCTCTTCCATACCGGCGGTCTCGACAAGGCCGACTACCTGCCGCCCGGTCAGACCGTGTTCGAGGCCCAGCCCTCCGACGCGCTCGACCGCTTGATCTCCCGCTACTGGGCAGCCCAGATCTCGAGCCCCAGCAGTACCGCGACCACGCAGAACTCGGTCGCCCAGACCGTGCGGAAGCTGATGTCGGCGTGGGCTCGCGGCGACAACTTCATCCTCTCGTTCTTCGACGCCGACGGTGCGGGCGGCCACGCCGTCACCCCTATCGCCCTGCGCGACCTGGGGGCGGGGCGGATCGGAATCGTCGTCTATGACAACAACTTCCCCGGCGTGGAGAAGATCTTCGTCACGAATCCAGTCACCGACTCGTGGTACTACACGACCGCCACCAATCCGTCCGAGCCCGCCTACCTGTACGTCGGATCGCGGGCCAACCGGCTCCACCTCACCCCGCTGCGGGCGACCACGCAGATCCACGAGTGTCCCGTCTGTGCCGATGCCGGCGACGATTCCGTCACGGTGCTGGTCAAGCGGGCGCCGGGCACGGGCGACGAGACGTCGGACGAGCCCGCCATCCGCCTGACGACACCGGCCGGCGGGCCCGTCCCGGGTCTGAAGCCGCTCGGGTTCATCAGCACCATGGACAGTTTCGCGGCCGTGGTTCCCGAGGACGCCGCGTTCGACATCACGATGGGCAACGCGGGCTCCGGGCCCGCGGCCGTCTGGGATGTCACCCTCTTCGGTGACGGCTGGACGAACGAGGTCGACGGCATCTCACTGGGCTCCGGTGACTCGGCGACCGTCTCGGTCTCGGCGGACCAGCGCCATCTCGGCCTGCGGAGCACCGCTCGGTTGGAGCCGGTCCTGGCCATCGCGGAGGAGCAGGCGGACTGGTCGGTGGAAGGTGTGGCCCGAAATCTGTCGCTGGCGCCCGGTACGGGGGCCTCCGTGAAGCGGCAGCTCGACGGGGATTTCGTGTTCGCCCTCGACGGCGAGGGCCCGGACGGGTCGACGGAGATCGTCGTCCTGCGCCGGGATGTCGAGCGCGACTACATCGTCCGCACCCCCGGGCCGGTGACGATCCCTGTCGGTGCGTCGGCCTCGGTCGCGGCGAGCAGCTGGGACGGCACCGCCTCGTTGGTCGCCCGCGTCGAAGGTGTCGGCGTCAGCCGGGAGTATCCGCTCGGGTAGCCCGACCGACGATCGCAGGCTGGTCACCGGGGCGTGAACTCGGCGACCAGCCATCGGTCGTCGTCGCGGACCAGGCCGACCTCGACCACGGTCTGGAGCACGTGCGGGATGTCGTCGGCGCCCACGGTGTGGCGGTCGAGATAGACGACGACGAGGGCCTCGTCCCCGTCCAGCGTCGCCAGTGCCGAGCCGGACGAGCGGGCCGACGACGCCACCTGCCCGGCGGTGCTGCGCGGCACGGTGACCTCCCGACTCTGCTGCCGGAACCGGTCGAGGAACGGAGGCGCGAGGAGCTCCTCCGCGGCCGCCAGGTCCTCGGCCACCGTCTCGGGCCGGTAGTCGAGGACGGCGAGCGCCGCGGTCTCCGCGGCGACCACCGTCTGCGCCGCGAGGCGGTCCCTCTCGTCGGCGCGCCGCTCGAGAATCGTGAGCACCGCCGCGGTCACCGCCAGCAGCACGACGACCAGCAGCAGCCCGGCCCTGAGCCGCCGCGCCCCGGGCCGTGAGCCCGGTGCCGCGTCCATCCGGTGCTCGCCGTCGCCGTCGATGCCGGTCACGCCCGCCCCCTGACAGCGTCCGGATACGGGAGGATGGCCTCATGAGCACACATCCGACGACAGCGCGCCCGACCACGGATCGCCCGGCGGACACTGTCGCCGTCCGCGACGTGGCGCTGCGCGACGGCCTGCAGCTCACCGACGGCCGCCTGTCCACCGCGTCCAAGGTGGCGCTCGTGAGGACGCTGCTCGGGCTCGGCGTGCCGGAACTCGAGGTGGGCTCCATGGCCCGGCCCGACCTCGTCCCGGCGCTCGCGGACACCCTCGACGTCATCGCCGCCCTCGACGAAGACGAGCGGGATCGCTGCTGGGTGTGGGTGGCCACGCCGGGCCACGTCCGTCGCGCCGCCGACGCCGGCGTCCGCCGCTTCCAGTACTGTCTGTCGGTCACCGACGAGCACAACACGGCCAACATCGGCCGCGACACCGAGACGAGCATGGCGGCCCTGCCCGAGGCGGTCGAGGCCGCCGCCGCGGTCGGCGGGACCGTCCAGCTCTGCTTGGCGACCACGTTCACCTGCCCGATGACCGGGCCGGTCGACCCGGAGGCGGTCCTGCGGTTGGTCGCCGACCCGCGCGGCGAGGGCACCGTCGACGTGGTGCTCGCCGACACGCTCGGTCAGGCGCACCCGGGGCAGGTGCGCGACCTCGTCGCCGCCGCCGTCGAGCCGGCGGGGGAGCGACGGATCGTCTTCCACGGCCACGACACGTGGGGGATGGGCGTGGCCAACACGCTCGCCGCCGTCGACGCGGGCGCTCAGGTGGTGGACGCGGCGCTCGGCGGCCTCGGCGGTTGCCCGTTCGCACCGGGCGCCTCGGGCAACACGGCCACCGAGGACGTCCTGTTCGCGCTGCGACCCGAGTGGCTGGATCCCGACCGGTTCCACGAGCTGGTCGCCGCGTCCGACCGGATGCTCGCCGAGCTGGGCGAGGGCTCGCGCTCGCGCGCCTCCGCAGGGGCGCACGGCAACGGCCGCCGCTTCGACTGGACGCTGCCCGCGGGCTGACCGCGCCCCCGCCGACCCGGGCCGATGCGGGCGGGTGTGAGCAGTCGTGTTCACACGGCCACCTCCGCGGAGGACACGAGGGCGCGACCGTCCTCGATCACGGCCTCGAGACGCCAGCGCCACAGCCGCTCGCCCTGGCCACCGCCCCGGTCGGCTCCCGCGCCCGCGCGATCGGGCGGCGGATCGCCGACCCCGGACCTGACCGCGACCAGCAGGCGGGCGCGCGCGGGTCCGTCCCCGAGTCCGCTCGGGAGGTCCTCCTGTTCGACCCCGGAGGCGACCACCCGCGTGCGCGGGCGCACCTCGTCGTCGCCGTCATCACCGCCACCATCACCGACGAGGCGCGACACCTCCTCGCGGCGCGCCTCCACCTCCGCGCGGAACCCGCCCGTGCCCAGCTCCGCGAGGCGGTCCAGGGACGACTCTGCCTCGCCGTCCGACAGGGACGACATCAACACGGCCACCTCCCGTGCGGCGTCGGTCAGCCGCTCGCGATCGGCGGCCGCGGTGTGACGCGCCCACATCGACGACGCCGGCACCACGGCCGCGACGGCGGCCACCACCACCGCCAGCACCAGCGCGACGGTGAGCGCCGCGCCCCGCGCCCCGACCCGCCCCGACGCGTCCGCCCGGGCCGGGCCCGGCGGGTCAGATGACGCCACGATCGGCCAGGTCGGCCAGGCGCTCGGCGTCCAGGCCGAGCAGATCGCGGTAGACGGCGTCGTTGTCGAACCCGGGTTCGGGCGTCCCGCCGCGCCGCACCGTGCCCGGCGTGTCCGCGAGCACGGGCACCACGCCGGGGCCGAGCACGGTGTCGTCGACGCCCGGCACGGTGTGCGGCACGAGCATGTCGCGGGCGAGGAACTGCTCGTCGCGTACCACGTCGGCGACGGTGTTGACCGGGCCCACCACCACGCCCGCGGCGTCGAGGGTCTCGCGGATCTGCTCGGCCGTCCGCTCGGCGGCCCAGTCGGAGATGATCGCGTCGATCTCGTCCTGGTGCACGCCGCGCGCCGAATGGTCGACGAAGCGCGGGTCCCCGGCCAGCTCGGGGCGGCCCATCGCCGCACACAGCCTGCGGAAGACGGTGTCCTGGTTGGCGGCGATGATGACCCACAGGCCGTCGGCGGCCCGGTACAGGTTCGACGGCGCGATGCCCTCCAGTCGGGTGCCCGACGGGCCTCGCACCACCCCCGCGGCGTCGTAATCGGGGATCACCGACTCCTGCACCGCCAGGCACGACTCGGTAAGCGCGACGTCCACCACCTGGCCGCGGCCGGTCGTGGTGCGGGCGAGCAGCGCGGCGAGGATCCCCTGGACGGCGAACATGCCGCCGAGGGTGTCGCCGAGGGACAGGGCCATGCGCGGCGGCGGCATGTCGGGGAAGCCGTTGAGATGGCGCAGCCCCGACACGCCCTCGGCGACGGAGGCGTAACCGGCGCGGGTGGCCTGCGGCCCGGTCTGCCCGTACCCGGAGACCCGCCCGATCACCAAGCCCGGGCTGACCTCGTGCAGCCGGTCGGGGCCCAGGCCCCACTTCTCGAGCGTCCCGGGGCGGAAGTTCTCCACCACGACGTCGGCCCGGGCGACCAGGTCGAGGAAGAGTGCGGCGCCGTCCTCGCTACGTAGGTCGAGCGTGACGGACTCCTTGTTGCGCGCGTGGACCGTCCAGAAGTGGCGGCGGCCGTCCCGCTCGCCCTGACCCCACGTGCGCAGCGGGTCCGGCCGGCCGGGGTCCTCGATCTTGACGACCCGGGCGCCCATGTCGCCGAGGAGGCGGCCGGCGAACGGCCCGGCGATGAGGGTGCCCAGTTCCAGCACGAGCATCCCGGCCAGCGGGCCGGTCCGGTGCTGGTCCTCCGCTGCCTGCTGCCCGCCGCCGTCCGTCACGCCTACGCCTCCTCGCCCGGCCGCGCCCGTCGCGGACCCGCTTCTGGCAAACCCTAGGCGGATGGTCCTCTCCACGGTGCGCGACCGGGGCCCGCGCCCCCGGAGACCGCGGCGGGTCCGGCCGCGGTCACGACAGGGCCACCATCTCGTGCAGCGTCCGTCCGGTGTGCCGCTCCTCGCGGCCGTCGGTGGTGGTGAGTGTGAGCTCGAAGTCGGACCGGAACCGGAAGTACCCCGGGCGGCCCACGATCTTCTTGGCCAGGGTGCTCAGTGGGGGCCGCCCTGCGAGCGGGATCTCGGAGAGCAGATCGTGGGCGTGGACGATATCGCGGACGGTCAGCGTGAGGTCGATGCTGTCTGGGACCTGCAGGCGCAGGAACGCCGGATGCGAGCGGTCTGCGACCGGGTTGAACACCGCCGGTCCCTCGGTGATCTCGACCTCGCCCTCCGACAGCAGGACCTCGCGGCCGCGGGCCACCATGATCGGCTGCGACCAGTGCGAGCCGTAGCGCCCGGTGGTCTGCACCATCGCGTACACGAGCGAGATGTCGTCGGTGTAGAGGCGACCCCAGTACCACTTGGAGATGATGCACGATCGGTGTCGAGCGCATGGAGGCCGAGCCGTCGGGACGGACGATCTTCTCCTGCAGGACCAGCGGGATCTCGAACTCGCCGGCGGGCAGGCCGAGCGGGTTGTCGGCTCGGCCGGTGTCGTACCGGTCGCGGAGCAGGTACCCGCCGGCGAGTCCGCCGTAGACGTTGAGCCGTGTGAGGGCCATGGCGTGGTCGTGGTACCAGAGCCCGGCCGCCTCCTGCCGGTTGTCGAAGTGGTGCACGTGTCCCTGCCCGGGCAGGGACAGCTGTTCCGGGTGTCCGTCGCTCGCCGGCTTGGTGACGCCTCCGTGCAGGTGGAGTGACGTGGGGACCACGGTGCGCACGGATTCCGAGAGCCCGTGCAGGCTCGTGTCGATGTACGCGGCGTGCGGGTGAGCGGAGATCTCGTTGCGGTACGTCAGCGCGGTCCGCACCCCGCCGTGTGCCTCGATCACCGGGCCGAGGTACCCGGCGGTGCCGTACCCCAGGGTGATCGTCGACGGCAGGTCGCGGTGGAAACGGTGCGTGCCCGTGCGCGCGGCCAGGTCGAGGTTCTCGCCACGCAGGACGTCCGGCCGGGGCAGCTCTCGAGGTCGGGGGAGTGGAAGAGGAGCGGGCTGGGGCCGAGCGAGCCGGGGCCGCTCTGCGCGCGCGTGGCGGCGGTGCCCACGAGACCGACGCCCACGACGCCCGCGGCGGCACCCAGGAGCCGTCGCCGGGTGAGCACCGGCCGTCGTCCACTGCCGTCGAACACGTCCATCAGAACCCCCACCCGAGTACGACGCGAGTCACAATACCCAGCGGTATGGTTTACAGGTGGGGGGGAGTTCGTCGATCGTCCGAGGGGCTGCATGGTCCGGAGCGCGTCGCGTACTGAGCGGGTCCCCGGGTCGCGCGGTCTCGGCATGGAGGCGCTCGGCCCGACGTAGGCTGGCGCAGATGATGACACGACACGGCGGGGCGGACGGATGACCCAGGGATCGACCTGGTCGGCCCGCCCGAGCGTGCCCCGGACCGGACGTCTCTCGGCGGACGACTGGGCCCGCGCCGGCCTCGACCTCCTCATGACCGAGGGCAGGTCCGCGGTCAAGATCAGCCGCTTGTGTGCGGACTTCGGCGTCACCAAGGGCAGTTTCTACTGGCATTTCGCCGACTTCGACGCCCTCATGGCCGCAGTGGCCCGGCTCTACTTCTCGCAGGAGATGGACGCCGCCCGCGGGCTGGTCACCATGGAGGAGATGCCCCCGAGCAGCGGTTGGAGACGATGAGCGCGCTGCTGGTCGAATCGCGTGCCTGGGAGGGCGAGGCCGCCGTCCGCGAGTGGGCCCGAGCGGACGAGACCGTCGCCGAGGCGGTGGCCGAGTTAGACAGGCGCATCCTGCGGGTGGTCCACGACGCGTTCGCCGAACTCGGCTTCTCTGAACGGGAGGCGCGGATCCGCGCCGGTGTCCTGGTGTACGCGGGGATCGGGTTCGTCTACGGGCGGTCGGCCCTGCCGGTGCCGACCGTGGAGGAGATCCACGACGTCCTCGCGCTCCTGGTCCGCCGGGACCCCTGACGGGGCGACCGGCGCCCGGGGGTGCGCTCAGTACGCGACGCGCACCGTCAGGCCCCTCCGCTTGATCCGGGCGGAGAACTCGGAGACGTCGCCGCAGTCCTCGCCGTCGATCTGGAACGCGGCCGGCTTCTCGAGGACGCGCGCGGTGACCGCCACGCCCTGCCGGAAATCCACCGGGCGGGTCTCGTGACGCTCGGGCTCGTGGGTCGAGCCGCCGCGGCGACGCAGCGCGCTGAGGCGGTGCCGGACGGTGTGTTGCGCGAGGACCGCACCGGCCTGCGCCCACCCGATCGCCCCCTTCGCACGCAGGGCCATCACGTCGAGTAGACCGTCGTCGATCACCGCGTCGGGCAACAGCACCATCCCCGCCTGCAGCATCCCGCAGTTCGCCACGAGCAGCGTCCGCGCGCGGGTCTGGATCCGCGGGCCGTCGTCGAGGGAGTAGTCCACCCTGATCCGGTGGCCGCGCAGCAGGGTCGAGGCGAAGGCGCCCACGTAGGCGATCCAGCCCACGCGCGCTTTGAGACCGTCGTCGGTGCCGGCGATCATGTCGGCGTCCATCCCGGCACCGAGCATCACCAGGAACACGTCGTCGTGGGAGTCGCCCTCCCCGTCCGTGTAGCGGACCTCGCCGATGTCGATGGCACGGCTGCGGCCGGTCATGGCCACCCGCAGCGCGCGGTCGACGTCGTCCAGGGGGATGTCGAGGTTGCGGGCCAGCAGGTTGCCGGTGCCGAGGGGGACCACGCCCATCGGCACCGTGGTGCCGATCAGTCCCTGTGCGACCGAGCGCACGGTGCCGTCGCCGCCGCACGCGATCACCAGTCCGGCGCCCTGCGCCGCCGCCTCGGCGGCCTGGCCGGTGCCGGGGTCGTCCTCCGTGGTCTCGTAAAAGACGGGGTCGGTCCACCCGTGCCGGGACGCCCGCGCCGTGGCGCGGCGGCGCACCTCGTCGACTCCGACCTTGGTGGGGTTGTAGACGACGGCGAGGCGGGACGAGGCTGGAGACACGGCACCAATCTGTCAGAAAGCCGGACCTGCCGCCATTCGCGCCCCGCCCGGGCGATTTGGTATGCGGGGTCCGCCGCCTATACCCTTGGGTCCGAAGTTTGAATGCCCGGCGGTCCAGGCCCCGGGTGCCTGATCAAGTTTCACCGAAGACCGCAGGTCGCCACTCCCGCCGGGAGTGGTCGAAGGGTCCGGGAGCGCCCGGACGGCCCGCGCAGGAGAACACCGGTCAGCGTAGACGACAGCGCGCCCTCGGGCCCGCCTCCTCCACGCCCCGTGCCGCCTGCGCACGGGGCGTTCGTGTCTCTCCCGGGCGAGATGATGCAGAAAGGAGGCGAAACATGGCAAAGCCCGCAAAGGTCCAGGCCGTCGAGGAGATCAAGCAGCACTTCCAGAACTCCTCCTCCGCCGTGGTCACCGAGTACCGCGGACTCTCCGTTCCCCAGGTGACCGAGCTGCGCAAGACGTTGGGTGACGCGGCCACGTACACCGTGGCCAAGAACACCCTGGTCAAGCGTGCGGCCGAGGAGGCCGGAGTCGAGGGTCTCGACGACCTCCTGTCCGGCCCCACCGCCATCGCGTTCGTCACCGGTGAGGTCGTGGACGCCGCCAAGGCGCTCAAGAACTTCGCCAAGGACAACAAGGCGCTCGTCATCAAGGGCGGCGTCATGGACGGCGCCCCGCTGTCCGCCGACGAGCTCGACAAGATCGCCGAGCTCGAGTCCCGCGAGGTCCTGCTCGCGAAGATGGCCGGTGCCCTCAAGGGCAACCAGGCCAAGGCCGCCGGCCTGTTCAACGCGCCCGCCTCGCAGCTGGCACGTCTGTTCGCAGCGCTCCAGGACAAGAAGAACTGATACACCCCACCTGCTTCCGGGCCGTCTGACGGCACCGGGACCAACAGAAAGGACGCCACCATGGCGAAGCTCAGCAACGACGAGCTGCTCGAGGCCTTCAAGGAGATGACTCTTCTCGAGCTCTCCGAGTTCGTGAAGCTGTTCGAGGACACCTTCGAGGTCACCGCGGCCGCTCCGGTCGCCGTCGCCGCTGCCGGCGCCCCGGCTGCCGGTGGCGAGGCCGCCGCCGAGCAGGACGAGTTCGACGTCGTCCTGGAGTCGGCCGGCGACAAGAAGATCGGCGTGATCAAGGTCGTGCGCGAGATCGTGTCGGGCTTGGGCCTCAAGGAGGCCAAGGACCTCGTCGAGTCCGCCCCCAAGGCGATCATCGAGAAGGCCGACAAGGAGGCCGCCGAGGCCGCCAAGACCAAGCTCGAAGAGGCCGGTGCCACCGTCACCCTCAAGTGACCTGACGCACCACCGTTCCACAGGGGCGGCCCGGCGACATCGCCGGGCTGCCCCTGCGGCGTCTGTACGACCGGCACGTCCCCACGCCCACGAGCCCTCTCGACGATCCGAGCGGAACACTTTTCCGGGGTATGTAACAAAGCACGCCTACGGAGCGGTAGTTTACAGTGACCGTGGCCACAGATGATGGCTGCAGTGAGGAGTGGTTGACGTGGGTGTCGAGGTTTCCGTCGAAGGTCTGACCAAGTCCTTCGGTTCGCAGAAGATCTGGGAGGACGTCACGTTCACCCTCCCCGAGGGTGAGGTCAGCGCGCTCCTCGGCCCGTCGGGCACCGGTAAGTCCGTCTTCCTCAAGTCGCTCATCGGCCTGCTGCGGCCCGAGCGCGGCAAGATCATCATCGACGGCACGGACATCCTGCAGTGCACCGCCAAGGAGCTCTACGAGATCCGCAAGCTGTTCGGCGTCCTCTTCCAGGACGGCGCGCTGTTCGGCTCCATGGACCTCTACGACAACGTGGCGTTCCCCCTGCGCGAGCACACCCGCAAGTCGGAGTCCGAGATCCGCGACATCGTCATGGAGAAGCTGGAGCTCACCGGTCTGACCGGTGCCGAGGGCAAGCTGCCGGGCGAGATCTCCGGCGGTATGCGGAAGCGGGCCGGCCTCGCCCGTGCGCTGGTGCTCGACCCCGAGATCATCCTCGTCGACGAGCCCGACTCGGGCCTGGACCCGGTCCGCACGACCTACCTCGCGCAGCTGTTGATCGACATCAACGCACAGATCGACGCCACGATCCTCATCGTGACGCACAACATCAACCTCGCGCGCACGGTCCCCGACAACCTGGGCATGCTCTACCGCAAGAACCTCGTGATGTTCGGCCCGCGCGAGGTGCTGCTCACCAGCGAGGAGCCGTCGGTCCGCCAGTTCCTGCGCGGGTCCAAGCTCGGGCCCATCGGTATGTCCGAGGAGAAGGACGACGCGCAGATGCGCCAGGAGCAGGCCCACGCCGAGGCCGGCCACAACGACGGCTCCCCGGGCGAGGACGAGGTCAAGGGCGTCCCGCCGCAGATGCAGCCGACCCCCGGCAGCCCGCAGCGTCAGGGCGAGCTGCGCCGCGAGAAGCGGGTCGCCGAGATGCTCGTCACCCTGCCGCCCGAGGCCCAGGAGGCCATCCGGGCGGAATGGGCCGCCCGCGGGCACGGCAACGGACGCTCGACCGCCGCCGCCACCCGGGACTCCGCGCCCGCGGATCCGACCCCCACAGCCTCCGCGACCACCGCCGCGGAGCCCGCCACGACCCCCGCACACGCCGCCACGCCGGGAGGTGCGAGCCCCTCGGGGCTCGACGACCATTACGGTTCTGACCAGAACTGAGGCGGGAGAGGCCGGGGGAGAATAGATGGCGGAGGGTACGACCCAGCAGCCAGAGAGAAGGACCGGGGTGTCGCCGTCGGACGTCGGCGGCGGCGTCCGCACCGCGTTCGGCGAGGCCGGCAAGGTGTTCCGGCTCTTCCTCGAGGTGCTGCGGGGCATTTTCAGGCGACCGTTCCAGTTCCGTGAGTTCATCGGGCAGTCGTGGTTCATCGCGTCGGTGACGATCCTGCCGTCGGCGCTCGTGGCGATCCCGTTCGGCGCGGTCGTCGCGATGCAGACGGGTTCGCTGGTCCAGCAGCTCGGGGCCGAGGCCTACACCGGGGCCACCGGCGTCCTCGCCGTCGTGCAGCAGGGGGCGCCGCTGGTGACCTCACTGCTCATCGCCGGTGCGGCGGGGTCCGCGGTCGCCGCCGACCTCGGTGCCCGCACCATCCGCGAGGAACTCGACGCGATGCGGGTGCTGGGAATCGACCCGGTCCAGCGGCTCGTGGTCCCGCGTGTGCTGGGCATGATGCTGATCGCCGTGCTGCTCAACGGACTCGTCTCGATCGTCGGCATCGCCGGCGGCTACGTGTTCAACATCCTGCTGCAGGGCGGCACGCCCGGCGCGTACCTCATGTCCTTCGGTGCCCTCGCCCAGCTGCCGGACTTCATCATGTCGTCGCTCAAAGCCCTCGTCTTCGGGCTCATCGCCGGGGTCGTCTCGTCCTACTGCGGCATGAACCCCAAGGGCGGTCCCAAGGGGGTCGGCGACGCCGTCAACCTGGGCGTGGTCCTGACCTTCCTCCTGCTGTTCTTCGCCAACCTCATCCTCACGGCGATGTACCTGCAGATCGTCCCGCCGAAGGGGTCGTAGATGGCGATCCACACCGACGTCGGCCCCACCCGGGCCCGACTCCGGGCCATGGTCCGTGGCCCCATATCCTCGTTCGACTCCCTCGGCGACCAGCTCGCCTTCCACCTGCGCGCGATCCGGTGGATCCCGCAGACGATCGTCCACTACCGCAAAGAGGTCCTGAGGCTCATCGCCGAGGTGACCTTCGGTGTGGGTGTGCTCGCCGTCCTCGGCGGGACCATCGGCGTGATCGTCATGATGAGCGGCTTCACCGGCGTGGTCGTGGGACTGCAGGGCTACGCGGCTCTGGATCAGATCGGCAGCTCGGTGCTCACCGGCTTCCTGTCGGCCTACGTCAACACCCGTGAGGTCGCGCCGCTGGTGGCGTCACTCGCGCTGTCCGCCACCGTCGGATGCGGGTTCACCGCCCAGCTCGGGGCCATGCGGATCTCGGAGGAGATCGACGCCCTCGAGGTGATGGCGATCCCCAGCGTGCCGTACCTGGTGACCACCCGGATCATCGCCGGGTTCATCGCGGTCATCCCGCTGTACGTGGTCGGTCTGCTGTCGTCCTACCTCGCCACCCGGGGCGTCAACACAATGGTCCAGGGACAGTCCACGGGCTCGTTCGACCACTACTTCCATCTCTTCCTGCCACCCGAAGACGTGATTTACTCCTTCATCAAGGTCATCATCTTCGCGTTCGTTCTCGTGATGATCCACTGCTACTACGGGTTCACCGCCACCGGCGGGCCGGCCGGCGTGGGCGTCGCGGTCGGTCGCGCGGTGCGCACCACGATCGTCGTGGTCGCCATCCTCAACTTCTTCGTCGGACTCGCCCTGTGGGGCACGACCACGACGGTGCGGGTGGCCGGATGAACGACATGTCATCGACACGCAAGCGACTCCTGGCGACTCTGTTCGTCGTCATCGCCGTGGCGTTCGTCGCGACCACGATCGCGATCTACAACCGCGCGTTCACCGCGTCCGACAGCGTCACCATGGTCACCGACGACATGGCCTACTCACTGCCCGTGGACGCCGATGTCAAGGCCCGCGGAGTCCTGGTCGGACGGGTCTCCGGGGTTGAGCCCGACGGCGACCTGGTGCGCGTGAACATGGAGTTCGAGCCGGACTTCATGGGTCAGCTCCCGGCCAACATCAGCGGCCGGCTCCTGCCCAAGACACTGTTCGGCGAGCGCTACGTGGACCTCGGCTTCCCCGACCAGCCGGCGGGCGCGCTCGAGCCCGGCGCCACCATCGAGCAGGACACGCGCGGCAACGCGGTCGAACTCGGCCGGGTCCTCGACGGGTTGCTGCCCGTGCTCGAGGCCGTGCCCCCGCAGAAGCTCGCGGGCACTCTCGGTGCGCTCAACCAGGCGCTGGCCGGCCGTGGCGACGAGATCGGGGCGAGCCTGGTGGAGATCGGCCAGGTCTTCGAGGGCATCACCGAGGAGATGCCCGCCCTGGAGTCCGGACTGCAGGACCTCGCGACCTTCTCCCAGACGTACTCCGAGGCGCTGCCCGATCTCATCCACGCCCTCGACGCCCTGCGGACCACCGGCGACACGGTCATCCAGCGGCGTACCGACATCGCGGACGGACTCCAGCGCATCAGCACCTCCGCCGATGTGCTCACCGGGTTCCTGGCGAACAACCGCACGGACCTCATCGCCCTGGCGGCCGACTCGCGGACCTCGCTGGAGTACCTCGCCGAATACTCGCCGGCCCTGCCGTGCACGGTGGAGAACTTCATGGTCGCCCTGGACCGCTCCGATGCGATCCTCGGCGTGGGGGACCCGCACCCGGGCATCCGGGTGACCATCGAGGTGGTGAACCCGAAGGGGCGGTACGTGCCCAACCAGGACGAGCCGCGGTTCTTCGACACGCGCGGTCCGCGCTGCTACGAACCGGCCCAGGAGCCCGACATCTTCCCCATGGCACCCGGCGGGGCGATCGCCGACGGCTCCTTCCAGCCGCCGTCGCGTAACCCCGGCCCGCAGAGCATGCCGACGTTGCCCAACCCGCTGGACCTCGACGGTCCGGTCCCGTCCATCCGGAGCCGGGGCTCCGTCCCCGCGGCGCCCGGACGCGCGGTGCCCGAGCAGCCGAATCTGCCGTTCCCGTCGACCGTGACCGCCGGGCGGGACGCGGACGTCATGGCCATGGCCTACGCCGGGTCCCCGCTCGAGACCGACACCGTCCGCACGGTCTACGGCGTCGCCTCCGCCCGTGACGCCGCCGAGATCCCGGGCTGGGTCGGCGCCCTCGGCGCCCCGGCGCTCCGCGGGACGGAGGTGGCCTTCAAGTGAAGACCAGACTCAGAGCGCTGTTCCGCGGGGGCCTGTTGTCCTCGTTCGTCAAGCTCGTCATCTTCATCGTGGTCACCGGTCTGTTGTCCACCATCCTCGCGACGACCATCCGCGGCGGTACGCGCGAGGAGGGCACCGAGTACTCGGCGATCTTCTCCGACGCGACCATGGTCGAGGAGGGCGACGACGTCCGGATCGCGGGCGTGGTGGTGGGTCACGTGACCGACTTCGAGATCCACGAGCGCGACCAGGCCAAGGTGTACTTCACCCTCGCCGGTGACCGCACCCTGCCGGCGAACGTCCACCTCACCCTCCGGTTCCGCAACATGATCGGCCAGCGGTACATGAACATCTCGCGCGAACCGGGGCCGGTCCAGCCGACGCTTCCCGAGGGCACCACCATCCCGATCGAGAAGACGTCGCCCGCCGTCGACCTCACCGCCCTGTTCAACGGCTTCCGGCCGCTGTTCACCACCCTGCAGCCCGAGGACGTCAACGCCCTCGCCGACTCGCTGGTGCGGGTCCTCCAAGGCGAGGGCGGCACGGTGACGAACCTCGTCCGCCAGACCGGCCAGCTCACCAACCACCTCGCCGACCGCGATCAGGTGATCGGGGAGGTCATCGACAACCTCACCAGGGTCCTCGAGACGATCAACGAGCGCGACGTGCAGTTCCAGCAGCTCGTGGTGACCACCAGGCAGCTCGTCGAGGGACTGGCCGCCGAGCGGGACGCCATCGGCGGTTCGCTCGAGTCGATGGCGGATCTCACCTCCTCGGCCGAGAACGTCGTCACCGCGACGCGGCCGGCCGTCACCGAGTCGCTCGACCATCTCAAGCTGGTCACCGACAATCTCTCCGACAACGAGGAGAAGCTCAGCGAGGTCCTGACGAACATGCCGCTCAAGACCGACAATCTCATCCGGATGGGTTCGTTCGGTTCCTGGTTCCAGTTCTATCTGTGTGGCGCCGACATCGTGCACGGCCCGGGCAACAACGTGCCCAACCTGCTACCCAGCGGAGGACCCACGCTCAACCACGTCCTCTACACCAACGTCGCACCGCGATGCCATGAAGGAGGGATCCCGTGAGCAGGCGCAAGCCGGGCGAGCCCCGGTTCGGTAACGCCACCATCGGGGCGATCGGCGTGATCACGATCCTCGTGCTCACGCTCGGCTCCTTCCGGCTGGACGCCCTACCCATCGTCGGGGCGGGCCCCAAGTACGAGGCCTACTTCTCCGAGGCGGCGGGTCTCACCGGCGGCAACGAGGTCCGCGTCGCCGGCATCAAGGTGGGCGTGGTCACCGACGTCGAGCTCGAGGGCGACAAGGTGCTCGTGGGCTTCCGGGCCAAGGACGCGTGGCTCGGCGACGACACCCGGGCGAGCATCCAGGTCAAGACCGTCCTGGGGCAGAAGTTCCTCGCGCTCGACCCCGCGGGGACGGGCGAGCTGGACCGGTCCGAACCGATCCCGCTCGAGCGGACGGTGGCCCCGTACGACGTCGTCACGGCGTTCTCCTCCGCGGCCGAGACGCTCGACGAGATCGACGACGTGAAGCTGGCGGAGAGTCTGGACACCCTCACCGACGCGATGCAGGCCTCGCCCGAGGAGTTCCGCGGCGCGGTCGACGGCGTCGCGCGGCTGTCCCAGACCATCTCGAGCCGGGACGCCGAACTGCGCCAGCTGCTCGAGGCGACCCGGACGAGCTCGCAGATCCTCGCCGAGCGCAACGACGACTTCCGCCGGCTCATCATCGGCACCGGTCAGCTGCTCGGCGAGCTCAACGAGCGCGCGGAGACCCTCAAGCTGGTCCTGGCGTCGACCCGGGGCCTGTCGACCGAGCTGCGGCTGTTCGTGGCGGACAACGAGGCGAAGTTCGGCCCGACCCTCGACAGCCTCGACTCCGCACTGGAGATCCTCACCGACCACGAGGAGGACCTCAAGAAGTCCATCCACAACCTGGCTCCCTTCTACCGGCTGTACGCCAACATGCTGGGCACCGGTCGGTGGTTCGACTCCGTGGTCACCAACCTCATCCCGCCGGGAGCGCCGGAGCCGCCCTTCTACCCGGGCGCCCGGACGCCGGCCCGACAGAGTGGGATCAAGTGATGCACAAGAAGCTGCCGTACTGGCTGGTGGCGCTGCTCCTCGTCGTCGTCGTCGCTGTCGTCGCCGTCACCTACCTCGCGGTGACCCGCCTCGGGCGCACCACCGTCACCGCGACGTTCCCGTCCGCGGTCGGCGTCTCCGAGGGCACCGACGTCCGGATCCTCGGCGTGACGGTCGGATCGGTCGAGGAGGTCACCCCCATGGGAGACACCGTCGAGGTGCGCCTCCACGTGCGCCGCGGCATCGACATCCCCGCCGACGCCAAGGCCGTCCAGGTCACCCCCTCGGTGATCCCGGACCGCAACATCCAGATCGTGCCGGCGTACTCGGGCGGCCCGACAATGGAGTCGGGCGCGCACATCCCGATCGAACGGACGGCGACGCCCGTCGAGGTCGACAAGCTGTACGCGTCGGTCAAGGACCTCACCGAGGCCCTCGGCCCCGACGGTGCGAACCGCGACGGCGCGCTCGACCGGTTCGTCGCCACCTCCGCCGACACCCTCGCCGACAACGGCGCCGCCCTGGGGCGCTCGATCGACGAGCTGTCCAGCGCCGCGACGACGCTGGCCGACTCGAGCCAGGACATCAGCGAGACCGTGGTCAACCTCCAGTCCTTCGTCACCATGCTGGCGGAGAACGACGCGCAGGTGCGCGAGTTCAACTCCCAGATGGCCTCCTTCAACCAGACGGTTGCCGGGCAGCGCGAGGACCTCCAGGGTGCGCTGGGCGAACTGAGCTACGCGTTGGCCGACGTCGCGCGGCTCGTGCGGGACAACCAGGACGTGATCCGCAGCAACGCCGACCGCCTGGTGACGATCAGCCAGATCACCGCCGACCAGCGTGACGACCTAGAGGAGATCCTCAAGACCGCGCCCCTCGCGTTGGCCAACCTCATCAACGCCTACGACGCGGAGTCCGGCACCCTGTCGATGCGCCCGAACATCCCCGAGAAGCAGAACCCGGCCGGAATCCTGTGCCAGATCATGAAGCTGGGCCGGCTCAACCCCGGCAACGAACTGTTCCAGGAGCTGGACAACCTCCGTCGCGCCGACATCCAGGCCTGTGAGGCGCTCGCACCCCAGCGCAACCAGGAACTGCGCACGTCCAACCCCGACCTGCCGCTCGGCATCCTCGCCGGCGAGATGAAGCAGTCCATCCCGGTGCCGGGGACGGTCGAGGGCAACCGCGGGTGGCCCATGACGCCCGCCTCGGAAGGGGGACGGTGATGAGACGACACCTCACCTCGGCGGCCCGCGCGGGCCGCGCGCTGGGCGCGGCCGCCCTCGTCGCGGCCGTGGCCGCCGGCTGTTCGATGAACCTCGAGGACTACACGCTGCCCGGAGGCGCCGACGTCGGCGACGATCCCATGGAGGTCTCCATCAGGTTCGACGACGTGCTCGATCTGGTGCTGCAGTCCACCGTCAAGGTCAACGGACTCGACGCCGGGCGCGTCACCGGGATCTCGCTGGCCGAGGACGGCTGGACCGCGCAGGTCGACATCGTCCTGCGTGACGATCTGGAGCTGCCCGCCAACGCCGAGGCGTCCATCCAGCAGACAAATCTCCTGGGCGAGAAGTTCGTCCAGCTCACCCCGCCGGAGGACGAGCCGCCCAACGGTCAGCTCGCGGACGGGGACGTCATCTCCACGTCCAACACCCGGACCGCCACCGACATCGAGCAGGTCCTCGGCGCCCTGTCCCTGCTGCTCAACGGCGGTGGTGTCGACCAGCTGCAGCCGATCGTCGCCGAACTGCGCAAGGCCACCGACGGTCGCGAGGACGGTCTCACCGAGACGCTCCGATCCGCCGACGAGCTCGTCGCCGGGCTCAACCGGCAGCGCGACAGCATCACCGCCGCGCTCGAGGGCGTCAACCTCATGACCGCCCGGGCCAACGACCAGCGTGAACAGATCCAGGCCGCACTCGACGAGCTCCCCGCCGGCGTCGCGGTCCTCGAGGAGCAGCGGCCGCAGCTGGTGGAGATGCTGCGCCGCATCGACGCCCTGGGCCAGGTGGGATCCGACATCCTGCTCACCAGCCGTGAGGACCTCATCGCCGACCTGCGCGCCCTCCGGCCCGTGCTGCAGTACCTCGGCGAGTCCACGCCGGACCTCATCGAGCTCACCGGCTTCGTGCCCACGTTCCCGTTCCCCGACTCGTCGATCCGCTCGACCATCGGTGGCTCGGCCAACGTGTTCCTGTCGATCGACGCGACGATCTCCGAGACACTCCGCAACCTCGGGGCGAACCAGGGCGACCCGGTTCCGCTGCGTCCGACCACCACCCGCGGGCCCTACAACGTCGACCCCGGCAACCCGTGGGAGGGCGACAACGGCCCGGACCGGAGGACCACTATCGTGCTGCCGCTGTTGCCGGTCCCGCCCGTCATGGAGCGGGCCGTCGAGCCCAGGCCCGCGCCGGGGACCTCGGAGTTCTCCGAGAACTATCTGCCCGAACCAGGGGAGCCCGGATTCCGATGAGCAAGACACTGAGAACCCAGCTCATCGCCTTCTGCGTGATCGCAGCGGTGGGCATCGCCTACGTCGGCGCCAACTACGTCCGACTGCCGTCCCTGCTGGGGATCGGGCAGTACAAGGTCTACCTCGACCTGCCGGACACCGGCGGCGTGTTCACCAATGCGGCCGTCAACTACCGCGGGACCGCCGTCGGGCGCGTGGGGGAGCTGACGCTGACCGACGACGGGGTGCGCGTGGAACTCGACCTCGACTCCAGCGCCCCGGGGATCCCCGCCGACACGGTGGCCGTGGTCGCCAACCGCTCGGCGATCGGCGAGCAGTTCGTGGACCTGAGGCCCAACAGCTACACCGAGCCGCACCTGCAGGACGGCGACGTCATCTCGGCCGGGAGCGAGGCGCTGCCCGTGCGCGTCGAGGATCTGTTGGCCTCGGTCGACGACCTGTCCCGCTCGGTCCCGCTGGACGACCTCGAGGTGATGGTCGATGAACTCGGCGACGCCTTCGAGGGCCGTGGGCCACAGCTCCAGCGGCTGTCGGACTCGCTCATCCGCCTCTCCGAGGAGGGGATCCGGACCATGCCGCAGCTGCAGGCGCTCATCCGGGACGGGGCGACGGTGCTCGACACCCAGGCCGACCAGTCCGGGGAGATCGTCAGCTTCTCGCGGGACCTGCGGACCGTGACCGAGGCGCTGCGGGACTCCGATTCGGACCTCGAGCGGCTCATCACCAGCGCCCCCGAGTTCGCCGACGAGACCCGTGCACTGATCGACAACTCGGGTGAGCCGCTGACCCGGGCGGTGGGCAACCTGTCCACCACCATGAAGACCGTCGACCCCCTGGCGCCGTCGTTCGTGGTGCTGCTGCAGCTGCTGCCCGCGCTGTCCGCGGGTGGTCTGTCCGTGGCACCGGGCGACGGGACGATCCACTTCGGCCTGGTGCTGGAGATGGACAACCCCACACCCTGTACGCAGGGCTACGAAGGGACCTACGAGATCATCGACCAGCTCAAGGCGCAGGACCCGTCCTTCGACCCGCAGGAGCAGAACTTCCCACCCAACTACGAGGCGCGCTGTACGGTGCCGTTCGGCAGCCCCACGGCCGTCCGCGGCGCCGACCGGGTGGAATACGCGCACCCCGACGTCCCGCAGCCCTGGGATAGCACGCCGAAGATCGACCCGGACCGCCTCAACCTGTCCGTGGCGGCCGAGCAGCTCGCGGTCCTCCAGGGGCTGATCCCACGGTGACGCGGCGTCTGGGCGATCACCCGTCAGGACGCCCGTCCGGTACCGTCGCCGCCATGAGTTCGCAGGAGACGAACGAGGACACCACGCCCGCCGCGGCCGACCGCACGCGGGCCGGCGTCCCCGTCTGGATGGCCGTCGTGGCCGTCATCGTGTTGGTGGCCGGGCTCACGGTCCTCGGTGTCGGGGGGACGCGATATCTCCAGGCGCGATCCGCGCACCAGGTGGCGCAGGAGCGCGAGGAGGTCGCCGAGACGGCCGCGCAGGTGATCATCAACGCGTTCAGCTTCGACCACCGCGACGTGGACGAGTCGCTCAAGCAGCTCGCCGCCGCCTCGACGGGGGATTTCCTCGCCGAGCAGGAGCAGTGGGCGCAGGACGTGCGCACGCGCGTGGTGGAGCAGAAGGCGGTCACCACGGCCACCGTCTCCCACACCGCGGTCGAGATCCTCGACCGGGACGCCGGCGACGCCGCCGTGCTGGTCGTGTTCACCGCCCACTCCGAGCGCGAGGGCCAGGACGACATCACGGGCCGCCAGGCCATGCGGGTCGACCTCACCCGCGTGGACGGGCAGTGGAAGGCCGACGCGGTCAACCAGGTCGGCGTGACCGTCCCCGTCGGTCAGTCCAGCCAGTCGGTGCAGGACCTGGCGGTGCCCGAGGAGGGCGCCGGAGAGCAGGGCACCGACGAGCAGGGGAACGGCGAGCAGGAGACCGGCGGGAACGCGGGCGCGGCGGGGGAGACCGACGACGCGCCGGAGGCGGGGGAGACCACCCCGGCGCCGACGACCACCGCCGGCCGATGACGAAGGGCGGGAAGAACTGATGCCACCCATCAAGAGAACCCAGAAGCAGGTCACCCCGCAGGTCCGGCGGCGCCTCGCCGGGCACTCCGGGCCGACACGGGCCGAGTCCACCGTCGGTCCGGCGGACCCGGCCACGGACGAGACGCAGGACGCGGCGACGGGCGGGGACGCGGGGGAGCGCACGCCTCGTCGTCGTCGTCCTACAGGGGTCGTCCTCGCGTCCGCCGCCGTGGCGGTCGGCCTGGTCGCCGGCGCCGCGGGGGCGTTCCTGGCGACCGAACCCGGCGTCTCGGTCGAGAACCGCGCCTTCGTGGACCAGCAGGCCACCGACGAGGTCCTCGCCGCCGCGACGACCAACGTGCAACGGCTCGTGGCGATCGACCACGAGACACTCGACGAGTACCACGCCTCGCTCGGGGAGTTCCTCACCCCGGAGCTCGTGGAGGAGCTCGAGCAGAACTGGCCCGCGCTACGGGACAGCTACGAGCAGACCGCGACCACCGTCGACGCGCTCGTCCGTGAGGCGGGCCTGTCCTACCTGCAGGGCGACAAGGCCGAGGTCCTCCTGGTCCAGGACGTGTCCATGAGCCGCGACGGGGCGGCCGCGAGCAGCACCAGCGGCACGTACCTCGTCGGTCTCGACAGGGTCGACGGCGTGTGGAAGCTCTCCAGGATCCCCGACCTGCCCTCCTGACGGAGCCTGTGCGAGCACCGATCCGGAACCCGACCGAGGCGGATCCTTGACGAACGGGCTTTCACGCGTCACCCTTTAGGAGCGTCGGGCGTGATCCGCACCGCCCGGGCGCGACGTCCCGACCGGGGGCCGATGAGGCGAGAGCCACGAGGGCAACCAGCGCAGAGACGGACGACGCGCCGGGTATATGAGCAGCCTCCGGGGGTTTCCCCGTCGAAGGCTGGACTTCGTCGCCGCCTTCCGCTAGATTAGGTCGTTGCGCTGGCTGCTATTTGCCCACTCGTCCGTCCGTGACGGCTCGTCCCCGGTTCCACCGGGCGATTTCCGAGCCTTCGACACGGCAGCGGACCCGGGGGGATAACCGTCGGCGGACCGCTCGCAGATACATCTGTGGTCACCGCCCGTGGTGATCACGTGAGGTGCTGGAAGGACCCATCTTGGCAGTCTCCCGCCAGACCACGTCAGTCTCCACCGTTCCCGGTGCGCCCCGGAGAGTCTCGTTCGCGAAGCTCTCCGAGCCGCTGCCGGTCCCGGGGCTGCTCGACCTCCAGACGGAGTCGTTCGAGTGGTTCATCGGTTCGGAGGAGTGGCAGCAGAGGGCCGCCTCGCGCGGTACCACGAACCTCGAGGGAGGCCTGGAGTCCATCCTCAAGGAGATCTCCCCGATCGAGGACTTCTCCGGCTCCATGTCCCTCTCGTTCTCGGAGCCGTATTTCGAAGAGGTGAAGGCGTCCCTCGAGGACTGCCGCGAGAAGGACCGCACCTACGAGGCGCCCCTGTTCGTCACCGCGGAGTTCGAGAACACCGAGACCGGTGAGATCAAGTCCCAGACCGTCTTCATGGGCGATTTCCCCATGATGACCGACAAGGGCACGTTCATCATCAACGGCACCGAGCGGGTCGTCGTGTCCCAGCTCGTCCGGTCGCCGGGCGTGTACTTCGACCGTTCACGCGACAAGTCCACGGAGAGGGACGTCCACTCCGTCAAGGTCATCCCGTCGCGCGGCGCGTGGCTCGAGTTCGACGTCGACAAGCGCGACACCGTCGGCGTGCGCATCGACCGCAAGCGTCGCCAGTCGGTCACCGTGCTGCTCAAGGCCCTCGGCTGGACCACCACCGAGATCAAGGATCGCTACGGCTTCTCCGAGATCATGATGTCCACGCTCGAGAAGGACACGGTCGAGGACACCGACCAGGCCCTGCTGGAGATCTACCGCAAGCTGCGTCCGGGCGAGCCGCCGACCCGCGAGTCCGCCGAGGCCCTCCTGGAGAACCTCTTCTTCAAGGAGAAGCGCTACGACCTCGCGCGCGTCGGTCGCTACAAGGTCAACCGCAAGCTCGGCCTGCCGGATCCCGAGGGTGACGCCACCACCACGCTCACGCGTGAGGACATCGCCGCGACCATCGAGTACCTCGTGCGTCTCCACGCGGGGGAGGCGAGCATGCAGGTCGCCGGTGGCCGCGAGGTGCCGGTCGAGGTCGACGACATCGACCACTTCGGCAACCGTCGCCTGCGCACCGTCGGCGAGCTCATCCAGAACCAGGTCCGCGTCGGACTGTCCCGCATGGAGCGCGTCGTCCGCGAGCGCATGACCACGCAGGACTCCGAGGCGATCACCCCGCAGTCGCTGATCAACATCCGGCCCATCACCGCGGCGCTCAAGGAGTTCTTCGGAACCTCCCAGATGTCGCAGTTCATGGACCAGAACAACCCGCTGTCGGGCCTGACGCACAAGCGTCGTCTCTCGGCGCTCGGGCCCGGCGGCCTCTCTCGTGAGCGCGCCGGCCTCGAGGTGCGCGACGTCCACGCCTCGCACTACGGCCGCATGTGCCCGATCGAGACCCCCGAGGGTCCCAACATCGGTCTCATCGGTTCGCTCTCGGTGTACGCCCGCGTCAACCCGTTCGGGTTCATCGAGACCCCGTACCGCCGTGTCATCGACGGTGTCGTCACCGATCAGGTGGACTACCTGACGGCTGACGAGGAGGACCGCTACGTCGTGGCGCAGGCCAACTCGGAGATCGACGCCGAGGGCCGCTTCGTCGACGACCGCATCCTCGTCCGCAAGAAGCACGGCGACGTCGAGGTCGTCGAGGCCAACGACGTCGACTACATGGACGTCTCGCCCCGGCAGATGGTCTCCGTCGCCACCGCGATGATCCCGTTCCTCGAGCACGACGACGCCAACCGTGCCCTCATGGGTGCGAACATGCAGCGTCAGTCCGTCCCGCTCGTGCGTTCCGAGGCGCCGCTCGTCGGCACCGGCATGGAGCTGCGTGCGGCCGTCGACGCCGGCGACGTCGTCGTCAACACCAACCCGGGCATCGTGGAGGAGGTCTCGGCCGACTTCATCACCGTCATGGACGATGACGGCGGTCGCCAGACCTACCGGCTGTCCAAGTTCGCGCGCTCCAACCAGGGCACCTGCTCCAACCAGAAGCCGATCGTCGACGAGGGCGACCGCGTGGAGGCCGGCCAGGTCCTCGCGGACGGTCCCTGCACCGAGAACGGCGAGATGGCGCTCGGCAAGAACCTGCTCGTGGCGATCATGCCGTGGGAGGGCCACAACTACGAGGACGCGATCATCCTCTCGCAGCGCCTGGTGGAGGAGGACGTGCTCACGTCCATCCACATCGAGGAGCACGAGATCGACGCCCGCGACACCAAGCTGGGCGCCGAGGAGATCACCCGCGACATCCCCAACGTCTCCGACGAGGTCCTCGCCGACCTCGACGACCGCGGCATCGTGCGCATCGGCGCCGAGGTCCGCGACGGTGACGTCCTCGTCGGCAAGGTCACCCCGAAGGGCGAGACCGAGCTGACCCCGGAGGAGCGCCTCCTGCGCGCGATCTTCGGTGAGAAGGCGCGCGAGGTGCGCGACACCTCGCTCAAGGTGCCCCACGGTGAGTCCGGCAAGGTCATCGGCGTGCGCGTGTTCTCGCGTGACGACGACGACGATCTGCCCCCCGGCGTCAACGAGCTCGTGCGCGTGTACGTGGCGCAGAAGCGCAAGATCCAGGACGGCGACAAGCTCGCCGGCCGCCACGGCAACAAGGGCGTCATCGGCAAGATCCTCCCCGCCGAGGACATGCCGTTCATGCCCGACGGCACGCCGGTCGACATCATCCTCAACACGCACGGCGTCCCCCGGCGTATGAACATCGGTCAGATCATGGAGACCCACCTCGGCTGGCTGGCCAAGGCCGGCTGGGAGGTCCCCCGTGAGGCGGACGGCTCCCTGCCGGAGTGGGCCGCCAAGCTGCCGGAGGAGATCCACAGCGTCGAGGCAGGCACCAACACGGCCACGCCCGTCTTCGACGGCGCGGCGGACACCGAGATCACCGGCCTGCTCGACTGCACCCTGCCGAACCGTGACGGCGAGCGCATGGTCAAGGGCGACGGCAAGGCCACCCTGTTCGACGGTCGCTCCGGCGAGCCGTTCCCGTACCCGGTCTCGGTGGGCTACATGTACATCCTCAAGCTGCACCACCTGGTGGACGACAAGATCCACGCCCGCTCGACGGGTCCGTACTCGATGATCACCCAGCAGCCGCTCGGCGGTAAGGCCCAGTTCGGTGGCCAGCGCTTCGGTGAGATGGAGTGCTGGGCGATGCAGGCCTACGGCGCGGCGTACACGCTGCAGGAGCTGCTCACGATCAAGTCCGACGACGTCGTGGGCCGCGTGAAGGTGTACGAGGCGATCGTCAAGGGCGAGAACATCCCCGAACCGGGCATCCCCGAGTCCTTCAAGGTCCTCCTCAAGGAGCTGCAGTCGCTGTGCCTCAACGTCGAGGTGCTCTCCAGCGACGGCCAGGCGGTCTCCCTGGGCGAGGGTGACGACGACGACCTCGACCGCACCGCCGCGAACCTCGGGATCAACCTCTCGCGCGACGAGTCCTCGGCGGCCGACGAGCTGGCCCAGTAGGCGGGAGGGCGGCACCCGCCGCCCCGCCCCGCACCCGACAGATTCGAGTTCCACCACGGCGGGCCCCACCGGCCCCACCCCGCGAGGGGCCCGCCATCATCCCACCCGGGAAAGGACGCCTACGTGCAGGACGTCAACTACTTCGACGAGCTGGTCATCAGCCTCGCGACCGCCGAGGACATCCGTAACTGGTCCTACGGCGAGGTCAAGAAGCCGGAGACCATCAACTACCGCACCCTCAAGCCGGAGAAGGAGGGCCTGTTCTGCGAGAAGATCTTCGGCCCCACCCGGGACTGGGAGTGCTACTGCGGCAAGTACAAGCGCGTGCGCTTCAAGGGCATCATCTGTGAGCGCTGCGGCGTCGAGGTGACCCGCGCCAAGGTGCGCCGTGAGCGCATGGGCCACATCGAGCTGGCCGCGCCCGTCACCCACATCTGGTACTTCAAGGGCGTCCCGTCGCGTCTGGGTTACCTCCTGGACCTCGCGCCCAAGGACCTCGACAAGATCATCTACTTCGCCGCCTACGTCATCACGGGCGTCGACACCGAGCTGCGTCACAACGAGCTCAGCACCCTCGAGGCGCAGGTGCTCGAGGAGCGCAAGATCATCGAGGACGAGCGCGACTCCGACATCGAGGCCCGCGCGCGCAAGCTCGAGGCCGACCTCGCCGAGCTCGAGGCCGAGGGCGCCAAGGCCGACCAGCGCCGCAAGGTCAAGGACGGCGGCGAGAAGGAGATGAAGAAGATCCGCGAGTCGGCCCAGCGTGAGCTGGATCGTCTCGAGGAGATCTGGAACACCTTCGTCAAGCTCGACGTCAACCAGATCATCGTCGACGAGGGCATCTACCGCGAGCTCGAGGACCGCTTCGGCGAGTACTTCGAGGGCGGCATGGGTGCCGAGGCGATCCAGGCGCTGCTGCTCAACTTCGACCTCGAGGCCGAGGCCGAGTCGCTGCGCGAGATCATCCGCAACGGCAAGGGTCAGAAGAAGATCCGCGCCCTCAAGCGGCTCAAGGTCGTCTCCGCGTTCCTGCAGTCGGGCAACCACCCGGCCGCGATGGTGCTCGGGGCCGTCCCGGTGATCCCGCCGGAGCTGCGGCCGATGGTCCAGCTCGACGGTGGCCGCTTCGCCACCTCGGACCTCAACGATCTCTACCGTCGCGTGATCAACCGCAACAACCGCCTCAAGCGACTGATGGACCTCGGCGCGCCCGAGATCATCGTCAACAACGAGAAGCGGATGCTGCAGGAGTCCGTCGACGCGCTGTTCGACAACGGCCGCCGCGGCCGGCCCGTCACGGGACCGGGCAACCGCCCGCTCAAGTCCCTGTCGGACCTGCTCAAGGGGAAGCAGGGCCGGTTCCGTCAGAACCTGCTCGGCAAGCGTGTCGACTACTCGGGCCGTTCGGTCATCGTCGTCGGCCCGCAGCTCCAGCTGCACCAGTGTGGTCTGCCCAAGCTCATGGCCCTCGAGCTGTTCAAGCCGTTCGTCATGAAGCGGCTCGTGGACCTCAACCACGCGCAGAACATCAAGTCCGCCAAGCGGATGGTCGAGCGTCAGCGCGACCAGGTGTGGGACGTGCTCGAAGAGGTCATCGCCGAGCACCCGGTGATGCTCAACCGTGCGCCCACCCTGCACCGCCTCGGCATCCAGGCGTTCGAGCCGCAGCTCGTCGAGGGTAAGGCCATCCAGCTGCACCCGCTCGTGTGTGAGGCCTTCAACGCCGACTTCGACGGCGACCAGATGGCCGTGCACCTCCCGCTGTCCGCGGAGGCGCAGGCCGAGGCGCGCATCCTCATGCTCGCCTCGAACAACATCCTGTCGCCGGCGTCGGGTCGTCCGCTCGCCATGCCGCGTCTGGACATGGTCACGGGCCTGTACTACCTGACCCGTCTGGACGAGGGCGCCGAGGGCGCCTACGAGCCCGCCACCGACGACGCGCCGGCGACCGGCGTGTACTCGACCCCCGCCGAGGCCATCATGGCCGTCGACCTGGGTGTGCTCGACATCCACGCCCCGATCCGGGTGCGGATGACGCAGCAGCGCCCCAGCGCCGAGATCGAGGCGGAGCAGTTCCCCGAGGGCTGGACCCCCGGGCAGGAGTGGCTGGCCGAGACCACGCTCGGCCGCGTCATGTTCAACGAGCTGCTCCCGGCGGACTACCCGTTCGTCAACGAGCAGATGCCGAAGAAGCGTCAGGCCGTCATCATCAACGACCTGGCCGAGCGCTACCCGATGATCGTCGTGGCGCAGACGGTGGACAAGCTCAAGGACACCGGTTTCTACTGGGCCACCCGCTCGGGTGTCACCATCGCCATGTCCGACGTGCTCGTCCCGCCGGCCAAGAAGGAGATCCTCGCCTCGTACGACACCAAGGCCGCGCGCCTGGAGTCGCAGTACGACCTCGGCAAGATCACCGACGAGGAGCGCAAGAGCGACCTGGTCAAGCTCTGGCAGGAGGCCACCGACGAGATCGGCCAGGCCATGGAGGCCAACTACCCGGACGACAACCCGATCCCGACGATCGTGAAGTCGGGCGCGGCGGGCAACATGACCCAGATCCGGTCGCTGGCCGGCATGAAGGGCCTGGTGACCCGTCCGAACGGCGAGTTCATTCCGCAGCCCATCAAGTCCTCGTTCCGCGAGGGCCTGACGGTGCTCGAGTACTTCATGAACACGCACGGTGCGCGCAAGGGTCTGGCCGACACCGCCCTGCGTACCGCCGACTCGGGTTACCTCACGCGTCGTCTGGTCGACGTCTCCCAGGACGTCATCGTTCGGGAGACCGACTGTGGCACCAGCAAGGGCGTGGAGACGACCATCGCCCGTCCGATCATGGACGCCCACGGCAACTCCACGGGCGTCCTCGAGCGCGACGAGCACGTCGAGACCTCGACCTTCGCCCGGACGCTCGCCGAGGACGCGGTCGACGCGAACGGCACGGTCATCGTGCCGGCGGGCACCGACCTGGGTGACCCGACCATCGAGGCGCTCATCAGCGCCGGCGTGGAGAAGGTCAAGGTCCGCTCGGTCCTGACCTGCACCACCGGCACCGGCGTGTGCGCGACCTGCTACGGCCGCTCGATGGCTACCGGCCAGCTGGTCGACATCGGCGAGGCCGTCGGCATCGTCGCCGCGCAGTCGATCGGTGAGCCCGGTACCCAGCTCACGATGCGTACCTTCCACCAGGGTGGCGTCGGTGACGACATCACCGGCGGTCTGCCGCGTGTGCAGGAGCTGTTCGAGGCGCGCGTGCCCAAGGGCAAGGCGCCGATCGCCGAGGAGGCGGGCCGGATCCGCCTCGACGAGGAGGAGCGCTTCTACACGATCACGATCGTGCCGGACAACGGTGCGGACGAGATCGTCTACGAGAAGCTCTCCAAGCGTCAGGGCCTCGCCCACATCACCCTCGACGACGGCTCCTCGCGGCCGATCGCCGACGGCGACCATCTCGAGCGCGGTCAGGCCCTCCTCGAGGGCCCGGCCGACCCGCACGAGGTGCTGGCGATCCTCGGCCCGAACGGTGTCCAGAAGCACCTCGTCGACGAGGTGCAGAAGGTCTACCGCTCGCAGGGCGTGTCGATCCACGACAAGCACATCGAGGTCATCGTCCGCCAGATGATGCGTCGCGTCGCGATCAACGAGTCCAACAGCACCGAGTTCCTGCCGGGTGCCCTGGTGGAGCGTGCCGAGCTCACGGCGGAGAACCGCCGCGTGCTCACCGAGGGCGGTTCGCCGGCCTCGGCGCGCCCGGTCCTCATGGGCATCACCAAGGCCTCGCTCGCCACCGACTCGTGGCTCTCGGCGGCCTCCTTCCAGGAGACCACCCGCGTCCTCACCGACGCCGCGATCAACAAGCGGTCGGACCGGCTCGTGGGCCTCAAGGAGAACGTCATCATCGGTAAGCTCATCCCGGCGGGTACCGGTATCAACCGCTACCGGAACTCGACGGTCGAGCCCACCGAGGAGGCCCGCGCCGCCGCGTACTCCATCCCGGACTACGGCGACGGCTTCTACGGTCCCGAGGACGGCTTCGGCGACGCCACCGGCGCGTCCGTCCGCCTCGACGACCTGGGCTACTGATCAGCTCGGCGCGGCGGGTTCGCCGCCGCGCCCAGCCGGCCTCATCGGACCCCCGAGCACCCCGCGTGCCGGGGGTCCGGTGCGTTGACGGGTCGGCTGCCCGGCCGCGTCCTGGCTGCTGGGGAACGTGTTCTAGACTTGCCCGATGTGCCCGTCGCCACTCACGGCTGTCGCCGGCGGCGGGGCCGATGACCGTAGAAGGAGGCGATCGATCGTGCGGATCGCGTTGCTCTCGTACAGGAGCAAACCCCACGGCGGCGGGCAGGGTGTCTACGTACGCCACCTGAGCCGTGAGCTGGCGGCGCTCGGCCACACCGTCGAAGTGTTCTCCGGTCAGCCGTACCCCGAGCTGGACCCGGGGCCCACGTTGACGAAGGTGCCGAGCCTGGACCTGTACAACGACGCGAACCCGTTCCGCACGCCGCGCCCCCGCGAGATACGGGACCTCATCGACGTGCTCGAGGTGGTCACGATGTGGACCGCCGGGTTCCCGGAACCCCGGACGTTCAGCCTGCGGGCCGCGCGCACGCTGAAGGACCGGCTGGACGACTTCGACGTGGTACACGACAACCAGTGCCTCGGCTCCGGTCTGCTGGACCTGGAGGAGGCCGGCTTCCCCGTGGTGGCGACCGTGCACCATCCCATCACGCGAGATCGCGCGCTGGCCATGAAGGAGGCGCCGCTGCGCAAGAAGATCACGACGTGGCGCTGGTTCGGCTTCCTCGGTATGCAGATCCGCGTCTCCCGCCGGCTGCAGGAGATCATCACGGTCTCCGGCAACTCGGCGGAGGACATCGCGGGGGATTTCGGGGTCGACTCGGACCGGATCGTCACGATTCCGCTGGGGGTGGACACCGACCGTTTCCACGACGGGCGGCGGCGCGAACCCGGTCGCCTGGTGTGCGTGGCGAGCGCCGACCAGCCGCTCAAGGGCGTGCCCGTCCTGCTGCGCGCGCTGGCGAAGGTGCGCGAGGAGCACCCGGGCGTCCGCCTGACGTTGATCTCCAAGCTCAAGCCGAAGGGCGAGGCGTCGCGCCTGCTGGACAGGTTGAGGTTGCGCGATGCGGTGGACCTGGTGTCCGGGGTCGACGACGACGAGCTCGCCGAACTCGTGGGGTCCGCCGAGATCGCGGTCGTGCCGAGTATGTATGAGGGGTTCTCCCTCCCGGCGGTGGAGGCGATGTCCAGTGGCTGCGCCCTGGTGGCGACCCGGGCCGGCGCACTGCCGGAGGTGGTCGGGACGGACGATTCGGCGGCCCGCCTCGTCGAGCCCGGGGACGTCGACGCGCTGGCCCGGGAGATCAGTGCGCTGCTGTCCGATCCTGCCGAACGCGACCGGCTGTCGAAGGGTGGCCGCGCGAGGGTGATGGAGCGCTACAGTTGGGCGGCCGTCGCCCGCCGGACCGTCGAGGTCTACGAGGCGGCGATCGCCCGGGTCCGCGGCGAGGCGCTGCCGGACCTGTCGGCGGGGCCGGTCCTCGGGCCGGATCAGACCGAGATCGACGAGCACGTCACCGACGACGCGCCCGAGGTGCTCCCGGAATCCGGTGAGTACGACATCCGTGAGCAGGAGGACGCCGCATGCTGACCGCTGACTTCGACCGTCTGGGGGTTACCCCGGGCATGCGAGCCATCGACGTGGGCGCCGGTCTCGGCCGCCACACCTTCGAGCTCTACAGGCGTGGGGCGGACGTCACCGCGTTCGATCAGAACGCCGACGAGATGCAGCAGGTCTCGGACATGCTGGCGGCCATGGACGCCGAGGGGGAGGGCCTGCCCACCTCGAAGGGCGTGGCCGTCACCGGCGACGCGCTCGACATGCCGTACGAGGACGCGACGTTCGACCTGGTGCTCATCTCCGAGGTGCTCGAGCACGTTCCGGAGGACACCAGGGCGATCGACGAGCTCGTGCGCATCCTCAAGCCCGGCGGGGTCGCCGCGGTGACCGTGCCGCGGGAGTGGCCGGAGAAGCTGTGCTGGAAGCTGTCGGACGCCTACCACTCCAACCCGGGTGGCCACTGCCGGATCTACACGGCCGAGGAGCTGGGCTACAAGCTCCGTGCCGCAGGCCTCGAGGTCACGGGTACCGGTTACGCGCACGCCCTGCACGCGCCGTACTGGTGGCTCAAGTGCGCGGTGGGCACGGAGAACGAGGACCATCCGCTGCCCAAGGCGTACCACAAGCTGCTCGTGTGGGATCTCATGAAGGGCCCGTGGATCACACGCACCGCCGAGAGGGTGCTCAACCCGGTGATGGGTAAGTCCATCGTGTTCTATTTGCGTAAGCCCACGGAGGCCTGATCGTCCGTGCAGACCCGTAGCAACGGCGTGTCCCGCCCCCGGCCGGTGCCGAGCGTGCCGGGCGTCCTCGATGCCGACGCGGTCCGCGCCACCGGCGAGTGGATCGCCTCAGTGCAGAAGTCCAACGGCGAGATCCCCTGGTTCACCGGCGGGCACACCGACCCGTGGGATCACGTCGAGTCGGCGATGGGCCTGTCCGTCGCCGGGCAGTGGGAGGCCGCCGAGCGGGCCTACGGGTTCCTCCGCGACACCCAGCGCCCGGACGGTTCGTGGCCGATCAAGTGGCAGGCCGACCGGATCGTGGACTCGGACGTCGACTCCAACTTCTGCGCCTACGTCGCGGTGGGGGTCTGGCACCACCACCTGGTGAGCGGGGCCCCGGGGTTCCTCGAGTCGATGTGGCCGACCGTGCGCCGCGCGCTCGACCTGGTGCTGACGTTCCAGGGGCCGGACGGGCAGATGTGGTGGGGCGCCGGGCCGGAGGGCTTCTGCGACGAGGCCCTGGTGACCGGGTCGTCGAGCATCCATCATTCGCTGCGGTGCGGCGTCGCGATCGCGGAGGAGCTGGGGGAGACGGCGCCGGACTGGGACGCGGCCGCCGACCGGCTGGGCCACGCGCTGCGCGCGCACCCGGAGCTCTTCACGCCCAAGGACGAGTTCTCCATGGACTGGTACTACCCCGTCCTGGCCGGCGTCATGGTGGGGGAGCAGGCGCAGGCTCGGCTCGATTCCCGCTGGGACGACTTCGTGGTGGACGGCCTCGGCATCCGCTGTGTCGACCACCGTCCGTGGGTCACGGGCGCGGAGACCTGCGAGCTGGTGCTCGCGCTCGAGGCCGCGGGTCGGCACGAGCAGGCGCTGCAGCAGTTCACCAACATGCAGCACCTGCGGGACGACGACGGTTCGTACTGGACCGGCCTCGTCTTCGCGGACGGCAAGCGGTGGCCCGTCGAGCTGAGCACGTGGACCGCCGCGGTGGTGCTGCTGGCCGCCGACGCGCTGTCGCGCACCACGCCGGGTAACGAGATCTTTCGGTACGTCTCGGACCACACCATGCAGCGTCTGCGGTCGCAGCCGGGCGACCCCGCGGAGTGCGCGCCGGGCGAGGCCTGCCCGACCGCCGCCGTCGTGCGCTAGTCTGTCGGCACGCCCGCTGGACACCTGTCTGATCAGGTGTCGGCGCAGGTGGGGGACCAGACGAGGGAGAGCGCATGGAATTCGGACTGACGCTGTTCACGAGCGACCGGGGCATCCGGCCACACGCCGCGGCGCTCGCCGCGGAGCGGGCCGGGTTCTCGGCCTTCTACGTGCCCGAGCACACGCACATCCCCGTGCGACGCGAGGCGGCGCACCCGGGCACCGGGGGCGCCGAGCTGCCCGACGAGCGCTACAGCCGGACCCTCGATCCGTGGGTCGCCCTGGGTGCCGCCGCGGCGGTGACCTCGACCATCCGGCTGGGCACGGCCGTGTCCATCCCGGTGGAGAGCGACCCCATCACGCTGGCCAAGACCATCGCATCCGTCGATCACCTCTCCGACGGCCGGGCCGTCCTGGGCGTGGGCTACGGCTGGAACCTCGACGAGATGGCGGATCACAACGTCCCGCCGGGTCGGCGCCGCACCATGCTGCGGGAGTACCTCGAGGCCATGCGGGAGCTGTGGACGGAGGACGAGGCCGAGTATCACGGCGAGTTCGTCGACTTCGGCCCCAGCTGGGCGTGGCCCAAGACCGCCCGCACGCCCGGCCCGCTCACGCTGGTGGGCGCGGCGGGGAACGAGAAGAACCTCAAGTGGATCTGCCGTAGCGCCGACGGCTGGATGACCACGCCCATCTCCCAGGACATCTCCGGCAGCGTGCGCAGACTGCGCGAACTGTGGGCCGAGGCCGGGCGCGAGGGCGAGCCCTACATCGTCGTCCTCGACGGCAAGCCGGTCCCGGAGAAGATCGAGGCATACCGCGAACTCGGTGTGCACGAGCTCGTCTACGGCACCCCGGACCGGTCCGAGGAGGAGGTGCTGGGCTACATCGACCGACTGGCCGGCAAGCTCGGCCTCGGGGCCACGGTCTGAGCCGCCGTTAGCGGCCCACCCGGGCCGGTTCCGCCGGTACCGTCGTGGTATGGACCACAGTGATTCCGCCGCTCCCGTCGTCGTCATCACCGGGGCGGGCGGCGGCCTCGGTGCCGCCACCGCCGTGCTCTACGCCGGTCGCGGCTGGCGAGTCGTCGCGGTCGACCTGACGGCCCCGGCCGGCGGGCCGGGGATCACGCCCGTCGCCGCGGACGTCACCGATCCCGACTCGCTCTCCACCATGGCCGACCGCGTGCGGGAGGACTTCGGTCGGCTCGACCTCGTCGTCACCTTCGCGGGGGTCCTGGGGATCGGCCCGCTCGCCGAGACCGACCCGCAGCGTGTGCAGCAGGTGCTCGACGTGAACGTCATGGGCACCGTCCGCACCGTCCACGCCCTGTGGGACCTGTTACGTGAGACCGGCGGACGCGTGGTGCTCATCAGCTCCGAGACCGGCCCGCAGCACGGGATGCCGATGAACGGCGCCTACGCGATGAGCAAGCACGCGATAGAGGCCTACGGTGACGCCCTGCGCCGCGAACTGATGTTCCTCGGGATGGACGTCGTCCTCGTCCAGCCGGGCCCGTTCCGCACCGGCATGACCGCCTCCATCCGGCGGCGCTTCCAGGAATCGACCGTGCCCGGCTCGCCGTTCGCGGCCATGGCCGCCGTGATGGGCGAGATGGCCGCCGGGGAGGACGACAAGGCCACCGACCCGTCCGTGCTCGCCGAGGCCGTGTGGCGCGCCGGCACCACCGCCCGGCCGCGTCACCGCTACGCCGTGCGCTGGGAGCTGACCCGCCGGCTGCTGGACCACCTGCCGGTGCCGCTGGTCGACAAGGCGCTCGTCCTGGCGCTGGGCGGGAAGATCAACGCCCGGAAGCTCGAGTTGCGGCGGCAGGAGGCCGACGCCCGTGAGCAGATGCGCGAGGTGGTCGAATGACCAACCTCGACCCCCGGCCCGAGGAGATCGAGTGCGAGGCCGGCGGCGCGCCCGACGGCCCACGGCCCGGCGGCGCCGCCGTGGAGATCATCACGGCCCGCGACGTCCCCCTGGGGGGACCGCGCGCGATGACCGTCCGCCGGACCCTCCCGCAGCGGCAGCGGTCCCTCATCGGCGCCTTCTGCTTTGTCGACCACTACGGGCCCGACGACGTCTCCGTCAGCGGCGGCATGGACGTCCCCTCACACCCGCACACCGGCCTGCAGACCGTGAGCTGGCTGTTCGAGGGCAACATCACCCACCACGACTCCGGCGACAACCACGCCGTCGTGCGGCCCGGGGAGGTCAACCTCATGACCGCCGGGTCGGGCATCTGTCACACCGAGGTGTCGACCCAGGACACCACCATGCTGCACGGAGTGCAGCTCTGGACGGTGCTCCCCGAGTCGCACCGCGACGTGGGTGGCCGCAGGTTCGACCACTTCGTGGCCGACACCACCGCTCTCGAGGGCGGATCGATGCAGGTCTTCATGGGGTCACTGATGGGCTCGTCGTCGTCGGTCCCCACCTACACCCCCCTCGTCGCGGCGGAGATCCGGCTCGACCCCGGCGCCGAGCTGACCCTCGACGTGGACCCGGAATTCGAACACGGCCTGCTCGCGGACAGCGGCGACCTCACGCTCGAGGGCGTGCGGGTGCGGGTCACCGAACTCGCCTACACGGGCGTCGGCGAGACCACGCTGACCATCCGCAACACCGGCACCACCGCCGGCCGCGCGATCCTCATCGGTGGCACACCGTTCTCCGAGGAGATCATCATGTGGTGGAACTTCATCGGGCGGACGCACGACGAGATCGTCCACTACCGCGAGCTGTGGGAGGCCGGCTCCGACCGCTTCGGCCGCGTGGACGGCTACATCGGCCACGACCCCCGGGGTCTGACCCGGCTGCCCGCGCCCACACTGCCCAACACCACCCTCAGGCCGCGGGTCAATCCCGACCCGCGTGCACGGACCACCGAGCAGGGAGAACACCGATGACCGAGTACACCGACAGCAGCGGCACCACCGTGACCGTCGAGCACTCCGACTCGCGCGAGGCGTTCGAGACCCGGGACACCTCCGGCGAGGTCGCCGGCCACGCCGACTTCCGCGAGATCGGCGGGGAGCGCATCTTCCACCACACCGTGGTCGGCGAGGAGTTCGGAGGCCGGGGCCTCGGTACCGCGCTCGTGCGCGGTGCGGTCGAGGCGACCCGCGACGAGGGGGTGACGATCGTCCCCGTGTGCTCGATGGTGGAGGGGTTCCTCGGCGAGAACGCCGACGAGTTCGCGGGGGCGTACCGCGACGCGACCGACGACGACCGCGCCCGGATCGGCGCGGAGGACGGCTGACATGGGGGTCCCGCAGCTGGACCGGACCCAGCGCGAGGTCTACAAGCAGCTCGTCCGTACCGCCGTCGCGTCCCGGCAGGCCTCCCACGAGGCCGGGTTGGAGGAGGCGCTGCTCGAGCTGGTCAACGTGCGCGTGTCGCAGATCAACGGCTGCGCGGCCTGCCTGGCCACCCACGTACCGTCCGCCCGCGAGGCCGGGGTGTCGCAGGGGCGGCTCGACCTGCTGCCCGCATGGCGCGAACTCGACGCCTTCGGCGACACCGAGCGGGCGGCGTTGCGACTGGCCGAGACGTTGACACGCCTGGACGACGCCGACGAACGCGCTGCCGCGACGGCGGCAGCCGCCGACCACTTCTCCGACGAGCAGCTCTCGGCGCTGGAGTGGACGATCGTGCTCATCAACGCCTTCAACCGGGTGTCGATCGCCAGTCACCACCAGCCGGGCGTCGAGGACTGACCCGGCCGGCCGGGGCGGGTGGTCAGCGGGAGGCGACCGGCACCATCGCCGCCCGGTCGGAGCGCACGATCTCCTTGCCGAACGGGAAACACGTCACCGGGATGAGCTTGAGGTTCGCCCACGCCAGCGGCAGGCCGATGATCGTCACCGCCTGGGCGAGCGCCGTGGCGACGTGGCCGATCGCCAGCCACAGTCCCGCCACCAGGAACCAGATGACGTTGCCGACCGTGCTCGCCCCGCCGGGCCGCCCCCGGTCGACGACCTCGCGGCCGAACGGCCACAGGACGTAGGCGGCGATCCGGAAGCTCGCGACCCCGAACGGGATCGTGATGATGAGGATGCACGCGAGGATCCCGGCGAGCACATAACCCAGGAACAGCCACACGCCCGCGGTCAGCAGCCAGATGATGTTGAGGATCACGGTCAGCACGGAACGCATAACCGCCACTGTAGGTCGGAAGCGGAAGTCGCGTCACAGGGTTACGGTGGGCGATGTGAGCGACAAGCCGGACGTCAGGACCCTCGGCGAGCTGCGCGCCGCCGGTTACACCAGCCGCACCCTCCGCGAGGAGCTGCGCGAGAACCTGCTCGCGGCCCTGGCCGCCGGGCGCGACCCGTGGCCCGGGATGCACGGGTTCGACACCACCGTGATCCCGCAGGTCGAACGCGCCCTCATCGCCGGGCACGACATCGTGCTGCTCGGTGAGCGAGGGCAGGGCAAGACCCGACTGCTGCGCACCCTCGTCGGGCTACTCGACGAGTGGTCTCCCGTGGTGGCCGGCTCCGAACTGGGGGAGGACCCGCTCGCCCCTATCACCGACCCGACCCGCGAGCGGATCGCCCGCGAGGGCGACGCGCTGCCCGTCGAGTGGCGCCACCGCACCGAGCGGTACGTGGAGAAGCTCTCCACCCCGGACACGTCTGTGGCCGACATGATCGGCGACGTCGACCCCATGCGCGTGGCGGAGGGGCGCCGCCTGGGCGACCCGGAGACCATCCACTACGGACTCGTGCCCCGCGCCAATCGCGGGATCGTGGCGCTCAACGAGTTGCCCGACCTGGCCGAGCGCATCCAGGTGGCGTTGCTCAACGTCATGGAGGAGCGGGACGTCCAGATCCGCGGCTACGTACTGCGCCTGCCGCTGGACGTGCTGGTCGTGGCGTCGGCGAACCCGGAGGACTACACCAACCGCGGGCGGATCATCACCCCGCTCAAGGACCGGTTCGGCGCGGAGATCCGCACCCACTACCCGCTCGACCTGGCCGACGAGATCGAGGTCGCGAGACAGGAGGCCGAGCTCACCGCCGAGGTGCCCGACGCCCTCATGGAACTGCTCGCCCGGTTCACCCGCGAACTGCGCACCTCCGACTCGATCAACCAGGCATCGGGCGTGTCGGCGCGGTTCGCCATCGCCGGCGCGGAGACCGTCGCCGCGGCGGCCCGCAGGCGGGCCGCCGTCCGCGGGGCCGACGACCCCGGCGAGGCGGTGGCTCGGCTCGTGGACCTCGACGCCGCCGTGGAGGTCCTGCGCGGCAAGATCGAGTTCGAACCCGGCGAAGAGGGGCGCGAATCCGAGATCCTTCGGTACCTGCTGCGCACCGCGACCGTAGACGTGGTGCGCGGGCTGTTCCGCGGCATCGACATGGCCCCGCTGGTCGAGGCGTTCGACGGCTCGGTGACCCTGACCACGGGGGCGAGCGTCACCGCCGCCGAGTTCCTGGCCGCGCTGCCAGAGCTGTCCGCGCCGGGACTGTACGACGAGATCGCCGACCGGGTCGGCGCCACCAACGCCGGCCAGCGGGCCGGCGCGATCGAATTGGCGCTGGAGGGGCTGTACCTCTCGCGGCGCCTGTCCAAGGAGACCGGGGACGGCGCCGCCGTCTACGGCTGACACACCCCGGTGGCCCGCCGGCCGCCGGAGCAGGAGGTGCGCGATGTCGCGACCAGAACCCCGCGCCCGCTACGGACGCTACGTCGGCGGGCCGGACCCGCTCGCGCCCCCGCTCGACCTGTCCGAGGCACTCGACGCGGTGTCCGAGGGCGTCATGGCCGGCTACTCGCCCGAGCAGTCGATGCGCGAGTTCCTGCGCTCCGGCGGCCGCGACCACACCGGACTCGACGAGCTCGCCGGGCGCGTCCAACGCCGGCGCCGTGAACTGCTGAAGCGCAACCGGCTGGGCGGAACCCTCGACGAGGTGTCCAAGCTGCTCGACGAGGCTCTGCTGGCCGAGCGCGGGCAGCTCGCCCGCGACACCGAGATGGACCCCATGGACCGCACGCTGCGGGAGATGACCATCGAGAACCTCCCAGACAGCCCGGCGGCCGCGGTGGGGGAGCTCAAGGACTACGACTGGGCCTCGCCCGACGCCCGCGAGGCGTACAAGCGGATCCAGGACCTGCTGGGGGCCGAGGCCCTCGACGCGCGGTTCGCCGGAATGAAGCAGGCGCTGGAGAACACCACCGACGCCGACCGGGCGGCGGTGTCCGAGATGCTCTCCGACCTCACCGACCTGCTGGACAAGCACGCCCGCGGGGAGGACACCGACGAGGACTTCCGCGAGTTCATGGACAAGCACGGCGACGCCTTCCCCGAGCAGCCGCGGAACGTCGACGAGCTCATCGACACCCTCGCCAAGCGCTCGGCCGCAGCGCAGCGGATGATGCGCTCGATGACCCCGGAGCAGCGGGAGGAGCTCATCGCCCTGTCGCAGCAGGCGTTCGGCTCGCCCGAGCTCTCCGAGCAACTCGGAAGGCTCGACGGGCTGCTGCAGACACTGCGACCCGGTGAGAACTGGGACGGCTCCGAGGACTTCGAGGGCTCCGAGGGCCTGGGAATGTCCGAGGGGACGGCCGCGATGGCCGAACTCGGCGACCTCGACCGCCTGGCCGAGCAGCTGTCCCGCAGTGACCGGTCGCCGCTGTCCGAACTGGACCTGGAGGCCGTCGCCCGGACTCTGGGCCGCGAGGCGGCGGTGTCCGTCCAGACGCTGGCCCGTCTCGAGCAGGCCATGCGGGACTCGTGCTACCTCAGCCGCCGGTCGGACGGCGACCTGCGACTGTCCCCGGCCGCGCTCCGCAAACTGGGCAGGTCGCTGCTGCGGGACGCCGCCCGCCGGCTGTCCGGCCGCTCGGGCGCGCGGGAGACCCGCGCATCGGGGGCGGCGGGCGACCAGACGGGGTCGAGCCGGGCGTGGGAGTTCGGCGACGTCGAGTCGTGGGACGTGCCGCGGACGATCGGCAACGCGATCTCCCGCATCGCCGCCGAGGGCGGTGAACCCGCCGGCGGGGTCCGGCTCCTGCCCGAGGACATCGAGGTCCGCGAGACCGAGGCCCGGACGCAGGCCGCGGTCGCGCTGCTCGTGGACACCTCGTTCTCCATGGCGATGGAGGGCCGGTGGGTGCCGATGAAACGCACCGCGCTCGCCCTGCATCACCTGGTGAGCACCCGCTTCCGGCAGGACCGGCTCCAGCTCATCTCGTTCGGGCGGTTCGCCCAGACCCGCACGATCGAGTCACTGCTGTCACTGGACGCCCAGTACGAGGCCGGGACGAACCTGCACCACGCGCTGCTCCTGGCGGGGCGCTTCTTCCGCGAGCACCCGACCATGCAGCCGGTCCTGCTCATCGTCACCGACGGCGAGCCCACCGCGCACCTGCTCAGCGGCGGCGAACCCTGGTTCGCCTACCCGCCGGACCCGGACACCATCCGCACGACCGTCGACGAACTCGACAGGGTCGCCCGATTCGGCGCGCAGACCACGTTCTTCCGCCTGGGCGTGGACCCCGGCCTCTCGCGGTTCCTCGACGCGCTGGCCCGGCGGGTCGAGGGCACGGTGGTGGCGCCGGACGTCGATGACCTGGGGGCTGCCGTGGTGGGGCGGTTCCTGCACACCCGCCGCGGCCGCCCGGGCTCCGGTGACGCGTGGAGCGCGGGCGGCCGCTGGGCCGTGTGACCCGGCGGCCCCGGTGACTCCGCGGCCCCGGTGACTCCGCGGCCCCGGTGACTCCGCGGCCCCGGTGACTCCGCGGGCGCGGTCGGCCGTGTGACCCCGCTCAGGGCATCGGCGCGCCGACCTCGCCGGAATCCCGGCGCAGGACACGCAGCGAGTCCACGGCGGCCACCTCGGTGAACTGCCCGGACTCGAGGGCGCGGCAGTAGATCTCGTACGGCGGGCGACCGCCGTCCGCGGGGTTCGGGAACACGTCGTGAATGAGCAGCGCTCCGCCGATCTTCACCCAGGGCGCCCAGCCCTCGTAGTCGGCCTGCGCGGCCTCGGAGGAGTGGCCGCCGTCGATGAAGACGAACGACGCGGGCGTGCCCCACACGCGGGCGACCTGCCGGGAGCTGCCCACCGCGGCGGTCACCACCTCGTCCAGACCAGCGTCCCACATGGTGTGGCGGAAGGCGACCAGGGTCTCCAGGCGCCCGGTGTGCGGGTCGACGAGCGAGGTGTCGTGGTACTCCCAGCCCGGCTGGTGCTCCTCGGACCCGCGGTGGTGGTCGACGGTGACGATGCTGCCGCCGGTCACGCGCGCGGCCGCGCCGAGGAACACCGTCGAGCGGCCGCAGTAGGTGCCGATCTCCACGCCCACGCCGTCGCCCAGGTACTCGCAGGCGATCTCGTAGAGTGTCGTGCCCTCCTCCAGTGGCATGAAGCCGGGGGCCGCGAGTGCCACGGCGAGCAGCGAGGGTTCGATCTCGGGTGCGGTCATGACAGTCAACCTAGCGCCCACCCCTCAGCCCTCGGCGCGGCGGGCGGCCTTGCGGGCGCGCGCGACGTGGGGGCCCACCACGTTGCCCAGTTTGGTGCCGTTGGGCCAGCCCGCGTAGTAGCAGAGGAAGAGCACGATCTCCTCGAGCTCCTCCGCGGTCAACTCGCCGTTGCCCAGCGCGGCGCCCACCTGGATGTCGGCGACGTCGGTGTTGCCCTGCGCCGTGAGCGCGCCCAGAAGCAGCAGGCGGCGGTCGCGGTGCGTCAGGCCGGGGCGGGACCAGATCCGGCCGAAGAGATGGTCGGCCGTCTCCGCGAAGTAATCACCCGGCCCGTCGGACATCTCGAAGCCGTACACCTCGGTCATCATGGCCAGTCCGTGCTCGCGTTCCGGGCTCATCCCGGTGTCTGCGGCCTCGCTCATCACAACTCCTCGTCGTCGTCGTCATCGTGCTCCTCGCGCCCTCCGGTGCGGGCACCGGCGGCGGCGCGCGCGATCTCGCCCGGTCCCACGCCCAACCCGGCGCCCAGGTCCCGCAGGGCGATGTCCCCGAGCGGCAGGTCCACGCCCAGGCGGTCACCCAGCGCCAACGCCAGGGACAGGTCCTTCTCGCCCAGGGCCCGGACGTGGGTGAACACGCCGTGCCAGAAGTCGTCGGGGGCGATCGGCGCGGTCGTTTCGCGCAGCATCACGGCACCGGCGCCGCCGGTGATGGCGTCGGTGTGGCGAACCACGCGTCCCAGCTTGGCGATGTCGAGGCCGGCGGCCTCGGCCAGCCGGGATGCCTCGGCGGTCGCGGTGAAGGAGATGAAGTGCAGGAGGTTCCGCGCGAGTTTCATCCGCGTGCCCGCTCCCACCTCGCCGGCGTGCACGGGCATCCCCGCCCACAGCGCGAAGGCCGACTTGCACGCCTCGTAGACCTCCCGCGGTCCGCCGACCATCACCGCCAGCTGACCGGACTCCGCGCCCTGCGCGCCACCCGAGACCGGCGCGTCCACCAGGTGCACGCCGGCCGCCGCGCAGACCTCGGCCAGCTCCACGGCCGTGGAATCGGAGATGGTGGAGTGCACGGCGATCACGGTGCCGGGCGCGGCCGTCCGCAGGATCCCGTCCGGGCCGTCGACGACCTCGCGGACCTGGGCGTCGTCGAGCACCGTCACCGACACCAGCCGCGCCGTACGCGCGACCTCGGCGCCTGTCGCGACCGCGGTGGCGCCCTCGGCGACGAAAGGCTCGGTCGCCTCGGCGCGCACGTCGCACACCACCAGGCCGCCGGGCCAGGCCAGTAGGCGCTTGGCGATGGGCGCGCCCATGTTGCCCAGGCCGATGAAGCCGACCGGGGCGGGGGAGTCGTCGGGCAGGCCGGGGCCGATCGGTGCCGAGTCGGTGTGGGGATGCGCGCTCATGACCGGATGATCTGTCCGCCGTCGACGTTGAAGATCTGGCCGGTGACCCACGACGCCTCGTCCGACAGCAGGAACAGCAGCATGCCCACCAGGTCCTCCGGCTGGCCCATGCGCTTGAGGGGCAACTTGTCGACCATCTCCTTGACCATCGACTGCGGCGTCGACGAGCGGTTGGCCTCGGTGTCGATCGGGCCGGGAGCGATAGCGTTGACGCGGATGTTGGAGCCGCCCAGCTCGGTGGCCAGCTGCTGGGTGAGGCCGTTGACGCCGACCTTGGCCAGACCGTAGAAGCCGGAGTACAGCCACGCCGCGGTGGAGGACTGGTTGACGATCGCGCCGCCACCGGCGGCGGCCATCTTCTCCCAGCACGCGCGGACCATGACGAGTTGCCCGTTGAGATTCACGGACATGAACTTCTCGTAGTAGTCCCACGGGACGGTGATGAGGAAGTCGAGCTTCATCCCGCCGAAGATCGCGGCGTTGTTGACCAGGAGGTCCAGCCGGCCGAACCTCTCGACCGCCGCGTCGGCGCAGGCGTTCGCCGAGTCCGGATCGGAGACGTCGGTGTGCTGGAAGAACGCCTGGCCGCCGGCGGTGGAGATCTCGGCGGCGACGCGCTCGCCGCCGTCGGCCGAGACGTCGGCCACCACCACGTTCGCGCCCTCGGCGGCCAGCGCCTTGGCGTACTCCTCCCCGATGCCGCCGGCGGCCCCGGTCACGATGGCGGTCTTACCGTCGAAACGTCCCATGTCGTCTGTGTCTCTTCCTGTAGGTGGTTGGCGGTGGTGGCCGGTCAGGCCGGGGTGGCGACGGACTTGATCTCGAGGTACTCCTCGAAGCCCTCGCGCCCCATCTCGCGGCCGATGCCGGACTGCTTGTAGCCGCCGAAGGGCACGTCGGCGCCGTACCACTGGCCGCCGTTGACCCCGAGCGTCCCGGTGCGGATGCCGGCGATGACCTTCTCGACACGCTCGGGGTCGGTGCCCCACACCGCGCCGGACAGGCCGTAGGGCGAGTCGTTGGCGATCCGGATCGCGTCGTCGTCCCCGTCGTGGGGAATGACGACCAGGACGGGGCCGAAGATCTCCTCCCGGGCAACGCGCGCGGAGTTGTCGAGGCCGGAGATGAGCGTGGGCTCGACCCAGAAACCGCGGACCTTGTCGGGGTCGGAGGGGCGGCCGCCGCCGGTCTCGATGGTCCCGCCCTCCTGCCGGGCCAGCTCGATGTAGCCCTCGACGCGCTCACGCTGCGCGGCGGAGATGACCGGGCCACAGAAGGCGCCGGGGTCGTTCGGGTCCTTCGGGGCGAACGAGGCCATGGCCCCCTTGGCGGCCTCGATCGCCTCGTCGTACCTGGCGCGCGGCACCACGAGCCGGGTGGTGAGCGCACAGCCCTGGCCGGCGTGGGTGCAGGCGTTGAGGGCGGTCATGAAGCAGGCGGTTCCGAGGTCGGCGTCGTCGAGCACGACCGACGCCGACTTCCCGCCGAGCTCGAGGAAGACCTTCTTCAGCGTCTCGGCGGCGGCCGCCATGATCTTCTTGCCGGTCGCGGTGGAACCGGTGAAGGAGATGAGGTCGACCCTCGGGTCCTCGACCAGCTGCGCGCCGAGCCCGTGGTCGGTGCCGGTGACCACGTTGAGCACGCCGGCGGGGATGTCGGTGCGCTCGGCGGCGATCCGGGCCACCGCGGCCGCGATGAGCGGGGTGTCCGGTGCGGGCTTGAGGACGACCGTGCAGCCGGCGGCCAGGGCGGGGCCGATCTTGGCGAGGTTGATCTGGTTGGGGAAGTTCCACGGCGTGATGGCGCCGACCACGCCGATCGCCTCGCGGCGGGTGGACCGGTACGAGCGCACGCCCATGATCTCGGACTCGCCCAGCTCGGTGACCCACTGGTACGAGTCCACGAGGTCGGCCAGCCAACCCAGGTCCGCCACGGGGCCCTCGAGCTGCGGGCCGGCGGTGAACATCCGGGGCGCGCCGACCTCGGTGATGGTGAGCGTCCGCAGCTCCTCGATCTGGTCCTGCAACGCGTCGCGCAGTTGGCGCAGACACCGCGCGCGGAACGCGTGGTCGGTGGACCAGTCGGTGGTGTCGAAGGCGGTCCGCGCGGCGGAGATGGCCGCGTCCATGTCCTCGCGTCCCGCGTCCGCGGCCCGGCCGATGACCTCCTCGGTGGCCGGGTTGAGCACGTCGAACGTGGCGCCGCTGGTGGCGGGGCGGAGCTCGCCGCCGATGAGGAGGGGGGCGGTGTCGGTGATGCTCGTCGTCACGGTGAGCCTTCCGTCGGGATGGGTGGTCGTCGGTCGGGTGGACAGCTGTCTAGACGGTAGTCCGGCAGTGGTGTATTGTCCAGACACATGTCCAGTGATCTCCGGTTCGAATCGACGCGGCGCAGGCTCAACGGCCAACAGGCCGAGACCGTCGACCGTCTCACCACCGCGGCGGTCGAGGTGCTGCGCGAGAAGGGCCCGGCGGGCCTGGCCGTGCGCGGTGTCGCCGCCAAGGCGGGGGTCGCCCCGGCGACCGCGTACACCTACTTCTCCTCCAAGGGCCATCTCATCGCGGAGGTGTTCTGGCGGCGGCTGAGCGAGCACGTGACCGAGCGGCCCGAGGGCGGCTCCATCGCCGACAGGGTGGTCGCCGTGCTGCGCGACGTGGCGCTGCTCCTGGCCGACGAGCCCGAACTGTCGTCGGCGGTCACCGCTGCGCTGTTGGGTGACGACCCGGAGGTGTCCCACCTGCGCGTCCGGATCGGCGCGGACATCCGCCGCCGCCTCGTGGCGGCGCTGGGGGAGGAGAACGACGACGAGGTCGTCAGTGCGCTGGAGATGGTCTACGCCGGCGCACTCGTCCGGGCGGGGATGGGCTACGGCTCCTACTCGGACATGGCAGACGCGATCGAATCCGCAGCTCGACTGATCCTGAGGTGACACTGGCCATGACCACCAGTACTCCCGCCCCACTCGTGTTCAGCCCGTACGACTACGCGGTCCACGAGGACCCGTACCCGTACTACGCCCGTCTCCGCGCCGAGGCTCCCGTCTACCACAACCCGGAGCTGGGTTTCTGGGCGCTGAGCAGGCACGCCGACGTGCGGGAGGCGTTCCGGGCACCGGACGTGTTCTCCAACGCCATGGGCGTCTCGCTGGACCCCGCGGCCTACGGTCCGCACGCCTACAAGACGATGTCCTTCCTCGCGATGGACGACCCGCGGCACGCCCGGCTGCGCAAGCTCGTGAGCAAGGGGTTCACCTCCCGCCGCGTCGACGCGCTGTCGGATCAGATCGCGGCAATCTCCCGCCAGTACTGGGACGAGTGTCTGGCGCGGTCCCGCGACGGAGAGGCGTTCGACTTCGTGGAGGACTACGCCGGCAAGCTGCCCATGGACGTCATCTCGGACCTCATGGGGGTCCCGGAGGCCGACCGCGCGGAGCTGCGCCGCCTGGCCGATCTGGTCATGCACCGCGAGGAGGGCGTGGAGGACGTCCCGCAGGAGTCGATGGTCGCCGCGCTGGACCTCATCACCTATTACCAGGGCATGGTCGCCGAGCGCCGGCGGGTGCGGACCGAGGACCTCACCTCCGCGTTGCTGGACGCCGAGATCGACGGCGAGAAGCTCGACGAGGACGAGATCCTGTCATTCCTCTTCCTCATGGTGGTCGCCGGGAACGAGACCACCACCAAGCTGCTGGCCAACGCGCTGTTCTGGGGCCACGAGAACCCGGACCAGTCGCGCGCGGTGCTCGACGACCCCGAGCTCGCCCCGGCCTGGGTGGAGGAGACGCTGCGGTTCGACACCTCCAGCCAGCTGGTCCTGCGCACCACGACGCAGGAGACCGCCGTCCGCGGCGTGACGATCCCCGCCGACCAGAAGGTGCTGCTGCTCATCGGTTCCGCCAACCGCGACGAGGAGGTGTTCGAGCGCGGTGACACGTTCGACCTGTCCCGCGACACCTCGGCGAGCCTGAGCTTCGGTCAGGGCCCGCACTTCTGCCTGGGCGCTCACTTGGCCCGGCTCGAGGGACGCATCGCGCTGGACATGATCTCGCGGTCGATCGCCGGGTACGAGCTGCTACCGGGTGCCCAGCGCGTCCACTCCTCCAACGTTCGCGGGTTCGCCCACCTGCCGATGCGTGTCGAGGTGTCCCGGCGATGAGCCTGAGGTTCCCGCCCCATCTCGAGGTCACGGGCCGGCCCGCGCTGGTCACCGGGGCCTCCTCGGGCATCGGCCGCGCGTCGGCCGAGGCCCTCGCGGCACTCGGCCACCCGGTCGTCGTCGGCGCGCGCCGTGCCGACCGTCTCGACGACCTCGTCCGGTCCATCCGCGAGGCCGGCGGTGAGGCCACGGCGCGCGCGGTCGACGTCACCGACGCCGGCTCCGTCGCCGGGTTCGTCACCGCGGCCACCGACGCCTACGGGGCGCCCGAGGTGCTGGTGTCCAGCGCCGGAACCCTCAAGATGGCCCGGGTCTGGGAACTGTCCCCGGACGACTTCGCCGCCCAGGTGGACATCCACCTGCTCGCCGTCCATCGACTGCTGCACGCGGTTCTGCCCGGGATGATCGAGCGCCACCGTGGGGACGTTGTGCTCATCGGCTCCGACGTCGCCTACACCGCCCGGCCTCGTTCGGGCGCGTACGTCGCCGCCAAGGCCGGCCTGGAGACGATGGCCAAGCAGGCCCGCCGGGAACTCGAGGGCACGGGTGTCCGGCTCGGCGTCGTCCGCCCGGGGCCGGTGATGACCGAGATGGGTACCGAGTTCGACCAGGACACCGCCGAGGCCGTCATCAACGAATGGGTCAGGCACGGATTCGGTCGACACCCACGGATGTGCAAGCCCGCCGACCTCGCCAGGGGAGTCGCCGCCATGGTGTCGATGCCCCGAGGCGCCCAGATCACCGAGCTGGAGATCCAGCCGGAAGCCCCCATCGAGGAGGACTACTCGTGACCAGCACAGAAAACCCGGTCGACTTCTCGACCCTGAAAGAGCCGACCCGCGTGTCCGGTGGCGAGGGCGAACTAGGCCACATGGACGAGCTCCGGACCGATCCCATCAGCCTGTTCTGGCGGGTCCGGGAGGAATGTGGCGAGCTGGGGATCTTCCGGATCGCCGACCGCGACATCTGCCTCGCCTCCGGGGCGGCCGCGAACGAGGCGTTCTTCCGCGCGCCGGACGAATCGCTGGACCAGGCCGCCGCCTACCCGTTCATGACGTCCGTGTTCGGGGAGGGCGTCGTGTTCGACGCCAGCCCGGAGCGTCGATCCGAGATGCTGCACAACACCGCCCTTCGCGGGGAGCACATGCGGCAACACGCCGTCACCATCCCGCGCGAGGTCGAGCGGATGGTCGCGGACTGGGGCGACGAGGGCGAGATCGACCTGCTCGAATGGTTCTCCGAGCTCACCATCTACACGTCGTCGGCCTGTCTCATCGGGCCGAAATTCCGCGAACAGCTCGACGCCCGGTTCGCGCATCTGTACCACGACCTCGAGCAGGGGACCGACCCGCACGCGTATATCGACCCGTACGCGGACATCGAGTCCTTCCGTCGACGGGACGCCGCCCGCGAGGGTCTGGTGGAGCTCGTCTCCGCGATCATGGACGAGCGGATCGCCAATCCGCCGGCCGACAAGGAGGACCGGGACCTTCTGGACGTCCTGGTGTCGATCAAGGACGAAGACGGCACCCACCGGTTCACCCCGAACGAGGTGACCGGAATCTTCATCTCGATGATGTTCGCCGGTCACCACACCACGTCGGGTACCAGCGCCTGGATGCTCATCGAGCTCCTGCGGCACCCGGAGTACATGCAGCAGGTCCTCGCCGAACTCGACGAGATCTACGCCGACGGCGCCGAGTACAGCTTCGGCGCCCTTCGTCAGATGCCGAAGGTCGAGAACGCGCTCAAGGAGACCCTGCGGCTGCACCCGCCGCTCATCATCCTCATGCGGGTCGCGCAGGAGGACGTCAAGATCGACGACTTCGTGGTCCGGGCCGGCCAGACCGTCGCCGCCTCACCGGCGGTGTCCAACCGGCTCCCGGAGGACTTCCCGGACGCCGACTCCTTCGACCCGGACCGCTACGCCGAGCCGCGGCAGGAGGACATCGTCAATCGCTGGACGTGGATCCCCTTCGGCGCCGGCCGGCACCGCTGCGTGGGCGCGGCGTTCGCCCAGCTGCAGATCAAGGCCATTTTCTCGGTGCTGCTGCGCGAGTACGAATTCGAGCTCGCGCAGCCGGAGGAGAGCTATCACAACGACCACTCGAAGATGGTCGTCCAGCTGGCCCAGCCCTGCAAGGTCCGCTATCGGAAGCGGGTGCTGTGATGCGGGTGGAGGTCGACTTCGACCTGTGTCAGGGCCACGCCGAATGCCAGGTCGAGGCCCCGGACTGGTTCACCGTCGGCAAGGGCGCCGACGCCAAGGCGCGCGCGAAGCGGGGCGAGATCCCCGAGGACCAGATCGACGCGGTCAGAGACGCCGTGAAGTACTGCCCGACCCAGGCGCTGCGCCTGGTCGACACCGACAGAGCCCAGGAGTGAGTGACGTGACCCGTTTTGACCGCGCCGAGATCGCCGAGTTCGTCGACCGATGGATCGAGGCCAACGCCGAGTGCGAGCGCAACAAGGACTGGCGACCGCTGGCCGAGTTCTACGCCGAGGACGCCACCTACGGATGGAACTACGGCACGAAGGACGACTTCATGGCCGTCGGCCGAGACGAGATCCGCGATATCGCCCTCGGACAGGAGATGGCCGGACTCGACGGCTGGGAGTACCCCTACATCCGGACGATCATCGACCCGGAGACCGGCGACGTGCTGTGTCTGTGGAAGCAGGTCGCGCGCGACACCGTCGATCCCCGGACCGGCGAGCCCTACGAGGTGCACGGCCTGGGTGGGTCGTGGTTCCTCTACAACGGCGATCAGCAGTGGGCCTGGCAGCGCGATTTCTTCGACTTCGGCAACGTCGTGGATCTCATGATGCGCATGTACAACGCGGACGCGCTGACCCCCTCCATGAAGGAGCGTTTCGAGGCTGCCGGGGGCAAGCCCGCCGGCTGGTACCGCATCGAGGACAGCCCGGCCCCGCTGTGGCCGGTCTCGGCCCCGGACGAGGTCTGAGTCCCATGTCGTCGACGCCCACACCGCCGCCGGGGCCCGCGGCGCGTCCCGATCCGCTCGAGTCCCTGTCCCACTCGACGCTCGCCCGGCTCCTGCCGGACCTGCTGCTCATCGGCCAGCTCGTCGACCGCGCGGGTATGCCCGCCCTGCTCGGCGAGTTCGGCGTCGACGGCATGCGCGACGTCGCGATCGAGGAATGGCAGGCCGCCAGCCCGCACTACGCCAAGCGCATGAAGGAGGCGCTGTCCATCACCGGCGACGGGGTCGCCGAGATCTTCAAGGGGTTCCAACTCGACGTGGGCGCCCCGCCCGAGTTCATGGACTTCCGCTATTCCGTGAGTGACCACGACAACGGCGAGTTCTGGCTCGACCACTGCGGCGCACTCATGGACGTCGAGCCGATGGGGGACCGTCTGGTCACGACCATGTGCCACGACATCGAGGATCCGACGTTCCCCGCCACGGCTCTGGCCACCAACCCGTTGGCCGTGGTCGAGCCGATCCACCGCCCGCCCCGCAGTCCCGAGGGCCGGACCCCGCACTGCCACTGGCGGGTGCGGATCGATCCCGACGGAGAACCCTTCCCGTTCCCGGAACCCGCCATCGAGTCGGCGTCGAGCCGCGTGGTCGGGTTCCGGTTCGACCCGCCGGCACCCCGCGACACCACGGGGGAGGGTGACCGCGATGACTACGCCGGGCCGCTGCTCAGCGACCTGGTCTTCACGGAGTTCACCTCCGCGGCACTCATCAGGATCATCCGCGAGGTGTACCTCCAGATGCACCTGCTCGCCGTGGGATTCCACCAGTCGGTCCGGCGTCGCTCGGACGCCGAGGTCGCCGACCGGTTGCTCGCCTACCAGGCCACCGGGATCGCCGGTGTCGCCGCGGGCCGGATCCGGGACGTCCTGGGTGTCGTCGCGGACGCCCCGGGGCTCGCGGCGGTTCTCGACGTGCACCCGCTCGCCGGCCCGACCGCGTACACCGGGTACTCGTCCGAGGTGACCTCCGACGGCACCGGGCTGACCGTCCGGTGGGACACGGCCGCGGACGGGTTCGCCGACGACACCTGGCTACCCCTGCTCGCCCGCGACGGACTCCGGCCGCTCGCCGCCGCGGCCCAGGCGGTGGACCCGCGCTGGACGGTCGAGCGCGTCCCCGCCGACGGCTCGCGTGTCGAGGCCGTCCTGCGGATGGGGGACCGGCCCGCAGAGGAGTCCGAGGAGGTGGCCGTGACCCGCATCAGCACCGGCGCGGCCTTCGACTTCGGACCCAGGCGGAACGCACTGCCCATCACCCCCGTCTGAGCCCGACCCGCCGTCACCCCCGGAGGACCAGTCATGGCACACAACTTCGCAGACCTCTTCGAACACGCGGCGGACGCGTACGGAAGCGACCGGCTGGCGGTGGTCGAGGACGAGCGCCGCCTCACCTACGCCGACCTGGACGCCGAGGCCAACCGGTGGGCCGACGTCCTCGCCTCGCGAGGGGTCGGCGCGGGGGCGCATGTGGCGATCCACCTGCGCAACGGCGTCGACTGCATCGCGCTCTTCCTCGGCGTCCTCAAGCTCCGCGCGGTCCCCATCAGCATCAACTACCGCTACGCGGGATCCGAACTGCGGTACCTCTACGACTACTCGGACGCGTGCGCGCTGGTCTTCCACCGCGAGTTCGCGCCGGCCGTGGCGGCGGCAGCGGACGGTCTGGAGAAGCTGCAGCTCCTCATCGCGGTGGACGACGGCTCCGAAGCCGGAGACCTGCCCGACGGTGCGCTCGACGCCAGGGAGGCCCTCGCGGCGGCCTCCCCGGATCGGGTCCCGGCCGACCGGAGCGCCGACGATCTGTTCCTGGTCTTCACCGGCGGCACAACCGGGAAGCCGAAGGGGGTGATGTGGCGTCAGGAGGACCTGTGGCGCAGTCTGGCCGGCGGCGCGGACTACTACACCGGCGAGCCGGTGCCGGACGAGTACCACCAGTCCCGCTCCGGGCTGGGAGGTGACCCGGCGCGCTACCTCGTGCTGCTGCCGCTCATCCACACCTCCGGGCTCATGCCCAGCTTCACCGCTTTGTTCTCTGGGGGCACGTGTCACTACCTGCCGCACTTCCGGGCCGCGGACGTCCTGGAGGAGATCGTCAGCGAGAAGATCCAGATCGTGATCGTCGCCGGCGACGCGATGGTGCGGCCGATGCTCGCGCACATGCGCGAGACCGGCGTGGACACCTCGAGCGTGTTCATGTTCAGCTCCGGGGCCGCGCTGTTCTCCCCGTCGGTCAAGGCCGAGCTGCTCGAGCTGCGTCCCGATCTCATGATCATGGACGCGTTCGGTTCGTCCGAGAGCGGCTTCGGCGGGCTGGGGGTCGCGACCAAGGCCAACCTGGACGACGGTTCGCTGTTCGCCGACCGCGGTCCCCGCATCCCGCGGGGCGCCAACCTGCAGCTGGTCGACGACTTCGACGAGCCGCTGCCCGACGACTCCACGGAGATCGGGTGGATCGTCAAGTCCGGCTACCAGCCCAGCGGCTACTACAAGGACGTGGCCAAGTCCGCCGAGACGTTCCGCGAGATCGCGGGCAGCCGGCGGGTCTTCACGGGGGACCGGGGCCGGTACGACGGCCCGGACAGCATCATCATGCTCGGCCGCGGCAGCCAGGTCGTCAATTCGGGCGGGGAGAAGATCTTCGCCGAGGAGGTCGAGTCTGCGCTTAAAGCGGTCGACGGCGTGCAGGACGCGGTGGCGCTGGGGGTGCCCGACGAGAGGTTCGGACACCGGGTCGGTGCCGTGATCGAGTGGGCCGAGGGGCACGTGGGGGACTTCGACGCCCTCGAGCAGGCCCTGCGCGCGTCACTGGCGGGTTTCAAGATCCCCGTCGCCTTCTGGGTGGTCGAGAAGATCGAGCGTCACCCCAGCAGCAAGACCGACTACGGCTGGGCCAAGCGGGTCCTCGCCGACCGCGACCCCGACCATGATCGCCGCACCGACACGGTGGGCTCGCGGTCATGACGCGAGAGGGCCGGGATCCGGGACACCGGCTGGACGGCCGGGTCGTCGCCGTCACCGGCTCCTCTCGGGGGATCCGAGCCGCGGTGGCCGAGGACCTCGCCGCCCGCGGCGCGGACGTGGTGCTCAACGGGCGCGACGCGGATGCGCTGGCCGAGCAGGTCGAGGCCCTCGCGGAGCGGTCCGCCGGTCGGATCACCGGGGTGGCCGGGCCCGCGCACGAGCCCGACGTGGCCGAGGAACTGCTCGCCCGGGCCCGCGAGGGGGGCTCCGCCGTGGGCGGTCTCATCACCTGCGCGGGCGTGCCCGAACCCGCGGGCTCCTCGATCCTCACGGTCTCCCACAAGGAGTTCGCCGAACTCATGGACGCCCACCTGGGCACCGTGTTCGCCCCCTGCCGCGTGTTCGCGCCACACCTGGTGGCGGCGGGCTCGGGCGCGATCGTCACCACGTCGTCGTTCGCCTGGAAGGGCGACTACGGCGGCACCGGCTACCCGGCCGGCAAGGGCGCGGTCACATCACTGACCATGGCGATCGCCGCCGAGCTGGCCGAGCACGGGGTCCGCGCCAACGTCGTGTGCCCCGGCGCGCGGACCAGACTGTCGAGCGGGCCCGGCTACGAGGAGCAGATCCGGGAGCTCGGTCGGCGCGGGTTGCTCGACGAGCTCAGCGTCGCGGGCGCGCTGGACCCGGCCGACCCCGGGTACGTCGCCCCGCTCTACACCTATTTGGTGTCCGACCTCGCGGCCGGGATCACCGGGGGCGTCTTCGCCGGCGCCGGCGGGTTCGTCGGCAGGTTTCCCTCGCCCGAGGCGCGGATCCTGGCGTATCGGGACTTCCACGACAGCCCGCCCTGGACCCCCGAGGAGCTGGACGCCCTCATCCGGGCGTGAGCATCGTCGGTCCGTGTCCGTCACGCGCCCGCCGCGAACTGCGCGGCGGGCGCGGCGCTCACCTCGTCGTCGTCCGCTTCGGGCGCCGTCAGCGCAGCGCCTCCTCGCGGAACTCGCCGGGGAAGTCCACCGACGGGCCGTTGTCGACCTCGGCCCTGCGCAGCTCGACGCGCCGGATCTTGCCCGAGATGGTCTTGGGCAGGTCCGTGAACTGCAGCCGACGGATCCGCTTGTAGCCGGCCAGGTGGGTGCGCGAGTACTCGAAGATCTCTCGCGCGGTCTCCTCGGTCGGCTCCCAGTCCCCGGCCAGGACGACGAACGCCTTGGGCACGCTCAACCGCACCGGGTCGGGGGACGGCACCACGGCCGCCTCGGCGACCGCCGGGTGCTCGAGCAGCACCGACTCGAGCTCGAAGGGCGAGATGCGGTAGTCCGAGGACTTGAAGACGTCGTCGGTGCGGCCCACATAGGTGATGTACCCGTCCGCGTCCCGGGATCCGACGTCACCGGTGTGGTAGAAGCCGTCGGCGTACGCGGCGGCGGTCCGCTCGGGGTCGCCGTGGTAGCCGACCATCAGCCCGAGCGGTCGGGGGTCGAGGCGCAGGCAGATCTCGCCCTCGGCCCCGTCGCCGGTGACCTCCTGCCCGGTGGCCGGGTCGACCAACGCGACCTCGAAACCCGGGCACGGCCGTCCCATGGAGCCGTCCTTGATGGGCTGGCCGGGGGTGTTGGCGATCTGCACGGTGGTCTCGGTCTGGCCGAAGCCGTCGCGAATGGTCACGCCCCACGCGTCGCGGACGCGGCCGATCACCTCGGGGTTGAGCGGCTCACCGGCGCCTACCGCGAGACGCGGCGGCACCTGCAGCTGGGTGAGGTCGGCCTGGATGAGCATGCGCCACACGGTCGGCGGGCAGCACAGGCTGGTCACGCCGCAGCGGTCCATCTCGCGCATCATCGCCGTCGCGTCGAAGCGCGAGTAGTTGTAGATGAACACGCACGAGCCGGCGATCCACGGGGTGAAGACGTTGGACCAGGCGTGCTTGGCCCAGCCTGGCGAGGAGACGTTGAGGTGGACGTCGCCGGGCTGCAGGCCGATCCAGTACATGGTTGACAGGTGGCCGGCGGGGTACGAGGCGTGCGTGTGCTCGACGAGCTTGGGCTTGCTGGTGGTGCCGGAGGTGAAGTACAGAAGCAGTGTGTCGTCGGCGTGCGTGGTGTGGCTGGGTTCGAAGTCGGGGGAGGCGTCCATCGCGCCGGCCAGATCGGTCCAGCCCTCGGGTGCGCCGCCGGCGCCGGCCGCGTCCACGCCGCCGACGGAGATGCGCTGGTAGTCGCCGGAGATGGCGGAGAAGCGGTCGGCCAGTTCGGCGCGGGCGATCACGTGCTTGATGCCGCCGCGGGCGATCCGGTCGCGCAGGTCGCCCTCGGCCAGCAGCGTGGTCGCGGGGATGACGACGGCACCGAGCTTGATCACGGCGAGCATGACGTCCCAGAGCTCGACCTGGTTGGCGAGCATGAGCAGGATGCGGTCGCCGGGCGCGACGCCACGGTCGCGGAGCCAGTTGGCGGTGCGGTCGGAGCGCACGCGCATCTCGTCGAATGAGTACTTGGCCTCGGTGGGTGCGCCGCCGCCGTCGTGCTCCTCGACAATCCACAGCGCGGGGTCGTCGTTGCCCTCGGCCTGCACGTCGAACCAGTTCAGCGCCCAGTTCCACTCGTCCAGCTCGGGCCAGGCGAAACCGTCCCGGGCTCCGTCGTAGTCCTGCGCGTGGGCCTGGAGGAAGTCGCGGGCGGCGCGGAACCGGACGGTGGCCTCGGTGGGCAGCGGGGACATGGGTACTCCTGTCGACGGACGTGCCGGTGGTGGTGTGAGTCAGTTCTGTGTAGTGAGTCAGCTCACAGTAGGTCTGTCGTCCGCGGTGGCGGTACACCCGAAAGGGGAGGGTGCGAGGCCGGGCGGGGGCCCGATATGGATTACTAGGAGTTGCAAGTATAGGGTGATGGGCATCACGGGAGAGGGGCGCGCGGCCATCCGGCCGAGGCGACCCCGCTGACGAAGGGACGGTCATGTCGGATCTCAGGCAGGTCGAGCACTACATCAACGGCGCGCGCGTCGCGGCCACGGGCGGCCGCACCCAGGAGGTGCTCAACCCCAGTACGGGTAAGGCGCAGGCGGTCGTGCCGCTGGCCACGACGGCCGAGGTCGACGACGTCATCGCCAAGGCCGCCGCCGCGCAGAAGGCGTGGGCCGCGCAGAACCCGCAGAAGCGCGCCCGAGTGCTCATGCGGTTCGTCGACCTGGTCAACCAGAACATGCAGGAACTCGCGGAGCTGCTGGCGATCGAGCACGGCAAGACGACCCCGGACGCGAAAGGCGACATCCAGCGCGGCCTCGAGGTCATCGAGTTCGCGATCGGCATCCCACACCTGCTCAAGGGCGAGTACACCGAGAACGCCGGTTCGGGCGTGGACGTCTACTCGATGCGGCAGCCGCTCGGCGTGGTCGCCGGCATCACGCCGTTCAACTTCCCGGCCATGATCCCGCTGTGGAAGGCCGGTCCGGCCATCGCCTGTGGCAACGCCTTCGTCCTCAAGCCCTCCGAGCGCGACCCGTCGGTGCCGGTCCGCCTTGCCGAGCTGTTCACCGAGGCGGGCCTGCCGGACGGCATCTTCCAGGTGGTGCACGGCGACAAGGAGGCCGTGGACGCCATCCTGAACAACGACACGATCCAGGCGGTGGGCTTCGTCGGCTCGACCCCGATCGCGCAGTACATCTACGAGAACGCGGCCCGCACGGGCAAGCGCGCGCAGTGCTTCGGTGGCGCCAAGAACCACGCGATCATCATGCCGGACGCCGACATGGACCAGGTCGCGGACGCCCTGGTCGGGGCCGGTTTCGGCTCGGCGGGCGAGCGCTGCATGGCGATCTCGGTGGCCGTGCCGGTCGGAGAGGGCACCGCAGAGAAGCTGATCGAGAAGCTCCTGCCCAAGGTCAAAGAGCTCAAGGTCGGCCACAGCCACGACCCGCAGTCCGACTACGGGCCGCTGGTGACGCCGGAGTCCAAGGAGCGCGTGCTGGACTACATCTCCCAGGGCGAGAAGGCGGGCGCGGACGTGCTCGTCGACGGCCGCGGCGTGGGCGCGTACACCGACTCCTTCAACGACGAGGACATCTCGGGCGGCTACTTCGTGGGGCCGACGCTGCTGGACAAGGTCACCACCGACATGAGCGTGTACACCGACGAGATCTTCGGCCCCGTGCTGTCGATCGTGCACGCGAAGGACTTCGAGGAGGCCCTCGCACTGCCCAGCGACCACGAGTACGGCAACGGCGTGGCCATCTTCACCCGCGACGGTGACGCGGCCCGCGAGTTCGTCTCCCGCGTGGAGGTCGGCATGGTCGGCGTGAACGTGCCGATCCCGGTGCCGATCGCGTACCACACGTTCGGCGGCTGGAAGAAGTCCGGCTTCGGCGACCTCAACCAGCACGGCCCAGAGTCGATCAAGTTCTACTCCAAGGTCAAGACGGTCACGCAGCGGTGGCCCTCGGGGATCAAGGACGGCGCCGAGTTCGTCATCCCCACGATGGACTGACGCCTTCCGGGCGTAGGAGAGGAACCTGATGTTCACGCTTGATGACGACGACAAGGTCATCGTCGACGCCGCACGCGACTTCTCGGACAAGCGGGTCGGTCCCAAGGCGCAGGAGTGGGACGAGACCCACCTCTTCCCCAAGGACGTCCTGCGCGAGGCCGCCGGGATGGGCATGGGCGCGATCTATGTCTCGGAGGACGTCGGGGGCAGCGGGATGCGACGCCTGGACGGTGTCCGCATCTTCGAGCAGCTGGCGCGGGGGTGTCCGTCGGTGGCGGCGTACCTGTCGATCCACAACATGTGCGTGTGGATGGTCGACGAGTTCGGCACGGACGAGCAGCGGCGGGAGTGGATCCCGCGGCTGGCCTCGATGGAGCTGTTCGCGAGCTACTGCCTGACCGAGCCGGGTGCCGGGTCGGACGCGGCGGCGCTGCGGACGAAGGCGGTGCGGGACGGTGACCACTACCTGCTCACCGGTACCAAGCAGTTCATCTCCGGTGGCGGGCAGTCGGACGTCTATCTCGTCATGGCGCGGACCGGGGACGCCGGGGCCAAGGGCATCTCGGCGTTCCTGGTCCCCGCGGACTCCGAGGGGCTGAGCTTCGGCGCGGAGGAGCGGAAGATGGGCTGGAACGCGCAGCCCACCGCGCAGGTGATCATGGAGGGCGTGCGCGTGCCGGCCGCCAACCTCATCGGCGGCGCGGACTCCGGCGGGGAGGGGCTGGGCTTCACCATCGCCATGCGCGGTCTCAACGGCGGCCGCATCAACATCGCGGCCTGTTCGCTGGGTGGCGCGCAGGAGGCCTATGCGCGGGCGGTGGCCCACGTGCGGGACCGCGAGGCGTTCGGTGGGGCGCTCATCGACGAGCCGACCATCCGTTTCACCCTCGCGGAGATGGCCACCGAGCTGGAGGCCAGCCGGCTGATGCTGTGGCGGGCGGCGGCGGCGCTGGACGCCAAGGAGCCCGACCACGTGGAACTGTGCGCCATGGCCAAGCTCTTCGTCACGGACCGCTGCTTCGACATCGCGGACCGGTCGCTGCAGCTGTTCGGCGGCTACGGATATCTATCGGAATACGGAATCGAGAAGATCGTGCGGGATCTGCGGGTCCACCGCATCCTTGAGGGCACGAACGAGATCATGCGTGTCGTCGTCGGCCGGGCCGTCGCCGCTCGCGGACTGGGAGCGTAGTAGATGAGCAACGTGGACACGAGCAAGCCGACCGTGGCGTTCCTCGGGCTGGGCAACATGGGCGGGCCGATGGCCGCCAATCTGGTCGGGGCCGGTCACGAGGTCCGCGGCTTCGATCCCGTCGAGGCCGCACAGCAGGCCGCCCGCGAGGCCGGGGTGACGGTGTGCGGGTCCCCGGTCGAGGCGGTGCGGGGTGCCGCCGTGGTCATCACGATGCTGCCCAACGGTGAGCTGGTGACCTCGACCTACGCCGACGTGCTCGATTCCGCCGAGGCGGGCACGCTGTTCATCGACTCGTCCACCATTTCGGTCGACGATGCCCGCGCGGTCCACGAGCAGGCGGTGGCGGCCGGGATGCTCCAGGTGGACGCCCCCGTCTCGGGCGGGGTCAAGGGCGCCACCGCCGGCACCCTGGCGTTCATGGTCGGTGGCGAGGACGCGGCGTTCGCGGCCGCGCAGCCGGTCCTCGAGCCGATGGCGGGCAAGGTCATCCACTGCGGCGGCGCCGGTGCGGGCCAGGCCGCGAAGGTCTGCAACAACATGGTCCTGGCCGTGCACCAGATCGCGATCGGTGAGGCGTTCGTCCTGGCCGAGCGGCTGGGGCTCGAGCACCAGGCGCTGTTCGACGTCGTCACCGGCGCGACCGGCAACAGCTGGGCGCTGCACACCAACTGCCCGGTGCCCGGCCCGGTCCCGACGTCGCCGGCGAACAACGAGTTCAAGCCCGGCTTCGCCACCGCACTGATGAACAAGGACCTGGGCCTGGCGCTGGCCGCGCTGGAGAGCACCGGGACCGTGGCGCCGCTCGGCGCGGCGGCCGCGGCACTGTACGACGAGTTCGCGCAGGACAACGGCGGCAAGGACTTCAGTGCGATCATCACCAGCATCCGCGACTCCGCGCGGAGCTGACCCGTCAGTACGAGGAGAGTTGTCATGACCACCCTCCGGCCGAGCGATTCGGACGCCGTTCTGGGCGCACTGCGCAGAGCTCGACAGGAATCCGGGCTCCCGATCGTCTTCGCGGGGGAGGGGAACGGCGAGACCGCCCAGCTCAGTCGGTTCATCGGTGCCCGGACCACCTCGATGCAGGGTCTGCAGGTGGCCAAGGGCCGCGGGCTCGGCGGTCACGTCATGGCGTCCGGGCGGCCCGCGACGGTCCGCGATTACGAGGACTGCTCCGGCATCACCCGGCACTACGCCGAGGCGGTGGGGCAGGAGGGCCTGCGGGCCATCATCTCGGTCCCGGTGATGGTCTCCGGCGTCGCGCGCACGATCCTCTACGGCTCGGCGCGCGTGGCCACGCAGCTCGGCGACCACGTGACGAAGACCTTCAACTCGGTGGCCGCCGACCTGGCCTCGGAATTCCGGGTCCGCGACGAGGTCGACCGTCGACTGCGCATGGCCGATGTCGCCGCCGCCGAGCACACCGTCGGCCTGGAGGCCTCGGATCGTGAGCAGCTGCGGGTGCTGCACGGTGAGCTGCGCGCGATCGCCGCGGAGCTGGGCGACCCGGCGCTGCGCGACAGGCTGCTGGCCGCCGGGTCCGCCCTCGCCGGGGTCGGGCGCTCGCCTGACGCCGGCGAGGTGCCGGTGTCCGCGAAGTCGGTGCTCTCGCCCCGGGAGATCGACGTCCTCGCCCAGGTGGCGCTCGGGTTGTCCAACGCGGAGGTGGGCGCACGGTTATCGCTCTCGCCGGAGACGATCAAGGCGTACCTGCGCAATATCGGCACCAAGCTCGGGACGCGGTCGCGGATGGAGTCGGTGGCCCGGGCGCGGCTGCTCGGCCTCCTGCCCTGACCCGCCCCCGCCGTATCACCGTCCCCCGCCCCGCCGTCGCGACGGCGGGGCGGCTCTACGTCGGCGCGGTCTCCCGCTCCTGCCACGTCACCCGCACGCCGGTCGCGGGCCGGGTGAGCATGTGGGTCCACGGGAACGTCATGTCGTCGTGATCCCGACTGATACGCACCTCGGGGCGGCACAGCGCGGCCACGGTGGCGGACAGCGCGGTCACGGCGATCTTCTCGCCGGGACAGCGGTGACCCGTGCGCACCCCGGCCCCGCCGTGGGGGATGAACGCCTCGAGCGCCTCGGCGTCGTCGACGCCCAGGAACCGTCCGGGGTCGAAGGTGGTGGCGTCGTGCCAGTGGTTGGGGTCGGTGTCGGTGCCGAGGAGATCGAGCAGGACCAGCTGATCCTTGCGGACCGGGCAGCCCTGGACCTCGAAATCCCTGGTGGCCAGGGCGGGCAGCATGGGCACGAACGGGTAGATCCGGCGGACCTCCTGGGCGAACGCCACGGCCTCCGGGATGTCCGTGAGCCGACCGGCGGCGGACGCAGCCTCCCGGATCCGGTCCGCCCACTGCGGGTGTTCGGCGAGGGCGACCGCCGCGAACGCGGCGAACCGGGCCACCGCCACGGTGGGTCGGGTCAGGTTCTGTAGCTCCACCGCCGCGGTGCGGTCGTCGACGAGCGCGCCGTCCTCGTCGCGCAGATCCGCCATCGCCGCCAGGACGGAGCCCGGCTCGGCCCGCAGGTCGCCCGAGCGCACCGCGCGGATCAGTCCCGTGGCCCAGCGGTCCAGTCGCACGCGCTCGACCTCCGCGACCGGGTTGGTCGCCACCTTCCCGAACGTGTCGAGCAGCCGGCTCATCTGCCGTGCGCGGCGGTCGGCCTCCGGCGGCGTGAGCGGCAACCCGGCCCACCGGAACGCCGCCCGGCCGAACGCGGTCGAGGTGTCGTCGTAGACGGTGCCCCCGCCGCTGCGCGCCCACCGGTCGAGCATTTCCTCGAGCTCGTCGGCCACCAGCCGGGCGAACCGGGCGACCCGGTCGTCGTCGTAGGCCATGTCCGCGAGCGCGTTCTTCCGGGCGGCGTGCGCGCGGCCGTCGAGCTTGTGGACGGAGCCGGGTCCGAACAGCGGCAGCCGGATGAACGACGGCATCGCCCCGTCGCGCTTGACCTTGTCGGCGTCGTAGAAGGCGCGGACACCGTCGATGCCCCGCAGCAGCACCGTGCTGCGGCCCATCAGCCGGAGGCGGACCGGGGTCTGCGACTCGGGGGAGACGCCCGCCCGCTGACGCACCCGTGAGGCGAACAGATAGCCGGAGCGGAGGAAGTCGAGGGACTGGTCACCCATTACTCGGGCGGTGGGTCGGGGCATCGGGCGCTCTCCTTCGTGCTCGGTGGGAACTCGCGGTAGGCGTCCCGGCCACCCTAGAGCGACTCGCGCCGACGCGCTTCCGGTCGCGACCGTCCCGCCGGCATCCGGCCGCCGCGCGCTCACCGCCTCCGCAGTGCCTCCATCAGTTCGTCGAGCATGCCGTCGGTCGGCCGGTCGTCGGCGAGTCGGCGCGCGGCGGCGCGCCCGTCGGGGGACAGGCACCAGCGCCACCAGTGGTCGAGAACGGTCTCACCTGGGCCGGGGGCGCCCAGGCCGTCGGCGGTGAACGCGTCGGCTCCGGGCGCGCCCGCGCCGAGGTCGTCGGCGCCGATGACCGCCGGCCAGTCCCACGCCGCGGCCTGCGCGGACACCTTGCCGCCACCGCTGATCGGATCGATGGCCAGTGCGGGTACGCCGGTCTGCAGGGCCAGAACGAGTCCGTGCATCCGCATCGTCACCACGGCGTCCAGGCGGGCGATCACCGAGCTCACCTGACCGGGCGTCGAGGGCAGCCGCCAGTCGCGGGGGTCGAGTCGGGTCTCCAGCGGCAGCAGCGCCGCGTCCAGGCCGCCCAGCCAGTCGGTGAGCGCGCCGATCACGGCCTCGTGGCGGCGACGGTCGCCGTACTCGTGTTGGCCGCCGGTCAGGTACACCCCGACGACGGGCACCACCGGTGGCGAGACGTGCGCGGCCAGGTCGGGTCGCGCGGTCGAACCGGGGGAGTCGCGGGCGATCACGGCGTCGAGTCGGTCGAGCAGGGGATCGGCGTGGTCCACGACGCTGACGCCGACCGCGATCCGTCGGCAGCGGGGGAAGCGGTCCAGCATCTCGACCGCGGCATCGCCGCTGGCGGGGCCGCACACGAAGACCACGTGGGTGTAGTGGGCGGGGTCGACGTCGTCGAGGCGGAGGCCGCCGGGCGGGCACATCACCGCGCTCCAGGCAGTGTCGTGACCGATCCCGTCGGCGGTGAGGCGACGGGCCACCGCCTCCATCGCCAGGACGTCGCCGGCCGTGGCCTCGCCGTGCAGGGGACTGGACCAACCGACGATGAGTACGCGCACCCCATCGAGCCTGCCCGACACGGCTCCGCCCCGCCAGCCCCGCCTCGTCGGGCTAGCCTCGGGCCGGTGAACACCAACGTGACCGTCGTGGTGGCCTCGAGGAACCGGCGAGAGGACCTCCGGGCCACCCTGCCCCGCCATGACGCGCCCGTGATCGTCGTGGACAACGCCTCGGACGACGACTCGGTGGAGGTGTGCCGCGCGGCGGGCGACCACGTGAGCGTCATCGCGTCCCCCGAGAACCTCGCCGCGAGGGCCCGCACCGTCGGCGCGCGGGCGGCGCGGACCGAGCTCGTCGCGTTCGCCGACGACGACTCGTGGTGGGAGCCGGACTCCCTCGAGCGGGCGGTGCGGCTCTTCGCCGAGTATCCGCGCCTCGGACTGGCCGCCGGCACCATCCTCGTGGGACCGGCGGACGAGCCGGACCCGATCAACGCGGTCCTCGCCGACTCGCCCCTGGGCACCGCGCCGGACGCCCCGGGCCCGGGCCTCCTGGGTTTCGTCGGGTGCGGTGCGATCGTCCGCCGCGAGGCGTTCCTCGGCGTGGGTGGATTCGACGACGTCATCCGCTTTCCCGGCGAGGAGGAGCGGGTCGCCCTCGACCTGCACGACGCGGGCTGGCAGATCTGCCACGTCCCGGACCTCGTGGCTCACCACCACCCGTCGCCGGTGCGTGACGCGCCGGGGATCCGCCGGGCGGGACTCACCCGCAGCCGCCTCCTCACCGCGGTCCTCCGGTTGCCGGCGGGCGCGGTCGCGGGTGAGGTCGTGGACGGGATGCGCAGCGCGGACGGGCGGAGGGGACTACTCAGCGCGGTTCCGAGGATTCCCGCCGCGCTCGCCGCGCGCCGGGTGGTGGGGGAGCGCACGCTGCGCGCGCGGGAGCGGCTCCGCGCCGCGGACGACGGATAGATGGGTCCGCGCCGCGGACGAGGGGTAGAAGCCCCACAGGGGACAGGTGGAAGCACACGGAAGGAGAGACGGATGAGCAGTGCACCGGGGCCGGAGGGCCGGGATCCCAGGGTGAGCGTGGTGATGATCACCTGGAACCGCCGCGAGGAGGCGCTCGCCGCTCTGGACCGTCTGGCGGGGCTCCCCGAGGTGCCGGAGGTCATCGTCGTCGACAACGGGTCCACCGACGGCACCGCCGACGCCATCACCCGGCAGCACCCCGACGTGCGGCTCATCGCCAGCCCCACGAACCTCGGCGCGGTCGGTCGCAACCTCGGCGTGGACGCGGCGAGCACCCCCTACGTCGCGTTCTGCGACGACGACACGTGGTGGGACCCGGGTTCGCTGCGCGCCGGGGCCGACGCCCTCGACGCGCATCCACGGCTGGGCGTGGTCACCGCGCGGATCGTCGTGGAGCCGGGCGGCGAGGACGACCCGATCGTGCCGGAGCTGGAGAACTCGCCGGTGCGCGGACCGGACTGGCTGCCCGGGCCGGCGCTCGGCAGCTTCCTCGCGGGGGCGAGCATCGTCCGGGCGGAGGCGTACCGGGAGGTCGGCGGCTTCCACGAGCGCCTGTGGCTGGGTGGCGAGGAGGAGCTGCTCGCGGCCGACCTCGCCGCCGCGGGATGGGAGCTGTGCTACCTGCCCGAGATGACCGTGCACCACCGGGCGTCGGTGTTGCGGGATCCGCACCTGCGCCGCCGTCACGGCATCCGCAACACCCTGTGGTTCACGTGGCTCCGCCGACCGTTGCCCGCCGCGCTCCGGCGCACCCGAGACGTCCTCGCGGGCGCGCCGCGGGATCGCGTCACCGCTGCGGGGGTACTCGACGCCCTCCGCGGCGCGGCCTGGGTGGCGAGGGATCGGCGGGTCCTGCCGCCGCACGTCGAGGCCCGTTTCCTGGCCCTCGAGGAGAGCCAGAGGTCCAGCGCGGCACGGCGCTACGACAGTTGAGAGTCGACGCGAGCGGTAGCCACTTCCCCCCGATCGCGCCTAAGTTGGCGCCATGATCGTCTTGGGAGTCAATGCCACCTTCCACGATTCGTCCGCCGCGCTGGTCGTCGACGGACGCGTGGTAGCCGCCGCCGAGGAGGAACGCTTCTCCCGCCGCAAGCACGCCAAGCGGCCGGTGCCGTTCTCGGCGTGGGAGTTACCGGAGCTGTCGATGCGCTGGTGCCTCGAGGAGGCCGGCGTCACCGCGGCCGACCTCGACGCGGTGGGGTACGCCTTCGACGCCGAGCTGGCGGCGCCGCAGCCCGACGACCCCTTCGACCCGGTGCGGATCGACTACGTGCGGCGCGCGCCCGAGTTCCTCGCCGAGGCGCTGCCCGGACTGGACCCCGGCCGGGTGCGGTTCGTCGAGCACCACGTCGCGCACGCCGCCTCCGCCGCCCTGGCCGGGCCGCACCGCACGTGCGCGGTCCTGGTCAACGACGGCCGGGGGGAGCGGCACTCCCAGCTCGCCGGCCACTACCGCGACGGCGAGCTCGAGATCTGTCACCGCCAGGACCTGCCCGATTCGCTGGGCCTGTACTACGAGTCGCTCACCGAGCACCTGGGCTTCCTGCGCTCGAGCGATGAGTTCAAGGTGATGGCGCTGGCCTCCTACGGCGAGCCTCGCTTCCTGCCCGAGCTGCGCGAGAGTCTGCACGCGAACCCGGACGGGGGGTTCACCGCGCGCGCCCCGGAGTGGGAGCGGTTCGCGCCCCGCCGCGTCGACGACGGGACGTGGGGCGGCGTGCACGCCGACCTCGCCGCGTCGGTGCAGGCCGGGGTCGAGGAGGTCTTGGTCGCCAACGCGGAGTGGCTTCACCGGCAGACGCGCGCGACCGTGCTCACCATGGCGGGCGGGACCGCGCTGAACTGCGTGGCCAACACGCGGATCTGGCGCGAGGGCCCCTTCGAGGAGGTGTGGGTCCAGCCGGCGTCCGGCGACTCCGGCACCGCCCTGGGAGCGGCGCTGCACCTGGCGCGCGAGCAGGACGAGCTCGCCCCGGGTGCCGTGGACCCCGCGGCGGGGCGTGGATGGGACGACGACGAGCTGGCGCAGTGGCTCACCGCGGCCCGCGTGCCCTTCACCACCCCGGAGGACCTGGCGGGCGAGGTGGCCGATCTGCTCGCCGACGACGGCGTCATCGCGTGGTTCGACGGGCGTAGTGAGTTCGGCCCCCGGGCGCTGGGCCGCCGGTCCCTGCTGGCCAACCCGACGCGGGCCACGAACGTCGAGCGGCTCAACGACGTCAAGGGTCGCGAGCAGTTCCGGCCCGTCGCCCCCATGATCCTCGCCGAACGCGCCGCCGACATCGTCACCGACGGCCCGCTGCCGAGTCCGTACATGCTGTTCGTGCACACCGTGCGGCCCGAATGGCGGGACAGGCTGCCCGCAGTGGTGCACACCGACGGCACCGCGCGGGTCCAGACCGTCTCCGACACCGACACGCCCAGGGTCGCCGACCTGCTGCGCGCCTTCGAGGCGCGGACCGGCGTCCCGGTGCTGGTCAACACGAGCCTCAACACGGCCGGCCGACCCATGGTCGACGATCCCCGTGACGCCCTCGAGTTGTTCGGGTCGGCGCCGGTCGCCGCGCTGGTGCTCGGCCCGCACCTCGTGCGCCGCGCGGACTTCGTGGCCGGCGGTGACGCATGAGCCGAGCGCCCCGCTGGGCGATCGTCGTGCCCACCATCGGTCGACCGTGCCTGCAGGCGATGCTCGACTCCCTGGCCGCGCAGCGGACCGACGACGCCCACCCGGCACCCGTGGAGGTCGTGCTCGTCGACGACCGGCCGGGGCGCGTCGAGCCGCTGACGGCGAGCCTGCCGGGCGTCGACTGGCCACTGCGAGTCGTCCGCGGCTACGGGCGCGGACCCGCCGCCGCCCGAAACCGCGGCTGGCAGGCCACCCGCGAGTCGGCACCCGAGTGGATCTCCTTCCTCGACGACGACGTGATCCTGCCCGACGGGTGGCTCCCCGGACTCGTGGACGACCTCGCGGCGTGCGGCCCGGACACGGGCGCCACGCAGGCCTCGATCCGCGTGCCGCGTCCGACCGATCGCCCGCCGACGGACTGGGAGCGCAACGTCGCCGCGCTCGAGGGCGCGGACTGGGCGACCGCGGACATGGCGTACCGCCGCGCGGCCCTCGAGCAGGTGGCGGGCTTCGACGAGCGGTTCCCCCGGGCCTTCCGCGAGGACGCCGATCTCGCGCTGCGGATCCGCCGCGCGGGCTGGTCGCTCACCCGCGGTGCGCGGCACATCATCCACCCCGTGCGCCCGGCCGACGACGGGGTGAGCCTGCGCCTGCAGGCAGGCAACGCCGACGACGCCCTCATGCGGAGGTTGCACGGCCCGCGCTGGCGCGAGGTGGCGCAGGCCCCGGGCGGCGGGTTCGGCTACCACGTCGCGACGGTGGCCGCGGCGCTGGTCGCCGCGGGTGGCGCTGCCACGGCGGTGGCCGCGGGCGCGTGGGCGCGCACCACGCCCGCCGCGGGCTACGCGACCGGGGCCGATGCCGGGACGGGCGGCGCGGCCGGCACCGCCCGTGCGGCCGGCGCGGCGGCCGGAGTCGGTGCGCTGGCCTGGGCCGGACTCACCACGCGCTTCCTGGCCATCCGACTCGGCCCCGGGCCCCGGCCCGGCCACCCGGAGTTCCGCGCCGAGGCGCGCCGGATGGTCCCGACCTCGCTCACCATCCCGTTCGCGGCGGTCCGCCACCGGGTCGACGGGTGGCGACGCCACCGTGACGCGACGCCGTGGCCGCCGACGCCCCGCGCGGTGCTGTTCGACCGCGACGGCACCCTCGTGCGGGACGTGCCCTACAACGGGGACCCGGAGAAGGTCGAGCTCATGCCCGGCGCCCGCGAGGCCGTCGACCGGGCCCGCGCCGCGGGCCTGGCGGTGGGTGTGGTCTCCAACCAGTCCGGGATCGCCCGCGGACTGCTCGACGAGGCGGCGGTCCGCGCGGTCAACGCCCGGGTCGACGAGCTCCTCGGCGGGATGGACACCTGGCGCTACTGCCCGCACGGACCGGAGGACGGGTGCGGCTGCCGCAAGCCCGAACCCGGCCTCGTCACCGGCGCCGCCGCCGACCTCGGCGTCGACCCGCGTGAGTGCGTGGTCATCGGGGACATCGGCGCCGACGTCGAGGCCGCCCTGGCCGCACGTGCCCGGCCGGTCCTCGTACCCACCCCGGTCACCCGGCCCGAGGAGGTCCGCGACGCCCCGTGCGTCGCCCCCGACCTGCTCACGGCGGTGGGGGAGGTGCTGCGCTGATGGGACGAACCCTGGCCGTCCGGCTCGACTCCGACGGCGACGTGCTGCTCTGCGGCCCCGCCCTGACCCTGCTGGCGGAGACCGGCGACGTGGTCGACCTGCTGGTCTCCTCCCAGGGCCTGGCGGCCGCCGGGCTCCTCCCGGCGGTCTCCGAGGTGCTGGTCCACGACGCCCCCTGGTCGGGCTTCCGCCCGCCGCCGGTCGACCGCGCCGCCACCGCGGAGCTGGTCGAGCGGATCGCGTCCGGGGGCTACGACCGGGCGGTGGTGTTCACCTCCTTCCACCAGAGCCCCCTGCCGATGGCGCTGCTGCTGCGGCTGGCCAGCGTGCCCTTCATCGCCGCCGCCAGCGTGGACTACCCCGGCTCGCTGCTCGACGTGCGCGTCCGCCGCGACGACCCGCCCGGCGGCGGGCACGAGGTCGAGGCCGCCGTCGAGATCGCCGTCGCGGCCGGCGCCCGGCGACCGGACCGCATCCCCGGCCTCGCCGTGCGGCACCCGCTTCCCGACGTGACCGACCTGCTCCCAGGCGACGGGCGCGACCTCGTCGTCGTCCACCCCGGCGCGTCCGTCCCCGCCCGGTCGCTCACGCCCGCCCACGCCGGCCGCATCGTCGCGGCGCTGCGCGACGTCGGGTACCTCGTCGCGGTCACCGGCGGCCCCGGCGAGCGCGAGCTGGTCGCCCGGACCCTAGCCGCGTGCCCCGGCGGCACCGGCGGCGACGGCCCCCACGACACCCGGGGCGCCGACGGCTCCCACCGCACCGACGGCGGCGTCCTCGACCTCGCCGGACGCACCGACCTGGCGCAGCTGGCCGCGGTGCTCGAGCGGGCGGCCGTCGTCGTCGTCGGCAACACCGGCCCCGCCCACCTGGCCGCCGCCGTCGGCACCCCCGTCGTCTCGCTGTTCTCCCCGGTCGTCCCCGCCGACCGCTGGGCGCCGTGGGGCGTGCCCGTACGCCTCCTCGGCGACCAACACGCGCCGTGCCGGGACACCCGCGCCCGCGAGTGCCCCGTCGACGGGCACCCGTGCCTGACCGGCGTCCCGCCGGACCAGGTGGTCTCCGCCGTCACCGAACTCGCCACGGAGAGGAGAACCCGATGCGCATCCTGATCTGGCACGTCCACGGATCCTGGACCACGTCCTTCGTCCAGGGTGACCACGAGTACCTCGTGCCGGTCCTGCCGGACCGGGGCCCCGACGGCCGCGGCCGCGCGCAGACGTGGGACTGGCCCGCGTCGGTCTCCGAGCTCGACCCCGGGCAGCTGCGCGAACAGGCCACGGGCGGCGGGATCGACGTGGTGGTCCTCCAACGTGCCCACGAGGTCGACCTGCTGCGCGAGTGGACGGGACTGCGGGCCGGCGTCGACGTGCCGGCCGTCTACGTCGAGCACGACACCCCCCGCGAGCACGCGGTCAGCTCCCGGCACCCGATGGCCGACCAGGACCGGGTGCCCGTCATCCACGTCACCCGCTTCAACCGCATGATGTGGGACTGCGGATCCGCGCGCACCGGCGTGGTCGAGCACGGCATCGTCGACCCGGGGCGGGCGTGGACGGGGGAGGACGCCAGCCTCGCCGTCGTCGTCAACGAACCGGTACGCCGTGGCCGCATCGCCGGCACCGACCTCGTCGTGGACCTGGGACGTCAGGTTTCCCTCCACGTCTACGGCATGGGGATGGACGAGCTCGCCGAGCTCGCGCCGCACCTCGCGCCGACGCTGCACGAGAACCCGCCCCAGGCCGAACTGCACCGCACGCTCGGCCGCCACCGCGCCTACTTCCACCCGTACCGGTGGACCAGCCTCGGCCTGGCCCTGCTCGAGGCCATGACGCTCGGCATGCCGGTCCTGGCGCTGAGCACCACCGAGGCGCCCCACGCGGTGCCGCCCGAGGCGGGCCTGCTCAGCAACGACCCTGACGAGCTGCTCGCGCGCGCCCGGGACTGGCTTCACGACCGCGACGCCGCCGCGGCGGCCGGCGCCGCCGCCCGGGACCACGCACTGCGCCACTATGGACTCGGCCGCTTCCTCGCGGACTGGGACACCGTCCTGCAGGAGGTGACGGCATGAGGATCGCACTCGTATCGGAACACGCGAGCCCCCTGGCCGCGCTCGGCGGGGAGGACGCCGGCGGCCAGAACGTGTACGTCGCCGAGCTGGCGACCGGCCTCGGCGCGCGCGGCCACGACGTCACCGTCTACACCCGTAGAGAGTCGGCCTCGGCGCACGAGACGATCCGGCTCGCCGAGCGCGTGCAGCTGGTCCACGTCACCGCCGGGCCTCCGGCCCCGCTGCCCAAGGACGAGCTCGCCCCCTACATGGACGAGTTCGGGCGTGCGCTCGCCCGGCACTGGCTCGCCGACGGGGTCCCCGACGTCGCCCACGCCCACTTCTGGATGTCCGGGTTGGCCGTGCAGCGCGCCCGGCAGACGGTCGACGTGCCCTTCCTCCAGACGTTCCACGCCCTCGGCGTGGTCAAGCGGCGTCACCAGGGCAGTGCGGACACCAGCCCGCCCGGCCGCCTCGCCGACGAGGTCGCGCTCGCCACCGGAGCCGACGCCGTCACCGCCAGCTGTCGCGACGAACGCCGCGAGCTCGTCGATCTCGGCTCCGATCCCGACCGGATCCACGTCATCCCCTGCGGGGTCGACCTCGAACTGTTCCGCCCCGACGCCCACCGGACGCGTGCGGAACACCTGCCGCCGCGCCGCGACGGGTACCGCCGGATCGTCTCGCTCGGCCGGATGGTGCCGCGCAAGGGCATCGACCACGCCATCCGCACGCTCAGCTCGATTCCCGACGCCGACCTCGTCGTGGCCGGCGGGCCCGACCGCACGGAACTCGACCGCGACCCCGAGGCCGTGCGGCTGCAGGCGCTCGCGCGCGAACTCGGTGTCGACGACCGGGTGACCTTCACCGGGCGGCTCGACCGCCCGGACGCCGCCGCCCTGCTCGCCTCCGCCGATGTCGTGGTGGTGACCCCGTGGTACGAACCCTTCGGTATGGTCCCGCTCGAGGCCATGGCGTGCGGCCGCCCCCTCGTCGGCACGGCCGTGGGCGGGCTGCTCGACTCCGTCGACGACGGGGTCACCGGGCTACTCGTGCCACCCGGCGACCAGGCGGCTGTCACCCGGGCGGTGACCGAGCTGCTCGACGACCGCGACCGCGCGGAGGCCATGGGAGTCGCTGCGCGTCGGCGCGTCGAGACCCTCTTCTCCTGGGACGGCGTCGTGGACGCGACCCTCGCCGCCTACGCGGACGCCGCGCGGTCGGCCGCCCCCCGCACGGCAGGGGACGCGACCCCCGCCAGCGGGTGGCTCGAGTCGCACCTCGGGGGACTGCGCGCGGCCCTCGACGACGTCGCCCGACACGGGCCCACCCTCGACCGGTGGGCGGGCCGGCTCACCGCGCGCCTGCTCGCGGGCGGCCGGCTCCTGGCCGCCGGCAACGGCGGCAGCGCGGCCGAGGCCCAGCACTTCACTGCCGAGTTCGTCGGACGGTTCATCGAGGACCGGCGCCCTGTCTCCGCGATCGCCCTGACCTCCGATCTGTCCGGGCTCACCGCGATCGGCAACGACTACGGCTACGCGGAGGTCTTCGCCCGCCAGGTCGAGGCGCACGCCTCGCCGGGTGACATCCTCGTGTTGCTGTCCACGAGCGGCACCAGCGAGAACGTCATCGCCGCCGCCCGCCGGGCGCGCGAACGCGGCGTCACCACATGGGCGCTCACCGGAGGCGGACCCAACCCGCTCGAGGAGGAGTGCGACGAGTCGATCCGGGTCGCCTCCTGCAACACGGCGGTGATCCAGGAGTGCCACCTGGTGCTCCTGCACGCCCTCGCGGCCGCCGTGGACACGCGGCTGCCCCGGAGCCGAGAGGTGGACAATGCACGCTGACCCCGTGGCCGTCGTCGGAGACGTCGTCCTCGACCGTGACCTCGAGGGCACGTCGACCAGACTGTGCCCCGACGCCCCCGTCCCCGTCGTGGACGCCGACCACACGCGCGTGAGTCCCGGCGGCGCCGGGTTGGCGGCGCTCATGTGCGCCCGGATCGACCGCGTGCCCCGAGTCCGGCTCGTCGCGCCCCTGGCCGACGACGCCGCCGGGGAGACACTGCGCTCCGAGCTCGCCGACATCGACGTCCGCGCGCTCGGGCACGAGGGCGGCACCCGCACCAAGACGCGCATCCGGGCCGGCGGCCAGACCCTGCTCCGCGTGGACGACGGCGGGCCGGCCACCCCGCGGGACGTCGACCCCGCCCGGTTGGCCGAGGCGCTTGCCGGGGCGGTCGTGCTCGTCAGCGATTACGGCGCGGGGACCACCCGCGACCCGGCGGTGCGCGCGGGGCTCGAACAGGCCGCGCGGGACGGCGACGTGGTCTGGGACCCGCACCCCCGGGGCGGGCCGCCCGTGCCCGGGTGCGCTGTCGTCACCCCGAATCTGGCCGAGGCCCTCGACGCGGCGGGCGCCCTCGGCCTCGACGCCGACCCGGAACTTCCGGGCGATCTCGCCCGTGCGCTCCGCCGCGCCTGGGAGGCCCGCGCCGTGGTCGTCACCGTCGGCTCCGAGGGCGCCTGGCTCGCAGAGGGGGACGACCTGCGGCAGATTCCGTCCGGTGGGCGCGAGGCCGGCGACCCGTGCGGCGCGGGTGACCGCGTCGCGGCGTCGATCGCCGCGTCGCTGAGCCGGCGGGAGTCGGCGGCCACCGCGGCGGCCCGGGCCGTGGCCGACGCCTCGCGGTGGGTGGCGGAGGGTGGCGCCGCCGGGTTCCGCGGCCGTGGCAACCAGCCCGCCCCGAGCACCCTCGACGGCTTCGCCCACCGCATCGCCCGCACCCGCGAGGCGGGCGGGGTGATCGTCGCGACCGGCGGCTGCTTCGACGTCCTGCACGCCGGTCACGCGCAGTACCTGCGCGCCGCCCGCGAGCTGGGTGACCTGTTGGTGGTCCTGCTCAACTCCGACGCCTCCGTACGCAGGCTCAAGGGCCGCGGTCGTCCGGTCAACCCGGTCGCCGACCGGCGCGCGCTGCTCGAGGCGCTGGCCAGCGTCGACGCCGTGGTGGTGTTCGACGAGGACGACCCGCGTGAGGCGCTGGACGCACTGCGGCCCGACGTCTGGGTCAAGGGCGGCGACTACCGCGTGGCCGACCTGCCGGAGGCACCGCTCGTCCACAGCTGGGGCGGCCGGGTCGAGATCCTCCCGCTCCTGTCCGGTCGGTCCACGACCTCGATCCTCGATCGGATCAGCGATGCCGGTTGAGCCCTACACCGCCGAGGCGCTCCGGGCGGCCGGGGTGCCCACGCACGTCGACGTCGCCCGCGAGGAGACGTGGGCAGCGCGGCCGGAGGACATCGGATCCGGCGACGTACTCGCCCTCCGTGCCCTCGGTATGGGGGACGCCCTCGCCGGCATCGCCCCACTGCGGGGGCTGCGACGACTGGCACCGGGGTCGCGTCTCGTCCTGGCGGCCCCGGCAGGGGTCGGGGGGTGGCTGGCCCGCCTGGGCGTCGTCGACGCGGTCCTGCCGACCCCTGGCCTGGTCCCGCTCGGGCCGATCCGCGGGGGACAGATCGCGGTGGACCTGCACGGTAACGGCCCGGCCAGTCGAGGTCTGCTCACCGCCACGGACCCCGGCCGCCTCATCGGGTTCGACTGCCCGGAGGTGGGGCACGCCGGCCCGCCCTGGCATCGTGACGAACACGAGGTCCACCGGTGGTGCCGCCTGGTGAGCGACGCCGGCGGGCCGTGCGGCCCCGAGGACCTCCGCCTCACCGACCCCGCCGACCGCTCGCCCGGCGGATCATCCGGCGGGGTTCCCGGGGGGCCGGTCGTCGTCCACCCCGGCGCCGCCGCGCCCGCACGCCGCTGGCCTGTCGAGCGGTGGACGGCCGTCGCCCGCGCGCTGGCCGAGGACGGTCACCGCGTGGTGATCACCGGCTCGGCCGACGAGGCGGCGTTGACGGCCGAGGTCGCCGGGTCGACCCCCGGCGCGACCGACGCCGGGGGAGCGCTCGACCTCGACGCCCTGACCGACCTCGTCCGCGGGGCCGCACTCGTCCTCAGCGGGGACACCGGAATCGCGCACCTCGCGACGGCGCTGGCCACCCCGTCGGTGGTCCTCTTCGGTCCCGTCCCGCCCCGGTGGTGGGGCCCGCTCATCGACCCCCACCTGCACCACGTCCTGTGGCACGGCGACCCGGACGCCGACTCGTGGGGCGACCCCCACGGTGACGTCGTCGATCCGCGGCTGGACGCCGTGCGGACCGACGAGGTGCTCGCTTCCGCCTTCGACCTACTCAGCCACGACACGGGGAGGACCACATCATGACCCGAACCATCGCACGGGCCGTCGTCACCGGAGGCGCCGGTTTCCTCGGCAGCCACCTGTGCACCGAGCTCCGCCGCCGCGGCGTCGAGGTCGTCGCCCTGGACAACTTCCTCACCGGCACCCCGGACAACCTCGCGCACCTCGCCGCGGACACCGGGTTCCAGTTGATGGAGCGTGACGTCACCGACTACGTCCACGTCCCGGGCCCGGTCGACCTCGTCCTGCACTTCGCGTCCCCGGCCTCGCCGATCGACTACCTCAAGCTGCCCATCCACACTCTCCGCGTGGGGTCGCAGGGCACACACAACGCCCTGGGCCTCGCCCGCGACAAGGGCGCCCGGTTCGTCCTGGCCTCGACCTCCGAGGTGTACGGCGACCCGCTCGTGCACCCCCAGCCCGAGACGTACTGGGGCAACGTCAACCCGGTCGGTCCCCGCGGGGTGTACGACGAGGCCAAGCGGTACGCGGAGGCGCTCACCGAGGCCTACCGCACCACCCACGGCGTCGACACGGCGATCGTGCGCATCTTCAACACCTTCGGCCCCCGCATGCGTCCGCACGACGGGCGGGCGATCCCGACCTTCATCCGGCAGGCGCTGCGCGGTGAGGAACTCACCGTGGCCGGCGACGGGTCCCAGACCCGGTCGGTGTGCTTCGTCGACGATCTCGTGCGCGGGATCCTCGCGTTGGCCGAGTCGGGCCACGCGGGGCCGATGAACATCGGCAACCCCAACGAGCTCGAGGTGCTGCGTATCGCCCGCGACGTCATCGAGGCGGTCGGCTCGTCCTCGCGGATCCGGTACATCGACCGTCCCGTCGACGACCCGCAGGTCCGGCGCCCGGACACCGCACTGGCGACCGAGGCGCTGGGCTGGGAGCCGGCCGTCCCGTGGGCGGAGGGTCTCGCGCGCACGGTCGAGTGGTTCCGGACCAGGGCTCCGCAGAAGCTCTCCGCGCCCACCGCGTGAGACAGATCACCCACCCTCCACTTTCGGGTGTAGGCGGGTGTGGCAGCCATCACATACCTTGTCCGTCAATCGACGTTCACGCGTCGGGGACCACAGCGCCGGGGCTTCACCCGGCGGCCCCTCACAGGACTTGGAGTTGTCTTGACTGCCACGAACCTCCCCGCGGGCGATTCGGCACCGTCGCCGAACCAGCCCCCGGCCACCCAGAAGACCTCGCTCGCGAAGGTCGCCGCGGCCTCCTCGATCGGCACGACCATCGAGTGGTACGACTTCTTCATCTACGGCACCGCCGCGGCCCTCGTCTTCCCGACCCTGTTCTTCCCGGATCAGAACCCGGCCACGGCGACCCTGTCGTCCTTCGCCACGTTCGCCGTCGCGTTCTTCGCGCGGCCCGTCGGCGCGGCGGTCTTCGGGCACTTCGGCGACCGGATCGGTCGCAAGCGCACCCTGGTCTGGACGCTCATGATCATGGGCGTCGCGACCGTGTTCATCGGCCTGCTGCCCGGCTACGACACCGGGGCCTTCGGGGCGTTCGAGAACGGTATCGGCCTCCTCGCGCCGACTCTCCTCGTGGCGTGCCGCTTCTTCCAGGGCTTCGCCGTCGGCGGTGAATGGGCCGGTGCGACCCTGCTTACCGCGGAGTACGCGCCCAAGGGCAAGCGCGGGCTGATGGGCATGTGGCCCCAGCTCGGCGTGGCCTTCGCCTTCTTCCTCTCCTCGGGCACCTTCCTGCTGTTCTCCCTCATCGCCGGCGACGGCGCGGACGTCAACAGCCCGTTCATGCAGTACGGCTGGCGCATCCCGTTCCTGCTGTCCGCGGTCCTGGTCCTCATCGGCCTGTGGATCCGCATCTCGGTCGAGGAGACCCCGGTCTTCAAGCAGGACCGCGCGCGTGCCGCCACGGAGACCGCTCCCCGGACGCTGCCCTTCGCCGATGCGATCCGCTTCCAGTGGAAGGAAATCCTCATCGCCGGTGGCGCGCTCACCTCGCTGTTCTCGCTCTTCTACATGGGCACGTCGTTCCTGACGAACTACGCCACCAAGAACCTCGAGCACCCGCGACCGTTCGTCCTGGGCATGGGCATGCTCGCCGCACTGATCTTCGGCGCCGCGATCGCGGTCTCGGCCATCTACTCCGACCGGATCGGACGCAAGAAGGTCATCGGCACCTCGGTCGCCCTGGCCGTGGTCTGGACGCTGTTCGTGTTCCCGATCCTCGACACCGGTTCGCCGATCGCGTTCGCCGTGGTCCTGTTCGTCACACTCATCATCTTCGGCATCGCCTACGGCCCGGCCGGCGCACTGCTGCCCGAGCTGTTCCAGGCCCGCTACCGCTACACCGGTGCCGGACTCGGCTACAACCTCGCCGGCATCCTCGGCGGTGCGCTGCCGCCGCTGGCCGCCGCCGCGATGGTCGCCGCCGGCAACACGCTCGGAGTGGGCATCATGCTCTCGCTGCTGTCGGTCATGTCGATGCTGTGCGTGTGGCTCATGACCGAGTCGAGCAAGAACGAGATCCACGCGGACGCCGAGATCACCGAGGACCGCGTCCTCGCTACCGAGGTGCCCTGACCCGCACCCGGTGAACGCGGGATCTCCCCTCCGGGGGCCCCGCCACGACCAGCCGCGCCCGGCCCCACCCGAGAGGGGGCCGGGCGCGGTGTCGTGTGTCCGGCCGTACACGCGGGGCCCGGATGCGTGTGGTGTGTCCCGGCCACCCGCGCGGGCCCGGGGGTCAGAAGTCGCCGGCGGACCGGCGCAGGGAGGAGATCGCGTCGATGAGGGCCACCTGCTCGTCGGGGCTCATCCCCGGGTCGGCGAACACGCCGGCGTTGAGCGCTGCGGTCGCCTCGGCCACTACGCGCCGACCGTCGTCGGTGATCTCGACCAGCGTGGTGCGGCCGTCGGTCGGGTGCGGGCGACGTGCGACGAGGCCCGCGTCGAGCAGGCGCTTCATGGCGCTGGTGACGCTGGTGACGTGCACCTGGAGGCGCTCCGACGCCTTGGTGATGGGCAGCGCCCCGGAACGCGAGAAGGCGAGCAGGCGCAGGAGCTCGTAGCGGGGGAACGACAGGTTCCAGGGCCGGAGGGTCTCCTCGACCCGGGCGAGCAGGATCTGGTGCGCGCGCATCACCGACGTCACGACGGTCATGCCCTGCGCGGCGTCGGCCCATCCCTCGCGTTCCCAGTTGGCGCGTGCCTGGTCGATGCGATCGGGGATCGGGGTGGTCCTGGGGGGCAAGGGCACACTCCTGGAGGGCACGACGGTCGGGGCGGTCAGCAGAGTCTATCCGCCCGACGGGCCGGCGCACGGAGGACCCGGCGCCGCCGCGCCTGCGGGATCCGGCGCACGCGCGCCCCACCATGTTGGGGGGACCGCGGCGATCCGACGACGCGGGTTCGCGGTGTGACCGACGCTACGGTCACCGCATGAGATCTACTGTCCAGCAGTCGGGAACGACATTCGACCCGGCGCGTATCCGTCATCCGCACTTCCGGGACCTCGTCACCGACGCCGCCACGGCGGTCTCCCGCATCGAGGACGGGGACACCGCGCGATCAGCGGGTTCGCCAGTGCGGGCACCCCCAAGGCGTTCGCGCCGGCGCTCGCCGAGCGGATGCGAGCCGTCCGGGCGGCGGGCGGCCGGCTCCGCGTGAACCTGCTCACCGGCGCCTCGGTGAGCAACGAGGCCGAGGCGATGCTCGCGGAGGTCGACGGCGTCGACCTCCGGATGCCGTACCAGAGCGAGCCCACCGCGCGGCGCGCGATCAACGAGGGCCGCGTGGACTACGTGGACATCCACCTGTCGCACGTCGCGCAGCAGGTGTGGGAGGGCTACTACGGGAACGTGGACGTCGCCGTGGTCGAGGTGGCCGCGGTGACGGACGACGGCAAGCTCGTCCCGGCGATGTCCGTCGGCAACAACAAGACCTGGCTCGAGGTCGCGGACAAGGTGATCCTCGAGGTGAACTCGTGGGTCCCGCAGGGCGTCGAGGGCATGCACGACGTCTACTACGGCACCGCGCTGCCGCCCGAGCGTCGGCCGATCATGCTCACCCGTCCCGACGACCGGATCGGACAGGCCCACCTCGAGGTCGACCCGGCCAAGGTGATCGCCGTGGTGCCGACCGACCGGCAGGACTCCGCGAGCGCGCTCACCGAGCCCGACGAGATCAGCCGGGCCATCGCCGGGCACGTCGTGGAGTTCTTCCGTCACGAGGTCGAGCGCGGGCGCATGCCCGCGGGCAGCCTCCTCCCGCTGCAGGCCGGGATCGGCAACGTCGCCAACGCCGTGCTCTCCGGGTTGGAGGCCGGGCCGTTCGAGAACCTGACCTGCTACTCGGAGGTCATCCAGGACTCGATGCTGCGGCTCATCCGCGAGGGCAAGGTCGCGCACGCCTCCGCCACCTCGCTCGCCCTGTCGCAGGCGGGTCTCGAGGAGTTGGTCGACAACATCGACCTCTACCGTGACCACATCACGCTGCGCCCGCAGGAGATCAGCAACCACCCGGAGATCGTCCGGCGTCTGGGCATCATCGGGATGAACGGCATGCTCGAGGCGGACGTGTACGGCAACGTCAACTCGACCCACGTGTGCGGCACCCGGATCATGAACGGGATCGGCGGGTCCGGCGACTTCACCCGCAACGGGTACGTCTCCATGTTCCTGAGCCCGTCCACCGCGAAGGGCGGCGCGGTGTCGGCGATCGTGCCCATGATCCCGCACGTCGACCACACCGAACACGACGTCCAGGTGATCGTCACCGAGCACGGACTGGCCGACCTGCGCGGGCTCAGCCCCCGCAAGCGGGCGCGCCTCGTCGTGGACAACTGCGCCGACCCGGCGTACCGGCCGCTGCTCCACGACTACCTCGACAGGGCGAACGCCCGGCCCGACGCCGGCAACACGCCGCATATGCTCGAGGAGGCGTTCTCCTTCCACACCCGTTTCGCCGCGACGGGAAGCATGCTGGAGTAGAGGAGCACCATCCCGACAGACGCACCCGGAGGATCGATGACGACCAGCCCGAGGCCCCTACGCATCGGCAACGTCTCCGCGTCGCGGACCGATCGGTCCAGCGCCACGGCCGAGTTCCTCGCGGCGGCGTCCCTCGACGTCCTCGCGCTGGACATGCTCTCCGACGAGGCGATGCTCGACCTGGCCGAGCAGCGGGCGACGGGCGGCCCGGGTTACGAGCGCGCCGCCCTCGTGCAGATCGGCGAGTGTCTCGACCGCCTCGGCGCGGGCGGGGCCGGCGAGAACAGTGCCGGTGGGAACCGTGCCGGCGGGGTCCGGATCGTCACCAACGCGGGTGCGCTCGACCCGGCTGGCCTCGTCCGCGACCTGCGGGCCCTGGCCGCGGACAAGGGCGTGGAGCTCGCCGTGGCCCACCTCGATCCCGGTGAGGTGACGGACCGGGCGGCCGCACTCGGACTCGGTGACGTCGACGTGGCCACCGTCCGACACGGTGCGTTCGGGATCGCCCGCGCGCTGGCGGCCGGTGCCGTCGTCGTCGTCACCGGGCGCGTCAGTCGCGAGGCCCTCGTCGCCGGCGCCGCGGCGGCGCACCACGGCTGGACGCCGTCCGCCCTCGACGCCCTCGCCGGCTCCGTCGCGGTGGGGCACGTGCTCTCCGGCGGCCCCGGCGCGACGGGGGTCGTCGACTCCACCACCGACGTCACCCGCACCACCGACCCCGTCACCGGCGGGTACCCGATCGCCGAGATCGCCGACGACGGTTGCTCGGTGATCACGCGGCACCCCTCGGCGTTCGGCTCGGTCACCGTCGGCACCGTCACCGACCAGCTCCTCGACGGCGTCGCCGGCGCGAGGTACGCGGCGCCCGACGTCGTCCTGCGGCTCGACTCCCTCCGCCTGGCGCAGGAGGGCACGGACCGCGTCCGCATCAGCGGGGCCCGCGGCGAGCAGGCACCGCCGGTCGTGGCGGTGGTGGGCATGAGCCGGGGCGGCCAGGGCGGCGCGGACGGCCGGCGCCCCGCCCGGGTGGCCCGCCCGCTGCCGCAGGACGAGTCCGGGCACACGGTCGTGCTGCCCGACGGCGCGCGCGTCCGGGTCCCCGTGCCGCGTGAGACTGCGCCGATCGGCCCGGGGGACCTGCCCGTCCCGTGGTCGGCGGGCGCCGTCCCGGGCGGTGAGCCCGTCACCGCGACCCTGGGGTCGGTGGCCAGCGTCCGCCGCGGCGTCGTCGGGCGCGGGGTCAACATCGCGGTGTGGACGTGGGACGACTCGGCCTTCGCCTGGCTCGCGGGCGCGCTCACCGCGGAGCGCTTCCGCGAGCTCATCCCCGAGCTGGAGGGCATGGACACCAGGCTGTACCTGCTGCCCAACCTCCGCGCGGTCAACCTCGTGGCGCGCCCGCCGCGCGGAGAGGTGCTGCGGCCCGGGCTGGGTGCCGACCTCGCCGCGGCGCGGCTGGAGATCCCGGGTGAGCTGCTCGAGGTCGGACCCTAGGAACCGACGCCGCCCGCGCCGGCCGTCAGGCGAGCGCGCGCAGCTCAACCTTGCGGATCTTGCCGGTCGCGGTGCGGGGGATCGAGTCCACCACCACGACGTCGCGCGGTCGGTGCGAGGAGGGGAGCCGCTCGGCGCCGAACTCCCGCACCGAGGCCTTGAGCTCGTCCTCGCCCGGGGCGCCCTCGGTGGGCACGACCACCGCCACGACCAGCTCGCCCCACGTCGGGTCGGGGCGCCCGACGCAGGCCACCTCCGCGACGTGCGGGTGGTCCATGAGAACGCGCTCGACGTGCAGCGACGAGACGTTCTCGCCGCCGGACTTGACGATGTCCTTGACGCGGTCGGAGAACCACACCACGCCCTCGGCGTCGATGCGCCCCAGATCGCCCGAGTGCAGGCGCCCGCCCACGAACGCCTCCGCGTTGGCCTGCGGGTTGTTCCAGTAGCCCTCCATGACGGTCGGGCCGCGGTAGACGATCTCGCCGTCGGCGCCGGGCGGCAGGAGGTCGTCGGAGCCGGGTTCGGCGATCCGGTTCTCGGCGATCGGGGTGGGGTAGCCCCACGAGTCGGACTTGTCCGGGCACAGTTCGGGCCACTGCATGACGGTGGCCGGCGTGCACTCGCTCATCCCCGAGGCCAGCACCATCCGCGCGTCGGGGAGCGCTGCCTCGAGGCGTCGGCGCATCTCCTCCGACATCGGGGCCATGGCGTAGAGGAGGAACCGGACCGAGGAGAGGTCGAGTCCCCGGTCGGTGCCGTCGGCGAGCGCCTCCAGCATGAGGGGCAGGCCCACGAGGTGCGTGGCGCGGACGCGGGCGACGGTGTCGGCGTACCCGACGGGGTCGAACCCCGGCAGCAGGTGGACCGTCGCGCCCATGGTCACCGCGGACAACAGGACGCCGTTGAGGCCGGCGGTGTGGAACAGGGGGAGGGGGCACACGGTGACCGACGGTTCCGCGCCCCAGTTCAGGCCGAACACCGCGCCGTTGCCCAGGGCGGCGACGGTCACCGCGAGGTGGGACGTGAGGACACCCTTGGGGCGGGAGGTGGTCCCGGACGAGTAGAGGCACTGCACGACCTGGCGGTCCGCGATCACGGTGTCCGGGTTGGAGTCGTCGTCGGCCAGCAGGTCGTCCCAGCCGATAAGCGTGGGTCCGTCGGGCGCGGCCTCGAGTCCGTCCGGGACCCCGCCGACGACGACGAGGGTCTCGACGCCGGGGATGGCGGCGGTCGCTCCGAGGACGAGCTCCACGAGGGAGCCGTGGACGACGACGATGCGCGTCCCCGAGTCGGTCAGGGCGTGTGCGATGTTCTCGAGCCCGGACAGCAGATTGACGGGCAGCGAGACCATCCCGGCCTTGGCGGTCCCGAAGTAGGTGGCGACGAACTCCCTGCAGTTCGGGGAGAGGATCGCGACCGGTTCGGACTCGCGGATGCCGTGCTCGAACAGCCCGTGCGCGAAACGGTTGGCGGCGGACTCGAGCTCGAGATACGTCCACGAACCGGTCTCGTCGGTGAGGGCGGTGCGGTGAGAGAACGTGGCGGCCGCACGGGTGGGGATGTCCCCCACGGAGCAGCGGCGGGCGAGGGCGTGGTCGGTCGGGTCGATGCCGGCGGGGTCGAGTCGCACGTTGTCTCCAGGGGCTCGGGGGAGGGGTGAGGGATAGGCGTGACTGTGACGCTCATCACCGTATGCCAGGCTGGCGGAGGCCCGGCCGAAAAGCAAACAATCACGCTTGCTTTTTTCGTGGAGCGATGTCATCGTGATCACATGACGAACCCCGAGATCTCCGTCACAGAGGATCCGCACGCGGCCCTCGCCGCGCTCAACGCCCGACTGGATGAGCTCGTCGAGGCCGCCGGCGTCGACGGCTGGAACACCGACACCCCGGCCGCGGGCTGGGACGTCGGCATGCAGATCGCCCACCTGGCCTGGACCGACGAGGTCTCGGTCACCGCCATCCGCGACGCGGACGCCTTCCGGTCGGTCGTCGAGAAGGCCGAGGCCGACCCGACCGGGTTCGTCGACGTCGGCGCCGCCGAGATCGCGGCCACCGGCCGCGACGAGGTCCTCGCGCGCTGGCGTCGGGCCCGCGGTGAGCTCGCCGACGCTCTCGAGACCGCGGACCCGGGGGAGAAGATCCCGTGGTTCGGGCCGCCGATGCGTCCCAAGTCGATGACCACCGCGCGGATCATGGAGACCTGGGCCCACGGGGTCGACGTGGCCGACGCGCTCGGCGTCCCGGTCGACTCCGACCCGGCGTTCGTGGGAGCCCTCCCGCACGTCGCCCGGCTGGGATGGAAGACCCGCGCCTTCGCGTACATGATGAACGGCCTCGAGGCCCCCGCCTCCGAGGTGTATGTCGCGCTCACGCAGGCCGACGGCGCCGTCGTCGAGTTCGGTCCCGCCGACGCCGAGCAGCGCGTCACCGGGCCGATCCTCGACTTCTGCCTGCTGGTCACCCAGCGCGTCCACCGCGAGGACACCGCCCTCGAGGCGGTCGGCGCCGACGCCGAGAAGTGGCTGCGCATCGCCCAGGCATTCGCCGGCCTCCCCGGCGGCGGCCGCGAGAAGGGAGAGCGGGCATGACCGGATCCACCACGTCGGCGCCGCTGCGCGTCGGCCCTGAGTCGACGGTGCCTCCGCTCCGCGTCGGTAACATGTCGGGGTTCTACGGCGACCGCATCTCCGCGATGCGCGAGATGCTCGAGGGCGGCGAGCTCGACGTCCTCACCGGCGACTACCTGGCCGAGCTGACCATGCTCATCCTGGGCCGGGACCGGCTGAAGAGCGCCGAGCTCGGCTACGCCAAGACGTTCCTCCGCCAGCTCGAGGACTGCCTCGGGCTCGCGCTCGAGAAGAACGTGAAGATCGTCGCCAACGCGGGCGGCCTCAACCCGGCCGGACTGGCCGAGGCGATCCGCGAGCTGGGTACGCGTCTCGGACTGTCGCCGGTCGTCGCGCACGTCGAGGGTGACGACCTCATGTCCAGGGTCTCCGAGCTCGACATCCCGGCCGTCGCCGGCGTCCCCGTCACCGCCAACGCCTACCTCGGTGCGTTCGGGATCGCGCGCTGCCTCGACGCGGGCGCGGACATCGTCGTCACCGGCCGCGTCACCGACGCCTCGGTCATCGTGGGGCCGGCCATCAGCCACTTCGGTTGGGGCCGCGACGGCCTCGACGCGCTCGCCGGTGCCACGGCGGCGGGCCACGTCATCGAGTGCGGCACCCAGGCCACCGGCGGCAACTACGCCTTCTTCAACCGCGGCGAGATCGCCGACCCGGTGACCCCCGGGTTCCCGATCGCGGAGATCTCCGCCGACGGCACCTCGATCATCACCAAGCACGCCGGCACGGGCGGCGCCGTGACCGTCGGCACCGTCACCTCGCAGCTGCTGTACGAGGTCACGGGGGCGCGCTACGGCGGCCCCGACGTCGTCACCCGCCTGGACACCGCCGTCGTGGAGCAGGAGGGCACCGACCGCGTCCGCATCTCCGGAGTCGTCGGCGAGCCCGCCCCGCCCGCCACCAAGGTGTCCGTCACGTGCCTCGGCGGGTTCCGCAACGAGGTCACCTTCCTGCTCACCGGCCTCGACATCTCCGACAAGGCCGCCCTGGTCGAGCGGCAGTTCCGCGCCGGCCTCGAACGGGAACCCGCCCAGCTCGACTTCCGTCTGCACCGGACCGATCACCCCGACGCCGACACCCAGGCCGCCGCGACCGCCATGATGACCATCGTCGCCTGGGATCCGGACTCCGACGTGGTGGGCCGGGCGTTCTCCGACGCCGCCGTCGCGATGACGCTCTCCAGCTACCCCGGGGCCACCCCGAGCGGGCCGCCCGGCCGCGGCGGACCGTACGGCGTCTACATCCCCGCCTACCTCCCGCAGACCGAGGTGCCGCACGTGGCCGTGCTGCCCGACGGCACCCGCGTCGACATCGAGCCGCCGGCGCGGACCGGGGAGATGGGCGACGGCCACGCCTCCGACGGACTCGGCGCCGACGGGGCCCCGCTCGACGCCTACGTCCCGCCCTCCGGCCCCGTCCGCCGTCGCCCTCTCGGCGACGTCCTCGGCGCCCGCTCGGGTGACAAGGGCGGCACGGCCAATATCGGACTGTGGGCCGGTGACGAGCAGGCCTACCGCTGGATGCTGGCCACGCTCACCGTCGACGAGCTCCGCCGCCTGCTGCCCGAGGCCGCCGACCTGCCGATCGAGCGCTACGAGTTGCCGCGCCTGCACGCGGTGAACTTCGTCATCGACGGTCTCCTCGGCAAGGGCGTCGCCCACGGCTACCGCTGGGACCCGCAGGCCAAGGGCCTGGCCGAGTGGCTGCGCTCCCGACACGTCGACATCCCCGACTCCATCACCGCCCCCGTGCCCACCACCGCCGATGCCGCCCGCGCGGCCGCCGAGGAGAACGCGTGACCATCCCACGCCGTACCGCCCCCACCGTCCCACGCCGTACCGCCCCCACCGTCCCACGCAGTACAGCCCCCACCGTCCCACCCCATGTACCCGGGGACCCCTGGTACACCGACGAACGTCTCGCCCTGCGCGAGACCACGACCCGCTTCGCCGAGCGCGAGATCCTGCCGCACCAGGACGAGTGGGAGGCCGCCGGAGCGATCCCCCGCGACCTGCACCGCGCGGCCGGGGATCTCGGCCTGCTCGGCGTGTCGTTCCCCGAGGAGGTCGGTGGCGGCGGGGGAGACATGCGCGACTCCCTCATCGTGTGCGAGGCCCTCCACGAGGCCGGCGTGTCCGGCGGGGTCTTCGCCTCCCTGTTCACCTGCGGCATCGCCACCCCCCACCTCGCCCAGTCCGGACGCCCCGACCAGATCGACCGGTGGGTCCGCCCCACGCTGGCCGGCGAGATGATCGGCTCCCTGGCCATCACCGAGCCCGGCGGGGGTTCGGACGTCGGGCACCTGACCACCAGTGCCCGGCGGGACGGCGACCACTACGTCGTGAACGGCGCCAAGACGTACATCACCTCAGGAACCCGCGCCGACTTCGTCGTCACCGCGGTCCGCACCGGCGGCGAGGGCCTACCCGATGCGTCCGGCGTCAGCCTCCTGGTGATCCCCACCGACACCCCGGGGTTCCATCGCTCGGCCCCGCTGGAGAAGCTGGGCTGGCGCGCCTCGGACACCGCGGAGCTGACCTTCACCGACTGCCGGGTGCCGGTCGAGAACCTCGTCGGCGCGGAGAACGACGGGTTCGCGCAGATCGCCATCGGCTTCGTGGGCGAGCGGATCGCGCTGGCCGCCCAGGGTTACTCGCACGCCCAGCGCTGCCTCGACCTCACCCTGGCCTGGGTCCGCGAGCGCGAGACCTTCGGGCGCCCGCTGCTGTCGCGCCAGGCCGTGCAGAACACGGTCACCGAGATGGCCCGTCGCGTCGACGTGGCCCGCACGTACACGCACCGCTGCGCCGACCTCGCCGTCGCCGGGCACGACGCCATCGCCGAGGTCTGCTTCGCCAAGAACACCGCCGTCGAGTGTGCCGAATGGGTCGCCAACCAGGCGGTGCAGCTCTTCGGAGGTCTCGGCTTCATGGCCGAGTCCGAGGTGAGCCGCCAGTACCGCGACGTCCGACTCCTCGGCATCGGCGGCGGCACCACCGAGATCCTGACCACCCTCGCCGGACGACGTTTGGGGTACACGGCATGACGATCCTGCGGTCCACACTGGACACCACGAGCGCCGAGTTCGGCGCAGCGAGAGAGGCCATGGAGGGCAAGCTGGACCAGCTCGCCACCGACCTCGAACCGGCGCTGGCCGGCGGCGGCGAGCGCAAGGTCGCCCGCCACCGCGAGCGCGGCAAGTTCACCGCGCGCGAGCGGATCGACATGATCCTCGACCGCGAGTCGCCCTTCCTCGAACTGTGCGCGCTCGCCGCGTGGGGCTCGGACTTCCAGACCGGCGCCTCCGTGGTCGCCGGCATCGGGGTCGTCTCCGGTGTCGAGTGCCTGCTCATCGCCAACGACCCCACGGTCAAGGGCGGCACCTCCAACCCCTGGACGCTGCGCAAGATCCTCCGACTCAACGACGTCGCCATGAAGAACCGGCTCCCGGTCATCAGCCTCGTCGAGTCCGGCGGCGCAGACCTGCCCACGCAGAAGGAGGTCTTCGTCCCGGGCGGTGGCCTCTTCCGCGACCTGACCCGCCTGTCCAAGGCCGGCATCCCCACCATCGCCGTCGTGTACGGCAACTCCACCGCCGGCGGCGCCTACGTGCCCGGCATGAGCGATCACGTCGTCATGATCGAGGAGCGGTCCAAGGTCTTCCTGGCCGGACCCCCACTGGTCAAGGCCGCGACCGGGGAGATCGCCGACGAGGAGACGCTCGGCGGCGCCGACATGCACGCGCGGGTCTCCGGGCTGGCCGACCACCTCGCCGTCGACGAGTCCGACGCCGCGCGCATCACCCGCGGCATCGTCCGCCGCCTCAACTGGTCCAAGGCCGGGCGCGCACCGCGCACCGACGTGATCGAGCCGCTGTATAACGCCGACGAGCTCCTGGGGATCGTGCCCGACGATCTCAAGATCCCCTTCGACCCGCGCGAGATCATCGCCCGCATCGTGGACGGCTCGGACTTCGACGAGTTCAAACCCCTCTACGGCGCGAGCCTGTGCACCGGGTGGGCCGAGATCCACGGCTACCCGATCGGCATCATCGCCAACGCCCGCGGCGTGCTCTTCAGCGAGGAGGCACAGAAGGCCACGCAGTTCATCGAACTGGCCAACCGCTACGACACCCCGCTGCTGTTCATGCACAACACCACCGGCTACATGGTCGGCTCGGAATACGAGCGCGGCGGCATCATCAAGCACGGCGCCATGATGATCAACGCGGTCTCCAACTCCGAGGTCCCGCACCTGTCGCTCATCACGGCCGCGTCCTACGGCGCCGGCCACTACGGGATGTGCGGCCGCGCCTTCGACCCGCGGTTCCTCTACTCCTGGCCCAGCGCCAAGTCCGCGGTCATGGGCGGCCAGCAGCTCGCCGACGTCGTCACGTCGGTGGCGGCCGCCGCGTCGGCCGCCCGTGGGGAGGAGATGGACCCCGAGACCGTCGAGGGGCTCAAGGCGGCCATCGCCGACCAGATCGAGAAGGAGTCGTTGCCGGCGTTCCTGTCCGGGATGCTCTACGACGACGGCGTCATCGACCCCCGCGACACCCGGACGGTGCTGGGCCTCAGCCTGTCCGCGATCCACTCCGGAGAGGTCGCCGGAACCGACCGCTTCGGCGTCTTCCGGATGTGAGGAACGAGACCATGAGCACCACACCCATCACGTCCGTCCTGGTGGCCAACCGCGGCGAGATCGCCCGGCGCGTCCACCACACGGCCCGCGCGCTCGGCATGAGCACCGTCGCCGTCTTCTCGGACGCCGACGCGGACGCTCCCCACACCCGCGAGGCCGACGCCGCCGTCCGCCTGCCGGGCAACACCCCGGGAGAGACCTACCTGCGCGGCGACCTGGTGGTCGAGGCCGCGAAGGCCGCCGGCGCCGACGCCGTCCACCCCGGGTACGGCTTCCTGTCCGAGCACGCCGGGTTCGCCCGCGCCGTCATCGACGCCGGTCTGACCTGGGTCGGTCCGCCCGTCGCCGCCATCGAGGCCATGGGCTCAAAGATCGAGGCTAAGAAGATGATGGCCGACGCGGGCGTGCCGATGCTCACCGACCTCGAACCCGCCGACGTCACCTCCGACATGCTCCCCGTCCTGATCAAGGCCTCCGCCGGTGGCGGTGGTCGGGGCATGCGCGTCGTCCGCACCCTTGACTCTCTGCAGGACGAGATCGCCGCCGCGCAGCGCGAGGCCGGGTCGGCCTTCGGCGACGACGCGGTGTTCTGCGAGCGCTATCTCGAGCGCGGCCGGCACATCGAGGTCCAGGTGATGGCCGACGCCCACGGCACCGTCTGGGCGGTGGGGGAGCGCGAGTGTTCCATCCAGCGCCGACACCAGAAGGTCATCGAGGAGGCCCCCAGCCCGCTCGTCGAGCGCACCCCGGGCATGCGGGAGAAGCTCTACGAGGCGGCGCGGGACGCCGCCGCCGCGATCGGGTACACCGGGGCCGGCACGGTCGAGTTCCTGGCCACCGACGACGGCGAGTTCTTCTTCCTCGAGATGAACACCCGCCTCCAGGTGGAACACCCGGTCACCGAGGCCACCACCGGCCTGGATCTCGTCGCCCTCCAGTTCGACGTGGCCGCTGGCCTGCCGCTGCCGTCGGCCGAGCCCCCGGCCGCCCACGGCTGGTCCCTCGAGGCCCGCCTGTACGCCGAGGACCCCGCGAACGACTACACGCCCGGGTCGGGGACCCTGTGGGCGCTGGACGTCCCCGGCGTCTCGTCGCGGTTCTCCGGGCCGCACCACCCGGGCATCCGCCTCGACAGCGGTGTCGAACCCGGCCCGGACGGCGCGCTGATCGGCGTGCACTACGACCCCATGCTGGCCAAGGTCATCTCGTACGGCCGCACCCGGACCGAGGCCTGCGTATCGCTCGCCGGTGCCCTGTCCCGGGCGAAGGTCCACGGCCTGACCACCAACCGCGCCCAGCTCGTGCGCGTGCTGCGGCACCCCGAGTTCATCGCCGGAAACCTGTCGACCGCGTTCCTCGACGATCACGGTGCCCAGTCGCTGGCCGCGCCGCTCGCCGACGCGGAGGCGGTGCAGATCTCCGCCCTGGCCGCCGCCGTCGTATCCGGCACGGCCGACCACGCGGCGGGCCCCGTCGCCCTGGCGCAGGCCGGCTTCCGCAACGTCGGTCGCACCCTCCAGAAGCGGACGTTCCGGATCGGTGAGGACGAACTGGAGGTGAGCTACCTCCGCGACCGCTCGGGCCCCCGCCCGGACGGTGAGCTCGCCGACGTCGTCAGCATCGAGGACGTGTCCGCCGACTCCGCCGTCCTCGCGGTCCGGGGGGTGCGCCGGGTGTTCACCGTGGCGCGTTACGAGACCCCGGGCGCGGACACCGTCGTCGAGGTCGACTCGCCGCTCGGGCCCGTCTCGCTCGTCGAACCGCCGCGCTATACAGACCCGGCCGCCGAGGTCGCCGCGGGGTCCCTGCTCGCACCCATGCCGGGTTCGGTCATCCGGGTGGCCGTCTCCGTCGGGGACACCGTCACCGCGGGCCAGCCCCTGCTGTGGATGGAGGCCATGAAGATGGAACACACCATCGCGGCCGCCGTCGACGGCATCGTCACCGAGCTCCCCGTGGAGGTCGGCACCCAGGTCGAGTCGGGAACGGTCCTCGCCGTCGTCACCGAACCCGCCACCGACACCCACGGCACCGATACCGACGGCGCCGCCACCGACAGCGTCGGTACCGACACCACCACCGCCCAGGAGTGACCGCGATGACCGACATCTCACCGATCCCCAACCCTGTGATCGACACCGACGAGCAGGCCCAGCTCCGGAAGGTCGCCTACGACCTGGGCTGCCGATACGGGCTCGAGTACATGCGATCCAAGTCCGACGCGGGCGAGACCACCGACGAGCTGTGGACCGAGGCCGGGAAGCTCGGCCTGCTCGGCGTGAACCTGCCCGAGGAGTACGGCGGTGGCGGCGCCGGGATGACCGAGCTCGCGATCGTCGAGGAGGAGCTCTCCGCCGCCGGCGCCGGGCTGCTCATGATGGTGGTCTCGCCCGCGATCAACGGCACCATCATCTCGCGGTTCGGCACCGAGGCGCAGAAGAAGCGCTGGCTGCCCGGCATCGCGTCGGGGGAGACCATCACCTCGTTCGCGATCACCGAGCCCGACGCCGGGTCCAACTCGCACGCCATCACCACGACCGCCCGTCGCGACGGCTCGGACTTCCTCATCTCCGGCCAGAAGACGTACATCTCGGGCGTCGACCAGGCCGACGCGATCCTCGTCGTGGCGCGTCTCGAGGGTTCCACCTCCGGTCGGCTCGAACCGGCGTTGTTCATGGTCCCCACCGACGCGCCCGGCCTCGAGCGGACGCACATCCCCACCGAGGTCCGCACTCCCGAGCGGCAGTTCCAGCTGTACTTCGACGACGTCCGCGTGCCCGCCGAGGCGCTCATCGGCGACGGCGACACCGCCCTGCTCATGCTGTTCGCCGGCCTCAACCCCGAGCGCATCATGGCCTCCGGGATGGCGTGCGGCACCGCGCGCTTCGCCCTGGACCGGGCCACGAAGTACGCCAACGAGCGCGCCGTGTGGAAGACCCCCATCGGCGCACACCAGGGCGTCGCCCATCCACTCGCGCAGTGCAAGATCGAGCTCGAACTCGCGCGGCTGATGATGCGCAAGGCCGCCGCCCTGGTCGACGCCGGCCGCGACGACCTCGCCGGGGAGGCCGCGAACATGGCCAAGTACGCCTCCGGAGAGGTCTCGGCCCGCTCGGTCGACCAGGCCATCCAGACCCTCGGCGGCAACGGACTGTCGGTCGAGTACGGCCTGGCGGGGATGCTCGCCGCGTCCCGGCTGCCCCGCATCGCGCCGGTGAGCCGGGAGATGATCCTCAACTACGTGGCGCAGCACTCGCTCGGGCTGCCGAAGAGCTACTGAGAGGCCGCGACATGAGTGAACGAGCCGTGAGTGATCAGGCCGGGGCCGGTCGGACCCTGGTGCGCTACGAGGTCTCCGGCGGTGCCGCCCGCCTCACCCTCGACTCGCAACACAACCGGAACGCCATCTCCACGGCACTCGTCGAGCAACTCCACGCCGCGCTGGATCGCGCGGCCGGCGAGGACGCCGCGCGGGTGGTGGTGCTCGGGCACGCGGGCGGCACGTTCTGCGCCGGGGCGGACCTGTCCGAGGCGTCATCGGGTCAGGGGAGCCCCGAGGACCGGGCGGCCGAGCGGACCCGGATCTTCCTGGGACTGCTGCGGGCGATCGCGTCCCATCCCAAGCCCGTGATCGCGGCCGTCGACGGTCACGTCCGTGCAGGCGGGATGGGACTGGTGGCGGCATGCGACTTCGCGTTGGCCGCCCCGGCCTCGACGTTCGCACTGACCGAGGTCCGCCTCGGCCTCGCCGCGGCCATGATCTCGGTACCGCTGGCCGCGCGCGTGAACTCGCGTGACCTCACGCGGGCACTGCTGACGGGCGAGAAGTTCGATGCCGACCACGCACGTGCGATCGGGTTGCTCTCCGAGGCCGTGGAGGACCTCGACGCCGCCGTCGACGAGCTCGTCGCGGCGTTCAGGCCCTGCTCCCCGCAGGGCCTCCGGGAGAACAAGGCCCTGCTCAGCGCACCACTGCTCGCCGAGTTGGATGCCCGGGGCGAGGACCTGGCGGGCGTCACGGCCCGCCTGTTCGGCACCCCCGAGGTCGCCGAGGGGATGACGGCGTTCCTGGAACGCAGACAGCCCTCCTGGGCAGCAGAGTCAGAGTAGGTTGAACTGCGACACTGGTCACGTGACCGGTGTCACATCACCCTTTCTCGCTCATCACCCTTTCTCATCCGAGGAGACGCGAATGCGCACCAAGGCCGCCATCATCCGGGAGCCGAAGCAGGACGGCTGGGAGATCGTCGACGTCGACATCGACGATCCCAAAGCCGGGGAGGTCCAGATCAAGCTGGCAGCGTCAGGCCTCTGCCACTCCGACGAGCACCTGCTCACCGGCGACCTGCAGTTCGAGTCCTACCCGATCATGGGCGGCCACGAGGGGGCCGGCGTGATCACGAAGGTGGGGGAGGGGGTGATCGGGCTCGAGGAGGGCGATCACGTCGTCCTGGCCTTCATCCCCGCCTGTGGGACCTGCCCGCCCTGCTCCGAGGGGCTGCAGAACCTCTGCGACAACGGCGCCGGCCTGCTCAGCGGGCGGGCGATCAGCGACGGCGGGTACCGGGTCCACACCGCGGACGGGACCGACGTCGCCACCATGTGCGTCCTCGGCACCTTCGCGCCCCACGTCACGGTGCACCAGTCGTCGGTCATCAAGATCGAGAAGGACATCCCCCTCGACAAGGCGGCCCTGCTCGGGTGTGGCGTGTGCACGGGCTGGGGATCCGCCACGGAGATCGGCGGCGCCAAGGAGGGCGACATCGTCGTGGTCGTCGGCGTGGGCGGCATCGGCATCAACTCCGTGCAGGGCGCGGCGGCCGCGGGCGCCCGCGCGATCGTCGCGGTCGACCCCGTCGAGTTCAAGCGGGAGAAGGCCATGGAGTTCGGCGCGACCCACACCTGTGCCTCGATGGACGAGGCGATGGGGTTGGTGGGGGAGATCAGCTGGGGCCGCATGGCCGACCTCGTCATCCTCACGATGGGCGTGGTCGAGGGCAAGGACCTGCTTCCGGGGTTACTGCTCACGGGTAAGGGTCGACGGTGCGTGGTGGTGGGGCTCGGCGACATGAACGCGGTCGACGCCCAGATCTCGATCCTCGACCTGGCGATGCAGCAGAAGACCCTGCAGGGGGCTATCTTCGGCGGCACCGGTCCGCGCAAGCAGATTCCGCACCTGCTGCACCAGTACCGGGCGGGCAACCTCAAGCTCGACGAACTCATCACCAAGACCTACCGGCTCGAGGAGATCAACCAGGGCTACCAGGACATGCGCGACGGCAAGAACCTCCGCGGTGTGATCATCTACGACGAGCAGGACTGGTAACAGGAGGACCGATGACGGCACCAGAGCAGCGCGTGCCCAAGCAGGACCGCAGCCGCATCACGCGGGAGCGCCTGCTCGGTGCCTCCATCGACCTCCTCGCCACCCAGGGGTGGGCGGCGACCACCGTGGGCGCGGTGGCCGCCGCCGCCGGCGTCTCCCGGGGCGCCGCCCAACACCACTTCCCGACGCGCGAGGATCTCATCACCGCCGCGCTCGGACACATGATCGAACAGCGCATCTCCGACGTCCGCCGTGGCGGGCTCGATCTGCCCGAGCCCGGCCCCGAGCGCACGGTCGCCGTGGTGGGTTTCATCGTCCAGCACTACACATCGGACCTGTTCAAGGCCGCCCTGCACGTCTGGACCGCCGCAGCGAGCGACCCGGCGCTCCGCGACAGGGTCCTGCCCCTCGAGAACCACATGTCGCGCGAGGTCCTCGCGATCGCCGCCGCCGCCCTCGGTCGCGATGCCGGCGACGTCCGCGTGCGCCGCGGACTCCAGACCACCCTCGACCTCGCCCGCGGACTCGGCCTCGCCGACGTCCTGTCCGACGACTCCGAGCGTCGGGATAAGATCGTGCGGTTCTGGGCGCAGACCCTCGACGGCGTCCTCGTCGAGACGCCCGAGTGGTCGACCGGGGATGTCGCGAACGCCTCATTTTGACCGCCACTCCTGTGGACGGTTAGGCTTGACCATCGTGCTCGCAGTACGCGAGCTGGAGGATCGTGCCCTGTAGGCCAGCGAGAGCGGCCGACGAGGTCGTTCGTGCGCGGCGACGGGCGCGCGAGAGTCCGAATACGAGCAATGTCCCAGAGACCGGTGGTTTCCCCTGACGAAGCCGCCAGCTAGAGAAAGTCGGTTCATGCCAACCATCAACCAGCTGGTCCGCAAGGGCCGCCAGGACAAGAAGTCGGCGACGTCGACGGCTGCCCTCAAGGGTTCGCCTCAGCGTCGCGGCGTCTGCACCCGCGTGTACACCACGACCCCCAAAAAGCCGAACTCCGCGCTCCGTAAGGTCGCCCGTGTGCGCCTGACCAGCGGCGTCGAGGTTTCCGCCTACATCCCCGGCGAGGGCCACAACCTGCAGGAGCACTCGATGGTGCTCGTGCGTGGCGGTCGTGTGAAGGACCTCCCGGGTGTCCGTTACAAGATCATCCGCGGCTCGCTCGACACCCAGGGTGTGAAGGACCGCAAGCAGGCCCGCTCCCGCTACGGCGCCAAGAAGGAGAAGTAATGCCTCGTAAGGGTCCCGCCCCGAAGCGCCAGCTCATCAACGACCCGGTCTACGGGTCGCCGCTGGTCACCCAGCTCGTCAACAAGATCCTCCTCGACGGTAAGAAGACCACCGCCGAGCGCATCGTGTACTCGGCGCTGGAGATCTGCCGCGAGAAGACCGGAACCGACCCGGTCATCACCCTCAAGAAGGCCCTGGACAACGTCCGCCCGGCGCTCGAGGTCCGCTCCCGTCGTGTCGGCGGCGCCACCTACCAGGTGCCCGTCGAGGTCCGCCCCGGTCGTTCGACGACCCTGGCGATGCGCTGGCTGGTGACCTTCTCCCGGCAGCGTCGCGAGAACACGATGGTCGAGCGCCTCGCCAACGAGATCCTGGACGCCTCCAACGGCCTCGGTGCCGCGGTCAAGCGTCGTGAGGACACGCACAAGATGGCCGAGGCCAACCGGGCGTTCGCGCACTACCGCTGGTGATCCGGTGGGGCCCTGCCGGGGCGGGCGTCGGCGACGACCCCCCGGCCAGGGTCCCGTGGTCACCCGGCGGGTGGCAGTATTGAACAAGGCCCGTACCGGCCGTACCGAGTGCGGGTACCGGCAGTAACACCGACCCGGTTCGGACGGTCGACACCGACCGCACGGGCCACCGACGACTCACAATCGGGAGAATCCGTGGCACAGGACGTGCTGACCGACCTCAACAAGGTCCGAAATATCGGCATCATGGCGCACATCGACGCCGGTAAGACCACCGCGACCGAGCGCATCCTGTTCTACACGGGTGTTAATCGCAAGGCCGGGGAGACGCACGACGGCGCGTCGACTACCGACTGGATGGAGCAGGAGAAAGAGCGCGGCATCACCATCACCTCCGCCGCGGTGACCTGTTTCTGGAACGACAACCAGATCAATATCATCGACACGCCGGGCCACGTCGACTTCACGGTTGAGGTCGAGCGCTCCCTGCGCGTCCTCGACGGTGCCGTGGCCGTCTTCGACGGCAAGGAGGGCGTCGAGCCCCAGTCCGAGCAGGTGTGGCGTCAGGCCGAGAAGTACGACGTCCCCCGCATCTGCTTCGTCAACAAGATGGACAAGCTGGGCGCGGACTTCTACTACACGGTCCAGACCATCGTCGACCGGCTCGGTGCCAAGCCGTTGGTGCTGCAGCTGCCGATCGGTGCCGAGGACCAGTTCGACGGCATCGTCGACCTTATCGAGATGAAGGCCTACCTCTGGCGCGGCAAGACCGAGATCGGCACCGACGCCTCCGTCGAGGAGATTCCGGCGGACCTGCAGGAAAGGGCGGCGGAGTACCGCGAGAAGCTGCTCGAGACCGTTGCCGAGAGCAGCGAAGAGCTCATGGAGAGGTACTTCGGCGGTGAGGAGCTCAGCGTCGAGGAGATCAAGGCCGCGGTTCGCGAGCTCACCGTCAAGTCCGAGGTCTACCCGGTGCTGTGCGGCAGCGCCTACAAGAACAAGGGCATCCAGCCGATGCTCAACGCGGTGATCGACTTCCTCCCGACCCCACTCGACATCGGAGAGGTCCACGGCCACAAGGTCGGCGACGAGGAGATCGAGCTCTCCCGAAAGCCCGCCAAGGACGAGCCGTTCTCCGCGCTGGCGTTCAAGATCGCCGTCCATCCGTTCTTCGGCAAGCTCACCTTCGTCCGCGTGTACTCGGGTCGGGTCGAGCCGGGTGCCCAGGTCGCGAACTCGACCAAGGGCAGGAAGGAGCGCGTCGGCAAGCTCTTTCAGATGCACGCCAACAAGGAGAACCCGGTCGACGAAGCAGTGGCCGGCAATATCTATGCGTTCATCGGCCTCAAGGACACCACCACCGGTGATACGCTGTGCGACCTCAACGACCAGATCGTGCTCGAGTCGATGTCCTTCCCGGACCCGGTCATCGACGTCTCCATCGAGCCGAAGACCAAGGCTGACCAGGAGAAGCTGTCCACTGCCATCCAGAAGCTCGCCGAGGAGGACCCCACCTTCTCCGTGCGCCTGGACGACGAGACCGGTCAGACGGTTATCGGCGGAATGGGCGAGCTGCACCTGGACGTACTGGTCGATCGTATGAAGCGCGAGTTCAAGGTCGAGGCTAACGTCGGTAAGCCGCAGGTCGCGTACCGCGAGACCATCAAGGGCTCGATCGACAAGTACGACTACACCCACAAGAAGCAGACCGGTGGTTCCGGTCAGTTCGCGAAGGTGCAGATCGCGCTCGGTCCGTTGGACCAGGAGGCCGTGGAAGCGGGCGAGACCTACGAGTTCAGCGACAAGGTCACCGGTGGCCGCGTCCCCAAGGAGTACATCCCCTCCGTGGACGCCGGTATCCAGGACGCCATGCAATACGGCATCCTCGCGGGTTACCCGATGGTCAACGTCAAGGCCACGCTGGTCGACGGTGCCTACCACGAGGTGGACTCCTCAGAGATGGCGTTCAAGGTCGCGGGCTCGATGGCCTTCAAGGAGGCCGCCCGCAAGTGCCAGCCCGTGATCCTGGAGCCCCTCATGGCCGTCGAGGTCGTGACACCCGAGGACTACATGGGCGACGTCATCGGCGACCTCAACTCCCGCCGCGGCCAGGTCAACGCGATGGAGGAGCGCTCCGGCGCCCGCGTCGTGAAGGCCAACGTGCCGCTGTCCGAGATGTTCGGCTACGTCGGCGACCTCCGGTCGAAGACGCAGGGCCGGGCGAACTACTCGATGGTCTTCTCCCACTACGCCGAGGTCCCGGCGAGCGTGGCCAAGGAGATCATCGCCAAGGCGACCGGCGAGTGACCGGTACGGCTCCGGCGCGTCTGTGAAAGCGCGCCGGGGCCGATGCCGGCGGCGCACGGTCGAACCTCCGGGTGGCCGCCGGTTCGTGCCTCACGGCACGATGAGTAAGATCAGACCCCACACAATGCAGTGCCCACCTCGACGGGTGGGGACAGACAAGTCCAGGAGGACAACAAGTGGCGAAGGCGAAGTTCGAGCGGACGAAGCCGCACGTTAACATCGGCACCATCGGTCACGTCGACCACGGTAAGACCACCACCACCGCGGCCATCACCAAGGTTCTGGCGGACACCTACCCCGATCTCAACGACGCCTTCGCGTTCGACGAGATCGACAAGGCGCCGGAGGAGAAGGCTCGTGGTATCACGATCAACATCTCCCACGTCGAGTACCAGACTGAGAAGCGTCACTACGCGCACGTCGACGCCCCCGGTCACGCCGACTACATCAAGAACATGATCACCGGTGCGGCCCAGATGGACGGCGCCATCCTGGTTGTGGCGGCCACCGACGGCCCGATGCCCCAGACCCGTGAGCACGTCCTGCTTGCGCGTCAGGTCGGCGTGCCGTACATCCTCGTCGCCCTGAACAAGTGCGACATGGTCGACGACGAGGAGATCCTCGAGCTCGTTGAGATGGAGGTGCGGGAGCTCCTCGCCTCGCAGGAGTTCGACGAGGACGCCCCCGTCGTCCAGATCTCGGCGCTCAAGGCGCTGGAGGGTGACGAGAAGTGGGTTCAGGCCATCGTCGACCTCATGCAGGCGTGCGACGACTCCATCCCCGACCCCGAGCGTGAGACCGACAAGCCGTTCCTCATGCCCGTCGAGGACGTCTTCACGATCACCGGTCGTGGCACCGTCGTCACCGGTCGTATCGAGCGTGGCCAGATCAACGTGAACGAGGATGTCGAGCTCATCGGCATCAAGGACAAGGCCACCAAGACCACCATCACGGGCATCGAGATGTTCCGTAAGCTCCTCGATTACGGCGAGGCCGGTGACAACGTCGGTCTGCTCGTGCGCGGTCTCAAGCGCGAGGAGGTGGAGCGTGGTCAGGTCGTCATCAAGCCGGGCGCCTACACCCCGCACACCAACTTCGAGGGCCAGGCGTACATCCTGTCCAAGGACGAGGGCGGCCGCCACACGCCGTTCTTCAACAACTACCGTCCGCAGTTCTACTTCCGTACCACGGACGTGACCGGCGTCGTGACCCTCCCCGAGGGCACCGAGATGGTCATGCCGGGCGACAACACCGAGATGAGCGTCGAGCTCATCCAGCCGGTCGCCATGGACGAGGGCCTGCGGTTCGCCATCCGTGAGGGTGGCCGCACCGTCGGCGCCGGCCAGGTCACCAAGATCATCAAGTGATCGAATGATCCCCCGGCGCGGGTGAGCAACTCGCACCACACGTGAAGGGCGTCCCACCGCGAGGTGGGGCGCCCTTCACGCATTCGCGGCAGGCGGTGGAGCCGCGGCGGTCACCGTCGGCGTCCCAGGATGCTCATGGCGACGGAGAGGCCGACCGCGGCGACCCCCGCGAACGCCGTGACCGCGACCGCGGCGACCTGTTCGGCACTGGCGCCGTGATCGCCGCGACCGCTGCCGGCGACGCCGTGCCGCCTGTCGACCTCCTCGAGAGCTCGCAGGAGCGCGTCGGGGTCGCCGCCCTTGTCGGGATGATGGCGGAGGACCGCCTGCCGCCTGTCCCTTCGATAGGCGACCGGGTCGCGGGGTTCACGTCGACTGTTCACGGGCAGCTCTCCTAGGGGGCGGACGCGGTCGTTGATCTCCCCGACGGTACCCAAGTCGGGATGTCCGCCGGGGCGCCGTCCGGTCTGAGACGGCGCGGGCGTCGGGTGCCGGGGCCGCCGATTTTGCCCCCGGCGGCGACGTACTGCATACTGGTCAAGTTGCCCGGATAAGTCGGCGTCCGCGTATGGGTCCTCACGGATCGGTTCGCGGTGTCGGGTTGGTCGGGCGAGCACGACAAGGGCGGGTGAGCGATCATCCGCCGGAAAAGCGGGAGGGCGACACGCCCGACCGCGTGGACGCGTCGTGACACGTCAACAGCGGCAGCGGATCGGTCCGCCGTCATCCTCGCGTCTCGCGAGTGTGCGGCACTCCCGTCCTCTGGAGGCCTCGTAGTCGTGTCACGTGTGTGCACGGGGGAGCCCTCCACGACGGGCACCGATGCACGAGACCGGGCTATCGACGGTCTGACGGTGTCACGTATGACAAGCGAACACAGCAGTGTCCCCGCGCGGCGAGGGCGCTCACGACAGCCGCCTTCACGGGCGGGAGGAGAAGAGGACGAAGTGGCGGGACAAAAGATCCGCATCCGGCTCAAGGCCTATGACCACGAGGCCATCGACGCCTCGGCGCGCAAGATCGTCGAGACGGTGACCCGTACGGGTGCTCGTGTCGTCGGCCCGGTGCCGCTGCCCACCGAGAAGAACGTCTACTGCGTCATCCGCTCGCCGCACAAGTACAAGGATTCGCGTGAGCACTTCGAGATGCGTACCCACAAGCGGTTGATCGACATCCTCGACCCCACGCCGAAGACCGTGGACGCGCTCATGCGCATCGACCTGCCTGCCAGCGTCGACGTCAACATCCAGTGACCTCCGACCGCGTAGCGGTCAGTAAGCAACGTGCAGCGGAGACAGTGAACAGATGAGTAACACCGAGATCAAGGGCATCCTGGGCGCCAAGCTCGGCATGACCCAGGTCTTCGACGAGAACAACCGGGTGGTCCCGGTGACCGTCGTGAAGGCCGGGCCGTGCGTCGTGACCGGGATTCGTACCGAAGAGAACGACGGCTACAACGCCGTCCAGATCGCGTTCGGCGCGGTCGACCCCCGCAAGGTCACCAAGCCGGTCGCGGGTCAGTTCGAGAAGGCCGGGGTCACCCCGCGCCGCCACATCGCCGAGATCCGCCTCGACAACGCCGAGCAGGCCGCCGGTTTCGAGATCGGCCAGGAGATCGGCGCCGACGTGTTCGAGGACGGCGCTTTCGTCGACGTCACCGGCACGTCGAAGGGCAAGGGTTTCGCCGGCACCATGAAGCGCCACGGCTTCGCCGGTCAGGGTGCCTCGCACGGTACCCAGGCCGTGCACCGTAAGCCGGGTTCCATCGGCGGCGCCTCGACGCCCGGCCGTGTCTTCAAGGGCAAGGCCATGGCCGGCCGCATGGGCAACGAGCGCGTGACCACCATGAACCTCAAGGTCCACAAGGTGGACGCCGAGGCCGGCGTCCTCCTCATCAAGGGAGCCATCCCGGGTCGCAACGGCGGCCTCGTGATGGTCCGTTCCGCTGTGAAGGGCGGTGCGCGCGCATGACCACGACGGAGAACACCGTGAACCTCAAGCTGGATGTCCGTACCCCGGCCGGCTCGACCGACGGCTCGGTCGAGCTCCCCGCCGAGATCTTCGGAGCTGAGCCCAACCTGCCCCTGATGCACCAGGTCGTGGTGGCCCAGCTCGCCGCGGCGCGCCAGGGCACGCACTCGACCAAGACCCGCGGCGAGGTCAGCGGCGGCGGTCGTAAGCCGTTCCGCCAGAAGGGCACCGGCCGCGCCCGCCAGGGCTCGACCCGCGCCCCCGCCTACACCGGCGGCGGTACGGTCCACGGCCCCAAGCCGCGCGACTACTCGCAGCGCACACCCAAGAAGATGAAGGCCGCCGCTCTCCGCGGCGCCCTGTCCGACCGGGCCGCCAGCGAGCGCATCCACGTGGTCACCGAGTTCGTCGAGGGTCAGAAGCCGTCGACCTCCGGTGTCCGTGACTTCCTCGGCACCCTGTCCGACCGGAAGAAGTTCCTGATCGTGGTCGGACGTGAGGACCTCGCCGCATGGCGCTCCGCCGCCAACCTCGATCATGTCCACCCGATCGCTCCGGATCAGCTCAACACCTACGACGTCCTGAACGCCGACGACGTCGTGTTCTCGGTCGAGGCTCTGGACGCGTTCGTCACGCAGGCGAGCCGTTCGCTCGCCGGCAAGGCTGCGAAGGAGGCCGACAAGTGAGCACCGTCGCCGATCCCCGGGACGTGATCCTCGCCCCGGTCGTCTCCGAGAAGGCCTACGGCCTGCTCGAGCAGGGCGTGTACACGTTCCTGGTGGCCCCGGACGCCAACAAGACGCAGATCAAGATCGCCATCCAGGAGATCTTCGGCGTCACGGTGGAGTCCGTGAACACCGCTAACCGTCAGGGCAAGCGCAAGCGCACCCGCACCGGGTACGGACAGCGCAAGAGCACCAAGCGCGCCATCGTGACCCTCGCGGCCGACAGCAAGCCCATCGAGATCCCGGGTCTGACCGCCTGACGGCGGGAAGAGTTAAGGACGAGAGAACCTCATGGCTATCCGCAAGTACAAGCCCACGACCCCCGGTCGTCGCGGCTCGAGCGTCTCGGACTTCGCCGAGATCACCCGCTCGACGCCCGAGAAGTCGCTGCTGCGCCCGCTGAGCAAGACCGGCGGCCGTAACGGCCACGGCCGCATCACCACCCGTCACAAGGGCGGTGGGCACAAGCGCCAGTACCGCGTCATCGACTTCCGTCGGAACGACAAGGACGGCGTGCTCGCCACCGTGGCGCACATCGAGTACGACCCGAACCGCACCGCGAACATCGCGCTCCTGCACTACGCGGACGGCGAGAAGCGTTACATCCTCGCCCCCCGCAACCTCAAGCAGGGCATGAAGGTCGAGTCGGGCGCAGGCGCCGACATCAAGACCGGCAACAACCTGCCGCTCCGCAACATCCCCGCCGGCACGGTCGTGCACGCGGTGGAGCTGCGCCCGGGCGGCGGCGCCAAGATGGCCCGCGCCGCCGGCGCCGGTATCCAGCTGCTCGGCAAGGAGGGCACGTACGCGTCCCTGCGTATGCCGTCCGGCGAGATCCGCCGCGTCGACGTGCGCTGCCGCGCCACGATCGGCGAGGTCGGCAACGCCGAGCAGGCCAACATCAACTGGGGTAAGGCCGGCCGCATGCGGTGGAAGGGCGTCCGCCCGACCGTCCGTGGCGTGGTCATGAACCCCGTCGACCACCCGCACGGTGGTGGCGAGGGCAAGACGTCCGGTGGACGTCACCCCGTCAGCCCGTGGGGCCAGCCCGAGGGCCGGACCCGTAAGCCCAACAAGGCGAGCGACAGCCTCATCGTCCGTCGCCGTCGCACCGGTAAGAAGCGCTAAGGAGGGAAACTAGGATGCCTCGTAGTCTCAAGAAGGGTCCGTTCGTCGACGAACACCTCCTCGCGAAGGTGGACGTGCAGAACGACAAGGGCACTCATCAGGTCATCAAGACCTGGTCGCGTCGCTCGACGATCCTGCCCGATTTCATCGGCCACACGTTCGCCGTCCATGACGGCCGCAAGCATGTGCCCGTGTTCGTGTCCGACTCGATGGTGGGTCACAAGCTCGGCGAGTTCGCGCCGACGCGCACGTTCAAGGGGCACATCAAGGACGATCGGAAGAGTAAGCGTCGATGAGCACTGATACGAAGAAGACCGCCGACGGCACGGTGGAGTCCGAGCAGAAGCTCACCGCGCGTGCCACCGCCAAGTTCGTCCGCGTCACGCCCATGAAGGCGCGTCGTGTGATCGACCTGATCCGCGGGAAGGACGCGTCCGACGCGCTGGACATTCTGCGGTTCGCACCGCAGTCCGCCAGCGAGCCGGTCGCCAAGGTCCTCGCCTCCGCGATGGCCAACGCCGAGAACAACCTCGACCTGGATCCCCGGACCCTCGTCGTGACCACGGCCTACGCCGACGAGGGGCCGACCCTCAAGCGGTTCCGCCCGCGCGCCCAGGGCCGGGCCTTCCGCGTGCGGAAGCGCACGAGCCACATCACCGTCGAGGTGACCAGCGTGCCCGAGAAGGCCGGGGCCGGCCGGGGACGTCGTAACCAGGGAGGTGCCCGCTAAATGGGACAGAAGATCCATCCGCACGGCTTCCGTCTGGGCATCACCTCGGACTGGACGTCCAAGTGGTTCGCCGACAAGCAGTACGCCGACTACGTGTCCGAGGACATCAAGATCCGCCAGCTCCTGTCGAAGGGCATGGAGCGGGCCGGCATCTCGGGCGTGGACATCTCGCGTACCCGCGACCGGGTGCACGTGGACATCCACACCGCTCGTCCGGGCATCGTGATCGGTCGCCGGGGTGCCGAGGCCGACCGGCTGCGCGGTGAGCTCGAGAAGCTCACCGGCAAGCAGGTCCACCTCAACATCCTCGAGATCAAGAACACCGAGGCCGACGCGCAGCTCGTGGCCCAGGGGATCGCCGAGCAGCTCTCCAACCGTGTGGCCTTCCGCCGCGCGATGCGTAAGGGCATCCAGTCGGCGATGCGTCAGCCGCAGGTCAAGGGCATCAAGGTCGTCTGCTCGGGTCGTCTCGGCGGTGCCGAGATGTCCCGCTCGGAGCGCTACCACGAGGGACGCGTCCCTCTGCACACCCTGCGTGCCGAGATCGACTACGGCACCTACGAGGCCAAGACGACCTTCGGTCGTATCGGCGTCAAGGTGTGGATCTACAAGGGTGACGTCGTCGGCGGCCGTCGCGAGTCCGACCAGTACGCCCAGTCCAGCAACCGTGGCGGTGCCGACCGCGGTCCCCGCCGCGAGCGCGGCGCCGGTCGTCCGCGTCGTTCGGGCGCCCAGGGCACCACGGCGACCAGCACAGAGACCGGCCGCGCCGGTTCCGGGTCGGCCGCCGAGGCTCCTGCCGAGGCTCCGCAGAACCAGACCAGGGAGGCGTGACAGTGCTTATCCCGAAGCGCGTCAAGCACCGCAAGCAGCATCACCCCGGCCGCAAGGGCGGGGCCAAGGGCGGAACCAAGGTGACCTTCGGTGACTACGGCATCCAGGCTCTCGAGCCGGCCTACGTCACGAACCGTCAGATCGAGTCGGCCCGTATCGCGATCAACCGCCACATCAAGCGTGGCGGCAAGGTGTGGATCAACATCTACCCCGATCGCCCGCTGACCAAGAAGCCCGCCGAGGTCCGAATGGGCTCCGGTAAGGGTTCGGTCGAGTGGTGGGTCGCCAACGTCAAGCCGGGACGCATCCTCTTCGAGATGTCGTACCCGAACGAGGAGACCGCTCGCGAGGCGCTTCGCCGCGCGCAGCACAAGCTCCCCTGTAAGACCCGCATCGTGACCCGGGAGGAGCAGTTCTGATGGCTAGTGGAACCACCGCCCCCGAGCTGCGCGAGCTCGACGCGGAAGCGCTGACCGCGCGTCTGCGTGAGGCCAAGGAAGAGCTTTTCAACCTGCGCTTCCAGATGGCCACCGGTCAGCTGACCAACAACCGTCGCCTGCGTGTCGTCCGTCACGACATCGCTCGCATCTACACCGTCATGCGCGAGCGCGAGCTCGGGCTGTCGGCGGCGCCGGGTGATGCCAAGTGAGTGACAAGGAAGCAGTTGTGACTGAGTCCAACGAGAACACCGAGCGCAACAGCCGCAAGGTGCGGATCGGGTACGTCGTGTCCGACAAGATGGAGAAGACCGTCGTCGTCGAGCTCGAGGACCGCGTGAAGCACCCGCTGTACGGCAAGATCATGCGTCGTACCGAGCGCGTCAAGGCGCACGACGAGACCAACACCGCCGGTGTCGGCGACCGCGTGCGGATCATGGAGACCCGCCCGCTGTCCGCCTCCAAGCGGTACCGCCTCGTCGAGGTCCTCGAGCGGGCCAAGTAGGTCCGTCCCGCTCCACACGAACAACCCGCCCCCGGGATATCCTGGGAGCGGGTTGTTCGCATTTGTCACATGAGTAGACGCTGATACGGCAGGGAACGTACTGTGTCATCGGTCCGGTACGGACCGGATCTCCACACACGTCAGCGACATCGCCCAGGCAGGACAGGACGCCACATGACCGTACGAGTGGACATCGACCAGCGGCGGGGAGTGCGAACCGGGGTCGCCACCGGGCTGCGCGCCCTCGCCGCGTCGGCAGCCGCGGTGGCTCTGACCGTCGGCGGGGTGGTGCCGGCCGCCGCGCAGAGTCCCGACGCCGGCTCGATCGGGCCGGGATCCGTCGACCCGGCGTCGCTGGCGCCGAGCGTCGCGCCCGGGAGCCTGTTGGGGGTCCCGTCGCTGAGCATCGCGGCCTCGACGCAGCTAGGCGCGCCGATCCCGTTGACGGGCGTCCTCGGATCACTCGCGGACGCCGGATCCGGGGACTTCGCGCGGCCCGGCAGCTCGCTGCCGCCCGGGCAGCCGATAGCGGTCCGCGACCGGTCGATCACCCGGTCCGAGGTGCGGAGCATCGCCCCGCTCTTCCCGGCGTCCGCGCACGAGGTCGACGGGCGCGCCGAGGTATGGACGGTCACATCGGCGACGATGCAGCGGGTCGTGCGGGTGGAGGTCTACCGCGCGCCCGCCGGCGTCGACGCCCCCAACGTCTACTTCCTGGACGGTGTGGGTAGTGAGTCACCCTCGGGGTGGAGTGGGGGCATGGGTTGGGGCGATCCCGCGGTGCGAGACCTCGACGTCAACGTGATCGCACCGACGGGTGCTCCGTCATCGATGTGGTCCGACTGGCGGACCGACGATCCGGTCCTCGGCCCCAACAGTTGGGAGACGTTCCTGACCGAGGAGCTGCCGCCACTGCTCGAGCAGGGTCTCGAAGGCACCGCCGACGGGCTCGCGCACAACGGGGACTGGGGCGTGTTGGGTGTCTCGATGGGGGCGGCGTCGGCGCTCCACCTGGCCAACTCCACTCCGGAGATGTTCAGCGGGGCCGGGGGAGTGTCGGGTGCCTATTCGACACTGGACGAGCTCGGGTACCAGTACGCCCGTCTGACCGTGGCCGCCCGCCACGGTGAGGTGGCCAACATGTGGGGACCACGTGGATCGCAGGCGTGGGAGGACCACGACACCGTCGCCGACCCGAGCGGGCTGGCCGGACAGTCCGTGTTCCTCAGCGCTGCCACCGGGCTCGTCGGCTCGACCGAGCTGGGGTACTTCGGGAGCAACGAACTCGTGCTGCTGGACGGGCACGTCCTCGAGAAGGGGTCATACGAGAGCACCCTCGCGCTCGAGGCCGCACTGGGCGGGGTCCCGGACGTCGATCTCGAGGTCGTCTACATGGACGCCGGTATCCACAACTGGCCGGCCTTCGTCCCACAGATGCTTCCGGGCCTGCGGCACATCCTCTCCGGTCTCGATCCCGCCGTTCCCAACTTCCGCGCCACGACCGGGGGGGTGGCGGACCGGGATAACGGACCGCTCGGCTCTCTCGGCTCCACCGGCTCTTCCGGTTCCGCGGGTTCCGCCGGCTCGGTCGACTCATCCGGGCCGCTCCGGGGGGCGGGCGGCGGGTCGGCGGGGTCGGGGGGCAGCTGACCGGGATTTGGGCTGCGCAGGCACCGCACCCTACACTGGAACAGTTGCCCGAGCTGACGCGTACCTCTCGCGTGCCCGGGCTGCATGACCGCGTGTGTCGGGTCGGTATCCGGCACACATCGAACAGACCTGGTCAGGAGAACCATGATCCAGCAGGAGTCGCGGCTGAAGGTCGCCGACAACACGGGTGCCAAGGAGATTCTCTGCATCCGCGTTCTCGGCGGGTCCAAGCGTCGCTACGCGGGCGTGGGCGACATCATCGTCGCCACCGTCAAGGACGCCATCCCCGGCGGCAACGTCAAGAAGGGTGAGGTCGTCAAGGCCGTCATCGTGCGCACCGCCAAGGAGCGTCGTCGCCCCGACGGGTCGTACATCAAGTTCGACGAGAACGCCGCCGTCATCATCAAGAACGACAACGACCCGCGCGGCACGCGCATCTTCGGGCCCGTCGGCCGCGAGCTGCGCGACAAGAAGTTCATGCGCATCGTCTCGCTGGCTCCGGAGGTGCTCTGACATGAAGGTTCACAAGGGCGACACCGTGCTCGTCATCTCGGGCAAGGACAAGGGCGCGAAGGGCAAGGTCATCCAGGCCTACCCCGCGCAGGAGAAGGTCCTCGTCGAGGGCGTCAACCGCATCAAGAAGCACACCTCCAACTCGGCTGCCGAGCGTGGCGCCTCCTCCGGTGGCATCGTCACCCAGGAGGCCCCGATCCACGTGTCCAACGTGATGGTCGTGGACGCCGACGGCACCCCGACCCGGGTGGGAATCCGCACCGACGAGAACGGCAAGCGCGTCCGTGTCTCGCGTAAGACCGGGAAGGACCTGTGACCATGACCGAGACCGCACTTCCCTCCGGCTACACCCCGCGTCTCAAGGCGAAGTACCGCAATGAGATCAAGCCGGCCCTGAACGAGACGTTCGAGTACACGAACGTCATGCAGATCCCGGGCGTCGTCAAGGTCGTCGTCAACATGGGCGTGGGCGACGCCGCTCGCGACGCCAAGCTCATCAACGGCGCGATCAACGACCTCACCCTGATCACCGGTCAGAAGCCCGAGGTCCGCCGGGCCCGCAAGTCCATCGCGCAGTTCAAGCTGCGTGAGGGCATGCCCATCGGTGCGCGCGTCACCCTGCGAGGCGACCGCATGTGGGAGTTCCTGGACCGTCTGACCACGGTCGCCCTGCCGCGTATCCGCGATTTCCGCGGCCTCTCCGGCAAGCAGTTCGACGGCCACGGCAACTACACCTTCGGTCTCAACGAGCAGACGATGTTCTACGAGATCGACGTCGACAAGGTCGATCGTCCGCGTGGTATGGACATCACCGTCGTCACCACCGCGACGAACGACGAAGAGGGCCGGGCGCTGCTCAAGCAGCTCGGGTTCCCCTTCAAGGAGAACTGAGCCTCTCCTGCCAGGCCGGACCGGCCGTCCTCGCCGGGACACCGCATCGCGGATCCCCGGCGACGGGCAGACGGCCCAGTCGTCTGGTCGTGAACAGTGAGAAGAGCACTGTGAACGGCGGGACACCCGCGCGCCCCACGGGGAGCCGGATCCCACACAAGAGAACATTCGCACTCTTCGTGATAGGCCCACGACGTTCGTGGGCGACCCACAGGTCGCCGGACGGACGTGTTGCATGGGAACCGTTACGAGAAAGGAACATGGTCCATCCATGTCGATGACCGATCCCATCGCGGACATGCTGACGCGTGTGCGTAACGCCAACTCGGCGTTCCACGACACCGTGTCGATGCCGCATTCCAAGCTCAAGGGCAACATCGCGGCGATCCTCAAGCAGGAGGGTTACATCGCCGACTACGCCGTCTCCGACGCCGAGGTGGGCAAGAAGCTCACCATCGATCTGAAGTACGGCCCGTCCCGCCAGCGGAGCATCCAGGGCATCAAGCGCATCTCGAAGCCGGGTCTGCGCGTGTACGCCAAGTCCACCGAACTGCCCAAGGTCCTCGGCGGACTGGGCGTCGCGATCATCTCGACGTCCCAGGGTCTGCTCACCGACCGTCAGGCGAACAACAAGAAGGTGGGCGGGGAAGTCCTCGCCTACGTCTGGTAAGGGGGCGACGAAATGTCACGTATCGGCAAGGCTCCTATCACAGTCCCGTCCGGTGTCGACATCAAGGTCGACGGCCAGACCATCACGGTCAAGGGCCCCAAGGGTGAGCTCACCCAGGTGCTGCCCGAGCCCATCTCGGTGACTATCGAGGACAACACCATCACGGTGAACCGTCCCGACGACCACCGGGACAACCGCTCCCTGCACGGCCTCTCCCGCTCGCTGGTCAACAACATGGTCGTGGGCGTGACCGAAGGTTACAAGCAGGACATGGAGATCTTCGGCGTCGGTTACCGCGTCGTAGCCAAGGGCTCGGACCTCGAGTTCGCCCTCGGCTACTCGCATCCGGTGCCGGTCGCCGCTCCGGACGGCATCACGTTCGCCGTGGACGGTGCGACCAAGTTCTCGGTCTCCGGTATCGACAAGCAGCAGGTGGGCCAGATCGCCGCCAACATCAAGCGACTGCGGAAGCACGACCCGTACAAGGGCAAGGGCATCCGCTACGCCGGCGAGCAGGTCCGTCGCAAGGTCGGAAAGACGGGTAAGTGATCATGAGCAGCACCAAGAAGCGTTCCCCGCTGGGAACCGACGCCTCGACCGCACGTCGCGAGGGTCGCGCCCGGCGCCATTACCGCCTCCGCAAGAAGGTCTCCGGCACTTCGGAGCGCCCGCGGTTGGTCGTCAACCGGTCCTCGCGCCACATCCACGCCCAGATCGTCGACGACCAGGCGGGCCGCACGCTCGCCGCCGCGTCGACCATCGAGGCCGATGTGCGCGCCCTCGAGGGCGACAAGAAGGCCCGCAGCGCGAAGGTCGGCCAGCTCCTGGCCGAGCGCGCCAAGGCCGCCGGCATCGACGCCGTCGTGTTCGACCGTGGTGGCAACAAGTACCACGGCCGGATCGCCTCGCTCGCCGACGCCGCCCGCGAGGGTGGGCTGGAGTTCTGATGACCAACACCACTGCACTGACCGCTAATGGAAGGACCGTCTGATGCCGGGACGTCAGCGTCGTGACGGCGGAAGCAACGGGCCCGCCGCAGACAACAAGAACACCAACGACAACGCCCAGGGGCGCGGCGGCGACCGCGGCCGCGGGCGGGGCCGCGACGATCGTCGTGGCCGCCACGACGACGAGAAGTCGCAGTACATCGAGCGCGTCGTCACCATCAACCGTGTCTCCAAGGTCGTGAAGGGCGGTCGTCGCTTCAGCTTCACCGCGCTCGTGATCCTCGGTGACGGCAACGGCATGGTGGGCGTCGGCTACGGCAAGGCCAAGGAGGTGCCGGCCGCGATCCAGAAGGGATCGGAGGAGGCCCGGAAGAACTTCTTCCGCGTCCCGCTCATCGGCTCCACCATCCCGCACCCCATCCAGGGTGAGGCGGCCGCCGGTGTCGTCATGCTCCGTCCGGCCTCCCCGGGTACCGGTGTCATCGCCGGTGGCGCCGCCCGCGCCGTGCTCGAGGCCGCCGGGGTGAACGACATCCTGTGCAAGTCGCTCGGCTCGGACAACGCCATCAACGTCGTTCACGCGACCGTGGCCGCCCTCAAGGGTCTGCACCGTCCCGAGGAGGTCGCGGCACGTCGTGGCCTGCCGATCGAGGACGTCGCGCCCGCGGGCATGCTCCGTGCGCGTGCCGGACAGGGGGCCTAGATCATGGCTAACCTCAAGATCACCCAGGTCCGTGGGACCGTCGGGACCAAGAAGAACCAGCGGGACTCCCTGCGTACGCTCGGCCTCAAGGGCATCCGGAAGTCGGTCGTGCGTGAGGACAACGCGCAGACCCGGGGTCTCATCAACGTCGTGAACCACCTCGTCGTGGTCGAAGAGACGGAGTGAGCATGACCATCAAGTTGCACCATCTGCGCCCGGCGCCCGGCGCCCACACCGACAAGACCCGCGTGGGTCGTGGTGAGGGATCGAAGGGCAAGACCGCCGGCCGCGGTACCAAGGGCACCAAGGCGCGCAAGAACGTCCCCGCGGCGTTCGAGGGCGGCCAGATGCCGATCCACATGCGGCTCCCGAAGCTCAAGGGCTTCAAGAACCGCAACAAGGTCGTCTTCCAGGTCGTCAACGTGTCCGACATCCAGCGGCTGTTCCCGAACGGCGGCGAGGTCGGCGTGACCGAGCTCGTCGGCGCGGGCGCGGTCCGCAAGAACCAGCCGGTCAAGGTGCTCGGTGACGGGGAGATCTCCGTCGCCGTCACCCTGACCGTCGACAAGGTCTCCGCGTCGGCCAAGAGCAAGATCGAGGCCGCGGGCGGAAGCGTGTCGGAGGCCGGGGCCTGATCCCCGGTCGGCCCCCCGCGGGCCGCTGAGGTGCGCAGGGGTCGGGTCCGAGAGTCTCGGATCCGGCCCCTGCCCTCGTCTTGATAGAGTTTTCCCGTTGTGCGCTCCGGGCCCGGCAACCGCCGTGCGGTCCAACCGACCCGCTCCCGGCGCATCTGCTTTCGACGACCGGCGGCCCACAGCCGACCACGACCAGGAGGACATGTGCTCTCCGCACTCGCGTCCGCGATCAAGGACCGGGACCTGAGGAAGAAGATCCTCTTCACCCTCGGGATCATCATCCTCTACCGGATCGGCGCGCAGATCCCGTCGCCCGGCGTCGACTACCCCAAGCTGCGCGGCCTGCTCGACACCGCGATGACCGGGGACAACGCCCAGTTGTACTCCCTGGTCAACCTGTTCTCCGGTGGCGCGCTGCTGCAGCTGTCCGTTTTCGCGATCGGCATCATGCCGTTCATCACGGCGAGCATCATCGTCCAGCTGCTCACCGTGGTCATCCCCTACTTCGAGCAGCTGAAGAAGGAGGGGCAGTCCGGCCAGGCCAAGATGACGCAGTACACGCGTTATCTGACCATCGCGCTGGCCGTGCTCCAGTCCGCCGGCATCGTCGCGCTGGCCGACCGGGGACAGCTCCTCGGTAACGGGCAGTCCGTCCTCATGGACGACGACGTGCTCACGCTCATCACGATCGTCATCGTCATGACCGCCGGCGCGGCCCTCGTGATGTGGTTCGGCGAGCTCATCACCGACCGCGGCGTCGGCAACGGCATGTCGCTGCTCATCTTCGCCGGCATCGCGTCCCGCATCCCCGCCGAGGGCGTGAACATCTACCAGAACTCGTCGACCATGAAGTTCGCCGCGGTCATGTTCGCGGTCGTGCTCATCGTCGTCGCCGTCGTGTTCGTCGAGCAGGGACAGCGCCGGATCCCCGTCCAGTACGCCAAGCGGATGGTCGGTCGCCGCCAATACGGCGGGACCTCGACCTACCTCCCGCTGAAGGTCAACCAGGCCGGCGTCATCCCCGTGATCTTCGCGTCGTCGCTCATGTACGTGCCGATCCTCATCACCCAGCTGGTGCAGGGCCCCGAGCCGTCGGGCGACGGGTTCTGGCAGCGGTACGTGATGCAGTACCTCCAGAACCCGTCGAGCTGGGGCTACATCGTCCTGTACTTCGCCCTCATCATCTTCTTCGCATACTTCTACGTGGCCATCCAGTTCGATCCCATGGAGCAGGCCGAGAACATGAAGAAGTACGGCGGCTTCATCCCGGGGATCCGTCCCGGTCGTCCGACCGCCGAGTACCTGGGCTACGTCCTCAACCGGATCCTGCTCTTCGGCTCGTTGTACCTCGGCCTCATCGCCGTGCTCCCGAACATCTTCCTCGACATGGGCAGCGGGGGTGGCGACATGCAGAACATGCCGTTCGGCGGCACCGCCGTGCTCATCATGGTCTCCGTGGGCCTCGACACCGTGAAGCAGATCGAAGCCCAGTTGATGCAGCGCAACTACGAGGGCTTCCTCAAGTAGCCGCGGCCTCGTCAGAGCAACCCCACTGTAGAAAGGCTGGTCCCCACCATGCGTCTCGTCCTCCTCGGCCCTCCCGGTGCCGGCAAGGGAACCCAGGCGGCTCTGTTGTCGGAGAAGCTCGGCGTCCCCCACATCTCGACCGGTGACCTCTTCCGCGCCAACATCTCGCAGGGCACCGACCTGGGCAAGGAGGCGAAGGGGTACATCGACGCCGGCAACCTGGTGCCCGCCGAGGTGACCAACCGCATGGTCAAGGCCCGCATCGCGGAGCCCGACGCCGACGAGGGCTTCCTGCTCGACGGATACCCCCGCAGCGTCGCGCAGGCCGACGCCCTCAAGGAGATGCTCTCCGAGGCGGGATGCTCCCTCGACGCGGTGCTGGAGTTCAAGGTCGACGACGACACGGTGGTCCAGCGGATGCTGGCCCGTGGTCGCGAGGACGACACCGAGGACGTCATCCGTAACCGCATGTCGGTGTACCGGTCCGAGACCGCCCCGCTGCTCGAGTACTACGGGGGCGACGTCAAGAGCATCGACGCCGTCGGTGAGGTCGAGGAGATCAACGCCCGCGCGCTCGCCGCGCTGGGTCGCTGACGCCCGCCGTGTTCGGCCGGTCGCGCAAGGGCGTCGTCACCGCCCGCACCGCGGGGGAACTGGACGCGATGGAGGCGGCGGGGCGCATCGTCGGCCGCACGCTCATCGCGGTCCGGGACGCCGCCGTCCCGGGTGCGACGACGGGTGATCTCGACGAGGTCGCTGAGCAGTTGATCCGCGAGGCCGGCGCGATACCGTCCTTCAAGGGCTACGAAGGTTTCCCCGGTTCCATCTGTTCCTCGGTCAACGAGGTCGTGGTGCACGGGATCCCCGGGCCGGACACGGTGCTGCGCGATGGCGACCTCGTCTCGATAGACTGCGGCGCCATCCTGGAGGGATGGCACGGGGATTCGGCGTGGTCCTTCGGCGTGGGGTCCCTCGCGCCGGACGTCGCCGCCCTCAACGACGCGACGCGTGAGGTCCTCGAGGAGGGCATGCTCGCGATGCTCCCCGGGAACAGGCTGACCGACGTGTCGCACGCACTCGAGGTGGCCACCCGGCGGGCCGAGGAACGGCACGGCGTCTCTCTCGGGATCGTCGACGGTTTCGGCGGCCACGGCATCGGCCGCGAGATGCACGAATGGCCGTTCCTCGCCAACGAGGGCAAGCCCGGTAGGGGACCGCGCCTCCAGGAGGGCTCCGTGCTGGCGATCGAGCCGATGCTGGTTCTCGGCGGGGAGACCGATACCCGGACCCTGTCGGACGACTGGACGGTCGTCACCGTCGACGGCTCTCCCGCCTCGCACTGGGAACACACCGTCGCCGTGACCGCCGACGGTCCGCGGATCCTCACGCCGCGGCCGTGACGTCGGCGGAATCCGCGAGAAGGGGAGTGTGGAGTGCGCGCCCGGCCTGAGTACCCGGTGCCGCGGTCGGCGGCCCGGGTCCTGTTCGCGTTGATCGTCGGTGTCGCGGTGGCCCTGACGCAGTCCTGGACGCCGTGGGCTCCGCTGGCAGCCGCGCAGTCCGTCATGGACCGCCCCGGGGGACCGGTGATGGAGCCGCCGCAGCCGGCGCCCTTCTACCACGCGGACCCCGGTGTGCTCGCCGCCGCCCGTAACGGGCAGGTCATCAACACACGCGACGTGACGATGCCCGTGTTCCTCGGGTACCGGACCACCGAGATCGCCTATCGGTCGACCGACACCGCCGATCGGCCGCTGCTGGCCACCGCCACCGTCGTCAGGCCCCCGCACGCCCGCCCGAACGGGCCGGTTCTGAGTTACCAGCACTACCTCAACGCGCTCGGTCAACGGTGCGCCCCGACGGAGACGCTGGTCAACCCGACGCTGGAGACGGTCCAGGACAACGTCATGGCGTTCTTGCGGGTGCGGCTCGACCAGGGGTGGACCGTGGTCATCCCCGATCACCTCGGCCCGAAGGTCGCCTATCCGGGCGGTCAGCTGTCCGCGAGGATCGTCCTCGACGGCATGCGTGCGGTGCGGGACGATCCCCGGTTCGACTCCGCCGCGAGCAGGTTCGGAGCGTTGGGCTACTCCGGCGGCGGCATCGCCAGTGCGTGGGTGGCCCTGATGCACGACGAGTACGCGCCCGACGTCGACCTCGTCGGGGTCGCGCAGGGCGGTGTCCCGACGGACATGACCACCATGGCCCGCATGATCGGGAACGCGCCGCATCCGGCGTTCGGTCTGGCCTTCGCGGCCGCGGTGGGCATGGCGCGGGAGTACCCGGAGGCCATCCGTCTCGAGGACAAGCTCACACCGGAGGGGTGGGCGCTCTTCGAGCAGCTGCGCGGTCGGTGTACCGCCACGCTCCTCGCCCTCGGGGCGTTCAAATCGGTACCCATGGTGCTCCACGGGGGCGACCTGATGGCGGAGGAGGGGCTCATGCGCGCCTTCGCGGACAACAGCGTCCGGCTCAGCCCCGACGTCCCCCGCGTCCCGGTGTTCATGTGGCACGCGCGCACGGATCCCCTGGTGCCGTTCTGGGACGCGGAGGAGACCGCCCGCCGCTACTGCGCGGAGGGCACCCCGCTGACCTGGGAACCGGGGATCGCGCCCGAGCACCTCGTGGGCGCCGTGGAGAAGCTGCCGGCCGCGATGACGTGGCTGCAGCAGCGGTTCGACGGTGTGGCCGCCGGGCCGCGCTGTACCGTCTGAGCCTCGATTGGCGCGCAGCCCCGGCCTGCCGTAGGCTTATACGTCGGTGTGCCCACCAGTGCACCACAATCCGGTAGACGTCATCCGGGGAATCGTGGAGGACCGTAACCAGCATGGCAAAGAAAGACGGAGCCATCGAGGTCGAGGGCCGTGTCGTCGAGCCGTTGCCGAACGCAATGTTCCGCATCGAGCTCGAGAACGGGCACAAGGTCCTCGCCCACATCAGCGGGAAGATGCGGCAGCACTACATCCGCATCCTCCCGGAGGACCGCGTCGTCGTGGAGCTCTCGCCCTACGACCTGACGCGTGGTCGGATCGTCTACCGCTACAAGTAAAGACGCTCAACTCCCCGTACCAGCCGCCGCCTCCGCGAAAGGGGTCGGCGGGTTCGTACCCCCGGTTGCGGAGGCCGGGGCCCCGGACGGCTGCTCATCGAGAGATGACCATCCGGATCGGGGGCGGTCGGGGAGCAGACCTACCGCACGACGAAAGAGATACGCCACATGGCACGCCTTGCCGGCGTCGATCTCCCACGCGACAAGCGCATGGAGATCGCGCTCACCTACATTTTCGGCATCGGTCGCACCCGGTCGCTGGAGATCCTGGAGCGTACGGGCATCAGCCCCGACCTGCGCACCAAGGACCTCACCGACGAGCAGCTGACCGTCCTTCGTGACGACATCGAGGGCAACTACAAGGTGGAGGGTGACCTCCGCCGCGAGATCCAGGGCGACATCCGCCGGAAGATCGAGATCGGTAGCTACCAGGGACTGCGTCACCGTCGTGGCCTACCCGTCCGTGGTCAGCGCACCAAGACCAATGCCCGTACCCGTAAGGGTCCGAAGAAGACCGTCGCCGGAAAGAAGAAGTAATGCCCCCCAAGTCACGCGCTGCGGGCCCCAAGAAGACGGGCCGTCGCAAGGATAAGAAGAACGTGCCCCTGGGCCAGGCCCACATCAAGAGCACGTTCAACAACACGATCGTCTCGATCACCGACCCGTCCGGTGGCGTCCTCGCATGGGCGTCCTCCGGCCACGTCGGCTTCAAGGGCTCGCGTAAGTCGACGCCCTTCGCCGCCCAGCTCGCCGCCGAGAACGCGGCCCGCAAGGCGCAGGAGCACGGCGTCAAGAAGGTCGACGTGTTCGTCAAGGGCCCCGGCTCGGGACGTGAGACCGCGATCCGCTCCCTCCAGGCCGCAGGCCTCGAGGTGGGCACGATCTCCGATGTCACCCCCCAGCCCCACAACGGCTGTCGTCCGCCCAAGCGGCGTCGAGTCTGAGCCGGAAGGAACGCACTAGACCATGGCACGTTACACCGGCCCCGTCACCCGCAAGTCCCGCCGCCTCGGCGTGGACCTCGTGGGTGGAGACACCGCATTCGAGCGTCGGCCCTTCCCGCCCGGTCACCACGGCCGTGCGCGGATCAAGGAGTCCGAGTACCGCACCCAGCTCCAGGAGAAGCAGAAGGCCCGCTTCACCTACGGCGTGATGGAGAAGCAGTTCCGTCGCTACTACGAGGAGGCCAACCGCCGCGCCGGTAAGACCGGCGAGAACCTCCTCCAGATCCTCGAGTCGCGACTGGACAACGTCGTGTACCGCGCGGGTCTCGCGCGGACGCGCCGTCAGGCCCGTCAGCTCGTGGCGCACGGCCACTTCCTGGTCAACGACCAGAAGGTGACCATCCCGAGCTACCGCGTCTCGCAGTACGACATCATCGATGTCCGTCCCAAGTCCACCAAGATGGACTGGTTCGAGATCGCCCAGGAGACGCTCGGTGAGCGTCCCGTCCCGGCGTGGCTGCAGGTCGTCCCCACGACCCTGCGGATCCTCGTCCACCAGCTCCCCGAGCGCGCCCAGATCGAGGTGCCGCTGCAGGAGCAGCTGATCGTCGAGCTCTACTCGAAGTGATCTGTCCTCCCTCGTCGCCGGGCGGGCCGCACACCGCGGCCCGCCCGGCGACGGTGGGTTCCCACGGCGTCAAATAGCGGGCGCCGAGAATCGAAAGAGGTAGCACATGCTCATCTCCCAGCGGCCCACCCTCACCGAGGAGGTCGTCTCCGAGAACCGCTCGCGGTTCGTGCTCGAGCCCCTCGAGCCCGGTTTCGGCTACACCATCGGCAACTCGCTGCGGCGCACGCTGCTGTCGTCCATCCCGGGCGCGGCCGTGACCAGCATCCGCATCGAGGGCGTCCTGCACGAGTTCACCACCGTGCCGGGTGTCAAGGAGGATGTCACCGACATCATCCTCAACCTCAAGGGCCTGGTCGTCTCGTCCGTCGAGGACGAGCCGGTCACCATGTACCTCAAGAAGCAGGGCCCGGGCGCCGTCACCGCCGGTGACATCGTCCCGCCCGCCGGCGTCGAGGTGCACAATCCGGACCTGCACATCGCCACTCTCAACGAGAAGGGCCGTCTGGAGATCGAGCTGGTCGTCGAGCGTGGCCGTGGCTACGTGCCCGCCGGGCTCAACAAGGACGCGGGCCACGAGATCGGCCGGATCCCGGTCGACTCGATCTACTCGCCCGTCCTCAAGGTGACCTACAAGGTCGAGGCCACCCGTGTGCACCAGCGCACCGACTTCGACCGCCTGGTCCTGGACGTCGAGACCAAGAACTCGATGACCGCCCGGGACGCCCTGGCGTCCGCCGGTAAGACCCTCGTCGAGCTCTTCGGTCTCGCCCGTGAGCTCAACGAGGAGGCGGAGGGCATCGAGATCGGGCCCAGCCCGGCCGAGGCCGACCACATCGCCGCCTACGGCATGCCCATCGACGACCTGGACCTGTCGGTCCGGTCCTACAACTGCCTCAAGCGCGAGGGCGTCCACACGGTGGGCGAGCTCGTGGCGCGCAGCGAGTCGGACCTGCTCGACATCCGCAACTTCGGCCAGAAGTCGATCGACGAGGTCAAGGTCAAGCTCGTCGAGCTGGGCCTGTCGCTCAAGGACGCGCCCCCCGGATTCGATCCCGCCTCGGTCGCCGGCTACGACGCCGAGACCGGGACGTGGACCGACGAGGGCGGCGAGGATTACGCCGAGACCGAGCAGCTCTGACGAGCGCCCGGAACACCATTCCTAGGAGAATCTGATGCCCAAGCCCAAGAAGGGCGCCCGCCTCGGCGGATCCGCCGCCCACCAGCGGCTCATCCTCTCGAACCTGGCCACCCAGCTGTTCGAGCACGATGCCATCCGCACCACGGAGACCAAGGCGAAGCTGCTGCGCCCCTACGCGGAGAAGCTCATCACCAAGGCCCGCCGCGGCACGCTGGCCGACCGTCGTGAGGCCGCCAAGGTCATCCGCGACAAGGACGTCCTGCACAAGCTGTTCGCCGAGATCGGCCCGCGCGCGGCCAACCGCGACGGCGGCTACACCCGGATCGTCAAGCTCGAGAACCGCAAGGGCGACAACGCGCCCATGGCGATGATCGCGCTCGTCACCGAGGAGCTCGCCTCCGCCGAGGCCTCCCGCGCCACCCGCGCCGCCGCCTCCAAGGCCGCCGCTGCACCCGCCGCCACCGAGTCGACCGATGACGTGACCGCCGAGGCCGAGGCCAACAGCCCGATCGCCGACCAGGTCGAGGCCGCCGACGACGCCCGGGTGGACGCCGCCGAGGAGACCGCCGAGGCCGTGTCCGAGGACGCGACCCACGCGGAGGGTTCGGACGCCGACAAGGCCTGATCCACTCCGGCTCCAGATGCAGGGCCCCGTCACCGCACCCGCGGAGACGGGGCCCTCGTCGTATGCGCCACCGGTCAGAGCACGTCAGCGACAGCCTCGGCCATCGCCCGGTGCCCGGCGGCCGTGGGGTGCATCGGGTGCGAGGCGGTCTCGATGCCGGTGAAGTCGGTGTAGCGCTCCGCCACCGGCGCGCAGGCATTGCGGCTCGCGGCGTCGTCGGGCAGGACCGCCTCGGCGCCGGCGCGGTCTGCCGCGTCCACGACGACCCGGTTGATCCGCTCGGTGACGGACCGGCTCCAGTCCACGTCACCCGGGCTCATCCGCTCCACGAAGTCGCAGCCGCCGTGCTCGGGAACCAGCGGGAGGTACGCGGTGGTGACGATCCGGGCGTCGGGTGAGCGCTCCCGGATGCCGGCGTAGACGGCGTCCAGTCGGCCCGGCAGCCCCGCCAACGCGTCCGAGGTGACCACGTCCAGCCGCTCGCGGCAGGGCGCCCCGTCGGCGACGCGGGGTGCCCGCACCACGCAGCCCACGATGTCGCCGAACCCGATGTCGTTGCCGCCGATCGACAGCGTCACCAGGTCCGTGTCGGCGGTGAGGGCGTCGAACTGCGGCGGGGTCTCGGGGATCTGGGGCGCGGTCATGTCGACCGTCCGCGCGCCGCCGCAGGTGGCGTCGACGAACTCGCCCGGCCCGATGTCGCCGGCGAGCAGGGACGGGTAGTTGCGGGTGGAGCGCAGGCACGCCTCCGGCCCGCTCGTGGGGGCGTCGGTCGGCCCCAGGGCGGCGAACGAGTCGCCGAGGGCCACGTACCGGGTCACGTCGGGACCGGGCCGTTCCGCGGTGTCGGTGGGCGCGGGAGGGGACGCGGCGGGCGGGGCCTCGTCGTCGTCGCCCCCGGAACAGGCCCCCAGCGCGAGGGCGACGGCCACGCCGGCGGCGAGGAGCGCGGCGTTGTGTGGGCGGCCGCGCGCGGCGCGGTGTGAACGGCCACGTGTCGCGCGGTGCGGGGGAGGGACCGACGGGGCGGACGGCCCCGACCCCTGTCGGGACGGGGACGGGGACGACGGTGAGGACGGCGACGACGACATGGGCCCATCGTGCCGGACGGGGCGGCGGCGGGCTGGTGTGGCGGTCGCGCGCGGGCGTGGTCTAGCGTCTGTAGGCCGTGAGCACCCGCCGGATTCGCCTCGACGTCGCCTACGACGGCACCGACTTCTCCGGGTGGGCGCGCCAGCCCGGGCTGCGGACGGTGTGCGGGGTGCTCGAGGGCGAACTCGGCACGGTCCTGCGCCACCCCGTCGTGCTGACCGTCGCCGGACGCACCGACGCCGGGGTGCACGCCCGCGCGCAGGTCTGCCACCTCGACGTGGACCCGGCCTGGCTCGACCAGCGCTCGCTGGACGGGCGCCCCGAGGCGCTGGTCCGCAGGCTCGCACGGCTGCTGCCCGCGGACATCGCGGTGATGGACGCCCGATGGGTGCCGGACGAGTTCGACGCCCGCTTCTCCGCCCTGCGCCGACACTACGAGTACCGCCTCACCACCGCGCCGTGGGGCGCCGAACCCACCCGCGCCCGCGACACGGCGGCGTGGACCCGCACCGCGGACCTCGAGGCGGTGCGCGCGGCCTCGGAGCGACTGCTGGGCTTGCACGACTTCGCCGCGTTCTGCCGCCGCCGGGAGGGCGCCACCACCATCCGGGAGCTGCAGCGCTTCGAGTGGCGCACCGAGCCGGACCCGCGCGGCGCCGACGCGCCCGGTGCGACCGAGGTGTGGACGGCGTCGGTGAGCGCGGACGCGTTCTGCTGGTCGATGGTCCGCAGCCTCGTGGGCGCCGTGATGGCCGTGGGGGAGGGGCGGCGCAGCCTCGAGTGGATCAGCGGTCTGCTGGCCGAGACCGAGCGGTCCTCCGCGGTCCCCGTGGCGCCCGCGTGCGGGTTGTCGCTGATCGGCGTCGACTACCCGGCCGACGACGAGCTCGCCGCGCGCAACCTCGTCACGCGCGAGGTGCGGCCGGGCCCGGGCGGCGGCGCGGCGGGGTGCTGCGGAGGATAGCCGCGCAGGGCGGCGCGGCGGGGTCCTGCGGGGATCAGGCCCGCGCGGCGTCGAGGATCGGGCCGAGCGCGAACAACATCACCATCGACCACGCGACGTGCGTGATCGCCGGCCCCAGGACGCCGCCGGTGGCGCGCCGCTGGAGCGCCGTCACGACACCCACGATGACGGCCGCGAGCGCCAGCAGGGGGATCCCCGCGGTGGCCGTGACAGCGGCGTACACGACGGTGGTGGTGAGGACCGGCCGGACGCGTGAGGCCGCCGAGTACACCGCGCCGCGGTGGAAGCACTCCTCGGCGACCCCGTTGACCGCCGTGAGGACCGCGACGAGCGCGAGGTTCCCCACGGTCGCGTGGGCGAGGAGAGCGTCGACCGGGTCGCGGAGTGATTCGATGCGCGCCACGACGAGGGCCCCCAGGCAGAACACCAGAGCGAGCGCGGCGGCCGTGAGCACCGAGGACAGCACCGGCCGGCGCGGGCGGTACGGTTCGCACCCCACCCGGATCGGCCCCGAGGCGAACGCGCCGGTCAGCCACACCGCGGCGAGGAGGGCGGTGGCGGGGTAGAAGAGGGCGTCCCCGGCGGGGATCCGGAGCGCCCACGCGCCCACCGCCGCGCCGACGACGAGGGTGACGACGACGACGAGGACGCGCCGCCGGGACGGGTGCGACGGCGCGGTGTCCATGTCACCGGTCCGCAGCGCCCGCAGGTAGCGGCCGGCGGGCGTGTCCCGGTCCCGCTGTCCGGACGTCACGGCCGGGAGCGCGTGCGCCCGAGGGTGGGCGGGCGGACCCCGGCCCAGTCGGCGTCGGACGGCAGCAGTCGCGCGGGATCGCCGAGCGGATCCGCGCCCTCCCACAGGGGCGGACGCGCCGGACCGTGCGGGACCCGGAGCGCCTCACGCAGGGCGTCGCGGTAGGTCGTGCGCCCGCCCGGCGGAGGACCGAGCACCTCGTCGGCGTCGTCGACGCCCACCACGGCCTCGCAACGCAGTGACTCGACCAGCGGCCCGGCGAGGCCGCGGTCGAGCGGGGTGACCAGGCCCATCCACAGTGCCGACAGTTCGGGGGTGAGCACGGGCACCGGGACCATGAGGCGACGACGCAGGCCCGCCTCCTCGGCGAAGACCTGCATCATCTCGCCGTAGGTGAGCACGTCGGGTGCGCCCACGTCGATCGCGCGGCCGCCCGCGAGGTCGCCCTCGAGCGGGCACGCCGTGGCGGCGGACAGGTAGCGGACCACGTCGCGCACGGCGATCGGCTGGATACGGTTGTGCACCCACCTGGGCGTGACCATCGCCGGGAGCCGGGTGGAGAGGTGCCGGATCATCTCGAACGACGCCGAGCCCGACCCGATCACCACCCCGGCCCGGATCACGAGCGCCGGCACGGAGGAGGCGAGCATGACGTCCGCCACCTCGGCGCGCGAGCGCAGGTGCGGGGACAGGTCGTCGTCGTCCTCGGGGTGCAGCCCGGACAGGTGCACGATGCGCTCGACGCCCGCCTCCTCGGCGGCGCGGACGAACGCCTCGGTGGTCTCGCGCTCCTCGCGGGCGAAGTCCTCCGAGTCGCCCATCGAGTGCACGAGGTGGCAGGCCACGTCCACCTCGCGCAACGCCGCGAGCAGCGCGTCGGTGTCCCCGAGTCCGCCGGAGCGCACGGTCACCTCGTCCCGCCACGGCACGTCGTCGAGCCTGGCGGGGGTGCGCGCGAGCACCGAGACCTCGGCGCCGCCCGCGACGAGCCGGGGTACGAGCCGCGATCCGATGTACCCGGTCGCGCCGATCACGAGCACCCGCCGGCCGTGCGGCGCTCCGGAGGACAACCCGGCCAGGTCCTGGGAGGAGGTCATGGTCCCGACCCTGCCACCGTCGCCGTCCCGCCGCACCCGCTCCGCGATCAGCCTTCTGACCTGTCCGGGTGTGTCGGCGCGGGCGCGATCGGCGGGTTATCCGGATACTGGGGGAGACACGCACCCACGGACCGCGGCCACGGGAGGAGAACACATGGCGATTCGCGCGGCTCGACCCCGGCAGCTCTCGCGATCGCTGGACTTCTCCGGCGTGCGCATCGAGACGGCCCGCCTGCGATCGGACCGGGCCATCACCACCTTCTGGCGCTGGTGGTCCGCCGACGGCAGGCGCCGGGCCACCGCGGCGATCGACTCCGGCGACACCGGGCGGGTGGTCCCGGAGATCAGTTCGCTCATCGAGGCCATCGACCCGGGCCTGTCGTGGGAGTTCGTCCCGGGCTGCGAGGACGTGCCCCACCGGCTGACCGTCACCGCGGCGGGAGTGCCCGAGTTGCGGGGCGCCGCCCGTCGGTGGTTGGCCGCCGCGCCGCGGGCCGACGAGACGTGGTCGTTCGCCGACCTGCGTGAGCCGGTCAGGGGCTGCGCGATGTACTTCCGCGACCACCGGTTGGGGTTCGACGACGCCGAGGTCGTGGTGGACCTGGGGCTGTCCCGGGCCGACGTCACGGTGCACCACCCGGCGTTCACCGCGCTGACCGGGGCCGATTCGTCGATCGCCGCCTACCTCCTGCTGGACGCCCTGTGCGGCGAGGAGCAGGTGGAGACGTGGGTCGGGCTCATCAGGGCCAACGCCACCGCGCCCGGCGTCGACGCGGTGCCGCTCGCCGACCTGCCCCAGATCCTGCGTGAGCTCGCCGCGGACAACACCGACGAGCTGGGCGAGCCGGCATGGCAGATCCTCCACGGGGACACCGACCGGGGCCCGCTCGTGGCCGTCGTCCGCGTCCCGCTGGTCGCCCTGTCGGCGCCGGAGTTCGACCGCCACGTCGCCGTCCACGTGCCGTACACGGACGTCGAGGACGGGGGACTGCCCGGCTCGCGCTCGCTGCCCGGCCTGCGGGACCTCGAGGACCACCTCGTCGAGCGCCTCGAGGGCAACGGCGAGTGCGTGGGGGCGGAGAGCTGCGACGGGCGCCGTCTGCTGCACTTCTACGTCGACTCCACGACCCCCGCCCACGAGCAGCTGCGGGTGGCGGCGTCGGGCTGGGATCAGGGCGAGGTGACGGTGACCGTCACGGATGACCCGGGCTGGCGGAAGGTGCAGCACCTGCGGGTGTGAGCTCGCCCGGCACGCTGAGGGGGCCGACGAACGCCTCCTCGCCGGGCCCGGCCACCACCGAGACGCGGCGGGACTCGCCCGCGCGCGGCTCGACCGAGATCCACCCGTCGATCCGCCCGTCCAGCACGAGGTCCGGCGGGGCCGCGGTGTCCGCGTACCGCTCGCCCCGCAGCTCCCAGTCGGCGTCGACCCGGATGACGGTGGGCGGGGTGACGTCCGGTCCGCCCGGTCCGGCGAGGGCGTCGATGCGCCCCTCGGTCAACGGGCCGTCCACATCCCACATCACGGCGTCGACCGGGGCTCCCGCGTCGGAGGCGTCGGGGTCGACGATCCGGTAGCGGGACTCGTCGCCGATCGCGGTCAGTGGCCGCCACCGGTCGGGGACGTCGGTGACCACGGCGACCCGGTACCCGGCCGCGACCGCGCGGAAGGCGACCTGTCGGCAGACCGCGGGTCGCGCGGCGAGCAGGACCGACCGCAGGTGCGGGCCGGCCAGCTGGACCGCCGCCGCGCCCCCGGTGCGCGTCGCGCCGAGGATCTGGCCGCAGCCGTGCGCCGGCGGGGCGAGGACGGCGAGGTCGTCGACACGTCGCCGGACCAGCGACCCGGCGACGGCCACGGGCATCTCCTCGCCGGGAACGGGCAGGACGCCCGCCGACGGCAGCCGATGACAGGTGTCTGCGATGAGTGGCGATATACGCTCGGCCACCGCCTCCGCGGCGACCGCCTCCCCGCCCACCGCCCCGACGGCCACGCCGGTCAGGCCCACGGTGGTCGCCACGTCCACCACGTCGTCGCGACCCCCCACGCGCCGCAGGCGGAGCACCTCGGTGACGCGCGCGGCCCGCACGGTGGTGAGCCCGTCGATCACCGCCCTCGGGTCGGCGGACGGGCGCACCACCACCCCGACGCCCGGCCCGGGGTCCCCCTCGGCGTCCAGGTAGAGGTCGGCGAGTTCGGCCGCGTCGAGGACCCGACACGGCACCCCGTGATGCACGAGCGACCGGCGCAGCCGCTCGGTGGCCACCGTGACCACCTGCTCCAGCGAGCCGTCGGCCCGTCCGGCGGGCCCCAGCGCGAGCAGTGCGAGGTCGAACCGCAGCAGCAGGTGGACGCGTCGGTGCGAGATCAGCGCGAGCGGGCCGACGAGCGCGTCGTACACCTCGCCGTCGTCACCCGTCGCGGCGCGGCGACCGTCGACCACCACGTCGATCCCCTCGAGGCGCACCCCGCCCTGCTCGAGCTGGCGCGCCACCACCGCCAACGGGAGGCGGACGCCGCGGTGGTCGGCCGGGTCGTCCCGCCCCACCTCGGTGGTCACGAGCGCGCCGGCCGAGATCTCCACGGCGGTCGTCACCACCCGCTCGCCCTCCACACATCCGACGGGGGAGCGATCCGGGGCGACGAGGTCCACCACGTCGACGGGACGCCGACGCGCGGCCCGCGGGCGCGCCAGCACCGGGCGGCCGCTGCGCCGCGCGGTGATCACGGCGGCGACGAGCACGACCGCCACGAACTGGGCCCACGGCTGCGCCTGCGGCGGGCAGACCACGGTGAGAACGACCGTCGCGACGATCGCGGCGGCGAGCCCGGCCAGGGTGGGAACCGCCGTCATCCACGCGCCCCCTTCACGCCTGTCGCGAGCCCTCGGGCGCGTGCGGACGGCGCCCCCGGATGACCGGCCACGGGGGCCGGATCCTGGCGTACCCTACCCCCGGTGCCCCCGGCTGCGGGGGCGCCACATCCGTGGAAAGGGGGCCGCGCCGGTGCCGCTCAAGCCGACGACCCGGGCGCAGGTGGACGGCCACCGTTTCCTCGCCCGCCGGGCCCGCCACGCCGTGGTCTCCCAGGACGTCCGGATGCTGCACGACCCGCTGAGACGTCAGTCGACGGGGCTGACGGTGGGCGTGGTCGCGGCGGTCCTCGGCGTGGCCGGTGCCGCGGTGCTGGCCCTGCTCGACCCGGCCCCGGACGTCGGGAGCACGACGATCATGGTCGGGCGGGACTCCGGGCAGATGTACGTGCGGGCCGGTCAGACCGTGCACCCCGTGCTCAACCTCGCGTCCGCGCGCCTCGTGCTGGGCGAGCCCGCGGAGCCGCGGACCGTGCGCGACGACGACCTCGCCGGCACCCCGCGCGGCGGCCTGCTCGGCATCCCCGGCGCGCCGTCGGCGCTACCCGGTCACCGGGACGCCGAGGCGGCGGCCGCCGTGTCGTGGACGGTGTGCGACGAGGTCGCCGACGCCGATCGCGGACGCCCGCGCGTGACCGGCACGAGCATCGTCGCGCGGGAGGACGCGGACGTCGGGGCCGCGCCCGGTCGCGAGACGGGCCCGGACGAGATCGTGCTGGCGGACCAGGACGGCACCGGCTGGCTGCTCCGCGACGGCACCCGCGCGCGCATCGACCTCGGCGACGGCGACCTGCTGGAGATCCTCGGCCTCGGCGGGGTCGACCCGCGTCCGGTCACGGCGGCCCTGGTGGACCCGCTGCCGGAGGTTGACCCGGTGCGCCGGCCGGTGATCGAGATGGCGGGCGAGCCGGTCGACTACGGACTCGACGGGCTGCGAATCGGTCAGGTGTTCACCGTGGAGACGGCCACGGGGACGCGGACCCATGTCGCGCTGGCCGACGGCGTGCAGGAGGTCGGTCCGGTGCTCGCCGACGTGATCCGCTCCACCGCGACGGTCGGGGCGGTCGCGCAGGTGCCGCCGGACCGGATGGCCGTACCGCGGTCGGTGGCACTGGATGTGGAGGCCTACCCCGGCGAGCGCCCGACGGTGCTCGAGACGTCCGCCTCCCCGGTGTTGTGCGTGCGCGACGCGGGCGGGCCGGGCCCGGCCGCGCGCCGGGTGTCCCTGGTGGCGGGCGCGCCGGCTCCCGGCCCCGGGGAGGCCCGGGCGGTGGCCGGCGCCGACGGCGGGGGCCCGGCGGTCGACGCGGTGGGCGTGCCGGGCGGCGGGCTGCTCGTCGCGGCGACGGGACGGGGCACGACGACCCGCAGCGCGGTCACGACGATCGTGGCCGACACGGGGGTGCGGTTCGACGTCCCCGACGCGCCGACCGCCGCGGTGCTCGGCCTGGGTGGCGCGCCGGTGCCGGTGGACACCGCGATCCTCGACCGCCTCCCGGCCGGGCCGCGCCTGGACCGCGGATCGGCGCTGGTCGCCCGGGACGGCTCGGATCTGGCGCTGGCGGGACAGGACGACACGACGGGCTGACCCGGGCGTGTGGCGGGCGAAAGCCCGCGACGGGAGGTGGCCGCGACGGGCGGTGGCCCGCGACGGGCGGTGGGGCGAGGTCAGTCGGCGCGGCGCCTGGTGCCGCCCGGCCCGGTGTCGCGGGGCCTGTGACGGTCCGGCCCGGTGTCGCGGGACCCGAGCAGGGTGACGACGACGAGGGCGATCGCCCCCAGGGCCAGCGCGCCCGCCGCCACGCCCGCGCCGGCGCCCGCACCCGGTGGGCCGGAATCGGGCGGGGGAGCGGCGATCGTGGTGGTCGACGGGGCGGGCCGGCCGGCTCTGCGGACGCCGGTCACGGCGGCCACCGGGTCCACCACCCCGTGGCCGATCGCGTGGTCGTGCCCGCCCGCGGCGGGGATCGCGGTGTCCTCGATCCTGGCGATCACCTGGCGCGCGGTGAGCCCGGGGTGGGCCTGACGGACGAGCGCGGCGGTGCCGGCGACGAACGGCGCGGCGAAGCTGGTGCCGCTGATCGGGGTGCGCGAGCCGTCGCCGGCCACGACGAAGTCGGACACGCCCGCGCCGTCGGCGCCCACGGACCGCAGCCCCACGGCGGGCGCGGCGACGTCCACCCACGGGCCGCGCAGCGAGAACTCCGCGGGGGCGCCGTCCGCGTCGACGCCGCCGACGGTGAGCACGTGGTCGTCGTACCAGGCGGGGGAGGCGATCGTGAGGACGTCGTCCCAGCCGTCGGCGCCCGGTGCGGACGGGTCGGTGGCGGGCGGGTTCTGTTCGCCGCACGCCTCGCCGACGTTCCCGGCGGCGGCGACCACCACGACGTCGTGGTCGACGGCGGCGTAGCGGATCGCGCCGCCGAGGGTGGCGTCGGCGAGCACGGTGCCCGCGGGGACGCAGGCGACCTCCGAGATGTTGATGACCCCGGCGCCGGCGTCGACGGCGGCCCGGATCGACCGGGCGAGGGTGGACAGGGTGCCGACCCCGGCGCCGACCGTCGGACCGCCGGGGCCGGGGCTCTCGGCGCGGAGGACGCTGCTGGACTGGCGGATAGAGACGATCTCGACGCCGGGCGCGATGCCCGAGTGCCCGGCGGTGTCCTCGGTGGCCGCGAGCACCCCGGCCACGAGCGTGCCGTGGGCGTCACAGTCCTCCGTGCCGTCCCGGCCGGGCACCACGTCACCGGCCCCGCGGACCCGCGGCAGCCGCGGCCCGGGGTTGACCCCGGTGTCGATGACGGCCACGACCTGGCCCTCCCCGCGGCCGTGGATCCACGCGTCGGCCAGCTCGGCGGCGGTCGCCGAGGCGGGCGGGGCGGTCGGGTCGAGGACGGCGGCGGTGGTGCGGCACGGGCCGTCCAGGCGCAGGGGCCCGGAGTCCAGCCCCGAGCCCTCGGGGACCGGGCCGTCGATTGACGGGCGCTCCACCGCGGACGCGGCGGGCGTCCCCGCCGGGTGGGCGAGCAGCTGACCGGCCACCACCGCGGCCACGGTTGCCGTGGCCGCAATCCGCCGGAAGGCACGGGTGGCACGGTGGCCGAGGGTGGGGCGCGCGGCGGCCGGTCCCGGGTCCGTCATCGCTGGCGGACGAGGGAGTAGACCTCCATGGCGCCCACCGCGAGGGGGACGATCGCGCAGAGGGCGACGGCCTCGACCACCCCCACGGCCCGGAGCGCGCCGGGGGAGAGGTCGACGTGCGGCAGGACCGACGCGGCCACGACGACCGCCGCGGCGACGGCCACCGCGGCCGGGACGACGACCCCCACCGGCGAGTCGACGGTCACGCCCGCGCCCACCAGCACGCCGGCGGTCAGCACGAGCGCCGAGATCAGCAGCACGGCGGTGTGGACCCGGTCGGCGTAGCCCAGTCCGCGCAGCACCAGCACGACGATGAGGACCAGCGCCAGCGGAGCCGACCAGCGGGTGCTGTCGCTGTCGCCGGTCAGAGACGTCAGCGACCCGGCGGTGCAGACCGCCCCCGCCGCGGCCAGCAGGCCGGTGAGCCAGGACCGCGAGGTGAGGAACCGGTGCCGCAACACGTCCGGCGTGGGCAGGGGACCGCGGGCGCGACCACGCACGTCGTGGTCGATGTCCTCGAGGTCGCCGGCCTCGACGTCCTCGCCCGGGGCGGGCACCGGAGGGATGGGGATGCGGGCGGCCCAGACGGCGATCCGCGGGGCCGCGGTGAGCAGGAGGAGCCCGACGAGCACTGCGCCGGCGCCCACCGCGGGGGCCGGCGTGCGGGTCGTCGCCGCCACGAGCGCACCGACCGCGCCCGTCGCGAGCGCCACGCACGCCGCGAGGTACCCGGCGGCGGTGTCGTAGCCGTGGACCGGCCCCGGGCGGAAGACGGTCGACCGCAGCACCCCGGCGAGGACCGCCCCGGCCGTGAGCCCGCCCAGGAGGTGCCCGGCGCCGACGGGAGGGCCACCCACGGTGGACCCCGCGAGCACCGTGAAGCCCACCGCACACGCACCCGCGACGGCGTCCGCGAACCCGTGCACGGAGGCGCGACGCAGGGCGAGGACCGCGGCCAGGCCGAGCAGCGCGAGCAGCAACGACACCAGCGGGGTCGTGAGCCCGCCGTCGAGCCACCACTGCCGGGTCGCCGCCACCGCGGCGGCGACCGCCACGACAGCGGTCGCGGCGGTCGCGGTGGTGACCGCGTCACGACGGTCCCACGAGGCGGAGCGGGCCACGTCCGGCTCGGTCAGTCCCTGCAGGACGTCGTCGAACAGTGGGGCGGGCGTCGGCACCGGGCGGTGGTCCAGCACGAGGATCTCGCCGTCGTGGACGCGCTGCTGGGCGAGGGTCTCCGACACGGCCAGCGGGCCGCCGGCCAGTCGGGACAGCTGCCAGGACCCGCCGGTGCCGCCGCCCATCCGGGCGTCGACGTCCACCCCCGACGCCGGGCCCGCGACCGCGCGGATGTGGTCACGGACGAGGTCCACGACCTCCGGGATCACCGCGACCAGCTCGAGGTGGGCGGGCAGACTCAGGTCCACGCGGGTGGAGCGGCACACCACCGACACCCGGCGCTGGTCCAGGGGTTCGACGCCCGCGGCGACGCCCCTGATCTCACTGTCCGCCGACATCTCGCCGACCTCCCGCTCGCTCCCGGTTGGTGCCCCCGCCAGGACGTGTACTGCCCTAACATCGCCACCCGATACGCCGATCATTGTCGGGGCGGAAGGGCGCTCGTGGGGGGCCCAACTCCCGGCGGCGCGCCGCGCGCCCGGCGGCAGTGGAGGGGACGATCGCTGGTGACGCACACGGGTGCCGCTGATGGGTGACGTCGTGTTCGCGCGCGCCGAGAAGCTCGACGCCCCGCCCACGCCCGGCGGCGAGATCGCACTGCAGGCGCCGCCCGCCCTGCCGCGGCCGACCCCGCGCCCGCTCATCCAGATCGTCCTGCCCATCGTCCTGGTGGTGGCCGTGGGCGGGATGGTCGTGGTGATGATGCGCACGGGGATGATGCGCAACCCCATGTTCATGCTCTTCCCGGTGATGATGGCCGTCTCGGCGGTGGGCATGCTCGCCGGCACGCTGACCGGCGGGAACAAGACCGCCGAGACGGACGAACTGCGCAAGGACTACCTGCGCTACCTCGGCCAGACCCGGGACACCGTCCGCGAGACCGCGGCCGCGCAGCGGGCGGCCGCCCTCTGGCGCCACCCGGACCCCGTCGAGCTGCCCGCGCTCGTCGGTACGTCCCGCATGTGGGAGCGCGACGAGTCGGACCCCGACGACCTCACCATCCGCGTGGGCCCCGGCCGCCAGTCGCTCGCGACCCGGCTCGAGGCCCCGGACACGGGTCCCGTCGACGACCTGGAGCCGGTGTCGGTGGTGAGCATGCGACGCTTCGTCCGCGTGCACTCGGTGGTCGACGAGCTGCCCGTCGCGCTGGAGCTGCGCGCGTTCGCCGCCCTGTCCCTCGACGGCGACGTCGACCGGGTGCGCGCCGCCGTGCGCGCCATGATCGGCGGCCTCGTGGTGGCCCACGGCCCCGGCCGGGTCCGCGTCGCGGTGGCCGCGAGCGAGGGCGACGCCCGCCGGGCCTGGGAGTGGCTCAAGTGGCTCCCGCACCACGAACACCACGTCTACACCGACGGCGGCGGGCGGGTCCGGCTCACCGAGTTCTCGCTCGCCGGGGTCGAGTCGATGCTCGGGACCGACATCTCGGACCGACCCGCCTTCTCCCCGAGCGCGGCCGGTGTCCCGGGGCGGGCGCACCTCGTCGTCGTCGTCGACGGGGTCGGCGTCACCGGCGCCGAGCGTCTCCTGGCCGAGGACGGACTCGACGGCGTCACCGTGCTCGAGGTCTCCGGCAGCCGTGCGGGGCAGCTGCGCGACCTCGCGCTGCGCCGGGGTCTGTGCATCCGCGTCGGCGACGACCGCGTGGCGCGCGTCCGCACCGAGGCGGGCGAGGAGGAGGTCGCGCGGGTCGACGCGATGAGCCCGCCGGAGGCCGAGCGACTGGCCATGGCGCTGTCGCGCTACCGGCCCGCCGACACGGTGACCCACGCCGACGGCTCCACCTCGACCCGCCGCGCGCCCGGCCTGCCCGACCTGCTGGGGATCGGCGTGGCCACCCAGGTCGACCCGGCGGTCGCGTGGCGGCGCCGCGGAGAACGCGACCGGCTGCGCGTGCCCGTGGGGGTCAGTCCCGACGGCGCGCCCGTGGAGCTCGACCTCAAGGAGGCCGCGCACGGCGGCATGGGCCCGCACGGGCTGTGTATCGGCGCGACCGGGTCGGGCAAGTCCGAGTTCCTGCGCACCCTCGTGCTGGGCCTGGTCGCCACCCACGACCCCGATTCGCTCAACCTCGTGCTGGTGGACTTCAAGGGCGGCGCCACGTTCCTCGGGCTGGAGTCGTTGGCACACGTCGCCGCGGTCATCACCAATCTGCAGGCCGAGATCACCATGGTCGACCGCATGCGGGACGCCCTCGAGGGGGAGCTCACCCGGCGCCAGGAGGTGCTCCGCGCGGCCGGCAACTACTCGAACGTGGCGGAGTACGAGGCCGCCCGCGCCAAGGGCGCCCCGCTGGACCCGCTCCCCGCGCTGGTGATCGTGGTCGACGAGTTCTCCGAGCTGCTGTCCTCCAAGCCCGAGTTCGCCGAGCTGTTCCTCACGATCGGGCGCCTCGGGCGCTCCCTGCACATCCACCTGCTGCTCGCGTCCCAGCGCCTCGAGGAAGGACGGCTGCGCGGGCTGGACAGCCACCTGTCCTACCGGATCGCCCTCAAGACGTTCTCGGCGACCGAGTCTCGCACCGTCCTCGGCGTGACCGACGCCTACCACCTGCCCGCCACGCCGGGCGCCGGCTACCTCAAGGTGGACGCCGGTGAGCCGGTGAGGTTCGACGCCGCCTACGTGTCCGGCCCGTACACCGAGGACCGCCGCCTCGACGGCTCGTCGGTGGCCACGGTCGCCGCGCGGGCGGCGGTGCGGCCGTTCACCGCCTGGTACATGCCGGTGCCGACGCCGCCGGTGGTAGTCGGGGCCGACGACGACGAGGACCTCGTTCCCGGCGACGCCGCGGACGCCGACGGCACGGAGGAGTCGGCGAGCCTGCTCGACGTCCTGGTGGGCCGACTCGCCGGGCACGGCCGACCCGCGCACGAAGTGTGGCTGGCCCCGCTGGGGGAGGGCGCTCCGCTGGACTCGGCCGTGGGCACCGAACCGACGGGCACCGCATCGATGGACGCCGCGGCCGCGGGCACCGAACCTACGCGCGCCGAACCGACGGGGACCGCGATCGCGGGCGTCCGGCCGGTCGGGCTGCGGTTCCCGCTCGCCGAGGTGGACCTGCCGTTCGAGCAGCGCCGCGACACCTGGTACGTGGACCTGTCCGGTGCCGACGGCAACGTCGCCGTCGTCGGCGGCACCCGCTCCGGCAAGTCGACGACGCTGTGCACCCTCGTGCTGTCCGCGGCCGCGACCACCGAGCCCGACCGGCTGTCGGTGTACGTCGTGGACCTCGGCGGCGGCCTGCTGCAGTCGGTCTCGGACCTGCCGCACGTGGGCGGGGTCGCCCGCCGCGGCGAGGAGGAGAGGATCCGGCGCACGATCGCCGAGGTGGACGCCGAGCGTCGCCGTCGTGAAGCCGCGTTCCGCGAGGCGGACATCACCTCCGTCGACCAGGCGCGCCGTCGGAAGATCGAGCGGAACGGGCGCCCCGTGACGGAGTACCCCGACGTCCTGCTGGTGCTCGACGGGTGGCAGGCCCTGCGCACCGGGTTCGAGGACCTCGAGGCCGTGGTCCTGGGCCTGGCCGCGGACGGGCTGTCCTACGGCGTCCACGTGGTGCTGTCCGCCTCCCGCTGGGCGGACCTGCGGCCGGCGCTGCGCGACGCCCTCGGCACGAGGGTCGAGTTGCGGCTGGGCGATCCCACCGACTCCATGATCGACCGGCGCGCGGCGATGACGGTCCCTGCCGCCCCGGGGCGGGGACTCACCCGCGCCCGAGACCACATGCTCGTCTACCAACCCCGGCTCGACGGCCGCGTCGACCCGGAGGGCATGGCCGACGCGACCGCCGAGGCCTCGCGTCACCTCGCCCGGCGGTGGCGCGCCCGGGTGGGCGACGTCGGCGCGGCCCCCGTCCGGATGCTGCCCGAGGTCCTGCCCTACGCGCAGGTCGCGAGCCTGGCCCGCCCCGACGCCGACGGTCGTCGCTCCCGCGTCCCGCTCGGCGTCGACGAGGCCGATCTCACGGTGGTCTACGCCGACCTCGAGGGCGACCCGCTCATGCTGGTGCTGGGCGACTCGGAGTGCGGGAAGACCTCCCTCCTGCGGTCGCTGTCCCGCGGCCTGGTCGCGGGGAACACCCCCGAGCACGCCAAGCTCATCGTGGTGGACTACCGGCGCACGATGCTCGGCGAGGTCGAAGGGGACCACCTGGCGGGTTACGCGCCCACCGAGACGGCCCTCGTGCCCATGGTCGAGCACCTGGCGCGCGTCCTCGAGGAGCGCATGCCCGGCGCCGACGTCACGGCCGAGGAGCTGCGCGCGCGGTCGTGGTGGAGCGGACCGAGGATCTACCTGCTCGTCGACGACCTGGACCTCGTCATCACCGGCGGGGGCAACCCGTTGCAGCCCCTGGCCCGCTTCCTGCCCCACGCCCGGGACATCGGCCTGTCGGTCGTCCTGGCGCGGCGCAGCGCCGGCGCCTCGCGCGCGCTGTTCGACCCCTTTGTGGCCCGGATCCGCGACCTGGGCGGCGCCGGGTTCCTCATGTCCGGCAGCCGCGAGGAGGGACCGTTGCTCGGCGGCGTGCGACCCGGCCCGCTGCCGGCCGGGCGGGGGCGGCTCATCACCCGTGACGGCGGCGTGCGGCTGGTCCAGACCGCACTGTCCGAACCGTGACCGACGGGCGGGCGGCGACCCTGGCCGTCGACCTGTCCTGTTCGGGGTTGGCCGTCGCGGCGGCGTCCGCCTCGGCGGTGCTGTCCCCGGCGGTCGCCCCCGCCTCCGTCCTCGCCGGCCTCGACGGATCGGCGCTCCCGCCCGGTGGGGACCGCATCGAGTGCTCGGATCGGGCCGACGCGGCCGCCGCCCGCTTCCCGGGCCGGTGCCTCGCAGACCCCGTCGCCCACGCACACCGCGACCGCGTGGACGTCGCCGGCCTCTCGGTGCCCGTCCCCGAGCTCCTCGCGGCCCCCGTCGCGCGCGCACTTCGCTGGGCCGGGGCCGGGGCCGGGGCCGGGGTCGGTGACAGTGACGGTGATGGCGACACCGCTGTGCTGGTGGTGCCCAGTGACTGGGGCACGAGCCGTACCACCCGGCTCGTGGCCGCCGCCCGGGGCGTGGGGGTCGCCGCCCGCGTGGTCCGCTCAGCCCTGGTCACGGCCGAGGCGCTGCCGTCGTCGTCGGCGCGCTGGGCGGTGTGCGTGGAATCCTCCCGCACGCGCACCACGGTCTCGCTCGTCGAACGTGCGCGCGGCGGACTGACCCTGGTCGACCGCGCCGTGGTGCACCGCCGTGACCCGTTCCGCGACTCCGCCGTCGACGACGAGGTGCCGCGCGTCCTCGACGCGGTCGCCGGACTGCGGCGCCGGCGGCGCGAGGCGGCCACCGGGTCCACGGAGGTCCTCGTGCGCGGCCGGGTCGCCGAGCGGGTCGTGGACGCGTGCGACCGGGCCCGTCTGTTGTCGTTCGTGATACCCGACGTCGCGCCGGTCGAGGCGGCGGCCCGGCTCTACACGACCTCCTGACGATCCCGGCGGAGAATTTCCCGTTCCCGCGGAACCGAACGGCCTCCCGGCCGCGTCGAACACTGTGACGGACCCAGAACGGGAGTCCGCAGCGACCACAGGGGAGGATGAGATGACCGGGTTCAACACCCACATCGGGACCATGGACACGGCGGCCAGGAGGGTCGACGACGTGAACCTCGAGATCGACCGGCTGCTCGGCACCGTGCGGGACTCGGTGTCCCAGCTCGGCGGCTCGGTCTGGCGCGGCGCCGCGCAGGCACGCTTCACCCAGATCATGACCGAGTGGCAGCAGCAGAGCGCCAAGCTCAACAACGCGCTCGCCGGGATCTCCGAGACGATGCGGACCAACAGCTCGTCGTTCGACGCCGCGGACCAGGACTCGGCCGCCCTCATCACCCGGGCTGGCGGCACCGGCCCGCTCAACCTCTGATCGCCGACACCACCACCACCGGAAGGGACCGTCATGACCTCTGGACAGATCACCTACAACCACGGCCCGATCGAGGCCCTCGTCGGCCAGGTCGCGCAGGCGTCCACCAACCTGCGCACCACCCTCGACGACCTCGAGGCCTACCTCGCCCCGCTGGTCGCCGAGTGGGAGGGCGACGCCGCGGTCGCCTACCAGGCGCACCAGAACGACTGGGACCAGGCCGCGGCAGCGCTGCAGGCGATGCTCGCCGAGATCTCCCGCGCCGCCGCCCAGGGCAACCAGGGCATGGCCGACGCGGATCGTCGTGCCGCCCAGGGCTGGGACTGATCCACCGGGCCCGACACCCACATCCGACCTCCCGCGACCCCGCCCCGCCCCACCGCGGTGGCGGGGTCGAGGCGCACCGACCGGATGCACCGGTCCCACCCGCCGCCTACCGTCGCGTGACACGACCGGGTACCACCACCGGCCGCCGCGAGAAGAGGGAGGACCGCATGTACGTCACGCACGACCCGTCCACCGGTCAGACCGACCGCGAGTACGAGCAGATCCGGGACGTCGACGGCGTCCTGGACACCGTCACCGAGGGATTCACCACCTGGCGCGACACCGACGTGGCCGAGCGGGCCCGCATCCTCGTGGCGATCGCCGACGCCTTCGACGAGCACCGCGAGGAACTCGGCAAGGCGATCACCACCGAGATGGGCAAGCTTCCCGACCAGGCGCAGGGCGAGGTGGAGCTCGCGGCGTCGATCTACCGCTGGTACGGCGAGCACGGCCCCGCCCTCCTCGAGCCCGAGTCGCTGGACGTGCCCGAGGCGCGTCTCAACCGGGTCACCTACGAGCCCGTCGGGCCGCTGGTGGGGATCATGCCGTGGAACTACCCCTACTACCAGGTCGCCCGGTTCGCCGCGCCCAACCTGCTGCTCGGCAACACCGTCGTCCTCAAGCACGCGAGCATCTGCGCCCGCTCGTCCGCGGCCATCGAGAAGGTCCAGCGCGCGGCGGGCCTTCCCGACGACGTCTTCGTCAACGTCTACGCCTCGAGCGACACGGTCGCCGAGATGATCGCCGACCCGCGGATCAAGGGCGTCTCCCTCACCGGGAGCGAGGGAGCCGGCGCCGCGGTGGCCACGGTGGCCGCGGAGAACCTCAAGCCGAGCGTGCTCGAACTCGGCGGGTCCGACCCGCTCATCATCCTCGACGCCGACGATCTCGACGAGCTCACCGAGACCGTGGGCCGGGCACGGCTGTCGAACTGCGGGCAGGCGTGCAACTCGCCCAAGCGGATCTTCGTCCCGTCGCAGCTCGAGGAGGACTTCCTCGGCCGGCTGAAGAACCTCTACGAGGAACTGGCCGTCGGGCCCGCCGCCGACGAGGGCACCGAGCTCGGGCCCCTGTCATCCGAGGACGCCCGCGACGGCGTCGTCGAGCAGGTCGAGACGGCCGTCCGGCAGGGCGCGACCCTCGTCACCGGCGGCGCGGCGATCGACCGGCCCGGCGCGTTCATGCAGCCCACCATCCTCACCGGCATCACCGAGGAGATGGACGCCTACCGCGAGGAGATCTTCGGCCCCGTCGCGATGGTGTACACCTACGACTCTGTCGACGAGGCCGTGCGCATCGCCAACGACACCCACTTCGGACTGTCCGGGTCCGTGTGGGGCACCGACACCGAGCGCGCCTCCGAGGTGGCGGAGCGGCTCGAGGTGGGCATGGCCTACGTCAACGAGCACGGCACCACCATGCCGGGGCTGCCGTTCGGCGGCGTCAAGCGCTCCGGGTACGGGCGTGAGCTGGGCCGATGGGGCCTGACCGAGTTCGCCAACGTTCGGCTCCAGCGCGTCAGATGAACAGATCTGTCTATCCTCGAAAGGGCGTACCCCATCGAAAGGACGAGACATGACGACTCCGCTCACCGTGAGCCCCGGGTGGCTGCGCGAGCACCTGGGTGACGCCGACCTCGTCGTCGTCGACGCCACCACTCACCTGACCGCCGACGCGGACGGCACCCCGCGCCCGGTCTCGGGCCTGGAGACGTACCGGCCCGAGCACATCCCCGGCGCCCTGTTCGCCGACCTGCTCGGTGACTTCGCCGACCCGGGCAGCCCCCTGCCCGCCACCGCGCCGGATCACGAGCGCTTCGCGGCCGCCGCGAGCGGGCTCGGCATCGGGGACGGCGCGACCGTGGTGGTCTACGGCCAGCACGAGGGGTTCTGGGCCACCCGCCTCTGGTGGCACCTGCGCTTCGAGGGCTTCGACGACGTCGCCGTCCTCGACGGCGGCCTGCCGGCGTGGAAGGCCGCGGGATACGAGGTCACCGACGAGATCGCGGTGCCCACGCCGCGCACCTTCACCGGCGTCCGACGACCGGAACTGATCCGGTCCACCGAGGACGTGGCCGCGGCCCTCGACGACGAGAACACGATTCTCGTCAACGTCCTCGACGAGGCCACGTACCGCGGTGACGTCGACTCGTACGGTCGTCCCGGCCACATCCCCGGCAGCATCAACCTGCCGGTGGCCCGCCTCCGGGACCCCGAGACCGGCGCGCTGCGTCCTGTCGAGGAACTGCGCGCCGAGTTCGAGGCGGCCGGGCTGCTCGACGAGGACCGCGAGGTCGTCACCTACTGCGGCGGTGGGATCGCGGCCACCGGGGTCGCCCACGCGCTGGCGCTGGCCGGCCGCGGGGACGTGGCGGTGTACGACGGTTCGATGACCGCGTGGGCCGGTGATCCCGACCTGCCGCTGGTCACCGGCGACTCGCCCCGCTGACCGAACCGACCCGCTGACCGACTCGCCCCGCTGAACGACCCGGGAGCGATGACAGGGCCCCGACCGCACACGCGGCCGGGGCCCTGTCATGTCCGCGACGAGCTCGGCGTTCGCGGCTTCCGTCAGCGCGCGACGGCGTACGCCTGCGCGAGCCGGGCGATCTTCTGCGCGCGGGCCAGGCGCGGCAGGTCGGATCCGTCGCGGCAGCGCTCGCCGCCGTTCCCGAGCTCGTCGATGACCGACTCGGCCCACGAGACGTCCGCGGCGGAGGGGGAGAGGACCTCGTTGATGTACGGCGCCTGGTCGACCCGGAGACACAGCTTGCCGGTCATGCCCATCTCGACGGCGTGCTCTGCCGCGTCCATCAGCACCCCCGTGTCGTTGGAGATGGTCGGCCCGTCGATCGGCGGGGCCACGCGCGCGATCCGGCTGGCCACTACGAACTGCGAACGCGTGTAGGCCAGCGCGATCTGAGAGGATCCGATGCCGGTGTCGCGCCGGTAGTCCCCGACGCCGAACGCCAGGCGCACCACCTGCTCGGTCTTGGCGATCTCCGCCGCCTGTGCCAGGCCGTCCGCGGACTCGATCAGGGCGACGATCGGGGTGCCCTCGGCCAGGCGGGCCGCGGTGAGGGCGACGTGCTCGGCGTTCTCGGTCTTGGCCAGCATCACGCCGTCCAGCCCGGGGCAGTGACCCAGAGCCATGAGGTCCTTCTCCCACTCCGGGGAACGGACGTCGTTGATGCGGATCCACGCGTGGTTGCCCGCCTCGAGCCACTGGCGCACCTCACGGCGCGAGCGCTCCTTCTCGGACTGCCGCACCCCGTCCTCCACGTCGAGGACCACCACGTCCATCTCGGAGTTCACGGCGTCATCGAAACGCTCGGACTTGTCCGCGGGCAGCAGGAGCCACGAGCGGGCGATGGTCGGCGGGATGGTCGACTGGGGGCTCACGGGTACCGGTCATCCTTTGGTCGTGGGGCGTCGGAAGGCGCTGGCGGCCTCCCCACGATACGTCGCGGAAGGTGGGCGCGGCCCCGCGGAGCCGGGCCTCAGACGTCCGGGGCGGTGACGAGCTGGACGAGGTTGCCGCAGGTGTCGTCGAGGATCATCGTCCACACCGGACCCATCTCGGTGGGCGGCTGGACGATCCGCGCGCCCCGCTCCTGCAGCTCGGCGTGCGCCCGGTGGATGTCGTCCACCTCGAACTGCGCGGCCGGGATACCGTCGGCGTGCAACGCGGTGACGTAGGCCCGGGCGGCGGGGTGCTGGTCGGGCTCGAGCAGCAGCTGGGTGCCGTTCGGGTCGCCCGGGTCGACCACCGTGAGCCAGCGGAAGTCGCCTGCGGGGAGGTCGTGTTTGAGGACGAACCCCAGGACCTCGGTGTAGAAGGTGAGCGCACGCGACTGGTCGTCGACGTGGACGGAGGTGATGGCGATGCGGGGCATGGCACGACGGTAGGCCGGTCGGGGCCCGCCGGCATCCGATCCGGTGCCGCGGGCCGCATTGCTGACAGTATCTGTCCGCACGGCGCGGCGGGACTGTTGACTACTCCACGGGAGCGGGCCACCCTTTGAGGGTGAGTACCCGAACCACGTCCGCACCGGCGATCGAGGCCGAACACCTCGTCAAGCGATTCGGCGACTTCACCGCCGTCGACGACATCTCGTTCACCGTCCCCACCGGGTCGGTCCTCGGGCTGCTCGGTCCGAACGGTTCCGGCAAGACCACCACGATCCGGATGATGACCACCCTGAGTCCGCCGACCTCGGGAACCGCCCGGGTCGCCGGCCACGACGTCGTCTCCGAGCCCGCGCTGGTGCGCAAGAAGATGGGACTGACGGCCCAGTCGGCCACGGTCGACGAGCTGCTCACCGGGCGGGAGAACCTCCGCCTGATCGGTGACCTGTACGGACTGCCGAAGAAGGCGGTGAAGGCGCGGGCGGACGAACTGCTGGAGAAGTTCTCGCTCACCGAGGCGGCCATCCGAGTCGCCAAGAGCTACTCCGGCGGGATGCGGCGCCGCCTCGACCTGGCGGCCAGTCTCGTCGCGGCCCCGCCGGTGCTGTTCCTCGACGAGCCGACCACCGGCCTGGATCCGCGGTCGCGCAACGAACTGTGGGACGTGCTGCGCGGACTGGTCCGTGACGGGACCACACTGCTGCTCACCACGCAGTACCTCGACGAGGCCGATCAGCTCGCCGACCGGGTGATCGTGATCGACCACGGACGCGTGATCGCCGAGGGCACGCCGCTGCAGCTCAAGGACCGTTCGGGGGCGGCCAGCCTGGTGATCACGGTGTCGCGTCCGGAGGACGTCGACGAGGCCGCGCGGGTGCTGACGACCCGTATCGCCGACTTCCACGTCGACCGGGACGCGCGCCGCCTCACCGCGCCGTCGGAAGGTGTCTCCGCGCTCGCGGGGATCGCCGCGGCGTTCACCGAGGCCGGTATCGAGCTCGACGACATCGGCCTGCAGCGCCCGAGCCTGGACGATGTCTTCCTCTCGCTGACCGGGCGGAAGGCGGAGGACCCCCGACTCGAGTCTGCCGGGGAGGGGGCCGCCGACCGCGAGGACGCCGGGACACGGACCGCCGAACCCGAGACCGCCAGATCCGAGACCGCCGGTCTCGGTACCACCGATCAGGAGCACCGGGTATGAGCACCGTCGCGGACCCCGCCGTGGGGACCACCAGCGCAGACGGCTTCGCCGTCCCGGCCCGCCCGGACGGCCCCTCGTTCGGCCGGCAGGTCTCGGCGCTGGTGCGCCGCAATCTGTTCCACATCCGGCGGCAGCCGGAGAACCTGGCGGACGTCACCATCCAGCCGGTGATGTTCGTGCTGCTGTTCGCGTACGTCTTTGGCGGCGCGATCGCCGTGGCGGGCGGGGTGAATTACCGCGAGTGGCTGCTGCCGGGGATCATGGCGCAGACCATGGCGTTCTCGTCGTTCGTCGTGGCGTCGGGGCTGTGCAACGACCTCAACAAGGGCATCATCGACCGCTTCCGGTCGCTGCCCATCCAGCGGGCGTCCATCCTCATCGCGCGTAGCGCGTCGAGCCTCATCCACTCCTCGATCGGGGTGGTGGTGATGTCGTTGACCGGGCTGATCGTGGGATGGCGGATCCGCTCGAACCTCCTCGACGCCCTGCTGGGCTACGTCGTGCTGGTCGGGTTCGGGTTCGTCATGATCTGGATCGGGATCGTCGTGGGGTCTCGACTGAAGACGATCGAGGCGGTCAACGGCGTCATGTTCACGACCACGTTCCCGATCACCTTCCTGGCCAACACGTTCGCCCCGCCGGAGTCGATGCCGGACTGGCTGCGGGTGTTCGCGGAGTGGAACCCGCTGTCGTCGGTGGTGCAGGCGATGCGGCAGCTGTGGGGCAACGCCCCGGCCGTGGGGCCGGAGGCGGCGCTGCCGTTGCAGTATCCGCTGCTCTCGTCACTGCTGTGGATCGTCGGCCTGACCGTGCTCATCGCCCCGATCGCGATCCGGGCTTTCGACGCCCGCACCCGCGACTGAGGCGCTCCGGGCGAGCGGCTCGCCCTCCGCGGCGGCGGCGAGTTCGCGCAGCGCCTGGAGGTGACCGGCGAACGCCTTGCGTCCGCTGCGGGTCAGGGCCAGCCACGTACGCGCCCGTCCGGTGGGGGCGGCGGCCTTCGAGGTGGTGGCGTAGCCGGCGTCGGTGAGGACCTTGAACTGCTTGGACAGGACCGAGTCGGCGACGCCGAGGTCGTCCCGGACGGTGCCGAACTCCATCGATTCGACCGGGGCGAGCAGGGCACAGATCCGCAGCCGGTGGGGGGCGTGGATGATCTCGTCGAACCGGGCGGCGGCGCGCCTGGCCATCATCGACGCGCCTTCGGGAGGGCGGCGGCGCCGGAGCGGATCTCCTCGCGCATCGCGCTGTCGACGCGGCGGCCCAGGACGATCGTGGCGACCAGGGCGACGGCGGCGAGCAGGACGGCCAGCCAGACGGGGAGTGCCCGGCCCGAGGCGGTGGGGATGAGCGAGGAGCCGGTCACCACCATCACGATCACCGCGTAGGCGAACCACCACCTGCGGGAGGTGGGGCCGAGGTTGCGCATGTCGACCCACAGGCCGGTGGTGCGCTGGTAGGCCCCGACCAGCAGGCCGATGCCGATCGCCCCGCCCAGGGAGACCACGAGGCGGACGACGTCGTGCAGGTCGAGAGCGGCCACCAGCATGATCGCGGCGAGGATCGCGCCGAGGGTGGGGTGGTACCACCACGGGGTGATGAGCCTGTCGGCCACGGATCGGCGGGCCGAGTCGACGTCGGCGAGGGCGGCGGCGGGATCGTACGGGGGCGACGCGTTGTTTTCCATGACGGAAACGGTAGGGGTCTCTTTCCGTTTCCGCAAGGGAAAATCAGAAGTGGTCCCGGCTCACGTCCTCTTCTTGGGCGAGACCCGGATCGTGATGCTGCCGACCACGGGCTCGACCCCCGCGTCGTCGACGAACCGCAGGGGCACCTCGATGTCCTGCCCGGTGGACATGGACGCGAAGTCGGGCAGCTCGGTCCACTCGGCCGTGACGGTCATCCCGCCCGTCGACTTGGCGGGGTAGCGCACGTTCATGCCCACGGGGATCCAGCGGTGGGTCGAGGGCACGGTGGCCTCGGCGAGCATGCCCATCGCCATCTCCGCGAGGTTGCACGCGGCGATCACGTGGAAGGTGCCGATGTGGTTGCGGTTGCCCCACCATCCCGGCCCGCGCACGACGCAGCGCCCGGGCCGGAGCTCGGTGACGTGCGGATGGGCCGTGCGGAAGTAGGGGGCCTTGAGGCTCACCGCGGCGCTGAACAGACGGGATCCGAACGGCAGGCGGGTGGCGGACTTCCACAGGCGGTAGGTGGAGGTGTCGGCGGTGGGGCGGGGCGAGGTGTCGGTCACGACGACGAGGTTACCCCGCGGTAAGTTGCCCCGCGGCCACCCGGAGCGCGCGAGTGCTCACCGCGTCAAGCCAAGATCTGCGTCCCGCGGCGCAGGAGCTCGTGGAGGCGATCCTGGTCCGCCCCGGGCTCGGCCACCCACAGGCGGTAGGCGGACAGCGCTATCCCGAGGGCGGCGTGCGCGGTGGCGGCGGGCACGAGGTCGTCCACCGTCTCGCCCCGCCGGTCGGCGACGAATCCGGCCACGGCCCGCCGCCAGTCGGCGTACACGAGCGTCGAGTGGGCCTGGAGCTCGTCCACGCCCAGGAGTAGGCGCATCCGTAGGCGGTGGACCTCGGTCTGCGACGGCGGGAACGTGTTGAACGCGATGAGGGCGTCCGCCAGCGCGTCGCGCAGCGGGGTGTCCTCCGGGACGCCGGCCAGGTACCCCAGCATGAGCTCGATCTGCTCGTCGAACTCGCCCCACGCGATGGCGGCCTTGCCAGGGAAGTAGCGGAACAGGGTGCGCCGCGAGATGTGGGCTGCCTCGGCGATCTGGTCGACGCTGGTCGCCTCGTAACCCTGGCGCGCGAACAGGTCGAGGGCCACGTCGACGATCGACGCGCGGGTGGTCGACGGGCGACGTCCGGGCGTCCGTCCCGAGGTTATTCCCGTCATTCCCGTCATTCCCATGACACGAGAGCCTAGATCAGTGATCCTTGCCACTGGCACCAAGTGCCAATATGATTCGGGTCTCACCACGCCCGTGGTGGGGTTCCCGCAGTTCCGGAGGGAAGGACGCGAGATGGACAACGCGCAGAACACCGAGGTCGTGCTGGAGGAGGCCCTCATCGAGGAGGTCTCGATCGACGGCATGTGCGGGGTCTACTGAGATGACCTCCGCAGCAGCGCCGGCCGGCGCCGGGCAGACGGCCGCCCCGGCGGCATTCGATCTCGACGCCGGCTGGCGCCTGCACCCGGGCGTCGCCCTGCGGCCCGAGCCGTTCGGGGCCCTTCTCTACCACTTCCACACCCGCAAGCTCAGCTTTCTCAAGTCGCCGACCATCGTCGAGGTCGTGCGCACGCTCGCGGACCATCCCACCGCCCGCGCCGCGTGCGCGGCCGCGGGGGTGCCGATCGACGACCCGGGCACGGCCCGCCTGTACCTGCACGCGCTCGGCCAGCTCGCCGCCTCGCGCATGATCGAGGAGACCTCATGACCAGCATGCTCGACCGCTCGACCACGTCCGGAGCGGCGCCCACCACCGCGGCTCCGGCTCCCGTCGGCCGACTCGTGGACCAGTTCGAGCGCGGGCTCGACGCGCCGATCTGCCTGACCTGGGAGCTCACCTACGCGTGCAACCTCTCGTGCGTGCACTGCCTGAGCTCCTCGGGCAAGCGCGATCCGCGGGAGCTGAGCACCGAGCAGTGCAAGGCGATCATCGACGAACTGCAGAAGATGCAGGTCTTCTACGTCAACATCGGCGGCGGCGAGCCCACGGTCCGCTCGGACTTCTGGGAGCTCGTCGACTACGCCACCAGCCACCAGGTGGGCGTGAAGTTCTCCACCAACGGCGTGCGGATCGACGAGAAGGTCGCCCGGCGCCTGGCGGCGAGTGACTACGTCGACGTGCAGATCTCCCTCGACGGCGCGACCGCCGAGGTCAACGACGCGGTCCGCGGCCCGGGCTCGTTCGACATGGCCGTGCGGGCGCTGCAGAACCTCAAGGACGCCGGCTTCACCGACGCCAAGATCTCGGTCGTCGTCACGCGCGAGAACATCACCCAGCTCGACGAGTTCAAGGCGCTGGCCGATCGCTACGACGCCACCCTGCGCATCACGCGACTGCGTCCGTCCGGCCGCGGCGCCGACGTGTGGGACGACCTGCACCCGCTGCCCGAGCAGCAGAAGGACCTCTACGACTGGCTGGTCGCGCACGGCGAGAACGTGCTCACGGGCGACAGTTTCTTCCACCTGTCCGCGTTCGGCGACGGCCAGGGTTCGCTGCCGGGGCTCAACCTCTGCGGCGCCGGCCGCGTGGTGTGTCTGATCGACCCGATCGGGGACGTCTACGCGTGCCCGTTCGCCATCCACGACAACTTCCTCGCTGGCAACGTCGTCGCCGACGGCGGATTCGAGTCGGTGTGGCAGACGTCGGAGCTGTTCCGCGAGCTGCGCGAGCCCCAGTCCGCGGGCGCGTGCGGGTCCTGCGGGTTCTACGACAGCTGCCGTGGCGGCTGCATGGCCGCGAAGTTCTTCACCGGCCTGCCGATGGACGGCCCGGACCCCGAGTGCGTCCAGGGCCACGGGGAGGGCCTGCTCGCCGCCGAGCGCGCCATCCCGGCGCCGTCGCAGGACCACTCGCGCACCAAGGGCCTGGCGGCGCGCAAGCAGCCCGCCGGCCCGGTGCCGCTCACGCTCATCACCACCCCGCCGCGCCGGCCCACCAGCCTGTGCGACGAGTCCCCGATCTGACCGCGCGTCCCGAGCCGACCCGCGCCCCCGGACCGAATCCCGTAGGAGGAACCCCCACCGTGTCCCGTCTGTCCAAGATCGCCGAGGCCAACCCCTGGCGGCAGAACCCGTGGTTCGAGTCCGTCGCCGAGGCACAGCGTCGAGCGAAGAAGAAGCTGCCCAAGAGCGTGTACATGGCGCTCGTCGGTGGCAGCGAGGCGGGCGTGACGATCCGCGACAACATGGACGCGTTCTCCGAACTCGAGCCCAAGCCGCACGTCATCGGCGCCAAGCAGGACCGCGACATGGCCACCACGGTGATGGGTCAGCCCATCAGTCTGCCGGTGATGATCTCGCCCACCGGCGTGCAGGCGGTCACCCCGGACGGGGAGGTCGACGTCGCCCGTGCGGCGGCCGCCCGCGGCACCGCGATGGGCCTGAGCTCGTTCGCCTCCAAGCCCATCGAGGAGGTCATCGCGGCCAACCCACAGACCTTCTTCCAGGTGTACTGGCTGGGCGGCAAGGAGCAGGTCCTGCGCCGGCTCGAGCGCGCCAAGGCCGCCGGCGCGGCCGGGGTCATCCTCACCACGGACTGGTCGTTCTCGATGGGACGGGACTGGGGGAGCCCGGCCATCCCCGAGACCCTCGACGCCAAGGCGCTGGTCACCCTCGCCCCGCAGATCGCCGTGCGGCCGCGCTGGGCGGCCGAGTGGGCCCGCGACGTGGTGGTCAACAAGCGCTTCCCGGACCTGACGACCCCCAACCTTGTCAACCAGGGCGAGATGGGGCCCTCCTTCTTCGGCGCCTACGGCGAGTGGATGAACACCCCGCCGGCCACGTGGGAGGACATCGCCTGGGTCGTGGAGAACTACGACGGCCCGGTCATGCTCAAGGGCATCACCCGCATCGACGACGCCAAGCGGGCCGTCGACGCCGGGGTCACGGCGATCTCGGTGTCCAACCACGGCGGCAACAACCTCGATGCGACCCCCGCCTCTATCCGCTGCCTCGCGCCGATCGTCGACGAGGTCGGCGACCGGGTGGAGGTGCTGCTCGACGGCGGTATCCGCCGCGGCTCGGACGTGGCCAAGGCGCTCGCGCTCGGCGCCCGCGCGGTGATGATCGGCCGCGCCTACCTCTGGGGCCTGGGCGCCAACGGGCAGGCCGGCGTGGAGAACGTCCTCGACATCATGCGCTCCGGTCTGGACTCCAGCCTCATCGGGCTGAGCAAGTCGTCGATCTCCGAGCTGAGCCGCGACGACTACGTCATCCCCGAGGGCTTCATGCGCCGCCTCGGCGCCTGACCCGTCACCACCCCACGAGAACCCAGAGAAAAGGACACCTCCTCCATGGGAGATTTCGACGGCAAGGTCGTCTACATCACCGGCGTGGCCCGCGGCCAGGGCCGCAAGCACGCCATCCGGTTCGCCCGCGAGGGCGCCAAGATCATCGGCCTCGACCTGTGCGCGGCGCCGTCCGAGTACGTCAAGTACCGGACCGCCACCGAGGACGACCTGGCCGACACCATCGAGCGCGTCGAGGCCGAGGGCGGGGAGATCTGCGCGGAGGTCGGGGACGTGCGGGACCTGGCGTTCCAGCAGGATCTCATCGCGCGCGGCGTGGAGCGCTTCGGCGGGCGTCTGGACGTGGTGATCGCCAACGCCGGCATCTGCAACTGGGGCAAGGTCTGGGAGCTCGACGAGCAGCAGTGGCAGGACACCATCGACATCAACCTCACCGGGTACTGGAAGACCCTCAGGGCCACGATCCCGCACATGCTCGAGGCGGGCAACGGCGGCTCGATCATCCTGGTCAGTTCGGTGGCGGGCCTCAAGGCCATGCCGGTGCAATCCCCGTACTCGGCCTCCAAGTACGGCGTGGTGGGCCTCGCGCAGACCGCCGCGAAGGAACTCGGTGAACACGGCATCCGGGTCAACACGATCCACCCCTACGGCGTGCAGACGCCGATGGGTGCCGAGGACCCCGACGCGCTCGAGGTGTTCAACAACATGCCGCAGTTCCTGCCGCACTTCACCCCGATCCTGGGCATGGGCATGGCCAGCACCGATGACATCTCCGACTCGGTGCTATTCCTCGCGTCGGACGCCTCGCGCACCATCACCGCCTCGACCTTCACCGTCGACATGGGCGCGATCAAGGTCTGACCCGACATGACGGGCGCGATCGACGCGGCCGGACGGCCGGGCGGCGGCGTGCTCGCCGTGCTGCCACTCGGGGCCACCGAGCAGCACGGTCCGCACCTGCCGCCGGAGACCGACACCCTCCTCGCCGAGGCAACGGCCCGCGCCGTCGCCGACGCGGCGGCCGGCGTCACCGCCCGCGTGCTGCCCGCCCTGGCCTACGGCTCGAGCGGGGAGCACCAGTCGTTCGCGGGGACCGTCTCCATCGGGACAGCGGCGCTCGGCGAGGTGATCCTCGAGTTCGGCAGGTCCGTGTCCTCGTGGGCGGACCGACTGCTCGTGGTCAACGGTCACGGCGGCAACGTCGACGCCCTCCGCCGCGCGATCCCGCGATTGCGGCACGAGGGCCGCGACGTCGCGTGGCTGTCATGCCGCACCGCCGAGGACGCCCGCGACACCCACGCAGGGCACGCCGAGACCTCGCTCATGCTGCACCTGCACGCGGACCTCGTGCGCGTCGATCTCGCGGCCCGCGGCTGCGTCCGGCCGCTGCCGCAGATCCTGCCCGCCATGCGCGACGGCGGGGTCGCCGCAGTGAGTCCGTCCGGCGTCCTGGGGGACCCCACCACCGCCACGGCCGCGGACGGCGAGCGGCTGTGGGACCTGCTGGTGGCCGACGCCCGCGCGCGGCTCGCGGGGTGGCGCCCGGGCGACGACGGGATGCTCCGATGAGACCAGCCGGACACCGCACGCCCGCAGCCGCCGCACCCACCGCCGACCGGCCGCACGTGCTGCTCGACCGCCGGACGCGGATCCTGCGACGCGGCGGCCTCGTGCGGGTCCTGGGCGGCGACCCGGTCACGCTCATCACGCCCGCGCCGTCGGTGGCGGGCCTCCTGGACGGGGGCCGGGCTGTCGCGACGGACACGCCCGCTGGGGCCGCGCTCGCCCGTGCACTCACCGACCGGGGGATGGCCCATCCCGCCGGCCCGGTGTCCGCGGACCGCCCGCTGGACGGCGTCGCCGTGGTGGTCCCCGTCCGTGACGACGCGGACGGGGTCGCCGCCCTCGCGCGGGCCCTCGCCCCCGAACTCGCGCGGGGCGCCCACCTCGTCGTCGTCGACGACGGCTCCACCCCGCCGCTGGCGGTGCCCCTCACCGCTGCGCCCGCCACCGTCCTGCGCCACGACCACTCCCGCGGCCCGGCGGCCGCGCGCAACGCCGGCACGTCCGCTGCGGTCGCGGCCGGCGCCGACGTGGTGGTGTACCTCGACGCGGACGTCCTCCCGCTGCCGGGCTGGCTCGACATCCTCCTCGCCCGCCTCGACGACCCGCTGGTCGCGGCGGTCGCGCCGCGCGTCGTCGCCGCCGAGCCCGGCCGGTTCGGGGTGCGCGGCTACGAGACGGCGCGCTCGGCGCTGGACATGGGCCCCGAACCGGCGCGGGTGAGGCCGCGCACGGGCGTGGCGTACGTGCCCAGTGCGGCGCTCGCGGTCCGTCCCGACCTGCTGCCCCCGGTCCCCGTCGGCGGGGGCGAGGGGCCGTTCGACGAGCGCATGCACGTCGCGGAGGACGTGGACCTGTGCTGGCGCATCGACGACGCCGGGGGTCGGATCCGCTACGAGCCCGCCGCCCGCGTCGCACACCGGCACCGCACCGGGGTGCGCGCGCTGCTGACCCGCCGCGCCTACTACGGGCGTGGAGCCGCGCCCCTTGCGGTGCGCCACGGCGCAGACGTCGCGCCCGCCGTCGCCGCGCCATGGTCGCTGGCCGTGGCGGTCGGTGTGTGGAGCGCGAGCCCGCTCGGCACGGTGATAGCGCTCGGTGCCGTGACCAGGGCGTGGTGGCGCACGCGTGCGCTGACCGGCGACGGACGCGCGGCCGCCGAGCTCGTCGCGCGCGGCGCAGGGGCGTCGATCAGGCAGCTGCCGGAGGCGGTCCTACGCCCGTATTGGCCGATCACCGCGGCGGCGCTGGCGCTCACCGCCGGGTCGCGGGGCCGGACCGCGCGGGCGCTGCGCCGACGCCTCGCGGTCGCGATCGCGGCGGAGGGCCTGTGGCACTGGTGGAGCGCACGGGAACCGGGCCGGTGGCCTACCGACGAGCCGGTCGGGCACGTCCTGCTGCACCGCTTGGACGACCTGGCGTACGGCGTGGGGGTCTGGCGCTCGGCGGTGACGGAGCGTTCCCCGGCCGCCCTGCGCCCGGAACTCACGCGATGACCGGCGGCCCGGGCGGGGACGCGGATGTCGTGGTGGTCGGTGCGGGCGCCGCCGGGTGCGTGGTGGCCCGGCGGCTCGCCGACGCGGGCGCGGACGTCCTGCTGCTCGAGGCCGGCACGGCCGCCGCCTCCCCACGCGCGGGCCTGCTCGACATCGGCCCCGACTCCCGCGTGGTCGCACGCCACCCCGCCACGCTCGGGGACGCGGTTCTGGAGCTGCCCCGCGGCCGGACGGTCGGCGGGTCCGGCGCGGTGAACGGGGGATACTGCGCGCCCGCCCGGCCGGCGGATCTCGAGGCGTGGGGACCGGACTGGCCCCGGCGCTACGCGGTGGGGCTGGCGCGGGCGGCCGAGCGCCTGCGCCCCCGCCTGGCGCCGATGGGGCCGGTCGCCGCGTGGGTCGCCGCCGCGTTCCCCGGTCGCGTCGCGGCCGTCGCGCAGGCGCGCAGCGGGGAGCGGAGGGTGACGGCGTTCGACGCGTGGGACCCCGCCGGAGCGGGCGTACGGGTGCGCGCCGGCGCCGCGGTGCGTGAACTGTCGTGGGCGGGTGGAGCCGTCGGCGGAACGGGAGGCGCCCGGCGGTGTGTGGGCGTGGCCCTCGACGACGACGAGGAGATCACCACCCGCCAGGTGGTGCTGTGCGCGGGGACGATCGGGACGACCGTTCTCCTGCTGGGCTCCGGCATCGACCGGGCCGGCGGCCACCCGGTCGGCGACGGGGTGCAGGAGCATCCCGAGCTGTTGCTGGACGTCCCCGCGGGCCTGGCCGCCGCGGCCGCCGGGCTGCCGCCCCTTCTCTCCCACGTGGTCCGACTCGAGCTCCCCGAGCGGGAGCGCGGGTGGGTGCCGGAGATCGAGGTGCGCCCCTACGCGGTCCCGATGCACCGCGTGATCCCCGGCCTCGAGGAGGCGCCGCACCGTGTCGGGGTGGCGCTGATGAACCCCGTCGGCCGGGGGCGGGTCCACGCCGACGGGAGCGTGCACCTCGCGGACGACCCGCGCGACGCGACCGCGTTGGCCGAGGCGACGGCGCTCGTGGCGGAACGCCTGGGCATCGACGGCGCCGTCACCCGCTCGACCTCCCAGCACCTGTCGGGCGCGGCGCGGATCGGGGAGGTGTGCGACGACTCCGGTCGCGTGCACGGGGTGGAGGGGTTGCGGGTGGCCGACGCGTCGGTCCTGCCGGCGCTGCCGCGGTGCGGTCCGTACTACTCGGTCCTCGCGGTGGCCGAGGAGCTCGCCGCGCGGGTGGCCGCCGAGCGGGCGTGGTAGAACGACACGAGAACACGTTCCACCGAGAGGGTGGGCGACGGCCCGGGAGGCGCGCACATGCCGAGTACTGAGACCACCGTCGAGCCACAGCAGTTCGCGGTCGAGCGCGAGGACGGTGTCCGGCTGGTCGGGGAGGTGTGGGAACCGCACGGACCGGACGGCCGGCCCACCGAGGCCGTCGACGAGATCCTCATGCTCCACGGCGGTGCGCAGACCCGCCACGCCTGGAGCCGGGCCTCACGCCGCCTCTCCGGCGAGGGCTACCGCGTCACCGCGATGGACGCGCGCGGACACGGAGACAGCGACTGGGACCCGGAAGGCGACTACGACATCCATCGCCTCGCCGCCGATCTCGAGGCGATCGTCGCGGAGCGGTTCCCCGAGCGGCGTCCGGTCGTCGTCGGCGCGTCGCTCGGCGGGATGACCGCGATGCTCTCGCTGGGCACCGGTAAGGACGTCGCCCGCGCGCTCGTCCTGGTCGACGTCACCCCCAGGCTCGAGGCCAAGGGCGTCGAGAGGGTGGGGGAGTTCATGCGCTCCGGGTTCAACGGGTTCGCGAGCCTCGAGGAGGCCGCGGACGCGATCGCCGCCTACCAGCCCCACCGCAAGCGGCCCCCGAACCCCGAGGGGCTGCGCAAGAACCTGCGTCTGCGCGAGGACGGGCGGTGGCACTGGCACTGGGACCCGCGCTTCGCCGGTAACGCCTCGGCCGACAACACCGAGATCGGCAACGCCTTCTTCGAGGAGCTCGTCCCGAAGATCACCCAGCCCACCCTGCTCATCCGCGGGTCGGCCTCGGACATCGTCAGCGACGACTCCGTGCAGCATCTGCTCGAGCTGCTCCCGCACGCCCACACCACGGAGGTCGCCGACGCCGGTCACATGGTCGCCGGCGACGACAACGCGGTGTTCCTCGACCAGCTCGAGTGGTTCCTGGCCGAGGTGCTCGACTCGCCACCCCTCCGCTGAGTCGCGGACAAGCCACGGCGCGGGGGTGTCCGGGGAATAACCCCACCCCGTGTACGTTGCCCTGGATGAGTGGCCACCGATACCCAGACGGGTATCGGTGGCCGGGGAATCTCGTCGTCGGCCCGCGCGATCCGTAGGCTGGCGACGAGCAGACGGGTCGAGAGTCGCCCCGTACGCGCAAGGAGGGCATTCGTATGAGCACCGTCGACATCACGACCGCCGAGTTCGAGAAGACCGTCACCGAGAACGACATCGTCCTGGTGGACTTCTGGGCCGAGTGGTGTGGCCCGTGCAAGGCCTTCGGCCCGGTCTACGAGAAGGTCTCGGGCAAGAACCCCGAGGTGACCTTCGCCAAGGTCGACACCGACGCCGAGCAGCAGCTCGGCGCGATGCTGCAGATCCAGTCGATCCCGACGCTCATGGCGTTCCGTGAGGGCATCGCCGTGTTCCGTCACTCGGGTGCGATCCCGGAGCAGGCCCTGGACGACCTGGTCGACCAGATCAAGGGACTCGACATGGACGAGGTCCGCAAGGCCGTCGAGGAGGCGCAGGCCCAGCAGGGCGACGCGCAGCCCTGAGGCCGGGTGCCTGGGTTCGGCCGCCTGGGCTCTGACACCGCGCTCCCTCCGAGGCGAGAACACGTTCTTGTAGCCACCCCACAGATGTCAGTACCGGGGTTAGTGTGACGAGAACACGTTCCAGTGACGGGGGTCACCACCGTCGCGCCCGGAGGGAGTCGCAGTGAAGACCAAGGCCGTAATCGCCCGTGAGCTCGGTAAGCCGTTCGAGATCGTCGAGGCCGAGCTCGACGGACCCCACTTCGGTGAGGTGCTGGTCAAGTGGAAGGTCGCCGGCCTGTGCCACTCGGACCTGCACATGCGGACCGGGGACCTGCCCGGTCGGCTCCCGATCGTGCTGGGGCACGAGGGCGCGGGCGTGGTCGAGGCCGTCGGTGAGGGCGTCACGCACGTCCAGCCCGGTGACCATGTGGTGGGCTCGTTCATCCCCGCGTGCGGCAAATGCCCGGCGTGCGCCCGCGGCATGTCCAACCTCTGCGACGGCGGCCTGAACGGCACGTTCGGCGTCATGGCCGACGGTCGTTACCCCTTTGCTCTGGCAGGCGGCGAGACCGCCGGCGCCATGTGCACGCTCGGGACGTTCTCGCAGTACACCGTGGCCAACATGAACTCGGTGGTCAAGATCCAGGACTGGATCCCCTTCGAGGTCGCCGCGCTCGTCGGCTGCGGTGTCACCACGGGGTGGGGATCGGCGGTCTACTCCGCCGACGTCAAGGCCGGCGACACCGTCGTGGTCTTCGGCATCGGCGGCATCGGCATCAACGCGATCCAGGGCGCCAAGCACGCCGGCGCCCGGTTCATCCTCGCGATCGACACCGACGAGACCAAGCTCGCCAAGGCCAAGGAGTTCGGCGCCACCCACGTCTACACGGACGTCGAGCAGGCCAAGGCCGAGCTGCCCGCGATGACCTGGGGCCTCATGGCGGAGAAGGCCATCATCACGATCGGCGTGGCCGACGCCAAGGTCACGGCCGACGCCGTCGACATGGTCGGCAAGCGCGGCGTCGTGGTGCTCACCTCGATGGGCGGCCTCGACAACCAGTCGATCACCCTCACCGGCCTGTTCGTCTCCCAGTACGAGAAGGTCATCAAGGGATCGCTCTTCGGCTCGGCCAACGCGTTCCACGACATCCCCAACATCCTGCGTCTGTGGGACGAGAAGCAGCTCAAGCTCGACGAGCTCGTCACCCACCGCTTCAACCTGGACCAGGTCAACGAGGGCTACGAGATGATGGAGTCGGGCGGCGAGGGCATGGTGCGCGGCATCATCGTTCACGAGGACTGAGCGCGGCGGCCCACGATCCGGGCCCACACCCACCCCGCGGGAACGCCGGCACAGCCGGCGGGCCCGCGGGGTCTCGCGTTCCGGCCCCTCCCGCCGAGAACCCGGTCGCTGGGTAATCTGAGGCCATGGATCCGGAGCAGGACAACGACCCCAGAGCACTGGCCCAACGGCGACTGGAGGCGATGGTGGGGCGCGGTGAGCTCTCGCTCGCCGAGTTCTCCGACCGTGCCGCCAAGATCTGGGCGGCCACCTGCCCCGCCGAACTCGAGGTGGCCCTGAGCGGACTGCCCGCCGGGTCCGACCCGGCCGCCCCGCCCGCCGCGCACCACGCGGGACCGCCGGCCCCCCGACCCGGCGCCGCCATCGTCGTGGACGAGGGCCAGAAGACCACCTCGATCTTCGACACCCTCAAGCGCGAGGGGCGGTGGATGCTGCCGGACGACTACCGGCTCACCTCGTGGATGGGGGAGATCTACCTCGACGCCCGCGAGGCCGTCGTCGACCGGCCCCGCACCCACCTCCAGCTGGACCTGTGGGCCGCCAACGCCCGGGTGTTGCTCCCGCCGGGCGTCTCGGTCACGATCACCGGGAACCGGACGATGACCGATCTCAAGATCGACGAGGGACGCTACGAGGTTCACGGCGGTCCGCACCTGGACATCGAGATCAACGGCTTCATGGCCAGCGCCAAGATCAAGATCCTCGCCGCGGGGGAGAAGATCCCCAAGACCTGGAAGTGGTTCTAGCGCTCCCGGCGACGCCACACGGTGTGCCGGTGCCGCACCTCGTCGTCGTACCCGTCGACGCGACTCCGCGGATCGGTGATCCACTCGCCGACCTCCACCCGCTCCCACGCCCCGTCCAACGTGGGCGCCAGCACCGTCCCGGGGGCGTCGGCGTCGATCTCGGTCACCAGGCACTCGTCGGCCGCGTGCAGCGCGGCGGCGTAGACCTGTCCGCCGCCCATCACCACCGCGTCGTGGCCCGCCGAGGCCAACGCGGCGCCCACCGACCCGGCGCGCTCGGCGCCGTCGGCCGCCCACCCGGCGTCCCGCGTGCACACGATGTTGCGCCGCCCCGGTAGGGGGCGGAACCGCTCCGGCAGGGAGTCCCACGTCGCGCGGCCCATCACCACGGGACGACCGACGGTCGCCTGCTTGAAGAAGGCAAGGTCCTCGGGGATGTGCCACGGCATGTCGCGGCCGTCGCCGATCACGCCGCCGCGGGCCTGCGCCCACACCATGGCGACCACGTCAGACGGCGACCGGGGCCTTGATTCCCGGATGATGCTCGTAGCCGACGACCTCGAAGTCCTCGAAGCGGTAGTCGAAGATCGACTCCGCCTTCCGCAGCCGCAGCTCCGGGTAGGGGTACGGCTCGCGCTCCAGCTGGGTGCGCACCTGCTCGACGTGGTTGTCGTAGATGTGGCAGTCCCCGCCGGTCCAGATGAACTCGCCCACCTCGAGGCCCACCTGCTGGGCGACCATGTGCGTGAGCAGGGAGTACGAGGCGATGTTGAACGGCACGCCCAGGAAGAGGTCGGCGCTGCGCTGGTAGAGCTGGCAGCTGAGCTTGCCGTCGGCCACGTAAAACTGGAACAGCAGGTGACACGGCGGCAGCGCCATATTCGAGAGCTCGCTGACGTTCCACGCGCTGACGATGTTGCGCCGCGAATCCGGGTCCGTACGGAGCAGGTCGACGGCCGCCGCGATCTGGTCGATGTGCCGGCCGTCCGGGGTCGGCCACGACCGCCACTGGACGCCGTAGACGGGGCCGAGCTCGCCGGCCTCGTCCGCCCACTCGTCCCAGATGCTCACGCCGTGGTCCTGCAGCCACCGCACGTTGGAGTCACCGCGCAGGAACCACAGCAGCTCGTAGGCGACCGATTTGAAATGCACGCGCTTGGTGGTGAGGAGCGGGAACCCGGCGGCGAGGTCGTACCTGATCTGGTGACCGAACAGGCTCCGCGTGCCCGTTCCCGTGCGATCCGCCTTCGGGGTGCCCTCTTCCAGGACGAGCCGGAGCAGATCCTCGTACGGGGTGGGGACGGTCATGAGGCGGAGTCTACTGAAAATCCGGGGGCCGACCCATTGAAGCTCACACCGACCCACTAAAGCTCATACCGACCCACTCCGTTCACACCGACCAGCCCGCCGTGGCGGCCAGCACCTTCTCCGTGAGATCCGGTCGGCACACGAGGATGTCCGGGGAGTGGGCGTCGGACTTGTTGAACTCGATCGGCGAGCCGTCGGGTCGGGACGCGTGCAACCCGGACGCCAGCGCCACCGCGACCGGCGCGGCCTGGTCCCACTCGTACTGCCCGCCGGCGTGGAGATAGACGTCGGCGTCGCCGAGCAGCACCGAGAGCATCTTGGCCCCGGCGGAGCCCATCGGACGCACGCGCAGCCCGAGCTCGTCGGCGATATCGTGCACGCCGGCCGGCGGGTTGTTGCGGCTGATCACCATCGTGCCGGAGCTGGGACCGTCGACGTGGTCGACCTGGTCCGACCGGAACACCCTGCCCGAGTCGGGCAGACCCACCGAGGCGAGGGCGGGCCGGCCGTCCACCACGAGCGCCACGTGCACCGACCAGTCCGAGCGGCCGGTCGAGAACTCCTTGGTCCCGTCGATCACGTCGATGATCCACACGCGCGACTTGTCCAGGCGGCTCAGGTCGTCGGTGACGCCCTCCGACAGGGTGCCGTCGTCCGGCCGGTGCACCGCGAGCACCTCGTCGGTCCAGTTCTGGGCGACCTCGTTGGCGACCCGCGCGAGTGACCGCCCGTGCAGCAACCCGCCGGCCCGGGTGCCCCGGACGATGTCCCCGATACCCGTGGCGAGGTGGTGGGCCAGGTCGTGGTCGCTGAGTTCGCGCATGCCCTCACTCTACGGAGCACGCGGCGCGCGGCGGCCTGTGTCGTAGGCCAGCCCGTCGTAGGCCGCCCTGTCGTAGGCGTAGGCCATCATGAGTTCATGCCCGCCGCCCTGGACCGGTTCCACCCGGCCACCGCCTCCTGGTTCCGAGGCGCGTTCGACGCGCCCACCGCCGCCCAGGAGGGGGCGTGGACCGCGCTCGCCGGCGGATCGCACACCCTGGTCGTGGCGCCCACCGGTTCGGGCAAGACCCTGTCGGCGTTCCTCGCCGCGCTCGACGGGTTGCTCCTGGGCGACCGGGACGGCGCGCCGGACCCCGGCCCCGGCACCCGTGTCCTCTACATATCGCCGCTCAAGGCGCTCGCGGTGGACGTCGAGCGCAACCTGCGCGCGCCGCTCGCCGGCATTGCCCGCGAGGCCGCGTCGATGGGGGTGCCGACGCCGGACGTCACCGTCGGGATCCGCACCGGTGACACCCCGCCGGACGAGCGTCGCCGCCAGCGCGCCCGGCCGCCGCACATCCTCGTGACCACCCCGGAGTCGCTGTTTCTGCTCCTCACCTCCGCGGCGCGGGAGACCCTCGCCACGGTGGACACGGTCATCATCGACGAGATCCACGCGGTCGCCGGCAGCAAACGCGGGGCGCATCTCGCCCTGAGCCTCGAGCGGCTGGACGAGCTGCTCGACACGCCCGCGCAGCGGGTCGGGCTGTCGGCGACGGTGCGGCCGCACAGCGAGGTCGCCCGCTTCCTCGCGGGGGAGCGGCCGACCACGATCGTGGCGCCCGGGTCGGACAAGGGCTTCGAGCTCTCGGTGCGCGTGCCGGTGGAGGACATGGCGGACCTGTCCTCGTCGGCCCCGGAGGTCACCGCGCCGCCCGGCACGCCGGGTCAGGGCTCCATCTGGCCGCACGTGGAGCGTCAGGTCGTGGACCTCGTGGCCGCCCACCGCTCGACCATCGTGTTCGTCAACTCCCGGCGCCTGGCCGAGCGGCTCACCGCCCGGCTCAACGAGATCTACGCCGAGGACACTGACCCCGGGTCGCTCCCCGAGCCCCCCGCCCGGCCGCCCGCGCAGCTCATGGTGCCGTCGGAGGTCTCGCGCGGGGCGCCGCCGGAACTGGCCATGGCCCACCACGGGTCGGTGTCCAAGGAACGCCGGGCGATCATCGAGGACGCACTCAAATCGGGCCGGCTCCGCGCGGTGGTGGCGACCTCCTCGCTCGAGCTGGGTATCGACATGGGAGCGGTGGACCTGGTCGTGCAGGTCGAGTCCCCGCCGTCGGTGGCCTCGGGGCTGCAGCGCGTGGGCCGCGCGGGACACCAGGTCGGTGAGGTGTCGCGGGCCGTGGTCTACCCCAAGCACCGCGCTGACCTCGTGCACAGCGCGGTGACGGTCGAGCGGATGCTCGCCGGCGCGATCGAGGGACTCACGGTGATCGCCAACCCGCTCGACGTGCTGGCGCAGCAGACGGTGGCCGCGTGCGCGCTCGAGCCCATCGACGTGGAGGAGTGGTTCTCGGCCGTCCGGCGCACGGCCCCGTACGCCGGGCTGCCGCGGTCGGCGTTCGAGGCCACCCTCGACATGCTCGCCGGCAAGTACCCGTCCGCGGACTTCGCGGAGCTCAAACCGCGGCTGGTGTGGGACCGCGACGCCGGCACCCTCACCGGCCGCCCCGGCGCCCAGCGGCTGGCCGTCACCTCCGGCGGCACGATCCCGGACCGCGGCCTGTTCGGCGTGTTCATGGTGGGGGAGAAGGCCACCCGCGTCGGCGAACTGGACGAGGAGATGGTCTACGAGTCGCGGGTCGGTGACGTCTTCGCGCTCGGGGCCTCCAGCTGGCGCGTCGAGGAGATCACCCACGACCGCGTGCTGGTCTCTCCCGCGCCCGGCGGCACGGGCCGGCTGCCGTTCTGGCTGGGCGACGACCAGGGCCGTCCCGCTGAACTCGGCCGCGCGCTCGGCGGATTCCTGCGCGAGGTGTCGGCCGGGTCGGAGGCGGAGGTCACCGCGCGCCTGGACGCCGCCGGCCTCGACGCCTACGCCGCCGCAAACCTCCGGCGGTACCTGGCCGATCAGCGCGAGGCGACCGGCCACGTGCCCAGCGACACGACCTTGGTCGTGGAGCGGTTCCGCGACGAGGTGGGGGACTGGCGGATCGTGCTGCACTCGCCGTTCGGCGCGCGGGTGCACTGGCCGTGGGCGGAGGCGGTGCGCGCCCGGCTGGCCGCCGCGCACGGCTTCGACGCGGTGCCGGTGGTGTCCGACGACGGCATCATCCTCCGGGTCCCCGACACGGGTGACGACGGCGAGGGGGGCGCGCGCCCGGGAGCCGAGACGTTCGCGATCGGCGCGGAGGAGGCGGTCGATCTGGTGACCCGGCACGTGGGCGGGTCGGCGCTGTTCGCCTCACGCTTCCGCGAGTGTTCCGCGCGCGCCCTGCTGTTCCCCCGACTGGATCCGGGCCGACGGGCCCCGCTGTGGCAGCAGCGTCAGAAGTCCGCGCAGCTGCTCGACGTCGCGCGGAGTTATCCGGACTTCCCAATGATCCTCGAGGCGGTGCGGGAGTGCCTCCAGGACGTCTACGACGTGCCCGCGCTCGAGCGTCTGCTGGGGGAGATCGAGTCGCGCAGCGTGCGGATCGTCGAGGTGGACACGCCCGGCGCCTCGCCGTTCGCCCAGTCGCTCCTCTTCGACTACGTCGGCGCCTTCCTCTACGAGGGCGACTCCCCGCTCGCCGAGAAGCGGGCCGCCGCACTGAGCATCGATCCCGGCCTGCTCGGTCAGCTGCTGGGCCGAGTCGAGCTGCGCGAACTGCTCGACGTAGCGGTGCTCGACTCGATCGAACGACGCCTGCAGCACCTCGAGCCCGAGCGCGCGGCGCGCGACGCCGAGGCGGTGGTCGACCTGCTCCGGCTGCTCGGCCCGCTCACCGTCGACGAGATCACCGAACGGTCCGCCGATCCCGACGCCGTCCCGGGCTGGCTCGACGAGTTGGCCCGGACGTGGCGGATCGTCCCGGTGGAGCACTCCGGCCGCAGCTGGTGGGCCGGGGTCGAGGACGTGGCCCGGCTCCGCGACGGCCTCGGCGTCCCGCCCCCGCCCGGCGTGCCGTCGGCCTTCCTCGGCGACGTCGACGACCCGCTGGGCGAGCTGATCCGCCGCTACGCACGCACCCACGGCCCCTTCTCGGTCGAGGCGGTCGCCGAGCGATTCGGACTCGGCGTGGCGGTCGCTCGCGGCGTGCTCGACAGGCTCACCTCCTCCGGCACTCTGCTGGCCGGTGAGTTCCGCCCCGGCGCGACGGGGCCCGAGTGGTGCGACGCCGAGGTGCTGCGCCACATCCGCCGCCGGTCACTGGCCGCGCTGCGCTCGCAGATCGAGCCGGTATCCCACTCCGCGCTGGGCCGCTTCCTGCCCGGGTGGCAGAGCCTGGGCTCGGGTGGCGCCGAATCCGGCGTCGACGGGTTGCTCGCGGTGATCGAGCAACTCGACGGGCTCGCGCTTCCCGCCTCCGCCCTCGAACCGCTCGTCCTGGCGCCCCGGGTGAGCGACTACTCCCCGGCGATGCTCGACGAACTCCTGGCCGGGGGAGAGGTCATCTGGAGCGGGCGCGGACGTGCCGGATCCCGCGACGGCTGGGTCTCCCTGCACCCGGCCGATTCCGCCGGCGCCACCCTGCCCCTGGAGCGACCGCAGCCGGAGGGGCCGGTCCACCTCGCCGTCGTCGACTCCCTGCGCGGCGGAGCCTTGTTCTTCCGCGACATCGTCACCGCGGTCAAGAACGCACTCACCGCCCCCACCGACCCCGTCCCCACTGACACCGCGCCCACTGACACCGCGCCCACTGACACCGCGCCCACTGACACCGCGCCGACCGTCACCGAGTCCGCGGTGCGCGACGCGCTCTGGGACCTGGTGTGGGACGGCGTCGTCACCAACGACACGCTCGCACCGCTGCGCGCGGTGCTCGCCGGCGGCGGCTCGTCGGGGTCGGGGACCGCGCACCGGTCGCCCCGCGCCTCCGCCCGCCCACGGCGCGCCCGGTTCGGCCGCACCGCGATGGCGCAGCTCAACGGTGCTGTCGCCGCGGGGACGAGGACGCCACCCGTGCTGGCGGGCCGCTGGTCCCTCGTCCCGGAGTCGATCACCGACGCCACGCTGCGGGCGCACGCCTGGGCCGAGACCCTCCTGCTACGCCACGGCGTCGTCACCCGGGGCGCGGTCGAGGCCGAGGAGATACCCGGCGGGTTCGCCGCCGTGTACAAGGTGCTGGCGCAGATGGAGGACTCGGGCCGCTGTCGCCGCGGGTACTTCGTCGACGGCCTCGGCGCCGCGCAGTTCGCGGCCGGCAACACCATCGACCGACTGCGCACGTTCGACGACACCGCCGACGACGCCCACTGGCCCTCCGGCACCGACGAACCCACCGTCCGGGTCCTCGCCGCCACCGACCCCGCCAACCCCTACGGCGCCGCGCTGCCCTGGCCGACCGCCGTCCCCAGCGCTGGCGCCGCGGCGGTCGCGGGCGGCTCGGGTCACCGGCCCGGCCGGAAGGCGGGCGCTCTCGTGGTGCTGGTCGACGGGATCTGCGTGCTGTTCGTGGAACGCGGCGGACGCACCGTCCTCGTCTTCGACGACCGCACCGGTGCGGTGCCTCTCGCCGCGGGTGCGCTCGTCGACGCCGTCCGCGCGGGAGCGGTCGGGCCGTTGACCGTGACCACGCTGGGCGGAGAGCCCGTGCACGGCTCGCCACACGCCGCCGCGTTCGAGGCGGCGGGCTTCGGCATCACGCCTAAGGGGCTCCGTATCCGGCGCTGACGTCCTTGAGACCCCGCGCCCTACTGGTTAGAATATGCGCATTGGTGCATATATCAGAGAGGGTCGTCGGATGGGAGTCGGTCACACGCACGGTGCACACGGCGCACACGGCGGTCACGGCCCGGGACACACACTCGCCCGCCCCGCCGGACATGCCGGTGAACGGCACCGCGCCAGGCTGGCGATCGCGTTCGCGCTGACGGCGGCGTTCTTCGTCGTCGAACTGGTCGCCGGCCTGGTCTCCGGCTCCCTCGCCCTGCTCTCCGACGCCGGCCACATGGGGGCCGACGTCGTCGCGCTCGGCGCGGCTCTTCTCGCGACGATCATCGCGACCCGCCCCGACTCCACCGGCCGCCGGACGTTCGGCCGCTACCGCGTGGAGATCTTCGCCTCCGGCCTCGCCGTGCTCATCATGCTCGGAATGGGCGTCTACGTCCTGGTCGAGGCGCTCGGCCGCCTCGGCTCCGAGGCGGCCGTCGCCACCGGGACGATGCTCCTCGTCGGCGTGCTCGGCCTGGTCGTCAACGTCATCTCCCTCCTGCTGCTCCGTAGCGGATCCGACGAGAGCCTCGCGGTACGCGGCGCCTACCTCGAGGTCCTCGCCGACGCCGCCGGGTCGGTCGGGGTGATCGCGGCCGCGCTGCTGATACGCACCACCGGGTCGACGGTCTGGGATCTCGTGGTGGCCGTGGCGATCGCCGTGTTCATCGTGGTCCGCGCGGTGGCGCTCGGCCGGCAGGTGCTCGCCGTCCTCGCCCAGCACGCCCCGGCCGGTGTCGAGCCCGTCGCGGTCGAGGCCCGGCTCGGCGACCTGCGCGACGTGAGGGAGGTGCACGACCTCCACCTGTGGACCCTTACGTCCGGGATGGACGTGGGGACCGTCCACCTGGTGGTCGCCCCTGAGGCGGACCACGCCGAGGTGCTCGACGACGCCAGGCGTGTCCTGTTCGACGAGCACGGGATCGAGCACGTGACCGTGCAGATCGAGACCGCCGGCGTCGGCGGCTGCCGCGAACTGGGGTGGTGAGCCGTGCCCGAGGGAGACACGGTCCACCGCGCGGCCACGCGGGTACACGCCGCGCTCGCCGGGCGGACCCTGGACCGGGCCGAACTCCGGGTGCCGCGGTTCGCGGCCGTCGACCTGCGCGGTAGGACCGTGAAGGCGGCCCGGTCGCGGGGCAAGCACCTCTTCGTCGACATCGGACCCGACGACCAGGGGCGTGACCCCGTCACCCTCCACCTCCACCTCAAGATGGAGGGCCGGATCCTCGTGCTCCGCGCGGGGGAGAGGTGGCGGTTCCCCGCACACACCGCCCGCCTCGTCCTGCGCGCGGACGACGTCGAGGTGGTGGGCACCGAACTCGGTTTCCTGCGCGCCCTGTCGCCCGCCGAAGCCGACGAGGCCGTGGAGCACCTCGGGCCCGACCTCCTCGGCGCCGACTGGGATCCGGTGGCCAGCGTGGCCGAGGCCGTGCGGCGCATCGAGGAGCGTCCCACCCGCACGATCGGCGAGGCCCTTCTCGACCAGAGCAATCTGGCGGGCATCGGCACCGTCTACCGCGCCGAGTTGTGCTTCGTGCGGGGAGTGGACCCGCGCGATCCCGTCGAGACGGTCCGGGATCTCCCGGCGATAGTGAGGCTCGCACGCAAGATGTTGGTGGCCAACGCCGACCGTGTCGTCCGGGTGACCACGGGCGAGACCCGGCGCGGCCGCGAGTTGTGGGTGTACGGCCGCGACGGCAAGCCGTGCCGACGATGCGGGACCGAGGTGGAGACCTTCCGCCTAGGCGGCCTCGCGAATCCCGATGAGCCGAGTGATTCGCTCGATCGCATCGCGTACCGTTGCCCGTCCTGCCAGCCGCGACGTGCCACACTGGGCGCATCGCCAACGGAGGAGAACTCGTGACCGACCGCAAGACGATCCTGATCACCGGGGCCAGCTCCGGACTCGGCGAGGGAATGGCCCGCCGCTGGGCGGCGCAGGGGAAGAATCTGGCACTGTGCGCGCGGCGTCTCGACCGCCTCGAGGAGCTGCGCGCCGAGCTGGTGGCCGCCAACCCGTCGATCACCGTCGCCGCCCGCGAGCTTGACGTGGCCGACGGGGATGCGGTGGAGCGGGTCTTCGGCGAGCTCGACGCCGAGCTCGGCGGGATCGACAGGTTCGTGCTCAACGCCGGGCTGGGCAAGGGCGCCTCGATCGGCACGGGCAAGGCGCACGCCAATCGCGAGACCGCGATGGTGAACGTGATCGGCACTCTCAACCAGGCCGAGGCGGCGACTCAATTGCTGCTCGCTCGCGGCGAGGGGCACCTGGTGTTCATCTCGTCGGTGAGCTCGCTGCGAGGGATGCCCAAGGCGCAGAACACGTACGGCGCCACCAAGGCGTTCGTCTCGGCCCTGGCTCAGGGGATGTACGCCGAGCTGGACAGCGCCGGAAGCCGCATCAAGGTGACCGACATTCTGCCCGGTTACATCCGCACGGACATCAACCGGTCGGTGAAGACCGCGTTGATGACGGAGTTCGACGAGGGCGTCGATGCGCTGGTCAAGACCATCGATGCGGAGCCTGTCCGCGCGCTCGTCCCGGCCAAGCCGTGGAAGGCGATCGGCCCGCTGCTCACGCTGCTTCCGGAGAAGGTCAGCCGCCGCTTCGTCTGAGGTCGCCGGGGAATCCTCTCGGGCTCGCACTTCCTCCGCCTCAGAAGGGTGGTGGTGGTTGGAGGAGTTCGTCGAGGTGGGCGTGGAGGGCGTGGAGGATGGCTTTTTCCAGGGCGCTGTCGGTGGGTTTGTTGCGTTGCCACCAGCGGCTGGCCGCGGCGGGGGTCATCCGTTCGCGCGTGGCAGAGATCGAGTCCGGGCCTGGGGTGGTGTCGGCGGTGGGCTCGGTTGGTGTGGTGCCGGCGTCGGTGGTGTTGCGGGCCGTGGCGCGGGCGCGTTCGCGGGCCAGGCGCTGGGCGCGGCGGGCGAAGTAGGTCGCCTCGTCGAGGATCCCGGCCCCGAAGACGGGGGCGGGGTTGCGGCGTTGTTGACGCGCCCAGGCGTCGGCTTCGTCGCGTTGGTGCTCGCGCCGGTATTGGGCCAGGGGTCCGTCGGGTCGGGTGAGCATGGTGGTGCCGTCGGGGGTGGTCACGATCAGGGTGCCGTCGGGGTGGAGTTGGTAGGTCCAGTCGGAGAAGGTTTTGAACCGGTGGTGGCGCCGGCACTGGCTCACCAGGTTGGCCTCGACTGTGTGGCCGCCGCCTGCGGGGTCGGCGTGGTTGAACGGCACCACATGATCCAAATCGCAGTCGTCGGCGGGGACCGCGCATCCGGGGTGGCGGCAGGTGCCGTCGCGGAGCCGGACCCGGCGCGCCAACTCGGCGCCGGGCCGGTATTTCAGGGCGGCGCTGGTGTCGTCGGCGGCGCCGATGCGGGGGTCGACCTGCTCGAACGAGGCGCCATCTGAGGTGGCGAGCATTTCCAGCAGGGTCTGCAGGGCGGCCTCGCCGGTGCGGGTGAACTCCACTCGCGCGCCGTGTTCGTCGCGGCCGTTGTTGCCGGTGGCGATGACGGTGACCTTCGGCCGCAGCACCGGAGCCTGACCGCCGCCATTGCCGCTGCGGCCGGTGGGGGCGCTCGGGCCGCCCGGGCGACTCGGCGCGCCCGCGGGACCGCCGTCGGCGTCATCGGTGTCGGTGCCTGGGTGGGTGGGGGTGTCGCCGCAGATCAGGGACATCAGGGCGTCGGCGCGGCGTTCGGCCTTGGAGTAGTGCGGCTCGGGTTCGGCCGGGGCGTCCGGGTCGGTGTCGGGGTCGGCGTCCCGCGCCGCGGCCTGGGCGGCGGCTGCGCCTGCGTCGGCGGCGTCGTGTTCGGCGACCCGCTGATCCAGGGCCTCGGCCAGCACGGCGGCTTCCTCGGTCGCCAACAACGCGGAGACGCTGGACATGCCGTCGACGCCTTTGCCGATGCGCACGCCGCGGGCGCGGCTGGCGTCTTCTTTGCGTAGGCGGATGGCGTCGGGGTCGTGGCGGCCGATGACGGCGTCGATCTCATCGCGCAGGGCTTTGTCGCCCAGACGGATACCGGCGGCGACGCCGCCCAGGTAGTCCTCGACGGCCTGGCGCTGGATCTGCTCGAGAACATCGCCGCGGACGGTGGACATCTGCCGGGCGAGCAGTTCGGCGACGCGTTGTTCCATCAGGCCGGCGGCCATCGCCTCCAGGATCGCCGGGTAGCGGGTGTGCAGCTCCCACGAGAAGGACAGCATCTTCTCCGCGCGCCTAGCGGAGATCGACATCGCCGCCACCACATACCCGGCGGCGGCGACAAGGCCGTCAACAACAGCGTGGCCGGGGCGGGCCTCGTGGCTGCCGTCGATACCGTGCCCGTACTCGCGCCAGCATTCCTGCAGCAGGGCGTAGCAGGCGACCAGGCGCTGCGCGGCGGCGCGGTTCTCTGCCGCCCAGCCCTCACGCGCCGCCGCCGTCAAGCCCGTCAACGCCGAAGCACCGGACGGGCCGGCGGGGCCGGACGAGTCGGCAGAGCCGGATGAGTCAGCAGAGCCGGAAGGGGACGCGGGGCCGCCGGTCGTGCGCCCGGTGTCGCCGTCCATGCCCCACCCCCCGTGGTCGACTGTGCGGCGATGCCGCCGCTCATCTCGAATGTGTGTTCTATTCTACGTGCACGTGTTCGACACCACAAGGAGTACGTATCAGTCGACGGCGACGGCGGCGACAGTGCGTCGAGGGATTGTGGGCGGTGAAAGAGGGCGGCGAACAGGACTTGCTGGTGGCGGGGGAAAGGGTCCGCGGGCCGGCGTGGGCCGCGACGGTGCGAGCTAGGACGGTGCCGGTTGGCTGGGACGGCGGGCCCACGGCGTCGCCGGCTGGGAGGGCCTCAGCGCCGGCCGCGGGCCTCTCGGTAGATCTCGACGAGTGAGTCCGTGGAGGAGTCGAAGCCCGGCTCGCGGTGGGCCTCGGCGGTGAGGGCGGAGAGCAGTTCACCGGCCTGCGCCTTGCCCAGCTCCACGCCCCACTGGTCGAACGCGTTGATGCCGAGGATCGCCGCCTGGGTGAACACGATGTGCTCGTACAGCGCGATGAGTTGGCCCACGACGCTCGGGGACAGGGACGGCGCGAGGATCGTCGTCGAGGGCCGGTTGCCGGGCATGACCTTGTGCGGGGCGAGGGCGGGGTCGACGCCGTCGGCGAGGACCTCCTCCTCGGTCTTGCCGAACGCCAGCACCCGCGACTGGGCGAAGAGGTTGGCCATGAGCATGTCGTGCATCGAGACGGGCTCCGCCGCGCCGGGGACGTCGGCGTCCAGGTCCGCGGCCGGCCGCGCCACGCCGATGAAGTCGACGGGCACGAGCTGCGTGCCCTGGTGGAGCAACTGGAAGAAGGCGTGCTGACCGTTCGTGCCGGGCTCGCCCCAGTAGACCTCGCCGGTGGGGTAGGTGACGTCGGAACCGTCGAGGCGCACGGACTTGCCGAGGGACTCCATGGTGAGCTGCTGCAGATAGGCGGGGAAGCGCAGGAGGTCCTGGGCGTAGGGGATGACGGCCTTGGACTGCGCGCCGAGGAAGCACGTGTACCAGATCCCCAGCAGGGCCATGAGGACCGGCGCGTTGTGCTCGGGCGCCTCGGTGGCGAAGTGCAGATCCATGGTGTGGAAGCCCTCGAGCATCTCGACGAACGCCGGCGGGCCCGCCGTGATCATCACCGACAGCCCGATCGCGGAGGACACCGAGTAGCGGCCGCCGACCCAGTCCCAGAAACCGAACATGTTGTCCGGGGCGATGCCGAAGTCGGAGACCTTGTCCGCGGCGGTCGACACGGCGACGAAGTGCGAGGCGATCGCGTCCTCCGACCCCAGGGCCTCGATGAAGTGCCGCCGCGCCGCGTGCGCGTTGGCCATGGTCTCCTGCGTCGTGAACGTCTTGGAGGCGACCACCACCAGCGTGGTGGCCGGGTCGATCTCGGCGAGGGTGGCGGTGAGGTCCGCGGGGTCGACGTTCGAGACGTAGCGCGCGCGAATCCCGGCGGTCTGGAGCTCGCGCAGCGCGGCGTCCACCATTACCGGGCCGAGGTCCGAGCCGCCGATGCCGATGTTGACCACCGTGTCTATCCGCTCGCCCGTGTGCCCGGTCCACTCGCCCGAGCGGACGCGGTCGGCGAGATCCGTCATGCGCGCCAGGACCGCGTGGACGTCGGCCACCACGTCGGAGCCGTCGACGACGAGCTCGGCATCGGCCGGGAGCCTGAGCGCCGTGTGGAGGACGGACCGGTCCTCGGTCGTGTTGATGCGGTCGCCTCGGAACATGGCCGCCCGCTGCGCCGGCAACCTGGCGGCGTGGGCCAGTTCGGTGAGGGCGTGCAGGACCTCGTCGGTGACCAGGTGCTTGGACAGGTCCACGTGCAGGTCGCCCGCAGTGACCGACATCCGGCGACCGCGTTCTGGATCGGCGTCGAACAACTCGCGCAACGTCACCTCGCCGATCGAGGGGACCAGACCCTCGACCGCTGCCCACTGTTCCGTCGTGCTGATGTCGGTCATGGCTGCGAGATTAGCCGGGAATATGAACGCGCCGCCGACGGTTCAGGGGATGTGACCCGCGTAACTTCACCCGTCTCCACAACGGCATCCTCCGTCGCCTCCTCCGTTGCCGCGCAGGCCGAGCGACTCGTCACACTCGGCGTACCGGAGCTTGCCGGGATCAGTGCCGATCAGCTGCGGGACCACGCCCGCGCGCTGGCCGCCGGACCCGGTGACGGGCGGGACGGTGGCGGAGCCGTGCTGGCCGTCCACCCCGCACTCCTGTCGGCCACGCGACTGGCCGCCCGCATGCGCCGCGACGGGAAGGCGGGCTTCGTCGTCGTCGACATGACCGACCTCGCCGACTTCACACCCACCGACGACATCACCGTCCCCGACGCGCCGCTGTACCTTCTCGACGACGTCACTCGCGGCGACGACATGCTGGACCGGGCTCCCACCGACGCGCACGCCGAGCTCGCGGCGCGGGGCAGGACCCCGCTCACCGTCTCCGAGGGGATCAGCTGGGTCCTGCAGCAGCCCGACGCGCTCGAGCCGGGCGCGTGCTTCATGTGCATCGGCTCGCGCAAGCCCAAGCCGACCGGCGGGCTGGACTCCCGCACGCCCGCGCTGTGGATCAGCGGCGGCACCGGTCGCGACGGCAAGGAGAACAGGGGCGCGCCCAAGGTGGGCTGGTGCTGGGCGGGCAACCACCACACGTGGCTGGGCTTCGCCTCGACGTCCGTCAGGTGGGGACCCGTTCAGTAGGCGGGTCGCCTAGTACCCCAGGCGACCGCGGCCCAGGCGCAGGAGCATCCCGGCGAGCGTCTGACCCTCCTCGCCGAGGGACGCGAAGCGCTCGTAGACCTTGAGTTCGCGCGTGTGCACGAGCTTGGTGCCGCCCGACTGCATACGCGTGCGGCCGATGCGGCGGGAGATCTCGCTGCGGCGGGTGATGGCGTCCAGGATCTCGGCGTCCAGACGGTCGATCTCCAGCCGCAGTTCCTGGATCTCGGCCTCGGACAACGGGTCGTCGGTGCCGGCGGGGTCGGTGCTCATAAGTGAATTATCCCACTGCGCCCCGGAGTGACCGAACAACCGTCTAATGTTTGCGCCCGTGGAAGAATTCAACACGTTTCTCGCCGACATCGGATCGGTGATCTGGGGACCGTTCGTCCTCATCCCGCTGCTGCTGGGCACCGGTCTGTTCCTCACCATCCGGCTGCGGGTGCTGCAGTTCCGCAAGCTCGGCCCGGCGCTGCGGCTCGGCCTGCTCAAGCGGAACGACGACGGCGGCGAGGGCGACATCTCGCAGTACCAGGCGCTCACCACGGCGCTGGCGGCCACGGTCGGCGTCGGCAACATCGTCGGCGTGGCCACCGCGCTCGCCCTGGGCGGGCCGGGCGCGCTGTTCTGGATGTGGGTCACCGCTCTCGTCGGCATGGCGTCCAAGTACTCGGAGGCGTTCCTGGGCGTCCGGTTCCGCGTCACCGACGCCCGCGGCGAGCAGTCCGGCGGCCCGCAGTACTACCTGCACCGCGGTTTCGCCGAGATCTTCGGACGGTCCGGCGCGAGGGTCGGCCTGATCCTGTCGATCGTGTTCGCGGTGTTCGCCGTCCTGGCGAGCTTCGGCATCGGCAACATGACCCAGGGCAACGCCGTGGCGACCCAGCTGGAGAACTCGTTCGACGTCTCGCCGGTGACCACGGGCATCATCCTCTTCGTCCTCACGGGCGCCGTGCTCCTCGGCGGCATCAAGGCCATCGGGCGGGTCACCGCCGGGTTCGTCCCGCTCATGATCCTGCTCTACATCGTCGGCGGGCTCGTGGTGCTGGTCGTCAACGCCGATCAGATCCCGGCGGCGTTCGGCCTGGTCTTCTCCGACGCCTTCACCGGCACCTCCGCGGTCGGCGGCTTCGCCGGCTCCGCGATCCTGTACGCCATCCAGATGGGCGTCGCCCGCGGCATCTTCTCCAACGAGTCCGGCATGGGCTCGGCTGCGATCGCGGCCGCGGCGGCCCGGACCACCCACCCCACCCGGCAGGGCCTGGTCTCGATGACGCAGACGTTCATCGACACCATCATCGTCGTCACCTTCACCGGCCTGGTCCTGGTCACCACCGGCGTGTGGCAGGGGGGCAGCGACAACGCGGGCACGATGACCGCCGACGCCTTCGCCTCCGCGATCCCTGAGGGCGACAAGCTCGTCGCGGTGTCCATCGCGTTCTTCGCCTTCTCCACCATCCTCGGCTGGTCGTACTACGGCGAGCGGTGCATGGAGCGGCTCGTGGGCGCGCGCGGCGTCATCCCGTACCGCATGGTCTTCACCTGCGTGGTGTTCATCGGCGCCGTCACCGAGCTCGAGGTGGTGTGGAACTTCGCCGACGTGATGAACGGCCTCATGGCGATCCCCAACCTCATCGGCCTGCTCGTGCTGTCCGGGCTGATCGTGCGCGAGACGCGTCACTACCTGGACAACGACCCCGGCCTGAACGCCACCTCCTCCCAGGTCGAGGAGTTCATGGGGGCCCGCACGCGCTGACACCGGGCTGTGTCGGACCCGGTGGGTAGATTGGACCCCACGATGACCGACACCGCCTCCGCCCCCGCCCGCCAGCATTCGCCCCACTCGGCCCTCCTGGACGGGCTCAACCCACAGCAGGCCGCCGCGGTCACACACCGCGGCGGCCCGCTGCTTATCGTCGCGGGCGCGGGGTCGGGCAAGACCAGCGTGCTCACCCGGCGGATCGCCTACCTGCTGGCCGAGGGCGGCGCCCACCCGGGCCAGATCCTGGCCATCACGTTCACCAACAAGGCCGCGGCCGAGATGCGGGAGCGGGTCGCGGCGCTGGTCGGCCCGCACGCCGAGCGGATGTGGGTGGCCACCTTCCACTCGATCTGCGTGCGCATCCTGCGGGCCCAGTCGGCACTGCTCGGGACCCGCAACTCGAACTTCACGATCTACGACTCGGACGACTCCCGGCGGCTGCTGGGGATGATCGCCAAGGAGCAGCAGCTCGAGGTCAAGAAGTTCACCCCGCGCATGCTCGCCTCGGCCATCTCCACCCACAAGAACGAGCTGCGCGACCCGGCCGAGGCCATGGACCGGGCGCTCGAGGACTCGGATCGCACCGCGCAGACCGTGGCGGCCGTGTTCACCGAGTACCAGGCGCGGCTGCAGGCGGCCAACGCGTTCGACTTCGACGATCTCATCGGTAAGACCGTCGCCCTGTTGCGCGCGCACCCCGAGGTCGCCGCGTACTACCGGCGGCGGTTCCGTCACGTCATGGTGGACGAGTACCAGGACACCAACCACGCGCAGTACGTCCTGGTCCGCACCCTCGTGGGCGGCACGGCGTCCGACGACGACGAGGTGGGCGTGCCCCCGGCCGAACTCTGTGTGGTGGGTGACGCGGATCAGTCGATCTACGCGTTCCGCGGGGCCACGATCCGGAACATCGAGGACTTCGAGCACGACTACCCGGACGCCCGTTCCATCCTCTTGGAGCAGAACTACCGGTCCACGCAGACCATCCTGTCGGCCGCCAACGCCGTGATCGCGCGTAACGCCGGGCGGCGCGAGAAGAACCTGTGGACCGCCGAGGGCGCCGGCGAGCTGCTGGTGGGGTACGTCGCGGACAACGAACACGACGAGGCGCGGTTCATCGCCGGCGAGATCGACCGGCTGGTGGACTCGGGCGAGGCGTCCTACTCCGACGTCGCGGTGTTCTACCGGACCAACAACTCGTCCCGCGTGATCGAGGACGTGTTCGTCCGGCTCGGCCTGCCGTACAAGGTCGTCGGCGGCACGCGGTTCTACGAGCGCAAGGAGGTGCGCGACGTGGTCGCCTACCTCAAGGTGCTCAACAACCCGGACGACGCGGTGGCGATCCGGCGCATCCTCAACACCCCGAGACGTGGCATCGGCGACCGGGCCGAGGCGTGCGTCGTGGTCCACGCCGAGCAGCGCGGAATCGGTTTCGCGCAGGCCCTGCGCGACGCGGCGGAGGGAAAGGTCTCGCTGCTGCCGACGCGTTCGGTCAAGGCGATCGCCGGGTTCGTCGAGATGCTCGACGACCTGCGCGGGCGCCTCGACGGGGACGACCACGCCGGCGGGCACGACTCCGCGCCCGACGTGGGCGCGCTCGTGGAGGCGGTGCTCGAGCGCACCGGCTACCGCGCCGAGCTGGAGGCGTCCAACGATCCGCAGGACGCGGCGCGCCTCGACAACCTCAACGAGCTGGTGGGCGTGGGCCGGGAGTTCTCGTCGGAGGCCGCGCTGCAGCGCTCCGCGCGCGAGCAGGGCTTCGTGGAGGAGGCCGACGCGGACCCCGACCTGGACGAGGGTCTGGCCGAGCCGGGGTCGGTGGCGGCGTTCCTCGAGCGGGTGTCGCTGGTGGCCGACGCCGACGAGATCCCGGACGACGACCAGGGGCAGGTCACGCTCATGACCCTGCACACCGCCAAGGGCCTGGAGTTCCCGGTGGTGTTCCTCATCGGCATGGAGGACGGACTCTTCCCGCACATGCGGGCGCTGGGCGATCCCGCGGAGCTGTCGGAGGAGCGGCGGCTAGCCTACGTGGGCATCACCCGCGCCCGGCGGCGGCTGTACCTGACGCGGGCGATGATGCGCTCGTCGTGGGGCCAGCCCATGACCAACCCGGGGTCGCGGTTCCTGGAGGAGATCCCCTCCGAGGCGATCGAGTGGCAGCGCGAGGAGCCGGCCGGCGGAGCGGGGTTCGGGGACGACGACTCGTATGCCCCGCGGCGGCGCTTCGGCGGCGGCTCTGGTGGTTACGGCTCCGGTGGTTACGGCTCCGGCGGCGGCTCCGGTGGTTACGGCTCCGGCGGCGGCTCCGGTGGACGGTCGCCCGGGATCCCGCGCGCGAAGCCGTCCGCGCCCGCGCTGGAGCTGGCACCGGGCGACCGGGTCACACACGACAAGTACGGCCTGGGCAAGGTGCTCTCCTGCGACGGCAGCGGGCCGCGCGCCACGGCGACGATCGACTTCGGCGCCTCCGGGAAGGTGCGGCTCATGCTCATCGGGGGCGTCCCCATGCAGAAGCTCTGACACAGGCGGGCCGGCCGGACGATCCCGGCCCGGGCAGGGCCGTCGTCCGGCTCCCAGCCGAATCTACTGATTACACATGTTGTTTCCACACACTATGTAAACTCTCTTATCAACCCGCGGCGGGGGCCGTGAGTGACGGGGGTGGGCCTGGTGGACACTGCGAACGGGCGGGTACGGGTACGCGCAGGCGGGCGCAGTGAGAAGGTGCGTCAGGCGGTGGGGGAGGCGACGCTCGCCTTCCTTGCCGAGGGGCGACTGACCTTCAGCGTCGTCGATGTCGCGGCGCGAGCGGGCGTGGGTCGGCGGACGGTCTACCGGTGGTGGCCGACGCGTCACGATCTGCTCGTCGAGGCCCTGCGGACCCATGTGCGGCGGGCGCCGGTCGTCGATGCCGTCGGCTCGTGGGAGGAGAATCTCCGGGCGCTCGCGCACCGGCTCGCGGAGTTCGCCGCGGGTCCGGTCGAGGTCGCGATCGCCGCGATCATGGCGGGCGGCCAACATCCGGAGTTCAACCAGACGGTGCTGGAGCAGTGGCGGCCGGCGATGGAGTCATGGCATCAATTGGTGCACGTGGCCGCGGAGAATGGCGAGGTCGCCGAGGGTCTCGACCCGCGGACGGTGATCGACACACTCCTCGTGCCGATCGTCTTCACGCCCCTGGCGATGCGGCGTCCGATGGGCACCTCCGAGGTGGACGCGCTGGTCGACCTGCTACTCACCGGGACGCGGGCCCGGTAGGCGGGCTCAACTACCGAGCGAGCCGTGGGCGTGGTCGGGGGAGCCGGCGAGGCTGCCCGTCGCCAGATCGAGACCGTGCTGGGCCAGCCACACAACCGGGTCGATGTGATCCTTGCCGCCGTTGATCAGGACCTCGAAATGTAGGTGGGTGCCCGTCGAGAACCCGAGGTTGCCCATCCCGGCGATCTTCTGGCCGGCGTACACGCGCTGACCCTCCTGGACGTCGAGGCTCTCCATGTGCCCGTACACCGTCATGGTGCCGTCGTCGGACATGATGCGGATCCAGTTGCCGAAGCCCTGCGCGGGCCCGGCGTCGATCACCACGCCGTCGGTCGCGGCGAGGATCGGCGTCCCGTTGACGTTGGCGATGTCGATGCCGGTGTGCATCGTCCCCCAGCGCATTGCGTACGGCGAGGTGAACGCACCGAACGCGGGGAGGGAGATCTTCGGTCGCCGCGCCTGTTCCTCGGCGATCTCGCGTTGCGCGTTGATCTCCGTTCCCGCGTAGAGCATGGCGGAGTGGATGCTCTCGGTGTCGGCGTCGCCGACAGAGGCGGGGACTACGACCGGCTCGGGCGCCGACGGGGTCGCCGGTGCGGAGGTGCCGGGCGCCGCGGGGCTCGTGGTGGCGGGGGCCGGCTCCCCGTTGGCAAGCAGAGCGATGTCGCCGGCCTCGGCCGAGTGGGTGCCGGTAGCGTTGAGTGCAGAGCCCGCCGAGGCGGCGGAGACCGCCGCGCCCGCGGCCACGGCCAGGACGGCGGCGCGACCACGCAGGGCGGTCGGCGGCGCGGGCATCCGGTGGCGGCCGACGCGATGCGCACCGGCCGGAGGGATGACGACGGGAGTCGCTGCTACTTCCTGATGCGACTCTCTCACCGTGGTCGTTTCCCCTCTGTCGTCGCGCCGTGATCTTTTCGTGATGAACGTCGTCCAAGGTAACGGACCGGCAACAGCCCCGCAAGGCAGTGGCCGCCCGCCGGGGGAGGGGTGCATCACATCGGTGTGACTCGTGTGGTTAAAGGGGCTCGACGACGCACGAGGGGGTCCAGTGGCAGCGGGGGCCGCGCACGGGCTGTCGTGCACTGTGATTCAGTGCACATGCATACCCCCGGGGTGCGACGGGCGACACACCGCGCGCCTAGGATGAGGCAGGACTCGGCTTTACAACAGGGCCGGGCGAATCTACCCACGTCAAGATGGTGAGCTGATGGATCTCTTTGAATACCAGGCAAAGGCTCTTTTCGCGAAGCATGACGTGCCCACCACCCCGGGGCGCGTCGCGGACACCGCGGAAGAGGCCGAGAAGGTCGCAGCCGAGATCGGCAAGCCTGTCGTCGTCAAGGCGCAGGTGAAGGTCGGCGGTCGCGGCAAGGCCGGCGGCGTCAAGCTGGCGGAGGATGCCAAGGAGGCTCGAGCCCGGGCCGAGGACATCCTGGGCCTGGACATCAAGGGCCACATCGTCAAGAAGCTGCTGGTCGCCGAGGCCAGTGACATCGCGGAGGAGTACTACATCTCCTTCCTTCTCGATCGTGCGAACCGCAACTACCTGGCCATGTGTTCGGTCGAGGGCGGCGTCGAGATCGAGCAGGTCGCCGAGGAGTCTCCGGACCGCCTCGCCAGGATCAACATCGACCCCACGGTGGGCGTCGACGTGGCCAAGGCCCGCGAGATCGCTAAGGCCGGCCACCTGCCGGAGGAGGTGCTGGACGCCGCCGCGGTGACCATCGCCAAGCTGTACGAGGTGTTCATCAATGAGGACGCCTCGCTGGTTGAGGTCAACCCGCTCGTGCGCACGCCGAACGACGAGATCCTCGCCCTCGACGGCAAGGTCACGCTGGACGAGAACGCCGAGTTCCGCCACAAGGAGGTCTTCGCCGACTTCGCCGACGCGGGCACCACGGACCCGCTCGAGCAGAAGGCCAAGGAGAACGACCTCAACTACGTCAAGCTCGACGGCGAGGTCGGCATCATCGGTAACGGTGCCGGCTTGGTCATGTCGACCCTCGACGTCGTCGCCTACGCGGGCGAGAACCACGGTGGGGTCAAGCCCGCCAACTTCCTCGACATCGGTGGCGGCGCCTCGGCCGAGGTCATGGCCAACGGTCTGGACGTCATCCTCGGTGACGAGCAGGTCAAGAGCGTGTTCGTCAACGTCTTCGGCGGCATCACCGCCTGTGACGCGGTGGCGAACGGCATCGTCAAGGCCCTGGAGATCCTGGGCGACGAGGCCAACAAGCCGCTTGTCGTGCGTCTGGACGGCAACAACGTCGAGGAGGGTCGCAAGATCCTCGCCGAGGCGAACCACCCGCTCGTCACCCTGGCCGACAACATGGACTCCGGCGCCGACAAGGCCGCCGAGTTGGCCGCCAAGTAAGAAACAGAGGACCTTACACACATGTCGATCTTCCTCAACAAGGACAGCAAGGTCATCGTCCAGGGCATCACCGGCGGCGAGGGCACCAAGCACACCGCGCGCATGCTCGCGGCCGGCACCCAGATCGTCGGCGGCGTCAACGCCCGCAAGGCCGGCACGACCGTGTCCCACAAGGACGCCGACGGCAACGACATCGAGCTGCCCGTCTTCGGTTCCGTGAAGGAGGCCATGGAGGCCACCGGTGCCGACACGACGATCCTGTTCGTGCCGCCGCCGTTCACCAAGGACGCCATCATCGAGGCCGTGGACGCGGAGATCCCGCTCGCCGTGGTCATCACCGAGGGCGCCCCGGTCCTGGACACCGCCAGCGCGTGGAACTACAACCTCGCCAAGGGCGGCAAGACCCGCATCATCGGCCCCAACTGCCCGGGCATCATCACGCCGGGTGAGTCGCTGGTCGGCATCACCCCGGCCAACATCGCCGGCAAGGGCCCGGTCGGTCTCGTGTCCAAGTCGGGCACCCTGACCTACCAGATGATGTACGAGCTGGCCGACTACGGCTTCTCGACCGCCATCGGCATCGGCGGCGACCCTATCATCGGCACCACGCACATCGACTGCATCGAGGCCTTCGAGAACGACCCGGAGACCAAGGTCATCGTGATGATCGGCGAGATCGGCGGCGACGCCGAGGAGCGTGCGGCCGACTACATCAAGGCCAACGTCACCAAGCCGGTCGTCGGCTACGTCGCGGGCTTCACCGCCCCCGAGGGCAAGACGATGGGCCACGCCGGCGCGATCGTGTCCGGCTCGGCCGGCACCGCGCAGGCCAAGAAGGAGGCCCTCGAGGCCGCGGGCGTGAAGGTCGGCAAGACGCCGTCCGAGACCGCTCAGCTTGCCAAGGACATCCTCGACGCCATGTGATCCACCCGCGGCGGCCCACGGGGCGGCCGTGTGTGAGCGCTCCCGCGACCCCCGTCATCGAAGAGGATGGCGGGGGTCGCGGCGTGCCGGGGGTGGGCATGTCGGACCGGCTCTCTACGGTGGTCAGCGTGAGTCCCCCACGCGTCATCCGCCCCGCCGCCCGACGGTCTCCCGCGGGCGCCCGTTCGCTGTTGTGGACGGCGGCGGCCGCGGCGCTGCCCGTCATCGTGACCGTGCTCGTGTTGGCCGCGCTGACCCTGGCGGGGCTGGTGTTCACCTCCGACGGGTTCGACTCGTTGTTCGCGGTCGTCGCCGTGGAGTGGCTGGTGCTCAACCGCGTTCCACTGGTGGTGGACACGATCGAGTTGGGGTTCCTCCCGCTGCTGCCGCCGGTGCTCTACGCGGCGGTGCTGGCCCGGCAGACGCGCGCGGTGCTGGCGGACGTGGAGCAGCCGGGCGCGCGCGAGGCCGGAGCGGCGGTGGCCGGCGTGACGGTGGCGGGTCTGCTGCTCACCGGTCTGGCGACTCTGCTCGTGGGCTCCGCGGCGTCGGACTTCGCGGTGCGGGAGTCGTCCCTGCCGTCGGCGCTGCTGTGGACAGCCGCCGTGGCGATCGTCGGGGCGGGTCTGGGGGTGTGGCTGTACTTCCGGCGTGACCTGCGCGAGGTCGTGCCGCTGTGGGTCCGCGGGGGCATCCACCTCGGGGCGGCGTTCGTCGCCGCGACCTGGGCGGTCGCGACGCTGCTGGTCCTGGTCGGTCTGGTGGCCGCGTGGGAGCCCGTCGCGACGGCGCTCGGGATCGGCAAGGATCTCGTGGGGACGGCCGCGCTCACCGCGATCTCGGCGGCGTACCTGCCCAACGTGGTGATCGGCGGTGCGTCCCTGCTCGTGGGCGGGGAAGCGCATCTGGGCGAGGCCTCGTACAGCGTCTTCGCGGTGTCGCGCGGCCCGATGCCGGAGGTCCCGCTGGCGGCCGTGCTGCCCACCACCACCCCGCACTGGGCGGTGCAGGGGCTGTTGCTGGTGACGGTGGTGCTGGCGGCGGCGTTGGCGCGGTCGGTGGCGCACTGGTTCCGGACGACCGGCGACGCGGTGAAGGCGGCGTGGCTGGCCGCCGCCATCGTGGCGCTGGTGATCGCGCTGAGCCCGGTCGTGGCCGGAGGCGAGCTCGGTGTGCTCGGCACGGTGGGCACGGGGTCGCTCATCGCGGCGGGCATGGGGCTGGTGTTGTTCGGCATCATCGGGTCGGCGACCATCGCCCTGTCCCTGGCGGGTCTGACGCGGCGCCGTGAGCGCGCGGAGAGCGAGCTCGAGCGTCGCCGCCGCCGTGCGGGGACAATGACCGACGACGTAACCGCCCCGGCCGGCGTCGACGCGGACGGTCGCCCAGGCGGGTACGACGACGCCCGGAAGGTCGACGACGACGAGATCGATCATCTCGGAGCCGACACCGATCACCCCGAGGACGCGTCGGCCGACCTCGACGGGGCCCCGGACGCCGACACCGCGGTGGACGCGGACCCGCCATCGGGGGCCGCGGCCGAGGACCCGCCCGTCGCGGGCGAGCCGGCCGAGGAGCCTGCGGAGGACGCGGCCGAGGAGTCGGGCCCCGCGGAACGCCCGGCCGGGGACACCGAGGAGGTCGCCGGGGACGCCCGGGAGGCCCCCGAGGAGCCGGCCGAGGAGGCCGCCGAGGACGATTCGGCCGGTCTGCCTGACGAGAACCCGAGACCGGCCGACTAGACTGCCCTGACGAGGCCCGCGCGACCGGCGGGCCGCCGGATCGACGGGCGGGAGCGCAGCAGGTGGCGGATACCGAGTCCTCCGGCGACGGGTCCTGCGGGATCGTGCTGCTGGCCTCCGGCTCCGGCACCCTCGCCCAGAGCGTCCTCGACGCCGCGGCGGCAGGCGACTGCCCGTACCGCGTCGTCGCGCTGGTCTCCGACCGCGACTGCGAGGCCGTGGCCCGCGCCGACCGCGTCGGCATACCCACCGCCGTCATCCGTCCCGGTGACCATCCCGATCGCGCCGCCTGGGACCTCGCCCTCGTCGAGGCCGTGGCACTGTTCGCGCCCGACTGGGTCGTGTCGGCCGGGTTCATGCGCATCCTCGGCGCGGAGTTCCTGGGTCGCTTCGCCGACCGCGTCGTCAACACCCACCCCGCGCTGCTGCCGTCGTTCCCGGGCGCGCACGCCGTCCGCGACGCGCTCGCCTACGGGGTGCGGGTCACCGGCTGCACGGTCCACCTGGTCGACGCCGGGGTCGACACCGGCCCGGTGATCGCCCAGCGCGCCGTCGAGATCCTCCCCGACGACACCGAGCCCACCCTCCACGAACGCATCAAGGTCGTCGAGCGCGAACTGCTCGTCGACGTCCTCGCGGCCGCCGCCCGCGGCCGACTCCACATCGAAGGTCGAAAGGTGCACCTGAAGTGACCGACTCCCGCAGGCCCGTCCGCCGTGCCCTCATCAGCGTCTACGACAAGACCGGGCTGGAAGAACTCGCCCGGGGGCTCGCCGACGCCGGGGTCGAGATCGTCTCCACCGGCTCGACCGCCCAGCGCATCTCCGACGCCGGGATCGCCGTGACGCCCGTCGACGCGCTGACCGGGTTCCCGGAATGCCTCGAGGGTCGGGTCAAAACCCTGCACCCGCGGGTCCACGCCGGCATCCTGGCCGACACCCGCAAGCCCGAGCACCTGGAGCAGATCGCCGACCTCGACGTGCAGCCGTTCGAGCTCGTCGTCGTCAATCTCTATCCCTTCACCGACACCGTCGCCTCCGGCGCCGACTACGACGCCTGCGTCGAGCAGATCGACATCGGCGGCCCCTCCATGGTCCGCGCGGCGGCCAAGAACCATCCCTCCGTCGCGGTCCTGGTGGAACCGGCCGAATACGGCGACGCGCTGGAGGCCGTCGCCGCGGGTGGGTTCACCCTCGACCAGCGCCGCCGCCTCGCCGCCGCCGCCTTCCGCCACACCGGCGCCTACGACGTCGCCGTGGCCACGTGGATGACCGAACAGACGTCCGCCGGCGACGAGGGCTACCCGGTCTGGCAGGGCCAGAGCCTCGACCTCGTGGCCACGCTGCGCTACGGCGAGAACCCGCACCAGAGCGCCGCCCTCTACACCGACGCCGCGGCCGCGCCCGGGCTCGCCCAGGCCCGGCAGCTGCACGGCAAGGAGATGAGCTACAACAACTACGTCGACGGTGACGCCGCCTGGCGCTCGGCCTTCGACCACGCCGAGCCGTGCGTCGCGATCATCAAGCACGCCAACCCGTGCGGCATCGCGATCGACGCCGACATCGCCGCCGCCCATCGCGCCGCCCACGAGTGCGACCCCGTCAGCGCGTTCGGCGGCGTCATCGCGGCGAACCGCGAGGTCACCGTCGAGATGGCCGAGCAGGTCGCCGAGATCTTCACCGAGGTCATCATCGCCCCGTCCTACGCCGACGGCGCCGTGGAGATCCTCCAGCGCAAGAAGAACATCCGCATCCTCGAAGCGCAGCCGCCCGCCGGTGAGGAGGTCGAGCGCAAGCAGATCTCCGGCGGCGTACTCGTGCAGCAGCGCGACGCCCTCGATGCCGACGGCGACGTCGTGGCCGGCTGGACCAAGGCCTGCGGCGACGACGCCGACGAGCAGACCCTCCGCGACCTGCTGTTCGCGTGGCGCGCCTGCCGCGCGGTCAAGTCCAACGCCATCCTGCTCGCCCACTCCGGCGCCACCGTCGGCGTGGGGATGGGGCAGGTCAACCGCGTCGACTCGGCCCGGCTCGCCGTGCAGCGGGCGGGGGAGCGGGTCACCGGGGCGGTCGCCGCCTCCGACGCCTTCTTCCCCTTCGCCGACGGTCTCGAGGTGCTCGCCGAGGCCGGTGTCCGCGCGGTGGTCCAGCCCGGCGGCTCCGTGCGCGACGCCGAGGTGATCGAGGCGGCCGAGAAGGCCGGCATCACCATGTACTTCACCGGTGCCCGGCACTTCTTCCACTGAGATGGCGGGGTCCGGCGCCGGCGGCAGCGGGGTGGACGAAGGCGGGGTAACCGGTGCGGCCCCGCTGACCCCGCGCGCCCGTGCCAAGGCGCGGCGGCGGGGCGAGATCCTCGCGGCCGCCGCCCGGCTCATGGCCCGCCGCGGATTCCACGCCGTGCGCCTCGACGACATCGGTGCCGAGGTGGGAATCTCCGGTCCCGGCATGTACCGCTACTTCTCCTCCAAGGAGGACGTGCTCGCCGAGATGCTGCTCGACATCTCCCGGCGGCTGCGCGACGGCGGTCGCGCAGCGGTGGAGCGCGGCGGCGACCCGGACCGGGTGCTCGACGCCCTGCTCGCCGTCCACGTCGACTTCGTGGCCACCGAGCCCGACCTCATCAGCGTCCAGTTCCGCGACCTCGGATCGCTCCCGGCCGCGCCCAGGCACGAGGTGCGGACCCTGCAGCGCGAGTACGCCGAACTGTGGGTCGACGCCCTCGTGCGCCTGCGGCCCGAGTTGACCTCCACGCAGGCGCGCGCGCACGTCCACGCGGTGTTCGGTCTGCTCAACTCGAGCCCGCGCCTGCCGGCGATGGCCGAGGCCGACCTGCGCGCCGTCCTCACCACGATGGCGTCGGCGGCCCTGCGGTCGTGACCGCGGGGCCGCCGGGCCGCGGACCGACCCGACGCCGAGCCGGCGGGCTGCGGACCGACCCAACGCCGAAATCCGCTACCCTCCGTCCGGATCCGCTGCTCCCATAGGGGTAGCGGATCCGGAGCGGGAGTAGCGGATTTCCGAGCGGGGTGGGGCGCGGCGGCGGGTCGGGCGTCAGCCCAGGGCGGCCCGGAGGCGGGCCAGCTCCTCGCGGTAGCGCTCGACGTTCGCCAGTTTGACCTCCTCGTAGCCGCGGACCATGTCCGGTAGCTCGGCCAGCGCCACCGCGGTGCCGCGCCAGGTCGCGTCCCGGCCCGCGGGGCCGGCTCGCCGCAGGTCGTCCACGAGCTCGTCGACCAGGGTGCGGTACTCGTCCAGCAGCTCCCGCTCGACCCGGCGGACGCCCGCGTAGCCGAAGACGTCCAGCGGGGTGCCGCGCACGCGCTTCATCCGGGCCAGTGCCCGCATCGCCGGCATGGCCTTCGGACCGAGCGAGATCTTCTTCTTCATCCCCAGTGCCCGCAGCGCCGGCGGGTGGAGCTGCAGCCTGGCCACCGCCCCCTCGCCCCAGTCCTCGTCCAGCTGTGCGGCGAATTCCGGATCGATCGCCAGGCGGGCGACCTCGTACTCGTCTTTGAAGGCCATCAGCTTGAACAGGTTCCGCGCCACCGCCAGGGCGAGCGGCTCGGACGCCGAACCGGCCGCGGTGCCGTCCTGCAGTGACCCGTCCTGTAGGGACTCGGCGTCGCGCACCGCCTCCACCCGCCGGACGTAGTCGGCGGCGTACGCCTCGTCCTGGTAGGCGACGAGCTCGTCGACCCGCCGGGTCACCACGGCACGCAGCTCGTCCGAGGCCTCCGCGCCGAGTCCGGCGAGCACCCGCCCGGCCGCGGGGGAGGGCTGGTGCGTCCCGGAGGTGGCCGCGGTCGCCGGGCGGTGGAGCGTGTCGAGCAGCGCGGACAGGGCCTGCGGGTCCGCGACGGCCTGCCGGCCCCGGCGGAACGCCTGGAGGTTCGATTCGACCGCGACGCCGTTGAGCTCGACGGCGCGCTCGATCGACCCGGCCGAGATGGGCAGGGCACCGCTCTGGTACGCCGCGCCCACCATGAACATGTTGGCCGTCTGCGTGGATCCGAAGAGCTTCTCCGTGAGCTCGCCCGGGTTCAGGTAGATGCCGCGTGCGGAGGCCCGGTCGATGGCGGCCTGGATGTCCGACGTGGCGGGGTAGTGCTCGGAGGTGTCGATCACCATCTTCCCGGTGGGGATCCGCGTGGTGGACACGACCGCCGTCGTGCGATCGGGGTGGGCGACCTTGAGGTGCTTGTCGTCGGCACCCACGAGCCCGTCGCAACACAGGTAGAGGTCGCAGTCTCCCGCGCCGATCTTGGGGGGCTGCTCCACGGGCGTCCGCGAGACGCGGACGTCGGAGACGACCGCGCCGCCCTTCTGCGCGAGGCCGGTCATGTCGAGGGTCCTGGCCGAGTTGCCGTCGAGCACGGCCGCGGTGGCCAGCACCGCCGAGACGGTGACGATCCCGGTCCCGCCGATGCCCGTCAGCCGCAGCGAGAATCCGCGCTCCGCGTCGATGTCTGCGCGCTCGGGTTCGGGCAGCTCCGCCGCGTCCAGGGACGGCGCGGTGGCCACCCGCTCGGTGCGGGCCCCGGGCACGACGGTCACGAAGGCGGGACAGTCACCCTGCAGACACGAGAAGTCGAGGTTGCACGTCGACTGGTCGATCTGCGTCTTGCGCCCGAACTCGGTGTCGACCGGGTGCACGGACAGGCAGTTGGACTTCCTGCCGCAGTCGCCGCACCCCTCGCAGATGCGCTCGTTGATCACCACGCGTTGATCCGGCGTGGGGTAGTCGCCGCGCTTGCGGTGGCGGCGCTTCTCCGCGGCGCAGTACTGGTCGTGGACCAGCACCGTCACACCGGGCACGGCGGCGAGCTCCTGCTGGACCTCGAGGGTCTCCGTGCGGTCGCGGACCTCCACGCCGCGCGGCAGGCCGCGGGCCCGGGTCGCCTTGACGTCGTCGGTGGTGACGACGATCTTCGCGACCTTCTCCGCCTGCAGCAGGCGCACGATCTCGGGCAGGCTCATCTCGCCGACCGGGTCCTGGCCGCCGGTCATGGCGACCGTGCCGTTGTAGAGCAGCTTGTAGGTGATGTTGTCCCCGGAGGCCACCGCCGCCCGCAGCGCGAGTGACCCGGAGTGCATGAAGGTGCCATCGCCGACGTTCTGCACCATGTGCCGCTCGTCGAGGAACGGCGCCATCCCCGTCCACTGGATCCCCTCGCCGCCCATCTGGGTGACGCCGGTGACGTGGCCGACCTGCTGCTCGTCCATCATGAGCACCATCGCGTGGCAGCCGATCCCGCCGCCGACGAGAGTCCCGTCCGCGACCTTGGTCGAGCTGTTGTGCGGGCATCCCGAACAGAAGTACGGGGTGCGCGAGGCCGCGAGCGGCAGCGCGATGCGGGTGCGGACGCGCCCCGGGCCGTCGAGCCAGGCGCTGGCGGAGGCGATCCCGTGGACGGTGCCGAGCCGCTGCGCGAGGCCGCGAGTCACCGAGTCCACATCGAGTTCGCCGAAGCGGCTGAACAGCGTCGACCCGTCCTCGTGGGCCTTGCCGACGACGTTGGCCACCCCGGGCTTGCGGAACTGGATGTCACGGATCATGGTCTCGATGAAGTCGCGCTTCTCCTCCACGACGATCACCTCGTCGAGCCCGGACATGAACTCGTCGAGGATCGTGCGTTCGAGCGGGTAGATCATCCCCAGCTTGAGGATCCGGATCCCCTGTCGGCCCAGCTCGTCGTCGCCGATCCCGAGACGGCGAAGCGACTCCCGCACGTCGAGGTACGTCTTGCCGGCCGCGACGATCCCGATCCGGTCGTCGGCGGTCGACTGCACGATCCGGTTGAGCCGGTTGAGGCGGGCGTACTCCAGGGCGCGGGGGAGGCGGATGGTGAGCTGGTTCTGCTCGAGCTCCATGAGGTTCGAGCCGAGGAGGTGCCCGGAGGGCACGTGCGGACTGGTGCCGAGATCGCCGTAGACGGGCAGGATCCGGTCGGGGTCCACGAGCGCGGTCGACGAGGCGTCCGCCACGTGCGCGGAGATCTTCAGCGCCGACCAGAGCCCGGAGACGCGGGAGAGGATCGCCGCGTGCACGCCGAAGTCGAGGACGTCCTGCGAATCGGCCGGGTACAGGGTGGGCATGTAGAGGTCGGCGAGAGCGAGCTCCGACGCGCACGGCACGGTCGAGGACTTGGCCCCGGGGTCGTCGCCCACCATCACCACGGCGCCCCCGTTCGGATCGGTGCCGATAAGGTTGGCGTGCCGTAAGGCGTCGGTGGCGCGGTCCAGGCCCGGCGCCTTGCCGTACCAGTAGCCCACCACGCCCTGCAGCGGGGCGCCGCGGGTGTGGGCGGTCGCGCGCAGGGTGCCGGTGCGGCGTGCCAGTTGCGAGCCCATCACCGCCGTCGCGCCGGCCTCCTCGTTGAGGGCCGGACGGTGCACGATGTCGAACGGGTCGAGGAACTCCGCACGCCGGGCCAGCTCGAGGTCGTAGCCGGCGAGAGGGGATCCCTCGTAGCCGCTCACCAGGCTCGCGGTGAGCAGGTTCTGGCGCCGGTCCAGCCGGGCGCGGTCGCGGACCGTCCGGACGAGCGCCTGGATACCCGTCAGGTAGATGGTGCCGCTCTCGCGCGTGTAGCGGTCGGAGAGGGAGAACGATCCGGCGTCCGCCCGCCCGAACCGGGGGAGGTCGTCGTGGGTGCCGCTCGAGGGGCCGAGAAGAGAGGTCATGATCAACACCTGGCCTGTGTGACGTCGTGGGTCTCCCCCTCAGGCTAGGACGGAATGTGAGGCGCGTCACGCGGTCATCGATCGGGCGCACACTCTGCACAACCGGAAGCGTCGGTTCCTGAACTAACTGGGCCAGTTGCCCTCTCGTCGTCGTCTACCGTGGACACATGGAACACGCACCCCAGTTGGACGATACGGACCGACGCCTCCTCCGGGTGGTCATGGCCGACCCCCGGGTCGGCGTCCGCGAGTTCTCCCGACGGCTCGGGGTGGCCCGGGGCACCGCGCAGGCACGGCTCGACAAGCTGGAGGCCCGCGGCGTCCTCGCCTCCTGGGCGCCCCGGCTGGACCCGGCAGCCCTCGGCTACCCGCTCGGCGCGTTGGTCCACATCCAGCTGGCGCAGGCGGAGCTCGAGGCGACGTGCGCGGGCCTGGCGGAGGTCCGCGAGGTGCTCGAGGTGATGAGCGTGGCGGGGGAGTTCGACCTCGTCTGCCGCGTGGTGGCGCGTGACCACGCGCACCTCGAGGAGGTGTTCAGCGCGATCATCTCCACCCCGGGGGTGCTCCGCACGCGCACCGAGGTGATCCTGCGTCAGCGCGTGGGGCCGCGCGCCACGCAGCTCCTCGGCGACTGAGCGGCATGGCGCGCGGGGCCCGCCCGCCACGCTCAGCCTGCCGGGGTGTCCCGTCGCAGGACGAGGTAGGCCAGAACGCTGGCGAGCACGGCGATGATCGTCAGGTAGGCGCTCCCGCTGAGGGCGGTCTGCGCGCCGAACCACTCGGCGATCCGCGGCCAGCCGACGTTCTGCACGATCAGCAGCAGTGCGACGGCGAGCCCGGCGACGACGGCGATCGCCACGGTCCAGAAACCGATCAGCGACAGACGCCGGAACGCCGCGGCCGCGAGGAAACCCACCAGCATCACGGCGAGGGTCAGCGTCCCGGCCAGCAGGCCCGCCCCCGCCAGGCCGTGACTGCCGGTCATGAACGGCAGGTCGAACTGGTAGGCGTGGATGCCGAACCCGTCCGTGGCCCGCTCGATCGCGGCCCCGGCCATGAAGGCGACGCCGAACGCCGCCGACACCGCCGCGAACGCCAGGTAGGCACCGAGGACGAACGTGCGACGGCTGAAGCTCAACGCCATGGCGAACGGCATGGTCTGGGTGACCGTGTAGGCGGCCATGAATCCCAGCGTCCAGATCGCGGACTGGGCGGCTCCGCTGTACATCGGTTCGCCTGCTGTGCGGCCGTCGGCGATCGCGGCGATCCAGAACGTGATGCCCACGGACACCGCCCACGACAACAGAAACACCATCATGGGCACCACGACGAAGTTGCTGCGCACGATGAACTGGAGTCGGAACGCGGACAGGATCCGCGAGGAGGTCGCGGACGGCGTGGTGGTGCCGGTGGAGGCCGCGGCCTCGGCGGTGGCGGACATCATGACGAGACCTCCGAGCTGGGTCCGGTGGTGGTGACGGCCGGGGCGTCGGGTCCCGGTCCGGTCGGTGGCGGTGGTGACGGTGAAGACGGCGACGAGGACGACGACGACGAGGCGCCCGCCGACGTCAGGTGGACGATCAGCTGCTGGAGCGAGACGGGCAGGACCTCGACGCCGTCAGCCCGCGCGCGCTGTTCCTCGAAGGGGTCCTCGGTCTGGCCCGGGGCGCGCAGGACGGTCGCCCGGAGGGTCCGCCCCATGGACTCGGAGTGGAGCACCCGCCGCGATCCCGCCAGCGAGAGCACGGCGTCGGCGGGGCCGACCAGCGTGACCGCCCGCCCCCGTAGCGACTCGACGGGCTCGTCGAGCAGAATCCGGCCCCGGTCGATCACCACGACGTTCTCGAGCAGGTGGGCGAGCTCGTCGATGAGGTGCGTGGACAGGATGAGCGTGCGGGGATACTCGGTGTAGTCCTGCAGGAGACGGTCGTAGAACAACTGGCGGGCGACCGCGTCGAGGCCCATGTACGGCTCGTCGAAGAAGGTCACGTCCGCGCGCGAGGCGATCCCCAGGATCACCGCCACGGCGGAGCGCTGGCCGCGCGACATCTTCTTGATCCGCGTCCGGGCGGGGACCTGGAAGTCCTCGGCGAGGCGCTCGGCGAGGTCGGCGTCCCAGTGGGGGTAGGCCATCGCCGCGGCCTTGAACGCGTGTCGGGCGAAGGAGTCCTCGATATAGCGCTGGTCCTCGCGGACGAAGCAGATGCGGGGGAGCACCTGCTCGTTCTCGTGGGGACGCAGGCCGAACACCCGGACGTCGCCCGTGCTCGGCCAGTCCTGGCCGGAGGCGATCGACATGAGCGAGGTCTTGCCGGCGCCGTTGCGTCCCAGCAGGCCGTGGATGACTCCCGCCTCGAACGAGACGGTCACGTCGTCGAGGGCTGTGGCGTCGCGGTGGTGGCGCGAGAGATGGGTGATGTCGATGGCGTTGGTCATTGCGCCCTCTCCTTGGGTGGGCTGGGGTGTGCGGCGGAGCGCGGGAACGTGTCGGAGTGCGGGTACGTGTCGGAGCGCGGGTGCGTGGCGGTGCGCGGGTAAGCGGCGCGGACCATGTCGACGATGTCCTCGACGTCCAGCCCGATCGCGCGGCCTTCGGTGACCATCGCGGCCACCACGTCGTCGGTGAACCGCTGTCGTCGTTCCGCGTGCAGGAGTTCGCGGGCCCCGGGCGTGACGAACATGCCGAGTCCGCGGCGCTTGGTCAGGACGCCGCGGTCGACCAGGAGATTGATCCCCTTGGCGGCCGTCGCCGGGTTGATGCGGTGGAAGGCGGCGAGCTCGTTCGTGGACGGCGCACGCTCGCCCTCGGTGAGAGAGCCGTCCAGGATCGACGATTCGATCTGTTCGGCGATCTGCACGAAGAGCGGTCTGCCGTCGTCCACCTGGGCGTCCCCTCGGGTTGGTGGGTTAGTTACTCAACTAGTGGACCATTTGACCTGCGGGGACGTCAATGGTCGCTTTGGCCGTCGGTGCGGGGGGCGGGTGCGGGTATGGCGGGCGCGGCTGCGGCCGCGGAGGCGCGTGTGGCCTCGAGGGTGCGGCTGCGGCCGCGGGGCGGGGCCGTCAGTCCCAGATTCGAGCGAAGGGGTGGGCCGCCTCGTACTCGGAGGCCACTTCGAGGAGGACGCGGTCCTGCCCGCGGCGTGCCGAGAGGTGCACGCCGACCGGCATGCCGTCCGGTGCACGGCCCGCGGGCAGCGACACGGCGGGGGAGCCGGCGACGTTCTGCAGCGGGGTGAAGGTGACCCAGTCGGAGACCCGCTCGAGGTGGGTCTCGAACGGCTGATCGGCGTCGAGGTACCCGACCTCCGGGGTCTCGTGCGCCACCACCGGGTTGAGGTAGATGTCGACATCGCCGAAGTGCGCGTCGAACTGGCGGCGGACTCTGGCCAGCCGCGCGAGCCGGAGGGGCAGGGTCGGCAGGTTCCGTCTGGCCATCCCGGCTAGTCCGAGGGTGAACGGGTCGAGCCGGTCGTGGGCGAAGTGCGGATCAAACAGGCGCTTCCCGCCCGCCGCCGTACTCATCGCGAGCAGTCCCCAGTAGGCGATGAAGTCGTCGCGGAACGACGCGGCGACGGGCGCGGCCACGGGCTTGATCTCGTGCCCGAGTGCGGACAGTCTCTCGGCGGTCTGCCGCAGAACCGCGAGGCCTGCGGCGTCGGTCGGCCCGCCGGCGGGGCTCGTCTCGACCATCCCGATTCGCAGGCGGCGCCGTGGCGCGCGGCGGACGTGGCCGATGGGCGGGACGCCGACCGGGCGATACGCGGATTCGAATGCCGTGAGGAAGGCGACTGTGTCCCGCACCGACCGCGTCACGACCGACTGCGAGATGAGCTTGATGGGCATGGAGGCAGAGAACGACTCGTCGGGGTGCCGGCCCCGGCTCGGTTTGAATCCGACGAGCCCGGTGACCGCGGCGGGGATGCGGATCGATCCGCCGCCGTCGTTGGCGTGGGCGATCGGCAGCGCGCCGGCGGCGACGAGGGCCGAGGACCCGCCCGAGGAGCCGCCGCTGGTCCGGCCGGTGTTCCAGGGGTTCCGGGTGACCAGCCCGCCCTGTCTCTCGGTGGCGGCGGTCCAGCCGAACGGTGGCATCGCGGTGGTCCCGATCGGGTTGAGTCCCGTCGCGCGGAACAGCGGCGCGTAGGGGCCGTCCCGCAGGGCCGGGGTGGCGGGCACCGCGAGCGAGCCCATCCGCATGGGCGAACCGGCCACCCGGACGGCGTCCTTGAACGCGCTCGGGACGCCGGCCAGCGGGGCGGACAACTCCGAGGAATCGTGCCAGGCGGCCCGCGCGCGGGCGCGGTCGAAGTCGGTGTGGACGAGAGCGCCGAGCGCGGGGTCCACCGCTGCGCAGCGATCGATCGCCGCCCCGAGGAGTTCGGTGGGCGAGACCTCGCGCCTGCGCACCCGCTCGGCCAAGGCCGTGGCGTCGTCGTATCCGAGCGCGTCGTCGCGGAAGGCGTGCAGCCGCCGTGGGCCGACGGACGGGTCGGCTGCAGCATCGGCCGTGTCTGTGGCGTCAGTCACGCCCCCACTGTAGGGCGATGCGGACTGGTAAATCGGGTCCACCTCTTGACAGATCCTGCGCGGCCGTGGATCTTAGGAGGAGCTAACTAAGGCAAGGGTCACCTAATGCGGTACTCGCATCAGGATCCGAATCTGGAGGTCTCATCGATGACAGCGCACCCGATCGTGTCGAATCCGGTCACCACGGGCGCGCGTCGTCTTCTCGACGGATCGGGCGTCGCCACCATCGCCGTTCGGGGCACCAAAAATCGCTCGGACGTCATGGTCTCGGCGGGGCACCGCTGGGTCGGCGAGGGGACGATCGTCGTCACCGGGGCCCCGGCGCCCTGGTCCGGCCTGATGGTCGCGCCCGGCGACTCGGTCGAGGTCGTGGTAATGATCGACGAGTTCGCCCCGATCGTCGAGGCCAAGGTCCATGTGGCGAGCCTCTACGGGTTCGGGGTGGCGCGCGCCGCCCGTCAGGGCGAGGGGTGGATTGTCGAGATCGAGATCGAACTCGGGGAGGTCAACGTGCGCCGGCTGGGGCATGAGGGGACGGTCGACGCGACCCATCTGGACGCGGTCCCGTCGGACCCCCTGGCATGCGAGACGCCCGGTCTCGCGGACGAGATCCGGGCGCGCTTCGGCTCCGACCTGGCGGTGCTGGCCGGGTCCGGGGACCCGGCTCAGCCGCCGTATGTGTTGGGCGTCGATGCCGACGGTCTGCATCTGCTGACCGCCCTCGGCACCGATGCCGATGTCATCCACCTGCCGTTCGTGACCCGGGCGGAATGCGTCAACGACGTCGTCCGCGAGATGGGTCAGTACGTGGCCCGCGCCAGCTGAGAGGCGATCTGCCGGCGCGGCATTGCGCCGATCAGGCCGGGGTGTAGGTGAGGCAGTCGGCGGTGTCGGCGCCGGCGCCGATCTTGACCGACTCCGCGGAGCAGAGCAGGTCCTTGTTGTAGGTGCACTCGACCCGCTGGCAGGCGCCCACGTGAGCGCTCGCGGTGGGCAGGCCGCCGCGGACATCCAGCGAGATGAAGGTGCCGCACTCGGCGTGGTCGGGGGCGCCCGCCACGGTGATCGCCCCCGCGTTGCAGCTCTGGTCGCTGTTGAACGAGCACGCGGTGACTGTGCAGGTGCTGATTCCGGTGAGAGTGGCCATGACGATCGCTCCTCGTGTGGCTGTGGCTGGGTGGTATGCCTCAGAGTCAACACCGAACGGCGCGGGCTTGCAAGCAAGTTGAGGCTGTGCTAAGTCAGGCAAGCCTAAACTCTCTACCTGCACGTATGCGCCCGATGGCATGTTTTCACGGCATTCCGCGATCGCTCTGTCCGGGTTCGTCCTGCGGCAGGTCCGCCCCTCTTGGCCCGTCCGGAACTCGCCGCCGCCCGGCCGGGGGCGCCGCCACGGGTGTGTCCGCTCCCGCGCATGGCGTCTCGCCCCTGCGGATGCACGGCCGAGCCATCGCCGCCCCTAGGCATGGCGCCCCGCCCGCGCATCGGGGCGCGCGAGACGTCATGGCCGCGCGCGGCTATATCCGAGCTGGCGGCGCCGCTGGGTCTGTGCCGGCGGCGCGCGGCTGCGTCCGGGTTGGCTGCGCGCGACTGGGTCTGCATCGGCGGCGCGCAGCTGTCCCGGCGGCCGGCCGGGTGTTCCGGAACGGCCGCCGCCGGCTCTGGACATTTGTGAGCCGCGGCACTATCGTCGTTTTCAGTTAATCCGACTTAACTGAAAGGGAGCGGCGCTGATGACTTCCGCGACCACCAATCGCCAGGCCCACGAGGAACTGCTCGCCGACCTCCGCGAGCGCCTCGAGCGGGCCGCGCAGGGCGGCGGGGAGAAGGCCCGCGCGCGCCATCTCGAGCGGGGCAAGCTCCTCGCCCGCCAGCGCGTGGACGTCCTGCTCGACCCGGGCAGCCCGTTCCTCGAGCTCTCGCCGCTGGCCGCCGAGGAGATGTACGGCGGCAAGGCGCCCGCTGCGGGCGTCGTCGCCGGGATCGGGCGGGTCTCGGGCCGTGAGTGCCTGATCATCGCCAACGACGCCACGGTCTCCGGCGGCACCTACTACCCGATGACCGTCAAGAAGCACCTGCGCGGCCAGGAGGTGGCGCTGGCCAACAACCTGCCGTGCATCTACCTCGTCGACTCGGGCGGGGCGATGCTGCTGCAGCAGGACGAGGTCTTCCCGGACCGCGACCACTTCGGCCGGATCTTCTACAACCAGGCGACCATGTCGGCCAAGGGCATCCCGCAGATCGCCGCGGTCATGGGCTCGTGCACCGCGGGTGGCGCCTACGTGCCGGCGATGAGCGACGAGGCCGTCATCGTCCGCAACCAGGGCACGATCTTCCTCGCGGGACCACCGCTGGTGAAGGCCGCGACGGGCGAGGAGGTCACGGCCGAGGAGCTCGGCGGCGGCGACCTGCACGCCAAGACATCGGGCGTCGTGGACCACCTGGCCGACGACGACTACGACGCGCTGATGAAGGTCCGCGAGATCGTCGCCACGTGCCCGCCGGCCCCCGAGCCGGACTGGGAGGTGCTCGAGCCCCGCGAGCCCGCGCGCCCCCAGAGCGACCTCTACGACCTCGTCCCCGTCGACTCCCGCAAGCCGTACGACGTGCGCGACATCATCGGCACGATCGTCGACGGCGGCGAGTACACGGAGTTCAAGGAGAACTACGGCACGTCGATGGTCACCGCGTTCGCCCACATCCACGGGCACCCGGTGGGGATCATCGGCAACAACGGCGTCATCTTCTCCGAGTCCGCGCTCAAGGGCGCGCACTTCATCGAACTGTGCGACCGCCGCAAGATTCCCCTGGTGTTCCTGCAGAACATCACGGGCTTCATGGTGGGCCGACAGTACGAGGCCGGGGGCATCGCCAAGAACGGCGCCAAGATGGTCACCGCGGTCGCGTGTGCCCGGGTGCCCAAGTTCACCGTCGTCGTCGGCGGGTCGTTCGGCGCCGGCAACTACTCGATGTGCGGCCGCGCCTACTCGCCGCGCTTCCTGTGGATGTGGCCCAACGCGCGCATCGCCGTGATGGGCGGCCCGCAGGCGGCGGACACCCTCGCCTCGGTGCGCGCCGCGCAGGTGACCAAGGCGGGAGGGGAGTGGACGGACGAGCAGCAGGCCGAGTTCACGGCCCCGATCCGTGAGCAGTTCGACGAGCAGTCGACGGCGTACTACTCGACGGCCCGCCTGTGGGACGACGGGATCATCGACCCCGCCGACACCCGTACCGTCCTCGGCCTGGCCCTCGCGGCCGCGGCCAACTCCCCCCTCGAGCCGGTCAACAACGGCGTCTTCAGGATGTGAGCAGCGCCATGTCAGAGAAACTGTCACAGAAACTCCACACCGTCATGGTGGCCAACCGGGGTGAGATCGCGTGCCGCGTGATCCGCTCGCTGCGGGCGGCCGGGATCCGTTCGGTCGCCGTCTACTCCGATGCCGACGCCGACGCGCTGCACGTGCGCATGGCCGACGCCGCGGTCCGCCTGGGACCGGCGCAGGCCACACAGTCCTACCTCGACATCGACAAGGTCATCGACGCCTGCCGCCGCACCGGCGCGCAGGCGGTGCACCCGGGGTACGGCTTCCTGTCGGAGAACGCGCGGTTCGCGCGCGCGCTCGACGAGGCGGACCTGATCTTCATCGGGCCGCCGGCGTCGGCGATCGAGACCATGGGTGACAAGATCACCGCCAAGGCGGCGGTGTCCGAGCGTGACGTGCCCACCGTGCCGGGGATCTCCAGGCCCGGACTGACCGACGACGAGCTCATCGCGGGCGCGGAGGAGGTCGGGTACCCGGTCCTCGTCAAGCCCTCTGCGGGTGGAGGCGGTAAGGGGATGCGCCGCGTCGCCGATCCCGCCGAGCTGCCGGCCGCGCTCGAGTCCGCCCGGCGGGAGTCCGCGGGCGCGTTCGGCGACGACACCCTGTTCCTCGAGCGGTTCGTCGACACCCCGCGCCACATCGAGGTGCAGGTCCTTGCGGACACCCACGGCAACGTCATCCACCTGGGTGAGCGCGAGTGCTCGCTGCAGCGCCGCCACCAGAAGGTCATCGAGGAGGCGCCCAGCGCGCTGCTCGACGAGGCGACCCGCGAGCGGATCGGTCAGGCCGCGTGCGACGCCGCCCGGTCGGTGGGCTACGTGGGCGCGGGCACGGTGGAGTTCATCGTCTCGGCCCATGCCCCGGACGAGTTCTTCTTCATGGAGATGAACACCCGCCTCCAGGTCGAGCACCCGGTCACCGAGATGGTCACCGGTGTGGACCTCGTCGACTGGCAGGTGCGCATCGCCGCGGGCGAGGAGCTCACGCTGCGCCAGTCCGACATCACCCTCACCGGCCACGCGATCGAGGCGCGTGTGTACGCCGAGGACCCGGCGAAGGGCTTCCTGCCCACCGGCGGCACGGTGCTCGGCCTCGAGGAGCCGTCCGGGGACGGGATCCGCGTGGACTCCGGACTGAGGGTCGGCACGGTCGTCGGCAGTGACTACGACCCCATGCTCGGGAAGGTCATCGCCCACGGCGCCGACCGGGCCGAGGCGCTGGCCCGGCTCGACGCCGCGCTGGCCGGCACCCACGTGCTGGGCCTGCGGACGAACGTCGATTTCTGCCGCTTCCTGCTCTCCCGCCCCGAGGTGATCGCGGGCGACCTCGACACGGGCCTGCTCGACCGGTCGGTCGACGACTACGTCGCCACCCCGGCGCCCGAGGGAGCGCTGGTCGCCGTGGCGATGCACCGGACCGAGGAGCGGTGGGCCCGGGTCCCCGCGCGACGCCGCGGGCCGTGGGACGTGCCCAACGGCTGGCGGATCGGCGGTCGCGCCGAGGTGTGGACACGGCTCGATCCCGGGGCCGGCTCCGAGGCCGTCACCGTGGGCCTGAAGGGCACGCCTGACGACGCCGAGGTGACCATCACCGACGCGACCATCGGATCCACCGAGGAGCCGACGGTCGCGGCCCGTCATCACGCCCGGGTCGCGCGGGACGGCGCCTCCCTGAGGCTGACGGTCGACGGCACGCAGCAGCGGTGGACCGTCGTGCGCTCGCGCGACCCGAAGGCGTCGGACACGTTCTGGGTGGCCGGCGACGGCGGCACGTGGGACCTGCGGCTGCTGCCGCTCATCGACTCGCGGATCCACGACGGCGGCGCGGCGGACGGCCAGATCCTCAGCCCCATGCCCGGCTCGGTCATTGCCTGCTTCGCCTCCGACGGCGACGAGGTCACGGCCGGGCAGAACATCCTGGCCGTCGAGGCCATGAAGATGGAGCACTCGCTCACCGCGCCGATCGACGGCGTGGTCCGGGTGCATGTCACCACCGGCGAGCAGGTGCCCGCCGACCACCTGCTCGCGACCGTCGAGCCCCACCCCTCCACTGACGAATCCGAAGGAGCAGGCGATGCCTGAGTTGGAAGAGCACTACGCGGACCTCAAGTCGACGGTCGCCGACTTCGCCGACAAGGTGGTCGCCCCGGCCTCCGCCGAACACGACCGCAACCACACCTTCCCGTACGAGGTCGTGACCCAGATGGGCGAGATGGGCCTGTTCGGCCTGCCGTTCCCCGAGGAGTTCGGCGGGATGGGCGGCGACTACTTCGCGCTCGCGCTGGCGCTGGAGGAGCTGGGCCGGGTCGACCAGTCGACCGCCATGACCCTCGAGGCCGGCGTGGGCCTGGGTGCCATGCCCATCTACCACTTCGGCACCGACGAGCAGCGTGAGAAGTGGCTGCCCGACCTGGCCGCCGGCCGGAAGCTGGCCGGCTTCGGCCTCACCGAGCCCGGCGCGGGATCGGACGCCGGTGCCACCAAGACCACCGCCAAGCGGGACGGCGACGAGTGGGTGATCAACGGCAACAAGCAGTTCATCACCAACTCGGGCACCGACATCACGTCGCTGGTCACGGTGACCGCGGTGACCAGCGTCCGCGACAACGGCAAGAAGGCCATCTCGACGATCATCGTCCCGGCCGACACCCCCGGCTTCACCGCCGAGCCGGCCTACGACAAGGTCGGCTGGAACTCCTCGGACACGCACCCGCTGACGTTCGCCGACGCCCGCGTGCCGGTGGAGAACCTGCTGGGCGAGGAGGGGCGCGGGTACGCGAACTTCCTGTCGATCCTCGACGAGGGCCGCATCGCGATCGCCGCCGTGGCCACGGGCGCCGCGCAGGGCTGCGTCGACGAGTCGGTGAAATACGCGCGTGAGCGCGAGTCGATGGGCCGCAAGATCGGCGAGTTCCAGGCCATCTCGTTCAAGATCGCCCGCATGGAGGCCCGCGCCCACACGGCCCGCTGCGCCTACCACGACGCCGCGCGCCTCATGCTGGCCGGCAAGCCCTTCAAGAAGGAGGCCGCCATCGCCAAGATGATCGCCTCGGAGGCGGCCATGGACAACGCGCGCGACGCCACGCAGATTCACGGCGGCTACGGCTTCATGAACGAGTACCCGGTGGCGCGGCACTACCGCGACTCGAAGATCCTCGAGATCGGCGAGGGCACCACCGAGGTGCAGCTCATGCTGATCGCCCGGGGGCTCGGGTTGTGAGCGCGCGGCAGGACGGGGGCGCCGACGCGGCGCAGCGACCGGAGCGCAAGGAAGTCGTCCAGCGCGGCCTGTGGTTCGAGGAGTACGAGGTGGGCACCGCCTATCTGCACCGCCCGGGCCGCACGATGACCGAGGCGGACAACGTCCTGTTCACCACGCTGACGATGAACACGCAGGCCCTGCACCTGGACGCGGCGTGGGCGGCGGAGCAGCCCGGCTTCGGCGGGGAGCGGCTCATGAACTCCATGCACACGCTGTCCACGCTGGTCGGTCTGTCGGTCGCGCAGCTCACGCAGGGCACGATCGTGGCGAACCTCGGTTTCTCCGAGGTGAGCTTCCCCAAGCCGGTGCTGCACGGCGACACGCTGTACGCGGAGACCGTCTGCACGGACAAGCGCGAGTCGAAGTCGCGGCCGGGCGAAGGCATCGTCACGCTCGAGCACATCGGCCGCAATCAGCACGGCGACATCGTGGCGCGCGCGGTCCGCAAGACCCTCGTGCGCAAGCGCCCGGCGGGGGAGGGGACGGCATGACCCCCGCCCCGACCTGGATCCCGCCCGGGCCCGCGCTGCTGTTCTGCCCGGCCGATCGGCCGGAGCGCTACGGCAAGGCCGCCGACCGGGCGGACGTGGTGATCCTCGACCTCGAGGACGCCGTCGCGCCGGCCGACCGCCCCGCGGCCCGGGACGCGCTGCGCGCCTCGTCGCTGGACCCGGAGCGCACGATCGTCCGCGTCAACCCGGTGGGGACCGAGGATCACGCGGCCGACCTCGAGGCCGTCGCGGAGACCGGGTACCGCTGCATCATGCTCGCCAAGAGCGAGTCGGCCGCGCAGGTGACCGACGTCCACACCGCGACCGGGGCGGCGGTCCTCGCGCTCGTGGAGACGCCGCTCGGCGTGGTCCGCGCCGAGGAGATCGCCTCCGCGCCCGGGTGCACCGGGATGATGTGGGGCGCCGAGGACCTGCTCGCCGCGATGGGCGGCTCGACGAGCCGCTTCTCGACCGCCGAGGCGGGCGGCCCCCGCGTGGCGGGCGAGTACCGCGACGTGCCGCGTCACGCCCGCGCGCGGGTAGCGCTCGCCGCGGCCGCGTTCGGTCGGTGGGCGGTGGACTCCGTCCACCTGGACATCGCCGACGAGGCCGGTCAGCGCGCCGAGGCTCTCGACGCCGTGGCGCTGGGGTTCGTGGGTACCGCCTGCATCCATCCGTCCCAGGTGGCGGTGGTGCGGCAGGCCTACGCGCCCGACGACGACGAGGTGGCCTGGGCCCGGAAGGTACTCGCCGCCGCGGAGCACAACCAGGGCGTGTTCCGGCTGGACGGTCGCATGGTCGACGGTCCCGTCTTCCGCCAGGCCGAGGCGACGATGCGTCGGGCCTCGGCCGCCACCTGATACCGCCGCCACCTGATACCGCCGCCACCTGACACCGCAGTTCCCTCTTCGCGGGCCGCCCGGCCCCACCCTCAAGGAGTAGCGAGATGACCACCACCGATCTCGATGCCACCCCCCTCGGCCCCGCGCTGTCGCACACGCGCGGGGAGACCGACGTCCCTCTCCTCACCCAGACGATCCCCGAGAACCTCGCGGCGACCGTCGAGGAGTTCGGTGACCGCGACGCGCTCGTCGACGTGCAGGCCGGCCGGCGCTGGACCTACAGCGAGTTCCTCGCCGACGTGCGCCGGCTCGCCTCGGGCCTGCACCGTCTCGGGATCCGCGCCGGCGACCGGGTGGGGATCTGGTCGCCCAACCGGTGGGAGTGGGTGATGGTCCAGTACGCCACCGCCGAGATCGGCGCCGTGCTGGTCAACATCAACCCGTCCTACCGCGTCCACGAGCTCGAGTTCGTCCTGGGCCAGGCCGCGATCAAGGCGGTCATCGCGGCCCCGCAGTTCAAGGACTCGGACTACACCGGGATGCTCGCGCAGGTGCAGCCGAACTGCCCGGACCTCGAGCTGGTGGTGCTCTTCGGCGACGAGGAGTGGGAGTCGATGGTCTCCGGGCCCACCGACGCCGACGTCCTCGCGGAGATCCGGGCGGGGCTCACGAACCACGACCCGATCAACATCCAGTACACCTCCGGCACCACGGGGTTCCCCAAGGGTGCGACGCTCTCGCACTCGAACATCCTCAACAACGGGTACTTCGTCGGTGAGCTCATCAGCTACTCCGAGGTCGACCGGGTGTGCATCCCGGTGCCCTTCTACCACTGCTTCGGCATGGTGATGGGCAACCTCGCGTGCACCACCCACGGGTCGTGCATGGTCATCCCGGCCCCCGCGTTCGACCCGGTCGCCTCGCTGAAGGCGGTCGAGCAGGAGAAGTGCACGAGCCTGTACGGCGTGCCGACGATGTTCATCGCCGAGCTCGCGCTCGAGGACTTCGACTCCTACGACCTGTCCACACTGCGCACCGGCATCATGGCGGGCTCGCCGTGCCCGGAGGCCACCATGCGCCAGGTGATCGACCGGATGAACATGGACGAGGTGTCGATCTGCTACGGCATGACCGAGACCTCGCCGGTGTCCACGCAGACCCGCGCCGACGACTCGCTCGACCGGCGCGTGTCCACCGTGGGCCGGGTCGGCCCGCACTTGGAGATCAAGATCATCGACCCCTCGACCGGGGAGACCCTGCCGCGCGGGGAGGCCGGCGAGTTCTGCACCCGGGGCTACAGCGTCATGCTCGGGTACTGGGAACAGCCCGACAAGACGGCCGAGGCCATCGACGAGGCGGGGTGGATGCACACCGGCGACATCGGGGAGATGGACGCCGACGGGTACGTGAAGATCACCGGCCGCATCAAGGACATGGTGATCCGGGGCGGCGAGAACATCTACCCGCGTGAGGTGGAGGAGTTCCTCTACACCCACCCGGACATCCTCGACGCCCAGGTGATCGGTGTGCCCGACGCCAAGTACGGCGAGGAACTCATGGCGTGGGTCCGGCTCAAGCCGGGCCGCGACGACCTCACCGCCGACGAGGTCCGCGAGTTCGCCACCGGCAAGCTCGCCCGGCACAAGATCCCGAAGTACGTCCACGTCGTGGACGAGTTCCCGATGACCGTCACCGGCAAGGTCCGCAAGGTCGACATGCGCAAGACCGCCGTCGAGATCCTCGGCATCGCCTGACGGCTCGCCCGCCCGCCAAGACATGGCCCGTCCAACCCAAGGAGTGCGTGAATGTCCAGCAAACTCATGACCGCGGCGGAGGCTGTCGCGGACATCCCCGACGGGGCGTCGATCGCCGCCGGCGGGTTCGGCCTCTGCGGGATCCCGCAGATCGTGATCGAGGCGCTCGCCGCGCGCGACGTGGGGGACTTCGAGGTGTTCTCCAACAATGCCGGCGTCGACGGCAAGGGTCTGGGGATCCTGCTGGAGACCGGCAAACTGCGGCGCATCGTCTCCTCCTACGTGGGGGAGAACAAGGAGTTCGCCCGGCAGTACCTGTCCGGGGAGCTCGAGGTGGAGCTCACCCCGCAGGGCACGTTGGCCGAGCGGATGCGGGCCGGGGGTTCGGGGATCGGGGCGTTCTATACACGCACTGGCGTGGGCACGTTCGTCGCCGACGGCGGCATGCCGTGGAAGTACGACTCGACCGGCGGCGTGGCGGTGGCCTCCCCGCCCAAGGAGACCCGCGAGATCCGCGGCGAGACGTACGTGCTCGAGCAGGCGATCGAGGCGGACTACTCGCTGGTGCGGGCCGCGGTGGCCGATCGCAGCGGCAACCTCCGGTTCAACCTCACCGCCCGCAACTTCTCGCCGCTGGCCGCGATGGCCGGGCGCGTGTGCATCGTCGAGGCCGAGGAGGTCGTCGAGGTCGGCGAGCTCGCGCCCGACGACATCCACCTGCCCGGGATCTTCGTTCACCGGCTGGTCGAGCTGACCACGGAGCAGGTCGCGCAGACCAAGTGGATCGAGAAGATGACCACCAACCCGCCCTCGGAAGGACAGCGCTGATGAGCACCTCCGCCACGCCGGAGTCCACCCCCGCCCGGCTGGGCCGGGACCGCAAGGCCATGGCCGCCCGCGCGGCCCTGGAGCTGGAGGACGGCCAGTACGTCAACCTCGGGATCGGCCTGCCGACCCTGGTGCCCAACTACGTGCCCGAGGGGGTGACCGTGACCCTGCAGTCCGAGAACGGTCTGCTGGGCATCGGGCCGTACCCGCACCCCGACCACGTCGACCCGGATCTCATCAACGCCGGCAAGGAGACCGTGACGACCCTGCCCGGGTCGGCGATCTTCGACTCCGCGACGAGCTTCGGCATGATCCGCTCCGGCAAGATCGACGTCGCGATCCTCGGGGCGATGGAGGTCAACCCGGCCGGAGACATCGCGAACTGGATGGTGCCCGGGGCGATGGTCAAGGGGATGGGTGGCGCGATGGACCTCGTGGTGGGCGCGCGCCGCATCGTCGTGGTCATGGACCAGGTCGCCAAGAACGGCTCGTCGAAGATCGTCTCCGAGATCACCCTCCCGCTCACCGGCTTGGGCTGCGTCGACCGGATCATCACCGAGCTCGGCGTCTTCGACCGCGACGCCGACGGGCTCACGCTCATCGAACTGGTCGACGGCGTGACCCTCGAGCAGATCACCGCCGCCACAGACGCCCCGTTCCGGGTGGCCGACCACCTGAAGTGACGACGCCACCGCACCGGCCACCGCACACAGGGCCCCCGCCCGGACGTGCCCCACGCGGCCACAGCGCCCCCGGACTGTGGACCACACCGGTCCGCGGCCGGGCGGCGCTGTCGGCGTTGGCGTGGGTCCTCGGGTACGTGGTGGCCCTCGTCGTCGTCATCCTCGGACTCCTCGCCGTGCGGACGGCGGGCGCCGGCCGCCCCGAGCCCGCGACCCTCGTGCTTGTCGTCCTGGCCGGAACCGCGGTGGCCGCGCTCGGCGCGGTGTGGGTCCACCTCCTGCGGCGACGCGGCCTCGGCTGGGCGGACGTGGGCCTGCGGCGGCCGGACCGCTCGCCGTGGCACCTGGCGTGGCAGATCCCCGCGGTGATGGCCGCCGGCGTCGCCGCGTCGATGCTCGTACTCCTCCCGCTCGGCGCCGGGCCCGACGAGCCGGATGATCCCGGCGGCGAGGCGATCGCCGACGTCATCGCCGGCGGGCCGGTGTTCGCGGTGCTCGGGCTGCTCACCGTGGCCGTACTGGTGCCCGCCGCGGAGGAGGTCGTGTTCCGCGGCGTCGTGCTGCCCGCCGTGCGCGCGAGGCTGCGGGCCGGCGCCGGCATCACGCTCGCCGGGGCGGTCTTCGCGGTCGTGCACATGGTGCCGCCCGCGCTGCCGTACCTGCTCGTCGTGGGGATCTCCCTGTGCGCGATGGCGGAGTGGTACCGCTCGATCGTGCCCGGGATGGTGCTGCACGGCGTGAACAACGCGATCGTGTTCGCCGGGGTGCTGGCCGCGGCCGGCGCCGGCTGACGCCCGCCTGGTCGCGCATGGTCGAGCGGTTCCGCCTGGTTCCGCTGGCCGCGCCGGAAGCCCCTGGTCGCGGCGGGGGCCGTCAGGCCAGGAGCGCGGAGACCAGCAGCAGGACGGGCAGGGCGCCGAGGGTCGTGAGCACCGCGGAGTCGCGGGCCAGCAGTGTCCCGTGGCCGTAGCGGGTGGCCACCACCAGCACGTTCTGTGCGGTGGGCAGCGCGGCCGCGACGACGACGGTGAGGAGTTCGTGATCGCGCATGCCCAGCATCCAGGCGCCGATCGCGTACGCCAGCACCGGGTGGGCGATGAGCTTGAGCGCGCTCGCGAGGAAGATCTCCCGGCGCGGGGAGGCGCCGGCCTCGAGCACCTTGACGCCGTAGAGCGACATCCCGAACACCAGGAGCGCGCCGGGTACCGAGATCTGGCCGACGAGGTGCACCGGCTCGAGTAGGGAATCGGACGGCGTCCAGGGCAGCGCGGCGACGACGACGCCGGCGAGCGCGGCCAAGACGATGGGCGTCCGCACCGACTGTAGGAGAGAGCCCAGGGCGCCGCCTCCGCTGTCCGCGCCCTCCGCGCGCGCGGCCCGCTCCAGCACCGCGATGGCGACGGGCTGGAGGACCACCACCTGGAAGAGAAGCAGCGGCATGACGAAGCCCAGGTCGCCGAGGACGTACAGGGCGATCGGGATGCCGAGGTTTGCCGAGTTGACGTAGCCGGCGGACAGCGCGCCCACCACCAGGTCGGCGGCCGGGCGTCTCAGCCAGAGCCGGGCGATCGCCATATAGAGGACGGCGATGATGATCGCCGACACCGCGGACACCACGAACACGCCGGTGAAGACCTGGTCGAGAGTGGTGCGGGCGAGGGAGTCGAACAACAGCGCCGGCGTCGCCACGAAGAAGACGAGTCGGTTGAGCACCAGGCGCGCGTCCGTGCCGAGGACGAGGGTCCGGGCGAGCAGCCAGCCCAGCGCGACGAGCGCGACGATGACGGCGAAGCCGTTGAGGACGCCGGCCACTGGCGGACTCCTGGATCAGGGAGAGGGGCGGTAACGCCGATCGGGGTCGTGCACTCCTACTCGAAGAGGAGACACGACCCCGATCGGGTTGCTGTTGTCCGGTCGGCGGCTAGACGCCGCGGGCGGGACGGGCGGTTCGGTTCGACCGCGCCGAGCGGTGACTCAGCGGCTGGTGAACGGCAGCAGGGCCATCTCGCGGGCGTTCTTGACCGCCACGGCGACCTGACGCTGCTGCTGCGGCGTGAGGCCGGTGACGCGGCGCGAACGGATCTTGCCGCGGTCGGAGATGAACGTGCGGAGGGTGTTGACGTCCTTGTAGTCGACCGTCTCGATACCCGCGACCTTCAGCGGGTTCTTCTTGGGTCGACGGCCCTCCTGGGCACGGATCTTCTTGGACGGGGTGCTACGTGCTTTAGCCATGGTTACCTACTCACCAGCTCGACTTCGTGACACCGGGGAGCTCGCCCCGGTGGGCCATCTCGCGCATGCGGACGCGGGAGAGGCCGAACTTGCGGATGTAGCCGCGGGGGCGGCCGTCGGCGACGTCGCGGTTGCGCACCCGCACGGGCGAGGCGTCACGCGGCATCTTGTTGAGAGCGGTCTGGGCCTCGAGACGGGCCTCGTCCGTGGTCTCCGGGTTCTTGATGATTGCCTTGAGCTCGGCGCGGCGCTCGGCGAACCGGGCGACCTTGGCCTTGCGCTGCTCGTTGCGCGCGATCTTGGACTTCTTGGCCACGGGTCAGCGCTCCTCTCGGAATTCGACGTGCTTACGGACGACCGGGTCGAACTTCTTGAGGACGATGCGGTCCGGGTTGTTGCGACGGTTCTTGCGGGTCACGTAGGTGTACCCGGTACCGGCCGTGGACTTCAGCTTGATGATGGGGCGGATGTCGTTACGGGCCATCTCAGATCTTCTCCCCACGGGCACGGATGCGGGCCACGACGGCCTCGATGCCATCGCGGTCGATGGTCTTGATGCCCTTGGTCGAGACGGTCAGCGTGACGCGACGACCCTCCGAGGGCAGGAAGTAGCTACGACGCTGGATGTTCGGGTTCCAGCGACGGTTGGTCCTGCGGTGTGAGTGCGAGACGGACTTGCCGAAACCCGGCTTCCGTCCCGTTACCTGGCAATGCGCCGACATGGCGTGGTTCTCCTTCCGCCCCGTCCATAGGTGGCGCGCGGCGGGGTCCGCGTCCCGACACGGCCTGGACCGTGCGGGGGCGTACCGCCACGTCGCGAACACCGTGAGAGGCGATAGCAAACGTGCAGACAACAGCGATGGTCTAGTTTACGGTCCGACCGCGTGAAACGGTAATCGGCACGTCAGCGCCGCATTCGGCGCTCGCGGACGCCACCGCGGTCCGCTCGAATTGGGTGCCCGGCCATCCTACGGGTACGATCTTTCGATGCGTGTGCTGACACCGGAATCCCCGGTTCGGCCACTGGCACTTGCGCGTCCCCGCCGGGGCGAGCGCCAGACCCACAGACTTCTACCGAGCTAGAGGGATCCAGTATGAAGAACGACATCCACCCCGACTACCACCCGGTGGTCTTCCAGGACTCGGGCACGGGCACCAAGTTCCTCACCCGTTCCACCGCGACGAGCTCCCGCACGGTGGAGTGGGAGGACGGTCAGACGTACCCGCTCATCGTCGTGGACGTGACCAGCGAGTCGCACCCCTTCTGGACCGGTGCGCAGCGAGTCATGGACACCGCCGGCCGCGTCGAGAAGTTCCAGCGCCGCTACGGCAACCGCGCCCGTCGCGCCAAGTGAGACGCGGGGCGTCCGCGCCCCGGTACACCTCCTAGACCCCGAGGACGATAACCATGGCAGTTCCCAAGCGCCGCCTCTCGCGCGCCAACACCCACTCCCGCCGCTCCCAGTGGAAGGCCGACAACGTCGCCCTCCAGGAGACCAAGATCGACGGCCGCCCCGTGGCGCTGCCGCGTCGTCTGGTCAAGGCCGCCAAGCTCGGTCTGATCGACCTCGACCGCTGAGTCGCCCCTGAGCGCTGTCAGTCGAGTACTGCGGCGCTGACAAGCGCCGCACGCACACGCCGGTCGCGAGCCCGGCAGGTCCCCACGGACCTGCCGGGCTCGTCGGCGTAGACCCACCTGCCTGAGGCGTTCCTCAGCCGGGTTTCAGCCGGGTAGGCGAGACTTTCACCTATGAAGATCCTCGTGGTGGACGACGACCAGGCCGTACGCGAATCGCTCCGGCGCTCCCTCACGTTCAACGGGTACGACGTGGAGCTGGCGGGCGACGGGGTCGAGGCGATCGAGAGGGTCGACGCCGACCGGCCCGACGCCGTGATCCTCGACGTCATGATGCCGCGCCGCGACGGCCTCGAGGTCTGCCGCATCCTGCGTAGCCGCGGCGACGATCTGCCAGTACTGATGCTCACCGCGCGGGACGCGGTCTCCGAGCGCGTCGCCGGACTGGACGCCGGTGCCGACGACTACCTGCCCAAGCCGTTCGCGCTCGAGGAGCTCCTGGCCCGCCTCCGCGCGCTGCTGCGTCGTCGCGGCCCCGACGCCGAGGAGGTCGACGAGGTCCTCGAGTTCGAGGACCTGCGCATGGATCTGGCGACCCGTGAGGTGAGCCGGGGGGAGCGACGCATCCAGCTCACCCGCACCGAGTTCTCCCTGCTCGAGTTGCTCATGCACCACCCGCGTCGGGTGCTGACCCGCAGCCACATCCTCGAGGAGGTGTGGGGCTACGACTTCCCGACGTCGGGTAACGCGCTCGAGGTCTACATCGGCTACCTGCGCCGCAAGACGGAAGGTGAGGGCGAGAACCGGTTGATCCACACCGTCCGCGGTGTCGGATACGTGCTGCGCGAGACGCCGTAGTGCCGGCCCGCGCGATGCGGACGGGAACCGCCCCGATCTCACTGCACCAGCGGGTCACGCTGTTGGCAGCGAGCTCGGTGGGGGTCGCGGTGGCCCTGATGGCCGTCGCGGCGTACTTCGTCGTGTCGGGGTCGATGTACAGCGACGTCAACAGTCGGCTGCAGCAGCAGGCCGATCAGTTGGTGAACAGTCAGCTGGCGTCCGAATTCGCGCTGCAGTCCCGCAGCACCCTCATCGCGCTCCGCGCGTTTAACCCGAATCTGGACGCGCAGATCGTGGCGCCCTCGGGCGTACGTACCGCGACCGGCGAGCCGTTCCAGATCGGCGGGCCGGAGATCTCCGTCGTGCGCGGGGAGTCCGAATCGAGTCTTCGGACCTCGAGCGGCAAGCAGATCTATGCGGTCGGCGTCCGGGACGGGTCCACGCTCATCCTCGCTCAGGACCTCGGCCCCACCAGGGCGGCCCTCAACCGTCTGGCGATCGTGCTCACCCTGGTCGGTGCGGCCGGGATCGCGCTGGCCGCGGTGGCGGGCACCGCGGTGGGTCGGACCGGGCTCGCGCCGGTCGCCCGCCTGACCAGGGCGGTGGAGCGCATCGCCCGGACCGACGACCTGCGGCCGATCCCCGTGGCCGGTGACGACGAGATCGCACGCCTCACGAGCAGCTTCAACCAGATGCTCGTCGCGCTGGGCGAGAGCCGCGAACGCCAGGCGCGCCTCGTCGCGGACGCCGGGCACGAACTCAAGACCCCGCTCACGAGTCTCCGGACGAACGTCGAGCTGCTCATCGCCGCCAGCCGCCCGGGGGCGCCGTCGATCCCGGATGCGGACAGGCGCTCCCTCGAGGAGGACGTCGTCGGGCAGATCTCCGAGCTCAGCCAGCTGGTGGGGGATCTCGTCGAGCTCGCGCGCGAGGACTCCGGCGAGGTCGAGTTAGAGCCGGTCGCCGTATCCGAGGCCGTCGAGCGGGCGCTCGAGCGGGTGCGTCGCCGCCGGCACGACGTGGAGTTCGACGTCGAGTTGAGGCCGTGGTATTCGTACGGCGATTCGGCGGGGATCGAGCGTGCGGTGCTCAACGTGTGCGACAACGCGGCCAAATGGAGTCCGGCCGGTGGCACGGTGACCGTGCGGATGCGGCCCGTGTCCGACGCGGTGATGGAGCTGACGGTGTCAGATGAGGGCCCCGGTATCCCCGAAGAGGACAGGGAGCTCGTGTTCGAGAGGTTCCACCGGTCCCGCGAGGCCCGCGGCATGCCGGGGTCCGGTCTCGGTCTCGCGATCGTCCGACAGGTGACGACCCGGCACGGCGGTACCGTCGAGATCGGTGACGCCGAGGGCGGTGGCGCGCAGGTGCGCCTCACCATCCCGGGTAGCGAGCAGTTCCCCAACTGATCGCCGGGTGCCCCCGGGGGTGCCTGGCCAGTTCCGGTCGGGTTTCAGCCGGCACACAGCGCGGTCAGGGACGATGGGGCCATGGAGAACGAGAACGGTCGGGGCCCGGGCGACCGGGGACCCGGAGACGAATGGGCCGCCGGACCGGGCGCGGGCCTCGGCGGATCCCCGCAGCATCCGGCAGGACAGAACCCCTATGGGGGTCGCGACCCGTATGCCGGTCGGTACCCCTACGGTGAGCAGCGTGCGGCCGCGCCCGGCGGACCGGCTGGCCCGGGTGCCCCCGCGGGTCCGGGTCGGCCCGCTCAGGGGTGGGGCGACGACGGCCGCGCCACCACGGCGTTTCCCCCGCAGCAGCACCCGGGCCAGGCCGGCCCCGCGGGACCGGGAGCGACGACGGGCACGCCCTTCCAGGGCGGGCCGGGGCACATCGGAGGCGAGCCCGGGTCGACGTCGCGCAAGACCGGCAAGGGACTTGTCGTGGCCGGCATCGTGGCCGCCATGCTCGTCTCGGGCGGACTGGGCGGGTGGATCGGCGCGACGGTGGCAGGTGGATCGGGTGAGGGCCTGTCCTCACCGATCAGCGCCACCCAGCCGGTGGGGCAGGCGCCGGACGGCACGGTCGAGGCGGTCGCCGACAAGGTGCTGCCGAGCGTCGTCTCGATCGACGTGCGCGCCCAGACCGGGCGAGGCGAGGGGTCCGGGGTCGTGCTCACGGCGGACGGGCTCATCATCACCAACAACCACGTCATCGCGATGGCTACCGTCGGCGGCACTATCCAGGTGCGCTTCGATGACGGCTCCAAGGCACCCGCGAGCATCGTGGGTACCGACCCCGCGACGGACATCGCGGTCATCAGAGCCGAGGCGCCCCGCCCGCTGACGCCGGTCGCGCTCGGCACGTCCGCCAACCTGAACGAGGGCCAGGCCGTGGCCGCCATCGGCTCGCCGCTCGGGCTGTCCGGGACGGTCACGACCGGTATCGTCTCGGCGCTGGAGCGCCCGGTGCGTGCCGGTGGTGCGCAGTCCGATCAGAGCACGGTGATCGACGCGATCCAGACCGACGCCGCGGTGAACCCCGGCAACTCCGGTGGCGCCCTGGTGAACATGAACGGCGAGCTGATCGGCATCAACTCGGCCATCGCGTCGCTGGGCTCGGGCAACTCGGGGTCGATCGGGCTGGGATTCGCGATCCCGGTGGACCAGGCCCGCCGGATCGCCGATCAGATCATCAAGCAGGGGTTCGCCACCCGGGCGGTGCTCGGCGTTACGGTGAGCGACTCCCCGGCCGGAGACGGCGCGCTGGTGCGCTCGGTCGAGCCCGGCGGCCCGGCTGACCGCGCGGGCATCGAGGAGGGCGCCATCGTCACCCGGGTAGGCGAGCGGCTCATCGAGAACGGTGACGCGCTCGTCGCGGCGATCCGGTCCCGCGCTCCGGGGGAGACGGTGTCCGTCACCTATGCTTCTCGTGAGGGCGAACCGCCGAACACCGTCGACGTTGCACTGGGAGAGGCCAGATGAGCACCAGATTCGATCCGAGGGCCCTGCCCGGAGGCCGCAAGCTTCCCACGCACGTGGACTTCGACCCGACGGCCGTAGAGCCGCCGGAGCCGGCGATCGCCGGCCGCGCGATGGTCGTGGTGGTCACGGACCGGATGCCGGAGCGGGAGGACTTCATCGGCCCGCTGGTCACCGAGCTCCTCGAGGAGGAGGGCTTCCTCGTGGGCGGCGTCGTCGGGGTGGCGGCCGACGAGTCGGAGATCCGCAAGGCGCTCGAGACCGCGGTCGTCGGCGGGTTCGACTTCGTCGTCACCATCGGCGGGACCGGCGTCGGCCCCCGCGACATCACGCCGGAGGTCACCGAGGAGATCCTCGACCAGCGACTGCCCGGTATCGCCGAGGCCATCCGCTCGTCCGGCCTCACCGCGGGTGCCGTCGATTCGATCGTCTCCCGCGGGCACGTGGGGGTCTCCGGCAGCACGGTGGTCGCGAACCTCGCGCCGAGCCGGGCCGCCATCCGCGACGGGATGGCCACGCTGTGCCCGCTCGTGTCGTACGTGGTCGCGCAGCTGTCGGGCTTCGACGGTCTGTGATCGGCTCGCGGGACACCGACGACGATCGGCGGACCGGCCCCCGGGGGACCACCCACAACGGGGCCGACCGCCGCGCCGCGGACCGCAAGCGCATCGACGAGGTGTTCGGCGAGACGCTGCCGGAGACCACTTCCGACGAGGCGCGCGGCAGGGACACCCGGCTCGGGGACGACTGGTGGCGCGAGCAACGCCCACCCCACCACGACTGAGCCCACCCCGCCACCATGACTGAGCCCGTCCCGCTGACGGCGCACGTCCGCCCCGGGGAGCTGCCAGCACACCGCCCGAGCGACGCCGTCAGGACTCGCTGGCTGGATTCTCGGGGTCGGAGGGGTGCGCGAGCGGCCGCCCGGCGAGCAGGTCGCGGATCTCCACGAGGAGTTCGTTGTCCGTGGCGGGGGCCTCGATGCCCTTCCGACTGGCGGCGGCTTCCTTCATCTTGTTCATCGGCCCCACCAGCACGAAGTAGATGATGGCGGCGATGAGCAGGAAGTTGATGACCGCCGAGATGAGACTCCCGAAGTCCATCAGCGTCTCGGGGTTGTTCTGCAGGAGCTGGACGGCGAAGCCGATCTCCTTGTCGCCGCCGAGCAGGGCGATGAGCGGGTTGATGATCGCGCTGGTGAACGCGTCGACGATCGATGCGAAGGCGGTGCCGATCACGACGGCCACGGCCAGGTCGATCACGTTGCCCTGCATGATGAAATCCCGGAAACCCTTGAGCATCGCCCGCCCCTGTCAGCTGTAGTCACCGCGCTGCCGAATCGGCACGGACGATATCAGCAGGACACGCCGCCGCGGAATACCCGCGCTCGGCCGCTCAGCCGTGCACGACGACGGCCAGTGGGCTAGTGGCGGCCGTCGCGGCGAGGTGGGCGGCTAGGTCCTCGGGGACCTCGACCAGCACGGATCGGGCACCCGAACGCCCGGCAGGGGTGTCGCGTACCCGGGCTGCACGCGCGACGACGAGATCGCCGGCGGCGCCGTGCCCGGCGGCATCCGCGTCGCCGTGCTCGGAAGCGTCCGCGGCAGGGCGCTGGGCCGCCTGCCCGCCGAAGTCGCTGGTACCCGGGACGGCCCCGGCGTCGATCGTGGAGACGAGGTCGACGAGGTCGCCGGGCTGCAGGAGGTCGGCCACGGCGGGATCGGCGAGGGCGATGGGCACCACCCGCACGGGTCGTGCCGCGCCGCCGTCGGGGGCGGCGGTCACAGAGGCCGCGGCGTCGGGCGGGGGACCGGTGGTCTCCGCGGGATCGGACCGGCCGACGAACGGTGCTGCCACCACGAGCGCGGCCGCAAGCGCCATCCGAGCTGTGCGTCGCCGCCGCCACCGCCCGGGCGTGGTCACCGAGGCGATGGTGCGGCGCATGGGGTCCCCCGTCGGTCGGCGCGCCCGCGGCGCGATCAGCGATGCCGCCGTCGCCCGGCGGTGTCGGTCAGACCGTAGCCGCACGCTCCGGGCGACGGCTGCGCCGCGAGCGCCCACACGAGAGACCTGTGGAGGCGGACGGGGATGTGGAGAGACGCCGAGTCACGGCCGTCGGGCAGGGGGAGCCGCCGGGCCCGGACGTGGGGCCGGGGGCGCGGCGGGGTCCCGGGCGCGGGACATGGTGAACGCAGCCGCTCCCCGCCATGGCGTCTCGCACACCCCGAAGAGCGGGCGAGACGCCATGCCCAGGAGCGGCTGCGTTCCGAGTGCTCAGGCGCGGGAGCGAGGCGCCAGGCGCGGGAGCGACTGCGAGCAGGGGTGGGGAGGTCGACTACGAGGTCGGTTACGACGACGAGGACGACGACGAGCTGGACGAGCCCGAGGACGAGCCGGCACCGGCGGTCGCGCTCGAGCCCGAACCGGACCCTGATCCCGAGGACCCGGTGGACGAGGAACCGCCGCTCGACGAGCCGTTCGAGGAGCTGCCGTTCGAGGAGCCGCCCGAGGAACCGGACCCGGACGAACCCGAGCCGGACGAGCCGCCCTCGCCGGCGCCGCGACTATCCGTGCGGTAGAAGCCGGAGCCCTTGAAGACGACACCGACCGTGTTGAAGAGCTTGCGCAGGCCGCCGTCGCACTGCGGGCAGACCGTCAGCGAGTCCTCGTCGAAGGACTGCTGGATGTCGAAGGCGACGCCACAGTCGCGGCACCGGTAGGAGTAGGTGGGCATCTGGCCTCCCGAGACGTATCGGATTGTGATTGGCACTCTACTCCGGCGAGTGCCAAGTTCCGAAGTCGAGAACCCCGTCCGGCGTGATGGCGCCGTGCACGGGCCGGTCGTGGGCCTCGGCGGGGATGTGCTCGAGGACGTTCTCCGTGTCGGCCAGCGCGAGGAGTCGGGTGCGGGGCCCGACGAGTGCGAGCGAGCGGTCGTAGTAGCCGCCGCCCCGCCCGAGCCGCGTCCCGGAACGGTCGACGGCCACGGCCGGCACCAGTACGAGGTCGGCGTCGGCGATGAGTTCCGGGTCCCCCGGCGGCGCTGACGGCACGAGGATGCCGAACCGGCCCCGAACCAGATCCGCCGGCCCGGCGTACGCAGCCCACTCCACCGGGCCGCGCGCCGGGGAGACGGGCAATAGTACCCGCGCACCGCGGCGCGCCAGCTCCTCCGGCAGACCCCGCCCGCCGGCCTCGTCGTCGTCGGGCACGTACGCACAGACGACCATCCCCGCGGTGACGATCCCCGCCAGGTGGTCGAGGATGGCCCGGTCACGCCGGACGCGCACCGGCGCGGGCACGGCGGCGCGGCGCGCGAGGACCTCCCGGCGCAACCGTGCCTTCACGGCCGCGTCGGCGGTGGGCCCCGCGCCGACGTCGGGCTCGTCCTGCGGCATGAGCCACAGTCTGCCGCGCGTGGCGTCACCCGTGGGTGCCGGGTACGCGGTCTAAGGTGGTCGCCATGACGTCCGACACCTCACCCGCGCCGCAGTTCCGGACCGCCGTCGTCCCGGCGGCCGGTCTCGGGACCCGGTTCCTGCCCGCCACCAAGACGGTGCCCAAGGAGCTCCTGCCCGTCGTGGACACGCCGGGGATCGAGCTCATCGCCGAGGAGGCCACCGAGGCGGGGGCCGGGCGGCTCGCGATCGTCACTTCCGAGCGCAAGGTCGGCGTGATGGCGCACTTCGCCGAGGACTCCGTCCTCGAGGGCACGCTCGAGGACCGCGGCAAGGACGTCCTGCTACACAAGGTCCAGCGCGCGCCCGGGCTCATCGAGGTCGTCGACGTCCGTCAGGACGAGCCCCTGGGCCTGGGGCACGCGATCGCGCAGGTCGAGTCGGTGCTCGGCGCCGAGGAGCAGGCCGTGGCGGTGCTGCTGCCGGACGACCTGGTGCTGCCGTTCGGGATCCTCGGCCAGATGAACGCCGTCCGCGCCGAGCGCGGCGGCAGCGTGCTGTGCGCGTTCGAGGTGGACCCGGACAACGTCTCCTCCTACGGCGTGTTCGAGGTGGAGGACACCGACGACCCGTCGGTGAAGAAGGTGCTCGGCATGGTCGAGAAGCCGGCCGCCGAGGACGCGCCCTCCAACCTCGCCGCGGCCGGGCGGTACGTGCTCGACCGCGCGATCTTCGACGCGCTGCGTCGCACCGAGCCGGGCGCCGGCGGGGAGATCCAGATTACCGACGCGATCGACCTGCTCATCGACGAGGGGCACCCCGTGCACGTGGTGGTCCACGACGGCACCCGCCACGACCTGGGCAACCCGGGCGGCTACATCAAGGCGTGCGTGGACTTCGCGCTGGACAACCCGGCGTACGCGGACGACCTCCGCGAGTGGCTCGCGGGCCGACTGGGGGCGTAACCCCTTTTCCACTGGTGAGGCGGGTCCGCTCGCGCGGGCGGTGACGGGTACGGGAAAGGAGCACCTGGTGCGCTCCGTCGAGGAACAGCTGGCTCTGGTGACGGCGGCCGCGGTCGCCCCGCGTCCCGTGCGCGTGGCGATCTCCGAGGCGCAGGGTCTGCTGTGCGCCGAGGAGGTCGTGGCCGAGCGCCCGCTCCCGTCGTTCGACCAGGCCGCGATCGACGGTTATGCGGTGCGCAGCGTCGACGTCCGGCCCGACGGCCCTGGCGACCGGGGCGGTGACGCGCCGGACGGCCCCGTGGCCCTGCCCGTGGTCGGTCAGATCACCGCCGGCTCCCGCCAGCCCATCCGGCTGCAGCCCGGTCAGACCGTGCGCGTCGACACCGGCGCGCCGCTGCCGACTCTCGCCGACGCGGTCCTGCCGATCGGCTGGGCCACCCCCGACGGCCGGCAGATCGTCCCGACCCGCACCGTCCGCACCGGTGACTACGTCCGCCGCATCGGCGACGACGTCCAACCCGGCGACGTGGCCGTCCGCGCCGGCAGCATCATCGGTCCCGCCCAGGTCGGCCTTCTCGCCTCCGTCGGCCGCGCCAAGGTGCTCGTGCACCCCAAGCCGCGCATGTCGGTCATCTCCGTGGGCGACGAACTCGTGGACGTCGACGGCCGGCCCGGCATCGGGCAGGTCTACGACGTCAACTCCTACGCCCTCACCGCCGCCGGGCGTGACGCCGGTGCCGACGTCCACCGGGTGGGCATCGCCAGCACCGAGCCGTCACGACTGCGCGAGGTGCTGGAGGGTCAGCTCGTCCGCAGTGAACTCGTCGTGGTCTCCGGCGCCGCCGGCGGAGAGGCCACCACCCGGATCCGCCAGGTCATGGCCGAGCTCGGGCAGATCGAGGTGAACCGGGTCGCCATGCACCCCGGGTCGGTGCAGGGCTTCGGCCGGCTCGGTCGCGACGAGGTCCCCACCTTCCTGCTGCCGTCCAACCCGGTGAGCGCGCTGGTGGTGTTCGAGATCATGGTGCGGCCCCTCATCCGCATCGCGCTGGGCAAGCGCCAGCCCATGCGCCGCACCGTCCGCGCCCGCACGGTCGCCCCCATCTCGTCGGTCGAGGGGCGTCGCGGCTACCTGCGCGGGCAGCTCATGCGCGACACGGACACCGGTGAGTACCTGGTCCGCGCACTCGGCGGCGCGCAGGGGGCGTCGACCCACCTGCTCGCGTCGCTCGCGGAGGCCAACTGCCTCGTCGTGATCGATCCGGGCGTCACCGCCGTGAGGGCGGGTGACGAGGTCGACGTGATGTTCCTCGCCCAGCGGGGGTGAACCGGGGCGTGAGCGGCGTGTGGGACGTGTTGACCGCCGACACGGCGGCCCATCCCGGGTGGCCCCTCGAGGCCGGGCCGCTGCGCGTGCCCGCGGGCGTCGTCACCCTGCGGCCGGTCCGCCGACGGGACGCGCGCGCCTGGTCGGCGCTGCGTCTGTTCGAGCGGGATTACCTCGAACCGTGGGAGCCGACCGTCGAGGGCCGGTGGCACGAGAACAACTCGGCGCGCGCCTGGCCGCCCATCCACGCCCAGCTCCGGCGCTACGCCCGCGCCGGGGCGACCCTGCCCGCCGCCATCGAACTCGACGGCCGCTTCTGCGGCCAGCTCACCGTGGGCGGCATCACCCGGGGTGCCCTGCACTCCGGCTGGATCGGGTACTGGGTCGGCCGCCCGTTCGTCGGCGGCGGGGTGGCCACCGCCGCGCTGGCGCTCGGCGTGGACCACGCCCTCGGCCCGGGTGCCCTCCACCGCGTGGAGGCGACCGTCCGGCCGGAGAACACGGCCAGCCGCGTGGTGCTCGAGAGGTGTGGGTTCCGCGAGGAGGGGCTGCTGCGGCGCTACCTCCACGTGGACGGTGCGTGGCGCGATCACCTCCTGGTCGCCCGCACCCGCGAGGAGCACGGTCGGGGCGCGGCGGCGGCGCTCGTCCAGGCCGGCCGGGCCCGGCGCGTCTGAGGATGTCCTGAGCATCGTGACCTGCGGCGCGCCGCCGCTTCACCGGGCTCGCGCGCCGTTACGGTTGGAGCCTCACCACGACGTCCCGAGTCGGGGTAGACGCTCGAGGAGGCCTGATCGATGTCGAGCTCGCTGCTGATCATCCTGCTGGTGGTGGTCTGGCTGTTCGTCCTCGCGCCGATGCTCATCCGGTCGCGCAATCCCATCCGCCGCACCGGTGACGCGCTGGCACAGACGCGCACGCTGTACTCCGGCGGCTCCGGCCGCCTGGTGCCCAGTCGTGGGCGCGCCGCGGCCGATCCCGTGCAGGTCGAGTCCGAGGAGTCGGTCTTCGGGTTGCCCACCGGGGCGGGCGCGACGGACGCCGAGCTGCTCGACACCGAGACGTGGGAGCACCTGCTCGAGCAGACCCTGCGCCGCGAGGCGGCCGGCCGCCGTGGCGAGGCCGTGCGCCGCGCCATGGAGGAGCGGCGCGCCGCCGCGGCCGGGGGCGAGCGTGTCCACGGCGACGAGCAGGCCTCGGAGGAGATCACCTCCGAGATCCCGGCGGTCGTGGTGGCGGACGAGCGCGACTCGGTGCGCGCGGTGGACTCCGTGTCGGAGCGGAGCGCGTCGGCCGTGGCCGCCGAGGTCGGTGACGTGCGTGTGGATGACGCCGGCGTGGACGCGGACGAGGACGCGCGCCGGCCGGTGGTCGTCGACGGCGAGCTGGTCGAACGCTCCGCGGGGGAGCGGTCGGCCGGGCCCACGGGTCATGCCGAGGACGCGGCGGGCATCGACGAGGAGGCCGTGCTCACCCATCGGGGTCGTCGGCGTCCGGCCGAGCCCGAGGTGGAGCTCACCGACGCCGATCTGGACTTCGCCGAGCGGCGTCGTGGGCGCGGGGCCTATGACCCGATGGCGGACCGGCAGGCCGCCGAGCAGCGCGCGCACGCCCGGCAGCGCACGGCCCTCATCCTCGTGGGCCTCTCGGTGGTCGCCGTGGTCCTGGCACTGCTCACCGTCCCGGCCGTGTGGTGGTTCGCCGGCGGTTCGGTCCTGCTGCTCGCGGCGTACCTCACCTACCTGCGTCGCCAGGTGAAGCTGGAGGAGAGCCTGCGCCGCCGTCGCGTCGAGCGCATGCGTCGCGCACGGCTGGGCGTGGAGTCCCGCGAGGACGACGAGCTGTCGATCGTGCCGCCGCGGCTGCGCCGGCCCGGCGCGGTGGTGCTGGAGGTCGACGACGAGGACCCCGCCTTCGACGGGCTCGACACCTACCACGAGGACCTGGACACCGACCCCGGTCGCCACGATCAGCGGCGTCATCATCGCGAGCCGCTGCGGCGCGCGGTGGGCTGATCAGACCCCCGATTTGGTCGGCTGCCCGACCATGCTGGTAAGGTGTTCCACGCTGCTCGAGAGGGCGGCACAGCCTCTCGGAAGAGGGGCGTCGCGGCCCGCGAGGGCGGCGAGGGGCTATAGCGCAGTTGGTAGCGCGTCTCGTTCGCATCGAGAAGGTCAGGGGTTCGATTCCCCTTAGCTCCACCCACGATCCGCAAGGACAGAGGCCGTTTCCGCTCAGGCGGGGACGGCCTTTCCGCTATCCGGGGAGGTGCGGGAGTGGCACGTCGAGATGACAGGGTGACCGCCCGGGCGGCGCCGGTCCGCGCACGGTTCTCGGCGGACCCCGCGGACGTCCTGGCACTCGCCGCAGACCCCGCACGGTGGCGCGAATGGGCGGGCCCGCTCCCGATCTGGCACGTGCACCGGCATCTCGGCCGGGCCACGGTCCGGGCGCTTGCCGACGGCGGCGGAGAACTCGAGTGGAGCCTGCCTGCGCGGCCCGCCTCTGCGCTCCCACGGACGGTTCTACGGGCCGGCCTTTCACTGTTCGCGCGGCGGCTCGTCACCGAGGCCGACCGGCGGATCGCCGTCACCCGCCGGCCCAGCCTGCCGTCACATTTCCAGCGCGCCGGTCTGCAGCTGGTCGTCCGGCCCGTGCTGACCATCGCGCCCTTCGACGAGAAGTGGATCCGGGTGCTGCGGGCGGTCGCGACGACCGCGTCCAGGGCGACGGGGTCGCGCCGGGGGACGAGGCCCGCGCACGGTGCGCCGGTGCCGGGTCTGTGGATCGACGGGGAGGCCGACGCGCCCGGCCTGCTCGTGCTGCACGGGGGCGGTTATGTCGCCGGCTCGTCGGACACGCACGCCACCATGGCGAAGGCGCTGGCGCGCCTCGCCGGGACGACCACGTACGTGCCCGACTATCGGCTGGCGCCCGAGCACCGGTACCCGGCCGCGCTCGACGACGCGGAGGCCGCGTTCAGCCACCTCGCCGAGTACGTCGGCGGCGCCGAGAGGGTCGTGATCGCCGGCGACTCGGCCGGCGGTGGCCTCGCCCTGGGATTGCTCGACCGTCTGCGCCGGCGCGGCGAACGACCGGCGGCCCTGGCCCTGATCAGCCCGTGGGTCGACCTCACCGAGCCCCTCGGCGGGGAGCGATCCGGCGGCGCCCTCGATCCGCTCATGCCCCCGTCCATCGCCGCCGACTGCCGCGACGCCTACGCGGGCGACACCCCTGTCGACGACCCTGGGATCTCCCCGGCCCGCCGACCGCTCGACGCGGCCGCACCGCCGGTCGCGATCGTCTGCGGGGGAGACGACTTCGTGGTCGACGACGTCCGCGCCTTCGTCGACGCGAGCACCGCGCGGGGCGCGACCGTCGACCTGCGGGTGTGGCCCGGGATGGTCCACTGCTTCCCCGTGGTCGCCGGGACGCCCGAGGGCGCGTCGGCGCTCGCGGTGCTGGCCGAACACATCGCGGCCGCCCTGCGGAGTCCCCGAGGGGAGTAGGCCCCGCCGGCCCCACCGAGGGCGACCGGAGCGCGCGGGGGCCGGCCCGTAGACTTCTCGCGGCGACCCGGCCGGGTCGGGGAGGGGAGGCGCGCCGATGCCGGGTACCTCGGGCAGATGGCTGTACCTGGCTGCAGCGATCGTCTGCGAGGTCGCGGGGTCGCTCGCGCTCAAGGGCGCGCTGTACCGGCCCGCGCTCTACGTCGTGGTGGTGATCGGCTACCTCGGGGCCTTCGCGTTCCTCGCCCGCACGCTGAAGGCCGGACTGCCGCTGGGCGTGGCCTACGGCATCTGGGGAGCCACCGGCGTCGCGCTCACCGCGGGCCTGTCCGCGCTGATCTTCGCCGAGCCACTGACCCCGCTGATGGGGGCCGGTATCGCGGTCATCATCGCCGGCGTCCTGTGCGTCGAACTCGGATCCCAGCGCGCTCGCGCCCGAGCGGCAGGGGCCGCGTGATGGCGTGGGGTTACCTCGTCGTCGCCATCTGTTGTGAGCTCGCGGCGACCCTCTCCCTCCGCAAGGCCGTCGACGACGCGCGGTGGTACGCCGCCGTCGTGCCCGGGTACCTGGTGGCCTTCGTGTTCCTGTCCCTCACCCTGGCCGCCGGCATGCCGCTCGGCGTGGCCTACGGCATCTGGACCGCCGCCGGTGTCGCCCTGGCCGCGGTGTTCAGCCGCCTGCTGTTCCGCGAGCCGCTCACGCCGATGATGGGTGCAGGGATCGTCCTCATCGCCTGCGGCGTGCTCCTCGTCGAGCTCGGAGCGGGCGTCTAGCGTCGGTTAGGAGACCCTATACCCCGCAGGTAGGCGGGGTGGGCGCCCGACACCCGCCGAGAAACATGCACACGCTGTGCATAAGCGCAGGCCAACGCCGAGACAGCGCTGCTAGAACGGGTTACAGTTTGCGCATGACTCTCGCGCCCGGAACGCCCGCCCCCGACGTCTTCAGCCCCGGCAGGATCGGCAACGTGACGCTGCGGAACCGCATCGTCAAGGCCGCCACCTTCGAGGGCCGGTGTCCCCGTGGGCGGATCACCGACGAGCTCATCGAGTTCCACACCGAGTACGCCCGCGGCGGGGTCGGCATGACGACCGTGGCGTACCTCGCGACGTCCCCCGAGGGACGCACCGACAAGCACCAGTACCACTGGGGCATGGACGACGGCGGGATGCTGCGCAAGCTCACCGACTCGGTCCACAACGAGGGCGCCGCGATCTCCGCCCAGGTCGGCCACGCCGGCGCCGTCGCCAACGGTGCCTCCAACGGAATGACCCCGCTCGGTCCGTCGCGCATCCCCGCGCCCACCGGCCTGGCCATCACCAAGGCGTGCACCCCGGCCGACATCGACCGGATCGTCGAGGACCACGTCCGTGCCGCGCGTGGCGCCTACGAGGCCGGCTTCGACGCCATCGAGGTGCACTTCGGTCACAATTACCTCGTCAGCGAGTTCCTCAGCCCGAGACTCAACCGCCGCAAGGACTCCTACGGCGGGTCGCTGGAGAACCGCGCCCGCTTTGCCCGCCGTATCGGCCGCGCCATCCGCGACGCCATGGGCGACAAGATCGCCGTGACGATGAAGCTCAACATGGACGACGGTGTGCCCGGCGGCTTCTGGATCGACGAGGCGCGGCAGGTCGCCAGGTGGCTGGAACAGGACGGCTCGGCCGACGCGTTGGTGATGACCGTCGGCAGCTCCCTGCTCAACCCCATCTACCTGTTCAAGGGCGACGCGCCGCTCGAGGAGTTCGCCGCCACCCAGCCCCCCGTGATCAAGATGGGCATGAAGGTCGTCGGACCGAAGATGTTCAAGGAGTACCCCTACACCGACGCGTACATGTTCGACGACGCCCGCCAGATCCGCGAGGCCGTCGACCTGCCGATGATGCTGCTCGGCGGCATCGTCGACCGGCCGTCCATCGACAAGGCGATGAACGCGGGGTTCGAGTTCGTCGCCATGGGCCGCGGCCTGCTGCGCGAGCCCGACTTCCCCAACAAGCTCAGGGAGGACGAGCGTCGTCGCTCGCTGTGTGTCCACTGCAACCGGTGCATGGCCACCATCTACAGCGGGAGCCGATGCGTACTGCGCGAGTACGTGCCTCCGATCCCGCCGCGCGGCGGCCACGACACGCTCCAGGCGACCAGCCTCACGCCGCAGGTCTGAGAGAGCAGGTCCGAGGAAGGGGACGCGCCCGACCGACACCGCCTCGGCGGCACCCGCGGGCCGCTACGGTGAGCACATCAGGCGGTCCGCTGCCGACGACGCGGGCCGGGACAGGGGAGCAGATGTCGAGGCGACGCATCAGGGAGTACCGGAGCAAGGTCTGCGTGGTGACAGGCGCGGCCAGCGGGATCGGCCGGTCGACGGCGATCCGACTCGCCCGTGAGGGGGCCCGGCTCGTCCTCACCGACCGTGACGCCGACGGACTGGCCTCGGCCGAGCAGTCCTGCCGGGACGCGGGTGCGCCCGTCCTGGCCGGCGAGGCGCTCGACATCACCGACCACGACGCCGTCCTCGGCTTCGGCGAACGGGTCATCGCCGCGCACGGGGCCCCCGACGCGGTCTTCCACGTGGCGGGCAACTCGGCCTGGGGGCGACCCGACCTGCTCGAGCACCGCGTGTGGAGGTCGATGGTCGAGGTCAACCTCATGGGCACCGTCCACGTCGTGGAGGCGTTCGTGCCGGCCATGATGACGGCCGGCAAGCCCTCGGCCCTCGCCCTGGTCTCCTCGGCCGCCGGACTGCTCGGCCTGCCGTGGCACGCCGCCTACAGCGCCGCCAAGTTCGGCATCCGCGGGATCGCCGAGGTCCTGCGCTTCGACCTGGCGCCCTACGACATCGGGGTCCACCTGGTCTGCCCCGGCGGCGTCAATACCCCTCTGGTCGAGACTATCGAGATCGCGGGCGTCGACCGCTCGATGCCGGAGGTCGCCAGGACCGTGGACCAGTTCCGGCGTCACGCCGTCACCCCGGACGAGGCCGCCGAGAAGATGCTCGAGGGGGTGCGCAAGGGCCGCTACATCGTCTACACCTCGCCGGACGTCCGCCTGGGATTCGCGGCGCAGAGGCTCGCCCCGCCGCTGTACAACCTGGCGATGACGCTGCTCAACCGCCGGATCACCAAGGTCGGACAGGGCATCCTCCCGTGAGGGGGATGGAGACCCTCCGGGACGTCGCCATCCTGCTGGCCCGCGTGGGTATCGGCGTGGTGTTCGTCGCGCACGGGTGGCAGAAGTTCTTCACCCTCGGTCTGGCGCGGGTGGGGGAGCAGTTCGCGGGCTACGGCATTCCGCAGCCGGAGGTGACCGCCGCGATCGTCGCCGGGGTCGAACTCGTGGCCGGGGTCGCCCTCGTCGCAGGACTGCTCACCCCGCTCGCCGGGATCCTCCTCGGCGTGGACATGGCCGGCGCCCTGTACTTCGTGCACGCCACCCACGGCCCGTTCGTCACGCAGAACGGCTGGGAGCTCGTCGTGGCCCTCGGCGTTGGGGCGCCGCTCATCGCGGCCGTCGGCGCCGGGAGGTTCAGTATCGACAGGGTGCTGGGCGGCTGACACCGGCGGCGGGGCACCCCGCGCCGCCGGCGACGCCGCAGCCGTAGGGGTCGCTCAGCGGCGCCTCACTCGGCCGCCATCGCCCGCATCGCGGAGACCGGCAGGCCCTCCGGGTAGGGCGCGTCGATCCCGGCCTCGTCGAAGGCATTGCGGATCCGGCGGCGCAGCTCCCGCTCGGTGGCCCACTGCGCGTTGGCCTGCGTCACGGCGGTCATCCGCAGCGACCAGAAGTCCGCGTCCAGCGCGTTGACGCCCTGCAGTTCCGGCCCGGAGATGAGGTTCGAGGCGATGGGCTCCTCGGCCGCCGCCTGCTTGGCGGTCTCGATCGCCACGGTGCACGCCCGGTCGACGTCGGCGGTGTAGGACACCGGGATCTCGAGGAACGCCACGCCGAAGTCCTGGCTGTAGTTGCCGACGCGGGCGATGTCGCCGTTGCGGCAGTACCACAGCGTGCCGTGCAGGTCGCGCAGCGAGGTGATGCGCAGGCCGACGTGCTCGACGGTGCCCTCAGCCACGCCGAGGTCCACCCAGTCGCCGACGCCGTACTGGTCCTCGAAGAGCATGAACAGCCCGGACAGGAAGTCGCGGACGAGGGTCTGGGCGCCGAAGCCCAGCGCGACGCCCACGATCCCCGCGGAGGCGATGAACGGCGCGACGTTGACGCCGAGGATGGCCAGGGTCTGCAGGACCACCCAGACGAGCACGACGAACGACACGAGCGACTTGAGCACCGAGCCGATGGTCGCCATCCGCTGGGCCCGCCGCTGCGCGCGGCGCTGTTCGGCGCGCACGTGCTCGGCGTCGCGGCGGCGGTCGTGCTTCTTCAGCCGCGCGGCGGTGAGGCCGCCGCTCTCGTCCGCGCTCACGTCACCGTCGTCGCCGTCCGGGTCGTGCACCGACCCGGACGCCTCGTCGCGCCGGTCGGTCCTCTCCTGGCGGCGTCGCCGCCACGCGGAGACCGACCCGTCCTTGGACGGGGTGGTGACCCGGTCGATGCCGCGGTGCAGCAGCCAGCGCACCACCAGGGCCAGCACGATGTAGATGGCGATCGTGACGGGTTTCTCGACCAGCCACTGCTGGGTCACGTCGCTCATCGGGAGATCGGCGAAGGGAATGGGTAGCTCGTTCACCTCCGCGACGCTACTGACGGCCCGGGGGGCCCGTCACCACGAAACGGGGGCCCGGGCGCGATGCACAGCCGCCGCTCAGGGCGGCCCCGGCGGGTAGAGGCGGCCGGTCAGCGCCAGGACGGCAACCAGAGCTGGTGGTTCCACTCGGCCTGCGTGATCGGCAATCCGGCGAGGATCGGCAACATGTAGATGAAGTTCACGATCACCAGCGCGAGGTACACGCTCACGATCCCGCGCCCGATGAGCCGCCGCCGGCGGGAGTCGGTGGCCTTGCCGGCGATCTCGCCGAGCACCAGCGCGATGAGCATGACGAAGAACGGCACCATGACGGAGGAGTAGAAGAAGTACATCTGCCGGTCGTGCTGGAAGAACCAGGGCAGGTACCCGGCCATGTAGCCGACCAGCGGGAAGGCGTAGCGCCCATCGCGGGAGACGACGGCGCGCCAGAACGCCCACGCCAGCACCGGGATCGCCAGCCACCAGATCGCGGGCGTGCCGATCAGCATGATCGCGCGGACACACGTGGTCTCGCCGCACCCGGCCACGCCCTCGCCCTGCTCGACGTAGTAGAGCATGGGCCGGAGGCTCATGGGCCAGGTCCACGGCTTGGACTCCCAGGGGTGCCGGTTGCCGGCGGAGGTGGTCAGCGAGGAGTGGAAGTCCAGAACCGACGACTGGTAGTACAGCCACGACTGCAGCGCGTCGGGCAGCCAGGTGTCGGCGACCTTCTCGGGGACGGCGTGCCGGTACACGGAGTTCTCGCCGGCGAACCACGGGAGCCACGTGAACAGGTGCAGGATCGCGGGCCAGATCACCAGGGCGAGGAAGGCGGGCACCGCGTCACGCAGCAGCGCGCCGGCGAGCGGGCGGCGGATGCCGTAGCGGCTGCGCAGGGCCCAGTCCCAGGCGACGGTCATGAGGCCGAAGAAGGCAATGAAGTACAGGCCGGACCACTTCACGCCGAGCGCGAGGCCGAGCATTACGCCGGCGGTGAACCGCCACCAGCGGAACCCGAGGCGGGGGCCGAGTTCGGAGAGGTGGAGCCGCCCCTCGAGGACGGCGCGGTGCATGCGGCCGCGCATCTGGTCGCGGTCCACCAGCAGCGCGCCGGCGGCGGCCACGACGAAGAGCACCTGGTAGATGTCCAGCATGCCGATGCGGGAGGTCACGAAGGTGACGCCGTCGAGGCACAGCAGGAGGCCGGCGACGAAGCCGAGCTGGGTCGAGCGGGTCAGCCGCCGGGTGATGCGCATGACCATGAGCACCACCAGCACCCCCGCCAGCGCGGCGGTGAACCGCCAGCCCATGGGGGTGTAGTCGAAGAGCAGTCCGCCGAGGGACTGGATCTGCTTGGCGACTGGCGGGTGGACGACGAGCCCGTAGGCGGGGTTCTCCTCGATGCCCAGCTGGGCGATGTTGTACGACTGCGGCGCGTAGTGCTTCTCGTCGAAGACCGGGGTGCCCTTGTCGGTGGCCGAGGCCAGTCCCCAGAACCGCGAGGCGAATGCCAGAACCAGGATGACGCCGGTGGCGATCCAGTCGCGGGCCGTGTCGACCGGGCCGGTGTCGGGGGCGGGCAGCGGACGTCCGGGGGACCGCACGCCGGGGGTCGAGGTCACGAGCCGAGCATAGTGTGGCCCCCGCGCCGCCAGGGGACACGCCTCACCCTGCGGATAGGGTGGTCGGCATGACGTCCGGACGTGTCGTGTTGGCGGCCACCCCCATCGGGAACCCGGGTGACGCCTCGGATCGCCTGCGTGACGTGCTGGCCACGGCGGACATCGTGGCGGCGGAGGACACCCGCCGCCTGCGGTCGCTGGCGACGGCCCTGGAGGTCACCATCCGGGGCCGGGTGATGAGCTTCTTCGAGCACAACGAGGCGGGCCGCGTGCCCCAGCTGATCGACCGCGTGCGCGCGGGCGACGTGGTGGCGGTGGTGACGGACGCCGGGATGCCGGCGGTGTCGGACCCGGGGTACTCGCTGGTGGTGGCGTGCATCGAGGCGGGCCTTCCGGTGACGTGCCTGCCGGGTCCGTCGGCGGTGACCACGGCGCTGGTGCTCAGCGGACTGCCGGTCGACCGCTTCTGCTTTGACGGGTTCCCGCCGCGGCGGGCCGGCCGGCGCCGGACGTGGTTGGCACGGCTGGCGACGGAGGAGCGCACGTGCGTGTTCTTCGAGTCCCCGCACCGGCTGGCCGACACCCTGGCCGAGGCCGCGCGTTCGCTCGGCCCGGACCGTCGGGCGGCGGTGTGCCGCGAGCTGACCAAGACCTACGAGGAGGTCCTGCGGGGCACGCTCGGTGAGCTCGCCGAGGTCACGGCGTCCGGCGTGCTGGGGGAGATCGTCGTGGTGGTGGCCGGGGCGGACGCGGCCGACTCCGCCGCGACGCTCGAGGACCTGGTGGAGATCGTCGAGGAGCGCGTGGAGGCGGGGGAGCGGCTCAAGGACGCGTGCGCGGCGGTGTCCGAGGGCTCGCCGGTGACCAGGCGGGAGCTGTACCAGGCCGTCCTCGACGCGCGCGGCTGACGGCGCCCCCACGCCACTGAAGGGCTGAGCAGACGGCCAGCGCGAGTCCGCCCGGTCGCGCTGCCTGTTTGTCCTGTGCTGGCCGAATGGACCCGTCGCGCAGCGCACCCCGGCCCCGCGCGTGCATTGTCCCAGCATAGGGCGAAGGCGCAGCGTATCCGGGGGCGGTCGCGCTGGCTCTGTGCTCACCGCGCCGCGGGCGGTCGACGCGGGCGCGACCGCGCGGGGCTGACCCGCTAGCCGCTCAACCGCCGCCGCTCAGAGCCAGGGCGCGTCGCCGCCGCCCCACGTGAACGCGGCCTTGTGGACGCACTCGTCCCACTCGGCGTCGGGGTCGGAGTCGATCGTGATGCCGCCGCCCACCCCGAACTCGCAGCGCCCGTCGGGGCCGATCTCGAGGGTGCGGATGGCCACCGACAGATCCAGCACGCCGGGCCCGGCCAGGCCGATCGCGCCGCAGTGCAGGCCGCGGGCCCGCGGCTCCCACCCGGAGATGAGTTCCCGTGCCCGGAGTTTGGGCGTGCCGGTGACCGAGGCGGGCGGGAACGTCGTCTCCACCAGCTCGTCGTGGGGCACGCCGGTGCGCACGGCGACGGTGGACACGAGGTGCCACACGCCGGGCGCGGGGTGCACGGCGAGTAGTTCGGGCACGGTCACGGTCCCGAGGTCGGCGGTGCGTCCGAGGTCGTGGCGGACGAGGTCGACGATCATGATGTTCTCCGCGACGTCCTTGGTCGACGCGCGCAGCAGAGCCGGGTCGGCGCCCAGCGGCAGGGTGCCCTTGATGGGCGCCGAGCGCACGTCGCGGCCGCGGCGGGTCAGGTACGTCTCCGGCGACAGCGACACGACCGCGCCCCACTCGCCGGCCAGATACGCCGCCCGCCGAGCCCGCGTTCGCCGCCACAGGGCGCTGAACAGCGCGACCGGCTCGCCGTGCAGGTGGCCGTCCAGCCGCGTGGACAGGCAGGCCTGGTAGATCTCGCCGGCCCTGATCGCCTCCAGGCAGGCCGTGACGGCCGCCCGGTGCGCCTCCCGATCCGGTGCGTCCCAGGCGAGGGTGGGGACCTCGTCGTCGTCGCCCCCTCCTCCCGGTCCCGGCGCGAGCTCGCGCGCGTCCGGGACCGTGCCCCGCGCGGTCCACCGGCCGTCGTGGCCCAGGACGAGCACCCCGTCGGCGCGCCCGGAGACCGCCTCGGGCAGGAGGCGTCTGGCGCCGGAGGGGACGTCGGGGTAGGAGCGGAAGCCGAGCGTGAGGCCGGGGTCGGCGTCGGTGCCGGGGGAACCGTCGGCGCGGGGCGCGGTGCCGGGGGCACCGTCGGCGAGGGGGGTGATGTCGGGGGCCCCGTCGGCGCGGGACCCGGCGTCGGGATCGACGACGACGAGGGCATCGGTCGCGAACGCGTCGGCGGGGGCGACGGGCGCCAGCCTTGCCGACGGGGCGATCACCGCGGCCGCGCCCAGCCAGTCCCCGAGGAACGCGGCCGGTGGCGGCAGCCCCTCGCGCTCGGCGCGGCGCGCGCAGGCGTTCAGGACTCTGAGCGGATCCGGCGGCATCTCCGCCCACGTGTGCACCCGTCCAACCTGGCAGATCGCCCGAGGCGGGGTCCAGCCGGGGGCCAGGTGAAAGGGAGTTTAATTCCCTCTCGGGGCGGATCCGTGCTAGGCCTGTCAGGGTGACCACCAACGACCAGAAGACTCCATCGCCCCCGCCCACCGAGCCGCCCGTGGCCGGCGACGCGGCGTTCCCACGAGGCCTCAGCCTGGGAGTGTTCGTCCCCGCGCTGGTCCTGGTCGGCGCAGTGCTCGTCTGGGGCCTGGGCTTCACGGACTCCTTCCAGTCGGTGTCCACGGCCGCGTTCGACTGGACCGCGCGGAGCGTGGACTGGCTGTTCGTGCTGGCGGCGACCGTGTTCGTGGCGTTCGTCCTGTGGCTGGCGTTCAGCAGGTACGGCAACGTGCGCCTGGGCGGTGACGCCGAGCGGCCGCACTTCCGCACCACCAGCTGGATCTCGATGATGTTCGCCGCCGGCATGGGCATCGGCCTGATGTTCTACGGCGTGTCCGAGCCGCTGAGCCATTACATCGACACACCGCCCGGCGCCCGCCCCGGCGTGACCACCGCGATGGCCACCACCACCTTCCACTGGACCGCCCACGCGTGGGCGGTGTACGCGGTGGTCGGGCTGGCCCTGGCGCTGACCGCCTACCGCTACGGCGGGCGACACCTCATCTCCAGCGCCTTCGTCTCGCTGATCGGGCCGAAGCGCGCGCTGGGCTGGCAGGGCAAGGTCCTCGATGTCCTGGCGATCTTCGCCACCGTCTTCGGTACCGCGGCCTCCCTGGGGCTGGGCGCGCTGCAGATCCGCGCGGGTCTGGCCGAGACCGGGACCGTCTCCGCCGAGAGTGCGGCGGCCGCCGTGGGCGTCATCATCGTGCTGGGCCTGTGCTTCGTGGCCTCGGCGGTGTCCGGCATCGACCGAGGCATCCAGTTCCTGTCCAACACCAACATGGTCCTCGCCGTGGCCCTGGCCCTGTTCGTCCTGGTCGCCTCGGGCTCCGCGGTCTTCATGCTCGACCTCGTGCCCACCTCGCTGGGCGGCTACATCGGCACCTTCTTCGACATGGCCTCGCGCACCGGCGCGAGTGTCGACGGCACGGCCGGTGAGTGGCTGTCCGGCTGGACGGTCTTCTACTGGGCGTGGTGGATCTCGTGGTCGCCCTTCGTCGGGATGTTCCTGGCCCGCATCTCGCGCGGCCGTACGATCCGCGAGTTCGTGATCGGCGTGATGGTCGTGCCCAGCGTGCTGAGCATCCTGTGGTTCTCCATCTTCGGCGGCGCCGCCCTGGACCTCGAGCTCAGCGGGCGCAGCATCTACGGCGACGGCGACTCGACCCTGCAGCTGTTCGCCCTGTTCGGCGAGCTGCCGTTCACCACGATCCTGTCGTTCGTCGCGATCGTCCTCATCTCGATCTTCTTCATCACCGGTGCCGACTCGGCCTCGATCGTCATGGCCGGGATGTCCGAGAACGGCGCGGAGGAGCCCAAGCGATGGCTGGTCGTGATGTGGGGCGTGCTCACCGCGGCGGTGGCGATCCTCATGCTCCTGCCCGGCCTGCGGGAGGGTGAGCCGGAGGTGGCCCTGAACAGCCTCCAGAACCTCACGATCATCGCCGCGTCGCCGTTCGTGCTGGTGCTCGCGGCGCTGTGCGTCGCGATCGTCAAGGCGCTGGCGGCCGACCCCTTCATCACCGAGAAGGTCTTCCTGCTGCCGAAGTCGGAACGTCGCCGCCGCGACAAGCGGCTGTTACGTGCCGGTGCGCCGGCCGCGGCGCCGGCCGCCACCGCGGCGGACTCCGGTACCGCTCCCGCGGCGGACGCCAGCACCGCCCCCGCGGCGGACTCCGGTGACGCTCCCGCCGCCGGGGGGACCTCCACCTCCGGTGACGGGTCCGCCACCACCTAGTCTGTAGGTATGGCGAAGACAGTCCTCACCGCGGTCGCATGGCCGTACGCGAACGGCCCCCGACACATCGGACACGTCTCGGGGTTCGGGGTGCCGTCGGACGTCTTCTCGCGCTACCAGCGCATGGCCGGCAACGACGTACTCATGGTCTCCGGCACCGACGAGCACGGCACGCCGCTGCTCGTGCAGGCCGAGAAGGAGGGCGTGCCCGTCCAGGAACTCGCCGATCGCTACAACCGGGTGATCGTCGACGACCTGGCCGGGCTCGGCCTGAGCTACGACCTGTTCACCCGCACCACCACCCGTAACCACTACGCGGTCGTGCAGGAGCTGTTCCGCGGGTTGCACCGTAACGGCTACATGGTCGCCAAGACCACCACGGGCGCGGTGAGCCCGTCGACCGGGCGCACCCTGCCGGACCGCTACATCGAGGGCACCTGCCCGATCTGCGGCGACGACGGCGCGCGCGGCGACCAGTGCGACAACTGCGGCAACCAGCTCGACCCGGCGGACCTGAAGAACCCGCGCTCGCGGATCAACGGCGAGACGCCGAAGTTCATCGAGACCGAGCACTGGTTCCTCGACCTGCCCGCGCTGGCCGACTCGCTGGGGGACTGGCTCAAGGGGCGCAAGGACTGGCGTCCCAACGTGCTCAAGTTCTCCCTCAACCTGCTCGAGGACCTGCGCCCCCGCGCGATGAGCCGCGACATCGACTGGGGTATCCCGATCCCCGTGGACGGCTGGGCCGACCGCGGCGACAAGAAGCTCTACGTGTGGTTCGACGCCGTGGTGGGGTACCTGTCCGCGTCCATCGAGTGGGCGTGGCGCTCCGGTGAGCCCGAGGCGTGGCGACGCTGGTGGACCGACCCCGAGGCCGTGTCCCACTACTTCATGGGCAAGGACAACATCACCTTCCACTCCCAGATCTGGCCGGCCGAGCTCATCGGCTACGACGGCCGGGGCGCCCGCGGCGGCGAGCCGGGGGCGCTGGGCGCGCTGAACCTGCCCACCGAGGTGGTCTCGAGCGAGTTCCTCACGATGTCCGGGTCCAAGTTCTCGTCCTCGCGGGGCGTCGTGATCTACGTGCGGGACTTCCTGGCCGAGTTCGGCCCCGACGCGCTGCGCTACTTCATCGCCGTGGCCGGGCCGGAGAACCAGGACACCGACTTCACGTGGGACGAGTACGTGCGCCGCACCAACGCCGAGCTCGTGGGCGGCTGGGGCAACCTCGTCAACCGCACCGTGTCCATGGCGCACAAGAATTTCGGCGAGATCCCGCGGCCCGGCACCCTCACCGACCTCGACGCCGAGCTGCTGCGCGACGCCGAGTCCGCGTTCGCCACCGTCGGGGCGCACCTCGAGCGGTCCCGGTTCAAGGCCGGCGTCACCGAGGCCATGCGGATCGTGGGCGCGGCCAACCGCTACATCGCCGCCACCGAGCCGTGGAAGCTGGCCAAGGAGCCCGAGCAGCGCGAGCGGCTGGGCACCGTCCTGCACACCGCGCTGCAGGTGGTCTCCGACGCCAACACCCTGCTCACCCCGTACCTGCCGTCGGCCGCCCAGCAGATTTACGGCGCGATCGGGGGCCAGGGCATGTGGGCCGCCGCGCCACAGGTCCACGAGGTCACCGACGACATGCCGGTCGAGCTCGTGGGCGAGGGCCTGCCCGCCGCCGGCCGCACGTACCCCGTGATCATGGGCGATTACGCCGCCGAGCAGGCCCGCTGGGGACGCACCGAGATCGCCCCGGGCACGCCGCTGGCCAAGCCGAGCCCTCTGTTCGCCAAGGTCGATTCCGAGCTGGCCGAGACCGGCCCGACCTGGGCACCCATCCAGCACCCGACCGACGGTGGGGAGGGCTGAACGCCCGCCATGGGTAAGCGTAAGTCCCGCCCGACCCCTGTCCTGCCCGAGCCGCTGCCCGGGCTCGTCGACGCGCACACGCACCTGTACTCCTGCGGACACCGCACCGCCGACGAGGTGCGCGCGGCCGCCGACCGGGCCGCGCTCGCCGGCGTGGCCGCCATGGTGACGGTGGGCGACGACCTCGCCGAGTCCGAGGCCGTCGTGGCCGCCGCCGAGGCCGACGAGCGCGTGTACGCCGCGGTCGCCGTGCACCCCACCCGCGCCCGCGAGGCCACCGACCCCGAGCGCGGCGAGCAGGTCCGCGCCCGCCTGCGCGAGCTCGCCGCCCACCCCCGCGTCGTGGCGGTGGGGGAGACCGGCCTCGACCACTACTGGGTGGGGAAGATGGACGACTGCGCGGACCCGGCCGAGCAGGAGGAGTCCCTGCGCTGGCACGCCGGCCTGGCCGCGGAGCTGGGCAAGTGCCTGATGATCCACAACCGCGAGGCCGACGCCGACCTCATGCGCGTCCTGGGCGAGGTCGCCGGCCCCGGCTCCGGCATCCCGCACGTCATGCTCCACTGCTTCTCCTCGCCGCTCGACGTCGCGGAGGAGGCGCTCGAGCGCGGGTACGTGCTGTCCTTCACCGGCAACGTGACGTTCAAGGCCAACGAGCACCTGCGCGAGGCCGCCCGCCTGGCGCCCGCCGGGCAGCTGCTCGTGGAGACCGACGCCCCCTACATGGCCCCCGAGCCGTTCCGGGGGGCCCGCAACGAGCCCGGGCTGGTGGGCTACACCGCCCGGGCGATCGCGGAGGTCCGCGGGCAGTCGCCGGAGGACCTCGTCGCCGAAGTCGCCTACACGGCCCGCGCCGTGTTCGGCCTCACCGTCTGACCCCCCTTCGAATCCGCTACTCTCCGCCGGGATCCGCTAGTCCCACAGGGGTAGCGGATGTCGAGTCCGGGTAGCAGATCTAGAGGGGGTTGCTCGAGGGGTTGCTCGAGGGGTTGCTCGAAGGGGCCGCTCGGCGGGGCCCGTGTGGCTCGAGGTACGAACGGGGCTCGCGGGGATTGTGTAACGAAACGTGACCTGAAGTCCTTGTCGTCGTCGTCACATCAATGCACGTCAGGGGGTGGCGCGTTGCCGACGCTCCACCGCTTCGTTACGCTACCGTGATGAAACGCGGACGGCCGTACGGCCGTCCACGGGCGACACGAGGAGAGAACCGACCAGTGGCTGACGACGCACGGACCGACACCCCCACGGGCGCCCGACCCGACGGGACCCGGGGCCCGCTCGACCCCATCCACCGCCTCCACGGCTCCCGCTCCACCATGCTGCGGCTGTCCGTGGCCGGGATGCTCACCACCCTCGTGGTGGGCGGCGTCGCGGCGCTGGACCAGCGCACCACATACACCCTCGAGGTCGACGGCTCGCCCGTCGAGCTCGTCACCTTCAGCTCCGACGTCCACACCGCCCTAGAGGAGGCCGGCTACAGCGTCGACGAGCGCGACGTCGTGATCGCGCCCGACGACCGGCTCGGCGACGGTGACACGGTCACCCTCCTGCGCGCCCGCCCCGTCACCCTCGAGGTCGACGGCCGCAGCGAGCGGGTGTGGACCACCGCCACCACCGTGGCCGACCTCGTCGCCGAGCGCGGCGACATCCCGCCGCGCAGCTACGTCACCCCGCGCATCGACACCGACGTCCCGCTCGACGGCGCCACCGTCTCCGTGGTGACCCCTCGCGAGCTGCTCCTGTCCGACCACGGCGGCCCGGCCACGCCGTTCGCCTCGCCGGGCGACACCGTCGGCGAGTTCCTCGAGCGCGCCGGCATCACCCTCGGCCCGCAGGACACCGTCTCCCCGCCCGTCGACGCGCCCGCGGAGCCCGGCACCGCCGTCACCATCACCCGCGTGGCCGTGGCGACCGAGACCGCCGTCGAGCCCTACGATGCGCCCGAGCAGACCGTCGAGGACCCCGAGGCGTTCGAGGGCGAGCGCACCGTGGCCGAGGCCGGCACCCCCGGCGAGCGGGAGGTGCACTACACCGTCACCCGCGTCAACGGCGTCGAGACCCAGCGCGACCGCAGCGCCGAGAACGTCCTCATCGAGGCCCGCCCCGCCGTCGTGCGCGTCGGCACCAAGCCGCGCCCGGCCGTGCCCGAGCCCTCCCGCGGCGGCGTGTGGGACTCGATCGCCGCGTGCGAGTCCGGCGGCGACTGGACCATCAACACCGGCAACGGCTTCTCCGGCGGCCTGCAGTTCCACCCGCAGACGTGGACCGGGCACGGCGGCGGCCAGTACGCACCGAGCGCCCACCTCGCCACCCGCGAGCAGCAGATCGCGATCGCCGAGAAGGTCCAGGCCTCGCAGGGCTGGGGCGCCTGGCCCGCCTGCACCGCGAAGCTGGGACTGCGCTGACCGGCCCGGACGCGACCTTCCGCGGGGAGGCCGAGCTCCTCGGCCCGCAGGAGGTGCGCGCACTCGCCGCGGAACTGGGCATCACGCCCACCAAGACGCTCGGGCAGAACTTCGTCCACGACGCCAACACGGTCCGCAAGATCGTCACCGCGTCCGGCGTGGGCCGCGACGACACCGTGATCGAGGTCGGCCCCGGCCTCGGGTCGCTGACCCTGCCGCTGCTTGACGCCGCCGGGCGCGTGGTGGCCGTGGAGATCGACCCGGTCCTCGCCGCGCGGCTGCCGCGCACGGTCGCCGAGCGGGCGCCGCGGCTGGCCGAGCTGCTCACCGTCGTGGGCGCCGACGCTCTGGCCGTGTTCGCCGCCGACCTGGGCGAGCCGTCGCCCACCGCCCTGGTGGCGAACCTGCCGTACAACGTGTCGGTGCCCGTGCTCCTGCACCTGCTCGCCGAGGTGCCCACGATCCGTACCGCGCTGGTCATGGTGCAGCTCGAGGTGGCCGACCGCCTGGCTGCCGCGCCCGGCTCGCGCGTGTACGGGGTGCCCAGCGTCAAGGCCGGGTTCTTCGGCACCGTCCGTCGCACCGGCGTGGTGGGCCGCAACGTCTTCTGGCCCGTGCCCAACGTCGAGTCCGGCCTCGTGCGCATCGACGCGTACCCCGAGGCGCCGTGGGACCTGGGCGCCGAGCATCGCCGGCGGGTGTTCGCCGTGGTCGACGCCGCGTTCGCGCAGCGGCGCAAGACCCTGCGCGCCGCGCTGTCCGGCTGGGCGGGCTCCGGCGCGGACGCCGAGCTCGCCCTCACCGAGGCCGGGGTCGACCCGCGCGCCCGCGGCGAGCAGCTCACCACCGCCGACTTCGTGCGCGTCGCGGAGGCGGCGGCGCGGCTCGGGATCGGGCCGGTGCGCCGCGAGCCGTAGGCTGATGGTCATGCCCCGCGACGTGTTCACCCCCGACGGCGCGCGCGCCGTGACGGCCGTCGCCCCCGCCAAGATCAACCTCCACCTGGGCGTCGGCGATGCGCGCCCCGACGGCTACCACGACCTGCTGACCGTCTACCGCGCCGTGGACATGTGGGAGCGGGTCACCGTGTCGTTTGTCGGAGACGGTGGTGGCGCGTCCGGCGCCGCAGGGCGCGGTGGCGCGTCCGGCGCCGGGGCGCGCGGTGCGGGACCCGACGACGACGAGATCACCGTCACCGGGCCGGGGGCCCCGCAGGTGCCCACGGACCGGACCAATCTCGCCGCCCGGGCGGTCGATCTGCTCCGCGAGGAGGCGGGGTCGGACGCCCGGATCGCCATCCGGATACACAAGGGCGTCCCCGTGGCCGGCGGGATGGCCGGCGGCAGCGCGGACGCCGCGGCCGCCCTGGTGGCCACGGACCGGCTGCTCGGTCTGGGACTCGGTCGGGCGGCGCTGGAGGAGCGGGCCGCGCGACTGGGCAGTGACGTGCCGTTCTGTGTGCGCGGCGGCACCGCGCTGGGCACCGGGCGCGGCGAGGAGCTCGCGACGCTGCTGCACGCGCGCGCCGAGCAGCACGTCGTGGTGGCACTCGCAGACGACGGACTGTCGACGCCGAGGGTGTTCGCCGAGCTCGACCGGCTGCGCGCGGAGCGCGTCGAGCCTGAGGGCGCTGCTCGTGCGGGCGCTGCCCGGTCGCTGCCGCGCGCGGGCGGCGTCGAGCCGCTCGTCGAGGCCCTCGCCGGCGACGACCCCGCCGCCGTTGCCGCCCTGCTGGCCAACGACCTGGAACCCGCCGCGCTCTCCCTGCGGCCCGCCCTGCGCAAGACGCTGCGCACCGGGCAGGAGGCCGGCGCCCTGCACGGCATGGTCTCCGGCTCCGGCCCCACCTGCCTGTTCTTCTGCTCCGACCGCGACCACGCGATCGCCGTGGCCGCGGAGATCAGCGAGTCCGGCGTCGCCCGGGAGGTGCGGGTCACCCGCGGCCCGGTCGGCGGCGCCCACATCGTCAGCGACGACCCGTCCGGCGGCGCCGGCACCGGCGTCGACCCCACAGGAAAGTAGAGATGGCCCCCACCAACCTCATCAACCTCGAACAGGGATCGATCTCCTTCGGTATCCGCCAAGTCCTCGACAACGTCTCCCTGGGCGTCAACGCCGGCGACCGCATCGGCGTCGTCGGCCTCAACGGCGGAGGTAAGACCACCCTCCTGGAGATCCTCACCGGCGTCGCCGAACCGGACACCGGGCGCGTCTCCCGCGTCTCCGGCCTGCGGATGGCCGTGGTCACGCAGCGCACCGAGCTCGCCGCCGACACCGTCGGGGAAGCCGTGGTCGGCGGACTCGGGCTGGCCGTCCACGAGTGGGCGGGGGACGCCCGCGTCCGCGCGGTCCTCGACGGCATCGGCATCCATGACCTGGGGCTCGAGACCCCCGTGGCGGACCTGTCCGGCGGGGAGCGTCGGCGGGTGTCGCTCGCCGCGGCGCTCGTGCAGGACCTGGACCTGCTGGTCCTCGACGAGCCGACCAACCATCTCGACGTCGAGGGCGTCCAGTGGCTCGCAGACCACCTCGTCGGGCGATCGAGCGCGCTCGTCGTCGTCACTCACGACCGGTGGTTCCTCGACACGGTGGCCACCCGCACCTGGGAGGTCGTCGACGGCCGCGTCGAGCAGTACGAGGGCGGCTACAACGACTGGGTCTTCGCGCGCGCCGAGCGCGACCGCCAGGCCGCCGCCACCGAGTCGCGGCGCCAGAACCTCATGCGCAAGGAGCTCGCCTGGCTGCGCCGCGGCGCCCCCGCGCGCACCTCCAAGCCGCGCTACCGCATCGAGGCCGCCGAGGCCCTCATCAAGGACGTGCCACCGCCGCGCGACTCGCTACAGCTGTCGAGCTTCGCGGCGAGGCGGCTGGGCAAGGTCGTGGTGGAGCTCGAGGACGCGCGCCTCGACGCCCCCGACGGCCGCACCCTCGTCGACGACCTCACCTGGCGGCTCGCGCCCGGCGAGCGCATCGGCCTGGTCGGCGTCAACGGCTCCGGCAAGACCACCCTCCTGCGCGCTCTCGCGGGGGCGGCCCCGCTGGCGGCCGGCCGACGCAAGGAGGGCAAGACCGTCCGCATCGGCTGGCTCAAGCAGGAGCTCGACGACCTGCCACTCGACCAGCGTGTGCTGGAGGCGATCGAGGACGTCGCCACCCGCGTGGCGTTCGGCAAGGACGAGCTCACCGCCTCCCAGCTCGCCGAGCGGCTCGGCTTCTCGCCCGCCCGCCAGCGCACGCCCGTCGGTGACCTGTCCGGCGGCGAGCGGCGGCGGCTGCAGCTCACGCGCGTGCTCATGGACGAGCCGAACGTGCTGCTGCTCGACGAGCCCACCAACGACCTCGACATCGACACTCTGCGGCAGCTCGAGGACCTGCTCGACGGCTGGCCCGGCACGATGGTCGTGATCTCCCACGACCGCTACCTCGTCGAGCGCATCTGTGATTCCGTGTGGGCGCTGTTCGGCGACGGCCGGCTCACCAACCTGCCGCGGGGGATCGACGAGTACCTCGAGCGCCGGCGCGCGGCCGGGGCCGCCGGCGATTCGGGGAAGGTGTCGCGCGGGCCCGCCGGGGGTGCCTCGGCCGACGCGGCGGTTGGCGCTGGTGGCTCGGCGGCCGGCGCGGGCGGCGCGGGCGGCTCCGGTGGCGCGGCGATCGGCGCGGCGGGCGCTGGCGGTTCCGGTGGCGCGGCGGGCGGCGCGGCGGGCTCCGGCTCCGGTTCGGCGGCTGGCGCGGGTGGCGCGGGCTCAGGCCTCAGCTCCGCCGAGGAGCGCGCGCTGACCAAGGAGATGTCCAAGATCGAGCGCCAGATGGGCAAGCTCGACTCCCGCGAGGCCGAGCTCCACCGCGAGATGGCCGCGGTGTCCGAGGGCGCCATGGACACCGAGAAGCTGGCGGCCCTCGATCGCGAGCTCAAGGACGTCTCTGCCGAGAAGGACGCGCTCGAGGAGCGGTGGATGGAGCTGGGCGAGCAGCTCGAGGGCTGAACGCGCCGGCGTATCGGCTCGATCCCGGACCTGCCTCCCGCTTCTGGCCGCGCCCTCTGGCCACGCCCTCCGCCCTGGCCGCAGGCTTTCGGCACGGCGTCGGCTACCGGCACGGTGTCGGCTAGTCCCGTTTGGCAGTAACCACGCACATTTTGGCCGCACCGAGGTCGCGATTCCCGCCGCGATACCGCCCTCACTGCTGCCAAATTCGGTGATCGACGCGCGGGGGGTGCTGGGTGCCCGCGCTGTCGATACTCCGGCGGGGTGTCGGGGTGCCCGCCCTGTGGATACTCGTCCGCTTCATCCCCAGGAGCCCTCTCTCGCGCTGTTCGCAGCAGAGCCGGGACCGATGATCGTTCTCGTGGACAACAGATTCTCAGGCGCGCCGTTCCTGGGTAGCGAGGCTCTGGCCGCGGGCCGGGTGTCACGCCACGAACTGCGTGCCTCCCACCGACGCGTCTTCCCCGGCGTCTACGTCAGCGCGGCAGCGGCTCCCGACCCGGACACTCTCCTCGCGGCGGCGGTATTGTGGGCGCCCGCGGGAGCGGTGGTGTGCGGTATGGCCGCGGCGCGTCTTCATGGCGAGCGGTGGTTCTCGCCCCGGTCGCTGTTGCGCGAGGTGGAGCTGTACACGCGCTCGCCCACGCACGACCCGCCGGGCATTCGTAGCCGGAGACTGCGCGCGCCCCTACCGCCTGAGCAGGTGGTCGTTCGCTCGGGAATCACTGCGACCAACGTCGTGCGTACGGCGGTCGATCTGGCGAGGTGGGAGGACGACGACGACACAGCGATCGCCAAGATCGATGCTGTCTGCAATCGATCGCGAACCGAGGTGGACGAGGTCCGTGCATTCGCGGCGGCATTGAGCGGTCTGCACGGGCTACGACGGGTACGTGGTCTACTCCGCTCGTGCGACCACCTGGCGGATTCTCCGCAGGAAACCAGGCTCCGGCTGATCATCGAGAGATCGCACCTGCCCGCAGCCGTGCCGCAACTGAAAATTTACAACGAGTACGGGGCACACGTGACGATCGCGGACTTCGCCTACCCGGAGGAGCGGGTGGCCATCTTCTATGACGGGAAGCTGCACCGGCGCGGGTCCACCTGGGAGCACGACGCCCGGGTGAACGCCGAGTTGGCGGAGCTCGGATGGCAGGTCATCCGCGTGACGGCGCAGATGCTCAGGGATCCCACTACGGTGCTCCGTCAGATCGAAAGCGCTCTCGCACGGGGCCGATCAGTGCGCTGAAGTCGATGTGGTCTACATATCCTGCCAGCCCGGAAATTGGCAGCAGTCAGGGCGAGGATCAGGCCGATTCGCCTGCGTGACTGCTGCCAGAATTGCCGTCAGTGCTGCCAGATCAGCGGCGGCGGGTGGGCGGCGGTCGGTGGGTGACCTGGCGGGCAGCGGGCGGCGGGGGGTCGGTGAACGGCGGCGGGGTCTGAGCAGCGGTCAGCCGGCGGCGGAGTGGATCGCCGCCAGGAGGGCGTCGGTGTCGGTGAGGTCCGGCAGGACGGCGTGGGCCCCGGCGGCGGAGAGGTCGTCAGCGGTCACCCGACCGGTCGCGACCGCCACGCAGTCGGCGCCCGCGTCGAGCGCGCCCCGGACGTCGTGGACGTGATCGCCGACGACCACCGTGCGGGACGCCGACACGTCGATCCCGCGATCCGCGGCCGCGGCGATCGCCTCCCGCACGAGATGGGCGCGGTCGGCGTGGTGATCACCGAACGCGCCGAGGTCGGGGTCGGGCAGCCCGTCGAACCCGCAGAGCCGCAGCTTGAGCAGCGCGGTCCGGCGCATGTTGCCCGTGACGATCCCCTGGTGCAGCCGCGGGTCCGCGGCCAGCGCGGCGACCGCCTCGTGGGCTCCGGGCAGGGGACCGCCCCCGCCGGCCAGGAGATCGTCCCCGAAGGTCTCGCACCGCCGGGACACGGCGTCCATCAGGGAGGTGACCACCTCGTCGTCGTGCCCGGTCACTCCGTTCAACTCGAGCAGGTCGGTGAGGATCGCGCGGTCGGTCCGCCCCGCGAACGACGCGCCGAGTACCGGCTCGCGACCCAGGAAATCGGCGAGGGTCGGGGTGATCATGCGGGTGCCGAAGCCGGCCGGATCGAGCAGTGTGAGGTCGAGGTCCCACAGGACCAGCACGGCGGTCACGCCTCGCCCGACCCCGCCTTCGTGAACGACTCCATCAGCGGCGCGAGCCAGGTGGTGAGGAAGGCGCGCAGGTCGTCGTCGGAACGGGCGTCGGGCGAGTCCAGGCACAGGACGGACCACCCGACGTGCATGCCGACATCGGCGACGAGGCCCAGCCTCCCGGCCAGCTCGGGGAAGCGCTCGGCGGCGGGGGCGAGGAGCGCCATGCAGTACTCGTGCGTGCGGGCGGCCGCCCCCGGGTCGAACATCGGGTTGGCGCCGCCGCCCAGCGCGAGGACCCGCAGCAGGGGGTCGCCGAGGATGCGGTTGCGGCCCTCCACCGCGATCCCCACGACGAGCTCGAGCGGCGAGTCGGAGTTCTGCAGCAGGTCCGCGAAGGCGCCCGTCAGCATGGTGAGCCGCTCGGCGACGGCCTGGGAGACGAGTTCCTCGCGGGAGCCGAAGATGGAGTAGATGGTCTGGCGGCTGACGTTCGCCTGCTTGGCCACCGCCGCGATCGTGACGCCGCCGAAGCCAGCCCGCCCGATCACTTCTCGGGTGGCCTCGAGGATGGAGTCGCGGGACCGCATCTCCTTACCTTAGAAGACAATCCCGACGTCGCGTCGCACGATGCGATCGAGTGCCCTCTCCGCGACGGCGGCGATCGTCAGGGACGGGTTACAGGCGGCGGTGGTGCCGGGGATGAGCGCGCCGTCGAGGACGTACAGACCGCGCTGGCCGAGTACACGCCCGTCGAGGTCGCAGGTCTGGCCCATCGTGGCGCCGCCGAGGGGGTGCCAGGTGGAGTTGAGCATGCGGTTGGTGTCGGTGAGGTGCCCGGTCGGGCCGACGATCCGGCGGGCGGTGGGGTCGATGTGTCCGTGCAGGATGCCGGCGTCGCCGTGTGCGGGCCAGCGGATGACGCCCCGGTCCTGCGCGGGGTCGTAGACCACCTGCCCGCGGTCGGCGCTGACGCCGTAGCCGACCAGCACGGTGGTGTGCATCTGCGGGCCGAACGGCGGGAGCGAGGCCTGGATGAGGGTGTGGGCGGTGGTGGGGTTGCCCCAGTTGAGGCTGCCGTAGACCACTGGCCCGCCCTGCACGGCGCCGAACCCGGCGGTGGGGTCGGTCCACATGTAGATGCGGTCGGCGTTGGTGCCCCAGCCGGCGCCCACGGTCTCGGGCAGGTCGGTGACGGCGTCGGTGGCGGCGGCGCGGGTGAGGAGTGTGGAGGTGCCGACCGAGCCGGCGGCCAGGACGAGGGCGGGCGCGCGCATGGTGAGGGTGCGCAGAAGGCGGCCGGCGGTGTCGAGGACCTCGACGTCGATCTCCCAGCGCCCGTCGGGCAGGCGCCGCATCGCGCGGACGTCGTGCAGAGGCCGCACGTCGACGCGTCCGGTGGCCTCCGCCTGCGCGAGGTAGGTGACGTCGACGGAGTGCTTGCCGCCGTTGTTGACGCCGAGGGAGCTGTCGCCGTTCGTGTAGGTCGGGCGCATCTCGCCGCGCAACTCGGCGAGCGCGTAGTCCCAGTCGATGGGCATCGGGATCTTGCGCAGGGGCAGGCCGGCGTCGCGGACGCGCTGCGCGAAGACGCGGGACGCGGTGTACTGCGGCGCGGCTATCAGCTCGTCGGGCGCTTCGGACAGCCGCAGCATCCGGGACACGCGGGGGTAGTACTCGCGGTCCATCTCGCGCCAGTCGATCGCGCCGGGGAACCAGGTGTGGAACAGCTCCTCGGTGGGTTGCAGGGCCATGCCCTGGTAGATGAGGGAGCCGCCGCCGACGCCGGTGGCGCACACGGAGGTCATGTTCTCGCCGACGGAGGCCTCGAGCAGGCCGGTGTAGCGGGGGAGGTCCACCGGGCGCCCGAAGACCTCGGGCGCCGAGCGGAACCACAGGGCGCGCTCGTCGGGGCTGGCGGCGCTGGGGAAGGTGCGTGCGTCGGGGCCGGTGGGCCACCGTCGGCCCCGTTCGACGACGACGACGTCGACGCCCGCCTCCGCCAGCCTCAGCGCGGAGATCGCTCCACCGAATCCGCTGCCGACCAGGATGCACCGGTGATCCTGCACCTCGTGGGGGAGCCGCCCGGCGACGGGGGCGGCTCCGGCCGGCCCGGCGGAGTCGGTGGGCTGCGCGGCCGCGGTGGGGTCGGCGGCGAGGGCGGCGATGCCGGCGGCGGCGATGGTGCCGAGGAAGCCCCGGCGGGAGATGTGCGTCATGCGGCCCTCGTTCTCGGCGGTGGGTACCCGTGCGCTCGTGCTCGTGCGGCGGTCGCGACGGCCGTCACGTCCCTGCGGGAAACTAGACAGAATGGTGGAGAACTGTCAAGGCCTTCGTCGGGGTCGTCGAACGCGGCCGGGGCGGGGCGGCGGACCGTAGGATCGTGTCATGGGTGGCAAGAAGAACGGGTCGAAGAGCAGCACCGCGGGCGGGTCAGGCACCAAGCCTGCGGCCAAGAGCGGGTCCAAGGCCGCGGCGAAGAGCGGCTCCGGCGCCAAGACCGCGGCGAAGAGCGGCTCCGGCACCAAGGCCACCGTCAAGAAGAAGGACCGGCTGCCGAGCGGGCTGGAGAAGCTGCCGAAGAAGGCGTACGAGTCCGAGCTGAAGCGGCTGCAGGCCGAGCTGGTCGAGATGCAGGCGTGGCTGCGCGAGACCGGCAACCGGCTGGTGGTCGTGTTCGAGGGCCGCGACGCCGCGGGCAAGGGCTCGGCGATCAAGCGCATCACCCAGTACCTCAATCCCCGGCACGCCCGGGTGGTGGCGTTGCCCGCACCGACGGAGGTGCAGCGGACGCAGTGGTATTTCCAGCGCTATATCGAGCACATGCCGGCGGCCGGGGAGATCGTGATCTTCGACCGGTCCTGGTACAACCGGGCCGGAGTCGAGCGGGTGATGGGCTTCTGCACGACCGACGAGTACCGGCGGTTCCTCCACCAGGCGCCGATCTTCGAGCGGCTGCTGGTCGAGGACGGGATCATGCTGCGCAAGTACTGGTTCTCGGTCTCTGACGAGGAGCATGAGCGCCGCTTCCGCTCGCGCCACGAGGACCCGATGCGCCGCTGGAAGCTCTCGCCGATGGACCTCGAGTCCATCACGCGGTGGGAGGAGTACAGCCGGGCGAAGGACGAGATGTTCATCCACACCGACATCCCCGAGGCGCCGTGGTTCACCGTCGAGTCGGAGGACAAGAAGCGGTCGCGGATCAACGTCATCTCGCACCTGCTGTCCACGGTGCCGTGGGAGCAGCTCGACCCGCCCGAGCTGGAGATCCCCGAGCGGCCGGAGGGTGCGGGATACGAACGCCCGCCGCGCGAGGAGTTCAAGTACGTCCCCGACGTGGCCGCGCGGCTGCTGAAGGGGTGAGGCCGCCGCGGCGTGCGGGGGCGCTGAGGTAGGAGTTCCTAGTATCTCCGGGCCGGCCGGCGCGCGGCCTGACACACTGGGGCCATGAGCGAATACGTCATCTCCCGGCGCGAAGGCCGGATGCAGCACATCGTCCTGGACCGCCCCAAGGCCCTGAACTCGCTGGATCTCCCCATGTGTAGGGCGCTGCACACAGCACTCGACGAGGCCGCACAGGATCCGGGGGTGGAGGCCGTGGTCACCACCAGCACGTCCGAGAAGGCGTTCTGCGCGGGCGGTGACATCCGTGCGCTGCGGGATGCGGCGGCGTCGGGGGATCACGCGACTAACCGGGAGTTCTTCTCGGAGGAGTACGCGATGGATCTGGCGTACCACACGCACCGCGTGCCGACGGTGGCCGTCATCCACGGCGTGGCGATGGGCGGCGGCCTGGGCATCTCGATCAACGGCTCGCACCGCGTGGTCACCAAGAAGGTCATGATGGCCATGCCGGAGACCGCGATCGGCTTCATCCCCGACGTCGGCGCGAGCCACTTCCTGCCGCGCCTGTGCGGCGGCGGCGCGCGCGGCCTGGCGGTGGCGATCTACCTGGGCACGACGGGCGTGCGGATGAACTCCGCCGACGCCCTCTACACCGGTCTGGCGACGGACCTGATCGACGACGACGAGCGCAACGCCTTCGTCGACGCCATCGGTGCGAACGGCCTGCCGGAGGCACTGAGGAGGTTCGGTCTCGAGCGCCATGCAGCGGGGGAGTCGGCTGTCGAGGCGCGGATCGAGCGGATCGAGGACGTCTTCTCCCGCGGGACCGCGCAGGAGATGATCGCGGCCCTGGAGTCCGGTGAGCAGGACGAGTGGGCCACCGAGACGCTCGGCATGCTGCGCTCGCACTGCCCCACGTCGATCGTCGCGACCATCGAGCTGCTGCGTGCGGGCGCCGAGGCCGCGGACCTGCGGGAGTGCCTGGACAATGAGCTGGCGCTGGGCGCGTGGATCACCGCCCGCCCGGACTTCGTCGAGGGTGTGCGCGCCGTGGTGATCGACAAGGACCGCAACCCCACCTGGGATCCCGCGGATCTCGACGCGGTGGACATCGACGGGATCGGCGCGGCGTTGGCCGGGAGCTGACCGGGTTACTCTGGGCGGCGTCCGGCGCGCTGGGCGCCGCCCACGAGGAGGACCATGACCACGACCGGTGACGGCCCCGCGACGTCCACACCTCACGAGGAGCCGAAGGGCTGGGGCATCGCGGGCGTGACCGTCGTGTCGCTCGCCGCCGCGGTCGTGGTCCTCTGGGGGATCTCGGAGCACTCGAGCATCCTCATGCCGGCCTTCCTGGCACTGAACCTGGTGATCGCGGCGCAGCCCCTGCAGCGCCTCCTCGAAAGGTCGGGCGTGCCGCGCTGGGGCGGGATGATCATCGTCCTGCTCGTCCTGTACGTCGTGCTCCTCGCCCTGATCGGCTCGCTCGTGTGGGCGTTGTGGGTCGCCGCGGAGGAGATTCCGCAGTACCAGGACAAGTTCGTCGACCTCTACGAGCAGAGCCTCGAGCTCCTCGGCGGGCTCGGGGTGAGCCAGGACCAGGTCGCGTCGAGCCTGCAGGGCGTCCTGGACCCGGGAACCATCATCGGCACGGTCCAGAACGTCGCCGGCCAACTGTCCGCGGCCGGCGGTCAGCTCACCGTGCTGATCATCGCGCTGACCTTCCTCGTGTTCGATATCCCCGGCATCTTCCGCCGCCGGCCGGCGATCGCCCGCCAGCGGCCCCGGTTGGCCGACGCCCTGGGCTCGTTCACCGACGGGGTGAAGTCGTACTGGATCGTCTCGACCGTCTTCGGGCTCATCGTCGCGGTGATGGACGTGGTCGCCCTGTGGATCCTCGGAGTGCCGCTCGCGCTGGTGTGGGGCGTGCTCGCGTTCGTCACCAACTACATCCCCAACATCGGCTTCGTGTTGGGCCTCGTGCCGCCGGCGCTGTTCGCGCTGCTCACCGGCGGACCGGGCGATGCCATCTGGGTGGTGGTGATCTACAGCGCCATCAACCTCGTCATGCAGAGCTTCATCCAGCCCAAGTTCACCGGCGACGCCGTCGGGCTCACGCCCACCGTGACGTTCCTGTCGCTGGTGTTCTGGTCGGCGGTCGCGGGGCCGCTCGGTGCGATCCTCGCGGTCCCGCTCACGCTGATGGTCAAGGCGTTCCTCGTGGACGCCGACCCGCGGATGGGGTGGTTCTCGACGTTCCTCACGACGCCCGACGCGGACGGCCGGCGGGGGAAGCGCCGCGCTCGGCGGGCGTCGGCTCGCTAGTCGGCGGGTTCGTCGGCGTCGGCGCGTGTGAAGGTGCCCAACCCGTTGGCGTCGAGCAGCTCCACTGTGACGGTGTCGCCCTCGAAGGTCACGCTGCCCCGTGACCCGCGCGGCCAGTTCTCGCCCACCGGGTTCACGGCGAACGTGTCTCCGTCCCAGTGCTCGAGCGGCCAGACCAGCGGCCCCGGGCCCACTTCCAGCGCGAGCTCGGCGCCCGAGGACTGCGCGCCCGAGGACTCGTCGGCCACCGTGGGCCGGACCTCGATCTCCCCGAAGTAGTCGTTGCGGTAGAGGCCCAGCAGTTCCTCGGCGGGCCGGGGCGGCGCCGGCGCGGACGGCTGGCGCGTGGAGACCAGGTCGCCCACCGGGTCCAGCAGCGGGCCGAACTGCTCGGTGTACAACTCGCGCCACTCCAGCGCCGGGTCCCCGTACTGCGCGTAGTCGGCGAACCGGGCGTTGATCGTCTCCGCCACCCCCGTCGGCGCCGCGTTGGTCAGGGTGATGATGCCCAGGTCCAGGGACGGCATCATGAGCATCGCGGTCCCCGCGCCGAGCGCGAACGCCCCCGAATGGCTCCACTGGACGCGGCCCGAGGAACTCGTGCCGATGTTGAAGCCGTAGCCATAGCTCCCGGTGCGGTCCGCCGCGTCCTGCGGGGGCGCCGACACGGACTGCGGGGTCAGGGCCTGCCGGAGTGCCTCGGAGGGGACCACCTGCGCGCCACCGGGGCCCTTGCCGTCGTCAAGGACCATGGACATCCACCGCGCCATGTCCGTCACCGACGAGCTCAGGCCCCCCGCCGGGGCCTGGGCGTCGGGATCACGCGCGGGGTCCGCCGGGATCCACTCGCCGGACGACTCGCCCGACTCGGCGGCCTGCGCGCGCACATGACCCACCGCGCGGTTGCCGCGGTCGAGCAGCTCCTCGTACGAGAACGAGGTGTCCGACATGCCGAGGGGGTCGAAGAGGCGCTCGCGGCCCAGCTCGGCCCACGGCGTGCCCGCCGCCGCGGCGACGGACTCGGCCCCCGCGGTGAGCCCGAAGTTGGTGTACGCGTACGACGTCCGGAACGGCTCCAGGGGCAGGTGGCGCAGGCCGTGCAGGATCGCGGGCCGCTCGTAGCCGAGGTCCTCGAGGTCGTCGCCCGCGTGCTCGGGTAGCCCCGAGCGGTGCGCGAACATGTCGCCCACGGTGACCTCCTCCGTCACCCGGGGGTCGGAGAGCGCGAACCACGGCAGGTGCTCGCGGACGGGGGTGTCCCAGTCGACCGCGCCCGCCGCGCTCTCGGCGGCCACGACCGTCGCGCTGACCGACTTGGAGATCGAGGCCAGCGGGAACACGGTCCGTCCGTCGACCTCCTCCCCGGTCTCGGTGCTGCGCACGCCGAAACCCTCGGCCAACGCGACCTCACCGCCCCGCACCACCGCCACCGCGGCGCCCGGAACGCCCGAGGCCTCGAGCTCCTCCTCGACGATGTCGGTGACCTTGCCGATCGCGTACTCGATGCGGTCTTCGGAGACCTCGAGCCCGGAGTACGCCGCCGGGCTCTGGCCGGGCACGGGGTCCGGAAGGGGGGTTCCGCACGCGGAGGCGGACAGCGTCAGGGCGGCGCCGAGGGCCGCGATCATCAGCGGGCGCCGCGAGGGGAGTGGGACCCGGCGAGAGGCGCGCGGGACCCGACGTGAGGGGGCGCCTCGGCGCGGGCGGGGCGGAACCGAATCCGTGAGCACCCTCTCAGATTAGCCCTGTGACGGCGGCGGATCGTGCGGGCGCGCGGTCATGGGCGCGGGGCGGTGGTCACCGGCTGCTACTGAGGCGCGCCCGCTCCCAGTTGGCCGTCCACGCCTCGGCGCCGCCCATGAGCTGGCGCTCCAGTTCGGCGCGGTCGGGCCCGGCGCGGTGGAGCACGTCCGCGGCCCAGTCGGCGTAGAGCCCGTACTGGGCGACGCCGTCGACGTTGAGGTCGTAGACGCGGTCGCCGAACCGCCAGCGATCCATCACCTCGCCGCTGGGCGCGGTGAACGGGTAGACGAGCGGGTCGGTGGCCGCGCTGGGTCGGGGCTCGGCCAGCGGCGCCAGGCCGTTGACGTCAGAGCCCCAGCCGTACCCGTCGAAGGGCCGGATCGCGCCGGCCGTGTTGGTGCGCCACTGCTCGAGGAAGCCGACCTCGAAGTTCTCGGTGGCGTCCGCGGGCCAGGCGAACGCGGCGACGAACCCGCCCTGCTCGTGCACCCGGCGGGTGTTGCCCTGGGTGGCCCAGGCGTGGTCCACGACCAAGCCGGTGTGTCCGGCCTCGGCGGCCATGTCGAGCGCGCGGTGGGCGGTCTTGACGCCCATGTGGTCGATGTCGATGATCATGCCGCGCGCCATCATCCCGCGTATCGCGTGCTCGCCCAGCGGCGTCAGCCCGCGCACGTTACACAGCGGTTGTTCGGGGTAGACGGGCAGGGCCGCGCCGGCGGGCGCGCCGGAGGACGCCGCGGCGAGTCCATCGGCGACCGGCGTGCTGGCGAGTGGCTGGGCATGGTCGGCGTCGGGGCCGGCGCACGGCTCGGTCTCCCAGAACCGTTGGGTGCCGAGCTTGTTGCCGATGTTCACCGCGAGCCCGGCGAGCTCCTCGTCCATCCGTGCGCCGCCGAGGGCGTTGTCGAACTTGTGCACGGGGAACACCGTGGACACGCCCCACGAGGCGAACTCGTCGAGGCCGCGGTCGATGTCCTCGGGCGTGCACATCGGCACGTCGTCCACGATTCGGCACCCGAACGGCTCGGAGGCCTCCACGCCAAGTGTCACGGCGAGCTTGCCCTCGGCGGCGATCGCCCGGACGTCCTCGGGGGAGCGCGCGATCCGGAACCATCCCCGCCCGGGTCCGCCGTGCTCGGCGTCGATGTGCGCCTCCATGCGGCCCAGGTAGTCGACCTGGCCGCGCAGCTGCTCCATCTCGTCGCACGAGGTACGGGCGGGGACGCCGAGCCCGACGAGCGCCTCGCACAGCACACGGTTGGCGACGAGGTGGTTGTTGAGCACGCGCAGTCCGCCGCGCCACGCCCGTTCTATGCCGCTGTAGTGGGCCTGCTCGTGGAGCTGCGAGTCGTGCGACGGCCACTGCGCGAACGTCGGGAACCCCTGGCCGCCGCCGGGCAGGTCGGTGCCGCCGAGCACCGATTCGAGCAGGGCGAAGTGGCCGGTGCCGGAGTGCGTCGGGCAGTCGGCCAGGGCCTCGGCGATGCCGCCCGGCGCGAACGGCTCGCCGCACCGCAGGCCGCCGCCGAAGGCATGGGAGGCGGTGAGGTGCGCGTGGGCGTCGACCATGCCGCGGATGGGCGAGGCGCCGTTCGGCGCGGCGGCGCGGGCCTGACCGCCGCCGGCGATCCCTGCACCGAGGGAGGTGGTGAGGGCGGTGACGAGGGCGACGACGAGGAGGACGACGACGAGGACCGCCGGCGCCCCCGTCGTTCGCCGGCCGGGATGGGCGGGTCGTGCAGAGAGGTCTGACTGCGCCGTCATGGCCCGACACTAGCCCTGCCGCCCGGTCTGACGAGGGCTTTTCGTCCGCTGGGCGGCTGCCATCCGATCAGAGCTGGCGGGCGACCTCCGAGGCGACGAGGTCGAGGTGGTCGAGGTCGGACATGTCCAGCACCTGCAGGTAGATGCGGCGGGCGCCGATCTCGGAGTAGCGACCGATCTTCTCGACGACCTCTGCCGGGGTGCCGGCCGCTCCGTTGGTGCGCAGTTCGTCGACCTCGCGGCCGATGGCGTCGGCGCGGCGGGCGATGTCGGCCTCATCGCGGCCGCAGCACAGGACGAGTGCCGCGGAGCGGATGATCTCCTCGGGCGCCCGGCCGCGTTCGGCGCAGGCCTCGTCGACGCGCTGGTACTGGGTCGCGACGGTGTCGACGTCGGCGAACGGCACGTTGAACTCGTCGGCGAACCGGGCGGCCAGCGCGGGGGTGCGCTTCCTGCCGTGGCCGCCGACGATCACGGGCGGCGGCGACTGCACGGGCTTGGGCAGGCCGGGGGAGTCGATGAGATCGACCCGCTTGCCACGGACCGTGAGCGCCTCGCCGGCGGGTGCGGACCACAGCTGCTCGAGCGCGCCGAGGGTGTCCTCGAGCAGGTCGAACCGTTCGCCGAGAGGCGGGAACGGGATGCCGTAGGCGGTGTGTTCGTCCTCGTACCAGCCCGCGCCGAGGCCCACGTCGAGTCGGCCGCCGGACATCTCGTCGACCTGGGCGAGGGAGATCGCGAGCGGGCCGAGGTGTCGGAACGTCACCGAGGTCAGCAGCGTGCCGAGCCGGATGTTCGAGGTCTCGCGGGCCAGGCCGGCGAGGGTGAGCCACGCGTCGGTGGGGCCGGGAAGTCCGCTGACGTCGCCCATCTTGAGGTAGTGGTCGGAGCGGAAGAACGCCTCGTAGCCGAGGTCCTCGGCGGCGCGGGCGACGGCGAGCTGGTCGGCGTACGTCGCGCCCTGCTGGGGTTCGACGAAGACGCGGAGGGAGACGCGGGAGTCACTAGGCATGGGTCCAGCTTGCCCGCGGCCCGCGTGTGCGCCAACCGCGAGGGCTAGTTGGTGTCGGCGACGAGCGGCTCGATGGTGAGGTGCTCCATCTCCTTGGTGATGTACTGCAGCCGCCACTTGTCGCCGAACAGGGCCAGCAGCTCGCCGTCGGTACGCTCGAACACCTCGACACCGCGCTGGCGGCCCAGCTCGTCCGCGGAGGCGGCGTCGGTACGGCGCGCGATCGTGTAGGGCAGGTTGTCCACGACCACCTCGACGTTGAACTCCGCCTTCATGCGGGCGGTGACCACCTCGAACTGCATCGGGCCGACCGCCGCCATCACCGGGTTCGCGTCGCCGCGCGTGTCGTTGCGCAGGATCTGCACGACGCCCTCGGCGGCGAGCTGCTCGATCGCCTTGCGGAACTGCTTGTACTTGCCCAGCGACTGCGCACGCACCACCGCGAAGTGCTCCGGCGCGAACTGCGGGATCGGCGGGAACTGCACCTTCTTGCCCGTGTAGAGGGTGTCGCCGGGCGCCAGGGCGGTGGCGTTGACCAGGCCCACCACGTCGCCGGGGTAGGCGCTCTCGACGGTCGAGCGGTCGCGGCCGAAGACGGTCAGCGCGTACTTCGTGGTGAACGGCTTGCCCGTCTGCGCGTGCTGGACCACCATGCCGCGCTCGAACTCGCCCGAGACCACGCGCATGAAGGCCAGGCGGTCGCGGTGCGCGGCGTCCATGCCGGCCTGCACCTTGAACACCATGGCCGAGAACGGGTCGGTGGTCTCCCGCGGCTCCCCGGAGACGGTGGGCCACTTCCGCGGCGGCGGCGCCAGTTCAACCAGAGCGTCGAGGATCTGGTGCACGCCGAAGTTGAGCATCGCGGAGGCGAAGATCACCGGGCTGGTCTCGCCGGCGAGGTACAGCTCCTGATCGTGGTCCTGGCCCATCGCGGACAGCAGCTCGGACTCCTCGACCGCGGTTTCCCACACGTCGCCCTCGCGCTCGGCGGCGGTGTCCGGGTCGTAGTGCTCCTCGGGCGCGATGGTCGAACCGCCGGCGGTGCGGGTGAAGTGGACGTACTCCTCGGGCGCACCGTCCTCACCGCGCCGCAGCAGGCCGCGGTAGTCGCCCGCGATGCCGACCGGCATGTAGAGGGGCGTGGGGACGAGGCCGATCTGCTCGGTGATCTCGTCGAGCAGTTCGAGCGGCGCGCGGCCGGGGCGGTCCCACTTGTTGATCACCGTGATGATCGGCAGGCCGTTGTGCTTACACACCTGAAAGAGCTTGAGCGTCTGCGGCTCGAGGCCCTTGGCCGCGTCGATGAGCATGACCGCCGCGTCGACCGCGGTGAGGACGCGGTAGGTGTCCTCGGAGAAGTCGGCGTGGCCCGGGGTGTCGACCAGGTTGATGACGTACGGCTCGTCGACGTCCGACCCCTCGGGGGCGTACGTGAACTGCAGTGCGGTGGAGCTGACGGAGATGCCGCGGGCCTTCTCCATCTCCATCCAGTCCGAGACCGTGGAGCGGCGGCCGGACTTGCCGTGCACGGCGCCCGCCTCGGTGATCACCCGGGCGTGCAGCGCGAGCGCCTCCGTGAGCGTCGACTTGCCGGCGTCCGGATGGGCGATCACGGCGAACGTCCTGCGGCGCGCGACCTCGGACGCGACGTCCCCGGTGGTGTCCGCACCCGAGGCGTGTCCGCCCGTTCCGGTGTCCTCGGCGGTCTCGGTCACGCGTACTCCTCACAGCAGTCGACGGCCCTCGTCGTCGTCACCCAGGGTACGTCCGCCCTCGTCCGAGCACCGAATCCACCCACGTCACCCCCGTGCGAGGTGTGGCCCGTGAAAGGCGAGGTCAGACGCGGCGCGAAGCGCGGCGGCGGCGTGCCGCGCGGCGCGTCGGCGGTGCGGCTCCTCCGACACGGGTGGCCGGCCCGGTCGCGGCCCCCGGGCACGGCCGTCGAACGAGTGTGGTTGTCGACGTTCACATCTGGAGGCGCTGGCGCGGACCGGTAACGGCGCGTCGCTAAGCGTCCGATTATTTAGGCAGGCGTTGTAACCGGCGGGTGTCGGACCCGGCCGCTACGGTGCGCCGGACAGCCATTGGGGACGAGCCGAAGGGGGACGGGGAGATGGGTGAGGACGACAGTCACCATCCGGTGACCGATGGAGGCCGGGGGCGGTGGGAGGAGCGCAGGGGGGCGCTCCGCCGGTTGCTTCCCGCGGTCGAGCGGCTGCGCGGGCTCCGCGAGGGCGGGCGGCCCGGCGGCGCGTGGGCGGCGCACCGGTCGCTTCTGCGCTATCCGGGTGTCGAGGACGACGCCCGGGCGGTGATGGAGGCGTTCGACGGGGGCGTTCTCACGCGGCGCGGGCACCTCGAGGAGCTCGCGCGGCGGGGCCTGTCACACGGCGGGCTGACCGACCTCGCCGGACTGGCGGAGACGGCGGACGAGGAACTGACGCGGGCGCTCATCACGTGGGTGGCCCGGTCCGAGCGCTTCGAGGGCGGTGGGATGGCCGAAGCGCTGAGGGAGGGCACGCTCGTGGTGCTGCTCGACCGGCTGCGCGAGCTCTACGAGCTGTGACCGACGGGCCGCAGCGCCGCGAGGTAGCGGCGCGTGAGCCGGTCCTGCTCGGCGCGGGCCACGGGTGCGCCGAGCCTGGCGAGCAGGGTGGCGTGCGCGGACTCGGCGGTGATGGTCAGGGAGACGGCGTCCGTGGCGGGATCGCGCCGCACGAGGAAGCGCTCCCATCCGCGTTCGGGGTGGCCGGGCAGGGCGCGGTAGGTGAAGCCGCGCGCGTCGGGCCGGTCGGTGACCTCGGTGACCTCGCACGGTGCGGCGAGCCGGAGCCACGCCCCGGGGCCAGTGCGGGACCGGAGTGTCACCGTCCGGCCGGGGGTGGCGGGTCCGTCGGCGACGACGACGAAGCCGGCACGGCGATGCATCTGCCAGTCCATGAGTTGGTCGCCGGCGCGGTCGAAGAGGGCGGCCCCGGAGCCCAGGTGGGCCTCGCGCTCGAACCGCCGGATCTGGCTCACGCCGAGTGGACCTGGTTCTGGGCGGTGTCGAGTCCGTGCTTGAGGAGCAGTTCGACGGCGTCGGCGGCGTCCTGGACGAGGAACGGCACGTCGGGCTGCTCGAGCTTGGAGAAGCGCTTGAGGACGAAGTCGGCCACCGCCATCCGGCCCGGCGGGCGGCCCACCCCGGCGCGGACCCGGATGTAGTCGCGGGTGCCGAGCGAGCTGGACACCGAGCGCAGGCCGTTGTGGCCACCCTCTCCGCCGCCCCGCTTGAGCCGGACCTGGCCGAAGTCGATGTCGATCTCGTCGTGGATGACGATCACGTCGGTGGGCGCCACGGAGAAGTACTTGGCCACCGCAGCGACCGGGCCGCCGGAGAGGTTCATGTAGCTGCGGGGGCGTGCCAGCACGACGGGCGTGTCGGCGAGGCGCGTCTGGGCGATCTCGCAGTTGGTCTTCTTGTGGGTGGAGAAGCTCGCCGGCATGGGTCGCGCCCGGGAGGCGAGCTCCTGCAGGATGTCCCAGCCGATGTTGTGGCGGGTGCCCACGTAGTCGGGTCCGGGGTTGGCCAGGCCCACCACGAGAGTGGGGCCGGACGGCTGGTCGGCGGTAGTCACGCGCCCCATGATCCCAGACGCCGGGTGAGGGCTCATATCCGCAGCTCGGTGCGCGCGGTGCCGAGCACGGCGGCGGTGAGGGCGTCGAGGTCGGGCGACTGGAGCTTCCAGTGCTGCCAGAACAGGGGCACGTCGAGTGGTCGGTCCGGGGAGACCTCGACGATCTCCCCGGAGACCAGCCACGGCGTGGCCAGCTGCTCGGGGATGAGGCCCCAGCCCAGACCGGCGACGATCGCGCGGACGTGGTCGTGCGAGCTGGGGATGAAGTGCCGGGGCCCGGTCGGCTCGCGGCGGGCCAGCCGGCGATAGTGGTGGTTCTGGTGGCCGTCGCTGCGGTCGAAGTCCACGATGGGGGCCCGCCCGAGCGCGGCGGTCGTCGTGCCCTCCCGCAGGTGCCGGGCGACGAATCCCGGGCTGGCGCAGGCGAGGTAGCGCATCGACCCCAGCGGGAGCGCGCGGCAGCCCTGGACCGGCTGCGACTGGCTGGTCACCGCGGCCATCACCTCGCCGCGACGCAGCAGCTCACTGGACAGGGACTCGTCCTCGCGGCGGATGTCGAACACGACGCGGCCGCCGTCGTGGACCTCGGTCATCGCGTCGAGGAACCAGGTGGACAGGGAGTCGGAGTTGCACGCCACCGCCAGGACGATCGGGTCCTGCCCGGAGCCGAGATCGTCGAGCTCACCGGCCAGCGATTCCTCGAGGTGCAGCATCTGCCGGGCCGTGCGCAGGACCGTCTCGCCGGACCCGGTAGCGGTGACGGGGCGTTCGCGGCGCACGAGGATGCGACCGGCGGACTCCTCGAGGGCGCGGATCCGCTGGGACACCGCGGACTGGGTGATGTGCAGGTGCGCGGCGGCGGCCTCGAACGATCCGAGATCCACCACGGCGACGAGCGTGCGGAGCTGGTCCAGTTGAAGTGCGTTCATAAGTAGAGCTGATGCTACTGCAGAAACTGTAGTCGACCTACTGGTGGACGCTTGCCTAGATTGAGGGCGTGACCGCAACTTCCACACTCTTCATGGGCGCAGGTATCGGCCTCGGACTCATCGCCGCCGTCGGCGCGCAGAACGCGTACGTGCTGCAGCGTTCGATCCGCGGGGACGTGTCGATGGTGCCGATCGTCGTGTTCTGCGTGCTCTCCGAGGCGGCGCTCATCCTGCTCGGGGTGGCCGGGGTGGGCGCGCTCATCGAGACGGCGCCGGGCGCGCTGACCGTGATGACGTGGATCGGGGTGGCGTTCCTCGTGGCCTACGGGACGTTCGCGGCGGTCCGCGCGATCCGCCCGGGGGAGGGGCTGAAGGCCGACGGCACCGGCCGCGTCCCGTCGACGATGGGGGCGGTGGCAGCGTGCGCGGCGTTCACGTGGCTCAACCCACACGCCTATCTCGACTGCGTGGTCTTCCTCGGCACGCTCGCCAACCAGCAGGGCGGGGACCTGCGGTGGGTGTTCGCCGCCGGGGCGTTCCTCGCCGGCACCGTGTGGTTTTCGCTCATCGGCTTCGGCGGCAAGGCGCTGCGCGGGCTGTTCGCCCGGCCGGGGGCGTGGCGGGTGCTCGACGGGGCGATCGCCGTGATGATGTTCGTGCTCGCGGCGGGGCTCGTCCGCGGCTGACCCGCCGCTCGCCCGCCGGCCCGGCCCGGCCATCGCCGCGCGAATCCGCCGGCCCGGCCATCGCCGCGTGAATCCGCCGGCCCGGCCACAGCCGCGCGAGCCCGCCGGTCCCGCCACAGCCGCGCGAGCCCGCCGGTCCCGCCACAGCCGCGCGCGGGCATGGCGTCTCGCGCGCACCGGCGGGCAGGCCAGGCGCCATGCCGGGGAGCGGCGACGGATTTGGCGGGCAGGCGCGGGGGCGAGACGCCAGGCGGGGGAGCGGCTGCACGATGGGGAAATGCGGAACGGGCCCGGGACGACACAATGGTCGCCTCCGGGCCCGTGGCCGTTCGCCGCTGCAGGGCGGCGGTCGGGGATCAGCCCTCTTCGGCGGCCTTCGCGGCGTCCTCGGCGGCCTCGCCCTCGGGGGCGGCCTCCTCGTCGGCCTCGAGGTCGGCGCCCGACGGGGCCTCCATGACGTTGACCAGCAGCGTCTCGGGGTCGGAGACGAGGGTCGCGCCGGCGGGCAGCGTGACGTCGGCGGCGGTGATCTGGGTACCGGCCTCGGCGCCCTCGACCGAGATCTCGAAGTCCTCGGGGATGTTGAGGGCGTCGACCTCGACCTCGATGACGTCGGCGTCAGTGGTGACGAGGGTGCCCGGGGCGGCCTCGCCGGTGACCAGCACGGTGATCTCGACGACGACCTTCTCGCCCTTCTTCACGACGAGGAGGTCGGTGTGCTCGATGACGCGGGTCAGCGGGTGCACGTCGATCTGCTTGGGCAGCGCGAGCTGCTCCTCGCCCTCGATGTCGAGGGTGAGCAGGGCGTTGGTGCCGGCGTGACGCAGGATGGCGGCGAACTCGAGCGCGCCCAGCAGGAGGTGGCGGGGCTCGGTGTTGTGGCCGTACAGGACCGCGGGGACCTTGAAGTCGCGGCGGGCGCGGCGGGAGGCGCCCTTGCCGAACTCGGTGCGGACGGTGGCGGCGAGCTTGTTGGCGTCAGACATGCGATGACCTCTGTGTGAGAATTTCCGGCCCGGCGCGAAGCGCACCAGCGGCGGGAGCCAGAGGTGATCGCGTCGATAACGGAGCGGCCCTTGCGGGTCCTCCCTCGCCGAGATGACCTGACCAGCCTAGCGGCGCCGGGGGTTCGCACCCAAATCGGAGAGCCGAAATGCGCGCGACCCGCCGCCCCTCGGAAGGGGACGGCGGGTCCGGGCGCACGCCACAGCGCCAGCACTCGTCAAGCGCGGCGCCGGCCGCGTGGCGCTAGAGGATCTCCTCGACCTCCGTCGTGGGACGCGCGAGGCGGGTGCCCTTGTCGGTGACGACGAAGGGCCGCTCGATCAACCGCGGGTGGGCGACCATCGCGGCGAGGAGCTCGTCATCCGAGGCGTCGATCAGGCCGAGCTCGGTGAACTCCGCCTCCTTGACGCGGACGGCCTGCCGCACCGTGATCCCGGCGTCGGCGATGAGCGTGCGCAGCTCCTCGACCGTCGGCGGGGTGTCGAGGTACTTGATGATCGTCGGCTCCACGCCCCGCTCCCGCAGCAGCTCGAGAGCCTGCCGCGACTTGGAGCAGCGGGGGTTGTGGTAGATCGTCGCGTCCATGGCCGGCCTACGCGGAACCGTTGAACAGGCTGGTCACCGAGCCGTTCTCGAAGACCTCGTGGATGGTCCGGGCCAGCAGCGGCGCGATGGACAGCACGGTGAGGTTCTCGAAGCGCTTCTCTGGCGGGATCGGCAGCGTGTCGGTGGTGATGACCTCCTTGGCGCCGCAGGAGGCGAGCCGCTCGGCGGCCGGGTCGGAGAAGATGCCGTGCGTGGTGGCGATGATGACGTCACCGGCACCGGCGTCCTTGAGCACCCTGACCGCGCCGGCGATGGTGCCGCCGGTGTCGATCATGTCGTCCATGAGCACGCAGGTCTTGCCCTCGACGTCACCGACGACGCGGTTGGACTTGACCTGGTTGGGCACGTTGGGATCGCGGGTCTTGTGGACGAACGCCAGCGGAGCACCGTCGAGCGCGTCGGCCCACTTCTCGCCCACCTTGACGCGGCCGGCGTCGGGGGAGACCACGACGATGTTGTCGGTCCCGTAGTGCTGACGCACGTAGTCCGACAGCTGACCCTGGGCGTGCATGTGGTCGACGGGGCCGTCGAAGAAGCCCTGGATCTGGTCGGTGTGCAGGTCGACCGTGATGATGCGGTCGGCGCCGGCGGCCTTGAGCAGGTCGGCGATGAGGCGGGCCGAGATCGGCTCACGCCCGCGGTGCTTCTTGTCCTGGCGCGCGTACGGGTAGAACGGCAGGACCGCCGTGATCCGCTTGGCGGAGCCGCGCTTGAGCGCGTCGATCATGATGAGCTGCTCCATGATCCACTTGTTCAGCGGGGCCGGGGCGCTCTGGAGCACGAACGCGTCGCAGCCGCGGACCGACTGTTCGAAGCGGACGAAGATCTCGCCGTTGGCGAAGTCCCGGGCAGTCTGCGGGGTGACCTCGACCCCCAGCTCTGCGGCGACCTGATCGGAGAGCTCGGGGTGCGCGCGCCCCGCGAAAAACATCAGGTTCTTCTGGTTGTCGATCCACTCGCTCACTGCGTGAGTCCGTCCTTCTGGGAGTCGTTCCGGGCACGACGGGCGGCCTCTGCCGAGCCGGAATCCGGCCGGTTTTTGATCACCCAGTCGTCGATGTTCCTCTGCCGTCCTCCGGACACCGCGAGGGCACCCGGCGGGACGTCGTCCTTGATCACGGTACCCGCGCCCGAATAGGCCCCGTCTCCGACGGTCACCGGTGCGACGAACATGGTGTCCGAACCGGTGCGGCAGTGATCGCCGATCACTGTACGGTTCTTGTTCACCCCGTCGTAATTGACGAACACGCTCGACGCCCCGATGTTGGTGTGCTCACCGATGGTCGCGTCACCCACGTAGGTCAGGTGCGGCACCTTGGTGTTGGCGCCGATCGTCGACTTCTTGACCTCGACGAACGTGCCGATCTTGCTGTTCGCACCGAGGTCCGCGGCGGGCCGCAGATACGCGAACGGGCCGACCTCGGCGCCAGCCCCGACTGTGGCGCTCACCGCATGTGAACGCACGACCGCTGCACCCTCGCCGACGGTCGTGTCCTGCAGGGTCGTGTCGGGGCCGATGGTCGCGCCGTCGTGGACGACAGTCGCGCCCGCCAGGTGCGTGCCCGGCAGGATCGTCACGTCCCGCCCGATCTCCACGCCCACGTCGAGCCACGTGCTGGACGGGTCGACGATGGTCGCACCGGCACGCATGGCCGACTCGCACAGACGGCGGTTCATCTCACCGGCCAGCGCGGCCAGCTGCACACGGTCGTTGACGCCCGCCACGAGGTCCGCGTCCTCGACGCGGTGTCCGCGGATGAGCCCGTTGGCCTGCCGGGCCAGCTGGATGACGTCGGTGAGGTACAGCTCGCCCTGCGAGTTGTCGGTGCTCAGCTGCCCGAGCTTGTCCCGCAGGACCTGCGCGTCGAACGCGTAGATGCCCGAGTTGACCTCGTTGATCGACTTCTCGTCCTCCGAGGCGTCCTTGTGCTCGACGATCCTGAGCACCTCGCCGTCGTCGTTCCTCACGATGCGGCCGTACCCCGTGGGGTCGGGTGCCGTCGACGTCAGGACGGTGACCGCCGCCCGTGGCCGCATGTCGTGGCGGCTCACCACCTCGCGCAACGTCTCGGCGTCGAGCAGCGGGATGTCGGAGGTGGTCACGAGGACGGTGCCGGAGAAGTCGGCGGGCAGCCCGGACATGCCGGCCGCGACCGCGTCACCGGTGCCCTTCTGCTCCTCCTGCACGGCCGTGGACACGGGCACCCCGAGGTCGGCCGACAGCTCGGCCACCGCGGCGGAGACCTGCTCGCGTTGGTGACCCACCACCACGACGATCGCGTCCGGCTCGATCCCCGCCGCGGCGTGCAGGGCGTGACCGAGCATGGTCCGCCCGCACACGCGGTGCAGCATCTTGGGGGTGGCGCTCTTCATCCTGGTGCCGGAGCCGGCGGCCAGGACGATGACCGCGGTCTGGGCGCGATCGGTCTGCGGTGTCGTCATCAAGTCTCCTCGGGCGTGGCAGCGCCGTGTGGGGGATGGGCGGCTGCGCAACATCTGCGCAACTGCCGACGGTGTCGGACGTTCGCGTCCGAGGATAGAGGGTCACTCCGACGATCCCGACCGTCTCGCGGCCGAGTAGCCTGCCCCGGGTGTCAGTTCTGAGGCGCCAGCTCGCCGATACCCGGCCGTTGAGGCAGCCGGACTTCCGCAGACTGTGGCTCGCCAACATCGTCACGGTCATCGGCGCGCAACTGTCCATCGTCGCGGTGCCGCAGCAGGTATTCGAGATCACCCGTAACTCCGCGTACGTCGGCCTCACCGGCGTGTTCGCGCTCGTGCCGCTCATCGTGTTCGGCCTGTGGGGCGGGGCGCTGGCCGATGCGTTCGACCGGCGCAGGCTGCTCATGATCACCACGACCGGCCTCGTCGCGACCGCCGCGCTGTTCTGGCTGCAGGCTGCCGCCGGGAACCAGAATGTGTGGCTGGTGATGGGGCTGCTCGCCGTGCAGCAGGCGTTCTTCGCGGTCAACCAGCCCACCCGGTCGGCGATCATCCCGAAACTCGTCCCGTCCGACCAGCTCGCCTCCGCCTCCGCGCTCAACATGACCGTCATGCAGTTCGGCGCGATCGTCGGGCCGCTCTCGGCGGGCATCCTCATCCCGGTGCTCGGGCTGGAGTCGCTGTATCTCCTGGACTCGGTGGCCCTGCTGGCGACGCTCTACGCCGTCTACCGGCTCCCACCCCAACCGGTGTCCGGGGAGCGCCCCTCGGTGGGGCTGCGGTCGGTGATCGACGGTTTCGCCTACCTGGCCACCCGTCGCATCCTGCTGGCCTCGTTCCTCGTGGACATCATCGCCATGGTCTTCGGCATGCCGCGTGCGCTCTTCCCGCAGATCGCCACCGAGTCCTTCGGTGACCCCGCCACCGGCGGGACCGCGCTCGGGCTCCTGTTCGCCGCGATGAGCGTCGGTGCCGTGCTGGGCGGCGTGTTCTCCGGCTGGATCCCGCGCGTGCGACGGCAAGGGTTGGCGGTGCTGGTCTGCGTGGCGCTGTGGGGCCTGGCGATGGTCGCGTTCGGCGTGTTCGTCGGCGCGGCCTCACCCGAGGGTTCGGCCTGGTGGCTGTGGCTGGCGCTGGCGGCCCTCGCGTTCGGCGGAGCCGTGGACATGGTCTCGGCCGCGTTCCGTCAGGCCATCCTGCTCGAGTCGGCCACGGACGAGATGCGTGGGCGCCTGCAGGGCGTGTTCATCGTCGTGGTGGCCGGCGGCCCGCGCATCGGCGACGTCGCCCACGGCGTGGCGGCGGCGTCGGTGGGCACCGCGGTCGCGGCGGCCGGCGGCGGCGTGCTCGTCGTGATCGGCGTCGTGATCTGCGCGGTCGCGTTCCCGGCGTTCCTGCGCTACACCGTGCGCAGCGCGGTCGAACGGGGCGCGAAGGGCTGAGCGGGCGCGCCCGCGGGCTACCCGACCGCCGGGTACTGCGTGCCCTTGAGGAACCTCGCCAGGTGCACCGCGTTGGAGGACAACGTCGTGATGGTCGAGGCCACCGCCGACGGCGTCTCGTCGAGGTCCTTGTAGTCCTTGGGGTTCATCGCCTCGTGGTTCCAGTAGGTGCCGCCCTGGGCGGGAATCGTGAACCCGATGTCGTTGAGCCCCTGGAACGTGTCGGCCACGATCTTGTGCGCGCCGTCCTCGTTGCCCACCACCGAGACCACGGCGACCTTGCCGAACATCGCCGGCCGGCCCTCGTCGTCGGTCGCGGACAGTTGCGCGTCCAGACGCTCCAACACGCGCTGCGCGATGCTCGACATGTGACCGAGCCACGTCGGCGTGGAGAAGACGAGGATGTCGACACCCCGGATCTTCTCGAGGATGGCGGGCCACTGGTCGCCGTCGCCCATGTCGTCGTCGACACCGGGGCGCACGTCGTAGTCGGCGACGCGGACGGTCTCACCGGTCACGCCGTGGCCGGCCAACTCGTCGAGGATCTGCCGGGCGATGAGGTCACTGCTCGACTCGGCGGGAGAGGCCTTGAGCGAGCACACCAGTGCAAGGGCTTTCAGGTCCGTGTCCATGCCGCGCACGGTAGACCCACCCCGCCCGCCGGACAACCGCTGTCGCGGGTCCGCCACCAGACCGGTGGAGCGTGTCGGAGGCGACCCCTACGGTGGGGGCCACTCACGGACCGACGAGTGGAGAGGCACGCGTATGAGCACGGACAGGACGGTGGCCGACCTCGTCGTCGAACGACTGGTGGCCTGGGACGTCGAACGGATCTACGGATACGCCGGGGACGGCAACAACCCCCTGCTCGGCGCGTTGCGCCGCTCCGACATCGCCCCGGCGTTCGGGCGCGCGCGGCACGAGGAGTCCGCGGCGTTCATGGCGGTGGCCGACGCCAAATACTCGGGCGCCGTCGGCGTGGTGACCTCCACGCAGGGGCCCGGCGCGATGCACCTCATCAACGGCCTGTACGACGCCAAACTCGACAGCGTGCCGGTGGTGGCCCTGGTCGCGCAGCAGCACACCAGCGTGCTCGGCTCCGGCTATCAGCAGGAGATCAACCTCGGTGACGTGTTCTCGGACGTCGCCGGGCCGTACCTGCAGACCGTCGCGTCGGCCGAGCAGGTGCCGTTGGTGCTCGACCGGGCGTTCCGGTCCGCGCTCACGCACCGGACGCCGGTGGTGGTGATCCTCCCGCACGACGTGCAGAACGCGCCCGCGCCGGAGTTGGGGGACGACCTCGACCAGGAGCACGGGGTGGTGGTCACCGCTCCCGAGTGGACCCACGGGGTCACCACGCCTCGTGACGACGACGTGGCGCGCGCGGTGGACGTGCTCGACGCGGGGGAGCGGATCGCGATCCTCGCCGGGCGCGGCGCGGCCGGGGCACAGGCCGAGCTCATGGAGCTGGCCGACCGCCTGGGGGCCGGCGTGACGATGAGCCTGTTGGGTAAGCCGTACGTCGACGAATCGTCACCGTTGGTGGGTGGGACCATGGGCCACCTGGGGACGACGGCGAGCGCGCGCATCCTCCAGAACTGCGACACCCTCCTGATCGTCGGATCGAACGACCCCTGGACGGAGTTCTACCCGAAGCCCGGGCAGGCGCGGGCCGTGCAGATCGACCTGGACCCGGTGCACCTGGCGAACCGGTATCCGATCGAGGTGGGACTGGTCGGCGAGGCCGCGCACGCGCTGCGTGAGCTTCTCGGGCGGGTGGCCGAGAAGGACCGCTCCGCCTGGCGGGGCGACGTCGAGAACTGGGTGCGCCAGTGGCGGGAGATCTCCCGCGAGCGCTCCGAGGTGCCGGCGCGAGGGCTCAATCCCGAGCTGGTCGCCCGGCGGCTGGCCGACCACATACCCCACGACGCGCGCCTCGCCGTGGACGTGGGCAGCAGCGTCTACCACTACGTGCGGCAGATGGATCTGCCCACGTCCGTGCCCGCGCACCTGTCGTCGACGCTGGCTTCGATGGGCTGCGGTATTCCGTATGCGATCGCCGCCAAGGCCGGGGCGCCCGCCAAGCCGGTGGCCGTGCTGGCCGGTGACGGCGCGGTGCAGATGCTTGGCATCAACGAGCTGATCACCGTGGCCGAGGCGTGGCCCGCCTGGGAGGACCCGACCATGGTGATCGTGGTGCTCAGCAACCGCGATCTGGCCGAGGTGAGCTGGGAGCAGCGGGAGAGCGAGTCGCAGCCGCGGTTCGCGCGCTCGCAGGAGGTGCCGGAGTTCGACATGGCCGCCTACGCCGAACTTCTCGGCCTGCGGGGGATCCGTGTCGAAGAGTCCGACCAGCTGGTGCCGGCGCTCGAGGAGGCGTTCTCCGCGGACCGGCCCACGGTCATCGACGCGATCACCGATCCGGACGTCCCGCTGCTGCCGCCGTTCCCACACGGCCGCGAGATGCTCGAGTCGATGCGCACCGGCCTGCAGGCGGAGGGCGCCGCGGGCGAGCACGCCCTCGAGCTGCTGGAGACGTACGCACGCATGGAGGAGGAGCGGTTCACGTGACAGGGATGAACGGACCCGGCCGGCCCGGCGACGATCCGGAGTTCCGGCCTGACACCGAGGTGGAGCGCACGCCGCGTCGCTCCCGGCAGCCGGCGCTGACGGTGCTGGCAGTGGTGGCGATCCTGCTGCTCGTGCTGGCGCTGGGGATCTTCGGCGGCATCTTCTAGGCTCGGCGCGGGCGGGCTCGCCCGCGCCCAGGCCTCACCCTGTGAGCTCCCCCGCCAGGACTCGAACCTGAAATGCCTGAACCAAAATCAGGAGTGTTGCCAATTACACCACGGGGGAACGGCCCCTAGCGGGCCGCTACCAGTCTGGCACACGACGTCGGCTCCGCCGATGCATACCCGAGCTCCGAGCGGCACCCGATCCCCGCGGGACCAGAAACGGGGCGCCCGCCCCAACCGTTTAGTCTCGTAAGCAACAGCGAGAGGTGGGCTATGACGGGCGAGACCGCGCCGGCGCCGGTGCCGAGGACGAGGATGTCGGCCGCCAAGCGGCGGCAGCAGCTGGTCGAGGTCGGGCGGCGGATCTTCGCCGAGAACGGCTACGACGCCGCCACAGTCGAAGACATCGCCGCCGCGGCGGGGGTGTCCAAGCCCGTCGTCTACGAGCACTTCGGCGGTAAGGAAGGTCTGTACGCCGTGGTCTGCGACCGCGAGCTGGCCTATCTGGGCGCCGAGATCACCGAGGCGCTGCAGGGGGAGGGCTCTCGCCGCCGGATCGAGCGGGCCGCCATGGCGTTGCTGCGCTACGTCGAGGAGCGGACGGACGGGTTCCGGATCCTGGTGCGCGAGTCCTCGCCGGCGGGCGGGAGCTCGTACTCGACCCTGCTCAACGACGCCACCTCGAGCGTGACGTACATCCTCGAGGAGGAGTTCGCGGCCCGCGGGTTCGATCCCGTCACGACGATCGTCTACGCCCAGGCGCTGGTCGGCATGGTGTCCGGCACAGCGCAGTGGTGGCTGGACGTGCGCACGCCGCCCAAGGAGGAGGTGGCCGCGCACATCGTCAACCTGTGCTTCAACGGCTTGTCGCACCTCGACCCGTCGCCCACGCTGGAGGCCGAGGTGTTGGCCAAGTACTCCGAGGAGAGCCACCCGCGCGGGAACTCGGCCGGCCGCGACCTGCGCCCGGGACCCGGACAGCCTTAGCCCCACAGAGCGGGCCGGAGGCCGCCGGATCGGTCAGAGGTTCGCGAAGAAGTCCGCCCAGTAGAAGTCCCAGAACGCCCACAGGATGACGCCCGCCACGGCGAGGAACCACACGACCACCGGGACGAGGTGCCACTGCTGCAGCGTGCGCACCCAGCGGGCCGCCGTGAGCTTGGCCAACACGTGCAGCAGCGTGTACCAGAACATGGGGATGGTGGTGGCCCACACGACCATGCACCACGGGCACAGGACCTGGATGGAGAAGATCGACTGGAAGGCCAGCCAGTGCACGAACCCGGCGGCGAACGTCAGGCCGAGCAGCACGCCCACCCAGTACCAGCGTGGGAACCGCACGCCGGACAGGGCGGCGACGCCGATCGCGATCACGATGCCGTACCCGACGAGGCCGATGAACGGGTTGGGGAAGCCGAACGCCGCGCCCTGCTCCGAGTTGATGACGCTCTTACAGCTCATGAGGATGGAGAAGTTGCAGGCGGGCGTGTAGTCCGGGTTCTCCAGCAGCCGGATCTTGTCCAGGCTGAGCTGGAACGACGCGACCAGCGCGATGGCCGAGCCGATCGCCAGCAGCACGCCGATCCACCGATCGGTGAACACCCGGGAGCCGACGATCGTCGCGCCGGCGTCCGGCCCGTCGTCGCGGGGGCCGGGGGCGATCGTCACCGGGGCGGCGGGCTCACCGGCGGCGTCCCCGGCGGTGGCGTCTGTGGTCTCGCGCATACGCACAGGCTACCGGGGCCGCCGCGCCGTTAGAGTGGGAGATCTGGCACACCGACCCGCGTGTCGTGCCCCGCCCCGCGCCGCCGGTCCGATCGCGGCCGACCCGCGCGTGTCGTGCGCCCGCGCCCGCCCAGACCGAGTCCGACCACCCCGCCCCGACCCTGAAGGACCCTCACGCGTGACCTCCACCGCCCCTGCCGTCACCTCCACGACCGCCGCGCTGTCCGGTCTGGCCGGTGCGGTCATCTCCAACCCGGCGCTGGCCGACCTGCGCGCGGGCCTGGACCGCGACGCCGCGGTGGTGCGCGCGCCCGAGTCGCTGCGCCCGTTCCTGGTGGGCGCGCTGGCCGAGCGCGCGCCGCTGCTGGTGGTCACCGCCACCGAGCGCGAGTGTGAGGAGCTCGCCGACGAACTGTCGGGGATGTACGACGGCGAGGTGGCGCAGTTCCCGAGCTGGGAGACGTTGCCGCACGAGCGTCTGTCGCCGGCGGCCGACACGATCGGTCGCCGCCTCGAGGTGCTGTCCTCGGTGATGGCCGGGCGGGCGACGAGGATCATCGTCGCGGCGGCGCGATCGGTGGTGCAGCCCATCTCCCCGGCGGCCGCCCGCCGCGAGCCGGTGCGCCTGACCCGGGGCGCCGAGGTCGACCCGACCGAGTTGATGGCCCGCCTGGCCGAGTTCGCCTACACCCGCGAGGACATGGTCGCCCGCCGTGGCGACATCGCCGTGCGCGGCGGCATCGTGGACGTCTTCCCGACCACGGCCGACCACCCGCTGCGCATTGAGTTCGACGGCGACGAGATCGCCGAGATCCGCGAGTTCTCCGTCGCCGACCAGCGTTCGCTGCCCGACGGCGAGGTCGAGCAGGTCGTCCTCTACCCGTGCCGCGAACTGCTGCTCGACGACGACGTCCGCGCCCGGGCTGGCCAGCTGGCCGCCGAGCACCGCGCCAACCCGACCCTGGCCGAGCTGCTGGACTCGCTGGCCGAGGGCATCCCGCGCGACGGCATGGAGGCGCTGACCTCCGTGCTCGTGCCGGGCGAGATGGCCACCCTGCCGATGCTCATGCCGGACGACACCCGCGTCGTGGTGTGCGACCCCGACAAGGTGCGCCGCCGCGCCGCCGACCTCGCCTCGGCGGGCCGCGAGTTCCTCGAGGCCTCGTGGACCGCCGCCACCATGGGCGGCGACGCCCCCGTCGACAGCGAGACCCTCGACCTGTCCGGCTCGGGCTACCGCACGTTCTCCTCCGTGCGCGAGGAGGCCACCGAGGCCGGCCGCGCCTGGTGGCAGCTCGTCCCGCCCGGATTCCTCACCGACCCCGAGGACGGCCTCGTGGTGACCGTCGAGGCGGGCGACCCGCCCGCCCCGCGCGGCAAGGACTCCGAGATGGAGGCCATGTTCGTGCGGCTGCGCGCGCTCGTCGGCTCCGGCGGCCGGGCCGCGATGGTGGTCCCGGGCCACGGCACCGTCGCCCGCATCCTGGAACGCCTGTCCGAGGCCGAGGTTCCCGCCACGGCCGCGGAGGCGGGATCCGAACCCGCCGACGGACTCGTGTCGGTCTACGAGGCGATTCTGCACGCCGGGTTCGCGCTCACCGGGGGCGCCGACGGGGCGTCCGGTGACCTCGTCGTCGTCTCCGAAACCGACCTCACCGGTAACCGCCTCGGTTCCACGGCGCGCCCCAAGGCCCGCCACTCCAAGCGCCGCAACCAGGTCGACCCGCTCGCCCTCAAGACCGGCGACCTGGTCGTGCACGACCAGCACGGCATCGGCCGGTTCGTGGAGATGGTCGAGCGGCAGGTGCGCGGCGGCGACGGCTCCTCGCGGCGCGAGTACCTGGTGATCGAGTACGCGCCCGGCAAGCGCGGCGCGGCCGGTGACCGGCTCTACGTGCCGATGGAGTCGCTGGGCCAGCTCAGCCGCTACGTCGGCGGCGAGGCACCGACGCTGTCCAAGATGGGCGGCGCCGACTGGCAGAACACCAAGCGCAAGGCCCGCAAGGCCGTCCGCGAGATCGCCACCGAGCTGGTGCAGCTGTACGCCAAGCGGCAGTCCGCGCCCGGTCGCGCCTTCGGCCCCGACACCCCGTGGCAGCGGGAGATGGAGGACGCGTTCCCGTTCACCGAGACCGTCGACCAGCTCAGCGCGATCGAGGAGGTCAAGGGGGACATGGAGAAGTCCGCCCCCATGGACCGCGTCGTGGTGGGCGATGTCGGCTACGGCAAGACCGAGGTCGCCGTGCGCGCCGCGTTCAAGGCCGTGCAGGACGGGACGCAGGTCGCCGTGCTCGTGCCCACGACGCTGCTCGCGCAGCAGCACCTCGCGACGTTCACCGAGCGCATGACCGGGTTCCCCGTGACCATCAAGGGGCTGAGCCGGTTCACCTCGGACGCCGAGGCCAAGGAGATCCTCAAGAGCCTGGCCGACGGGACGGTCGACGTGGTGATCGGTACCCACCGCCTGCTCGCGACCGGCGTGCGGTGGAAGAACCTCGGCCTGGTGATCGTGGACGAGGAGCAGCGCTTCGGCGTGGAGCACAAGGAGCACATCACCTCCCTGCGTACTCACGTCGACGTGCTCACCATGTCCGCGACGCCGATCCCGCGCACGCTCGAGATGTCGCTGGCCGGCATCCGCGAGATGAGCCAGATCCTCACCCCGCCCGAGGAGCGCCTGCCCGTCCTCACGTACGTGGGCGCGTATTCGGACAAGCACGTCGCCGCCGCCATCCGGCGCGAGCTGCTGCGCGAGGGGCAGATCTTCTACGTCCACAACCGGGTGCGGACCATCGACTCCACCGCCGCGAGGATTCGTGACCTCGTGCCCGAGGCGCGCGTCGTGGTGGCGCACGGGCAGATGGGGGAGGAGCAGCTCGAGCAGACGGTCAACGGGTTCTGGAACCGCGAGTTCGACGTGCTGGTGTGTACGACCATCGTCGAGACCGGCCTGGACATCTCCAACGCCAACACGCTCATCGTGGACCGCTCCGACCAGCTGGGCCTGTCGCAGATGCACCAGCTGCGCGGCCGCGTGGGCCGGTCCCGCGAGCGCGGGTACGCCTACTTCCTCTACGACCCGGAGAAGCCGCTCACCGAGACCGCGTACGACCGGCTCGCGACCATCGCGCAGAACAACGACCTCGGCGCGGGCATGGCCGTGGCGATGAAGGACCTCGAGCTGCGCGGCGCCGGCAACGTGCTGGGCGCCGAGCAGTCGGGCCACATCGCGGGCGTCGGGTTCGACCTCTACATCCGTCTCGTCGGCGAGGCGGTGGAGGCGTACCGCGCGATCGCCGACGGCGAGAAGGTCGAGGTGGAGGAGGAACTCGGCGAGATCCGCATCGAGCTGCCCGTCGACGCCTTCATCCCGCCCGACTACGTCGACGGCGACCGGCTCCGGCTCGAGGCCTACCGCAAGCTCTCGCAGGCCCGCGAGCCCGGCGACATCGACGCCGTGGTCGAGGAGCTGCTCGACCGCTACGGGCCCCTGCCGGTGGAGGCCCGCCGCGTGGTGTCGGTGGCGCGGCTGCGGCTGGTGGCGCAGAAGTACCGGGTCCGTGAGATCGTGCTGGCCGGCTCGCGCCTGCGCGTGGGCCCGCTCGACCTGCTGGACTCGCAGCAAATGCGGCTCAAGCGCATGTACCCGGCCGCGCAGTACCGGGCCACGCAGAAGACCGTGCTGCTGCCGCTGCCCAAGGCGGCCGGCGCCCGCGCGGGTGCGGGCGGGGAGAAGGCGCGCGACGACGAGATGTTGCAGTACGCCGCCGACTTCCTCACCGCCATGGCCGGCGACCCGGAGGGATCGAACCCGGTGATCCAGCCCGAGACCGCGCCGGCCCGATGAGCTCGCGCGGCGCGGCGGGCTCCGGCGGCGCGGCGGCCGACCGAGCGGACGGGGGAGGCGACCGGCTGTCCGAGGCCGTCGCCGTGATGGCCCGCATCCGGCGCCACGGTCGGTGGGAGTCCGCCCAGACCCACGCCTCGCTCCTGCCGTATCTGCTGGAGGAGTCGTGGGAGCTGGTCGACGCGGTGGCCGACGGCGACCGCGACGAGCTCGTCTCCGAGCTCGGTGACCTGCTGCTCCAGGTGCTGTTCCACGCCGCGATCGGTGCCGAGCGCGGCGACGCGCCCTTCGACATCCAGGACGTCGCGGGCGCGCTCCTGGACAAGCTCCGCCGCCGCGCGCCGTACTGGTTCGACGACGAGACCGCCGCCCCCACCGGGGCAACCGGGGCAACCGGGGCCGCCGGGCCCGATGACGACGACGCCGCCGCCCGTGTCCCGTCGGCAGCGGCCCCGGACGCGGACGAGCAGGACCGGCTGTGGCAGCAGGCCAAGGCCGCCGAGCGCGTGGGCCGTCCGCCTCGTGGCGTGGTCGAGGGCATCTCGTGGGACATGCCGGCGCTGGCGCTGGGGCAGAAGGTGTTGTCGCGTGCTCGCTCCGCCGGCATCCCGGACGATCTCGTGCCCGAGGAGATGCGGACCGCTCGCGTGGACCCCGTCGGCCTCTTCCACGATTCCGGCTCGGCCGAGGTCGCCTATCGGCAGGTGGTGCGCGCCTTCGCCGGGACCGTGAGCGCCGCCGAGTCGCGTTTGTCCGTGCCTGCCGTGGAGGCGACTGCGGGCGACTGGCGCGCCGCCTGGCCCGACCGCGCAGACCAGCACTGAACCATCGCCTGGCCGCCCTATCGGCGCATCCGCTCGCGCGGCCGACCGCGCAGACCAGCACTGAACCATCGCTCGCCCTGTGGGCGCATCCGCTCGCGCGCGCCCGCCCTGTCCGGCGAAGGTCCTCTCGGGCACCTGCCGGTGTGTAACGTCACTCTTAAGTTGACGGCATTCTATTCGCACGGCGCACGCCCCGTCGGCGTCGACCGCTCCCGCACGCTCTGATGTCATCTGCGCAGGCAGGCGCCGCAATATTTGCGGGCTTCTGCAACTTTCTGAGCGCTGCGGGTCCGGCATCGTTTATCCACAACGTTTCCTGAGCATCGGTTCCACGCCGAGGGTCCGTTTGGGGTGTTCCTCCATCCCGGTACCGGATCGTGGGCCGTCACGCGGTGGGGAGCGGGCTCCGTTTTGGACCTCCCGACAATGGCCGTGGCCTCGCCGATTCTCAGTTTTCCGTCAGGCTTCTCTATGCTGGGTCCGTTGTTCTGACAATAGAAGAGAGAAAGGCAGATATGGATTTGCTCGGCTCTCCCGCGCTGAGTGCGACTGCGCTTGTATTGCTACTGCTGCTGTTCTACGGCGGCACCATGGTCATGTCCATGCGGATCGCCCGCAAGGACGAGAATGCTGACAACTACATGACGGCCGGTCATCGGATCGGGTTCGGCATCTCGGCCGCCTCGATGACGGCCACCTGGATCTGGGCCTCGTCGATGTACGCCTCGGTCAACTCCGGCTACCTCTACGGTGTGTCGGGACCGATCCACTACGGGCTCTGGGGTGCCTTGATGATCCTGTTCATCTACCCCTTCGGCCGACGCATCCGAAAGGTCGCGCCCCAGGCTCACACCCTGGCCGAGGTCATGTTCGCCCGCCACGGGCGCTCCTCCCAGCTGATGCTGGCCGGCTCCAACATCCTGGGCTCGGTCATCTCGCTGACGTCGAACTTCATCGCCGGTGGCGCGCTGATCGCCATGCTCAGCCCGTTCAGCTTCATGCAGGGCATCATCGTGATCGCCGCGGGTGTGCTGCTGTACACGCTGTGGTCCGGTTTCCGCGCCTCGGTGCTCACCGATTTCGCCCAGGTGCTGGCCATGCTCGGCGCGGTCATCATCATCGTGCCGTCCATGTTCTTCTTCCTCGGCGGCGTCGAGGTGTTCTCGAGCGGTGCGGCCAACCTCACCACGCAGCAGAGCAACTTCTTCTCCTCCGATGCGTTCCTCAACCAGGGCGCGCCGTACATCGCGGCGGTGCTGGCGTACGCGATCGGTAACCAGACCATCGCCCAGCGCCTGTTCGCGGTGCGCGAAGACCTGATCAAGCCGACGTTCATCACGGCGACCATCGGCTACGGTGCCACGATCATCGGCATCGGCATGGTGGGCGTGCTCGCCCTGTACGCGGGTATCGATCCCGTCGACGGCGACCCCAACAACATCCTGCCGCAGGTGGCCGCCGAGTACCTGCCGGGCCTGCTGGTCGCGGTGTTCTTCATCATGATCATCGGGTCGCTCTCGTCGACCGCCGACTCCGACCTGTCGGCCATGTCGTCGATCGCCATGAGCGACATGTACGGCCAGGGCCTGCGCAGCAAGGGCAAGGTGCCCAACCCGCGCACGATGCTCATCGTGGGCCGGCTCACGATGGTCGTCGCCACCGCCGCGGCGCTGGTGTTCGCCAACATTCGGTTCAACATCCTGGACCTGCTGGTCTTCGTGGGTGCCCTGTGGGGTGCGCTCGTGTTCCCGGTGATCGCGAGCTTCTACTGGAAGAAGGTCACCAACATGGCCTTCACCGTGTCGGTGCTCGCGGCGCTCGCGGTGTTCCTGCCGACCCGTTTCGGCGCGATCCCGGACACCGGCGTGCTGGCGTACGGCATCGAGGCCCTGGCGGTGATCGGCGTGGGTGTGGTGCTCGGGCTGATGGTCTTCGGGTTCTTCGGCCTGCGCCCGGCGCTGGTCGTCGGCGCGATCGCAGCCCTGGGCAGTGCGCCGTTCATCCTCGGGTTCCTGCGTGACTACGACACCCTGACCGCCTCGCTGGTGGCGTACGCGGTGAGCACGATCGTCTGTGCCGCGATGTCGTTCCGTAGCTCGATGGACTTCGACTTCGCCGAGATCGCCGCCCGCACCGCCGACTACGACACCGCGGAGTCTGCGGAGGCCCTCGGGGCCCAGTCCGACGACGACGGCCGCGACCCGAACGTCCGAACTGATGACGACGACGACCTCGTCCGCGTCTAGGAAGGAAGGCAGCTACTCATGACACCGATCCTTCTCACGATCTACGTCCTGATCTGGCCCGTCATCGTGGCCGGCGTCCTCGCCGTCCTCGTCCGTGGCTTCGTCAAGGAGGCCGCTGAGGCCAAGAGAGAGGGCGCCCCGATCATCTAGTCGATGCCCGCGGTGCTCGAGGGCGCACAGCTCTCGAGACCCCCGCATGCGAGGACCAGCCCCCCGGTCGGCAGTTGCCGACGGGGGGCTTTCCTCATGCCAGGAGTGTGGCGTCGACCTGCTCCCACGAGCTGGCGCCGCTGAGTGACATGGTGAGGTCGATCTCGGCGAGCAGGTTGTCGAGCACCTCGCCGACGCCGCGCTCGCCCGCGACGGCCAGGCCGTAGATGTGCGGCCGACCGAGCGTGACCGCGTTCGCTCCGCAGGCCATGGCCTTGACGACGTCGGTGCCGTTGCGGATACCGGAGTCGAGCAGCACGGTCGGTTCGGGGCCGACGGCCTCGCGGATGCGGACGAGGGCGTCGAGGGTGCCGATGGATCCGTCGACCTGGCGGCCCCCGTGGTTGGAGACCATGACCGCGTCGACGCCCGAGTCGAAGGCCTTGCGTGCGTCGTCCGGATGCAGGACGCCCTTGAGCACGATCGGCAGCCGGGTCCGGTCCCGCAGGGTCGCGAGGTGCTCCCAGCTCAGCGCCGGGTTGGAGAAGGTGTCGAGGAAGGTCTGCACGGCGGCGCGCGTCTCGGGCGCGCGCAGGTTGTCGAGCAGGCGGCCGGGGCGGTTGCGCGCCATCTCCAGCAGCGTCAGCGCGGCCCGCGGCGTGACCTTGATGGCGTCGGGGTCCGCGCCGGGGCCGGCCGCGGCCTCGCGTGCGACCCGTTCGGCCACCATCTCGGTGAAGCGCGGGTCGGAGACGTACTGGGCGATGCCGACCCCGCGGGTGAACGGCAGCGATCCGAGGTCGAGGTCCCAGGGCCGCCAGCCGAGGGTGGTGGTGTCGAGGGTGACGACCAGGGCGCCGGCGTCGATCGCCTCGGCGCGGGCGATGAAGCTGTCGACGAGCTGCTCGTCGCTGCTCCAGTAGAGCTGGTACCAGCGCGGACCGCCGGCCATCTCGCGGGCGGTCTCCTCCATCGGCGAGGAGCCCTGCGAGGACAGGATGTACGGGATCCCGCGCGCGGCCGCGGCCCGCCCGACCATGAGGTCGGCCTCGCGGCGGACCAGCCCGGCCGCGCCGATGGGGGCGACCAGCACGGGGGCGGGAAGTCGCTGCCCGAGCACGGTGGTCGCCAGATCCCGCCGGGAGGTGTTGCGCAGCATGCGGGGGACGAGCGGTCGTCGGTCGAAGGCCTCGCGGTTGGCGTCCATGGTCGTCCCGGAGCCGGCGCCGCCGTAGATGTAGGCCCACGCCTTGGCCCCGCCGGGCCGACGCAGCAGCGAGCGTCGCGCGGCGGCTTCGAGTTTCTCGGCGCTGGTCGGCACCGTGGGCGTGATGCCGGAGATGCCGGAGCGGTAGATGACGTTCTGACGCGCCCGGCCGAGGGGATCCGGCGCGGGCGTGTCTGTGGCGGGGGTCACGAAGTCTGCCGTCATAGCGGTGAGCGTACTGCGGGCAGCTCGGCGGCAGAGCGAGAGGAGCTAATCCGCGCTGCTGCCGGGCCTGCGCAGCATGGCGGTCGAGGACTGATTCCCCAGGGTGGCGACCGAGCCGATGGCCTCGAAGCCGAACCGCTCGTAGAGGCGCCGACTCCCAGGCGTGGTGGACTCGAGGAACGCGAGCTGGGTCGGCGAGCGGTCGACGATGGTCAGGCGGTGCTCGAGCAGGGCCGTGCCGACGCCCTTGCCGCGGGCCTCGGGCCCGGCGCCGATGTCGCGCAGGTACCAGTGCGGTGCTGTGGGCCGGTACGCCTCGATCTGGAGGGTATGGCGGGCACCGCGGCCGATGGGCAGCCGACCGAGGACCCAGCGGGTCCCGCCTGCGATCGCCCGTCGGACCGTGGCCAGCGCGCCCGAGTCGGCAGGTGGTTCCCACAGAAGGGCTCCGACCACCTCGCCGTCGTCGACCGCCACGTCCACCCATCCGGGGCGCCGCCGTACGCGACGGCGGTAGTACGCGGCGAGCTTGGCGAGCCGGGTGTCGTCCTCCGGCAGGGTGATCGACCACGCGGGGTCGTCGAGGAACGCCTCGCTGAGGATGCGGGCCACCGCGGGGGCGTCGGCGCGGGTGGCCGTGCGGACTGTCACCATGGGCGCGCTCACACTCCCGAGAGCATGTCGCGCATGGTGGCGATCTCGTCTTGTTGGGTCTCGATGATCGACCGTGCCAGGTCGACGGCCGGCTGGTAGCTGCCCTCGTCAACCTCCTGTCGAGCCATGTCGATGGCACCCTCGTGGTGGGCGATCATCCCCTCGAGGAAGAGGCGCGCGGCGTCGGTTCCCTCCGCGTCGGCCAGCTGCTCCAGCTCGGTCTGCGAGAGCATGCCCTCCATTCCGGCCATGTCGCCGCCGTGACCCCCGTGCTGGCCACCGTGGCCGCCCTCAGGGCTCAGCGGTTCGCCCCACTGCTCGAGCCAGGCGGTCATCTGCTCGATCTCGGGGCCCTGTTCTGCCCTGATCTGTTCGGCCAGGGCGGTGACGTCAGCGGGGATGTCGCTCTTGGTCAGGAGGAGGTCGCTCATCTCGACGGCCTGCTCGTGGTGGGGGAGCATCGTCTGCGCGAACATCACGTCGGCGCGGGAGTGCTCGCCACCCTCGTCAGGGGCGACGGGCTCTGTCCCGCTCGCGGGAGCGGCGGTCTCGGCGGGGGCGCCGGTCGAGGTGGACGGTGCGCTCGCGGTGTCGTCACCGCTCTCCGCGCAGGCGGTCAGAATCAGGGCGGACGCGGTGACGGTAGCGGCCATCAGCAGTGTTGCGCGGGCCATCGGGGTGTCCTCTCCTTGGGGTTCGGGTCCCTGCTCACGTCAGGGTATGCAGGGTCCCCGCTCACGTCAGGGTATGCAGGGCCACGAGTCCGAGCGCTCCGCACCCCGCCGCCACCAGCAGGGAGGCGAGGGTGCCGATGATGAAGCGCTCGCTCACCGCCGGGTTCTCGCGGATCTCCGGGTAGCGGCCGAGCGCCTTGATGGCCACCACGACAGCGGCGAGCTCGAAGCGCCCGGCGAGGATCGCGGCGGTGAGGCCGAGGCGCTCGAGGATCCCGATCCACATGCCGCCGCGCAGCACCTCGCGGACCTGTGGGGCGGGGTCGTCGCGTCGGCGCATCACCGGCTGGCGCGAGTCGCCGCTGCGCTCGACGATCGGCGGCTCTGGGACTTTCGCCGATCGGAGGACGAGTGAGGCGATCGGCGAGCCCAGCCCGGCCGAGGCGAGCAGGCTGACGGCCACCACGATCGCGACGACGATCCAGTCGGGCCAGGTGCTCATCGGTCGGCCTTCCCACGCGAGTCGGTGGCTGCCGGGCGGTCGCCGCGGGTCGGGCTCTCGCCGGCTGCCGGGCTCGGGCGGACGGTCGGGCTCTCGCCGGTGGCCGCCGCGTGGGCGCCCGCGAGCAATCGGTCGAGCGCGGGATAGGCCGCGCGCTCGTCGCGGATCCGCGACGCCCGCAGCGCACCCGTGACGGAGGCGGGCGTGATGCCCAGCTCATCGGCGGCCGCGGCCTGGGTGGTGGAGCGGTCGACGGCGTCCACGACTCGCCACTGCGCCTCCGTGCGGCCGAGAACGAGCGGCGCGACCAGCGCCCACACCGCTTCGCAGTCTGCTGCCCATGCCGCCGCCGCGGAGACGTTCCCTCGCGTCGTGGTCTCGCCCGGGACCCGTATCGCCACCGAGCCGGGGAGCCCCTTGGCGGCGTCGACGGCCTCGCGGGCCGCGATATAGGCGGCTCCGCGACCTGCTCTGGTCCCGGTGGCGAAGGACTCGTCGTCGACGTCTCCCGCGCCCACACCGCAGTGCCAGTCGCCCTTCCGCAGGGCGATGAGCAGCGCCGAGCGCACGGCGGCGGGATCGTCGAGCAGGCCCTGGACCTCGTCGCCGGCCGTGCGCTCGAAGGCCGCCGCGACCGGCACGCCGTCCAGCGCGTCGAGGAGCGCGGGCACCCGGTCGGCGCTGGTGCGGCTGCGGCGCTGGTCGATGGTGACGACGAACATGAGGCGATCGTGCCACATATCGGCGACATTAGGTCGAAAAGCCTAATTGGGACGGATTAGGTGAAAACGGCTCATAGCCCGGGGATTCACCTGAGCGCCGCCTCGTCGAGCAGAGGAATTCGTGCACCCTCTTCTCGGGCGATACAGGCGAAATCCTCTGCCCGGCGCGGCGGGGGCCGGGCTCTCAGGCGGTGGCGGTCGGCGGGGATTCGCGCGGGCGGCGCCTCGGCCCTGCCTTCATCGAGAAGACTGTTTCGCACACCCGCCTCTCGGGCGATGCGGGCCGAACTGACTTCTCGATGGGGCGGTTGGGGATGTGACGGGGTCGGGTGGCCGCGCGGCGGGGGCCGGGGTCAGGCGGTGGCGGGGCGGCCGATGTCGGGGCGGGCGTCGCCGAAGGTCTCCTTGCGCTCGCGGTCGCGGACCCGCTCGCCCCACGCGTCGAGCCGGGCGCGGCCGAACGGCGTGCGGTAGCGCAGCGTGTTGAGCGCGACGAGGTAGGCGTGTGCCCACGGCGGGCGGACGGGCAGGCCGAACTCGCGCATCGACTCGCGGCCCAGCAGCACGGTGAGCATGCTCAGCAGTCGCTCGTGTCCGACGCGGGCGCGCAGGCGGGGGAACGGGCCGGTGCGATGCCGCGTGCGCTGCGCCTCGACCAACGCCTGCGTGAGCTGCGGGCCCGCCTCGGACAGCCCGGCCTGCGCGAGGAGGATGTGGTAGTTGATGCGGTGGCGCTCGCTCTCGCGCTCGACGAGGAAGTCGTCGTCGACCCCGAGCAGCCAGCCCACGTACCGCCACACGTGCATGACGTCCTGCGAGTCCTGTCGGCTCACCGGCACGCCGAGCGTTCGCACGCCCAGCAGGACGACGGCGTCGAACAGGCCCAGGGTGGCGGCGAGGTCGCTCTGGTTGATCGGCAGGCCCCAGCGGCCCGTGTCCCAGCGAGTCTCCATGGCGTGGTTGACCACCGCGTGCATCGCCCGCACGTGGCCGGTGAGCCGCCACGCCTCGCCGCCCGGCCGCAGCCCGTCGGCGATCGACAGAGACATGGTCCAGTGGCTGGTCTCGGCCAGGCGCCGCAGCGTCGTGTTGCCGGTCAGTCCACCGGTCGCCACGAGCAGGTCGGTGGGGCCGCCGAAGCGGTAGCCGCCGATGAGCGAGAGCTGCAGCAGGATGTCGGCGGCGTTCTGCCCCAGCCGCAGGTAGACCTTCTGTCCACGCTCGATCTTGGCCCAGTCGACCCAGTCCGGGGTGCCCTCGAGCCGGGCGATGTACTCCCGCAGGACGGGGGCGGCGTCCTCGGGCAGGCCGGCTGTGCCGGTGGTCAGGGCCTCGTCGAGCTGGCGGCGGCTCACGGCGCCGGGCTCGCCGGAGCGCAGGCGCATCGCGGCGGCCAGCCTGTTGCCGAGCTCGTCGCGCTCGAGGTAGCCGCGGCCGAGGCGGTCCATGAGCTGCTCGTCGACCTCGTCCACGCGCGCGACGGCCTTGAGCGTGCGGCCGATGCGGCGCGAGCGGTCCTCGGCCTCGCGGAAGCGCGTCGGGTACGGCGATGCGGCCGTGGTGGCGGCGGGGTCCGTGGTGTGGCGTTCAGGCGCTGCGGTCATGGCACGACTATGAGGCGAGTTTTTACTCGCATACAATTCGCGTTCATGAGAAGGGTGCCCCAGCAGGCCAGATCCCGCGCGATGGTCGAGCGGATCGTGGAGGCGGCTCGCGTCGTGCTCGTGCGCGACGGCTACGAGTCCTTCACGACGAACCGCGTCGCCGATGAGGCCGAGGTGAGCCCGGGATCGCTGTACCAGTACTTTCCGGACAAGTCGGCGCTGGTCACGGTGGTGATGGACCGCTGGTCGGCCGAGATCTCCGACCGGGTGGCCGCCTCGCTCGCCGCCTCCGGCCCGGTCGACGTGCAGGACCCGGCCGCGGTCCGCGGAATCGCTGACGCGCTGCTGTCCGCTTTGGAGGCGGACGCCGGGCTGCTGCGGATCGTGTGGGAGGAGCTGCCCGCGGTGCGCCACCGGGCCGCGCAGCACGCGCTGGAGACCCGCGTCCGCGAACTGCTGGCCGTGTACCTCTCCGCGGCCGGACTGCGCTCGGCGGACCCGGCGGCCCGGGCCTGGGTGATCGTCATGGCCGTGGAGAACATCGCCGTCCGCTGGGTGCTCGACCGGCCGGCCATCAGCCGCGACGACCTGCTCGACGAGCTCACCGCGCTCGCCGGCGGGTTCGCGTCGGGGAGCGGTGCCGACGCCCGGTCTCCGGAGTGAGGCGCCGGCCGAGGGAGGGGAACGCCACGGCCGAGTGAGGTGAGCATCACGGCCGGCCCGCCGCGAATCGGGGGATACCCTGACGCGCTGCGGAACCGGGCTCCGGCAGGATGGCAGGCGATGCCCACCCTGACCCCCCGCGCCACCGCGAGCCTCGCGGGACTGCTCGCGACCGTCGTCTTGTCGTCGTCGTGCTCCTATGAGGCCACCCGCGAGGCGCCCATCCCCATCCCCCCGGGCATCCCGCCGGCCGCCGGCGCCCCGGTGCCGACCATCGACATCAACGCCCCCGGCCGCACGTCCGACCAGCTGCGCGAGTGGGCGGCCGCGATGAACGAGCCGATGAACATCCCCGTCGCCGCGCTGGCCGCCTACGGCAACGCCGCCGAGACCATGCGCCAGACCCGACCCGAGTGCAACCTCGCCTGGACGACGCTCGCCGGCATCGGGCACGTGGAGACGCGGCACGGCCGGTACCGCGGGGCGATGTTGAACGACGACGGCTACGCGCTCCCTCCGATCATCGGGATCAAACTCGACGGGTCGCCGGGGTTCGCGGACATCCCCGACACCGACGGCGGCCAGTGGGACGGCGACACCGAACACGACCGCGCGGTCGGGCCCATGCAGTTCATCCCCGAGTCGTGGCGCAAATACGGTCGCGACGCCAACGGCGACGGGGTGGCCGACCCCAACCAGATCGACGACGCCGCCGTGGCCGCCGCGCGCCTGCTGTGCGAGACCGGGGGAGACCTCTCGGTGGCCGAGAACTGGCAGCGCGCCGTGCTGGCCTACAACGCCTCGCGCGAGTACGTCATGGACGTGCGCGACGCGGCGGCCGCGTACTCAGTGGGGACGACGGCGCCGTAGCCCGTCACCCAGCGGGGCGGACGGGCCGGTAGCGCAGGGCCACCGACCCGGAGCGGAACCCGGTGCGGTCGATCAGCTCCAGCGGGATCCGCTCCCGCAGCCCGGCCATGAGGGTCGGCCCGCGGCCGGCGAGGACGGGCTGCACGACGAACTCGTACTCGTCGATCAGGCCCAGCTCCGCCAGCGCGAGGGGCAGCGTCACCCCACCCACCCACAGGCCGCGGCCCGGCTGCGCCTTGAGCTCGCGGACGGCGGTCTCGAGGTCGCCCTGGACCAGCTCGGCGTTCCAGTCGACCGCCTCCAGGGTGCTCGACACGACGTGCTTGTGCGTGCGGTCGATGGCCTCCGCGAACGGGAGTTCCCACTTCTCCATCCAGTCCGGCCACCCGCCCAACTCCGGCCGGCGCCACGCCGACTCCATGAGCTCGTAGGTGACCCGGCCGAACAGGAGGGCGTCGGCGCCCTGCATCTCCTCGGTCCAGAACCGCATCGATTCCTCGTCCGGCATGACCCCGGCCTCGTGGTGGACGCACCCGTCGAGGGTGACGTTGATCGAGTAGCGCAGTGGTCTCATCTCGCCGCTCCTCGCGCAGGGCTGAGACGTTGAAATCTAGCACCGCCGTCCGGTGAGGTCGACGACGAAATCGGCCGCTGGCATAGAGTCGTCGGGGCCCCTGGGCCGGCCTCATCTACCCTGGGCCGACCTCACCTACAGCGGGAGTTGCACACCTATGTCAGCACCGACGTCTCCACCGGCTCGGCCGCGCCGCCGCGCCGAGGACACCCCCGGAGGGGACGCCCCGACCACCGCGAACGGGCTCCTGCTCCGCGCGGTCGGCCGCCGGCGGCACCTCTGGGCGCCCGGGCTGGTGCTCATGACGCTGTGGCAGCTGTGCGAGGCGCTGGTGCCCATCGCGATCGGCGTGATCGTGGACGCCGCGATCATCCCGCTCGACCGCTGGGCCATGTTGTGGTCGGTCGTCGGGCTCATCGGCCTGTTCACCGTGCTCAGCCTGGGGTACCGCTTCGGCGCCCGCATGAGCAACCGCGCCCTGCAGGAGGAGGCGCACGACCTGCGCGTGGAGGTCACGCGGGTACCGCTGAGCCGCCGCCGCGCGATGGACGGCGCCAGCTCCGGCGACGTGCTCTCGGTGTGCTCGGCCGACGCCGACGTGGCCGCGTTGGTCTTCCGGCAGATCGCGCTGGGCGGGTCGGCGGTGATCGGGATCGTGGGGATCTCGGTGTACCTGCTGTGGACCGACTGGGTGGTGGGGCTCATCGTGCTCATCGGCGTGCCGCTCAGCCTGGTGCTGGTCGCCCTGCCCAGCCGCGCGATCTCCCGCCACAGCACCGCCCAGCAGGCCGCGATCGGTATGGCGAGCAGCCGTGCGACCGACATCATGGCCGGTCTGCGCGTGCTCAAGGCCGGCGGCGGCGAGCGCTGGGCTGCCGATCAGTACCGCACCGCCTCCGAGGACGCGGCCGCGGCGGGCATCGTCACCGCCGAGCGCTCCGGGCGCGTGCAGGGCATCGGCTCGCTCGGCATGGCCGTGGTCCTGGCGCTGGTCCTGCTGGCCGCCGGGTACCGCGTGATCCAGGGCCAGATGGAGATCGGCACGCTCGTCTCCGTGGTGGGCGTGGCCGTGTTCTTCGAGGAGCCCGTCCGGATGATCACCCAGATGGTCGCCGTCTTCGCTCGTTCCCACGGCGCCGCGCAGCGCCTGGTCGATCTGCTGCAGTCCGCGCCGGTCGACGATTCCGGCTCCGAGGTGCCCGCCGGCGCCGAGCTGCGCGTGGAGGGTCTGGCGCTGCCCGACGGCCGCACGCTCGACCTGGAGGTGGTCGAGGGGGAGGTGGTCGCGCTCGTCGCCGACCAGCCGGCCGCCGCCGACGCCGTCACCCTGGCGGTCGCCGGTCACGGCGACGGGGCCGACGCCGTGCTCGTCGTTGGTCACCGCCGCAGCCAGCTCGCCCCCGCGATCGCCGAGCACCTGGTGGCCGCGCCGCACCGCGTGGATCTGTTCGTGGGTACCGTCCGTTCGAACATCACCATGAGTCACGACGACGACGAGGAGCCCATCCCCGAGGCGGTCCTGCAGGCCTCGGCGGTCGCGGAGATCCTCGAGAACCTCCCCGACGGCCTGGATCACCCTGTCCAGGAGGGCGGCCGGAACCTGTCCGGGGGCCAGCGACAGCGGATCGCGCTCGCCCGGGCCCTGCACGCCGATCCCGACGTCCTGGTCCTGCACGAGCCGACCAGTGCCGTCGACGCCGTCACCGAGTGGGGGATCGCGCAGGCCGTGCGCCGGCTCCGGACGAGTCGGCCGGGCCAGGCCACGCTCGTCGTCACCTCGTCTCCGCCGTTCCTCGCGACCGCCGACCGGGTGGTCCACCTGCCCCGAAGTGGCGACGTGCGCACGGGCACCCACCTGGAGCTGCGCGAGGCGTCAGCCACCTACCGGGCGGCGGTCGACCGATGAGCAGCTCCGAGTCCGGCACCGTCACCTCCGCCTCCACCGACACCGCCGACGCTGCCCAGGTCGGCGGCCCCGACCGGCCCGACGTCACCGCGGCCCTGCCCCTGGCCAGCGGTCGCGAGTCGCTCGCCGTGCTGTGGCCGCTGCTGCGCGAGCGTCGCGGCAACCTGCTGCTGGTGGCCGTGGCCGGCCTGGTCGGAGCGGTCGCCGGGCTCGTGGCGCCGTGGGTGATCGGCCGACTGGTCGACGTCCTGCCCGGCAGTCAGGACTACTCGGCCGTGTGGGCGGCGGCGGGCGCGATCGCCGTGGCCGGTGTGGTCGGCGCCGGTTGCACGTGGGCAGGACAGGCGTGGCTCGCCCGGCTCACCGAACCGACCGTCGCGCGCCTGCGGGAGATGGTCATGGACCGTTCCCTGCGCCTGGGCGCCGCGCAGATGGAGACCACCGAGACCGGTGACCTCGTCTCGCGCGTGGCCGAGGACGCCCGCGAGATCAGCCAGGCCGCCACCGCGGTGATCCCGCTGGTGGTGCAGTCGCTGTTTACGGTGATCGTCTCCGCAGTCGGCCTGGCGACGGTCGACTGGCGGCTCGGGCTGGTGGGCCTGGTGGCGCTGCCCATGTACTGGACGACGCTGCGCTGGTACCTGCCCCGCTCCGGCCCGATCTATGCCGCTGAGCGCGCCGCGTTCGGCACCCGCGCCAGCCGTCTGCTCGGCGGGATCACCGGCTCGCGGACCCTGCACGCGTACGACGCCCAGGACGCCGAGCTGCGCCGCATCACCGCCGCGTCGGCACAGGCGCGGGACCTGTCGATCCGGGTGTTCTACTTCGTTACCCGCGCCTTCTCCCGCAACAACCGGGCCGAGGTCACGGTCCTCGGGCTGCTGCTGGTCGTCGGGTTTTTCCTCGTGGACGCCGACATCATTACCGCCGGCGCCGTGACCACCGCCGCGTTGTTGTTCCACCGGCTGTTCAACCCGATCGGCGCGCTCGTGGGGATAGTCGACCAGGTGCAGTCGGCCGGCGCCTCGCTCGTGCGAATGGTCGGCGTCATCACCATGCCGGTGCCCGAGCGCACCGCCACTCTCGAGCCCGGCCCGCTCGAGCTGACCGGCGTCTCCCACGCCTACGGCGAGGCGTCCCGCGAGGCTTTCTCCGGCGAGGCTCCCGACGGCGATGCTTCTTTCGGCGGGGCCGCCCCTGCCCTCATCGACGTGGACCTCACCCTGGCCCCCGGCGAGGTCGTCGCGGTGGTCGGCTCGACGGGCGCCGGCAAGAGCACCCTGGCATTGGTCGCCGCGGGAACCCTCACGCCGTCGCGCGGCAGCGTCCGCATGGGCGGCGTCTCACTGTCCGACGTCGACCCGGTGGCCCTGCGCCAGCGCATCACGATGGTCTCGCAGGAGGTGCACTCCTTTGCCGCGACCATCGCCGAGAACGTGCGGGCGCCCCGCCCCGAGGCCTCCGAATCCGAGGTCCGCGCCGCCCTGCGTACGGTGGGCGCCGACTGGGTGGACGACCTACCCGACGGCATCCACACGGTCATCGGCGAGGGCGGTCACCCGCTCGACCCCATGCAGAGCCAGATGATCGCCCTGGCCCGCGTCGAGCTGGCCGACCCCGACGTGGTGATCCTCGACGAGGCCACCGCCGAGGCCGGGTCCGCCGGGGCACGCCGCCTCGACGACGCCGCGGCCGCCGTGCTGCGCGACCGCGCTGGCCTGGTGGTCGCGCACCGGCTGAGCCAGGCGGTGTCCGCCGATCGGATCCTGGTGATGGAGCACGGCCGGGTCGTGGAGTCCGGCACGCACGACGAGCTGCTGCGAGCGGACGGCCGCTACGCCGAGCTGGCGCGGGCGTGGTTCGGGGCGTGAGGTAGCGGCGGCCGCGCCCGGCCGCGGGTGGGCGAGGAGCGACGACGACGATAAGGCCTCGCCGCCTTCGGACCGTGGCCAGGTGTCATGATCTGCGAATGACGGCTGAGAATCGGCACAGTGCGGATGACCTGGCGACAGCGTTCACGGTGCTGTCTGAGTTCCTGGGAAGCGCCAATCTGACGACCCAGTTGGCGCAGGCGGAGTCGGAGCTGGTGCAGACCACGGCCGATGATTCCGGCGGAGTTGCCGCTCAATACGGCTTCACTCAAGAGCTGCTGGATGCGACCCTGCTGATCCGCTCGAAAGTCGGGCGTCTCAACGACGTCGTCCACGCGACGACTATCGCCTTGGCGCTGCCGCACATCCTCGAGCCGGACGAACGGGTTGTGAACCGGCCCTCCCTGGGTGCCGGCAACGACCCCACGAGGCCGTACGACCTGGAAACCGATCGGCGCATCGCCGAGTTCAAGGTCGCTCAGTGGAAAGGCGCCGACACGATGCGTAAGCGTGGCGTCGTCGCAGATCTGGTGCACCTGACTCTGGATGACTCCGGCCGACGGGCGCAGCTCTACATCGTCGGCGAGGTGCCGAGCCGGTTCCTGGCCTGTTCCACTTCCACAGTGACTTGGATGCTCGGCCGCTGATCCGTCGGGCTCCGCCGGCGGTTTGCCGACAGGTATGGAGTCGATTCGACGATGACCGTTGCGGAGTTCCGCGCCGGACCCGCTGCCCATATCGACATCATCGATCTGCGGAGCCTGGTGCCAGGGCTGGAGTAAGTACTCACGGCCAGGTCACGTGACTGTAGTTGAGCCGTAGCTTCCCCTAGTCGAGACCCTCCGCTAGCCGCGCGGCGGGGATCCAGTCGATACCGAACACTCGGGCCACCTCGGAGAAGGTCGACGCATCCGCGTCGGTGCTGGTCGCGGAGGCGATCAGACGGGACAGCATGACCGTGCCGGCTCGTTCCTCGATCGTCCCCGCCGCCGCCAGGAGAGACCAGGAACAGACCTGGTGGTTCCGGTGCGCGCGGCCCATCGTCTGCTCGGCCAGGAGACCGCTGTAGCGGGCCTGGTGGAAGAAGCCCCTCCGCGGGGTGTCAGTAGCGAACGATCCGTCGGCGAACTGCTCGCCTGCCTGCAGGTTGATCGCGGTGGGCGTGTTGAACACGACCACCGGCGCCTCGCCACGCTGGAAGCGCATCCGCTCGGCCTCGGCCTCCGGATTGGAGCCGTAGATCCGCGCCACCGGGATGCCGTCCGCCTCGAGCATCTCGGCCACCGGGTGCGCGGCGGTGGACACCATCTCGGTGGCGATGAGCACCTGGTAGCCGCGGCCGAGTTCGGCCTTGGCCGCGGCCACCGTGTGCTCGACGCGGATCATCGACGCCTTCTGCCGCAGTCTCACCAGGGCAGCCAGACCCCGGGCGACGTTACTGCCCGTTCGGGCCAGCTGCATCTCGCGCTGAAAATCGCCCCACTCCAGCTCGTAGGCCCGCCACTGGTCAGGGGTCAGCTCCACCAGGTCCACATCGAAGGGTGGCGGCCCCCACGGCGCGGACCGGGTAAGCATGAGCGGCGGTTCGTGCCGCAGCAGGATGTCGCGGACGTCGCTGATAGCGGCCTGCTGCGTCTGCAGCGACTCCTTGGCCTCCGCGCTCCACGTCCACTTGCCGTAGGAGGGTTCCAAGGGCACGCCCCGATCGGCCAGCGCTCGACCGAAGTCCGCCCACTGGGCCGGCGGGTCTCCGTGTACTTGGGCGTACAGCGACGACATGTAGTTCCATTCGCCCGGGTGATGCCCCGGGGTGGCGGTGATCGTCAGGACGAACGGGGCATTCTCGTGCGGTCCGTCCATGCGAGTCAGTCGCCGCATGTAGCTCGTGCGCTTGCTGTCATGCCGGAACTGGTGGGCCTCGTCGATCACCGCGACATCGACTTTCAGCCGTGGCCGCCCGTTCCGGGCCATGAGCTTGCTCAGGCTGTCGGAGGACATGATGATCCAGCGCAGGTCGTCGTCGCCCAGTGCGGCGATGGTGCGACGCCATGACGGGATGGTGATGCGGGCCGGCCGGTCCACCGTCACGAGGATCGTGCGGGCGCCGCGCATCGTCGCGATGGCCTTCGCCGCGGCCACTGCCACCAGGGTCTTGCCGGTGCCCACGTCGTTCGCCAGATGAACCTGTCGGAACCCGCGCTCGGCGGCTGTGGCGATCGCGGCGACGTCCGCGCGTTGCTCCGGGCGCAGCGTCATCGGCGCGGCGGTCGCACCCGGCCCCGTGCTGCCGTTGAGCTCGTGCTCCCGCCACCGAAGGTAGGAGTACGGCTTGCTGGCGTAGGGCTCCAGGGCGCTCGGCAGGGCGGTGCCGACGTACGCGTGCGCGGTGAGCGACTTGTAGTAGGTGACCCCGGCCGGCATCCCGCCGCCCAGCCCTCCCCACGGGAGCTCCAGCAGCCACACCCGCTGGCCGGGCGGGATTGTCGGGACCGCCGTCGCCGCGCTGGACTTCTTGGCCGACTTGGCCGACTTCGCACGCGTGGAACTCGGCTTTCGCTTCTTCGTCGTCGAGCGCGAGGACCGGGTCGCCATCAGATCTCTGCCCTGGTGTGGGCGGTAACGAGGGCGGGTGAGTCCACGGTGTTCTCCTGGATGGTCCTGGCGCGGCCTGGCCCACTCTATGGGCCGGGTACGACACCGCCGGGGTCAGTCGGAGTTAGGGCGCAGAAGGGGAGGGTAGGTGGTCGGAATCGGCGTGAGGTCGCGAGTCGGGACGGGGCCCGGGTTCGAAGATGATGACGACGACAACGACCCGCCGCGGCCGGAATCGTGGTCATGGCGAGAACGGCGGATTATGCGGCGGCCCAAATGTCGTCGTCGGCGATACCGTGCTTTCGCGCGGAACGACGCATGATCACGAGGCGGCGGCCCACTCCGCTAAGGCCCGTCGGATCGCCTCTGACCTGTTGAGGTGCTCCCGATCCGCGCGGGCCATCACCGCCTCAAGCTCGGCCTCTGTCAGCCGGACCGGAACCACCTGGGCAGCGTGTTCTGCTCGGGCTGGGCGACCCTTTCGCTTTTTCAGCCAGGCGGGGTCGTACCCCTCCTCAGCCTCGGCGACCCAGTTGTCGAGTTGTTCTTCCGAGACGGCCTCGCCCTGAATCTTGCGCTCCCTAACCGGAATCGTAATACGAATAAGCTGTTGCTGGAAGGCGGTACGTCGCAGACCAGCTCAGTAGCTGACGTGCGCCACCGAGCCTCGGCGAATCGCTACTACCGCGGCCTCCGGGTCGTCGACGTGCAACCGCACCACGGACACCTCCCGCAACGTAGGCGCACGCCACCCGAAGTCCGGGACCGACGCCGCAACGGGCTGTGAGAGCGTGAGGCTGAGGTTCGTCCCGTCTGGCCCGGGCAACACGAGCGCGCCACCGCGGTCGTCGTCGCCGGTGATCTCGGCGTTGGTGGGGGAGAGCCGCCGCTCCCGCCGCACGTCCGCCACCGCGTCGAGCGGTATGCGCGCGCAGACGTGCGGCCCACTGCGCAGGGTCAGCACGCCCCGGTCGAGGAGGTGCGGCCGCACGATCCGCCCGGCCAGCCACCCGAGCACCATGAGGAGCCCGTAGATCCCGAGTAGGTCCAGAACGAGCCGGACCACGGGCCACGGGACCAGCAGGTGGACGGCGACGAGTTCGATAGTCGCCGCGGCGGCCAGCGCGATCGGCATGCCGAGGGTGCCGCGCGCGTAGCCGATCGGCACCGCGCCGGCGGGGACGTCGGGACGCCGGGACACCCAGCGCGCGAGGGAGGCGACGGTGCGGGCCTCGGCCGCGGCCAGGCGTAGGTAGGGGTCGTCGGCGGCCAGTGCGCGCAGGGCCTCGCGGCGGGTCTCGGTGCGGGCGCGGTGCGTGCGGTAGCGGCGGACGTAACCGGTGACGGCGAGCGCGCCGAGGGGGATCTCCACGATGAGGAAGAGGGCGAGCGCGACGGCGGGCCCGATCGTGCCGGTCACCAGGAGGGCGGCGTCGGTGGCGACGACGACGAGGGCGATCAGCGGAATCAGTCTACTGTTCATATCTCGACTCCCAGGGCGCTGAACGTGCGGCGCAGCACCTCGCGCTGTGCCGTGTCGGGGAGGAGCTGTTCGAGCGTGGGGCCGGTGAGCGAGTCGTCGATGTCTGCCGAGGCGCCGGTGATGATCGAGCGGATGGTCGGGTCGGCGATCAGGCTCTCGGCGAGCCGGGCGATCTCCGGCTCGACGTCGGCGGGGCGTCGGCCCTCGATGCGATGGAATCCGGCGAGGAGGTCGAGGTAGCTGCGGCGCCGATCCTCGTCGGTCGCGAGGGCGGAGTACGCGGCGGCGAGCTCGTCGGGAAGGTCGCCGCGGAGTGCGGCGAGGTCGAGCATGTCGCGTTCGAGCTCCACAAGGGCTGCGAGGTCCGGATCGTCGCTCGCCTCGGATCGACATAGGTCGAGTGCACGGGCGACGGGTTCGGGCAGGAGGCCCGGGGGCAACCCGGCGGCCGCGCGCTGTGCGATGGCGTCCAGTCGGTCGCGCTGGCGGGCTAGGGCGGTGATCCTCTGGTCGATGCCGTCGCGAATCGCGGCGAGATCTGTCGCGGGGTCTCCGGCCTCCGGTTCGAGGAGGGATGCGATCTCCTTGAGCGGTACGCCGGAGTCGGACAGGAAGGCGATCCGTGCGATGCGGGCGAGGTCGGCGACGTCGTACTCGCGGTACCCGCCGGCGGTCCTAGCGGGCTCGGCGACCACTCCGAGCCGGTGGTAGTGCCGGATGCTGCGTGCGCTGATGCCGACGATCTGGGCGACCTGGCCGATTCTCATGCCTCGATCATCGACCTTGACACTGTGACAGGGTCAAGGGGTTGTCTCGGCGGGGCCAGGTATGCGCCCTTGCGGGTTACTCGACGAGGCACGCTGGGTCCACATGCTTGAACTCCGCAATTGAAGACGCGAGCTATTGAGCCAGCTTTCAGCAGACTCGGGCGCCCATCCAGCGATCAGACCCTGATCTGCCAGTCTGCCTTCGTGAAAAGCGCATAAGGCGGACTGAATCTCGCTAGGCTACTGCCATGAAGGCGCGCGGTTCTGAGATCGAATGGCGAAAGTGCCGTTCATGCAAACAAGCAGTACGGACCTGGGCTAGCACGGGAGTGGCGAAACCGCATCTTAATCCCCAGAAGTCCGAACTGTGCAAAGGAAGCTTGCAACAGCAGCCGGTTCCGCGAAAAGGCCAAGACATTATCCGCGACTTTCCTCGCGCTCAGCCAGCCTCGCTCTCCAAAAAGCGGTTCGTCAAATGCAGTTCTTGCGGAAAGTCGGTTGAATCGATTAAGGGGAAAAGGGAAAAACACCTAGGAAACAATGGATCGACGTGCTTGGGTTCGGGGCAACCCGACACATTTTGCGACACCGTCGCAACCGTGAAAAACGAACCAATAGTGCGAAAGTCCCCGCCCAAAAAGAAGAAGAAGTCGCTGATGGCGGAATACCCCGAAATCTCAGGCAATTCAATTCGAACAACCTCCGGCGGACTCCCAACCTCTAATCGTCGTCGTTTCTGACATGAAGGTGACCCGGACACCACCCAGGCACGCAGCCCAGCCGGTGGCGTCCACAGGCGCCGCGTGATGGGAGGGGACGCGTATGTCGGCCGGCTGAAGTTAGAGGAAAGGCACGAGCAGGCCCCGACCGGCCGCCCCCGGCGCCGCCTCGGCACGCCGCGGAGAGGCTCGTGGAACAATGGGCCGTGGACTGCGCCCGCCGACGCGGCGCCGGCCACGCACACGAACCCACGAACTTCCCCCAAGGAGCACAGATGGCGCTTATCGAGCAGGTCGGAGCCCGGGAGATCCTCGATTCGCGAGGCAACCCCACCGTCGAGGTGGAGGTGCTTCTGGACGACGGCTCGTTCGGCCGCGCCGCCGTGCCTTCCGGCGCGTCGACCGGCGCCCACGAGGCCGTCGAGCTGCGTGACTCCGACGAGCGCTACCTGGGCAAGGGCGTCACCAAGGCCGTCGAGGCCGTACTCGACGTGCTGGCCCCCGCCGTGATCGGTATCCCGGCCGAGGACCAGCGCCTCGTCGACGAGGCCCTGCTCGACGCCGACGGCACGCCCAACAAGTCGACCGTCGGCGCCAACGCCGTGCTGGGCGTCTCGCTGGCCGTGGCCCGCGCCGCAGCCGAGTCCGCCAACCTCGAGCTCTACCGCTTCATCGGCGGCTCCAACGCGCACGTCCTGCCCGTGCCCATGATGAACATCCTCAACGGTGGCGCCCACGCCGACTCGGGCGTCGACGTCCAGGAGTTCATGATCGCCCCCATCGGCGCCCCGACCTTCCGCGAAGCCCTGCGCATGGGCACCGAGGTCTACCACCACCTCAAGACCGTCATCAAGGACCGCGGACTGTCCACCGGCCTGGGCGACGAGGGCGGGTTCGCCCCCTCCGTCGAGTCCACCACCGCGGCGCTCGACCTGATCGTCGAGGCCATCCAGAAGGCCGGCTACGAGCTGGGCACCGACGTGGCCCTGGCGCTCGACGTGGCCGCCACCGAGTTCTTCTCCGACGGCAAGTACCACTTCGAGGGCAAGCAGCTCTCCGCCGCCGAGATGGCCGACGTCTACGCCGAGCTCGTCAACAAGTACGCGCTCGTCTCGATCGAGGACCCGCTCGACGAGGACGACTGGGACGGCTGGAAGACCCTCACCGACATGATCGGCGACAAGGTCCAGCTGGTCGGCGACGACCTGTTCGTCACCAACCCGCAGCGCCTGGCCGACGGCATCGAGAAGGGCCTGGCCAACGCCCTGCTGGTCAAGGTCAACCAGATCGGCACCCTCACCGAGACGCTGGACGCCGTGGACCTGGCCCACCGCAACCGCTACGCCTCGATGATGTCGCACCGCTCGGGCGAGACCGAGGACACGACCATCGCCGACCTCGCCGTGGCCTGCAACTGTGGCCAGATCAAGACCGGCGCCCCGGCCCGCTCGGAGCGCGTGGCCAAGTACAACCAGCTGCTGCGCATCGAGGAGATGCTCGGCGACGCCGCCCGGTACGCCGGCGCCGGCGCCTTTCCGCGCTTCAAGGCCTGAGTAGTCGAGAGGAGGGCTCATGGCCCGCCCACCGCGCCCCTCGGACCGTCGGGGTGACGCACGCGATCGTGCGTTGTCCCGGCGGCCCGGTGAGGCGTCGGGTGCCATCCGACGCCGGGCGACCGGGGCGGGCCGTGGGACCACCGGCGGCCGCGGCACCGGGGCCGACGCCCGCGGCGCCGCTACCGACAGCGGGGTGGGGGCCGGGACCGACCAGCCCGCCGACGGCACTCGTCGGCAGCCGCCCCGCCGGCGGACGCCGAGCCGCGAACGCGACCGGCCCGTCCCGGCGTCCGCCCGCTCCGGCAGGATCGGCACCACCGCGCATCCGGAGGCCCACAGACTCACCACGCGCACGGACCTGTCCGACACCCTGTTGGGCCCGCGGAACTACACACCGCGGCGGATCGGACTCCTCGCCGTCGTCGCCATCATCCTCCTGGTCACGGTCTCGTTCCCGCTGCGCAATCACTACCAGTTCCTGCGAGACGAGAAGGCCGTGGCGCAGGAGCGGGCCGCGCTCGAGGCGACGATCGCCGAGCTGGAGGCCGAGCAGGAGCTGCTGTCCGACCCGGCGTACATCGAGCAGCAGGCCCGCATCCGCTTTGGCGCCGTGAAGCCGGGGGAGACGCCGTACCGGGTGTCCATGGTGGATCCGGTGGAGCAGGCGGCGGCCGAGCAGCGGGCGGCGGAGATCGCGGCGCTGCCGTGGCAGACGCGGGTGTGGCGGTCGATCTCCGAGCCGACCGACCCGATCATGCCGGAGGACTCGGCGCTGCTCGAGGGCACGTCCATCCCCGGCGGCCCCGACACCCCGGCCGTACCGGTCGTCCCCGACGGCGGGCCCGGCGGTGACGACCCCGCCGCCCCCATCCCGGGCGGCGTCCAGGAACAACCACAGGAGAACCCGTAGCGTGAGCGCCGACCAGAGCGTGTCCAGCGAAGACCTCGACGCGATCGCCGCCCAGCTGGGCCGGCCGCCGCGCGGGGTGCTGGAGGTGTCCTACCGCAGCCCCGACGGGCGGCCCGGGGTGGTCAAGACCGCGCCGCGGCTCGAGGACGGCACCCCGTTCCCCACGCTGTACTACCTCACCGATCCGCGGCTCACCGCCGAGGCGAGCCGTCAGGAATCCGCGGGGATCATGAGGGGGATGACGACGAGGTTGGCCAACGAGCCCGAGCTGGCCGCCAACTATCTGCAGGCGCATGAGCGGTACCTGGAGAAGCGGAACGCGATCGAGGACCTGGGCACGGACTTCAGCGGTGGCGGCATGCCCGAGCGCGTCAAGTGCCTGCACGTACTGATGGCGTATGCGCTGGCCGAGGGGCCGGGCGTGGTGTGGCTGGGCGACGAGTCGGTGGCGCTGGCCTGCGAAGCCGGGCTACGCGGGACCGCGCTGCCTTCCGACTGGCCCACTCCCGAGGAGCTGGGCGTGCCCGACTACCTCGCCATGGACGAGCAGTGACCGCTGCTGTGCGCGTCGGGGCGATCGACTGCGGCACCAACTCCATCCGCCTGCTCGTCGCCGAGGGCGTGCCCGGTGAGCCTGGGTTGACCGACGTGGTGCGCGAGATGCGGATCATCCGCCTCGGCGAGGGCGTGGACGCGACCGGGCGGTTGTCCGAGGGCGCGATCTCGCGCTGCCGCACCGCGCTCACCGATTACGTGGCCGCGATGGCCGAGCTCGGCGTGCAGGCGGTGCGGATGGTGGCCACCTCCGCGACCCGCGATGCGGCCAACAAGGACGAGTTCTTCGGCATGACCGCCGAGGTGCTGGGCGCCCACTTCCCGGGCGCTGTCGCCGAGGTGATCTCGGGTCAGACCGAGGCCGAGCTGACCTTCGCCGGAGGCGTCTCCGACCTGTCGCCGGGCGATGGTCCGTTCGTGGTGACCGACCTCGGCGGCGGGTCCACGGAGATCGTGGTGGGCGAGCTCGTCCGCGGTGAGGTGCGCCTGCTGGGCGCCCGGAGCCTGGACATCGGCTGCGTGCGCATCACTGAGCGGGTTCTGCACTCGGACCCGCCCACCGCTGACGAGATCGCCGAGGCCCGCGGGGTGGTGTCGGCAGCGCTGGATGAGGCCGGCGACGTGCCGGTGGGCCGCGCCGCCCGCTGGGTGGGCGTGGCGGGCACCTTCACCACGCTGAGCGCGCTGGCGCAGGACCTGGGGGAGTACGAACCCGAACGGATCCACGGCAGCGTCATCTCGCTGGACCGGATGCGTGAGGTGTGCGACCGGCTCGTGGCCTCATCGGTGAGCGAACGCCGCAGCCTGGGGCCGATGCACCCGGGCCGCGCGGATGTGATCGGCGGGGGCGGTCTCGTGGTGCAGGCGCTGTGTGATGTGATGGCAGAGCGTGCGGGGTTGTCCGACCTCACGGTGAGTGAGAAGGACATCCTGGACGGCATCGCGATGTCGGTGCTGACCCGCGTGGCCACCTAGCCTGGCGCGGCGGCCCGCGCGCCACCCGGTCCCGCTTCGGCGGGACCAGAGAGCCCCTATAGCCCAATTGGCAGAGGCAGACGGCTTAAAACCGTTTCAGTGTCGGTTCGAGTCCGACTGGGGGCACTAATCCAACTCGAAGTACTGGGCGAGGTAGTTCCGAAGTTCTGAATCGCATACGTAAATGTAAGTGCCAAGCATCCCCCTAGTAAGCAACACTGCATAAATGTTCTGTATGTAACTGACGAGTTCGTCGTTCGTGAACTTGCGCTGCTTATTTCTCTGGATGCTCTTGCCGTCGAAGAACTGAGTCCGGTTGAATGTCATCTCTCCCGAATTGGGTGAGTAAGTGAGATCCGGCCCGATGATGACCCCAGCGTAATTCAGATCGTAGCCTTGGATAGTATGAATCGAACCGACCTCGTTAATCGAGTTCGGACTATTCACCCAATCGACGTCAGATTGATTCCACTGGAACTTCAGTCCACCAATTTCGATATCGTAGGCCGACTTGTCGTTCTTTGATTTCCATTTCCATGCGTAACCTGCTAGGAGCCTGGCTAGGCCGACCTCCTCTTCGCGGGTCCGAATCGCAGCAACAAGATCGCCGAAATTCTCGAAGAGTCGAACATCATAGCCGTCAAAGCGCTCAACTGCAGGTTGCTTGTTCGAAAGCACCCTCCTGACGTAACCGACATAGTCCTGATCTGACTTGACACGCATCTGGGACGACAGACGGTACGAGCGGGTCTCGACGTCGATCGATTTCACAAGGTCGTCCAATGATGCCTTGGAAACATCCATCGTTCTGACGCTCTGGGCCGAGTCAAGCAGATAAATCTGGTGGTTACTCTGGCTGTTTATCCAGTCCAATTGGGTGTACTTCGGATCATCTTCTCCGAACAACTTCTCATTGATTTTGCGGTATTCGATGTTCTTCATTGCCGACGGCATGTTTGCGCGTTGGCTGAGTCGATGGGTTTCATCAACAATCAGAAGGTCGTACTTAGTTTCATTTTGTCCGACCTGGAATGGCGTGAGTACATCGAGTGGCGATAGGCCCGGGGTTTTCTTGAAAACTCCCTGAATAGACTTTCGCAGTGATTGCTGGGGTATGACGAGGCCAATGGTGAAGTTCTCAAGGAGCTCGGGGAAGCCAGGGGCGAAGAACTCGCTGAGGAGGGAGTCGCCTTCAGGCGGCTCGGTTTCGTCGGTGCCCTGAATGTCGGCCAAGAGCTTCATGAGGTAGATAGCGACTACAGTCTTCCCAGTCCCGGGCTCGCCGTGAATGAGGATCCGACTACTCTGGCCGTTGGCGAGATCATGAAATAGTCCGCTCAATATGTCTTCAACAGTGATCGCCTGTTCTTGATTAAGCGCCTTGAAGGGGGAAAGCTTAAACAGGTCGGTATTCTCGATCTCGGGTACTGTACGGGTGAAGACGCCCTCCGAGAGGAGGGCCTCAAAAATGAGTTCAAACTTCTCCTGATATTCGGCCCGGCCGTAATAGTCGGCGTTAGTGATACCGTCGTTTCGATTTAGGATGGTGTATTTTCCGTCGCCTGCAGCAAGACGAATCAGGTAGCTTTCTAGATCTAGGCATGCGGACTTATTAAATGTGTCGTCGATGATAACGCGAGCGTGGCTCAGCTGTTGCTTTTTCCCGGAGTCAATGTGCTGGCGTAGGCGCCCGGACCCGTTGATCGACTCTCCAATGTAGATCTCGGACTGGCCGTCCAGTGTGTAGACGACGGGCCAGTTCTTATGGCGTGGATCGGTATCCGCCCAAACGCTGACCGCGTCGGCGTCGAAGGCGAGCTTATCGATTCTAAAGCTGGTCATGCTTGTCGCTACGTCCTCGGAATGTCGCCGACGGGTACTTTCGACGGGTGATGGCAAGTTTTTCAAGAATCAACTGGTCAGGAGATTCGCCGAGACGGTCTGCGAGTAGATAGGCGTATGTGAGAACGTCTGCGAGTTCGAGACGCACGTCCGTTGCATCATAGTCGTCGGACCACTGAAAACACTCTAAAAGCTCGGCCGCCTCGATCGATATCGACTTCGCGAGGTTTGCAGGAGAATGAAACTGCGCCCAGTCTCGTTCCTCCACGAACCGACGTAGTTCGTCTCGCACGTGCTGTCGAGGTAAATCCATGTCACCATCTTGACAGGGCGGCGCTGATGGCGCGCGGTGTCTTCGCGAAACCTCGTGGAACGGGGGCGGTTTCTAGGTTCGCTGGCAAAACGGAACCGGTGGCGGTCCTCATCAGGGTCGTCTGTATGGCCGTCATGCTTCTGAAAGGGCGGGGGACAGTTCGCCGCCGGTATACGCGCCACCAGGCCGCGGTCCGCCGGGCCCGCGAGTTCCTGGGTGGCGCCGGCAGGATGGGCCTCAACGACTGAACCTGCCTTCGGTATGGAACGCCCCAAATTGGGGAAGGGGTCGGTTAGGTTCATGTTGACTCATCCGACGGTGAAAGGGCCGCTTTAGTGTCGAGTAGTTTCGTTGTTTCCATTTCCCCAGGGATGGACGAGAATTGGAAAATTTGCAGGGACAATAAGCTCTGGGGCGTCCGTGGTCGGGGCAGCGCATGGAAAACGGTCGCTTTGCGTGTCGAGAAGGGAGATGAGCTCTTCGTGTGGCGAAGCGGCAGAGCCAATGGATTTATCGCTCGCGTCGTTGCCACAGGTCCAGCAATTTTTGTCGGGCAACCGGGGTTTCGTTCACCGTGGACAGTGACTAGGGACTTTGGCGCTGTTATCCCTTTCAAGCTGAAAAAGGAACTCACCGTTCCGATTAAGGAGAGCTTCGCCACGCCGGGGAGGATCGGCGTCAAGTTCGGCTTTAACAACGCTCTTCTTCAGCACGGTGTCGCTCAGCTGCCTCCTAAAAGCGCAAGCAAAATCAGGGAGGCGATATCTCTCGGCGGCTGATGTTGCTGCGGTCGCGGTATCGGCAGGTTAGTTTGCACCGATGGAAACCCAAGGGCACAGCGCGCCGATCGTGCTTTGGCTGTCCTGAGTCGCCCAAGAGTCGACGCTCGTTTCGGTCACTTCGGTGACCGACCAGGTGATTAGCCTGTGTGGTCGGACGAATTTGACGAGATGGCCTGGCTCGACCGCGGACGCGCACTGGCCGAGCTCCTGGGTGAGCAGTACGTCAGGCCCGGGTTCTGTAGAGGGTGGTTATCAGGCGTCGACGAGGTCGTCGACGGTCTCGGGTGACGGTTCGGCCGCGGCGAGTTGTGCTTCGTGTTCGGCGGGTGGGAGGTAGCCGATCTCGCCGTGGATGCGGCGGTGGTTGAACCAGTCGATGTACTCGGCAACGGCAATTTCGAGGTCGTCGATGTCCCGCCATGGTCCCTTGTGGCGGTTGCGGGTCAGCTCGGCTTTGAACAGAGAGTTGAACGCCTCCGCGAGGGCGTTGTCGTAGGAGTCGCCGCGGGAACCCACCGAGGCGACCAGGTCCTGTTCGTCGAGGCGTTCGGTGTAGCGCAGCGCCCGGTACTGCACGCCGCGGTCGCTGTGGTGGATCAGCCCGCTCAGGTCGTCGCCGGCGTGGGTGCGCTGCCAGATCGCCATGTTCAGCGCATCCAGGGCCAGGTCTGTGTACAAGTTTTTGGACAGTTGCCAGTCGACGACCATCCACGAGTAGACGTCGATGGTGAACGCCGCGTACACCCACCCGGCGTAGGTGCGGACGTAGGTGATGTCGGCGACCCACAGTTGGTTCGGACGCTCGGCGACGAACTTGCGTTCCACCAGGTCAGCCGACCGCTCGGTCTCGGCCTTCGGACGGGTTGTCAGCGGCGACTTGGCCCGTTAGACCCCTTGAGACCTTCAGCGCGCATCAGGCGTTCGACGGTGCAGCGGGCGACCTGGTGGCCTGCGCGTCCAATCTCCTTCCACATCTTCCGAGCGCCGTACACGTGGTAGCTCTCCTTGCACATCGTGGTGATCGCCGCCATGAGCTCGGCATCGCGAAGCGACCGCGCCGACGGTGGACGGGACTCGGCGGCGTAGTAGGACGAAGGCGCGATCGCGGCGCTGGTCTCGGCCAGGGCGTCGCAGATCAGCTGGACACCGTGCTCGTCCTTGTGCCGGTCGATGAAATCGACCTTCATCGCCGTGGACGGTCCAGCTCCGCTGCGAAGGAAGCCGACGCCTGCTTCAAGATCGTGTTCGCCCGCCGCAGCTTGCGGTTCTCCTTCTCCAACTGCGCCAGGCGCGCGTCGCGATCGGCCGACACCGACAAAGCGTCCTGGCCCTCAGCCTGGGATTTGCGCACCCAGGTGCGAAGTGCTTCGCGGTGCACGCCGAGCTGCTCAGCGACCCGCACGATCGCACCATGCGCGCGGTCGGGGTCGGCCAAGGCTTCCAGCGCCATCCGCGTGGCTCGTTCGCGAAGCTCATCCGGATACTTGCGAGGTGCGCCCATAGCTTTGATGACCCCTTCCCGGGTAATCGATGTCTCCATCAAACCCGGGGCGATTCAGTCAGTCATGGCTGCTTCGGCCGTGTCTCGACGCACCGTATAGGTGTGATGTGGACCCCTGCCTGGGGCATGACCATAACGTCGTGGGCCGCAACCCCCTAGAGTGCTGTGAACAGATCTAATTGGGGGTGCGAATGTCGATTGCAGTCGTTGACCCCGCCCGTACAGCGGCGGGCGTGCATTACACCGCCGAAGTTCAACTCGCAGAGCCGGTCCGAGCTTGGTTGAACGCGCAGAAAGACGTCGTCGCTCTTGGAGACGAGGTTGATGCTGGTCGCGGGGTGGCTGACCTTGTTGCGGGCTTCTCAAGCGACGCTAGGCTACCCACCCGGTCGACGTTCTCTAACCCGCTCGCCCTGAGCGTCTTAGACAAGGCGCAAGAACCGATAGCGGAATCGCAGCTTCGCGCATGGGCACCCTATGGGTGGCGTTCGTTGGAGCGGCAGATCGTTGAGCCCCTCATCGCCGGAGGCCACTTGGAAGTTGCTTACTCCCCCGTGGATTCAACGCCGTCGTACCGAGCGACGCTCAATGCCAGCGACCCGTTCAGTAGCTTGGTCGCGGTTGAGTTGAAGCTCAAGGACTGGCGCCGCGCTGTCGCGCAGGCCGGTAGGTATCGGTTGTTCGCAGAGCGCAGCTTTGTAGCGATGCCTGCGCCCGTGATGAGTGCGAAACTGGAGACCGAGGCGCGTCGCAACCGAGTTGGCTTGCTGGCGATCGACTCTGCTGGGGGTGTCGAGGTTGCGCTGGAGGCTCCCGAGAGCGGGCCTCTGCAGCCGGCGCGTCGCCGCTGGGCTGCCGAGCAACTACTGAGCACGGTTCGAGCTCCGAAAAACAGGGTCGCGGGTAGCCCGATTCTATAAAGTGGCTGTGCCCCGCGCCGAGCTCGAGGATGCTCAGCCGAGCGCCGTAGACCAGGCGGAGAGATACGCGGCGGACTCTCCTGGCCCCGCTGGCGCCGGAAGGCTACCGAATGTGCTCTGCGCCGTTAGGACCAGATCCCTCATGTGACTAATCCTCCCGGCAGTATCCTGTCCCGCTAGTTCACTAACCTGATTACGCATGGCGGTGATGTTGTGCTGCAGGAGCAGCACCCGTTGCTCGGTGCTCAGTGAGTCTAGAGTCGGGGTGGCGGAAAGTAAGGTGCGGGCCGCAGCAGTGTCCAGATCGACGAGATCAGGTTCGGCAGAAACGAACTGTACGTAGGTGGATGTGGTGACATACGTCAGAAGTTGAGGTACATAGATGCGATCTTGAGGGGGTCCTCCTCTCTGAGGGGATTCCGGGTGAGAGCTCATGTTCATCTGGACCCCCGAGACGCCCGTCGTCCAGCCGGTTGCGCCTAGCGCGAGACCAAGCAAGCCCTCGGAGGCCCGCCGCCCCAGAACCACAGGCACTTCGAACTCCCGCATCACACTCAGCACGTCAGTCAGCCCGTTGAGAACGCCGCTATCGCCCAACGGGGCGAAAGGTGGCTGGTTCGTGCGCACGAGCAGATGGAGGGTGTCGATGGGCTGGGAGGTCAACATCGTCAGTAGCTGGTCACGGGCGTCGTCTTGAGTCAGCCAGGCCTGTGCCACCGCGACTGTGGTCCACACGCGTTCTAACACGCCTTCGCGATCGGGAGCGCGCCGCTCTAGCAGGTCCACCGTCGTAGAAGCGCACAGCAGACTTTCGGTGATCCAAGAACTTTCACCATTGGCCGCAAAAAAGTAGGGTGCCAGCACAATTGATGGTGCTGCCTCGAGCTGCATGTCGAGTGCCAATGCGCAGTAGGCTTCGCGGTCGATGGGGGAGGCGAATCCGGTCAGATTCGGACCCTTGCCGTAGTCCTGCCTTTGGATGTAGGCAGGCCTGTGATTGATGGGTGAGCGCGACAAGTACGTGCACGGATCGATAATCCGCTCGGTAGCGCCAGCGTCGGTTAAAGCCATAAATTCTGAAACGCGGTCTTTGCTACGCGGTTCGATGACGATGCCGTCGGGACGGAGGGACTTCAAAAACCCCGGCGCAGAGGCGAAGCTCTTCTTATCCCCAATGGCCAGTAAGAACTGGGGAGTGGTCTGTGGGGCATGCTCGGGGATCGATAGTGCTGCTGCGATGCGCTCGATGTCGTCGATGAGCTTGGCGGCCTTGAGAAACCGGCGGTGCGGAGCCTTGGCAAGCATCTTCATGACCAGGTCGGCCAAGGCTGTTGGGATCGCGGGATTGAGGTCGCGGGGATTGCGCGGAGTCTGGCGGTCCGGAGCCATCCATGCTTCATACGGGGTGCGATATGTGAACGGTAGAGAGCCAGTGAGTAGCCAGTAAGCGTTAAGCCCCAGAACGAATTGATCGGAGCGCCAGTCCCCGTGTGTCTGGTTGGCCCCCACTTGCTCCGGCGACATCCATCCGGGCGTGCCCGGCGTGGGCAACGTCGTGATGGTTTTGTCGTCAAGAGCGCGCGCCATCCCTAGGTCGACAATGACGAGGTCACCGGCAGGAGTGATCATTAAGTTGTTGGGGGTGAGGTCGCGGTGAGAAGTCTGTGCGTGCCACAAGGCAGCTGCGCCCTCAACCGCCTGCCGCACAAGATCAACTGCCTCGATCAGGTTGAACTTTTGTCCGCCTTTGATGACGTTGCCCAGCGTGTCTCCGGCTACAAAGTCCATCTTGAGCCATCGGTAGGTCACCCCCTCGAAGACCTGTGTGCCCGTTCCTTGGTAGCCCACGACGTTGGGGTGGGCGACGCGTTCTAGAGCGCTTAACTCACGGTCGGTACGTTCCGCACCAGCCTGGGCGGCGTCCACGATCTTGAGTGCGTAGTCGTCTCCGTCGACGGTTTGAATTCGGAACGTACTGGCGAACCCACCGGTGCCAAGGTGGGTACAACTCGTCGCGGCAGGGGCGACCTCGGCGGCAACTTTCTCAAGTTTCACTCGATTAGCGGACATGTGCCTCTTCCTTGTAGCCGCCGCTACGTCGTGACCTTCTGGTCGGGCGGAATTGTGCGGTCGAGTCATTGTGTCATCGAAGGGAGTTGGAATCTCGGATTCTGATGCGCTGCCTCGAGCCTTCGACGTAGCGAGAAGGCCCTGGAAGTTGCGAGAACAGGATCCTTAGCGAGCCGCCGCCTGGGCGCTCGCTAGATCCAGACGGGCGATTCTCACATGCAGTGGTGGGCGGGCGATTGATGAGGCCAGGTGTGCCCGGTGGGGTGCACCCGTCCGGGACGATATGCCTCCGGCCATCGTTGCTGTGTCACAGGGCTGCGCGCTCAATCCCACACATTTTGCGACGAGGCTGGTGGAACACTGACAGGCGGTTCAGTGTCCCATTGGACGTATTGTGACGTCGGCAGGTTGACGATCGGACGGGGATATGGACAGCATTGAGCGACTCGTGGTGCAGGTTTCGGAATCGAATCGACTGCTGCATCAGGGGGGCGTTTCCCGCTGGCGGATTAGCCTTATGCTTCTTGACAACACGGCCGAATTACTTCTCAAGCGCGAGTGTGACAGAAGACTCTCTCTTAATCATCTAGGCGAAGGCTACTACGAGTCGGTGTGCGCCGCTTTGGAGCGCGGCGAGACCGAAGAGCAGCCGACTCCATTCGATGACGACGATGAACCGCCTCGAAAGCTCGCAGACGTCAAGGTGGAGCTTGAGCGCAAGTTGGCGTTAGACGGAGAACTGGAGAAAATCGAGAGTGAGTTCGCCCCCAAGGTTGCTTATCTTCAACGCAACAATGTGTTCAGCCCCTCTCACGCAGCTGTTCTCAGGCGGCTGCACCTTTACCGCAACGAGGTCTACCATGACGACAAGGTGAGGCCGGCTACGGTCGAGGCGGCAGCGAAGATCTACACGTATGTCGTCTGCGACTTGATGCGGCGAAGTTCGTCGTCTGGCGTGCCGATTGCGATTGACGCGCCCACTCCGGAGCTCGACGCGCTCTTTCCAGAGCATCAGCGCCACCCGCGCGAACTTGGTCGATTCGCAGAAAGGCTGCTTGCTCTCTCCCCGGTCGATACAGCGGAGAAGCTGGCTAAGACGCTCTCGGAACATCTGCTGGACCGGCTCGAAGAACTGGATCTGGACCTCAGCTACGTCCAGACGAGGGGTAGCAACTTCGGAGTAGTCATCGACGAGGAGTTGCGTGCGCATACGCTCGATGAGATTCTCTCGGGGCATTCCCTCGCGAGGAAGATCAGTTACCGCACTGTGCGGCAGTGGAAGGGATCGGCCCGCAAACTCGGCGATAGCACTGACTACGTCAAGGCTTTCGAGAAGTTTGCTACAACGGAGACCGCGCTCGAAGGCGTCGAAGCCCAGGTGCGCAATATAGTAAGCGCCCTTGATTGGCACATCAATGAATTGATTGATTCGCGCAGAGGTAAGTGAAACTGCGCCTGCTGTGTGAGCATTTGCGATCGTCCGAGACGACTAATGGCCGAGCAGATTCGCACAAAATCAGCTGAGTCGGTTTCAGCAACTTCATGACCCGACAGGGCTCCGATACGCGCAAGCGGCGTAGTCGCTCATTCCCATGCTTGGAATATGGCTTTCACCACGCTGCACCGTGTCCGTCCGAGAGGGGGTTTTAATATTTACCAGATTGATCGGGTGCAATACGCAACTCCGCACTTTCCATAACCTCGGGTTGCCGGTGGTACGACTCGGCGGGTAGGGCACTGGTGCGGACGTGAAGGTCGACAGTCGCCGTCTTCGATCGCGGCGTTTTAGGGAACGCTAACGTTGCTGGGAATGTACGGGTCGCGTTGACGGCTGACCGGGTTCACTTCGCGCTTGCCCCCGCGCGGGCTCCTCGCCCCCCACTTCTAGACTGTCCCCTCGGCGCGCGAGCCGCCGTTACCGACAGTCCACCCACCTCGAGGAGCCCCTACGTGGAGTACGCGCAGATCGAGGCGCTGCGCGAGCGGCATCCCGCCTGGCGGATGCTGCGCGCCACCCATGCGCCGCTGCTGCTCACGGTGCTGGGCCGCTTCTTTGTGGAGGAGGGCCGCGGCGCCAGCTCGGAGGGGGAGCTGGTGGCGGCGCCGGACGACCAGCTGTACGCGATCAACACCCAGGACCCGGCCAACCCGCGATTCGTGCGCACGGCCGCCGAGTACCTGGCGGACTGGGCGGGCCCCGAGGCGGGGTTCCTGCGCCGCTTCTACCCACTGGGCGCCGACGAGATCCACTACGACGCCACCCCGGCCCTGGAGAAGGCATACGCCTGGGTGCAGGGCCTGGCCGAGCAGTCGTTCGTCGGCACGGAGTCGCGCCTGCAGACCGCGGTGGACCTCCTGCGACAGATCGCCCAGGGCACCGAGTCCGACCCGGCCAAGCGTCTGGACCAGCTCGAGCGCCGCAAGCATGACATCGAGCGGGAGATCGACCAGCTCCGCCAGGACCCGCAAGCCGGTCTGCTGGACCGCACCGCGGTCCGCGAGCGCTACCAGCAGTTCGCCACCACCGCCCGCGAACTGCTGGCCGACTTCCGGCAGGTGGAGGAGAACTTCCGCGCCCTGGACCGGTCGGCCCGCGAGCGCATCGCTACCCGGCAGGGAAGCAAGGGTGAGCTGCTGGCCGAGCTCGTCCACGGCCGCAGCATGATCGACTCCTCCGACCAGGGCCGCAGCTTCCAGGCCTTCTATGACCTTCTGCTGTCCACCTCCGGCCAGGAGGAGCTGTCGATGCTGCTGGATCGGATGACCGGCATCGAGGAGGTCGGCGCCGATCGCCGCCTGCGCACGGTCCACCACAGCTGGGCCGAGGCCGCCGAGCGCACCCAGCACACGGTCCGCAGCATCTCCGAGCAGCTGCGCCGCTTCACCGACGACCAGGTGTGGCTGGAGAACCGCCGCGTGCTGGATCTGGTGCGCCAGATCGAGACCACCGCCCTGCACCTCCGTGACGGAGAGCTGCCGGATTTCGGTCTGGAGCTGGAGGAGACCAGCATCGACGTCGCCCTGCCCACGGATCGCCCGCTGTTCACCGTGCGGCCGGCCTCGGAGGTCAACAGCGATCTGGAGCCGGTGGAGGCCGAGGAGGTGGACACCTCGGTGCTGGCCAACCAGGTAGTGGTGGACCCCGCGCGCCTGGCCACCCGCATCCGTGCGCTGATCCCGGTGCACGGCACCGCGCGGCTGGAGGACATCATCTCCCTGTACCCGCTCCAGCACGGCGCGGCGGAGATCGTCGGCTACCTGGCGCTGGACGAGGACGATCTCGAGGTGACCACCCACGAGCATGAGGAGACCGTGATCGAGTACCACGAGGCGGGCAGGCACATGCGCGCGACGATGCCGCGGGTGGAGGTCACCCGCCGATGACCGCCTCCGGATCCAGCACCTCCGACCGTGCCGTCGGGGACCGTGTCACCGCCGGCCGTGTCACCCCCGAGCGCGCCGTGGCGGTCAGCGCCATCCGCCTCATGCAGGGCGTCGTGTACCAGGAGTCCGACGCCTGGGACGACCTGGTGCGTCACCAGGGCGCCGTCCGTGACCACTTCGCCGTCGTAGGACTTGAGGTTGTTGTCGACGACGACGAGGGCTACGCCTACCTGCGGACCGCTGACACCCCGGAGGGCGAGAACGCTCTTCCCCGTGTCATCCGGCGACGGACTCTCACGTACGCCGACAGTCTCCTGCTGGTCCTCCTTCGGAAGCGCCTGGCCGAGTTCGAGTCGGCCGGCGATCCGGGTCAGCTGGTGCTCACCCACGACGAGATCGTGGAGATGATCCGGCTCTTCCTGCACCGCAGCACCGACGAGGCGCGCGAGCAGCACCAGATTGACGCCTCCATCAATCGGCTGGTCGGCATGGGTTTCCTGCGCCAGCTCAAGGACCGCAAGGGGGAGTGGGAGGTGCGCCGAATCCTCAAGGCCTACGTGGACGCCGAGACGCTCTCGGATTTCTCGGCCAAGCTCGCCGAGTACGCCGACGCGGGCTCCGCTGATGAGAGCACCGCCGACGAGGGCGTCGGCCACGCGGGCGCCGCGGACGAGAGCACCGCCGACCGCCCGAGCGAGGACATCTGATGACCAGCGGCCTGTTCTCCTCGGTCGAGCTCGGCGGAGGAGAGCGACCCGGTTTCCGCCTGGCCCGCCTGGAGGTCCTCAACTGGGGCACGTTCGACTCCCGGGTGTGGACCCTCGAGCCGGCGGGGGAGACCCTGCTGCTCACCGGCGACATCGGCAGCGGCAAGTCAACCCTGGTGGACGCGGTGAGCACGCTGATGCTGCCCTCGCACCGGATCGACTACAACAAGGCCGCCGGCGCCGCCCGCAAGGAGCGCACCCTGCGGTCCTACGTCGAAGGCCACCACAAGACCGAGCGCAACGAGGCCACCGGCAGCGTCCGCTCGGTCGGGCTGCGCGACGGCCACTCCTACTCGGTGATCCTCGGCGTCTTCCGCAATGAGGGTTACGACGAGGAGGTCACCCTCGCCCAAATCTTCCAGCAGCAGGAGGCCACCGGCCAGCCGTGGCGGCGCTTCATCACCGCTGACCGGGCGCTGTCCATCGACCCCGACTTCACCGGCTTCGGCTCCGACCTCGGCGCCCTCATCACCCGCCTGCGCGACAGTGGCGCCGTGGTGGACAAGGACTTCCCGACCTACGGCCGCGCCATGCGTCGCCTGCTGGGCATCCGCTCCGAGCAGGCCATGGAGCTGTTCCACCAGACCATCTCCATGAAGTCCGTCGGCGACCTCAACGAGTTCGTCCGCACCCACATGCTCGAACCCGTGGACGCCTCCGCCCGCATCGAGGGCATCCTGCGCCACTTCGAGGACCTCACCCGCGCTCACGACGCCGTCACCCGCGCCCGCACCCAGCTCGCGGCCCTCGAGCCGCTGGTCGAGCAGATCCACACCTACGACACCGCGCTCGAGCGCCGCGAACGGCTGCGCGAGGAACGCCTGGCCCTGCGCCCGTACTTCGCCGAGCTCCGCATGGCCCTGCGCCAGGCCGAGATCGACACGCTGACCACCGAGGTTGCTTCCGCCAACACCGAGGTGGTCCGTCTTCGGGAGAAGGCCAGGGAACTGGCCACCGAGCGGGAGGCCCTGGTCACCGCGCGCGCCGAATCCGGGGGCAACCGCATAGGCGACCTCGAGCGAGATGCCGCCGCCGCCCGGGAGCAGCTGGAAGATCGTCGTCGTCGTCGGGATCGGTTCACTGACGCGGTGACCCGCGCCGGCCTGGACGCCGTCACCGACGAGGCGGCCTTCACCCGCCTGCCCGAGGCGATCGCCGCACGTGAGGCCGAGCTGGACTCCCACGGCGTCGACCTGGCCACCCGCCACAACGCGCTGGTTATGGAACACGGCGAGCGCAAACGGCAGCTGCGCGAGGTGCAGCAGGAGCTGACCGGCCTGACCGGGCGGACAAGCAACTTGCCCACCGAACAGCTCCAGGTCCGCGCGCAACTGTGCGCCGAACTCGGCCTGGACGCCGCCGAGCTGCCCTTCGCCGGCGAGCTGTTGGACATCGCCGCCGAGCACGCCCAGTGGCGCGGCGTCGCGGAACGCGTCCTGCGCGGATTCGCACTGTCCCTGCTCGTGCCGCAGGAGCACTACGCCGACGTGGCCGAGTGGGTGGATTCTCGCCGGCTCACCTCCCGCCGCGCCGACGGCCGCGAGGTGGGCGTGCGGCTGGTCTACGAGCGGGTCCCCGAGAAGCACGTGCCGCTGCAGCGGCCCCAGATCGACGGGTTGCTGCTCGCGGACACGGTGGAGATCGCCGACTCGCCCCTGCGCGGGTATCTGGCCAAGGAGCTCTACGCCCGCGCCGACCACCTGTGCGCGCAGACCATGGAGGAGTTCCGCCGCGCCGACCGCGCCGTGACCGTGCAGGGGCAGATCCGCTCCCGTAACCGGCACGTCAAGGACGACCGCAGCTCCACCACCGACGCCCGGAACTGGGTGCTGGGCTGGCGCAACGACGACAAGGTCGACGCCCTGCGGGCGCGGTGCGCCCGGCTCGAGGCCGAGGTCGCCGAGCTGGCCGCCCGCCTGGACGCCGCCACCGCTGAGCAGAACGACGCCGGTCAGGCCCGCACCGCGCTGGTGCGGCTGGCCGAGTATCCGTCCTGGCGCGACCTGGACTGGGCCGAGGCCCAGCAGCGCGCCGACTCCGCCGAGGCCGAGCGGCTGCGGCTGGTCCGCGGCAGCGACGAGCTGTCCGAGATCGATCAGCGGATCGCCGACCTCGACGCCCGCGCCGCCACCGTCGCCGACGACGAGCGGGAGCTGTCCGACCACCGCAGCCGCTGGCAGAGCAGCATCGACCACGAGCAGCGCCAGATGCTCCGGGACCAGCGGGTGATCGACGAGCTGGACGAGGCCCTACTCGAGTCGGCGCGCGAGGTGTACCCGCGGCTGCGCGAGCGGCTCGGCTACGGCGAGGACCCCGGTGCCGAGCTGGCCCAGACCGCTGACGAGGCCCACTCCGCCGAGGCGGCGCTGTCGGATGCGATCGATGCGGACGTCGAGCGCGCGCAGCGCGAACTCAACGGCCTCACCACGCGGATCCACCAGGCCATGGCTGAGATCCGTCGCACCTGGCCGGAGCAGACCAAGGAGATGGACGCGGCCGTGGCCGCCCGCGCGGAGTACGTGCGGTTCCACGCCCGGCTGGCCGACGACGACCTCCCGCGGTTCGTGGACGAGTTCGAGAGCCAGCTGCGCAAGAACACCATCCGCGAGCTCGCCGGCTTCCACAACTGGCTCCTACGCCAGGCCGACGACATCGGGCAGAAGATCGAGAAGACCAACGAGGCGCTGGGCGCGATCGACTTCAACCCCGGGCGGTACGTGCGGCTCGACCGCGAGAACACGGTCAACCAGGAGGTGCGCCAGTTCCGCGCCGACCTGCGCGGGGTCACCGACGACGCCTTCGACGGCGACGGCCAGTACTCCGAGAGCCGTTACGAGCAGGTCCGCGCGATCCTCGAACGGCTCCGCGGCCGGGAGGGCCACAGCGACTCCGACCGCGCCTGGCGCGCGCGGGTGACCGACGTGCGCAACTGGTTCACCTTCTCCGCCTCCGAACGCGACCGCGAGACCGACCGCGAGTTTGAGCACTACCGCGACTCCGACGGCAAGTCCGGCGGACAGAAAGAGAAGCTGGCGTACACGATCCTCGCCGCCTCCTTGGCGTACCAGTTCGGTCTCGAATGGGGAGCGGCCAAGGCGCGCGACTTCCGCTTCGCGGTGATCGACGAGGCCTTCGGCCGCGGCTCGGACGCCTCCACCCGATACGCGCTGGAGCTGTTCGCCAAGCTCGGCATCCAGCTGCTCATCGTCACCCCGCTGCAGAAGGTGCACGTGATCGCGCCGTATGTGCGAACGATCGGCTACGTGGACAACGTGGAGGGCCGCTACTCGCGGCTCGTGCAGATGACGACCGAGGAGTACCAGCGGCAGAACGGGAGTCATTGACGGAATGCCACGACCTCCCCGGCAGCCGGTGGCGGCCGCACGGCTGTCGGTCAGTGTTTTGCTCGCGCCTCCGTTGGGCTCAGGCCCGGTCTCCTCTCGAGGAAACCAGCCTGGCTGCATTCCGCGGGCCCATCGCCAGACGCCTAAACGAATCACCCGGCCGGTACCCGCAGGTCGGCGCAACGCTGACTTTGAACGTCGTGAGCATGGAAACACCCCAGCTAAGGGCCCGCGAGGAGAGGATCAGAGCAGTTAAGGTGACCGCCGGTCACCCGAGACGTACAGAGAGGCCGACGACCAACTTCGGCGCGTTAAGCGACGAACGGATGAGAGCCAAACGATCGCGAGGAACGCGAGCGCAAAAAAAGAGGCAACAACGCGATTGCCCAAGCGGTCGACAGCTTCACATTGCGCATGAACGCGTTCGCGCCATATGGGAACTTCTAAATCTGTTGGAACGGGATTCACCCGAAGCTGCTCGTTCAAATTAGTTGTTCTTGCGCTTGCCTTCGGCTTTGTCTGGGGTCGCGTGGTGCGACGAAAGCGAGATCAAAGGGTCGCCTCGTTCGAACGCTTCCCACACCGTCAGGGCATCGGCAACGGCTCCGCCGTCCAGGGTGACGCCTCGCTCTCCTGCGATCATTTCGACCACCTGCCACCCGAGCTGAACGCAGCGACTCAAGTGGACGTTCTGGTGGGACAGCTGCATGTCCAGGACCATCCTCGTACGTTCTTCGTCGGCGCGTAGTACAGGTTCCACCACTTGTACGCCCGCCGGGGTCGGATGCCCTCCGTGCTCCGAATGGCTCGAGTAGTCGACTCTTCTGAAGTGGTTGGATGGATCTCGATAGATCGCCCGCGCGGACCACTCTTCGTCCCGGTCCTTCCGCTCCGATTTCGCCCAGCGGTCCCAGGATCCTTGCTCCGCAGCGAACCGGTGGAGGATCATTTCCGTCTCCACAATGGACCGATCAAGCACCGAGGCGGGATATGACCAGCCAGAGTCGATGCACGCCAATGCTGCGTGCACAGTTTGGTCAAGGCTGTGTAAGAGGTGGATAGCTGATACCTCGCCGGCGGTTGGTTCCGGCTTCGTCGCCTCGATCGCTTGGGCGACAATGTGACTGATCGCTTCACGGAATCGCAGCGCGACGTCTACACGTCGTTGTCTCAGGCCCTGATCGGAAAATGCCTCTGTTGTGACCTGCTGTACCGCCTCAGGATGGGTTAGCCGCGCCCGGTCGCGATTGCTGTTTATCCACCCACGGTATTCGCCAATAACCCTTGATGCCGGCCATCGATCTGTCGATTCGTTAGCTCTTCGGGCCCGTTCGGCTGCGATCTTATTGACCAGCGCAACAGCCCCCGAGGTGGCGAGTTCCAGAACTTCAGTGTTGAGGTAACCCGTGCCGTTGTCCCGACCCCCGCCCAACGCCGAGAGCATGAAAGCGCGCCACCGGGCGGAATGGGGATCACGCCCAGTACCGATTGCTTCCTCCAGCGTGAACCCCTCAGCTTCCACAGCGTTGACTACCAAAAATTGGAATGCAAACAACACGGTCGTGGTGAGTGCTTCCAAGTCGTCATTACTCATAGCCGACTCTCGACGACTAGAGACCGTATCGCCTAGATGATGCGCTTCTCCCTGGATCAACTTGAGTCCTTCAAGGGTCATGTTGATCATCTGGTGGTTCATGTCCATAGGATAGGGCCGAATTTGTGAACGTGCCCCACATGCGTCTACTCGGGACTCTGGCGTCGGTAATGGAACGGATCCGTCGCCCGTTGGGCTTTGACGTGCAATTTGCGCGGGTCCAACTCCGTACTCGCCACACCGCGCTCAGGCCCGGCCCTCGAGCGAGGACCGGGCCTGAGCGCCTTCGGCGGGCCGCCCCGCCAGACGCCTCGACGACTCACCCAGCTGGTGCCCACGGGCCGGCGCGCGCCGTCTTCGTCGTCGTTATCTCTCCCTCCGTAGCGCCGCGGGCGGGCGGCGCGCCGCCCACAGCGCGGACCTACGACTTGACCGGAACGGCCACGCCCGCGTCCGCGGCGCTGATCTCCACCGGCCCGGCCGCCAGCTCCACGGCGCCCACCGGTGCCGCGCCCGCCCCCGGGGCGCCCACCACCTGGCCGCCCACCGCCGCCGCGCGCTTCCCACGGACATCCGCGGCAGCCACGCCTACATAGACCACCAGCGACACGGCCGCGGCGAGGAAGGTCGTCCAGCCGTCGACGCTCGCCGTCACCACGGTGTTGGGGATGTAGAGCAGCGTGTTCTCCACGCCGTAGATGGTCGGGGTGAGGACGAAGAAGACCAGCCGTGTCCCGAGGCCCAGCACGGTCGAGATCACCAGCGCCCGAGTGCTGGCGAGCCGGGTCCACAAGGAGAGCACGAACGGCGCGACGAGGCTCGCGCACAGCAGGTCAAAGGTCAGAGTCAGCAGGATCCCGGTGTGGTGCACCCGCAGCGCCACCAGGATCCCGATCGCGGCGACGGGGATCATGGCCAGCTGCGACGTCCGCAGCATGCTCACCCGCAGCGTGCGCGTGGGCAGGAGGGTCCCCACGATGATGGTCGAGGTCGCCAGCAGGACCCCGCTCACGGTGGTGAGAGAGGCCGCCAGCAGCCCGGAGATGACGAGCATCGCGATGGGCGCGGGCACCGGGCCGGCGAGGAGCTGGAAGAGGATCGGGGAGTCGGAGGCGCCGTCGCCGAGCAGCCCCGCGCCGGCCACCGCGACCGCGGCGAGGGGGACGCACAGCACCACGGTCCCGGCGGCGGCGATGAGGCTCGCGGTCCGGGCGCCGCGCGCCGACCGAGCGGAGGACACGCGCTGGAACACGTCGATCGCCACGAGGTTGCCCAGTCCGAGCGCGAACATGGTCGCCCAGTTGATCACCGAGCCCGCGGCCGGATCGGTGAGTTGCGCCAGGTCCAGCACGCCGAGGCCTTCGGGCGCCGAGTACCCGGGCCCGAGGAACATCCAGAGCGAGAGCCCCACGAAGCCGACCGTCATGACGCCCATGAGGAACAGCCCCGTGTACACCGACGCGAACATGCCGCCGACCACGGTGCCCGCCAGGATCGCCCCCGTCACCACGAGGATCGCCAACCCGTAGGGCACGCCCACGAAGTAGTCCAGCATGTGCCCCAGCGCCACGAGGTTGCCGGCCATGAGGATGCCGAAGCTCGCGACGGTGAGGACCGCCGACAGGACCTCGCCGGTGCGGCCGAACGTCGTGCGGAAGTACTCGGGCAGCGAGTAGAGCTCGCGCTCGCGCACCTTCCTGGCCACGAAAAGCCCCATGAGGAGGAACGACGCCGCGATGCCCAGCGGCATCGCCGCGCCGGCCCAGAAGCCGAACCCGCCGGCCAGGTCCGCCGCGCCGACTGTCGCGTTGGAGTCGATGACCTGGGACATGAGGAGGACGACGACGAGGGGCACGGTCAGCGTCCGGCCCGCGACGGCGAAGTTATCGCTGCGGCCCCTCACCCGCCTGGACGCCCACAGGCCGAGGGCGACGAGGAGGAGCACTGTTCCTGCGATGGCGGCGTTGATCATCGCGCTCCTCCGACCAGCGAGGTCTCACGGCCGAGCGAGTACAGGGGTCGGGCGCCCTCGGGGAGGGCGAGTTCGCCCGACTCGATCCGCTGGCGGAGATAGGCGAAGCTCTGCGCGGTCTGGGCGAACAGGTGCTCGCCGGCGTGCAGCGGTTCGTACGCCGGGGTCCCATCGGTGAGCGCGGGGAGCGGGGCGACCACCGTGTCGTAGTCCACGTTGAAGAACAGCGGGTAGGAGTAGCGCTCCTCCGAGACCTTGCGCACCCGGTGCGACGTGGCCACGAAGGCACCGTTGGTCCACACCTCGAGCAGGTCGCCGATGTTCACCACGATCGCGTCGTCACGGTAGGGGACCTCGATCCACTCGCCCCGGCCGTTCATCACCTCCAGCCCGGGCGCGGTGGGCTTGAGCAGGGTGAGCGCCTCATAGTCCGTGTGCGCGCCGATCCCGGGACGGTCCTCGGCGTCCGGGTTGTAGGGGTAGTGGATGAGCCGGAGCTGCGACGGCGGCTCGGTCACCGACCCGAGGAACGCGGCCGGCTCCACGCCGAGGTACCGGGCGAACGCGGCGAGGAGCTTTGAACCGAGCCCGAACACCTCGTCGTAGTACGTCATCACCGCCTCCGGGAATCCCTGAAGATCGGGCCACTGGTTGGGGCCCAGCAGCGGGTTGCCGGCCAGGTACCCGGAATGGTCCGCCGGTAGGTCGATGGACAGGTCGTAGGCCTCCTTGAGGTCGGGCGTGGCGCCGGCGAAGACCTCCTCTCCGATGGGTACGTAGCCGCGGTGGTTGGTGGAGTTGCCGATGTAGACCTCCCGCTTGACCGACTCGGGTTGGTCGAAGAACCTCTGCGCGGCGTGATGCATCGACCGGAACGTCTCGTCGGAGACTCCGTGGTTGACCACGAGGAGGAACCCGACCTCCCGCGCCGCCGTGCCGAGGCGCTCGATGCACTCGTCACTGGGGCCGTCGGGTTCGGCGAGGCTGGATACGTCGATGACGGGGATCGACTCGAAGTCGACCGCCGTGCGCTGGGTGTCGGTCATGAACGAGCTCCTTGGAGGATCGGGTGGAAGTGCATGGGTGCGCCGGAGAGATCGCCGGCGCGCCACGAAAGGGCGAAGCCGCCGTCCGGCGTGGGATCGATCGAGAAGTGGAGTGGGTCGTGGAAGGCCCACGAGGAGTGCTCGGCGTGCCATGTCTGTCCTCGGGGGACCGCTGCGTCGCGGGCCGCTGCATCCCGCGAGGGTGCGTCTCGCCAACCGTCGAGCCGCAATCCGATGTGTCGCGAGCCGATGTGCACGGAGGCGGGTCGGCTCCCCGCAGCGTCGGGGCCCAGGGCGAGACCGAATCGGTCGCCGACGCAGACGACGAGGGCCTCCGTGCCGTTCTCGTCGACGCCTCTCGCCTCCCACAAGGGTTCGGCCTCGTCAGAGCACCGTTGCCACAGCTCGACGTAGTCAAAGCCGCGACCGACTTCCAGCAACCCCCAGCCCGGCACCTCGAAGAGTTGCCCGATGTCGGCGCTCCCGAAGGAGGCCCCGGCGGTGATGGCGTGGACCCACTCGAACTCGTCGGCCGCGACGCCCGTGGGCTGGAGCTCGCCGGCGAAACCCATGTGGAACTCGGGGCGCACCGAGGCGTCCGTGGTGAACCGCGCGTCGCAGAAATATCGATCTCCCTGGATCCACCAGACCTCAGCGCAGTTGTCCGGCGGGGCGTCACGGGCATGGAACAGGCGACGACGATAAGCAGCGGGCGCGGGGCTCAGAGCCTGGGTCATGGGACCCCTCCTCAAAAACGATCACTTGAACGGAATCAGTCAAACGGCGCTGCGTTTCCGCGCTGTTTCGTCAAGGTCAAGAGATGAGTCGCGGCCGGGAGCCAGGGAAGCCAGGGAAGCCGGAAGGCCAGGGGGCCGGGAAGCCATGGAACGCAGGCAAGGCAGGGGCGCCTGCGGCTGAGGGGTGGTTGTCGACCACACGAGCCGGCGTCAGGGACGGGCCGGCAGCCAGGAAGCCGACGGGCAGTGGTGGCCCTCGAGCCGAAAACGACGCTGACCAGGCGATTAGGTGTTCTGTCGGCGGCCGTGTAACTTTATCGGAGCCGCCAGGGAGCGGGGCCGGAGCCGAGAGGCGAGGGCCCGGCGAGCAGGTGGCGGGCCAGAGTGGGAAGTGGTCCACCTGGTTTGACTGGGGTGGGTTGGTGACTTACTCTGGAGGAGTTGCCCCGAAAGGGCGACGATCACCCCGCGAGATGGTGGCTGTGGCTGCTGGGGAGCGGTGTGTGGGTGTTGTTTGAGAACTCAACAGTGTGTTTTGTTTGTGATAGTGCCAAATTTTTTTGTTTGGTTGCGACCCTTTCACATCCCTGTCGTGGGGGTCGCGTTTTTTTGGAACAGCCAGTTTTGGGTTGTTTTGTTGCTCGGATTGTGCTTTTCGTAGTGCTGAGAAGCTTTTATGGAGAGTTTGATCCTGGCTCAGGACGAACGCTGGCGGCGTGCTTAACACATGCAAGTCGAACGGTAAGGCCCTTCGGGGTACACGAGTGGCGAACGGGTGAGTAACACGTGGGTAATCTGCCCTGCACTTCGGGATAAGCCTGGGAAACCGGGTCTAATACCGGATATTCAACGCTTGCCGCATGGTGGGTGTTGGAAAGTTTTTCGGTGCAGGATGAGCCCGCGGCCTATCAGCTTGTTGGTGGGGTAATGGCCTACCAAGGCGACGACGGGTAGCCGGCCTGAGAGGGTGATCGGCCACACTGGGACTGAGACACGGCCCAGACTCCTACGGGAGGCAGCAGTGGGGAATATTGCACAATGGGCGAAAGCCTGATGCAGCGACGCCGCGTGGGGGATGACGGTCTTCGGATTGTAAACCCCTTTCAGTAGGGACGAAGCGCAAGTGACGGTACCTGCAGAAGAAGCACCGGCCAACTACGTGCCAGCAGCCGCGGTAATACGTAGGGTGCGAGCGTTGTCCGGAATTACTGGGCGTAAAGAGCTCGTAGGCGGTTTGTCACGTCGTCTGTGAAATCCTCCAGCTTAACTGGGGGCGTGCAGGCGATACGGGCAGACTTGAGTACTACAGGGGAGACTGGAATTCCTGGTGTAGCGGTGAAATGCGCAGATATCAGGAGGAACACCGGTGGCGAAGGCGGGTCTCTGGGTAGTAACTGACGCTGAGGAGCGAAAGCATGGGTAGCGAACAGGATTAGATACCCTGGTAGTCCATGCCGTAAACGGTGGGCGCTAGGTGTGGGGTCCTTCCACGGATTCCGTGCCGTAGCTAACGCATTAAGCGCCCCGCCTGGGGAGTACGGCCGCAAGGCTAAAACTCAAAGGAATTGACGGGGGCCCGCACAAGCGGCGGAGCATGTGGATTAATTCGATGCAACGCGAAGAACCTTACCTAGGCTTGACATATACAGGACGACGGCAGAGATGTCGTTTCCCTTGTGGCTTGTATACAGGTGGTGCATGGTTGTCGTCAGCTCGTGTCGTGAGATGTTGGGTTAAGTCCCGCAACGAGCGCAACCCCTGTCTCATGTTGCCAGCACGTTATGGTGGGGACTCGTGAGAGACTGCCGGGGTCAACTCGGAGGAAGGTGGGGATGACGTCAAATCATCATGCCCCTTATGTCTAGGGCTTCACACATGCTACAATGGCTAGTACAGAGGGCTGCGATACCGTGAGGTGGAGCGAATCCCTTAAAGCTGGTCTCAGTTCGGATTGGGGTCTGCAACTCGACCCCATGAAGTCGGAGTCGCTAGTAATCGCAGATCAGCAACGCTGCGGTGAATACGTTCCCGGGCCTTGTACACACCGCCCGTCACGTCATGAAAGTCGGTAACACCCGAAGCCGGTGGCCTAACCCCCTTGTGGGGAGGGAGCCGTCGAAGGTGGGATCGGCGATTGGGACGAAGTCGTAACAAGGTAGCCGTACCGGAAGGTGCGGCTGGATCACCTCCTTTCTAAGGAGCACTCACCACCACGGTTGTGGTGGTCAGAGTCTGGTGCCGGCCTGCGGTCCCGAATGTGGATCGGGTCGGCCGCTCAATTGGGTGGAACACTATCGCTTAAGGACCCGCCTGGATCCGATCCGGTGAGCTCAGGGCTCACTCGGTGTCGGGGAGTGGGTGTCCGGGACGAAGCACACTGTTGGGTGTCTGAAACAACACCGTCATGCCCTGAGAGGGGTGTGGTTGTTTCTGGTGGCACTGATTCCCGATACACCTGATGTGGTCTATGGGCCGTGGGTGTGGGTGGGGTTGGTGTGTGTTGTTTGAGAACTGCACAGTGGACGCGAGCATCTTTAATTGTTTGTGAATGTAAGTGTGTAAGAGCACACGGTGGATGCCTTGGCACCAAGAGCCGATGAAGGACGTAGTAGGCTGCGATAAGCCTCGGGGAGCTGCCAAACGAGCTGTGATCCGAGGGTGTCCGAATGGGGGAACCCAGCACGCGTGATGGCGTGTTACCCGCATCTGAATACATAGGGTGTGTGGAGGGAACGCGGGGAAGTGAAACATCTCAGTACCCGCAGGAAGAGAAAACAACAGTGATTCCGTCAGTAGCGGCGAGCGAACGCGGAGGAGGCTAAACCGCATGCGTGTGATACCCGGCAGGGGTTGCGTGTGTGGTGTTGTGGGGCGCGATGTCCTTGGTTCTGCCGGACCGGGCGCCGATGACCGTGGGTTAGGGGAACGACTTGGAAGGGTCGACCGGAGAGGGTGAGAGTCCCGTACCTGAAAACCTTGCGGCGGGGCGATTTGTGTACCCAAGTAGCAGCGGGCCCGTGAAATCTGCTGTGAATCTGCCGGGACCACCCGGTAAGCCTGAATACTCCTTGGTGACCGATAGCGGATTAGTACCGTGAGGGAATGGTGAAAAGTACCCCGGGAGGGGAGTGAAATAGTACCTGAAACCGTGTGCTTACAATCCGTCAGAGGCTTTCGGGCTGATGGCGTGCCTTTTGAAGAATGAGCCTGCGAGTTAGTGGTATGTCGCGAGGTTAACCCGTGTGGGGAAGCCGTAGCGAAAGCGAGTCCGAATAGGGCGCTTGAGTGGCATGCTCTAGACCCGAAGCGGAGTGATCTACCCATGGCCAGTGTGAAGCGACGGTAAGACGTCGTGGAGGCGCGAACCCACTTAGGTTGAAAACTGAGGGGATGAGTTGTGGGTAGGGGTGAAAGGCCAATCAAACTCCGTGATAGCTGGTTCTCCCCGAAATGCATTTAGGTGCAGCGTCGCATGTTTCACCTCGGAGGTAGAGCTACTGGATGGCCGATGGGCCCTAGAAGGTTACTGACGTCAGCCAAACTCCGAATGCCGAGGTGTGAGAGTGCGGCAGTGAGACTGTGGGGGATAAGCTTCATAGTCGAGAGGGAAACAGCCCAGATCGCCGGCTAAGGCCCCTAAGCGTGTACTAAGTGGAAAAGGATGTGGGATCGCTGAGACAGCCAGGAGGTTGGCTTAGAAGCAGCCACCCTTGAAAGAGTGCGTAATAGCTCACTGGTCAAGTGGTCCTGCGCCGACAATGTAGCGGGGCTCAAGTACACCGCCGAAGCCGCGGCACTCACACGTTGAACCTCCTCCGGGCAGGTGTGTGGGTGGGTAGGGGAGCGTCGTGTGGCCATAGAAGCGCCGGAGTGATCCAGGTGTGGAGGCCACACGAGTGAGAATGCAGGCATGAGTAGCGAATGACGAGTGAGAAACTCGTCCGCCGGATGACCAAGGGTTCCTGGGTCAAGCTAATCTGCCCAGGGTGAGTCGGGACCTAAGGCGAGGCCGACAGGCGTAGTCGATGGACAACGGGTTGATATTCCCGTACCCGTGTATGCGCGCCCATGGTGAATCAGTGAGACTAACCGCCCAAAGCCACCTAGACGGTCTTCGGACCGCGTGGTGGGGATGCGCGGGACCTGATCTGGTAGTAGCCAAGCGATGGGGTGACGCAGGAAGGTAGCTGGGCCAGTCAGTGGTTGTACTGGTGTAAGAGTGTAGGCCGTGACATAGGCAAATCCGTGTCACATACAAGGCTGAGACTTGATGCGTACCCGTTGTGGGGAATTCAGTGATCCTATGCTGCCGAGAAAAGCCTCTAGTGAGTTCATACACGGCCCGTACCCCAAACCAACACAGGTGGTCAGGTAGAGAATACCAAGGCGATCGAGAGAACTGTGGTTAAGGAACTCGGCAAAATGCCCCCGTAACTTCGGGAGAAGGGGGACCACGCTCGGTGAACACCTTCGCGGTGGGAGCTGGGGGTGGTCGCAGAGACCAGAGAGAAGCGACTGTTTACTAAAAACACAGGTCCGTGCGAAGACGTAAGTCGATGTATACGGACTGACGCCTGCCCGGTGCTGGAAGGTTAAGAGGACCGGTTAGCCGCAAGGCGAAGCTGAGAATTTAAGCCCCAGTAAACGGCGGTGGTAACTATAACCATCCTAAGGTAGCGAAATTCCTTGTCGGGTAAGTTCCGACCTGCACGAATGGCGTAACGACTTCTCTGCTGTCTCGACCACAGACTCGGCGAAATTGCATTACGAGTAAAGATGCTCGTTACGCGCGGCAGGACGAAAAGACCCCGGGACCTTTACTATAGCTTGGTATTGGCGTTCGATTCGGTTTGTGTAGGATAGGTGGGAGACTGTGAAGCATGCACGCCAGTGTGTGTGGAGTCGTTGTTGAAATACCACTCTGATCGTATTGGACGTCTAACCTCGGCCCATGATCTGGGTTAGGGACAGTGCCTGGTGGGTAGTTTAACTGGGGCGGTTGCCTCCCAAAGAGTAACGGAGGCGCCCAAAGGTTCCCTCAGCCTGGATGGCAATCAGGTGTTGAGTGCAAGTGCACAAGGGAGCTTGACTGTGAGACTGACACGTCGAGCAGGGACGAAAGTCGGGACTAGTGATCCGGCACCGGCATGTGGAAGCGGTGTCGCTCAACGGATAAAAGGTACCCCGGGGATAACAGGCTGATCTTCCCCAAGAGTCCATATCGACGGGATGGTTTGGCACCTCGATGTCGGCTCGTCGCATCCTGGGGCTGGAGTAGGTCCCAAGGGTTGGGCTGTTCGCCCATTAAAGCGGCACGCGAGCTGGGTTTAGAACGTCGTGAGACAGTTCGGTCTCTATCCGCCGCGCGCGTAAGAAACTTGCGGAAGGCTGTCCCTAGTACGAGAGGACCGGGACGGACGAACCTCTGGTGTGCCAGTTGTTCCACCAGGAGCATCGCTGGTTAGCTACGTTCGGAAGGGATAACCGCTGAAAGCATCTAAGCGGGAAGCCTGTTCCAAGATGAGGTTTCTCACCACCTTCGCGTGGTTAAGGCCCCCCACAGACCATGGGGTTGATAGGCCGGAACTGGAAGCGCAGCAATGCGTGCAGGTGACCGGTACTAATCGGCCGAGGACTTACACACAAACACCTTTTCAAGAATGAACGCGTCCACTGTGCAGTATCTGAAACAACACACCCGCATCACACCGACAACAGTCGGAAACGATGTGGGCCTTGTTTCGCAGAGTTACGGCGGCCATAGCGGCAGGGAAACGCCCGGTCCCATTCCGAACCCGGAAGCTAAGCCTGCCAGCGCCGATGGTACTGCACTCGCGAGGGTGTGGGAGAGTAGGACACCGCCGAACACAACTACACAAGCCGGAACCCCCGACCCCCACAGGCCGGGGGTTCCCGCCATTTCACCGAATCCGTTCGATTGCTACTTTCTCGGTTGCCCTAAATGTCTCGCTGAGTGAAATTGGTAAAGAACTGAACGCAGCCAGTACGGCGGTGGCCATCGTCGAGGCGGAGTCCCGCCCCGAGGCCTACCCAAGTAGTGGGGAAGAGGCACCGCCCGACGACAGCGGCTTGCTGCTCTACATGGAGCGCGGTCAGCCATTGTCACGTGACACAAACTGGACGCTGGCCCCGTGCCGGCCAGCAGCTTCTTCGAAGTCGGGAAAGTACGACTCCGCGGGTGTCAGGTCATTGCTGCCCTTGCCGTCGTCGCCATGGATCCGCGCGGCCGCGGCCGACGGCGTGTGCGTCTGGCAGGGGGTGGCGCCTACCTCTTGGTCGGGCGGTCGCCCGGGGCCCAGGCCAGCGCTGCCGCGGAGCCGAGCACTCCCATCACCGTCCCGGCTAAGAACCCGCCGAGGTTCGCGCCCGGGAGCGCGACGAGGGAGAAGGCGAATCCCAGAAGGCCGGTCAGGATGCGGGTCGTCGGCTGCGCCCAGATCGACACCCCGCAGGCGATGAGACCGCAGCCGATGAAAAGGGCCATCGGCGTGGATGTGGCAGAGAAGCTGATGGCCAGGCCGTCGAAGGAGGCAACGCCCAGGACGACGGCGAGGACGACGACCCCGGAGGCGATCTGAAGTACGGCAGCGGCGACGGGACGTTCCGCGCCCTCCTCGGGCCGGTCGTTCTCCGGCGCGGGCGCCTCAGCAGCCGGCTTCACCGCGCTCCGCCCGCAGCTCGATGGTCGAAGAGGTGAGCCGGGTGGCGTGGAGGCCGGAGAGCTCCACGTCGAGGTGCCCGGCGGTGAGGCTGCCGGAGGACAGGCCGACCGCTGCGCTTCCGGACCGTGGGGTGGGTTCGGCGGCGCCCGCGCCGATAATCATCTCGTCGAGCGCCATCGGTCCGGACAGCAGTGCGGAGTCGATGGTCAGTTTGTCCGCGTAGATGTCCGCGCCCTCGGGGAGGACGGCCGTCATGGTGACCGTGCCGAGGAACGGAACGTTGACGCTCTTCATCCGCGCGCATACGTAACTCATCCGGACGTCTTCCATGATCACCATCGCGACGGGATCTTCCGCGGCGTCGAGGATTCCGTGTCCGGCCTGGATCGAGGTGTGGCCAGCGCTCAGACCTCTCACCTGGGCACTCGCGACCAGCTCTCCGGCGGAGATGTTGAGGCCGGTCTGCGCCGTGACGACCGCACCGGCGCCGGCCACCAGCAGGCCTGCCGCGGACAGCGCGGCGAACCTCCCGTACCTGATGTGCGCCACCCGGCCCTCGTTCCTTCAGCACCGTCAGTTGTCTATTCGAGCGGACGAGTCCGCGGCTGCATTGAGCGTACTCATACGTTTGTCATACGAGGGGATCCGCACCCCGAGCGCCTGGGCATCCTTCGCGATCTTCCTCTTCGCGGGAGGCGCGGTCTCCTGACCGAGACCGCCGCAGCGGCAGAGCTCGCCCCCGCAGCCACCGCCGACCGACCCGCGTCAGCCCACCTCGCCGTCGTCGCCCATACCGCGTCCCACGCGCCCGGTGGGGTCTCTTTCCGCTTATAACCCCGACTCGTCGCTGACACGCGTCAACTCGGGCGTATTCTCACTAGCGTGACTACCCGCACCTCGTTCCCCCGTCTCACCTCGCCGGGCCGGATCGGCCCCATGGAGACCCCCAACCGCATCGTCCTGCCGGCCATGGACATGAACGTCTCCGAGGACGGTGAGATCGAGCAGTCGGAGATCGACCACTACGTGGCCCGCGCCAAGGGCGGCGCCGGGCTCATCATCACCGGCGCGTGCGCCATCGCGTTCCCCGTCGGCGCGGCCTCCCTCAAGGAGCCGGGCCTGTCCGACGACAAGTACATCCCCGGCCTCAAGGCCCTCGCCGACGCCGTGCACGCCGCCGGCTCCACGCTGTGCGTGCAGTCCACCCACCACGGCAAGGTCGCGCGCGTCGACGTGGCCAACGACCGCCCGGTGATCGCCCCCAACGAGCCGGACTACAGCTACGACATGTCCGCGCTCGCCGACAGCACCCCCGAGGAGCTCGGCAAGATGGGCGCCGCCACCGGCGGCAAGCAGATGGTCTACAAGGAGATGGACCACGAGGACATCGCGTGGCTCATCAACACCTGGGCCGACGCCGCCGAGCGGATCGCCAAGGCCGGCGCCGACGCGATCGAGATCCACGTCGCGCACGGCTACATCCTCGGTGTGTTCCTCAACAAGCGCGACAACCAGCGCACCGATTCCTACGGCGGGTCGCTGGTCAACCGGGCGCGGCTGGCGTGCGAGGTCATCTCGGCCGTCAAGGAGCGCGTGGGGGACTCCCTCGCCGTGCTGGTGCGCGTGTCCGGCGAGGAGTACGGCCAGGAGGGCGGGCTCGAGCTGGACGAGGCGATCCTGGCCTCGCAGCTGTTCGAGAAGGCCGGCGCCGACGCCATCCACGTGACCGGCTGGGGCCGCAACCCCTTCGACAACTTCACCGACGGCCCCCTGCCCGACACCATCGGCGCATACCTGGACAACGCCGCGGCCGTGAAGCAGGCCGTGTCGATCCCGGTCATCGCCGTGGGACGCATGCTGCCCGAGGTGGCGGAGCAGGCGATCGACGACGGCAAGGTGGACTTCGCCGCCATGGGTCGGCAGCTGCTCGCCGATCCGGACCTGCCCAACAAGCTGGCCACCGGACGGCGGGCCGAGGTCCGGCCGTGCATCAACTGCTACCTCTGCGTGGCCGAGAACTTCTTTGACGACACCCCGTTCTGCGCGGTGAACCCGGCGCTGGGTAACGAGAAGCTCCTGCCGCTGACACCCGCGCCCACGCGTGAGCACGTCGTGGTGGTGGGCGCCGGACCCGCCGGGCTCGAGGCCGCGGTGGTCCTCACCGAGCGCGGGCACCGCGTGACCGTGCTGGACAAGGCCGATCGGCTGGGCGGCACCATGTGGTTCTCCACCCTCACCACGCCGGACAACGAGCCGCTCATCACGTTCTTCCAGGCCGAGATCGACCGGCTGGGCATCGACGTGCGACTCAACACCGAGGCCACCGTAGAGACGATCCGTTCGCTCGGCGCCGACCGGGTGATCGTGGCGACCGGCGCCAAGCGGCCCGCCCCGGCGATCCCGGGCGGCGACCTGCCGCACGTGCACACCGGTGACTCGCTGCGCGCGACCATGCTGGGCACCGCCACCGCCGACGAGGCCGGGTTCTTCCTGCGCCTGGTCGGGCGGCTGGGCAAGCTGTCGACCATCACCAAGCGGCCGTCGTGGATCCGCAACCTCACCAAGATCGCGCTGCCGATGGGCAAGAACGTCGTGGTGATCGGCGGGTCGCTGGTGGGCCTGGAGCTGGCCGAGTTCCTGGCCGAGCGCGGCCGCAAGGTCACTCTGCTGCACGAGTCCCAGCAGCTGGGCCTGCCGCTGGCGATGCCGCGCCGGTGGACCGCGGTGCGTCACGCCAAGGAGCACGGCGTGGACATCCAGCGCCGCGTGTCGGTCACCCGCATCACCGAGTCGGGCGTGGAGTGGACCGACGCCAAGGGCAACGCCAAGTCCGCTGCGGCCGACATGGTGATCTACGCCGACGGCACCATGGCCGCCGCGCCGCTGGCCGACGAGCTGCGCGCCGCTGGCATCGACTGCGAGGTCGTGGGCGACGCCGGCGAGGTGGGCTACATCCACGGCGCCATCCACTCGGCGTGGAAGGTGGCGGCGGGCTGACCTACCGGTCCGCCCGTGAGGCGGCCGAAGGCCCTTTCGGGGCTGGGCTGACTACCTCATCCCAGTGATCCTCTGTGTAATCCCAGATCGAAGATGTCATTAGTCGTGACGTCCGCACTGGCTACTTCCTCCGCGCCAGCGCCAGGTAGGTGACTACCAGGCCCAGGGCGGTCCACAGCGACAGGATCAGGAGATCGCCGGATCGGGCGGGGAAGGCGTCCGACGCGATCCCGGCCCGCATGAGGTCGGCGGCCGGCTGGATGGGCAGAACGGCGTGCACGGCGGTGAACCACTCGGGCAGTTGACTCGCGGGGAACGTGATGGGGGAGAACAGCAGCACGAAGAACACCAGGACCTGCGAGAGCAGTTGGGCCAGCATCGCCGGGAAGGTCACGGCGATGGCATAGCCCAACGCGGTGGCCATGGTCGTCACCAGCACCGACGCGAGGATGAGCAGCGGCCAGTCAAAGGAGAAGGTGACGTCGTAGCGCAGCCATGCCACCACGAGCCCGATGGCGACGCCGGGCAGCGCGATGAGCGTCCACACCACCAGGTCCACCAGGAGCAACAACGGCCTCGACACGGGTAGGGCGCGCTGGTAGTCCAACGCCCCCGAGGCCCGGGCACGGGACACTCCCTGGGGCACGATCACCAGGCCGATCGTGAGCAGCAGGATCGTCGGCGCCCCGGAAGCCAGGAAGAGCGCGGTGTCCGGGGTGATGTCGGGTATGACAAACCCGAACCCGATGACGATCCCGGTGGCCAGCAGCGCCTGGACCACCACGATGAGTGGCAGCATCGCGCCGGTCGCGGCCAATGACCAGCGCATCAGGGCGCTGAAGCCGCTCCACGGGCTCACCTGGGCCGGGTCGAGTGGTTCGGCGTCCGTGGGTGGGTGGGGCGTAGGGGCGACGGTAGGTTCACGCATCGGCGGGCTCCTGGTGGGGTGCGGACGGAGTGATGGGGTCGTCAGTGTGGTCGTCCGCGGGATGCGCGGTCAGGGCCAGGTAGGCGTCCTCGATAGTGGCCGGTGCCATGGAGAAGCCGTCGATCCTGCCGTCGGCGTTGTGCGCGACGGCCCACGCCACGGCGGTCGCGGCATCGTCGGCGGACACGGTGAGAACGGTGCGTCGCCCGTGGCGGGCCCGGCGCAGCACCGGGGGGCCGTGATCCTCCGAGGGGTCTGGCCCGCCCGGCGGGAGCTGTAGCTCCACCCGCAGATCAGTGTCCTGCGTGCCGCGCAGCTGCGCGGGCGATCCGCTGGCCACCACCTTTCCCCGGTCGAGGATGACCAGCTCGTCCACGATCCGCTCCGCCTCGGCGACGTTGTGCGTGACCAGCAGGACCCCGCTGCCCAGATCGCCGCGGCGTCGCACGGCCGCCCAGAGTAGACGGCGGCGGGAGGCGTCGATGTCATTGGTGGGCTCGTCCAGGATGAGCAGCGGCGTCGGCACCACTACGGCCATGGCGAAGCCGGTCAGACGCCGGATCCCACCGGATAGACCACCCCCTTCCGGCAGCGCACGCCGGTCCAGCCACGGGCCGATGTCGAGCTCCTCGGCCAGCTTCACCGCCGCTCGGCGCGCGTCGCGGGCCGACAAGCCCCGGATGCGTCCGGCGATCTCGATGGCCGACCGGGGAGTGAGGCCGTCGATCGGGGCCTGGGCCTGCGGCTGGAGCGCGACGTGTCGGCGCGCGATTGCCGGGTTCCGCACCACGTCGGTCTCGCCCAGGTGGATTTCGCCGGCGTCAGGCTTGAACAGCCCCACGATCTGTGAGACCAGCGTGGTCTTGCCGGCGCCGTTGTGACCGAGCATCCCCACCACCTCACCGGGCCGGACGCGGAGCGAGATGCCGTCATTGGCCACGACCGTCCCGTAGCGACGGGTGACGTTGTGGACGCGCAGAACGTCGGTGCCCATGCCTACTCCTCAGATACCATTGGTATTGGGATTCTGACGGTATTCGGATTCCGGTGGTACGTCAAGGCTGGGGTTGGCTTACGATCGAGGAATGGCAGACCGTCCCGTTCCGCTCTCGCGACGAGATCGACAGCAGCAGACCCGCGACGCGCTGATCGCAGCCGCGCGTGCGGTGTTCTCCGAGGACGGTTATCACGCCGCGAGCCTGGATCGCATCGCGCGCGAGGCTGGCTTCTCCAAGGGTGCGGTCTACTCGAACTTCGAGGACAAACCCGCCCTGTTCCTTGCGGTGATGGACCGGAACCTGGAACTCGCGGACGTCGACCTGCGCAACCCGTTCGGTCAGCCCGGCACCTCGTCGAACCCCGTCTCAACGGGAAAGGACACGGCGGAGCGGGAGGGCTACCCGCCTGCGGCCACGCAGGGGTTCGCGCTGGCGACGCTGGAGTTCATCGCCAGCGCGGCCCGGGATGAGCAGCTCGCGCCGCAGTTGCATCAGCGTCTGACCGATGTCCTGGGCCACTACGTTGAGGCAGCACAGGCGGTGCGGGCCGACGACGAGACCTTGTCCGCGGCGGAGATCGGCACTCTGCTCGCCGCTCTCGACCAGGGGGCGGGGCTCATCCTCCTCGCGGGGGACGTGCTGCCTGATCCCGAGGTGTTCAACGCCGGAATGCTCCGCCTGGCGGACCCGGCGCGGGCGGTGGCAGCGCGGCGATCCGGGAACAGATCGGGCGCCCCTTGAGTAGGGGGAACCGAGCCGGCAAGGCCACCCCTCCCCTCGAAGGAGACCGGACCAGCAGGCCGGCGTAGGTGACGGCCTCGCCCGTCGCGCCGTCGATGGGCGCGGTGCGGGTGGGCCGCTCGAGCGCGTGGCGTCGAAAAGGAGCGACGTCACGGCGGGGGCCGAGAGAGCAGACGAGCCGGGATGCACGGGCGCGGTAGTAAAGCCAACCTCCAGGGAAAGCGGGTGTCACGTCAGAGTGACCGCGCCGGGGCTTCGCGTTCGCCGGTGTGCCCCGTTAAGGGCTGAGTCGACGAGTTGCATCCAGGGGCCGACACATATACCCCGGGGGGTATAGTCTATGGTGACTTCTCGCCGTCTACGGGAGGAACAGATGCAGCTAGACACAACCGAATTGACGCCGACACTCAACCGCCTCAAGCGTGCCCAAGGTCAGCTCGCCGCCGTGGTGCGCATGATCGAGGACGGCCGTGACTGCAAGGACGTGGTCACCCAGCTCTCGGCGGTGTCCAAAGCCCTGGATCGGGCGGGTTTCGCGATCATCGCCAGCGGCCTCGAGCAGTGCCTGACGAACCCCGACGAGTCTCTGGATAAGAAGGACCTGGAGAAAATGTTCCTCTCCCTGGCCTGACCCACCGCAGCCCTACACGCCCGAAACTGGGTCGCCCCAACGCCGTCGGAGAAGGATCGAAGGAGTCGGACATGACCTACACCCGCTCCGTCACTGTCGACATGCCCTACGAGCAGGCCATGGAGCGCACGCGTGCCGCCCTGGCAGGGCAGGGGTTTGGCATCCTCACCGAGATCCACGTCAACGCGACGTTCGCGGCCAAACTGGGTGTCGAGGCCGCCGACAAGGTGGGCGCCTACACGATCCTGAGGGCCTGCAACCCCGGCCTGGCCAGCAAGGCCCTGGCCGCCGAACCGCAGCTCGGCGCCCTGTTGCCGTGCAACGTCGTGGTGCGCCGCGGCAAGGATGACGGGCAGACGACTGTGGAGGCCATCGACCCGCAGACCATGGTCCAGCTCAGCGGCAGTCCTCAGGTGCGGGAAGTCGGCGACGATGCCGACGTGCGGCTGCGTGCTGCGCTGTCGGCGATCAGCAACTCCGCCCCCGGCAGCTAGCCCGGACGCGCCGGGCCGACGACGTGTCGGCGGCCGACTGGTACGTCCCAGGGCGAGCCGGGCGGTGGAACGGGAACGCATCGCTCGGTTCGCCAGCGAGCGACGCTGTGGCTTCCTACCGTGAAGGCGTGAACATCGCGGAACTTCTGGAGCTGGAGCATCAAGGGTGGTCCTCGTTGTGTAACCGCACGGGGGCCGACTTCTACGGGCGCCTCATGACGCCTGACGGGGTGATGGTCCTGGCCCACGGTCTGGTGTTGGAGCGTGAGGAGGTGGTCACCTCTCTCAACGACGCGCCGCCGTGGCGGACCTACGAGATCAGCGATGAGCGCCTCGTCGAGCTCAACGACGACGCGGTCGCGCTGGTCTACACAGGGCGGGCGTCCCGCGGCGACGGCGACGACTTCCACGCACTGATGTCCACCGTGTACAGGCGCCGCCACGGGTCGTGGCGGCTGGCGCTCTACCAGCAGACACCGATCCCACCCGCCGGGTGATTCTGCGGTCTCAGCAGTCGACACCTTCCAGCCGCAGGCATGCCGGCGGTAATTCCTGATCAGGTCCGTAGCCATCGGCCGAGTCCGGGTCGAACGTCGGCGTCGGGTGCGTCCGCCAGTACTCTTCGGCGAACTGCTGGTTGTACGCCTCCTGATCGAAGGTCGGGACGGGCGGCGGCGGGACATACGTGGCGAGCATCTGGTCCTGACACGTCTGTGTCCAGCCGGACGTGCCATCGGTGAAGAACGTCGTACCGGTCTGGTGGTTCGCGGTGCCGCACGATGCGATCTGCTTCCCCAGGCAGTGGGGGCTCTCGTGTCCGGGTGCCCCCTGGTACCCGACCGCCCCGCACGTGTCGGCGGCCGGCGCCGCTGCTGTCGGGCTCGGCAGCGGTTCGCTGGAGCTGGCGGTGGTGGACGTCGGTTCAGTGGAGCTGGCTGTCGTCGACGCCTGCACGGTCGTGGTGACGGTGGCCGTCGTGGGCGCCGGATCGTCTGCGCTGCAGGCGGCGAGGAGGAAGACGATCGGGGCCAGAGCGGCGAGTGCCGCAGCGATGCGAGAGTGCATATCGAGCCTTACGAGGAAGCGCGTGTCGCCCTCGAGTGGAGAAGGCCGGCGCGCGGGGTGGTGGGAGAATGTTAAACCCGTTACCACGTGTTGGTCACCGCAATGAGGCACGGAGACACGTCGGACATCGCTACGGCCGGAGCTCGATCAACTGCCGCGTCGCGCGGGTCATCGCCACGTACCGGTCGACGGCCCGGGTGATGCCCGAGTCGGTGTCGCCCGAGCCGAATGACTCGGGATCGACGACGACAACGAGGTCGAACTCCAATCCCTTCGCCTCAGCCGGGGTCAGCGTGCGGACGCGGTCCGAGAAGGCCCGCGCGACGCCGGGGGAACCACCCGCGCGGATCACGCACGCGACGCCCTCGGGATGGGCCGCGAGCCAGTGCTCGAGAACCCGCGGCAGGTCCACCACTCGGCCGTAGGTCACGGGCACCCCGCTGCTGCGCGCGGACTCCGGGACGTTGGCGTCGGGGCGGACCGCCCGGATCACCGGGGCGGCGGCCTCCATGATCTCGCTCGGCGTGCGGTAGTTGATGCTCAGATGCACGGTGGCGATCCGGGCGGACGGCAGGCCGATCCGCTCCAAGCGCTGCTGCCACGTCTCGGCGAAGCCGAGGCGCGACTGCGCCCGGTCGCCGACCACCGTGAGGCTGCCCGACGGGCACCGGCGCAGGATCGTCTGCCATTGCGCGTCCGTGAGCTCCTGCGCCTCGTCCACGATGATGTGGCCGAACGGCCCCGCCAGCCGGGGCGCGCCGGCCGCAAAGTCGTCGTCCGTCAAGGGGTCGAGCAGCGCCTCCTGCAGGTCCGCGTGGCGGAGCATCGGGGCGACGCCCTCGGGGTCGTCGTCGGCGGCGATCACCTCGTCGATCACCTGCCGACGCCGCTCGAGCTCCGCGGCCCGTTCGGTCCGTCGCCGCTGCGATCGGCGCGCGCGGTCGGCATCGCCCAGCCGATGGCGGGCCGCATCCAGCAGCGGCAGGTCGGCGCTGGTCCAGGCGTGAGGATCGGACCGCTGCAGGAGCCGGATCTGCTCGGTGGTGAGCCACTGCGCGCACAGCTGCAGGTACGCCGGTACGGTCCACAGATCGCCGACGAGTTCGCCCGCGTCGATCATCGGCCACGCTCGGGACAGCGCTCGGCCGAGCCCCGGGTCGGCCGCCAGCTCTGCCCGGAGGGACCGCTCGCGAGTGTCGTCCTCAGGGGCGCCGGCGGCTTGATCGACCAGGATGTCCACGAGTGTCTGGTGGATCTGCCCGTGCGCCTCGTTGTGCGGGGTGCCGTCCTCGACGGAGGCGAACGCCTCGGCCCAGTCGGCCGGCGTCAGTCGCAGGTCCGCCCACTCGGTGGGTACCACCATCGACTGCTCGGGCGGCTCCTCGTAGAACCGGACCGCGGCTTCGATCGCGTCGACCATACGCACGTCGGACTTCAGGCGCGCCGCCTCGGGGTCGGGCTCGTCGGGCAGGCCGCCGGCCCAGCCTCCGTGCGCGACACCGGCCGCGACTCCGAGGGGTACACCCTGCGGGCCGCCGAGGCTGCTGCCGAGGGCGGCCTCGGCGAGATCGGCCACCGTCGCCGTCTGCACGCTGTGCTCGCCGAGCGCCGGCAGCACCTCGGCGACGTAGTCCAGGTACGGGCGGTGCGGACCGACCAGCAGCAGGTTCCCGCGTCGCAGCCCGGAGCGGGACTGCTCGTGCAGCAGGTACGCCGCCCGGTGCAGGGCCACCACCGTCTTGCCCGTGCCCGGACCGCCGTCGACCGCGAGCGCGCCTCGGGCGTCGGCGCGGATGATGGCGTCCTGATCGGCCTGGATCGTCGCGAGCACATCCCGCATCCGGCCGGTCCGCGCCCCGGACAGGCTCGTCACGAACGCCGAGGTGTCGTCCGGGCTGACGTGACGGGCGAGCTCGTCGTCGTCGTCAAAAACCTCGTCCCAAAAGTCGACGATGCGCCCGCCCGACCAGCGGTACCGACGTCGATACGCCACGCCCCTCGGGTCGGCGAGCGTCGCGGCGAAGAACGGCTCCGCCGACGGCGTGCGCCAGTCGACGAGCAGGGGAGTACCGGTCGCGTCGGTCAACCCGATCCGCCCGACGTACACCGTCTCGGGTCCGCGGCCGGTCGACTGCTCTCGGGCGGTGGCGTAGTGGCCGATGCACACGTCGAGCCCGAACCTGCGGAGCGTGGTGAGGTCGGCGGCGAGCCGGCGGATGTCGGTGTCACGCTCGATGGTCTGTGCTCCGCGGCCGGCCGGACCGCGGCGGCGGGCGTCGAGGCGGGCGGAGAGGTCGGCGACCTTCTCCGCGAGGCAGTCGGAGACGGCGGCGAAGTGACGCTCGTCGGCCGCGATGAGCGCCGGATCGGACTTGTGCGACAGGCTGTCGGGAAGGGCGAACGTGCTGGTGGCAGGGCGGGGCATCGCGCCAGTGTGCGCCGCCATGGGGGTCTTGCCGCAAGCCCCCCTACCAGCTATAAGTTGAGAGTGGGAAGGGTTTCGAGGGCCGTGAGATCCGCGTCGGTGCACACCCCCTGAGACAATGACTCCGTGCCCTCTCACCGCGCCGCCGACCCCGCCCTGACGACCGTCGAGTGGCGCGAGAACGACACCGACCGCACCGCGGCCTGGCGCTCCGAGAACGGCGCCCCCGCGCCCCGACGCATCGTGGTGATCCACGACGACATCGCCGCGGACAAGGCCCTCAAGCTCATCCGATCGGGTACCGGTCTGCTGTGGCGGGGCGACTTCCACAATGCCCGCCAGCTCATGCGCGCGCTCGACCGACGCCTGGGCAAGCGCGCGTCGCGGGCACCGCAGAGCTCCGACCCCGGCGAGATCTTCCGCGCCAACCGCAGGGCCCGCGCCGAGCGGGCGGCGATCCTGGGCAGGATCCTCGTCCCGCTGGGGCCCGACTACTCGATCAGTCTGCGGCGGGCGCCCGACGTGCGCGACGCCTGCGTGCACGCCTACGGTCCGCCGGCCAGCGGCGTCGACGAGGCGCCGGGCGGGGAGACGCTGGTCTCGCTGCCCGAGGTGCTGGGCGCGATCAGCGCCTACGAGTGGCACCGCGGCGGCATCGAGATCGCCGCCCTGGGCGCGCGCATCCACCCCGCCTACGGCGTCTTCGCCCCGACCCGCGACGAATACATCGACCTGGTCGCCGAGACGCCGTGGCCGGACGGCGTCGACCAGCCGGTCGTCTGGGACATCGGCACCGGCACCGGGGTGCTCGCCGCGGTCCTGGCCCGGCGTGGTGCCCGGGCGGTGGTGGCGTCCGACATCAACCCGCGCGCCGTGGAGTGCGCGCGGGACAACGTGCGGCGGCTCGGGCTGGAGGGCCGGGTCACCGTGACGGGCGGCGACCTGTGGCCAGGGGGTGACGACGACGAGGTGGGCGACCGCTCCGGGCGTGCCGACGTCGTGGTGTGCAATCCACCCTGGATCCCCGGCCGGCCGACCTCGGCCCTGGAGCAGGGAATCTACGACCCGGACTCCGACGTGCTCCACCGCTTCCTGCACGAACTGCCGGAGCACCTCACGCCGCGGGGCGAGGGGTGGCTCATCCTGTCAGACCTCGCCGAGCACCTGGGCCTGCGCACACGCGACGAGCTCCTCGCGCGGATCGCCGACGCGGGCCTGACGGTGGTCGGCACGCATGAGACGACGCCGAGGCACTCACGCGCAACCGACAGCGCGGACCCGCTGCACCCCGCCCGCGCTGAGGAGCGGACGATCCTGTGGCGGCTGGCCGCGCGCTCCCCTGGACGGCCGTGACACCCGGCCGCTGAAGGCGGCTTCCGCCAGAAACCGGTGGCGCCAGCAGCGCGTCGCCCTCACCGACGGATCGGTGTCATCCGCCACCACGTCGCACAGCGCCACAGCCACTCCGCGGGACCCAGGCGGAACCGAGTGAGCCACACGCGACTCGCCACCATCTCGGCCACGATGATCCCGACCACCAACGTGGCGATGGCGGGCCAGTCGTCGAGTCCGTCGATCCCGAGCGCGGGGGAGAGAACGAGGATGAGCACCGTCGCGAGCAGGTAGTTGGTCAGCGCCATGCGGCCCATCGGGGCCAGAGCCCAGCGGAGCACGCGACCCGCGCCGGTCCGCAGGGCGAGAATCACCAGGCAGACGTAGAGCAGGCCAGTCACCACCCCGGCCAGTTGGGATGGGAGCGACGTCGCCCCGAACGACAACCGGGGCAGCTGGATCCCGGCGGCGACCGAGCTCCAGTAGGCGACCGTCACGGTGCCGAGCGCCGCGGCGGCGAGCGCCCACCGCCGAGTGTGGTCGCTGAGCGCGTCGGCGACTCCGAGGCCGGCCAACGCGTAGCCCAGGACGAGGAGCCCGGGTATCACCCCGTATCCGGCCACGGTCTGTGCTCCGACGAGCAGGAGGGCGAGACCGACTGCGAGCGCCCAGCGCGGCCGGAGGTAGGACGCCGGCAGCAGGACGACGAGCCCGAATACCGCGTACGGCAGGAGCACCTCGCCGGGATGGAACAGCTGATGGAGACCGCCGAACACCGCCAGCACGACGAGGCGCCGGGCGAAGACGACGCGGGGGCGGTCGGTCCGGTTGCCGGCGGAGGCGAGGAAGAGCGCGAAGCCCACCCCGAAGAGCACGGTGAAGATGGGCAGGAAGCGTTCGTAGAAGCCGTAGCGGACTACCGCGGGCATCACGGTGATTCCGAGCCCGGGCTGGTCGCCGAAGACCGCGGCGAACACCACCTGCTGGTAGACGTTGACCACGTGGATGCCGCAGAGCGCGAATCCACGGATCACGTCGAGCTCCTCGATCCGCAGACGCCCGGTCGTCGTGGTGTCGGAGTTCACCCTTCCATCGGAATAGTCGCCCACGGTCGGACCGTAACACCGGTGAAGTGCGTGGCGGGAGGCGTCAGCGGCAGTGGCGGTCAGCGCTCTATCGACAGACGCCCGCCCTTCCGGTCGAGTGGTCGCGGGGCATCCCGGGACGGCGGGCAGGCCGGTCAGGCGAGGTCGTCGGATCCGTGTGGGCCCGATGCAGGGCGGCTCGTGCTGAGGGCGCTGCCGACAGCCCGGATGAGGACCTCGGCGGCCAGCAGCGGCGCGATGAGGACCACCGCGCCCCACCCGGTCGCCGCGACCGGCACCCAGTCGTCCCACCACAGGGTCGCGTCGCGGACATAGTCCCCGCGCCGAGGCAGCCTCCATCGCCGCGACGTGGTGAGCGATTCGTCCGGTTCCGGCTCGGGCGCGGTGTGCATGTCCGGGATTCGACGCCGTCGAACCAACGGATGGGCGGGCACAGGTCAGTCGGCGTCGACCCGTGCCGCGGGCCTGTCGGCGTCCTTCCACTTCTGCCACGGCCACCGGCCGGAGATCTCCAGCTCCAGGGACCAGCTGAGGAACGTCCGGATCACGACGATCGCCGCCAGGACCGCCACGCTGTCCAGAGTCGGGGTCACCGCGACGGTCTTGATGATGTCGGCGGCCACGAGGATCTCCAGGCCGAGCAGGATCGAGCGGCCGAGGAAGCGCCGAAACTGGTGATAGACCTCCGGCTGCCGGGTGCCCAGACGCCACGCCGCGATGAGCGTGGCGGTGACGATGCCGATGACGATTGCGGCGACCCCGAGGGCGTCGATCACCTCGCCGACGGACTCGATGGTCTCCTGGAACGCCATATCGTCTCCCTCCGGAGCTCGTGGAAATCGGACCGGCACGTCGCACGGCCGCCCGCACATCTGATATCCCGGAAGGGTAGATCAGCCCCGTTCGTCAGGAGAGATCATGATTACCACCGGCTCCCTCGAGAATCCGCTGCGGTTCGTCTTCGGCCCCGGGCCCGGCGAGGCCACGTGCATGGCACTGACCCCCGAGTGCATGGGGTGGCTGCCCTACCTCGCGGCGAGGTTCGGCATCGGGTCGTAGAAGCCCGGTTGCACCGCAGCGACCCTTGGGTACGTTTGTGGCCCACCGCCCGCCCCGACCGAGGAGGCACCGGCCTTGCAGACGCCCACCGCAGTATCGAACACCGGCGCACCGACGACCGCAGCCTCGACATCCGACTCGCGCGAGACCCGCCCGGACCTGACCCGCGATCCCAACGCGCACCTCCGCAACCAGGACAAGGGCTACGTCGCGCTGCTCGGCTGGGTGCCCAACGCCATCGACGCGCTCGACAAGTTCGACCGGCGCTACGTGGTGGTCGCACCCCCGTGGGCCGAGGATTACTGCCGGGAGCACCAGATCCCGTACGTCCCGTGGGACTTCGAACGGCTCAACGACCGCTCCATGGAGATCGCCGAGACCCTGCGCGACATGGGCGTCGACGTGGCGATCCCGCTGTTCGAGGAGACCGTCGAGTGGGCGGGCGCGATCAACTCCATGCTCATGGACAACCCCACCCTGTACGGCCAGTCGCTGCTGCTGCGCGACAAGGCGCTGATGAAGCGGCGCGCGCAGCTCGGCGGGATCCGGGTGGGGATCTTCGAGGAGGCGCACGAGCGGGACGACGTGATCCGGTTCCTCAAGCGCGTGAACCAGACCTTGCTGAAGCTCGACGGCGACCCCAACGATCCCATCCACCTCAAGGCCTTCGACAAGGCCGGGTGCCTGGGCCACCGCGTCATCCGCACCCCGGACGAGGTAGACACCATCCCGGACGAGGAGTTCCCCGTCCTCATGGAGTCCCACCTCGACGGCTGGGAGTTCGCGGTGGAGGCCTGGGTACACAACGGGAAGATCGTCTTCCTCAACATCTCCGAGTACGTCACCCTCGGGTACTCCGTGTTCGTGCCGGCCTCGCCGGAGCTCGAGCGGTACCGGCCGGAGATCACCCGGCAGATCGAGAAGCTCATCAAGACATTCGACATCAAGTTCGGGTTCGTCCACCCCGAGTACTTCGTCACGAGCGACGGCGAGATGTACTTCGGCGAGGTGGCGTACCGTCCGCCGGGGTTCAAGGTCTTCGAGTTGCTCGAGCGCGTATACGGGTTCAACGCCTATCAGGGCCTCGTCCTGGCCTTCGACCCCAAGACCACCGAGGAGGAGATCTCCGCCTTCTTCCCGCGCGAGGTCGTCGACGCCAAGGGCCACGCCGGCTGCTTCGGCGTGTACCCGCGGCGGCGAGTGGTCTCCGCGTTGGAGATCCCCGAGGAGACCGAGGACCACGAGTACTTCGAATCCCACGAACTGACCGCGCCCCTTGAGGAGACGGTCACCAAGCGCACCGCCTTCGGTACTCACTGGGGTGTCGTCTACTTCGTCGGCGACGACGCCTACGAGATGCGGTCGGTGCTGCGGCGTCAGGAGGACCTCGACTTCTACGTGTGACCGACCGCGCGACGAGGGCGCGGGTACGGTACCGGCGAGAGGCGCGGCCAGACGTAGAGCCAAACAAGGCCGACGCGGCTGGACATGGCCGACCCAGGCCGGATTCGGCTGGCCGCAGTAAGAGACGGAGAGTGGACCTGTGGGTAACGACGAGCCCGGTACGACGCGTGTGCTGGACAAGCGGGTGGCCTCGCTCGTCGAGGCGAGCCGCGCCCTCGCAGAGGCCGGTGACGTCGCCAAGTCCTCCCGGCTGCGGCGCGTCCTGGACGGCGTCCGCCTGGTGCTGCTGCAGGACGGAGGCGCCGCGGCCGTGCAGTCGATGGCGCAGGACCTCGAGGCCGCCGGGATCTTCGCCGGCACCGACTGGGACTCGCCCGCGTCGCTGATCCCCGCGCTCAGCGCGGGCACGCTGCGCAGCGGCGACGTGGACAAGGTCGTCACCGAGATCGTCAGCGACCTCCGGCTCGTCGCGGTGGCGCAGGGGGTGTACGAACACCCGGACGTCACCGCCGAGCAGGCGCGGCAGCACCTCACCGAGGTCCTGGCCAACAACGCCTCCCTGCTGTTCACCGTGGCCACCGAGGCCGAACGCAGCCAGCAGGGCCGCATGGCGACCGTCACCCGCGCGGCGCTGACCCATATCGCCGGCGAGATCGGCCTCGACGGCGTCCTGGACCAATTGGTGGAGGAGATCTGGCGCATCCTGCGGCAGCGCCCCATCCAGGTGGACCAGCTCAAGCAGACGATCACCCAGATCGCGGTGGCGCGCCAGGACCCGGACGTCGACACCAGCGGCGGCGGGCTGGGCATCGACCGGCTGATCAGCAGCATCTACGGCACCACCGAGGCCAGCCGAGAGGACCCCGGGGTGGACGTGTACCTCTCGCGCCTCGAGACGATGGACGAGGGCGCCCTGCAGTACGAGGCCACGGGCTTCGCGCGGTCCATGCACGACACCGGGCTCGTCTCCCCGTACCACCCGGTGCTCATCCGGTTCCTGCGGGAGAAGGGCAGCTTTCTGCTCAGCGAGGCGCTCGGGCTGTCCAGCACCGGGCGCGAGAGCCTGCTGTGCTTCCACGCCCTGGTCGACGCCCTCATCGACGAGGCCGTGCACCCCGAGACCGCGCAGTCCGTATACGGGCTCGCGCTCCTGCTCGAGCGTGGGATCCTCTTTCAGCCGCCCGTCGCGCCCGCACTGTGGCGCCTGCTGGCCCTGCCGCTGTCCGACTACGCGACCGAGCGTCTCCGCCTTGCCTACGGCCCCGCCCGCGCCGGGCGGATCTGGCTGCTGGCCGGAACCCTGTCCATGCTCGGCCAGCCCCTCGGGGTGGGTCAGGGCGACAACCCCACATGCCAGTCCGCGCGGGCACTGTCGATGTGGGCGTACAACGACCCCGACTACCTGCTGCAGATCATCGCCTGGGCGGCCCGGGACGACGAGATCGTCATGCACTTCGAGGGCCGCCCGATCTCCTCCCGCGAACTCGACGCCGGCCTCGCGACGACGCTGCCCGTGGACCTGGATCCCGTGTCGCTGCTCGTCGTGCCGCACCTGGACCGCATCTACGCCGAGATGGGCCGGCTGTGCGCGGACCGCGAGGGCGACCCGCACCGCTGGGTGAACCCGGAGTTCCACGGCTGGTGGTCGGCCCGGGGGTTCCGGATCAACGTGGACGTGGAGACCGGCAGGCTCACCGGGCTCGAGGATTTCCTGCGCCACTTCTACGGCAGTTACCACCCGTTCCACAACGGCAACCAGCCGCTGATCCACCCGCAGCCCGCCGGCGTCGCCGTGACCGACAGCTCCGCGCGGTTCGTCGGCTGGCACGCCATCACGATCCTGCGGGTCGCGCTCGACCCGGACGAGGTCATGCGCGTGTACTTCTTCAACCCCAACAACGACAGCGGTCAGGACTGGGGCAACGGGGTGGTGGTGAGCACCGCCGGGAGCGGGGAGCGGTTCGGCGAGTCGTCGCTGCCGTTCGAGGAGTTCGTCTCGCGGCTGTACATCTTCCACTTCGACACCCTCGAGCCCGGCGAGACCGGCTCGGTCACGGCCGAGGAGATCGCCCGGGTCACCGAACTGATCCACGGCAGCTGGGGCGCCGACCGGCTACCGGAGCTCTGACGGGGCGGACGGGGCTCTGACGGGGCGGACGGAGCTCTGACGGGGCGGACGGAGCTCTGACGGGGCGGATTTCGGTGTAGCTACCGCGATGCAACAGCGGTTTTCTCGCAGTGGTGCCACCAAAGTTCGAGGGGCTCGGCCGGGAGCGGGCATTCCGGCATCACACCACCGCCCGGATACGCTGTCGCTCTGACCTGCGCTGCGGGAATGGTCCATCGTCCCAGCATGAGTCCGGTCGAAACGTGCATAGAGGCAGCGCACGGCAGAGGGGCAGCGTAACCGGCGGCACTCGCGCTGGCTGTCTGCCGAGCCCGCCGACCCGGATGAGACTCGCGCCCGTGGTTCAGGCCTCCCGCGCCGGCACCGCGTCGGCCCGCGCCGGCACCGCGTCGGCCCGCGCCGTCATCGAGTCGACGCCCGCCGCCAGCACGCCGTCCCGGATCCCGTGCCGCCCCAGCGGCAGCATGAGCGGCCGCCCGGAGGTGGGGTCCGCGATCACCACGGCGTCCAGGCCGAACACCGCGCGGACCATCTCCGGCGTGAGCACGTCGTCTGGGGCTCCGCAGCAGTGGACGTCGCCGTCGGCGATCGCCACGAGGTGGTCGGCGTAGCGGGCGGCCAGGTTGAGGTCGTGCAGCACCATGACGATGGTCGTGCCGCGGTCCCGGTTGAGGTCCACGAGCAGGTCCAGCACCTCCACCTGGTGCGCGACGTCGAGGAACGTGGTGGGCTCGTCGAGCAGCAGCAGGTCCGTGCTCTGCGCCAGCGCCATGGCGATCCATACGCGCTGCCGCTGACCGCCGGACAGCTCGTCCACGGCCCGGTCCGCCAACTCGAGGCTGCCGGTCGCCTCGAGGGCGGCTGCCACGGCTTCGTCGTCGTCCCTCGACCACCGCGACATGATCCCCTGGTGCGGGTTCCGGCCGCGCCCCACCAGGTCGGACACGGTGATGCCCTCCGGCGCGACGGGGGACTGGGGCAGCAACCCCAGCGTGCGGGCGAGCTTCTTGGCCGGCATGCGGTGGACCTCCGCGCCGTCGAGGAGCACCTGCCCGCCGCGCGGCTTGAGCAGCCGCGACATCGAGCGCAGTAGCGTGGACTTACCGCACGCGTTGGCGCCGACGATCGCGGTGATGCGCCCGGGCGGCACGACCAGGTCCAGGTCGCGGATGACCGCGCGGTCGCCGTAGGACAGGCTCAGCCCGGTGGCCTCGAGGGTGTGGTCGGCGGTCACAGCGAGCCTCCGGTGCGGTTGGTGCGGGCGATGAGGTAGATGAGGTACGGCGCGCCGAGGGCGCCGGTGATGACGCCCACGGGGTAGCGCGAGCCGAACGCGAACTGGCCGACCAGGTCCGCGGCCAGCACCAGCACGGCGCCCACGAGCGCGGCCGGGACGAGCGGCGAGCCGTGCGGGCCGACGAGGCGGGCGGCGATGGGCCCGGCGAGGAACGCGACGAAGGCGATCGGCCCGGCCGCCGAGGTGGCGAACGCGATGAGGGCCACGGCGGCGATGATGAGCGCGATGCGCGTGCGCTCGGTGCGCACGCCCAGCGCGGAGGCGGTGTCGTCGCCCAGCCGGAGCAGGCCCAGGTCGCGCGCGAGAAGCAGCAGAACCGGGCCGAACACGACGGTCGCCACGAGCACGGGCCGGACCTGCTCCCACGACGCGCCGTTGAGGCTGCCGGTGAGCCAGCGCATGGCCTCCTGCAGCTCCCACTGCGGGGCGGTCTTGAGGACGTAGTCGGTCACCGCGTTGAGGGTGGCGGCGATCCCGATTCCGATGAGCACGAGCCGAGTCCCCGCCACGCCGCCGCGGTATGCCAGGGCGTAGATGATCAGCGCGACGGCGATGCCGGCGACGATCGCGAAGGCCGACACCTGCGCGCCGCCCAGTCCCAGCACGACGATCGCGAACGCGGCCGCCGCGCTCGCGCCGGAGCTGATGCCGATGATGTCCGGGGAGGCCAGCGGGTTGCGCAGCATGGTCTGGAACGTCACGCCGCCGAGGCCGAAGCAGACCCCGGTGAGCACGGCCAGGACCGCGCGCGGCAGCCGGAGCCGGCCCACGGTGAAGGTGGCGCCGTCGACGTCGTGGCCGAGGATCACGCCCCACACCTCGGCGGGGGAGTAGAAGGTCTTGCCCACCATGAGCGTCGCGGCGAACAGCGCCACGGCGACCAGCGCGAGCAGGGCCATCACCAGCCGGCGGCGCCGGCCACGCGCGCGGCGACCGTCCGCCACCACCTCGACGGCGGACGGGCGGGCGGCGGAGAGGGCGGCGCTCACAGCTCACGCACCTTCTGCCGACGCACGATCGCGATGAGGAACGGCGCGCCCACGAGGGCGGTGATGATGCCGACGTCGATCTCGGCGGGCCGGGCCACGATGCGGCCGAGCACGTCGGAGGCGGTCACGAGCACGGCGCCGGTGAGCGCGGAGAACGGCAGCAGCCAGCGGTGATCCACGCCCACGAGCAGGCGGCAGGCGTGGGGGACGATGAGGCCGACGAAGGCGATGGGCCCGGCCACGGCGGTCGCCGCGCCGCACAGCAGGACCGCGCCGAGCGAGGAGATCGCGCGGATGGCCACGACGTGCTCGCCGAGCCCGGCGGCGAGGTCGTCGCCCAGCGCGAGGGAGTTGAGGGGCCGCGCGGTGAGGAAGCAGATCAGCGCGCCCACGAGGAGGAACGGCGCCACCTGCTCGATCGCCTCGGCGCCCGCGCCGCCCACGCCGCCGACCTGCCAGGACCGCACGCCGCCGGCGATGTCGCCGCGCGGCAGCACGACGGCGCTGATGAACGACGACGCCGCCGCGGAGGTCGCCGTGCCGGCCAGCGCGAGCTTGAGGGGGGTCGCCCCGCCGCGGCCGAGCGAGCCCACCACGTAGACGAACACTGCGGTGATCGCCGCGCCGACGATCGCGGCCCAGATGTAGCCGGTGTATGTCCACAGGCCGAACCACGCGATTCCCACCACCACGGCCAGCGACGCGCCCATGGTCACGCCGAGGATCCCCGGGTCGGCGAGCGGGTTGCGGGTCACGCCTTGCATCACCGCGCCGGCCACGCCGAGCGCCGCGCCGACGAGGACGGCGAGGACGGTGCGCCACACGCGCTTGGTCACCGCGGCCTCGCCGAGGCCGTCGGTGGAACCGCCCAGCGCGGCGACGATCTCGTCGAGGGTGACCGCGCGGGAGCCGATGGACACCGAGGCGATGACGACGACGACGAGGACCGCGATCGTCACCAGGAGCCAGGCCACACGAACGCGCGCCGGGCGCCGCACAGCCTGGACAGCAGACTGGGCGACGCCCGACGCGGGGGATGCTGCCGTGGCCGGGTCGGCGGTCACTTGCCGGCGGCCTCCGCCAGCTGCGCGACGTAGTCGTCGAGCACCCACGAGATGGCCAGCGGCGTGGGGTTCGCGGCGGTGCCCATGGGGCCGTTGCCGTCGAGGAACACGATCGCGTCGTTCTTCACCGCCGGCATCTGCGACAGCAGCGGGTCGGCGCGCAGGGTGTCGACGAGCTCCTGGTCGCCGTAGGTGACGATGAGCTCGACGTCGTCGAACATGTCGAGCTGCTCGGCGGACACGCTGCCGGAGAACTTGCCGCCGGCCGACGCCTCGGCGACCGCCTTCGGGGTGGTCAGGCCCAGGTCCTCGAAGAACGCGGCTCGGGTGTCGGCGGCGGTGTAGAAGTTCACCGTCGACAGGTCGGTCGGGTCGATGTGCGTCATGAACATCGTCGCGGTGCCCTCGAGCTCCGGGTACTCGGCGGTCGCCTCGTCGATCTCGCCCTCGATCCGGGAGATGAGCTCGGTGCCCTCGGCCTCGAGGCCCAGGCCCTTGGCGTTGAAGGTGATGACGTCGCGCCACGAGGTGGCCCACGCCTCCTCGGGGTACGCGACGACCGGGGCGATCTCGCTGAGGGTGTCGTAGTCCTCCTGCGTGAGGCCCGAGTAGGCGGCGAGGATGACGTCCGGGTCGGTGTCGGCCACGGCCTCGAAGTCGATGCCGTCGGTCTCGTCGAAGAGCACCGGGGTCTCGCCCCCGAGCTCGGTGAGCTTCTCCTCGACCCACGGCAGCATGCCGTCGCCGTCGTCGTCACCGAAGTTCGCCGCGGCCATGCCGACGGGGACGACGCCCAGCGCGAGTGGCACCTCGTGGTTCGCCCACGCGACGGTGGCGACCCGCTCGGGAGCCTCCTCGATGGTCGTGGTGCCGAGCGCGTGCTCGACGACGACCGGGTACTCCGCCGAACCACTGGCAGCGCTCGCGTCGGCCGCGGACGAGTCGTCGGACGACGACCCGCACGCGGTCAACACCAGGGCGGCGGTGGAGGCGATGACAAAGGACACAACTCCGCGAGAACGCATCGGGGCGGCTCTCTCACTCTCGTAAGGTCGGCAGGACTGCTCTCTCCGGCCGCCCGCGATATGGGTCGGCTTTAGGTGAGGCTCGCCTAAGACGGTACGACGGCGCCGGTCAGCGGCGCAATCGCTTGATCAGGACGCCGGATGTAGCGCTTCGGACACGCCGAGCTCGCGGAACCGCTCCGGCGTCAGTCCGGTGGTCCGGCGGAACGCCGCGCCGAACGCGCTGGCGGAGCTGTACCCGACTCGCGCGGCCACCTCGTCCACGGACATCCCGCGGCCGAGGAGCAGGGCGGCCTGTTGCGCGCGGAAGGCCGCCTGCCAGGCGCCGAAGCTGAGCCCGGTGCCCGCGCGGAAGGCCCGGGTGATGGTCCGCTCGCTCACGCCCAGCCTCGCCGCCCACTCCGTCAGCGAGCGCGGGTCGCCCGGGTCCGCCTCGAGCGCGGCGACGATCGGCCGGAGCAGCTCCGAGTTTGGACGCTGAACGAGCAGGGCGTGCGGGGACGGCTCGAGCAGGTCGAACACCATCTGCTCGGTGAGTTCGCGCGAGTGTGCCTGCAGGGTCTGGTCGACCAGTCGCTCGAGGAGCAGGGTGAGCAGCGGGGTCATCTCCACCGCGACGGGCCCGTCCGGCAGCGGCGACTCGGTGCGCGGGTCGACGTGGGCCGTGCGGTACCACGTGCCCGCCGGTGCGGTCGCCGAGTGCAGGACCCCGGCGGGGATCCACAGCCCGACCGACGGGGTGATGGTCCACGTCCGGGCGCCGATGGTCGCGGTCGAGGCGCCGGCCCGGTTCCACAGCAGCTCGTGCGTGGGATGCGAATGCGGCGCCCACACCGTGTCCCGGTGCACGAGCTCGTCCATGCCGGTGATGACATACGGCATCACGGCCGAACCCGCCTCGTACACCGGCAGCGTCCGCGTCTCCACGGGCTACAGGGTAGACCTGTTCTCCGACGGGACCAGTAGGGCCGACGGCACACCGGCCGGCGAGGGGAGGGGCATGCGCGCGAGCGCGGAGTGGATGGAGCGCCACCAGGTGGCGCTGTATCTCGGAGGTCTCGTGGCCGGTGGGATCGTCGGGTTGGCCGCCCCGTCCGTGGCCGACCCGGCGGAGGTCGCGATCCAGCCGGTCCTGGCGCTGCTGCTGTACGCCACGTTCCTCGCGATCCCGTTCGCCGAGGTCGGCCGGGCCCTGCGCGACCGCCGATTCCTCGCGACCATCGGCGTGGTCAACTTCGTCGTGCTCCCGCCGATCGTCTGGCTGCTCTCGCGCGTCGTGGCCCACGACCGCGTTCTGCTCGTGGGCGTGCTGTTCGTCCTGCTCACCCCGTGCATCGACTACGTCCTCGTCTTCTCCGGCCTCGCGGGGGCCGACACGCGGCGGCTGCTGGCGGCCACGCCGCTGCTCATGCTCGCGCAGATGATCCTGCTGCCGCTGTACCTGTGGGCGTTCCTCGGGGCCGGGTTCGTCGACGCAGTGGAGCCCGGCCCGTTCGTCGAGGCGTTCCTCCTGCTCATCGTGTTGCCGCTGGCCGCCGCGGCGCTCACCCAGCGCGCGGCCCCCGGTCGTGCCGCCGGGCCCGCGGGCCCCGCCGGCCCCGTTGGCCGCGCCGCGGGCCCTCTCGCCCGGGCCGCCGGCGCGGTCGAGCGGGGAGCGGTCGCTGCGATGGTCCCGCTCATGATCGCCACCCTCGCCTTGGTGGTGGCGTCCCAGATCGCCGCGGTCAGCGAGTGGCTCGGCGCGCTGGCGCTGGTCGTGCCTGTGTACGCGGTGTTCGTGGCCGTCATGGTGCCCGTGGGCGTGCTCGCCGGGCGGCTGGCGGGACTCGATGTGCCCGGCAGGCGGGCGATCGCGTTCAGCGGGGCGACCCGCAACTCGTTGGTGGTCCTCCCGCTCGTGCTGGCGCTGCCGGCGGAGTTCGAGATGGCGCCCCTCGTCGTCGTCACCCAGACTCTCGTCGAGCTCGTCGCCATGGTCGTCCTCGTCCGCCTGGTCCCGCGCCTCGTGCCCGAGGTAATCCCCATCACGTGAGGCGCGCGCCGGACGGCTGTTCAAGTAGAGTGCGAAGGTTCCCGTGCGCGGCCCACCGGCGCCGGATTCTTGTCTCTCCCATTTTCGAACACCTCGAGGACGACCGTGACGTCTGAAGTCTCCGCCAACCCCAACGCCGCCGCGCAGGCCCCTGCGCAGGGTTCGCCCCCGCTGCCCGCCGCGACCGTGCGCCTTATCGCCCTGCTCGTCGGCGCCGCGTTCGTGGTGATCCTCAACGAGACCATCATGTCCGTGGCGCTGCCCGAGCTCATGGTCGAGTTCGCGGTCACCGCCGCGACGGCGCAGTGGCTCACCACCGCCTTCATGCTCACGATGGCCGTGGTCATCCCGTTCACCGGCTGGTTGCTCGTCCGGCTGCCGCTGCGGTCGGTGTTCGTGGTCGCGATGAGCACGTTCACGGCCGGGACGCTGTTCGCCTCGCTGGCGGTGGTGTTCCCCATGCTGGTCGCGGGCCGGGTCGTGCAGGCTATCGGTACCGCGATCATGATCCCGCTGCTCATGACGACCGTCCTCAACGTGGTGCCGGCCGACCGGCGCGGCCGCACGATGGGTGTCATCTCCATCGTGATCGCCGTCGCGCCCGCCATCGGCCCCACGGTGGGCGGCCTCGTGCTCGAGGTCCTGAGCTGGCGGTGGATGTTCTGGTCGGTCCTGCCCATCGGGATCGTGGCGCTCGTGGCCGGGGCGGTCCTCATCCGCAACGTGACCGAGCCGCGCTCGATCCCGCTCGACGTCCTCTCCGGCGTGCTCTCCGCCGTCGGCTTCGCCGGCATCATCTTCGGCCTCAGCTCGATCGGCGAGGCCGCCAGCGGCAACGCCCTCATCTCGCCGTGGATCCCCGTCGTGATCGGCGCGGTCGCGCTGGCCGTGTTCGTGTGGCGTCAGCTCGCGCTCAAGGACTACGCGCTGCTCGACGTGCGGGCCTTCACCTTCCCGACCTTCACCGTGAGCCTCGTGCTCATGCTCATCTCCATGATGTCGCTGTTCGGCACCCTCATCCTGCTGCCGCTGTACATGCAGCAGGTGCTGGGCACCAGCACCCTGAACTCCGGGCTCGCCCTCCTGCCGGGCGGCCTGATCATGGGCGTGCTCGGCTGGTTTGTCGGCCGCGCGTTCGACCGGATCGGCCCGCGCCCCCTCATCATTCCCGGCTCGATCCTGGCCTCCGCCGGATTGTGGGGAATGTTCACGACCTTCTCCGACGGCAGTTCGCTGGTCCTCGTCGTGGCGTGGCACATCGTTCTCAGCGTGGGTCTGGCGTTCCTGTTCTCGCCGCTCATGACCTCCGCGCTCGGGTCCCTCCCGCCGCACCTGTATTCGCACGGTTCCGCGCTGCTCAACACGCTGCAGCAGGTCGCGGCAGCCGCCGGCACCGCGCTGTTCATCACCGTGATGACCATCGGAATCGTCTCCGGGGCCGAGACCGGGCTGGGCGGCGTCGCCGCGCAGATGACCGGTGTGCACAACGCGCTGCTGCTCGGTGCGGTCATCTCGCTGGTGCCCATCGTGGGCGTGTTCTTCGTCCGCAACAGCGCACAGACCGAGGGTCCGGCCACCGCTCCCGCCGCGCACTGATCCGGCGGCGCCCCGCCAAGCGCGAACGCGCGGGGGCGCGCCCAGGGGGCGGGCGTCATATCCTCGGAGCATGAAGGTCGATCTGACAGTACTGGCGATCCCGGCGTTCGTGGCGTCGATGGCGGCCGAATACGCGTGGCAGAAGCGCAACCCGGCCCCCGACCGGCGGGCCGGCGACTACGAGTTCGCCGACACCATGGCCAGCCTGTCGATGGGCGTCGGGAGTCTGATCGCCCCGTACATCACGGACCGGCTCCTTGCGCCGCTCACCCCGCGGACCGGCCGCTACGCCAAGGCGCTGATGGGCTTCTCTCTGGCGTCGGCCGCCGTGGCCACCGCCGGGGACGTGCTCCGGCGACATCGCGGGTCGGGCCTGCCGGAGGCGGGGACCTTGTCGTCGTCATCGGCGTCGGCACCCACCGACGGTGAGGGCGGGGGACGCCTTGAGCGCGACGCGGCGATCCCGCCCGCGCTGCGCCGGATCACCGGCGGGTCGGCCGTGTCCGCCGTCGCGTCGACCGTCGTCATGGTCTCCACGTTGTGGAGCGCGCAGACCGCCAGCTCGGTCCTGTTCCGCCGGTCCCCGCTGGACCTGGGCTCGGGGCCGCTCGCTTACGCGGTGGGCATCCTCGGGTGGGACTTCCTCTACTACTGGAACCACCGGCTCGACCACGAGAGCCGCTGGCTGTGGGCCATGCACGTCGTCCACCACTCCAGCGAGCGGTACAACCTCTCGACCGCGCTGCGCCAGCCGGTGGCCGAGGCGCTGACCATCTACGTCCCGTACGGGCTGCTGTCGCTGCTGGGCGTGCGGTCGGCGATCGTGCAGGACGCCCGCGCGGTGAACCTCATCTATCAGTTCTGGGTCCACACCGAGGCCATCCGGTCCATCGGGCCGCTGGAGAAGGTGCTCAACTCGCCCTCGCATCACCGCGTGCACCACGGCAGCAACCGGCGCTACCTCGACCGCAACCACGGCAGCATCCTCATCATCTGGGATCGGCTGTTCGGTACCTACGAGCCCGAGGGCGAGGACGTGGTCTACGGCCTGACCACCAACATCAACACCTTCAACCCGGTGCGGATCGCCACGCACGAGTGGGTCGCGATCGCCCGCGACATCTTCCGCTCGGAGACGTGGAGCGACCGCGTGGGATACCTCGTGCGCGGTCCGGGCTGGGCCGGGGCGCGGCAGGGGTAGGGGACGGCCGGGGGCAGGCCCTGCGCCCCGGATGGGGCGGCCGCGCTGCCCGGCCGCTCAGGCCGCCATGCCCCGCCACACGGTCTCGAACGCCTGGCGGCACCGGTGGCGCGCGTCGGGGTCGTCCATGCCGGAGCCCCGGACGACGGCCTGGTAATAGAAGACCCCCAAGAGCGCGTCGAGGCAGGCGTCGAGATCGAGGTCGGGACGCAGTTCGCCCCGCTCGACGCCCGCCTCCAGCGCCGCGAGCGTGCTCTCGCGGCGCCGACGCGCGTGGGATTCCCAGTAGGCGCGCTGCAGGTCCGGATCCGCCATCACCAACTCGAGGCGTTTGCGGAACCGGCCCAGCGGGTAGTCGACGCCGCGGGCCTCCACCTGCCGGTCGAAGAGCATGGACGTCATAGTGGTCCGGAGGTCGGCGGTGGGGTCGAACTCGGGAACGACGCGGCCGTGGTCGAGCGCGTCGGCGATCAGTCCGGTGAGCGAGGGCCATCGTCGGTACAGGGCCGCGCGGGAGACCCCGCTGCCGGCCACCACCGCGTTGACGGTGACCGGTTCGCCGCGATCGATCAGCCGCAGGGTGGCCTCGATGATCCTCTCGTCGTGGCCCTCCGCCCGCGGCCGGCCCGGACCGGCCCGCCGGACGCCGGCCTCGGCGACGCGGGGGCTCACGCCGACAGTGCTCGCCGACGCAGGCGCTCGCACAGACCGTCCGTCAGGCCGGCGCCGCGCAGCGGCTGGAGCGGATCCGGGTAGGCCGTGTGCAGATGCTCGAGCAGTCCGCGAATCGGAGCCTCGGAGTAGACGGTGCGCGTAGCGGCCCGGGCCGCGGGGTCCAGCCTCACGCCCATTCGCGCCATCACGGGTTCGATCACCGGGCGGACCCGCGCGGAGACCCGATCGATGTTCTCACCTGTCCGGGCGTAGTCGCGCACGATGTGCTCCGTCTCCGCGCCGAGGCACAGCAGCAGGGCCGCGGCGAGGACGCCCGTGCGGTCCTGCCCGGCCGCGCAGTGGAACACCGTTGCGCCGGGGGAGTGGGCGATGACGGCCAGGGCCGTAACGATCTGCGGCGCGGCGTTCTCGAACAGCCCGATGTACATGTCGGCGAACCGCGACTGATCCCACGCGTCCTCGCGGATCGCCGCGTCCTTCATGGCCGTGCCGATGGAGGCCATGAACGGGACGTGGTGGTAGGCCACGGGGAGCGAGCCCAGGACGCCGCGGCCGGTGACCTCGACCTCGGCGACGGAGCGCAGGTCGACGACCGCTGAGAGGCCGTTGCCGACCAGACGCCGAGCCGACGCGTCGTCGGCGAGGGACAGGTCGTCGGCGCGCCAGGCGAAGCCGGGTCGGGTGATGCCCCCGAGGATCGGGATCCCGGCCAGATCGCGCAGGTTGACGGGCGGGGACAGGGGCAGCGCGGGGACCGAGGTGGCGCCCGCTGCGGGGACCGAGGTAGTGGTGGTCATTACTGGATCCTCTTCCGGATGATGGCGCTGGCCTGGTCGATGACCGTGACCAGCACGATGATGCACAGGACCATGGCGCTGAGATGGCCGTACTCGTAGCGGTTCATCGCGGTGGTGAGTTCGAGTCCGATCCCGCCCGCGCCGACGAGCCCGAGGATGGTCGCCCCACGGACGTTGCCCTCGAACATGAGCAGCGTGTAGCTGGTGAGCAGCGGCAGGGCCTGCGGCAGGACGGCGTACTGGATGATCTGGCGCCGGGACGCCCCGACCGCCTCCATCGCGATGACGGGACCGCGGTCCACGGACTCCATGGCCTCGGCGAAGATCTTGCCGATGGAGCCGATCGACCCGAGCGTCATCGCGAGGATGCCCGCGAACGGCCCGAGCCCCACGGCGGACACGAACATCAACGCCAGGACCAGGTCAGGGATCGACCTGATGATGTTCATGGCCCAGCGACAGGGGTAGTACATCCACTTCGGGGCGATGTTCCCGGCGGCACCGAACGCGACGATGAGCGAGAGGCCCGCTCCGAGGACCGTGCCGACGATCGCCATCTGCAGGGTCTCGACCAGCAGCGAGATGATGAGCGGGAACTGCGAGAAGTCGGGCGGGAAGAGGCGGCTGAGGTACTCGCCCATGTTGGCGGTGCCCTCGCCCAGCTCGAGGAAGTTGAACTGGGCGCCGTCGGCGGACCAGAGGAAGAGGACGATCGCCACGCCGACGCCGGCCAGGAACCGCGAGCGCGGGATACGGAACGCGCGGAGCTGTCGATCGATCTCGTCGGCCGAGCGCGTGGGTGACGGTGAGGACGGTGACGACGACGAGAGGGCGGTGGCCCGGGAAGTCTGGCGGGTGCTCACCTGTCGTCACCGACCTCGGCATCGGTCGCGTACACCGGGGCGAGCGCCTCGGCGTCGAGATCCGAGGTGGCGCCCTCCACCACGATCCGTCCACCCCGCAGGCCCACGACCCGGTCGGAGTGCTCCAGGGCCAGCGGCACGACGTGGAGGCTCACGAGGACGGGGATGTTCTCGTCGCGGGCGATGGACTGCAACAGGTCGAGGACGACGTGGCTGGTGCGCGGGTCCAGTGAGGCGACCGGCTCGTCGGCGAGGACGCAGCGCGGCCGCTGCATCAGGGCCCGCGCGATCGCGACCCGCTGCTGCTGACCGCCGGAGAGGCTGCGCGCCTCGTCCAGCGCTTTGTCCGCGATCCCGACACGCTCGAGGAGTTCGTAGGCACGCCGGCGGTCCGCGGCCCGGAAGGTGCCGAGCATGTTGAGGGCTCCGGCGTGGTGCAGCGACCCCAGGAGCACGTTGGTCAGGACCGACAGCCGACCGATGAGGTTGAACTGCTGGAACACCTGCCCGACCTGGGAGCGGAGGTGCCGCAACTGCCGGCCGGTGAGGGCGGAGACGTCGGCGCCGTCCACGGTGACGACGCCGGAGGTGATGGGCGCGAAGCCCGTCAGGGACTTCATGAGTGTCGACTTGCCCGATCCCGACGAGCCGAGCAGGGCGACGGTCTGCCCGGCGTACAGGTCCAGGTCGACCCCGTCGAGCACGAGCGGGGCGTCGGCGGCGTAGCGGACGCTGAGGTCCTGGATGTGGACCCGCGGGTCGCCCGTGGGCACGGGCCGGGCTGGTCGGGCGGGGGCGGGGATCGTGGCCGCGGCGTGGCCGGTCATTCGAGATCCGAGATGTCGACGCCGGCGACGGCCGCGATGTCCACGAGCGTCTGGAAGGTCTCCGGGCCCGGCTCCATCATCGGCTCGCCGTCCTCGGGGATCGCCTCGCCGTAGGTGCCGAGCGCGTCCTTGTTCCCCGGGGCGAACACCACCGGCAGCGCCTCGAGGAGAGCGGCGCGCTTGGACTCGTCCATCTTCTGGTTGCCGAGGACGGCGATCGACACGGGCATCGACGGGCTCTCGCCGATCACTCGCGTCTCGCCCTCCTCGAACGGGAAGTAGGGGCTGCCCTGTCCGGCCATCTCGGTGAACATCGCGGCGGTGCACGACACGTCGGCCTGTCCGTTCTTCAGCGCCAGCTGGCTGCGGTCGTGGCCGCCGGAGAACAGCACCTCGTAGTCCTCGTCACGGGTGAGGCCGGCCCGGTCCAGCATGTACACCGGCATGAAGTAGCCGGAGCTGGAGGCGGGGTCGGCGAAGGCGACGGTGTGATCCGGGGTGATGTCCTCGAGCGACTGGAGCGGCGAATCCGCCAGGACGACGCAGCGCGCAACCGGATCGTCGGAGCCGGTCCACGCGACGAGCGGGTCGACCTCGCCGGTGTTGACGGCCATGGCCGTGGGGAACGCGCTCATGATCCCGAGGTCCTCGTGCCCCGCGCGGATCGCCTCGATGACCGCCGAGTAGTTGGGCACATCGGTGATCTCGACCTTGTAGCCGGTCTCCTGCTCGAGCAGCGCGGCCAGCTCGACCACGGGGGTCTCGGCCGTGGGGTCGTCGCTCACGGGCAGGGTGGCGAAGCGGATAACCCGGTCGTCTTCCGCGGCACCGTCGGCGGTGCCGGTCGCACAACCGGTGAGGAGGAGGGCGCCGGCGAGGGCGGCGCCGATGGCGGGGCGGACACGTGACGTCATGGTGGGTGACCTTCGGTCGATTCGGGCGGCATGAGAGCGGGCGGACGCCGGCTCTCGTGGGAGGACGACGGTCATTCCATCCGGGCAAGATGTCCGAGAATTACGAGACTGCCGGTATTCGAATCGACGCTTCGGTGAACCGATGGTTACGGAACCCGCGGTCTCGGATTCCGTGCTGATCCGTGAATCCGCTCCCTACGGCGACGCGTCTTCCTATGGTCCTGTTATGGACATACGCTCCGAAAAGGTGAGTAATCCGGCGGCGGGCGGGCGGGCGTCGGCGTTCGTGAGGGCGTCGGGGCCCGCCGTGACGGCCGTGTCGGCGATGGCTGCGCTCGCAATGGCCACCGCGCCGCTGCCTCCCGCCGCCACCGCCGCCGCCGTGGACACCGGGCTCGCCGGCGGCGCCGCCGCGCCCGGCTTTCACTGGGGCGTCGCCACGTCGGGCTTCCAGGTGGAGGGTTCGAACCCCGACTCCAACTGGAAGCGGTACTCCGACTCTGCCGCGCCCGCCGGGCAGGCGGACCCCGTGGGCGACGCGGTGGACTTCTGGAACCGCTATCCGGAGGACATCGCGAACGCTGCGGCAATGGGCGTGAACACCTTCCGCCTGTCGGTGGAGTGGGCGCGGATCGAGCCCGCGCCGGGTCGGTACGACGATGCGGCGCTCGCGCACTACGACCGGATCATCGACACGATCCGTGCCCACGGCATGACACCGATGATCACCATGGTCCACTTCGTCTATCCGGGCTGGCTCGCCGACGAGGGCGGCATGCTGGCGCCGGGCGCGGCCGACGCGTTCGGCCGATTCGCCGACCTCATCACCGACCGATGGGCCGGCGACGGGACGCTCTGGGTGACGTTCAACGAACCCCTGGTGTTCTTCAAACACGAGATGACCATCGGGCGGGTGGGTCTGCCCGACTTCTCCCGTTTCCTCGACGCCGTGGTGGCCGCGCACCGGCTCGGCTACGCGGCCGCCCATCGCGCCGACCCGGACGCGATGGTCACGATGAACGAGGCGTATCTGCCACTGGCCACCGAGTTCACCGACACCCTCGTGTCCGACCGGGTCGCCGACGCGGTGGACTACGTGGGGATCGACTACTACTACGGCGTCGCGCTGAACAATTTCACCGCGGCCCACGCGGCGGTCGACGACTTCGCCGCGGTTCGCCCGCAGCCGGACGGGATCTACGAGGCGATTCAGCACTACGCGCGCTCGTACCCCGGGAAGCCGATCTACATCGTGGAGAACGGGATGCCGACCCGTGGCGGCGGCCGGGCGGACGGCATCGAGCGGGGAGACTTCCTGCGCGACACCGTCTTCTGGCTGCAGCGCGCGGTGGCCGACGGATATCCGGTGATCGGCTACAACCATTGGTCGCTCGTCGACAACTACGAGTGGGGCGACTACTCGGCCCGCTTCGGCCTGTACACAGTGGACGCGCTCAGCGACCCGGCGTTGACCCGGCGCCCGACCTCCGGGGTCGAGGCCTATCGCGAAATCATCGCAGCGGGGGGAGTGGAGCCCGGCTATCGCCCGGTGCTCCCGCCGGCGTGGTGCTCACTCGCGACAATTCCCGACAGCTGTCTGAACCCGGCCCGCGCCGACGGGCTGTTGGCGAAACTGCCGGAGTAGGAACTGGCCATACGCGACCGCTCAGGGGCCGTGAGGTGATCCGGGTGGGCGCAACGACGTCGTGCACGGACCCGGTCCCGCATTTGGGCACAGTCTCGGGCGGCCACGTCATTGTCTGTTCAGCCGCGGTTATCGGTCGTCTTCCGGGTCGTCCCAGCCCATCACGGCGATGATCGCGCGGGCGGCGGCAGCAGTGTCGTAGGCGGGGTCCTCCAGGAACTCGCGGACCACTGCGTCGATCATCCCGCCCGCCAGGATCGCCGCCGTCCGAATGTCGGATGGCCCCGGGGCGGGATCGCTGCTGGAGGTGGCCTCGCCGATCAGTTGGGCCAAGGGTTCCCATCGTGAGCGACCGGGAGGCCGGGATGGCTCGCCTGAGGCTGCGGCGGCCAAACCGGCCTGCTCGAGGGTTCGGGCGTGAGCGGGGTGCGCTGACAAGTGAGCGATCATCGCCCGCACGTAGACCGCCGGCGCCCGGGACGGGTCGGCATCCTCCACCTGCGCTGCGACCTGCTCGATGAGCAAGGCCAGAACGTGGTCGTAGGCGGCGTCGAGCACCGCGTCCCTACTCACGAAGTGGTAGATGACCGTTCCTTTGGCCACCCCGGCGGCGGCGGCGATCCGGGAGAGTGACGCCGCCGCATGCCCGCGGGCCGCTACGAGGTCGATCGTGGCGTTGATGATCTGCGCTCGCCGCAGGCGTTCGATGCGCGTCGGTGCATCGGTTCCGGGGGTGTACGCGGCCATGCGGAGATGTTAGCGTCACACTAAAGCTGACCGATCGGTCAGAGTTTGGAGACGTCGTGCAGGACGAGGCACCCACACACGAGGCGCAGCGCGGGGGCTCGGATCGCAGGCGGCCCAGACGCCGGTTCCGGGTCGGAGTCGTGGTCGCAACCGTGGCCGCCGTGGCGGTCGGGGCTGTGGCGCTCCGCGACCCGAGCCCGGTGGGGCACTGGAAATCCCGCGCCGGGTACGAGGAGTTCATGGCCGAGTACAACCGGGCCTGGGGGACGATGCCTGTCCCGGACGAGACGCTGGATGTGCGGACGGGGTTCGGGTTCGTCCGCGTCCACCGGTTCGACGCCACCACCGACTCGCCGGCGCAGGATCCGCTCGTGTTGTTGCCGGGGCGGTCCTCGCCCAGCCCGATCTGGGCGGAGAACATGTCGTCGCTTCGAGAACTGGCCGACGTGTATGTGCTGGACCTGTTAGGGGAGCCGGGGATGAGCGTTCAGGAGGTCCCGATCGAGGACAACGACGACATCGCCGCCTGGCTCGCTCAGACTCTGGACCGACTCCCGGAGGACCAGTTCACCCTCGTCGGTCTGTCGATCGGTGGGTGGACGGCCGTCACCACGGCTGCCCGGCGTCCCGAGAACGTGACCCGCTTGGTCCTGATCGAGCCCGCCCACACGTTCGCGTCCATCCCGTGGGGCACAGCGGTCCGGGCGATCCCCGCGTCGGTCCCGTGGTTGCCCCAGTCGTGGCGCGACTCGTTCTCTTCGTATACGGCAGGCGGCGCGCCGGTCGAGGATGAGCCGGTGGCACGGATGGTCGAGACGGCGATGAGCGGCTACTCGATCAGGCTTCCGCAGCCCGCTCTCATCCCCGAGGACGATCTCCGGGCATTGCCGATGCCGGTGCTGGCGATCCTGGCAGGGAACTCGGTCATGCACGACACCCGGGACGCGGCCTACACCGCCGAGCGCACGCTGCGTGCGGGCACCGTCATCGTGTACCCGGACGCGAGCCATGCGGTGGGTTCCGAGCATGCGGATGAAGTGGCGGAGGACATCGGCCGCTTCCTCGCAGAGCGGCCTTGACCTGGCTCGCGTGCCCGCCGAGCTTCCCGGCCGACCAACGCCGCCGGCCCGCCCGAGGGCGAAGGGATGCATGGCGCCGCCGGCGATCCGTTCTTGTCGATCGCCTCTGGCGATGTTGATCAGTGTGTCGCGGCGGCCGGCCCCTCGCGGAGTGCGGGGTCCGCCGCGTGCGGTCTGCGGGATCCGAGCGGCGAGCCGGTCGAGCCGCCACTGCGTGGGCCCGATGTCTAGTCGTCGTCCTCGCTCCGGATCCCGGTTCCGTCTTGCATCGGCGCTCGCCCGCGTGGCGCCGCCCTCTTGACGCGTCGCCCACGCGAATGTCACTGTATTAAGCACCTAATACAGCAACACGGAAGCGGGGCGACGATGCAGTTCGACACCGCGTCCCCGATCTGGGTGCAGCTCGTCGAGGAGTTCTCGCGACGCATCGTGACCGGGGACTGGGCGGCGGGCACCAAGATGCCCGGCGTCCGCGAGTTGGCGGCCGACCTGGGCGTCAACCCCAACACCGCCCAGCGCGCCCTCGCCGAACTCGAACGCCTCGAGCTGTGCCGGTCCGAACGGGCCACGGGGCGGTTCGTCACCAGCGACGAGGAGCGCATCGACGAGGTCCGCGCCGACCTCGCCACCGACGCCGCCAACGCCTACGTCCGACGCGTCCGCGGCCTGGGCATGACGCGCGACCGGGCCCGAGCACTACTCGAGAAGAGATGGGACAGCCATGACGACCACACCACTACCGATGCAGACACCGGAGATGCCTGACATGAACAAGCCCACACCACTTGTCGAGGTCTCCGGCCTCGCCATGCGCTACGGCCCCGTCACCGCCCTCGACGGGCTCGACCTCACGCTCGCCTCCGGGCAGATCGTCGGCCTGCTGGGCGAGAACGGGTGCGGGAAGACCACGCTGCTCAAGATCCTCGCGGGCGTGATGACCGGCTACACCGGCGACATCCGCATCGCCGGCCACGCCCCCGGCCCCGAGTCCAAGGCGCGCGTGTCCTTCCTGCCCGACACCAGCTTCCTGCCGGACCGCGCGCGGGTCAGCTACTGCCTGGACCTGTACGCGGACTTCTTCGCCGACTTCCGCCCCGAGAAGGCCCGCGACCTCATCGGCTTCTTCGGACTGAGCGAGTCCGCGCGACTCAAGGAGATGTCCAAGGGCATGCGCGAGAAGGTCCAGATCGCGCTGGCCATGTCGCGCGACGCGAGCGTCTACCTGCTCGACGAGCCGATCTCCGGCGTCGACCCGGCCGCGCGGCAACTGATCGTGGACGGCATCGTGCGCACTCTCTCCGAGGACTCGCTGCTGCTCATCGCCACCCACCTCGTGCACGACCTCGAACCCGTCCTCGACGCGGTGGTGATGATGCGCCACGGCCGCGTCGTGCTCTCCGGCGACGCCGACGACCTCCGCGGCGGCCGGGGTGCCAGCCTCGACCAGATCTTCAAGGAGACGTACCGATGACCGCGACCGCCGCGCCCCCCTCACCGTCGACCGGGGCCCCGAGGAGGGCGACGACGACGAGACTCCTCACGCACGAGTGGCTGCGCACGCGCGGTCCGCTCGGGACCCTCTTCGGGTTGATCGTGTTGATCGGGGTGCTGGGCAGCCTGCTCGGTGCCTCGGGATGGCCGGTGCTGTCCGAGTTCGGGCTGGCCGCGGGCATGCTCGCCGCGGTGATCGCCGTCCCGGCCGTCCAGCTGACCCTCGCCGCCGACTACTGGCGCTCGGGCTACGGCCGGACCGGGTACTTCACGCACTCCCTGCCGATACGCGGCTCCCGCATCTACTGGGCCAAGCTCGCCTGGGCGATGCTCGCGTCCCTGGCGGCCATTGTGCTCACCGTGATGCTCGCGCTGCTCGCGTGGTGGGCGAACGCCCAGCGCTCGGGCGGCTCGTCGCCGTCGTGGTCGACACTCACCGCCGCGTGGTCCACCGTCACCGACGTCACGCCGGGGTGGATGGTCGCGGCCGGCATCGCGCTGGTGTTCGGCTCGATCCTGGTGTGGCCGGTGCACTACTACTTCTCGATCTCGATCGGGCACGAGCGACGGTTGGCCGGGCTCGGGGCCGGCGGACCGATCGTCGTGTTCGTCCTCCTCTATGTGGCGACGCAGGCGCTGTCCCTGCTCGGGATGTTCCTGATCCCGCTCGGCGTGGGGGAGGCCGACGGCGAGACGCTGGGGATCGTCCGCTTCGACCTGTTCTCCGAGTTGGCCGCCGGGGCCTCCGCGAGCAACAACGTGATGCCCATAGGCTTCGTGATCGCGCTCGTCGTCCTCGCGGTGTTCTGCCTCTGGCGCACGGCGCGGTCCTGGAACCACAAGGTGGCGCTGGGCTGAGTCGGCCAGGGTGGTGCCGCGGCGCGAATAAGGGATTCTTTGCCGCGGCACCCGGGTCGGAGTAGTGTTCACATCCTCACGGCGAGAAGATCTCCGCCGCGGGTCCCTCCACTCCTTCCCCTCGAAAGACCCCGGACATGCCGATCGTCTCGCCCTCCATAGCCCACCCCACCCTCACCGAGCCGACGTACGTCCGGCCCCCGTTCTGGAAGCCGGTCCTCGCGTGGACCGGCGTGGTGACGGGCGGGCTCATCGCGGTGGCCGCGGTCGCCACGCTCGGCAGCGACGGGCTCACCTCGGTGGCCATGGCGCTGCTCGGTCTGGCAGCGGCGCTGCCGGGCGGCTGGTGGTTGTACTGCGAGCACAAGGACCGCGTCCGTGCCGAGGAGGACTTCCAGCTGGACCGGCAGGCGGTGCTCGCCGGCCAGACGATGGCCGGGTACGTCTCCCCCGACGCGCTCGGGCCGCTGACCTGGGACACCCCGCTGACCCCGTTCCGGCGGCGGTGGCCGTCGGTCGGATCCGGGACCGCCGCGCTGCTCGTCGGGTTCGTGGCGCTCATGGCCGCCGCGGGGCCCACACCGGTCCCGGCGGTCGAGCCGACGTGAGCGGTGCGGCGGCGACGAGCACGGTGACGTCCACCGCCCGGACCGCGGCGCCCACCACGACGGTCACCCAGACGGCCACGACCTCCGAGTCCACGGTGCCGGCCGCGGCCGGCGCCGAGTCGGAAGCCGCCCGCGAGCAGGCGGCCCGTGAGGAGGCCGACCGCGAGCGGGTCGCACGCGAGCAGGCCGCCGCCGCGCAGCGGCCGACCCAGCCCACGTACACGCCCGAGCCCCGGTCGACGTATGTGCCAGCGCCCGCACCGGTGGCCGAGCCGGCGCCGCAGTCGGCGTACTACGAGAACTGCTCGGCGGCCCGGGCGGCGGGCGCCGCACCGCTCTACCGCGGCCAGCCCGGGTACGCCTCGAAGCTCGACCGCGACAACGACGGGGTGGCCTGCGAATAGCGGTGCGAGCCGCCGGTGACGGGTCGGCAACGCTCATCGACGAACTCCGGCGCCCGGACTCCCGTCCAGGACCGCGCCCGCCGGGAACACTCGAGCGACCTCGCGCGTTGTAGAGGTACGAGTGATTCGTCGGTGAGCCGGCGGGGACTCTCGACCAACGACCTTCCCCGACACATTCCGAAGGGACCTCGATGCGCAGCAGCAGCAATCCGGTCTTCAGTTCCCTGTCCACGGACAGCGCCCGTGGCGCCACCCAGTTCGGTGCCGCCGGACGCGGTGCGTTCCAGCAGGGGCAGTACGGCCAGCCGGGCTACGGCGCCCAGGCCGGCTACGGTGCCCCGCAGTCCGCCGCCGACACGCGGCCCATGACCATCGACGACGTCGTCTCGAAGACGGGTATCACCCTCGGCGTGATCGGCGTCGTGGGCCTCATCGCCTACTTCCTGTCCGTCGACATGGGGCTCGCGATGCCGCTCCTGCTGGTCGGCGGCATCGGCGGGTTCGTCACCGTTCTCGTGGCCACCTTCGGCCGCAAGATGGACTCCGCGCCTGTCACCCTGATCTACGCCGCGTTCGAGGGCCTGTTCATCGGCGCGGTCTCCCACATCTTCACCTTCGACATCGCCGGTGCCGACGCCGCGGCGGTCATCGGTCAGGCGATCCTCGGCACCTTCGGCGTCTTCGCCGGCATGCTGTTCGTCTACAAGACCGGCGCCGTGCGCGTGACCCCCAAGTTCACCCGCTTCATGACCGCCGCCATCATCGGCGTGCTCGTCCTGATGGTGGGCAACCTGATCGGTGCGCTGCTGTTCGGCTTCAACCCGCTGCGTGACGGCGGCGTGATGGCCATCATCTTCTCGCTGATCTGCATCGGCCTGGCCGCGTTCAGCTTCCTGCTCGACTTCGACAACGCCGACCGCCTCGTGCGCGCCGGCGCCCCGGCCAAGATGGCGTGGGGCGTCGCGCTCGGCCTCGCCGTGACCCTGGTGTGGCTGTACGTCGAGATCCTGCGGCTGATGAGCTACTTCCGCGAGTGATCCGCACCTGACGCGGACCCGACCCGCGAACCACGACGGCCCCGGCTTCCCTGGGAAGGGAACCGGGGCCGTCGCCATTTCCGCGGCGGGCGGATCAACCCCGGCGGGCTGATCAGCCCCGGAGGGCGGGCTCGACGTACTCCCACCCGGCGTCCAGGTTCCGCGTGAAGGTCGCCCAGTTATGCAGGCCGGTGTCCAGATAGTCCGCGCGGTGCTCGATCCCGGCCCGGTCCAGCGCGCGCTCGAACGCCTTCGTGGCCTCGAGCGACCCTCGCTCGAGCACGATGCCGAACCAGAGGTTGTACACCTGGCCGCCGCAGTTCTCCGGGTCACCGGAGCCGACCACGCCGTTGCCGGCCGCGAGGTACACCGCCGCGCGGCCTGGGCCCCCATCGAGCTCCCCGCGATGGCGGACCTGCCGTTGGTGTCCAGCTCGTCGTCGACGATGGGCGGCAACTCCTCGGTGAGGAAGGTCTCCCACTTGTGGTTACCCAGGGCCGGGTCCTCCTTCTCCCAGTCGGAGTAGTAGGACGCGTACGCGCCCGCCGGGTTGACCAGGTGGACGTTCTCGTCCGCCATCACCTCGTGGATGTCCGCGACGTGGTTCCAGCCCGTGCTGTACTCGGGAGCCCCGACCCCGTCGAGCATGTACAGCACCGGAGCCGCCCACTCGCCACGGGACCGGACGACCTCGACGGTGACGACGCGCTGCATGGCGGCGGACTGGACGAACGTCCATCGCAGCCACGGGCCAGAAGGGTGGGCGTCCGCGCGCCGGGTAAAGCATTGGCCAGGCGCCTGCTCGTGTCGTGCCCTGTGCGCCGTGCCCCGGGGCGGTGCGCCTCGTGCCCGTGCAGCGCGGCAGCGTATCTGCCCCTAGGTGTGCTGCGCGTATGACCCGCGCTGGCGAAATGTCCGGATCTGAGGCGGGTGCGCTGGCGCTGGGGACCAACGAGCCAGCACAGGTCAAGGACGCAGCGTGAGTCCGGGCAGTCGCGCTGCCTCATTGCCCGCTGCTCGTAAGTCCGAGCAGTCGCGCTGCCGCGTTGTCCGCTGCCGACCGCTGGCTACGCGTCGGCGATCGGGCGAGGAAGCCCTGCGCCCGCCGAAGCGAGCCCCGGGCGCCTGCTCAACGAGAAGAGCGTTCCGCCCACGTCCCTCTCGGGAAATGTGGGCGGAACGCTCTGCGCGATGTGCGCGATGCGGGTGACGCGAGAGCGGTGGCCGCCCGCGTGGCCCCGCGTCAGGGGCGCGGGATCAGCTGAGGCGCTCGACGATCATCGCCATGCCCTGGCCGCCGCCGACGCACATGGTCTCCAGACCGAACTGCTTGTCGTGGGTCTGCAGGTTGTTGAGCAGCGTGGCGGTGATGCGGGCGCCGGACATGCCGAACGGGTGGCCCAGCGCGATCGCGCCGCCGGAGACGTTGACCTTGTCCTCCTCGATACCGAGCTGACGGATCGAGCCCAGAACCTGGACGGCGAAGGCCTCATTGAAGTCGACGAGGTCGATGTCGTTGACGCTCATGTTGGCTCGGCCGAGGGCCTGCTTGACGGCCTCGACCGGGCCGAGGCCCATGATCTCGGGGGACAGGCCGGACACGCCGGTGGAGACGATGCGGGCCAGCGGGGTCAGGCCGAGTTCCTTGGCCTTGGTGTCGCTCATGATCACGAGGGCGGCGGCGCCGTCGTTGAGCGGGCAGCAGTTGCCGGCGGTGACGGTGCCGTCGGGACGGAAGACCGGGTTGAGCTGCGAAATCTTTTCGTAGGTCGTGCCGGCGCGCGGGCCGTCGTCCTTGGTGACCACGGTGCCGTCGGGCATGGTGACCGGCGCGATCTCGCGGTCGAAGAAGCCGGACTCGATGGCCTTCTCGGCCAGGTTGTGCGAGCGCACGCCCCACGCGTCCTGATCCTCTCGGGTGATTCCCGTGATCTGCTGGACGTTCTCGGCCGTCTGGCCCATGGCGATGTAGACGTCCGGTACGTCCCCGGCCTCGCGCGGGTCGACCCAGGTATCGGCCCCGCCCTCGGCGCGCTTGGCGGTGCGGTCCATGGCGTCGAAGAACTTGGGGTTCTTGGTGTCCGGGATGTGGTCGGAGGTGCCCTTGGCGAAGTTGGAGACGGTCTCCACGCCAGCGGAGATGAACACGTCGCCCTCACCGGCCTTGATGGCGTGCATGGCCATGCGGGTGGTCTGCAGCGAGGAGGCACAGTAGCGGTTCACGGTGGTGCCGGGCACGGTGTCCAGGCCCGAGAGGACGGACACGACGCGCGCCATGTTGAAGCCCTGCTCGCCGCCCGGCAGGCCACAGCCCAGCATGAGGTCGTCGATCTGGGTGGGGTCGAGCGAGGGGACCTTGTCGAGCGCGGCCTTGACCATCTGGGTGGCCAGGTCGTCGGAGCGGATACCGACGAGGGATCCCTTGTTGGCGCGCCCGATGGGGGAGCGGGCGTACGAGACGATCACGGCTTCCGGCATGGAAGACTCCTTTGTGTCTGGTGGCTGCTTCGTGTGTAGCAGGTGAGAGTCAGGTCTGGTCGGTCGGTTCGTCCGGGCGGGGGTCGTCCCGGGTGAGGCGTGCCAACCGGAGGATCCGGCTCCGTCGCCGGAGGGTGTCCGCGGCCTCGCGGGCATCCCCCGTGCTCTCCGGATCGACGTCCACGTCCTCATTATGCAGGAACGCGTTCTCCTCCTCGTCGTCCGTGTCCTCGTGGGTGCGGACGAAGTCGGTGAGGCGTTTGGTCAGGCGGGCGACCACCGACTCGCGGTGCTCGGCCGCCTCCGCGCGCTCGCCGGCGTCGGTAGGCTCGGCGGCCTCGGCGGCGCCGTCCGCGGCCTCGAGCGACGCGGCGGCCTCGGCGGCATCCTGCGGCAGATGCTCCTCGGGCACCTCGTCCCACACTCCCAGCGCCACACACACCGCGGGCAACAGCAGGCCGGCGGCGAGCTCGTAGCCGGCCGAGTTCGGGTGGAAGCGGTCGGGGGAGAACAGGCTCTCGCCGCGGCGGTGGAACTCGGGAGCCAGGGTCTCGGCCAGAGACACCGGGACGCCCCCGGCCCGGCGGACCTGCACGGCCTGCGCGGCGGCCAGTCGCCGGCTGAGCGTGGCCATGACCGACCGCAGCGGCTGCGGCACCGGCTTGATGATGCCCAGATCGGGGCACGTGCCCACCACGACGTGGGAGCCGCCCTCGCGTAGGGCCTGCACGGCCTCCCCGACGCGGCGGGCCGACGGGCCGATCGCGTTGCGCGAGGTGATGTCGTTGCCGCCGACGAGGATCACGGAGATGTCCGGCCGGCCGTGCGCGACCTGCATCGCCTCGACCTGCCCGGCCAGCCCCTTGGAGGTGGCGCCGACGATCGCCTTGATGCTCAAGCGGACGTCCCAACCGGCCTCCTCGGCGAGGCCTCGGGCCAGCAGAACACCCGGCAGTTCGTCGGGGGAGTCGGCGCCCAACCCGGCGGCCAGCGAGTCGCCGAAGACCATCATGTGGACGTCGCACGTCATCCCCGGCCGCCACGGATCGGGAGACGGCGCCCCTGGGCGGTACAGCCCGTCGCCGTCGTAGGGGCGGGAGGTGGGCTTCGGGATCACCCGACGGGCGATCCTGGCCTGCTGTGCGAGCACCTCGTACGCGCCGCGATACGCGCCGACCGTCCCCACCGCCGCCAGCGCGAGACTCACCATGAGTCGGCGGGCGGGATCATCGGCGTCGCTCATCTGGCGTGTCGTCTCCCTTCCGTGCGGTGGCGGGCGGCGGGCGCACACGCGAGGGTGCGCGCGTGCTCGGCCAACTCGACGATAGCCCGACGGCTGTCGGCCGGGCCGCCGGAGAGGTCGACGGGGTACTCGACGATCGAGATGTCTGTGTGCACGATCCGCCGCGGCTGGGGGAAATCGTCACGCCGCTGGGCGGGGTACACCAGGTACGCGCGGTTTACGCCGAGCGCCGTGCAGGCGGCCAACAGCCGGTAGTGCTCGGCCGCGCGGGTCCGGCGGTCCGTGGGATAGGTCGGTACGAACGTGGTGACCGGCTCGCCGTCGACCTCGTACACCAACCCGGTCCGCACGGAGATGTGGTCACCGTCCCCGGCGGGCGCGCGGTGACGACCGGACGGGGCGTCGCCGTCGGCCTCGGTACCGGAGTCCAGATTGACGACGGGGTTGTGCAGCAACCGCCCGCTCCGCCCGTCGAGGGCGGCGCTCAGCTCGGCCTCCACGTACCGTCCGAACAGCTCCGGCATCTCGGTCACGAACGCCGCCGACGCCGCGTGGCCGTCCTCGACCTCCACCGAGATGCGCCGCACGATGCGGTCCGCCAACGACAGCGCGTCCTGGTACCGGGCGTTGAGCCGGCTCGGCGTCCATGCGGGCACCGGCGCGCCCTGCGGGATGAGCGAGGCGTCGGACAGTCTCGCGTCGACCATGGCGAGCCGTCGGCGGGTCGCGTCGGGCAGCTCGGACAGGAACTGCAGGCGGTGCGCGGCTGTGCGCAGGATGCGATTCTCGGCGATGTCCGGCGTGAACTCCGAGTAGGTCACCTCCAGCGGGATGGTCATGCCCGGGTGGCGGCGGATCTGGTCGCCGAGCCGGATCCTGCCTCGCACGGTGGTCAGCGCCTCGTCGACCCTGCGGTATCCCCGCAGTAGCCCGGCGGCCAACGCCTGGTGCGCGAGCCGGGCCATCGACTCGGCGACGGAGGACCACAGCTCGTCGTCGTCCCGCGCCGGCACGGCCGAGGAGAGGAACGCGTCGTCGGCCGCGTGGTCCAGTAGGAAGAACAACTGCGTCAGCCCGAGGCTCGCAGCGGGCAGGACCCGCACGGACAGGCCCTCGACCCGCACCGACCCCACGGCCCCGCTGGGGATGAGCCGCCACGTGTCGCGACCGGCGGGCAGGACCTCCACCAGTCCGGTCTGCGAGAGGTGCTGCGCGCCCTCCCAGCTGAGGGTGACGAGCCGGCCCCGGCGGTCGAACTCGTCGAACTCCAGGGCCATCAGCTCGGACGCCCCCGGACCCGTCGAGATCGTGGTCACGCCCGCCCGATCTTGCGGCGCAGTGCCGCCAGGCCGAACCGTTCGTGGACCTCGGCCCGGGTGAGTCGCCCGTAGTAGTGCTCTTCGAGTAGCGGTAGCAGGTCGTACCGCCAGATCGCCTCGAGGCCGCCGGGTTCGGTGGCCTGGTCCTTCATGAAGTACGACGGCCCGATCCGCAGGTCGCGGTCGGAGTCGTCGATCTCCGAGTTGAGCGCCTCGAGCAGCTCCGCCGGCTCGGTCGACGCGCCGCGCGCCTCGAGGTGACGGCGCAGCACACCGGCGACCGGCGGGGTGTCGGGATGCAGTTCCATGAACGCGAAGCGGCGCCGGATGGCCGCGTCGACCATGGCGATCGAGCGGTCCGCAGTGTTCATGGTGCCGATGATGAACAGGTTGCGCGGCAGCCGGAACGACGTGTCGGGGGAGTACTGGGGCAGGACGGTGCGGTCGCGGTACTCGAGCAGGAAGTACATTTCGCCGAACACACGCGCGAGGTCGGCGCGGTTCATCTCGTCGATGATGAGGAAGCTCGGGTGCTCACGACCCGACTCGGACGTCGCGCGCGCGGCCTGCCGGCGCAGCGGCCCGGCCTGCAGCGCGAAGCCCGGCTGACCGGACTCGGTGAGGGTGGGGCGGTAGCCCTCGAAGAAGTCCTCGTAGGCGTAGCTCGGGTGGAACTGCACCAGCTGGACGCGGCTCGGGTCGTCGGGACCGGCGAGGAAGCGCGCGAGCTCCTGGGCGAGATACGTCTTGCCTGTACCGGGCGGGCCGTAGAACACGATCTGCTGACGCTGCTGCAGCGTGTCGACGATCTCCTGAAGCTCCTTGCGCGGCATGTGCAGGCCGTCGGCGAGCTCGTCGGTGACCTCGGGCAGCGTGGGCACCGCGCCCGCGGCGGGGGCCTCCGCGACCTGCGACTCGGCGGAATGGCGCCCCGGGTGCATTGCCGACAGCAGCGCGTCGAGCCCGTCGGTGAGGTCGACGACCGTGCCGGGCTCGCCGATCAGCTCGGACAGGGGGCTCGGCAGGGACTCGAGATCCAGGGTGACGGAGCTCCACAGCACGGATCGCTCGAGCTGCTGCCCGCCGTCCTCCACGTAGCCGAGGTCGTCGGTGAGGGTGCCCAGGTGCAGCTTGGCGTCGGCGACGGTGGCCACCACGTCCTGCGGGCTCATCCGGGACAGGAACGTGTGCAGCTCCGCGGTGAGCTGGAAGCGTGCCTGGTAGTCCAGGTGCGGGTAGCCCTGCTCGACGGCCTGGGAGACCTCCAGCCGGCTGGCGTGGGCGGGGATGCGCGGCAGGTGCGAGGCGGGCAGCGCGATGCGGTTCTGCGCGACCCACTGCCCGGACTGGCCGACGCCGCCCCGGCCGGGCCGCACGAGCCACGCGCGGCGGGAGTGGTCGTCGCGGTGCCGCTGCCACTGGTTGGCCACGGAGCCGCGGTACCAGTCGACCGGCTGACCGAGCTGCGCGGACAGCACCTCGGAGATCCGGTGCAGGTCCTGGTCGATGTCGAGCTCGTCGATACCGGACGGCCCGCCGATGAGGTCGGCGAACGCGTCGCGGATCCGCGTCTTGTGCTCGTGCTTGACGACCGGCTGGAAGTGGCCGGGCCACACCATGTACTGGAGGCTGTAGCGGATGGCCCGCCAGTCGCCGGGCGTCGAGCGGGCGGCCCGCTGGAACTCCCACGGGTCGGACAGAGCGGCGTCGCGGACGGAGGCGTCGAGCTCGGCCCAGTGGATGATGAACGAGCACAACCAGCGCAGGTGCTCCCGCATCTGCACGTTGAAGCCGAGGCCGCCGGTCAGCGGGCCCTTCTCGGTGAGGACGTCGTCGAGGTCGGCGGGGATCTCCGGCGCCTCGTCCGTCCAGGACAGCACGTCGCGGACGCGGCCCCGCTTGAGGCGCGCGGTGACGGTACTCAGCGGCAGCTGCTGGATGTACAGCAGCTCGGCGGCCAGCAGCACCACCGGGCGCGGGGCGCCCTCGAGCTGGTCGTGCAGCGCCTGCATGACGGGGGAGCGGGTCGACCCGGGCGCTGCCACCCCGGTCGGGCCCGCCCCGCCGCCCGCGGCGCCGTCCTCGGGGTCGGCGTCCAGGCGGCGGGCGAGCTCCTCCGCGACCTCGGGGGTCCAGGTGTAGAGATCGTCCTCGAAGGGTGACTGGCCGGTCCGGAGTGCCGGACCCAGGACCCTCGCTGCGGCCGCCTCGATCGTCGGGGCAGGGCCGTGGGGCCTGTCCTGGGAACCGTCTGACACGTTGGAACTCCTGCTACGCCGGCGCTGGTTCGGGCGCGTCTGGGCGACCCGACATTCGTGAAGAACCTACCACCGGGGTCGGACGGAGCAGGTCAGCTCTGGTACGGCTCCGCGGTGACGATGGTGACGGAGACCTTCTTGCCGTTGGGGGCGGTGTACTCGCGGGTCTCGCCGTTCTTGGCGCCCAGCACGGACTTGCCGAGTGGCGAGTCGGGCGAGTAGATCTCGAGGTCGTCCTTACCGGAGCCCTCGCCGCGGGTGCCGATGAGGAAGGTCTCCTTGGTGTCCTCGTTGCCGTTGTAGTACGCGCGGACGACGGAGCCGATGAGCGCGACGCCGGACTCGGTGGGCGTCTCGCCGACCTGGGCGTTGGCCAGCAGGTCGTCGATTGTGCGGATCCGCGCCTCCTCCTGGCCCTGCTGCTCGCGCGCGGCGTGGTAGCCGGCGTTCTCCTTGAGGTCGCCCTCCTCGCGCCGTTCGTTGATCTCGGCGGCGATGACCGGACGGTTGGCGATCAGCGCCTCCTTCTCGGCCATGAGGCGGTCGTACGAGTCCTGGGTCAGCCAGTGGACCTGGGTGTCGTTCGCCATGAGCGCACTCCAATCTGTTCGCGTGCGTGATGTAAGAAAAACACGGCCCCGCGAAACCGGGAGCCGTGCTGAAGCGCCAATATTAACACAGACATCGCCCGCGCGAGGGCGGCGGTGGACCGGTCGTCGGGCCGCTCTACCTGCGCAGGTAGTCGGGGACGTCCTCGCCGCAGCCGTAGACGTCGGCGATGAACGCGCGGTCGGTGGTGAACACGGACGCGGTGATCTCGACCGTGCCGTTCTGAGACGGCGGGACGTAGACCTCACGCCGGCCCAGTTCGCCCTTGGACTCCTCCTGGGCCCGGATGATGCAGTACGCGGGCGTGCCCGGCTCCTCGCGAGTGACGGTGAACGTGAGGTCGACCCGGCCGGAGTCCACGACCTCCACGCCGGTCGCCTCGCCCGAGATGTCCGGCGTCTGGTTGAGGCGGTACATGGTCACCACGCCGGCCACCAGGAGGGCGCCCACGAGGAGGACGAGGAGAACGGCGACGACCTTGCCGGCCAGGCCCGAGCCGCGATCGGCGTCGGCGTACCGGTCGGCGGGCGGCCTCGCGGGGCGCTGCGACGGGGCGTGCGACCTCGGCTCACTCATGGGGTCAGGGTATCCGGGCGCGTCGGCAACGGTGGTCGGGGGTCCGCCGGGGCACGGGCCGGGGGCACGGCGCGCGGCGACGCCCATAGAATGGTGCGGTCCTTCACTCCCTCGAGAAGAACGGCAGGTGCTCGCGATGGCCGGTCTGCGGCTGATGGCGGTCCACGCCCACCCCGACGACGAGTCGTCCAAGGGGTCGGCGACCATGGCCAGGTATGTCGCGGAGGGCGTCCACGTGCTGGTCGAGACGTGCACCGGGGGAGAGCGGGGCGACATCCTCAACCCTGCGATGGACCGCCCGGACGTCACCGCGGATCTGCCCGCGGTGCGGGTGCGCGAGATGGCGCGCGCCGCCGACATCCTGGGCGTCGACCACCACTGGCTGGGCTTCGTGGACTCGGGGTTGCCCGAGGGGGACCCGTTGCCGCCCCTGCCGGAGGGGTGCTTCGCCCTGGCCGACGACGACGAGGTCACCGAGGCCCTGGTCCGCAGGATCCGCGAGTTCCGGCCCCACGTGATGATCACCTACGACGAGAACGGTGGTTATCCCCACCCGGATCACCTGAAGGTGCACTCGGCGTCGATGGCCGCCTACGAGGCCGCCGCGGACCCGACCCGGTATCCGGACGCGGGCGAGCCGTGGGCCATCGCGAAGGTCTACTACACGCACGGCTTCCCCCGGCGCCGCCTCGAGCTGCTCGACGAGGAGCTGTTCGCCCGCGACGGCGTACGCCACTTCGACGAGTTCCTGTCCCGCTGGAAGGACCGTCCGGACGTGATGGAGCGGGTCACCACCCGGGTGGAGTGCGCGGACTACTTCGAGCAGCGCAACTCGGCCCTCTTGGCGCACGCCACGCAGATCGACCCCAACGGATGGTTCTTCGCCGCGCCGGTGGAGATGCAGCAGCGGGTGTGGCCGACCGAGGAGTTCGAACTGGCAGCCAGTCGGGTGGGCTTTCCTCAGCTCGGTGAGGGAGAATACGAGACAGACCTCTTCGCGGGAGTCGATCCGTCGGTCGAGCTCCCGGTCGGACCGAGCATGAGTGAGGACCCGAGATGATCACCCTGGGACCGGACGTCCAGATCCTGGCGTACGAGTCGGCGATGATCTTCGCTCAGAACCAGTCGCCCGGCACCCCCGGGTACAACGACAACCCGGTCGGCCCCGAGTTCGGCAAGGCCTCCCCGCTGGGCATCCCGCTGGTGCTGTTGCTCCTCATCGCCACGGTGCTGCTCGTGCGCAACATGAACAAGCACATCAAGAACCTGCCGGAGAGCTTCGACGCCGCGCACCCCGAGCCTGACCAGCTCGCCGACGAGGGCACCGACCGCGCGGGCGTGCCGCCGCTGACGCGGGACGACGGGTTGCCCGACCTCCGCTGACGGTCGCACGGATCGGCGGAACCCGGCCCGGGCCCGACTTCACGCTCTCTTTGCGGGTGTTCACGGGCCCGGAGCGGTAGCGTGACCCCTCGTGTTCTCGCTTCGCGACCTGCGTGTCCCCGCGTCCCTCCTGCTGGCTCTCTCCTTGGCGTTCCCCACGCCCGTGGCCGCCCAGACCGTCGTGGACGGCGTGAGTCTCGGGGTGGCCGAGGTATTGGAGTTCCGCGACCGGAGCGCCGAGGTCGCCGTTCCCATTCCGGTCCCCGCCGGGCTGACTCCTCGGACCCTGTCCACGACGGTGCAGTTTCCCGTGGACCTCGAGCGCGGACACCTCGAGGCGTGGTCGGGCGATCTGCTCCTGGACCGGATCGAGCTGGACGGCGCGGAGGACACGGTCCGGCTGGACATCCCGCTCGTCGGGGCGCGGATCCGCAGCGGTGTGCTGGACCTGACCCTTCGGACGGTTCTGCACTCCCGGGGTGAGGTGTGCCCGGACTGGAGCGACAGATCCCTCGTCCTGCGTGACTCGGAGGTCGACTTCGAGGGCGAACCGGAACCTCCCCGTGTTCTGGCGGACTTCATCCCCTCGGTGGTTGACCGGCTGGAGATCTACCTGCCAGACGAGCCGAGCATCGCCGAGGCCGAGGCCGCCGCCCAGCTGGCCACGACGTCAGCGGCGGCGTTCGGACGGCGCGGAATGGACATCGAGGTCCTCCCGGCATCCGGCCCCAGGGCTCCGACCGCCACGCCGTTCACTCGGCGGGCGGAGATCCGGGAATCCGACCAGACCCGGATCGAGTTGACCGATGAGGAGGTCCCCACCGCGATCATCTCGGGCGACGCCGCCGCCCTCGCCCGGGAGACGAGATCGGTGTCGAGCGACCTCTGGTCCCTGGCGGTGGCGGGTTCGGCGACGCTCAATTCGTCCGCCCCGGCGCCGCGAGCACTCGTGACCGAGGGCACCCTGGACGAGCTTGGAATCGGTTCGCGCTCCGCCCGATCCGTCGGAACCGTCTCGGCCGCGTTCGGACTGGATCAGACCTCCCTGGCCAGGGTGAGTGGAGACGTGACGATCGACCTGGTGGGGACGTACTCGCCTCCCCCCTCGGATCGCAGTGGCCTGATCGTGGTGACCGCGGGACAGACCGTGCTCGATTCCTGGACCGCCGATCAGGCCGGGATCATCGAGCGCACCGTCACCGTTCCCGCCGGGGCGCTGGGCAGGTACACCGACATCTCGGTGTCCCTCCAGACCGCGGGGGCCGGCGCCGCGTGCGGTGTGCTCCAGCCGTTGACGATGATCCTCGACGGATCGTCGCGCGTGCAGATCTCCGAGCCGACCTCTCCCGCCCCCGCCGGGTTCGACTCCCTGCCCCAGGCTCTGATGCCGCGGATGCAGGTGGCCACCGCGAGCGGTTCCCTGGACGACACCGCCCGGGCGGTGACGATCCTCGCCGAACTGCAGGCGCTGTCCGCCTCCCCGCTCCTGCCGGAGTGGGTGCCGATGGACGTCCTCCTCGACGGGAACGTGCCGGGTCTCCTGGTGACCTCGGAATCAGCCCCCTCGCAGCTCGACCTACCACTCACCCTGACCAGCGGACGCACACTCGAGGTGATGGGGGCCCAGGAGGGCGAGCCGGCGACCCTGCGGTTCTACGAGGACATCGACTTCGCGTCGATGCAGGTCGTCGAGGACGGTGACCGGGCGCTGCTGGTGGCCTCCACGAGCTCGGGCTCCGGCGAGCTCGACCGAACCCTTGAGTGGCTCAGCAGGGAGCAGGAACGCTGGTCGATGCTCACCGGGAACGTCCTGTTCACGGCACCCGGCCGCGAGCCGCTCGAGCTCTCGACCGCCGAGGCCGTCGAGGTGGAGGCAGCGGACCCCGCCTCCACCAACGGGGTCAACACGGCCCTGCTCGTCGGCCTGGTGGTCACCGTCGCCGGGGTCGGAATCGCGGGACTCGTGTGGGCGGTCGCCCGTCGCCGCCGTCGGGTCAGCTCCGGGCGGTGAGCCCCGGCTACGACCACGCGGCGCGGTGGGCCCTGCTCACGGCGATGCTCGCGGCCGGGTTCCACGAGACCTGGATACGGGTGGCGCGCGAGCAGGCTACCGGCGCGGGTAGTGCCGTGCTCCTCGCGCCGGTCCTGGGTGCCGCGCTGGCTGCGGTAGCACTCAACGTGCGTCGGCGGCCCGAGCTGCCGATCCACGACCGACAGAGCGACAAGATCGCCGGCACGATCATCCTGACCGTCGCCCTCATGGTCCAGTGGCTGGTCCTCCCACGGTATTCCGGGACATACCCCCTGCTGCACCTGGACGTGCTCGCGGCGTGGGTCTTCCTCCTGGGAGGCTGCGTCTTCCTCTTCGGGCTCCGCCGCACCGGCTCATACTGGCCGGCATGGATCGTGTTGCTCGCGGTTCCGCCCGGGGCGGTCCGTCTGGTCTCGTACGGGCTCGGTGGTGGCGCCGTGGCCCAGGCCGCGGTGGTGCTTCTCGTCGGACTGGCGGTTCCGGCGGCGGTGGCGACGCCGCCGGTGGTCCGGCGGGTGCGCCGACGGGCGGGGGGTGGCGCCGACGGCGCTGCCGACCCGGGTGGTGAGCGGCCTGCCCCCCGGAGCGCTGTGGTCTCTCGGCGGGAGGCGTGGCGAAGCGCGCCCCTGCTCGTCGCGGTCGCCCTGGTACTCGCGCTGGCCCCGCTGCCTCCGGCCATCTCCGAGCGAGTGGCGCAGGGCCCTCCTCCCGTAAACGGGCCGGGCCAGGCGATCCCGTCGGGGTGGCAGGAAACAGAAACCGTGGACTACTCGTGGGCCGGTCGGATGTTCGGCCCGACCGCCACCCTCTCGCGCCAGATGATCCGTGCCACCCGCGTCCGGGCGGACTGGGACAAGCTCCTGCGTCCGCGGGTCGCGGCCGTGCAGTCACTGACCGTGGCCAGCACCGGGGTGCTCGAGTTGTTCCCACTCGAGATGACCTTCGACCTGAGTGCCGCCCGGATCAGTCCATCGCGGACGGTGGACCTGGGTCATGAGGTTTCCGCACGGTACCGCACCGTGATCGACGACGAGAATTTGTTGACCTGGAGTCTCATGACGTTCGCGTGGACGCGCGGGGACGACCGCGTGCAGAGGGTCACGCTGATCACCGTGGACAACCACGAGTACGATGCGCAGTTCCCGCAGACCGTTCCCGGCACCCGGTCCACGTTCTCGCGCCTGGTCAACCTGTTGCTGCGGGGATCCGGGGCCGTGACCGACACCCATCCTCAGGACAAGGACCTCGCCATGCTCACAGAACTCGGGACCGAACTGGTGAGTGCGCAGTGGGCGCGAGCATGAACGCGGATCAGTCGCACGCCGAGATGCCGCCCACGGACCTTCCGCCGACCCCGGAGGAAGCGCGCAGCGCGGCAGCGCTGCACGACGCCGTCCACGGGTTGTTCGAGCGAGACCCGCTGGCCTCCGCGGCGGTACCGTTCATGCCCTGGCAGAAGTGGACCGGGCTCGCCGCGCTCGCCGTGGTGGTCCTCGCGTTGGTCCTGGTAACCACCCCCACGCTCATCGCGCTGACCGCGGTGAGCACTTTCGTTTATCTGATCACGCTGGCGGACCGGTTGTTGCTGCTCAGCAGGGGGTTGGCCAGGGACTCGATCCTGCACGTGGAGGACGATCGCGCCCGCGCCGTGGGCGACGAGGAACTGCCCACCTACACGGTCCTCGTTCCGGCCTACAACGAGCCCGAGGTGATCGCCGACCTCATTGACGCGGTGAGTTCGATCGATTATCCGGCCGACAAGCTGGAGGTCCTGCTGCTACTCGAGGCGGACGACGACGTCACCATCGACGCCGCCGAGGCCGCCGGCCTCGGGCAGGTCTGCCAGATCCTCCGGATCCCCCCGGCCGACCCCCGCACCAAACCCAAGGCCTGCAACTACTCCCTGCACTACGCCACGGGCGAGATCGTCACCATCTTCGACGCCGAGGACCGTCCCGACCCGCTTCAGTTGCGCCGGGTTGCGGTCGCGTTCGCCGAGCTCGACGACGACGTGGCGTGCGTCCAGGCGAAGTTGGCGTTCCACAACGGGTCGCAGAACTTGCTCACGGCGTGGTTCACCGCCGATTACGCACTGTGGTTCAACTTCCTCCTGCCCGGGCTGATGAAGTCCAGCTCGCCGATCCCGCTGGGAGGCACCTCGAACCACATCAAGGCGGACGTCCTGAGAGACATCGGCGCGTGGGATCCGTACAACGTCACCGAGGACGCCGATCTGGGGGTGCGGATCGCCGCCCGCGGGCACCGGACGGCCGTACTCGACTCGACCACCCTCGAGGAGGCCAACCCGGATCCCATCAACTGGATCAGGCAGCGATCCCGCTGGTACAAGGGGTATCTTCAGACCTGGTTGGTGCACATGCGCCGGCCGGTCCAGTTGTGGCGCACCCTCGGCACGGTGAGCATGTTTCGCTTCACCACCCTCCTCGCCGGGACTCCCGTGATCGCCTGTCTCAACATGGTGTTCTGGCTGGTGACGCTGTCCTGGATTCTCGGGCAGCCGGGTGTGATCGAGGAGGTCTTCCCGGCCTACGTGTACTTCCCAGCGCTGATCTGCCTGGTGCTCGGCAACGCCGCGATCCTCTACTCCAACCTCATCGCGTGCCGGGAGACCGGCAACTCCTCGTTGTGGTGGGCCTGCCTGACGGTTCCGCTCTACTGGGTCCTGATGTCGATCGCCGCGATCAAGGGCACCTACCAGCTGTTCGCCAACCCCTCCTACTGGGAGAAAACCGTTCACGGGTTGGCGTCATGAGCAGGCCGGCGTCATGAGAACCCGTCCCGCGATCGTCTTCCTGTCCTTCACCGCGCTGTATATCGCGGCCGGACTATACCTTGCGCTCGGTCCCGGCTACCTGCAGGGAGACTCGCTGAGCCGGGTGGCCGACACGAGGGCGGCTCTGCTGTCTCGCGACCCGCACCTGGCGGCCATCGGTTTCATCTTCACCCCTCTCACCGCGCTCGCGCAGTTCCCGCTCGTGGCCCTGTCAGACTGGTTCCCGGCGTTGACCCGGTGGGGCCTGACCGCGGTGGCCGTGAGTGCCCTGGCGATGGCTGGCGCGGTCGTCCAGATCCATTCGATCGCCCGGGAGCGCGCGTGCCCTGCGTGGTTCACCTGGGGGGTCACACTCGTCTTCGGCTTGCACCCGATGATCGTCTACTACGGGGCCAACGGCATGAGCGAGGCGCTGTTCGTCTTCTTAGTGGTGTGGTCCGTCCGTCGCCTCGCCAGGTGGATGAGTACTGACGACGTCCACGATCTGATGGTCGCCGGGTTCGCGCTGGGGCTAGCGTATCTGGCGCGCTACGACGCACTGGCGGCCTCGGGCACCGCAACCCTTCTCGTCGCCGCGGTGTCCTACAGGCGCACCCGCAAGACGGAGACAGCCATCCTCGACGGCGTGGTCGTGGCCGCGCCGACCGCACTCGCCTTCCTCGCCTGGTCGGCGACGAGTTGGCTGGTGACCGGCAGCGCTCTGGCCCAGTTCTCCTCCCGCTACGGCAACGCGGCGATCCTCGAACAGTCCGGAGGGGGGTCGACCGGGGGGCTTTCCGCAATTGCGTTCTCCCTCGCGGAGATCGTGGTGCTCGCTCCGGCGCTCGGCGTGGTCCTGGTGTGGTGCGCGGTGCTGTCCGTGCGTCGACGGGACCCCGAACCGCTGGCGGTGCTGGCCCTCGCCGCCGTCCTGGTCTTCGCCGTCCTGGCCTATCTCCGGGGCATGACCTTCCCGTTTCTGCGGTTTTACATCAGCGCCGTCCCCCTGGTCGCGGTCTTGGCCGTCTTCTGCGTACCGCGCGGCGGCTGGATGACCACCCGCAGACCCGGACCCCACGCCGTGTCGAGGCCGCAGGACGTACTCGGACGCTCGCGGGCGCTCACGGGGACCGCACTGCTCCTGGTCGTGGCCGGGGTTCCGGTCAGCGGCGTGGCGATGTCCTCGCCGACGTTGTCCCGGGAGCAGCACTCACTCCACGCGGTGGTGCTCCCCGAGGTCGGCGACAGGTCTCCAGAGCTGCGGCTGCGACAGGAGGCGATAGTCGCCTCGTTCGACACCGAGCGCCGGATCGCCGACTACCTCGACTCGCTGGGTCTGCCCGAGGGAGCGGTCATCATGGACACTGTCCATGGATTCCCGATCATCGCCTCCACCGCCCGGCCGGAGCAGTTCGTCATCCCCTCGGACCGCGACTTCGTCGAAGTCCTCAACGACCCGGCCGCGCACGGGGTGCAGTTCCTGCTGACCGTGCCCGCCGAGGGGCGCGGGGTTTCGGACGCGCTCAATCTCCGCTATCCGACCGTGCACGAGAACGGCGCCGAACTCGGCGCCCTGGAGTTCGAGGTGATCAACTCAGGTGACGACCGCCCGACCTGGAGGCTGTGGCGGGTGTTCTCGTAGCGGACGAAGTTCAGTGGTGGCCGTCGATCCGTCGACTATTGTTAGCTCGTGAAATCCCCTCAAATAGTTGCACTACTGGTGCTGGCGCTAACCCTCTCATGCGCTGCGCCACCAGACTCACGCTCACAGGAACCGGTCTCGCGGGCCACTGTCGCCGCCGGCGAACTCCAACTCGACGGCCAACCCTGGTGGCCGACCGGCCTCAACGCCTACCAGCTCGCCACCGACTGGGGCGTCAACGCCGGGTGCGGAGCGATGGTGGACCTCGACTCGTACTTCGGCTCTCTCCCCGATGGGGCCGTGACGAGGTTCAACGCCTTCCAGCAGCTCGCCGTGAACAAGTTCTCCGGGCAACTCGACTTCGCGCCCATCGACGCCGTTTTCGCCGCGGCGGAGCGGCACGACCAGGTGGTGATCCCTGTGCTCGTGGGGCAGGACGGGGCATGCGAGGACGAGCGGTACAAGGATCGTGAGTGGTACCTGCGCGGTTGGGAGGAGCCCACCGCGATGCCGCTGAGTTACCGGGATTGGGTCACCACCGCGGTCGAGCGCTGGTCCGGCTCACCGGCCGTCGCGGCGTGGGAACCCATCGGTGAGCCTGAGACGGCGGTCTGCGGAACCGACGATTGCCATTGGCAATTCCGCACCTGTCCGGCCGACTCTGCAGAGGTGCTACGGGAGTGGACCGACGAGGTCGGTCAGCTGATTCGGCAGCGGGATCCCGGGCGGCTCATCACCGCCGGCCTACTCGGCGGCCCCCAGTGCGGTCTCGTGGGCGACGGGTACAAGCTCATCGCGGACTCGCCGTACGTGGACGTGCTGCAGTACCACGACTACGACGACGCCGGTTTCCTGCCGCTGCGCCTCGCTCAAACCGACAAGCCACTAGTGGTAACGGAGTTGGGGATCGCGGCGGGCTCCTGCCTGCCCCTCGAGGAGCGCGCGACGCGTATCGGCGACCGCATCGAGGCGTACCGCGCCATGGGAGCGGCCGGGGCGATGCTATGGGCCTTCGTCCCCGATCCGAGGCCGTACGAGTGTACGTACGACATCGGACCGGAGGACCCCGTCCGCGAAATCCCTCAGCTGGCACGCGAGTAGCGCCAGCCCGGGCCGCGCCGGCCGGCTGCCCGACGCCGGCTCCGGTTCAGCGTCCCAGGAGATCGCTCATCGGGACGAAATCGCTGAACTCGTCGTCGTCGCCCCGTCGTCCCCGCTTGTCATCCGCGCGCGTCGGCTCGACCGCGCCGGCGGTGACCCCCGCGAACCGCAGCATGTAGTCGCCCAGTTCGGTCCCCACCCGGATGGCGCGCGTCCGTAGCGAGTTCTCGTCGCCGGCCGTGGACACCGCGCCGAAGTCCTCGGCGGCCGCGAACACGGTGGTGGGTACGACGTCGGCCTTGAGGTAGGCGAACATCGGCCGCAGTGCGTAATCGACCGCCAGCGAGTGCCGCGCCGTCCCGCCCGTCGCTCCGAGTGCCACCGGGACGCCGGCGAGGGTGCCCGGCTCGATCACGTCGAACAGCGACTTGAACAGCCCCGAGAACGACTGGTTGTAGATCGGCGTCACCGCGATCAGTCCGTCCGCGCGGCCGATCGCGTCGATCGCCGCGGCCAGCTTCTCGCCGGGGAAGCGGGTGAACGTCGCGTCGACGACCTCGTGGGCCAGCTCGCGCGCCTCGAGGACCGTCACCTCGACGCGCTGCCCTTGGCGGGCGAGGGCCTCGCGGGTGGCGGAGGTGAGTTGGTCGGCGAGCATCCGCGTGCTGGAGGGCACGGAGGTGCCGGCGGCGACGACGACGAGGTTGAGCGGCCGCTCGCCGGGGGTGGTGTGCTCGGTCAGGTGCTCGGAGGTCACTTGGACTCCTTTCCGGCCGGCGCCTCGGCGAGGCGGGCCTGGGTGCGGCGGTTGCGGGCCAGCGACTCCTGCTGTGCCCGCTGCCCGCCCTCTGCGGTGAGGCCCGTCCAGTTGTCGCCGGTGCCGAAGCGGTAGGCGTCGGAGTAGGCGGGCTCGCCGGCGGCTGCCAGCTCGGCGTCGCGGGCGGCGACCAGCGCGGCGTGCGTGGGGCCGTCCGGCACGTGGGCCGGGCGCAGGGCGTCGAGCTCGCGCCGCAGGACGGGGACGATCTCGGTGCCCAGGATCTCGATCTGCTCGAGCACCGTCTTGCGCGGCAGGCCGGCGTGGTCGACGAGGAACAGCTGGCGCTGGTAGTCGCCCACGTGCTCGCGCATCGTCATGTAGCGGTCGATGACCTGCTGCGGCGAGCCCACCGTGAGCGGGGTCTGCGCGGTGAAGTCCTCGAGCGACGGGCCGTGACCATAGACGGGGGCGTTGTCGAAGTAGGGGCGGAACTCGTTGACCGCCTCCTGACTGTTCTTGCGTGCGAAGAACTGGCCGCCGAGGCCGACGATCGCCTGGTCCGCCGAGCCGTGGCCGTAGTGCTCGTAGCGGCGGCGGTACAGCTCCACCATCTGCTTGGTGTGGTGGATGGGCCAGAAGATGTTGTTGTGGAAGAAGCCGTCACCGTAGAAGGCGGCCTGCTCGGCGATCTGCGGCGATCGGATCGAGCCGTGCCACACGAACGGGGCGACGCCGTCCAGCGGGCGGGGCGTCGAGGTGAACTGCTGGAGCGGCGTGCGGAACTTGCCCTCCCAGTCCACCACGTCCTCGTGCCACAGGCGGTGCAGGAGCTCGTAGTTCTCGATGGCCAGCGGCAGGCCCTGCCGGATGTCCTGCCCGAACCACGGGTACACCGGGCCGGTGTTGCCGCGGCCCATCGTCAGGTCGACGCGCCCGCCGGACAGATGCTGCAGCATGGCGTAATCCTCGGCGATCTTCACCGGGTCGTTGGTCGTGATGAGCGTCGTGGCCGTCGACAGGATGATCTCGCTCGTGCGGCCCGCGACGTAACCCAACGTGGTGGTGGGGGAGGACGTGACGAACGGCGGGTTGTGGTGCTCACCCAGCGCGAACACGTCCAGGCCCACCTGCTCGGCCAGCGTGGCGTACTCGACTACCGCCTCGAGTCGCTCGTGCTCGGTGGGTATGCGCCCGGTGGTGGGGTCCGGGGTGATGTCGGCGATGCTGAAGATTCCGAACTGCATGGTGGGGGTCCCTCTCGTCTTGTTGATGCGCCCAGCGTACGTTGCTGACATGTCAAACAAAAGGGGGCCCGGTCGTATTCCCCCTCATCCGGCGGTGCCGTGGCGCCCCGCGCGCTGCGTCCGCCTACGCGCCGAGCGTCCGCACCGCGACTCGCAGCCGCTCTTGCCCCCTGGCGTCTCGCGCGTGGGGATGTTCGCCGGCCTGGCAGCCGCCCCTGCCCCTGGCGTCTCGCTCCCGTGGATGCTCCCGAAAATCACAGCCGCCCCTCGGCATGGCGTCTCGCACCCGCCTCGGTGCGCGCAAGACGCCATGGTGAGGGGCGGCTGTGCACGGGGCCGCAGTTGGCCGCAGGAGGGTCGGGCCGGAAGGGTCAGGCGTGCGAGCAGGAGTTCATCCGCGCGAGCGCACGCCGGACTGGGACGGCGGATTCCGGGGGCGATACGGTCTTTGCTATGGTCTCTGTCATGTCGATCGCTCGCGCATATTGGCGCTTTATGTGGGCTCCGGGTGGAGCCCGCGCCGCGAGCGCACGCGTCCGCTAGACGGATCGTCGACACCCGGAGCCCAGAGGCGGTGACCACCATGGTCGCCGCCTTCCGCCTTTCAACAGCGGCGGATCCGGGTGCGACATGGGCACCGAAGAGGATCACGGCACCCGGCCCGCCACTACCGATTCACCAGGAGCGACCGCCGTGACCATCACCGCCGAGAACCCCACCCAGACCGCGGACAGGCGCGTTCTGTCGTACTCCCCGCTGCCGACCCCGACCGAGGTCCTCGGCGAGCTCCCGCTGGGAGAGGCCCGCGAGGCACTGGTCGAGCGGAGCCGGTCCGAGATCGCCGACGTGCTGGCCGACCGCGACGACCGCCTGCTCGTCGTGGTGGGCCCCTGCTCGGTCCACGACACCGACGCCGCACTCGACTACGCCGGTCGGCTGGCCCGGCTCGCCGAGGAGACGGCCGAGGACCTTCTCATCGTCATGCGCGTGTACTTCGAGAAGCCGCGCACGACCGTCGGGTGGAAGGGTCTCATCAACGACCCCGCGCTCGACGGCAGCTACGACATCCCGCGCGGCCTGCGCACCGCCCGCAAGCTACTGCTGGACGTGCTCGACCTGGGGCTCCCCGTGGGGACCGAGTTCCTCGAGCCGACCAGCCCGCAGTACATCGCCGACGCCGTCTCCTGGGGCGCGATCGGCGCCCGCACCACGGAGAGCCAGGTGCACCGCCAGCTCGTGTCGGGCCTGTCCATGCCGGTCGGCTTCAAGAACGGCACCGACGGCGAGGTGCAGGTCGCCGTGGACGGGTGCCGATCCTCGGCGGCGGGACACGTGTTCTTCGGCACCGACGCCGACGGGCGTGCGGCGGTCGTGGAGACGGCGGGCAACACGGACTGTCACGTGATCCTGCGCGGAGGTACCCGCGGGCCGAATTACGACGCGGAGTCCGTCGCGGCGGCGGTCGCGTCCGTGGGAAAGGTCGGGCTGCCGGGCCTCGTGATGGTCGACGCCAGCCACGCCAACTCGGGCAAGTCGCACGAGCGCCAGGCCGAGGTCGTGGCCGAGCTGGCCGAGCGCATCGGCGGGGGCGAGCAGGGCATCTCCGGGCTGATGATCGAGAGCTTCATCGAGCCCGGCGCCCAGTCGGTCGAGGCCGAGGAGCTCGTCTACGGCCAGTCCGTCACCGACGCCTGCATGGGATGGGACACCACCGCCGACGGGCTGCGCGCCCTCGGCGCGGCGGTGCGCGCCGGCCGACGGAGCTGAGCGCGGAACGGGTCAGGGGCGCCACAGAGGAGGCGGTGCCGCGCGGTACTCTTTCCCGCGTGGCCACCTCCCCCCTGTACAAGTTCTACGAGTCCCGACTGCGGTCGTCGCTCGAGGGCAAGAGGCTGCCGCGGCACGTCGCCGTGATGTGCGACGGCAACCGCCGTTGGGCCAAGGAGGCCGGGTTCACCGACGTCGCGCACGGTCACCGGGCCGGCGCGGTGAAGATCGCCGAGATGCTGGGCTGGTGTGACGAGCTCGGCATCGACGTCGCCACCATCTATCTCCTGTCCACCGAGAACCTCGGCCGCGACGCCGACGAGCTCGGCGAACTGCTGCAGATCATCGCCGACGTCGTGGACGAGATCACCAGGCCGGAGCGCAACTGGGAGGTCCGTATCGTCGGGCGGCTGGAGTTCCTGCCCGAGTGGCTGGCCGACCGTCTGCGCCACGCGGCGCAGGTGAGCACCGGGCGGCCGGGCGTCAAGGTCAACGTGGCGGTGGGCTACGGCGGGCGGCAGGAGATCGCCGACGCGGCCCGTGAGCTGGTCGAGCAGCTGATCGACGAGGGCCGGACGGGTGCGGACCTCGTCGACGGGATCACCGTCGAGGGCATAGGGGAGCACCTGTACACGTCCGGGCAGCCCGACCCCGACCTCGTGATCCGCACCTCCGGCGAGCAGCGACTCTCGGGCTTCCTCCTGTGGCAGAGCGCGTACTCGGAGATCTGGTTCACCGAGGCCTACTGGCCGGCGTTCCGCCGCGTGGACTTCCTGCGCGCCCTCCGCGAGTACAGCGCCCGCAACCGCCGGTTCGGGCAGTGACGGCTGCGGCGGGGTCCTCCGTGCCCGCGTCGTTCACTGTCCGGGCCGTCTGCGTGGTCGATCAGCTGCTCAGCGTGCCCGGCCGGGTCGGCGTGACGGCGATCGACAAGCGTCCCGTCGAGGGCCCGGTCCAGGCTCGCGAGTACGGCCTCCACGGTGACGTGCAGGCCGACCGGAAGCACCACGGCGGGGTGTGGAAGGCCGTCTACCTGCTCTCCGACTCCGACGTCGAGCAGTGGCAATCCGAGTTCGGCGGCCCCATCCCGCCCGGCTTCTTCGGCGAGAACCTCCGCGTGACGGGCGTCGACACCTCGCAGCTGCAGATCGGCAGCGTGCTGGAGGTAGGTGCCACCGGTGCCGCCGGCGGTTCCGGCGGTGGTGCCGGCCGTGGCGCCGACGCGTCCGGCTTGCGCTTGGAGGTCACCACCCCGCGCATCCCGTGTCAGACCTTCGCCCACCGCGTCGGGAAGCCGCGGTGGGTGCGTCGCTTCACCGAGGGCGGGCGGCCGGGCGCGTACGCGCGGGTCCTCGCCCCGGGTCCGGTCGGGGCGGGCGACGAGATCCGGGTGGTCAACGTGCCCACGCACGGTGTCACCATCGGGAGGGTGCTGTCCGGGGTCGACGACGACGAGGTCAGCCGCCTCCTCGCCGAGTACGACCTCTCGGAGCTCGCACCGAGCCTCGTCCGGAAGCTGGAGCCGGCCACGGACGACCGCCCGGTCGACGCGGACTGAGACCACTCGGCGACCGGGGCGGGCGATCAGCCGCGGGGCGTGGCCAGGTGGTCCCACACGTCGCCAGCGGTCGACCACACCTCGTGCGCCTCGGACTCGTCGACATCGGGAAGGCGGAACGCGCTGCTACCCCCGGCCGATGTCGCGAAGAGCGTCACGAGTCCGGCGCGACGCTGGAACGGGGTACGCCGCACGTTCCAGCCGAGGATCCCGTCGCGGATCAACACGTCGGTGCGCCGCAGGACCGACCCCTTGCGGAGAACCACGAGCGTCGGTCCCACGGCGTGGCCGAGTCCGCGGTAGTTGTCGACGGTGGCCCACGCGGCGACCGCCCCACTGATCGCGGTCACCGCGACGGGAATCCACCACAGCCACGGCCACACGAGGACGGGTGTCGCCGCGATCGCGGTGAGTGCGGCGGTGGCGAGGAGGGCGCGGACGGCTCGTCGTCGTCGGGCCACCGGGGGGTGGGTTCGTAGCGCGGTGTCACCGGGTACCGACGTCCCGGCGGGCGCCGCGTGGACGGGACCCGACACGGCCGGTACCACCTCGCCGAGCACCGCCTCCGCGACCCTCACGGGAACCTCGCGCGGCGAGGCCGGGACGAGGGCCGGGCTCTGCTTGGTCTGGCCGTCCTCGTCCTTGCCGATGCCCACGCCGACTGCGACCACATCGAGGCGCGCCGCGCCGACCGCGCGCAGGCCCGGCGGCTCGTACAGCGTCACCCCGCGCACCCGGCGGCCGTCGAACGACGTGTGCCGCCCCACCATCAACCCGCGTCGCAACTCCAACGACCCGTCGCGGTGACGTTCCAGGCGCATGCCCCACCAGGTCTCGACGAAGATCGCGACGGCCGCCACGGTGCCGATGACCAGCGCGATCACCACCAACCCGACGGCGATGACCGGAACCGGCAGCGAGTCGATCCGGTCCCAGACCCACTCGAGCATCGCGGGCACCGCGTTGAACCAGTCCGCCACCTGGAGCACCAGCCCGAACGCGATGAGCCCTGACAACGGCGTGACGAACCCGACCGGCGCATAGCGCAGCCACCGCGGGTCGAGCCGCGCGATCTCATCGGTGTCCGCGGACGCGCGGTCGGCCAGCAGGTCGCGGCGGAGCTGCTCGGCAACCTGCCGGGCCAGTGCGGCGAGCGTCAGGCGCGAGCCGTCCGTCTCACCGCTGGCGAGCTTGAGCGTCGCGATGCCGAGCCGACGCTGGACGAGGTCGGCCGACAGTTCGACGTTGCGCACGCGGTGGATGGACAGGCTCGTGGTGGTGCTGGACAGGAAGCGCACGCGCTTCTCGATGCGCTGGGCGTCGACGCGGTAGTCGGTGACGGCGAGGCGGATCACCTCCGAGATCGCGATGGCCGCGGCGCCGAGGGCAGTGCCGCCGACCGTCCAGAGCAGCACCCAGCCCATCGCGAGGCCGCCGAGCAGCATGCCGATCGCCACCGGCACCGCCGCCGCGGCCAACGCCCCGGTCGCCACGGCGGTCGACGCAGGGATCGTGCGGCGGTCGAGGCGGCGCCATGCCGGCTGCTCTGGCGTGGTCATGTCGCGTCCCGCTGGTCGTCCTCGGCGAGGAGGGTGAGGCGGTCGACCATCTCCTCCGCCCGCGCGGCGTCGAGCGCGCTGATGCGCACCGCGCCCTTCGACGAGGCCGTCGTCACCACGACGGTGGCCAGCCCGAACTGTCGCTGCAGCGGGCCGCGGGTCTTGTCGACGGTCTGGACGCGCGACAGGGGAGCGGCGCGCCACTCCTCCCAGAACAACCCACTACGACTGTAGATCGCGACGTCGGTGGCCTCCCATCGGTGGATCGCCCACCGCACCCGCGGCACCACGACGAGCGCGACCGCCGTCAGCACCGCCCACACCAGCGCCGCGATGATCATCCACGGCCCCAGGAACAACGCCGCGAAGGCCACTGCGATCAGCGGCGCGACCATCCACAGGGCGACCTGCGCCGCCCACCACCGGCGACACCGCGGATCGACGTACTCACGGGGCGGCCGTAGGCCGAGGTTCGTCTCGTTCACGGCTCCACCCTAGATTCGCGGGTTCACACCGGCCCCGATATGGGACGCTGAACGACATGGGACTCCTCCGGCGATACCGGGCGACCGGCGCAGACCTGCCCTTCGGCGATCCGCTCCGCGGGCACGGCGTGGCCATGGAGGGGTACTTCCTCCGGATCACCGACCGCGAACGCGGCCGCGTGGCCATCGCGCTCATCGGGATCAACCGCGGACCCGACGGGCACTGGGCGACGCTCGGCCTGGCCTCCGACGAGGTGACGATCCCGCTCGAGGCCGGTGGCGCCCGCCGGCCCGGTGACGGGGACCCTTCGTCGTCGTCACCCTCCGCCCCGACGTCCGCACCGTCATCGCCCTCCGCGGCGGTCTCCACGCTCCGCCTCGCCGCCGCGCCGCACGGGTGGGCCGACCCGGCGCGCATCGGCGCCCGGTCCGGCGGGCAGTTCGAGTACCGCCGCGACGGCATCCACGTGGACATGGGGGAGGGCGCGCGGCTCCACGTGGACATCACCGACCCCGTGGAGTGGCCGCATCGCGCCGTCGGCGGGTCGAGCATCTTCCAGTCCGTTCCCGCGCTGAACCAGTACTGGCACCCGTGGTTGCTCGGCGGGCGCGCCAGCGGGTGGGCCGAGCTCGACGGCCGGCGCTGGGACTTCGACGACGCCGAGGTGTACGGCGAGAAGAACTGGGGCGCGGAGGGCTTCCCCGACTCGTGGTGGTGGGGCCAGGCGCAGGCGTTCTCCGAGCCCCACACCTGCGTGGCGTTCGCCGGCGGCCAGATCCACTCCGGCCCGCTGCGCACCGAGGTCACCGCGCTCGTCGTGCGGCTCCCCGGCGGGCGCGTCGTGCGGCTCGGCAACCCCGTGGTCTCGCCCGTGCGCGCCGACGTCACCGACGAGCGGTGGGAGCTCGAGGGGCGCGGCTACGGCTGGGAGATCCGCGTCAGCGGCCGCTCGCCGCTCGACCGCGCGCACGTCCTGCCCGTGCCGCTGCCGTCGGAGAACCGCAACTCCGCCGGGTCGATCGAGCACCTCTCCGGAGAGCTGGAGGTGGAGGTACGACGGCGAGGGCGGCTCGTGTGGTCGGACCGCAGCTGGCTGGCCGCGCTCGAACACGGAGGTCTCGACCGGGCCGAGGCCGAGCTGCGGCGACGGGGCGTTCCGGAGGGGGAGACGGGCGCGCCGCCGGTGTAGGCGGGGTGCGGGGAGTGCACGCCGGGGTGCTGGGCTTGCGCGAGGCGCGTGCTTGTGCGGGGCGCGGGTTCAGATCTTGCGCAGGCGCAGCCGCTGGATGGAGTGATCCGAGTTCTTGCGCAGCACCAGCGTGGCGCGCGGCCGGGTGGGCAGGATGTTCTCCACGAGGTTCGGCCGGTTGATCGAGTTCCAGATCTCGCGCGCGGCCAGGCGCGCCGCGTTGTCAGACAGGTCGGCGTAGTGCGCGAAGTGCGAGCCCGGGTTGGAGAACGACGTGCTGCGCAGTTCGAGGAAGCGCTCGATGTACCACTGCTCGATGTCCTCGATCCGCGCGTCCACGTAGAGCGAGAAGTCGAACAGGTCCGAGACCATGAGCCGCGGGCCGGTCTGCAGGACGTTGAGGCCTTCGACGATGAGGATGTCCGGACGCTGCACTTCGATGTGCTCACCCGGCACGATGTCGTACTTGGTGTGTGAGTAGACCGGCGCGCGGACCACAGGCGCGCCGGACTTGACCTCGGTGACGAAGCGCAGCAGCGCCCGACGGTCGTACGACTCCGGGTACCCCTTGCGGTGCATGAGCCCGCGGCGCTGCAGCTCCCGGTTGGGGTGGAGGAAACCGTCGGTGGTGACGAGGTCGACCCGCGGGTGGGAGTCCCAGCGGGTGAGCAGCGCGCGCAGCACACGGGCGGAGGTGGACTTGCCCACCGCCACCGACCCGGCGACACCGATCACGAACGGCATCGGCGCGTCGACGGTCTCGCCGAGGAACAGGTTGGTGGACTGGAACAGCCGCTGACGTGCGGAGACCTGCAGGTGGATGAGGCGGCTGAGCGGGAGGTAGATCTCCGCGATCTCGTCCAGGTCGAGGTGCTCACCCAGGCCGCGGAGCCCTTCGAGATCCTGCTCGGTGAGGACCATGGGCATCGCACGCCGCAGCCGCCGCCAGCTGCGGCGGTCGAACTCCACGTACGGCGTGTAGTCGCCGGCATGTCTGCTCACGGGTTCCGATTGTGGCAGGTGACCACGGGGGAGAGGGTGTCAGGGTGGCGTGGCACTAGACTGACGCCGACGACGAGACGAGCCGTGGCCCACACGATTCGTTCGATGAGTAGAGCCCACGTGCGAGGAGCAACGATGACCGACCCGAACACCGACGTGTTCTCCGCCTCCCTGTCCGAACTGGATCCGGAGGTCGCCGAGGCGATGGCCGGCGAGCTGGCCCGTCAGCGGGACACGCTCGAGATGATCGCGTCGGAGAACTTCGTGCCGCGCTCGGTGCTGCAGGCGCAGGGGTCCGTGCTCACCAACAAGTACGCCGAGGGCTACCCGGGCCGCCGCTACTACGGTGGGTGCGAGCACGTGGACGTCATCGAGAACCTGGCGCGCGACCGCGCCAAGGAGGTCTTCGGCGCCAAGTACGCCAACGTCCAGCCGCACGCCGGCGCCCAGGCCAACGCCGCCGTCCTCATGGCGCTCGCCGCGCCGGGCTCCAAGATCATGGGACTCTCCCTGGCCCACGGTGGGCACCTCACGCACGGCATGAAGCTCAACTTCTCCGGCCAGCTGTACGAGGTCGCCGCCTACGAGGTCGACGCCGAGACGATGCTCGTCGACATGGACGCCGTCCGTGAGATGGCGCTGGCGGAGAAGCCTGACGTCATCATCGCCGGCTGGTCGGCCTACCCGCGGACGCTGGACTTCGCGAAGTTCCGCGAGATCGCCGACGAGGTCGGCGCCAAGCTGTGGGTGGACATGGCGCACTTCGCCGGCCTGGTCGCCGCGGGCCTGCACCCGAGCCCCGTCCCGCACGCCGACGTCGTCTCCACGACCGTGCACAAGACGCTCGGCGGGCCGCGTTCCGGCATGATCCTCACCAACGACCTCGAGCTCTTCAAGAAGCTCAACTCGACGGTGTTCCCCGGCCAGCAGGGTGGGCCGCTCATGCACGCGATCGCCGCCAAGGCCACGGCCATGAAGATCGCCGGGACCGAGCAGTTCCGCGAGCGGCAGCAGCGGACCCTCGAGGGAGCGAAGATCCTCGCCGAGAGGCTCACCGCCGAAGACTGCAAGAACGCCGGTGTCTCCGTCCTCACCGGGGGGACCGACGTCCACCTGGTGCTGGTCGACCTGCGCGACTCGGAGCTGGACGGTCAGCAGGCCGAGGACCTGCTGCACGAGGTCGGCATCACCGTGAACCGCAACGCCGTGCCGTTCGATCCCCGGCCGCCGATGGTCACCTCCGGACTGCGGATCGGCACGCCCGCCCTGGCGACGCGCGGCTTCACCGCGGACGACTTCCGCGAGGTCGCCGACATCATCGGCGCCGCCCTCGCCGCGGGTGAGAACGCCGACGTCGCCGCCCTCCGCGAGCGCGTCACGGCGCTGGCCAAGTCCAAGCCCCTCTACGAGGGCCTCGAGGACTGGACGATCCTGGGCTGAGAACTCCTAGACACACGACGATAGGCGGGGGTCGATGACCGACGGAAGCGCGGGCATCGGCCCCCGCCTGCGCGTGGGATACGTTCCCGGCGTGCAGCCCGACAAATGGCTCACCCGGTGGCGCGAGCGCAACCCGGGCGTGCCGATCACGGCCCGGCGCGTCGGTGACCCGCGACAGGGACTGGCCCGGTCCGCCGGGGACGACGGGTTCGACGTGATATTCCTCCGCGAGGCCGGCGATGCGCCGCGGTCGGCGCCGCCGGGACTCCTGCGGATCCCGCTGTACACCGAGACCATGGCCGTGCTCGCCGAGAAGGACCACGAGCTCGGGGCGTTCGACTCGTTGAGCGCTGAGGACCTCGAGGCCGAGCGCTGGCTCGATCCGGTCGACGCGGTCACGGCGACGCCGGAGGAGGTGTCCACCGCCGTCGACCTGGTCGCGGCCGGGGTCGGGCTGCTCGTCCTGCCGCTGCCGTACGCACGGTCGATGAGCCGACGGGACGTGGTCGCCCGGCCGCTCGATGGCGTCCCGGCCACACGCATGGGCGTCGCGTGGTCGCATGCCAGGGAAGGCGACGAGCTCATCGACGAGTTCGTCGGGATCGTGCGGGGCCGAACCGCATCGACGTCGCGGGGCGCGGGGGAGCCGCCGCGCGAGAAACGCACGGCCCGCGAGAAGACGGCGGCGAAGGCGCGGGCCCGGGCCGAGCGCGGGTCGCGGCCGGCGGGGCGGAACACGTCGCCGGCGCGGGGCAAGCGAAGGCGCTGACCGCCGAGACGGCCGGCGCGAGGATCGCCGGCTGGGGGTGGCGAGACCGCCCAGCGGGATCAGCGGGCGGCCGCGCCGACCAGCCGACGGGCGAACTCGACGTGGCGGCACACGACGTCGTCAGCGCTCAGCGGACCGTCGGGTCGGTACCAGTTGGCGATGGAGACGCACAACGAGGCGATCGCCCGCGCCGCGTCCTCGGGGAACTCGCAGGCGAAGTCGCCGGAGTCGACGCCCGCGCGGATGGCGTCCTCGATCATCTCCTGCTGGGCGTCGCGCTGGCCGACGTGATGGGCGCGCACCTCCGGCTCCATGCTGCGCATCTCGGTGGAGGCGACGAACGCCTGGTCGCGCCGGGCCATGTGGAAGCGGGCAAGACACTCCACCACGTTCTCGAAGCGGGTCACCGGGTCGTCACCGGCGTCGTCGGCTGCAGCGGCGGTGTTCGCGAGCATCTCGGCCATCGCGGTGTCGACCAGGGCGGCGAGGATCGCCTGCTTGGAGCGGTAGTGGTGGTACAGGCCGGGCACCGACAGGCCGGCGGCCTCGGCGATCATCCGGATAGAGGCTCCGTGGTAGCCGTGGCGCGCGAACACGCCCAGCGCGGCGCGTAGGGGAGGGGAGAGCGCGTCGTCTCCGAACTCGCGCCAACCCGCCGTGGTGGCGATCTCCTCGCTCATTTCCATGACCCTATAACCGCCCTCCGCTTGACACCCAATGTGGTGTACGCAACACTATGGCACACCGAGCGATCGCTCGGTCGGCTACGTCGACACCGGCGCTGACGGGAGGAGCGAGATGAGTCAGAGCGACCCGCGACCATGGCGGGAGCTGTACCGTGCAGGGCTCGACGAGAGCGCGGTCGCGCGACGATCGAGCCTGGTCGAGGCGTGGCGCGAGCGCGTCACCGCGGCGCCGGATCGGGTGGCGATCGCCTACTTCGACACAGAGCTGTCCGCGGGCGAGGTCGACGAGATGTCCGACGCGCTCGCCACCGCGCTCCAGGTCCGCGGCGTCGCGCCGGGCGACCGGGTGGGCATCCACCTGCAGAACATCCCCCAGTACGCGCTGGCGATGCTCGCGCTGTGGAAGATCGGTGCCGCAGCCGTGGTGCTCAACCCGATGTACTTCGGACGCGAGCTCCGGCTCCCGGTCGCCGACTCCGGCGCCGTGGGGATCATCGCCACCGACCGGGACGTCCCCGCCATCCGGGACGCCGTCAGCGATACCGACGTGGCGTGGGTCGTCAGCACCAGCGAGCGGGATCTGCAGACGAGGAACGATCCCCGCGCGTTCGGAGACGAGCAGCCGGCGGAGCCCTCGGCGGACGGGGACCTCGTCGACCTCATCCGCCAGTTCGAGGGGCGCGCGCCGGAGCAGGTCACGGTCACGCCGGATGATCTGGCGTTGCTCACGTACACGTCGGGCACGACCGGGCCGCCGAAGGGCGCCATGAACTCGCACGGCAACGTCGTCGCGGTCGCCCGGAGTTTCGCCGACTTCGTCGACATGGCGCCGGGCGACGTCGTCCTGGCCATCGCGCCGCTGTTCCACATCACCGGCGCCGTCATCAACGCCACGCTCGCCCTCATCGGCGACGCGGCGCTCGTCTTCGCGGGCCGGTTCCGACCCGAGGTCGTGCTCGACGCGTTCCGCGAACACGGCGTCACGTTCACGATCGGCTCGATCACCGCGTACAACGCGCTCATGCGCCTGGACGACGCGGGGCCGGAGCACTTCGCCGCGGTCAAGACCCTCTACAGCGGTGGTGCCCCCATCCCGCCGTCGACGGTCGAGCGGTTCGCCGAGCGGTTCGGGCACTACATCCACAACGGCTACGGCATGACGGAGACGACCTCCGGCGTGATCGCCGTGCCGCCGGGCCTGCGGGCGCCGGTCGACGCCGCCAGCGGCACCCTGTCCATCGGCGTGCCGCTGCCGGGGATCGACGCCGAGGTCGTCGACGCGGACGACGCCCCCGTCGCGCCGGGTGAGCAGGGCGAACTCGTGCTGTCCGGACCTCAGATCGTCGCGGGCTACTGGCGCAACGAGGCCGCCACCGAATCGACCATGCCCGGCGGCCGACTGCACACCGGTGACGTCGCCGTCATGGACGCGGCCGGCTGGGTGTACCTCGTCGACCGGCTCAAGGACCAGATCAACGCCTCCGGATACAAGGTGTGGCCGCGCGAGGTCGAGGACGCACTCTACGAACACGACGCCGTGTTCGAGGCCGCCGTCGTCGGCCTGCCCGACGAGTACCGCGGGGAGAAGGTCGTCGCGTTCGTCTCGCTCAAGGCCGGCCGCACCGCCACGGAGGACGAGCTGATCGCGTTCGCCGCCGACCGGCTCGCCGCCTACAAGCGACCGGCCGAGATCCACCTCGTCCCCGAGCTGCCCAAGACCCAGACCGGCAAGATCCGCCGCCGCGAGCTCCGCGACGCGCATGCCCCCGACCAGCCCTGACCACGCGCCCCGAACCACCCCTCACACCGAAGGACACTGACATGGCCGAGGCCACCCTGAACCCCGGCGACGACGGCGGCACCGCCGCCCACGCCGCGCCGCCCGTGCAGACGGCATCGGGTAACCGCAACAGCATCCGCTCCCTGGCCGCCAGCACCACCGGGCAGCTGTTCGAGTGGTACGAGTGGACCGCCTACGCGGTCTTCGCCCCCTACATCGCCGCCGCGATGTTCAACAACGACAACCCGGTGTCCGCGCTGCTGGCCACCCTGGCCGTCTTCGCCGTCGGCTTCCTCATGCGCCCCCTCGGCGGGATCGTCTTCGGCCGGATCGCCGACGTGAAGGGACGCAAGTTCGTCCTCATCACCACCATGCTCATGATGGCCGGCGCGAGCCTGCTCATCGGCCTGCTGCCGACCTACGGAGCGCTCGGGATCGTCGCCTCCGGCCTGCTGCTGCTGTGCCGCATGGTCCAGGGCTTCGCGCACGGCGGTGAGTCGGCGACCGCCTACAGCTACGTGGCCGAAATCGCGCCCCCGCACCGTCGCGGCATGTGGGGCAGCCTCGTGTTCGTCGCCATCATGGGCGGCACCGTGATCGCCTACGGTATCGGCGGCGGCATCACCGCAGTGCTTTCCGAGAGCGCCGTCGGTGAGTGGGGCTGGCGGGTGCCGTTCCTCCTCGGCGCCGTGTTCGCGCTGTTCGTCCTGTACCTGCGCTCCGGCATGGAGGAGTCCGACGTCTTCGACAAGGCTGCCGCTGCCGCCGCCGAGTCCGGTGCCGTCTCCACGTTCTCGCGGCGCAAGCTGGCCGGCGCGATCGCCCTGGTCGTCGCCATGGTCTCGGGTATCACGGTCGCGCACTACACGTGGAGCTCCTACGCGTCGACGTTCGCCATCACGCAGCGCGACATGGACTCCCAGGCCGCGTTCTGGGCGATCTTCGGCAGCCAGCTCATCGCCCTGGGCACCCTGCCGCTGTGGGGGCTGCTCTCGGACCACATCGGACGCCGCCCGGTGATCTTCATCTTCGGTGTCGGCACCATCATCACCACGCCAGTGCTCATGGGGATGATCGACGAGCGCCCGTGGACGCTGTTCGTGGCGTCCCTCATCGCGATGACGCTCGTCGCGGCTGCCGGGTCGATCCTGTCCTCGTTCATGTCCGAGGCGTTCCCCACGAAGATGCGCACCGCCGGCATCGGGTTCGCCTACTCGCTCTCGGTCGCCGTGTTCGGCGGCAGCGCGCCGTACCTCAACGCCCAGTTCATCGAGTGGGACCTGTACTGGATGATCAGCGCGTACATCATCGCCCTGTGCGTCTGCACAATGGTCGCGACCGCCTTCATGAAGGAGACCCGGGGCCACGACCTGCACCGGGTCGGCCAGCACTGACCCGGCATCCCCGACCCGCGCAGCCCGGATCCGCTCCGAACCGTTCACCCGGCCGCCCATCAACAGCGAGGATCGAACTCCATGACCCCATCATCGTCAGAGGCCACGGGCCTGTCGCTCGACCAGCTGCTCCGCCCCGACATCGTGGGTCCGAGGATCGCCGAGGCCACCGGCGACCGGGCGTGGACCGACTTCGACGCCGAGCTCATCGCCGGCGGCAAGTCGAACCTCACGTTCACGCTCCGCTCGGACGCCGGTGAGCTCATCCTGCGGCGGCCGCCCACGGGGGAGCTCCTGCCGAGTGCCCACGACATGGGTCGCGAGGCGCGCATCCAGCTCGGGCTCGCGGACACGGACGTACCGGTCGCGAAGGTGGTGCTCAACGAGACCACCGGTGAGGACCTGGGCGTGCCGTACTACGTGATGGAGAAGGTGGTCGGCCACGTCATCCGTGACGGGCTGCCGCCGGGCTTCGCCGAGTCCGACGACGACAAGGCGGCCATGGCCGACGCCCAGATCGACGCCCTGGTCGCGCTCCATGCGGTCGACCAGGACGCGGTCGGCCTGTCCGATCTCGGGCGCCCGGAGGGCTATCTGGAGCGACAACTCCGACGCTGGCTGGGCCAGTCGGAGAAGTCCAGTGCCTCCGTCCGGGCCGACCGCCTGCCCGACCTGGCGGCGCGTCTCGGCGAGAGCATGCCCACCTCGCCGTCGTCGCGGATCATCCACGGTGACTACCGCCTGGACAACTACGTCGTCGACCCCGACGACCCAGGGCGCATCAAGGCGATCCTCGACTGGGAACTGTCCACGCTCGGTGACCCCGTCGCCGACCTGGCGCAGACCGTCCTGTACTGGGGCGATCCCGACGGGCCGACGGTTCCGCTCATCCCCACCATCACCACCGAACCCGGGTGGCCGGGGCCGCAGCGCCTCCTCGACCGGTACTGCGACGCCACCGGCACCGACCCGTCCCACATGCCGTGGTACCTGGCGTTCGCCACCTTCAAGTTCGCCGCCATCGCCCAGGGCGTGGCCACCCGCTCCGAGGCCGGCGACATGGCCGGACAGAACTTCGGGGACATCGGCCCGCAGATCCGCGAGCTGGTCGACCACGGCCACTCGATCCTCGACTCCCGGAAGGGGACCAAGTGATGACTGATCCCACCCCCGGCGCCGCCGATCCCGGTGCGCCGTCGCCCGTCGATCCGCGCACGGGACCGCGCTCCGCCGTGCCCGTCCTCGACCGCTTCCGCCTGGACGGTCGTGTCGCGGTGATCACCGGATCCTCGTCCGGCCTCGGCGCGGGGTTCGCCCGCGCGCTGTCCTCGGCGGGCGCCACCGTCGTGCTCGCCGCCCGGCGCCGCGACCGGCTCGAGGCACTCGCCGACGACCTGCGTGCGGCCGGAGGCACCGCGATGACCGTGGCCTGCGACGTCGCGGACCCGGAGGCCTGCGCGGCGATGGTCCGCGCGGTGATGGACGCCCACGGGCGCATCGACATACTGGTCAACAACGCCGGTCTCGGCACCGCCGTGCCCGCCCTCAAGGAGACGCCCGAGCAGTTCCGCGGCGTGGTGGACGTAAACCTGAACGGCGCGTACTGGGCGGCCAAGGAGTGCGCGGCCGTCATGGAGCCCGGCTCGAGCATCGTCAACGTCGCAAGCGTGCTGGGCCTGACCGCCGGCTTCGCACCCCAGGCCGCGTACTCCGCGACCAAGGCGGCCGTTCTCGGCCTGACCCGCGACCTGGCCCATCAGTGGGGCAGCCGCCGTGGCATTCGCGTCAACGCGCTCGCCCCCGGGTACTTCGCCTCCGAGATGACCGACGAGATCCCCGAGAAGATGCTCGCCGACATCACCGGCAGCACCATCTTCGGGCGACTCGGACTGCAGCCCGAACTCGACTCCGCGCTGGTCTTCCTCGCCTCCGACGCCTCGTCCTTCATCACCGGCGCGACCCTGGTGGTCGACGGTGGCATGACCCTGCACTGATCCCGCTCTCACAGGAGTAGAAACAATGGAATTCGCTCACAGTCAGCGCAGCCTCGAGCTGCAGGAGAACATGTGGGAGTTCATGCGGGAGCATGTCTTCCCGGCCGAGCCCGTGTGGTCCGCGTACCTGCGGGAGCACGGCGACAACGCCTACCCGCCGATCATGGAGGAGCTCAAGGTCGAGGCCCGCCGCCGCGGCCTGTGGAACCTCTTCCTGCCCGAGTGGTCGGGCATCTCCAACCTCGAGTTCGCGTCGGTCTCGGAGATCTCCGGCTGGTCGCCCGTGATCGCCCCCGAGGCGATCAACTCGCAGGCCCCGGACACCGGGAACATGGAGACCTTCCACCTGTTCGGCACCGACGAGCAGAAGGCGAAGTACCTCGAGCCGCTCAAGGAGGGGCGAATCCGCTCGGCGTACGCGATGACCGAGCCCGACGTCGCCTCCTCCGACGCCACCAACATCCAGACCGTGATTCGCCGCGAGGGCGACGAGTACGTGATCAACGGCCGCAAGTGGTGGATCACCGGAATCGCCGACACCCGCTGCGAGATCCTCATCGTCATGGGCAAGACCGACCCGGACGCCGAGACCCACCGCCAGCAGTCCATGGTCCTCGTCCCGCGCGATACCCCGGGACTGCGGATCGAGCGCAACCTTCCCCTGTTCGGTTACCAGGACCAGCACGGGCACTGTGAGCTCGTCTTCGACAACGTCCGGGTGCCCGTGGAGAACCTCCTCGGCGAGGAGGGAGCCGGCTTCGCGATCGCCCAGGCGCGTCTCGGACCGGGTCGGATTCACCACGCCATGCGCGCGATCGGGATGGCGGAGCGGGCGCTCGCGCTGATGGTGGACCGGGCCAAGTCTCGCCACGCGTTCGGTGGCTCCCTGGCCAGCCAGGGTGTGGTGCAGGAGCACATCGCCAACTCGCGGATCGAGATCGATCAGGCGCGCCTGCAGGTCCAGCACTGCGCGTGGATGATCGACACCGTCGGCGCCAAGGAGGCCCGCTTCGAGATCTCGGCCATCAAGGTCATCGCGCCGCAGGTCGCGTGCGCGGTCATCGACCGGGCCATCGAGGTCTTCGGCGGCGCCGGCGTCTCCGACGACACCCCGCTGGCGTACTTCTACGCCTGGGCGCGCGCCCTGCGGATCGTCGACGGCCCGGACGCGGTCCACCGCCGCACGATCGCTCGAGGCGAACTGAAGAAGACGCCGCCGTACGTCGGTTGACACTAGGATGTCCTACCAGTAGCTGGGTCGACCGGCACCGGGGGACGCACGAGAGAGAAGGAAGAAGCACATGGGTGCAGTGATCGTGGAGGCCGTGCGTAGCGCGGTGGGTAAGCGCAAGGGCGGCCTGGCCGGGGTGCATCCCGCCGACCTGTCCGGCGTGGTGCTCAACGGGCTCGTCGAGCGCGCGGGGATCGACCCGGCGATCGTCGAGGATGTCATCTGGGGCTGTGTGACGCAGGCCGGTGAGCAGGCCGGCGACATCGCCCGGACCGCCGCCCTGTCCGCCGGGTGGCCCGAGACCGTCAACGGTGTGACGATCGACCGGCAGTGTGGGTCGTCTCAGCAGGCGCTGAGCTTCGCCGTCGCGGTGGTCGAGTCCGGGTACCACGACGTGGTCGTGGCCGGCGGCGTGGAGTCGATGACCCGCGTGCCGATGGGCTCACACGTGTCCTCCGACTCGTTCCCCTACGGGCACCAGTTCATGGACCGGTACAACGGCATCGCGCCCAACCAGGGTGTGGGCGCCGAGATGATCGCCGAGCGGTGGGGCTTCTCCCGCACCCAGCTCGACGAGTTCGCCGTGGCCTCTCACGAGAAGGCGGCCGCGGCGCAGGACGCCGGGTTCTTCGCCGGTCACATCGTGCCGGTGACCACCCCGGACGGTGTGTTCGACACCGACCAGGGGATCCGCCGCGGCAGCACCGTCGAGGCGCTGGCCGGGCTCAAGACGCCGTTCAAGGAGGACGGTGTCATCAGCGCCGGCAACGCCTCGCAGATCTCCGACGGCTCGGCGGCGATCCTGGTGATGAGCGAGGAGGCGGCCGCGAAGTACGGCTGCACCCCGATCGCCCGCGTGCACACCGCGACCCTCGCGGGCGACGATCCGGTCATCATGCTCACCGCGCCGATCCCCGCCACGGCCAAGGCGCTGGCCAAGTCCGGCCTGTCGATCGACGACATCGGGGTGTTCGAGGTCAACGAGGCCTTCGCCTCCGTACCTCTGGCGTGGCTGGCCGACACGGGCGCCGACCCGGCCAAGCTCAACCCGAACGGCGGCGCGATCGCCCTCGGGCACCCGCTCGGCGGCTCCGGCGCACGCATCTTCGCCGACCTCGTCCACCACATGAAGGACAAGGGCATCAAGTACGGACTGCAGACGATGTGTGAGGGCGGCGGCCAGGCCAACGCCACCATCATCGAACTGCTCTGACCGACTCGATCTGCGCGCCCCGACCCCCGGTCCCCGCCGTGATGGCGATGGGCCGGGGGTCGGTGTGTGCGGGCGGTCCTGCGCCCGCCCGCCGCCGCCATCGAGAAGACGGTTTCGCCCGTATCGGGCGAGTGGATTCGTGCGAAACGCTCTTCTCGACGAGGACGCTCAGTCGCCGGTGAGGACGATCGCGCGCCCCAGCACCTCGCCGCGGTCGAGCGCCTCGTAGGTCTGCGGCGCCTCGGCCATCGGGACGCGCCGCGAGATGACCTGGCCGAGATCCAACTTTCCGGCGGCCAGCAGGCGGACGAGGGCGGGCACGTCCTGTCGGGCCCGCGCGCCGTACGAGCCCTTGATCTGGATCTTGCGACGGACGATGCGCGCCAGGTCCGCGTCCAGCGACGTCCCGGCCGGCGGGATGCCCACCACCACGACGCGGCCGCCCTCTCTGGCGATCTCGGTGGCCTGACGGGTCGTGACCGCGGAACCGAGCGCCTCGAATGCCGCGTCCACGCCCCGGCCGCCCGTGATCTCCATGACGGCGGCCGTCGCGTCGGTCTGCGCCGAGTTGATGGTGTGGGTGGCGCCCATGCGGCGGGCGAGGGCGAGCTTGTCGTCGTCGACGTCGATCGCGATGACCGATTCCGCGCCGCTCACCGCGGACAGCTGGACGATGTTCTGGCCGACGCCGCCGACCGCGACCACCGCCACCGACTCCCCGGTCCGGACATCGCCGACGTTGCGGACGGCCCCGTAGGCGGTGAACATCGAACACCCGAGGATCGCCGAGTCGGTCAGGTCCAGCTCCTCGGGGAGGGGGAACACTGCCGTGGCCGGGGTGACGCTGTACTCGGCCAGTCCGCCCATGGAGTACATGGACAGCGGTTCCCCGGAGGCCCGGCGGAGCCGGCTCTCGCCGTCGTACAAGGTCCCCCGCAGGCGGTTGTACTCGAAGAACGTGGAGCAGATGTCCTCCATGCCGCGCGCGCAGTTCTCGCAGTAGCCGCACGGCATGATGAACGAGCCCACCACGCGGTCGCCGGGGCGGACGGTGGTGACGCCGCGGCCGACCTCGGCCACGATGCCCGAGATCTCGTGGCCGAGCACTCCGGGTAGCGGGAATCCGACCTCGCCTTTCATGACGTGCAGGTCGGTGTGGCACACCCCGCAGGCGTGGTTGTGCACGAGGACCTCGCCCTCCCGCGGTTCGGGGATCGGAATGTCCTCGATCACCAGCGGGGATCCGGTCTCGACACACACGGCAGCTTTCATGGCGCCGACTGTACTCAGGCGGCGGCGCCCGCCTCAGCAGATCCGGTGGGACTCAGTCGATCCGACCTAGCAGCTCGTCGGAGATGATCCGCATCTGGATCTCGCTCGTCCCCTCGAAGATCCGGGTGAGGCGCGCGTCCCGCCAGTGCCGCTCCACCCGGAAGTCGGTCGTGTACCCGGCCCCGCCGTGGATCTGGATGCCCTGCGAGGTCACGCGTTCCGCCATCTCGGTCGCGACGAGTTTGCACATCGCCGCCTCGAGCGAGCACCGCCGCCCCGAGTCGATGGCGGTGGCCACCGAGTACATGAGCTGGCGGGCGGCTTCGATGTCCGCGGCCATCTTGGCGATCTGGAAGCGCAGGTACTGGAACTCGCCGATGGGCCGCCCGAACTGCTCGCGGGTCTTCACGTAGGCGATCGAGTCCTCGAGCGCGGCGCGGGCGAGGCCGATGGCCCGGGCCGCGGTGTGGGCGCGGCCGACCTCGAGCCCGGAAACGGCCAGGTAGAAGCCCTTTCCCTCCTCGCCGAGCAGGGCTGAGGCCGGGATGCGGAAGTCGTCGAAGGACAGCTCCCAGGTCTGCCAGCCGAAGTACCCGATCTTGCGCACGGGGTTGCCGGTGATGCCCGGCGGGAACACCCCGCGCTCCTTCTCCACGAGGAAGGCGGAGATCCCGCGATGCGGCTTGTCGGGATCGCGGTGGGGGTCGGTCCGTGCGAAGAGCACCAGGTAGTCGGCCTGGTCGGCGTACGTGCACCACATCTTGGTGCCGTTCACGACCCACTCGTCCCCGTCGCGGACCGCCCGGCACGAGATGTTGGCGACGTCGGACCCGGCTTCGGCCTCGGACAGCGCGTAGGCGCCCAGCCACTCGCCGCGCGCGACGCGGGGGAGCAGCCGGGCCTCCTGCTCGTCGGTGAAGCCGCCGCCCATGCCGTTCCCGCGTGCCAGCAGGCCTGAGACGGACAACCATCCGCGGGCCAGCTCCTCGGCGACGAGGCAGTACTCGAACACGCCCAGGCCCAGGCCGCCGTGCTCCTCGCCGATCATGATCCCGAAGAACCCGATGTCGGCCATCTTCTGCCGCAGTCCGTCGGGGATGTCGCCGCGTTCGGGGTCGAGTCGGTCGGCGACGGGGAGGACTTCCTTGGCGGTGAACTCGCGGGCCAGGTCGCGGATGGCCAGACGCTCCGGCGTGAGGTAGACGGGGACGTCGTCGCGCGCGGCGGGCTTGTGGGTCATGCCGGTGATCCTCCGGTCGTGAGGCGGCCGGTGTCCGCTCCGAGTCGGGGAGCGGGCCCGGTGGTCAGGTGCGCGCCGTCGAAGGTGGCCGGGTGGGCGGCGGCCAGGTACGGGCCGATACCGGGTTGGTCGAGGCGGGCGAAAAGCGGATTGGCCACGAGATCGCCGTCGGAGACGACCTCGGCGAAGGTGCGGTATCGCTCGTGGAGGACCACCGACTCCGACAACGCCCGGGCGACCTCCTCGGTCGTGTGGGCCGAGAACCAGCGGGCGAACAGGGCGGCGAGCACCTCACGATAGGAGTAGCGGTCCGACTCGGTGGAGAAGTCGGCCCCGGCCGCGGTCTCGAGCGCGTCGACGGCCTCGCGCGTTCCGGTCAGGCGCGCCAAATCGTGGAAGTGACGGGTCGTCAGGGCGACGATCATGAACCGGCCGCCGTCGCTGGTCGTGAAATCCGTCCCGAACGTCCCGTAGACGTGGTTGCCCACGGCGGGCCGGGAGGTCCCGTCGAGCTGGGGTTCGGTAAGGTACCCGAGCGTGCCCGCGGTGGCCAACGCGACATCGTCGAGCGGCAGGACGATGTGCCGGCCACGACCGGTCCGTTCGCGTTCGCGGACCGCGGCGACCACGGCGAGGGCGGCGTGGAGTCCGGCGGCGACGTCCCAGGCGGGCAGTACGTGATTGACCACCTGTCCCACGCCGTGCCCGCCGCCCTGCTCGTCGACCTGCCCGGTGACGGCGGGGAATCCGAGGGCGGCGTTGACGGTGTAGTCCACCGCCGGTCGGCCGTCGCGTCGGCCGGGTAGTTCCAGGGTGATGACGTCGGGCCGGATCGCGGCCAGTGCGTCGTGGCTCATCCAGTCGCGGCCCGCGGAGTTGGTCACGAGGATCCCGCCGCCCGCACCGGGCGCGGTGACGAGGTCCCGCAGCGCCTGACGGCCCTCGTCGGAGCGCAGGTCGAGGGTCACCGAGGCCTTGCCGCGGTTCAATCCGGTCCAGTAGATGGAGGTCCCGTCCGGAGCGAGGGGCCAGCGGTTGACGTCGGCGGCACCACCCGTCGGATCGACCCGGATGACCTCGGCGCCGAGCTGGGCGAGGGTGAGGCCGCTGAGCGGAGAGGCCACAAAACTCGACAGTTCGACGACGCGGATGCCGTCGAGGGGTCGTCCCGCCGCCGCGGGAGTGGTCGGGTCGGACATCGGTGCCTCCGTCGCCGAGGGGGCGGTTGAGATGCGCCACAAACGATGATAATAGTTGCTAGCATACAGGCGACGCGCTGGAAGCGGCGGAAGGCGGGCGATGAACACGACGGCGGCGGACTCGGAGGTCTCCGGGGAGGATTTCGCGGACATCCTCGCGACGACGCGCGACTACGTCCGCACGGTGGTGCTGCCGCGCGAGCAGGAGATAGCCGACGCCGACGAGGTCCCGGCGGACATCCGTGCGGGGCTGGCGGACATGGGCCTGTTCGGCTACGCGATCCCGCAGCGCTGGGGCGGCCTGGGGTTGGACCTGACCCAGGACGTCGAGTTGGCGATGGAGTTCGGATACACGACCCCCGCGATGCGGTCCCTGTTCGGGACCAACAACGGGATCGCCGGGCAGGTGCTGGTGAACTTCGGCACGGACGAGCAGAAGGCGAGGTGGCTCGGGCCGATTGCCTCCGGGGAAGTGATCGCGTCGTTCGCCCTCACGGAGGACGGGGCCGGGTCGAGCCCGGCGGGGCTGACCACCAAGGCGGTGCGAGACGGCGCTGACTGGGTGATCGACGGAACCAAGCGCTTCATCACCAACGCGCCGCTCGCCGGCCTGTTCGTCGTGTTCGCCCGGACCCGCCCCGCCGACGCCGACGGCACCGGCATCGCCGTCTTCCTCGTCCCCGCGGACACGCCGGGCGTGACGGTGGGGCCGAAGGACAAGAAGATGGGCCAGGAGGGCGCCTGGACCGCCGAGGTGAGCTTCCAGGGCGTCCGCGTCCCTGGCCACGCGCTGGTCGGCGGCGACGAGGACGCGGGCTACCGGGCCGCGATGACCTCGCTCGCGCGGGGCCGCGTGCACATCGCCGCGTTGGCGGTCGGTGCCGCGCAGCGCGCGCTGGACGAGTCGCTCGCGCACGCCTCCACCGCCACCCAGGGCGGGACGGTGATCGGCGAGTTCCAACTGGTACAGGCCATGCTGGCGGATATCCAGGTGGGCGTGATGGCGGGTCGGGCGATGGTCCGCGAGGCCGCCGCGAAGTACCACTCCGGTGAGGATCGCCGGATCGCCCCGTCGGCGGCCAAGCTCTACTGCACCGAGATGGTCGGTCGGGCCGCTGACCTGGCCGTGCAGATCCACGGTGGCAGCGGGTACATCCGCGGCGTCCCCGTCGAGCGGATCTTCCGGGACGTCCGGCTGCTGCGCCTGTACGAGGGGACCAGCGAGATCCAGAGGCTCATCATCGGCGGCGGACTCGTCCGGGCGGCCACGCGGGCGGCGGGTAGCCGGTGACCGCCTTGGAGACCGGTGGCGGCCCGCCGGGCGAGGGCGGCGCCGACGACCCTCTGCCGCTCGCCGGGATCACCGTGGTCGCGGTCGAACAGGCCGTCGCCGCGCCGCTGGCGACCCGGCACCTGGCCGATCTCGGGGCACGCGTGATCAAGATCGAGCGGGAGGGCGAGGGCGATTTCGCCCGTGCCTACGACGACACCGTCCACGGGCAGGCGTCGCACTTCATCTGGCTGAACCGCGGCAAGGAGTCGATCGAACTCGACCTGGCCTCCGGCCGCGGCCGGAGTGTCGCGCACGCACTGATCGACCGGGCGGACGTCGTCATCAGCAACCTGGCCCCCGGGGCGATGGACCGACTCGGCCTCGGGGCGTCCGCGTTGCGCGAGCGCAGAGCGGACCTCGTCGTCGTCACGATCTCCGGCTACGGCGGCGACGGGCCGTATCGGGACCGCAAGGCCTACGACATGCTCGTGCAGGCCGAGTCGGGGCTGTGCTCGATCACCGGCACGCCCGAGACCGCCACCAAGACCGGCGTTCCGGTCTCCGATATCGCCACGGGGCTGTACGCGCTCTCGGCGATCCAGGCGGCACTGTTCCGCCGCGAGCGGACGGGGCTCGGCGCCACGATCGAGGTATCCATGTTCGAGGCCACCGCCGAGTGGATGGGGCACGCCCTGTACATCCGGATGTACGCCGGGCGGCAGGTGGGCCGGATGGGGCTGTCCCACGCCTCGATCTGTCCGTACGACGCGTTCCCGACCCGCGACGGGCAGGTCATGATCGGCGTCCAGAACGACCGGGGGTGGGCCGCGCTGGTGCGCGACGTACTGGGCAGGCCGGATCTCGTCGACGACGAGAGATACGCCACGAACATCGCGCGGGTGGCCCGGAGGGCGGAGGTGGACGCGTTGATCGGATCGCTCACGCAGGAGTTCGACTCGGTGGAACTGGCAGACCGCCTGGACCGGTTCGGTGTGCCCGCGGCGCGGCTCAACGACGTCGCCGGGTTGATCGAGCACCCGCAGCTCGAGGCCCGGAACCGCTGGCGTGAGGTGGAGACCCCGGCCGGCGCAGTCCGCGGGCTGCTGCCGCCGATGACGTTCTCGGACGTCGAACTGCCGATGGGACGCGTGCCGGCACTGGGCGAACATACCGAGGCGATCCTGGCCGAGCTGGCCGGGACACTGGACGAAGGGAATACATGATGGGACTTCTCGAGGGTCGGACCGCGGTCGTCACGGGGGCCGCGCGCGGGATCGGGCTGGAGATCGCCCGGACGTTCATCGCGAACGGCGCCCGGGTGGTGATCGGGGACATCGACGACGAGGCCGGTGCCGCCGCTGTCGCTGAGCTGGGGGGCGAGGACCACGCACGGTACGTGCACTGCGACGTGCGGGACGGCGCCGCCGTCGAGGCGATGATCGACGTCGCCGAGGAGGCGTTCGGACCGCTCGGGGTGTACGTCAACAACGCCGGGGTCACCCGGGACGCCACGATGCGCAAGATGACCGAGGAGCAGTTCGACGACATCATCGCCATCCACCTCAAGGGCACCTGGAACGGCACCCGCGCGGCCGCGGGTCGTATGCGCGGCCATGGGGCGGGGGCGATCGTCAACATCTCCTCGATCTCCGGGAAGGTCGGGCTGGTGGGGCAGACCAACTACTCGGCGGCCAAGGCCGGAATCGTCGGACTGACCAAGGCTGCGGCCAAGGAGGTCGCCTTCGCCGGGGTGCGGGTCAACGCCGTCCAGCCCGGGCTCATCCGGACCGCGATGACGCTCGCGATGCCCGAGCACATCTGGGAGGAGAAGATGGCCGAGATCCCCATGGGGCGGGCGGCCGAACCGAGCGAGGTCGCGCAGGTGGTGCTGTTCCTCGCCAGCGACATGTCGAGCTACATGACCGGCACGGTCCTGGAGATCACCGGCGGTCGGCACATCTGAGACCGCCCGCCGCCCGCCGATCAGCGTCCAGAGGGCGTTGCGAGGCGGGGCGGGCTCGTCACCAGGCGAGGTCCCAGCGGATCGGCTGTTCCAACGCCGCGCGGAACTTCTTCTTCAGATAGTGGTGGTGGTCCGTGATGTGCTGCGCCATGAGGTCGTGGGCCGCCACGGCGTCGCGGTCGGCGATCGCCCGGTAGATGTCCTCGTGGATGGCGCACGTGTGGTCGCGCTGTCGCTTCGGGTAGGCCACGCCCATGGACGCGCCCGCCAGGATCCCGAGCAGCGCGTCGAAGAGATACCCGAACAGGACGTTGCCCGACCCCCACGCGATGAGGGCGTGGAACCGCTCGGAGTCCTCGGTGAAGTACTCACCCCCCTCGGCCCCCTCGCGCGTGGCCTCGACGTTGAGGCGGAGCTCCTCCAGCGCCTCGCGGCTCATCCGCCCGGCGGCGAGTCGCGCGATCGACGGCTCCATCGCCGCCCTCGCCTCCATGATCGTGGAGAACGGGGCGTTCTCGAACTGCATGAGCAGGCTCAACGCGGCGGCGAGCGTCCCGCCGTCGGGCTGCTGGACGATCGGGCCGCCACCTGGCCCGGGCTTCAGGGTGATCGCCCCCTGTAGTTCCAAGTACCGCAGGGACTCCCGCAGCGTGCCCCGGCCGACGCCGTACTCCTCCAGCATGAGGTGCTCGGGCGGCAGCCGGTCACCGACGGTGTTGCCGCGCCGGGCGATGTCCTCGACGATCCGCTTCGCCACCAGCAGCGCCGTCTTCTGCGGACGCGAGATCCCGCCGGGCCCGCGCTGCGTATCGCCTGTCGTATCCATGTGCACCATCATCCTGCATTCACGGCATGAGGACCGTGAAGGCCCAGTCCAGGACGTCCGCGTCGCCGTCGGGTCGGTGAGCACGCACCCGCGCGCGCAGATCGAGTGCGGTGCCGCCGCCCGGCAGCGGCTCGGCGGTGCCCGCCTCCAGCTCGCTGGACAGGGTGTCGCCCTCGCGCACGGGACCGGTGTGATCGCAGGACCGCCACCCGAGCACCGTCAGCATCGCCGGGAATGCCCGCGTGGCCTGGGACAGCGCGAGGCCGATGGTGTGTCCGCCATAGACGAGCCTCTGGCCGCCGGACACCCGCTCGTCGTGGTGGGTCTCGGCGATGTTGAGCGTGAGCCGGGCGAGTTCCGGGGCGCCGGTGACGACGTCCGCGCTCGACTTCAGGACGGTGCCGGGCGCGGGGAGCGGGTCGCCGGCGCCGGGCACCGCGTCGCGATAGGCCGCCACGTCCCACCCGTGGGGCGCGGTCCAGGGGCCGGGGTCGGCGGTGCCGATCACCAACAGGTCGTCGGCGTGGTCGACGCGCTCGGGGTCGGCGTCGGGGGACAGGGGGAGCATGGCGCAGCGGTGGAAGTCCAGGACGGTCCGACCCTCCTGGTCGGTGGTGGTCATCCGCAGCGCCGCCAGCCCGGTGGCCGGGCGGCCCGGCCGCGGGGCGTTGCGCTTGAGGCCGACCACCTCTGTGCGCGTGGCGAGGGTGTCGCCGAGGTGCGGGAGGCGGTGGAAGCGCAGCCCGCGGTAGAACAGGTTGGCCTTGACGCGCTGCGTCACGACGGTCGACTGGCCTATCGCGACGTCGGTGACCAGGCCGGGATGGGCGACGGGGCCACCGGTGACCGCGGTGCCCAGGTGACGGTCGAGGGGGAGGCGGAGGCGGTCACCGAGGACGGCCTGGTGGGCCGCGGCCATGCCGTCGGTGAGGGTGAGCGCCGGCGCGCGGTCGAAGACCATGCCGCGCTGGAGCTCGTCGAAGTACGGCCCGCCCCCGGAATCAATGCGCATGATTATTGACTATAGCGATGTGCGTGGGGAGGATGGCGGGGGAACGCCGCAGCCGGCGGTGGGCGACGTGCGGCGTGGTGGCCGCGGTCACGTGACGACGACGAGGTGTGACAGGTGCCGGAACTGAACGACGAAGAGGCCTACCTCGTTGCCACGGTCCGGCAGTTCATCGACCGTGAGGTCAAGCCGTCGGTGCGCGAGGTGGAGCACGCCGACACCTACCCGGAACGCTGGATCGAGCAGATGAAGCAGATCGGTATCTACGGGCTCGCGGTGCCGGAGGAGTACGGCGGGATGCCGGTCTCCATGCCGTGCTACGTCCGGGTCACCGAGGAGCTGGCCCGCGGGTGGATGTCGTTGGCGGGGGCGATGGGCGGTCACACCGTGGTCGCCACGCTCCTGGCGGAGTTCGGGACCGAGGAACAGAAGCGGACGTACCTCCCTCGCCTGGCGACCGGCGAGATGCGGGCGACGATGGCGCTCACCGAACCGGGCGGCGGGTCCGACCTGCAGAACATGTCGACGGTCGCCCGCGCCGACGGGGACGAGCTGGTCATCACCGGCGCCAAGACGTTTATCACCAACGCCCGTCGCTCGGGTCTCATCGCGCTGCTGTGCAAGACCGATCCGGAGGCGACTCCGCGGCACCGGGGGATGTCGATCGTGCTGGTGGAGCACGGCCCCGGGCTGACGGTCTCTCGCGACCTGCCCAAGCTCGGTTACAAGGGCGTCGAGACCTGCGAGCTGGCGTTCGACGGCTACCGGACCCCCGCGGACCTCGTGCTCGGCGGCGAGACGGGCCGTGGTTTCGGCCAGATGATGAAGGGCCTCGAGACGGGCCGCATCCAGGTCGCGAGCCGGGCGCTGGGCGTCGCGGCGGCAGCGCTCGAGGACTCGCTGGCCTACGCGCAGTCGCGGGAGTCGTTCGGTCAGCCGATCTGGAAGCACCAGGCCGTCGGGCACCATCTGGCGAACATGGCGACGACGCTCACGGCCGCCCGGCAGCTCACCCTGTTCGCCGCGGAGAAGTACGACGCCGGCGAGCGCTGCGACATGGAGGCGGGCATGGCCAAGCTGTTCGCCTCCGAGGCGGCGATGCAGATCGCGTTGGACGCGGTCCGCATCCACGGTGGGTACGGCTACTCCACAGAGTTCGACATCGAGCGGTACTTTCGTGACGCCCCGCTGATGATCGTCGGCGAGGGGACCAACGAGATCCAGCGCAACGTCATCGCCTCGCAGTTGGTGGCGCGGGGCGGACTGGGATGAGGAGAGGACTGATATGACTGATATGAGGGTGTTCGAGGGCCTGGACCAGGTGTCGGCCGCGATCGGCGAGCACGTGGGATACAGCGACTGGATGGAGATCACGCAGGAGCGCGTCGACGCGTTCGCCGACGCGACCGGGGATCACCAGTGGATCCACGTCGACCCCGCCCGGGCGGCGGAGGGGCCCTACGGCACGACCATCGCCCACGGATACCTCACCCTGTCGCTGCTGCCGGTGCTCGGGAACCAGGTCATGGATATCCGCGGGTTCTCGATGATGATCAACTACGGGCTCGGCAAGGTGCGGTTCCCCGCGCCCGTCCCGGTGGGATCCCGTATCCGGGCCGGCGTCGAGCTGACCTCACTCGACCGCAAGCCCTCAGGCGCCCAGCTCACCACGCTCGTCACGGTCGAGATCGAGGGCGGCGACCGGCCGGCGGTGGTCGCCGAGGCCATTCGCCTCATGGTCGAGTGACGTACCGCAGGCGGGAGGAATCGCGGTGAACCCACGGATGACCGAGGCCCTGGCCGACGTCGTGATCTGCGAGCCGGTACGCACGGCGGTCGGGCGCAGGCACGGCGTGTTCGCGCCACTTCAAGCCGCCGACCTGGCCGCGGCCGCGATCACGGGTCTGCTGGAGCGCACGGAACTCGGCGCGGCCGACGTCGACGACGTGATCCTCGGGCAGTGCTACCCCAGCGGCGAGGCCCCCGCGATCGGCCGGGTCGCCGCACTCGACGCCGGCCTCGACATCAGCACGCCGGGGATCCAGATCGACCGCCGCTGCGGTTCGGGCCTGCAGGCCGTGTTGAACGCGGCGATGCAGGTCGCCGTCGGGGTCAGCGACGTGGTCATCGCCGGTGGTGCCGAGTCGATGTCGAACAGCGAGTTCTACTCGCTCGGACTGCGCGGGGGCGTCCGCGGCGACCGGGTCGAGTTCATCGACCGCATCGCCCGCGGCCGCGTGACCTCCGGTGGCCGCGATTACCCCGTCCCCGGCGGGATGTTGGAGACCGCCGAGAACCTCCGCGCCGAGTACGCGATCTCCCGGGAGGAGCAGGACGAGCTGGCCGCCGAGAGTCAACGCCGTGCGATCGCGGCGCAGGATGCAGGGGTCTTCGACGAGGAGATCGTGCCGGTGCGGGTCCCCCGGGGGAAGGAGGACCTCGTCGTCGTCGACACCGACGAGCACCCCCGGCGAGGCGTCACGGCCGAGTCCCTCGCCGCGCTACGGCCCGTCCGGTCGCGCGTCGATCACGAGGCGACGGTGACGGCCGGCAACGCCTCGGGGGAGAACGACGGCGCCTCGGTGTGCGTGGTCACGACCCGGCGGCGCGCGGAAGACCTGGGCCTACGCGCGTTCGTCCGGCCGCTGGGCTGGGCGGTCTCCGGCGTGCACCCCGCGCGGATGGGGATCGGCCCGGTGCCGGCCACGGCCGAGCTGCTCGGAAAGCTCGACCTGAGCCTCGCGGACTTCGACCTCATCGAGCTGAACGAGGCGTTCGCCGCCCAGGTGCTCGCGTGCCTGAGGGAGTGGGAGGCCGACCACGGCTTCACCGCCGCTGACAGGGAGAGGCTCAACGTCCACGGCTCGGGGATCTCGCTGGGACACCCCGTCGGGGCGACAGGCACCCGCATCCTCACCACCCTGGCGCGGGAACTCGCCCGGCGAGACGGACAGCTGGCGCTGGAGACGATGTGTCTCGGAGGGGGCCAGGGCCTCGCGGCGGCGTTCGAACGGGTGTGAGGGCCGCGGAGAATTCACGTCGACTTAACTACAGCGATGTGATTCTCGGCGTAGCGTCGGGGCCAACGGTCGGTGGGGAAGCCGACCGTCGGGAGGTCCCAGCCGATGATCGTTACAGGCGATCGGGAGGGGGCCGGCACCCGGCCCTGTCGTCTCCGGACGACCTGGGCCGACCGGTCCATCCCGACACGACCGCGGGTGCCGCGGTCCAGGAGCGCGCCGTGACCGACACCGTCCGTACCTACGTCCTCGACACCTCGGTTCTGCTGTCCGATCCGTGGGCCGTCACCCGCTTCGCCGAGAACCGGGTGGTCCTGCCCATCGCGGTGATCGGGGAGCTCGAGGCCAAGCGCCACCACCCCGAGCTGGGCTACTTCGCCCGCGAGGCACTGCGGCTGCTCGAGGACCTGCGCCTGCGCCACGGCCGCCTCGACGGCGACCTGCCCGTCACCGACACCGGCGGCACCCTGCGGGTCGAGCTCAACCACACCGACCAGTCGGTCCTGCCCGCCGGGTTCCGCGACACCGGCAACGACTCCCGGATCCTCGCCTGCGCACTCAACCTGCGGGCCGAGGGCGACGACACCGTCCTGGTCTCCAAGGACGTCCCGCTCCGCGTCAAGGCGGGCTCGGTGGGACTGCCCGCGGACGAGTACCACGCGCAGGACGTCGTCCTCACCGGCTACAGCGGCGTCGCGGACCTGCCCGCCACGCAGGAGCTCGTCGACACCCTGTTCTCGACCGGCGGCGTCTCACCGCTCGCCGCCCGCGCGGTCGGCCTCGACGCCGCGACGCCCGTGCACTGCGGGGTGCGGGTGCAGACCGACTCGTCCTCGGCGTTGGCACGCGTCACCGACGACGGCGGGCTCAGGCTGGTCCGCGGCGACGTCGAGGTCTTCGGCCTGCGGGGCCGCTCGGCCGAGCAGCGAATCGCGATCGACTGCCTGCTCGACGAGTCGATCGGCATCGTCTCGCTCGGTGGTCGCGCCGGCACCGGCAAGTCCGCCCTCGCCCTGTGCGCCGGGCTCGAATCAGTGCTCGAGCGGCGTCGACATCGCAAGATCGTCGTCTTCCGGCCCCTGTACGCCGTCGGCGGTCAGGAACTGGGCTACCTGCCGGGCAGCGAGTCGGAGAAGATGTCGCCCTGGTCGCAGGCGGTGTTCGACACCCTCGAGGGACTGGTCAGCGAGAACGTGATCGACGAGGTGATGGATCGCGACATCCTCGAGGTGCTGCCACTGACCCACATCCGTGGCCGCAGCCTCCACGACTCCTTCGTGATCGTCGACGAGGCGCAGTCGCTCGAGCGCAACGTCCTGCTCACCGTGCTGTCCCGACTGGGCACCGGATCGCGGGTCGTGCTCACCCATGACGTGGCGCAGCGCGACAACCTCCGGGTCGGTCGGCACGACGGGATCCAGGCGGTGGTGGAGAAGCTCAAGGGCCACCCGCTGTTCGCCCACATCACCCTCAGCAGGTCCGAGCGCTCGGCCATCGCCGAGCTCGTCACCACGATGCTCGAGGAGTTCCACCCCGGCGCCGCGGCCGGCGAGCTCCGCCGGATCCGGGCCGCCTGAGGCGGGGCGGGGCGTCCGAGCCGCGGCGCAGGGCCGGGCGCGGCGGAAATAGGGGCAGGGCCCGGGCGGTCGCCCGGGCCCTTCCCCTTTGAGCGGTGGGACCGCGGCGGGTCAGCGCTCGCGGTCGAGGCCGGTCATACCGAGGACGTCGAGACGACGGTCGAGCTCCTCCTCGGACAGCGGGTCGGGGACGAAGCCCAGCGCGATGACCGCCTCGCGGATGGTCAGCCCCTCGGCGAGGGCGTGCTTGGCGACACGGGCCGCCTCCTCGTAGCCGATCGCCGAGTTCAGCGGCGTGACGATCGAGGGGGACGACTCGGCCAGACGGCGCATGCGGTCGACGTCCGGCTCGATCCCGTCGATGCAGCGCTCGGCGAACAGCGTGGACGAGTTCGCGAGGATCCGGACCGACTCCAGCACGTTGCGCGCCATCACGGGGATGGCGGTGTTCAACTCGAAGGCGCCGCTCGCGCCGGCCCACGCGACCGCCGCGTCGTTGCCGACGACCTGGGCGGCGACCTGCGCGACCGTCTCGCACAGCACCGGGTTGACCTTGCCGGGCATGATCGACGACCCCGGCTGCAGGTCCGGCAGATGCACCTCGGAGAGCCCGGTCATGGGGCCCGACCCCATCCAGCGGATGTCGTTGGCAATCTTGGTCAGCGAGACCGCGACCGCGCGCAGCGCACCCGACAGCTCGACCAGCCCGTCGCGGGCGGCCTGGGCCTCGAACGGGTCCGCGGCCAGGCGGAGCTCCTCGATCCCGGTGAGGGAACGCAGCTCCTCGACGACGGCGGAGCCGAACCCGTCCGGGGCGTTGAGCCCGGTGCCCGCGGCGGTGCCGCCGATCGGCAGCTCGCCCACGCGGGGCAGGGTGCCGCAGACGCGCTCGATGCCGGCTCGGATCTGGCGTGCATAGCCGCCGAACTCCTGACCGAGCGTGACGGGGACGGCGTCCATGAGGTGCGTGCGGCCGGGCTTGACCACATCCCGCCACTGCTCGGCCTTCGCCTCGAACGACTCCGCGAGCACGCCGAGGGCCGGCACGAGGTCGGCGATCACGACCTCCGTCGCGGCGACGTGCGTGGCCGTGGGGAACGTGTCATTGGACGACTGCGACATGTTCACGTCGTCGTTCGGGTGGACCGTGACGCCCTCGGCCGCGCAGAGCGAGGCGATGACCTCGTTGGTGTTCATGTTCGAGCTCGTGCCCGACCCCGTCTGGAACACGTCGACGGGGAAGTGCCCGTCGACCTCGCCCTCGGCGATACGGCCGGCGGCCGCGACGATCGCGTTCACCTTCTCCCGATCGAGCAGCCCGAGCCGCCCGTTGACGGTCGCGCAGGCGGACTTGAGCAACCCGAGGGCGCGGATCTGCGCCCGCTCGAGGCCGCGACCCGAGACGGGGAAGTTCTCCACGGCGCGCTGGGTCTGGGCCCGCCAGAGGGCGTCGACCGGGACCCGGACCTCGCCCATCGTGTCGTGTTCGATACGGAATTCAGTCTGATCGGCCATGGGGCCAGACTAGGCGCGCCCGCCGGGCCGTGCAGGAACTACGGCGCGGGCCCGGCGGGCGCGGGTGCCGTCAGCGGGCGTCGGCGGCCTGGCCGTAGTCGACGGCCGAGAACTCGCGGAGCTTCTCCATCTTGTGGCGGCCCTCGACGTGGCGGACCGTGCCGGACTTGGACCGCATGACCAGGGACCGGGTGATGGCGCCGTTGGCGCGGTAGCTCACGCCGCGGACCATGTCGCCGTTGGTGATGCCGGTGGCGGCGAAGAAGCAGTTGTCGCCCTTGACGAGGTCGTCGGTGCCGAGGATGGCGTCGACGTCCAGGCCGGCGTCGACGGCCTTCTGACGCTCCGCGTCGTCCTGCGGCCACAGCTGGCCCTGGATCTCGCCACCCATGCACTTCATGGCGCACGCGGTGATGATGCCCTCCGGCGTCCCGCCGATACCCATGAGCATGTCCACCGAGCTGTCGTCGGAGGCCGCCGCCACGCCGCCCGCGACGTCGCCGTCCATGATGAGCCGAACCTTGGCGCCGGCGGCACGGATCTCGGAGATGAGCTCGGCGTGACGAGGCCGGTCGAGCACGCACACCGTCATGTCGCCGACGTCGATGTTCTTGGCCTCGGCCACCGACCGGATGTTCCACTCGGTGGACTTGGACAGGTCGATCCGGCCGACGGCGTCCGGGCCGACCGCGATCTTGCGCATGTAGAACACCGCCGACGGGTCGAACATCGCCCCGCGCTCGGCCACCGCGATCACGGCGATCGAGTTGGGGCGACCCTCCGCCATGAGGCGGGTGCCGTCGATCGGGTCCACGGCCACGTCGACCGCCGGCCCGTCACCGGTACCGACCCTCTCGCCGTTGTAGAGCATGGGCGCCTCGTCCTTCTCGCCCTCACCGATCACCACGGTGCCGTCCATGTCGACGGTCGAGATGAGCTCGCGCATGGCGTCGACCGCGGCACCGTCGCCACCGTTCTTGTCGCCCCGGCCCACCCAGCGCCCGGCGGCGAGAGCGGCGGCCTCGGTCACACGGACCAGCTCCATGGCGAGGTTACGATCGGGGCGCTTGGCGTCTGACATAGGTGGTCTGGCTCCTCGGGGGCGGGCGCGGGCGCGACGAGGTCACGCGCGCGCGGCGGGTTGTCGGCGCTCATTGTTCCACCTCCGCGACCGGGCCGGGGGCCACGCGCCGGAGTCGCCCCGGGTGGGTGGGATACTCACAGGCGTGGCCGAGGCGAAACCGAGAATCCTGCAGGGCAACCGCGACATGTTCTGGTCGGTGGTGGTGCTCATGGTCATCTGCGGACTCTTCGCCGGTGTCGCCGGACTGTGCACCTTCAGCCCGTCCGGCCCGGAGCAGGGGCAGATCCCGCAGTTCGACGCCGACGCGTCCCTGCGCCAGGATGCCCGCAGTCTGGAGTACCCGATCCGTTCGCCCGAGGTCCCCGCGGACTGGACCGCCAACTCCGGCCGCGTCCAGGGCTTCGCCGGCACCACGTCCAGCCACGTCGGCTGGGTGACCGGCGAACGCAGCTACGTCGAGCTCGTCCAGTCCGACGCCCCGGAGGACGCGTTCCGCTCACTGAACGGCGGCCCGCGGCCCGAGCGCACCATGGTGCCGATCGCCGGGCGCGAGTGGACCGTCCTCACCGGCGACGACGTGCGCCCCGTGTGGGTGCTGGACCTCGACGACGTCCGCGTGGCCGTGACCGGCTCGGCGCCCACTGATCAGTTCGAGACGCTCGCCGCCGCCGTCCAGGACGCGGAGCCGCTCCCCACGCAGTGATCGCCCGCGCGGGGAGGTGAGCCCTCCCGCGTGACCGGGCGGCGGGCTCAGCCCCGGGCGGTGCCGCCCTCGTCGTCGTCGCCCAGGACCGCGTCGATGCGCGCACGGGCGCCGTCGAGATGCTCGGTGCACCGCGCGGCGAGTTCCTCGCCCCGCTCCCACAGGGCGAGGGAGGCGTCCAGATCCTGACCGCCGGCCTCGAGGATGCGGACCACCTCGATGAGCTCGTCGCGGGCCTGCTCGTAGCCCAGTTCGGAGACGGGGGTCTGCTCGTCGGACATCAGGACTGCTCCTCGGGGGTGTCGGTCTCGGGTGTGTCGGTGGCGGTCGGCGCGGGGGCGGTGGTGCGGCCGGCGGCGGGCGTCGACCCGAGCACCGCCGCGGAGAGGGCGCCGTCGGAGACGCGGATGCGCAGCTGGGAGCCGGGCGGGGCGTCGGCGATCGACGACACCACCCGACCGTCGTGCACCCCGGCCACCGACTGGACCACCGCGTAGCCGCGGGCGAGGGTGGCCGCCGGGCCGAGGGTGGTCAGGCGCGCCGACAGGTGGCTGAGCGACGTGGACTCCGAGTCGATGATGCGGGTGATGTCCCGCCGCGCCGCCCGCAGCGCCTCGGCGACGACCTCCGCGCGCGAGTCGACGATCCCGTGGGGGTTCGCCATGCACGGCCGGGACCGCACCGCGGCGAGCTGGTTGCGCTCGCGCTCCACCCAGCCGCGCAGGGCCCGGGCGGTGCGGGCGCGCGCCTCGGCGATACGGCGCCGCTCCTCGACCACGTCGGGGACGACGCGCTTGGCGGCGTCGGTGGGGGTGGCGGCGCGCAGGTCGGCGACGAGGTCCGACAGGGGGGAGTCGGGCTCGTGTCCGATCGCCGAGACGACCGGCGTGCGGCACCGCGAGATCGCGCGGATCAACGCCTCGTCGGAGAAGGGGAGGAGGTCCTCGACAGAGCCGCCGCCGCGGGCGAGGATGATGACGTCGACGACGGGGTCCGCGTCCAGCTCGGCCAGCGCGTCGAGGATCTGGGGCACGGCCGACACGCCCTGCACGGCGGTGTTGCGCACGGCGAAGCGCACGTCCGGCCAGCGACCACGAGCCACCTCGACCACGTCGCGCTCGGCGGCGCTCGCCCGGCCCGTGATCAGACCCACGCACGTCGGCAGGAACGGCGGCGGCCTCTTGAGGCGGGGATCGAACAGGCCCTCGGCCGCCAGCGCCTGCTTGAGTCGCTCGATGCGCGCCAGCAGCTCGCCCACGCCGACCGGGCGGATCTCCGAGACCTGAAGCGAGAACGAGCCGCGGCCCGTGTAGAAGCGCGGCGTGCCGCGGACCACGACCCGGCTGCCCTCCGTGACCGGGACGGGTGACTCGGAGATCAGCCGGGGCGGGCACGTCAGCGTCAGCGAGTTGTCGACGGACGGGTCACGCAGCGTGAGGAAGGCCGTGCGGGTGCCCGGTCGCAGACTCAGCTGGGTGATCTGACCCTCGACCCACACCGCGCCCAGGCGGTGGATCCACGCGGCGATCTGGTCCGAGACGACCCGGACCGGCCACGGCGACTCGGGGCTGCTCGGGGTGCCGGGGGAGGAGGCGCTCACTCGTCGCGGGGGGTGACGCGCCCCGTCGGCACGTCCGGATGGTCACCGTCATCACCACCGTCGCGGGGCGCCCGCGACGAGCCGTACACCCGGTAGGACACGTCGAGGACCTCCTCGGTCTCGTCCTCGTCGAACGTCGCCCACTCCGGCTGATCCGACCGGGCGGGAAAGACCGAGGCGAGCACCCTGTCGCCCTTGACGGCCAGGTCGGTGAGGGTCTGCCCCGCGTGCAGGTACGACTGCACCAGGCCGCCGGCGACCCGGACGGGCACGCCGGGCAGCGTGGACACCGCCTCGATCGCGCGGCCGGGCAGGGCCACGACGCGCTCGGCCGCGGTGGCGGCCAGACCGATCGAGGCACGGGTGAGGAACAGTGGTCGGAGCATGCGGACCTCTCTGCCGGGGGGCGTGGAGGGAGGCGTAATGGTCGAAATCCAGTATGAACCGTACCCTGGGGACATGACCGAGCAGACCGACATGATCGCCGAACCGGCAACCAAGCGGGTACTACTCGCGGAACCGCGCGGCTACTGTGCCGGCGTCGACCGAGCCGTCGAGACGGTCGAGAAAGCCCTGGAGAAGCACGGGGCGCCGCTGTACGTCCGCAAGGAGATCGTCCACAACAAGCACGTCGTGGAGTCCTTCACCGACCAGGGCGTGATCTTCGTCGACGAGACCGACGAGGTGCCGCACGGCGCGAACCTCGTGTTCTCCGCCCACGGCGTCTCTCCGGCCGTCCGGGAGAGCGCCCTCAACCTGCAGCTCAACACCTTCGACGCCACCTGCCCGCTCGTGACCAAGGTGCACACCGAGGTCAAGCGCTTCGCCCGAGAGGGCTACCAGATCCTGCTGGTCGGCCACGAGGGCCACGAGGAGGTCGAGGGCACCGCCGGCGAGGCGCCCGACGTGGTGACCCTCGTGGACGGGCCCGAGTCCGTCGACGCCCTCGACATCCCGGTCGACACCGAGAAGCTCATCTGGCTCTCCCAGACCACACTGAGCGTCGACGAGACCATGGAGACGGTGCGTCGACTCAAGCAGAAGTACCCCACGCTGGTCGATCCGCCGTCGGACGACATCTGCTACGCCACCCAGAACCGCCAGACCGCGGTCAAGGCGATGGCGCCCCAGTGCGACCTGGTGATCGTCGTGGGCTCGCAGAACTCGTCCAACTCGGTCCGGCTGGTCGAGGTGGCGCTGCAGGCCGGCGCCCGCGACGCGCACCTCGTGGACTACGCCAAGGAGGTCGACACCTCCTGGTTCGACGGCGTGACCACCGTCGGCGTGACCTCGGGCGCCTCCGTCCCCGAGGTCCTCGTGCGGGGCGTGCTGGACCTGCTCGCCGACCACGGTTACAGCGACGTCTCGCCCGTGCGGACCGCGCAGGAGACCATCACCTTCGCGCTGCCCCGCTCGCTGCGCAGCACCCAGAAGGCCTGACCCGACCGCCCGCTTCGGAGCGGGCGGGACGGCACTCACCGCCCCGGTACGCCCCGCCTCAGCGGCGGGCGTGTGCCGGGGCGGTGCGCTGGATGTAGGGGGCCGCCGGCCGCGTGGACCGGGGCTCCAGCACGAACGCCCGGATCAGCGCGATCGCGACGACGACGACGGTCGTGGCGATCATCAGGGGGAACCGGGTGGCCAACGGCAGGGCGACCGAGACGATCTGTGTCCGCGAGAACACGTCCGCGCCCGCCCCGGAGATGACGTAGACCAGCGGCACCAGCAGCGTCATGATGATCGGCGGCTGGACCCCGGCGACGAACAGCGAGCGCCGCGAGATCGCGAGCACCGACACCACGCACCCGAGGACGAACGCGACGGTGAACCCGGCGCCGAGCTCGCCCGAGACCGAGTCGATGGCCACGCCGGTCAGCGAGATGGCCACCGCCAGCAGGACCGCGGTCCAGGCGGGCAGCCCGCGCATCGAGGAGACCACGGACCTCTCGTCCGCGGGCACCCGGCCACTCCTGCGTCTACTCACGGGAGAAGACTCTAACCGCCCAGCCGACGGGCGAGGAAACGACCGAATCGACGCAGCGGATTGGGCTTGGCCGCCTCCTCCTCCTGCGGGGAGGGCCGGTCGCCGGTGACCGCCTTGGGGTCGACGAAGCCGGGTTCGGGTGGGAGCTGATCCGACAACGGCGGAACGGCGCTGCTGACGTCACCGCCCACCTCGTCGTCGTCACCCGTCACGGCGACCCCCGCACCACCCGGCGCCGACGCGGCGGCGGCCGCCGTGCGCGCTCCGGACGTCCCCGGTCCCGGCGGGGCGATGTCCGGTCGTTCGTCGATCATCCCGGCCATGATCGCGTTGCTGCTCTTGCGGAGCGGAGCGAACCGCGAGCTGGACATCTCCCCGAGCCAGGCCGTCAGGCGGCCCTCGTCGGTCGCGGAGGCCAGATCGGAGGCGGTGACGTCGCCGGTGCGCAGATCGATCTGCTCGTTGATGTACCGGATGACCACGGCGACCACGGCGAGGATCGGCACGGCGAGGAACGCACCGATGATGCCGAAGAGCGTACTGCCCGCGGCCACACCCAGGAGGATGACGCCCGGGTGCAGGTTCATGGCGCGCGACTGCAGGATCGGCTGGAGCACGTTGCCCTCGAGCTGCTGCACCGCGATAATCACGACCAGGACGATGATCGCGGTGGTGAACCCGTTGGCCACGAGCGCGATGAGCACGGCGAGCGCGCCGGCGGTGAACGCACCGACGATGGGGATGAAGCCCGCGATGAACGTGATGACCGCCAGCGCCCACGCCAGCGGCACGCCCAGGATCACGAGCGCCAGGCCGATGAGCACCGCGTCGACGAACGACACGATCGCCTGGGCGCGGATGTACCCGCCCAGGGTGTTCCACGCCCGGGTGAGGACCTCGGTGAGGTGGCGGCCGGCGGTGCGGCCGGTGTTGCGGCGGACGAACGGCAGGAACCGCGGCCCGTCCTTGATGAAGAAGAACGTGAGCACCAACACCAGGACCAGGGTGACGACGAACGATCCCACCGCGCTGACGCCGGTGAACACGCCGGACGCGATCTGGTCGCCCCGGTCCTGCAGCGTCGAGCTGAGCTGGTCCAGCAAGCCGTCCAGCTGCTCGTCACGGATGTTGAGCGGCGGCCCCCGCAGCCAGTCCTGGACCTCGGTGATCGCCTCGGACGTCTGGTCGGCGAGCTGCACGCTCTGCTCCACGATCGACGGGGCGATCAGTGCGATGACGCCTGTCAGCAGCCCCAGGGAGCCGATGATCGACAGCAAGGCGGCCAGGGTCTTGGGCACCTTGTGCCGCACCATCCAGCCCGTCACGGGCCACAGCACCGTCGAGATGATCAGCGCCAACAGGATCGGCAGGATGCCCACCCACAGCGCGCCGCCGATCCGCGAGATGAGCCATCCCGCGACCAACAGGATGGCCAGGCGCAGGGCCCAGTCGGTGACCCATCGCCCACCCATGCCGATGAGTACGGATCGGTCGACGTGCTGTTCCTGATCCTCGACGGGGGGACGCGGCTTCGGCTCGTCGCTCATGGCAGTCATCTTGTCAGAGGCCGCGCCGGTGCGCTCCCTGACGCGGCCCGACGGCCGCGGGGTCGGGCTGCCGTCCGCGGTCCGTAGACTGTGGCCTCGTGAGCCTCACCCTCGGAATCGTCGGACTGCCCAACGTCGGTAAGTCGACCCTGTTCAACGCCCTGACGAACAACGACGCCCTCGCGGCGAACTACCCGTTCGCCACCATCGAGCCCAACATCGGCGTGGTCGACCTGCCCGATCCCCGCCTCAACCGACTCGCGGAGATCTTCGGCTCCGAGCGGATCCTGCCCGCCGTGGTGTCGTTCGTCGACATCGCCGGCATCGTCAAAGGCGCCAGCACCGGCGAGGGCATGGGCAACAAGTTCCTCGCCAACATCCGCGAGGCCGACGCCATCTGCCAGGTCGTGCGCGTCTTCGACGACCCCGACGTCATCCACGTCGACGGCAGGGTCGACCCGATGGCCGACATCGAGGTGATCGCGACCGAGTTGATCCTCGCCGACCTCGAGACCATCGAGAAGGCGCTGCCGCGGATCGAGAAGGACGCCCGCAAGGACAAGTCGCTGGTGGCCCAGCTCGAGGAGATCCGCAAGGCCCAGGCCGTGCTTGAGGACGGGCGCACCCTGTTCAAGGCCCAGGACGAGATCGACCGCGGCGTGCTGCGCGACCTGCACCTCATGACCGCCAAGCCCTTCCTCTACGTCTTCAACGCCGACGAGTCGGTGCTGACGAGCGACGAGCGCAAGGCCGAGCTCAGCGCCGCCGTCGCGCCCGCCGACGCCGTGTTCCTCGACGCCAAGGTCGAGGCCGAGCTCCAGGAGCTCGACGAGGAGGACTCCATGGAGCTGCTCGAGTCGATCGGCCAGACCGAGCCCGGCCTGGCCGCCCTCGCGCGCGCCGGCTTCCACACCCTCGGGCTGCAGACCTACCTCACCGCCGGACCCAAGGAGTCGCGCGCCTGGACGATCCGCAAGGGCGACACCGCCCCCAAGGCCGCCGGCGTCATTCACACCGACTTCGAGAAGGGCTTCATCAAGGCGGAGATCGTCTCGTTCGAGGACCTCGACGCGGCCGGCTCGATGGCCGCGGCCAAGGCGGCCGGCAAGGTGCGCATGGAGGGCAAGGACTACGTCATGGCCGACGGCGACGTGGTGGAGTTCCGCTTCAACGTCTAGGCCCGATTCTGCGACCTGCGAAGACAGGCTAACGACGCTCCAAAACCTGGCTTTGACCAGCCGGTTTCGGTTTCCTTTGAGTCGGTTCCGGTCCGGGGTCGGACGCCTCCGCATCGCCTCCGAACGGGACTAAGACGGGACTAAGCCCGCACGCGAGGAGGGGACCGACTCCGGGAAGAATCAACCCCGCGCCCGCCTCGCGAAGGCCCGAACCGGCGGGGATGTCGTAGCCACGGGCTAACGTCTGAGGCATGGTACGACCGCCGAATTGGACCTATGACGAAATTGCGATTGCTGCGGCTGTCGCCTACCGGGCTGGATGGAAGTATCTGGGTCCTGAAACAGTGGAGGTCCAGGAACTCTCGGCGGTCCTCAACGCCGCTGACATCCATCCGCTAGTGGTTCGGGGTGAGGACTTTCGGAACCCCAATGGGGTTGCCCGAAAGATGTCTGATGTAGCCACGCATCGGCCGGACTACACGGGAAAGCCGACGCGTGGTGGAAAGACTGATCGGCTTGTCCTAGAAGAGCTGCTGGCTGACCCTGAGATTTTTCTCCGGAAGGCGGACTCAATCCGAGCCTCACTTGAGGCGAGGGAGCCAGTGCACTCGGCTTTTCCGATGTCGGACGTGGTTGATGACGTTGACTTCGAACTTGAGGAAGCAAGCGAAGGGAGAGTCTTGCTTGCGAGGCACCTTCGCCGAGAGCGAGACCCGAAACTCCGTCGAGCCAAGATCGCGCACGTTCGCAAGGCGGGAAAGCCGCTGGCTTGTGATGTGTGTGAGTTTGACTTTGAGGCGACGTATGGCGAGCGAGGGCGCGACTACATAGAGGTCCACCACGTGAAGCCGCTCTCGGAATCTGGCGAGACGACGACCAAGCTCTCTGACTTGGCTCTTCTCTGCTCGAACTGCCACCGCATGGTTCATCGGACGCCTTGGACCACTCCGGCTGAGCTCCGAGGTGTCCGCATTGGGTCTATGCCGCAGCGCGAGATTTGACACGAGGAGCGACGTGAGATCTGAATCTAAAGTGGACTAAGCTTGCGCATCAGGTCCGACGTGAGTTAGTGTGTTGGTGCGCTACTCCCAAGAGCCGCTATCCAGGCACATTCCCCCCGGCGCACTTCACAACAGGAGATCGATCATGGCGAAGAGCTATGAGTACAAGCTGCCCGACCACAAGGTTGAGTACGGCGTCAAGGTGCCGACCGACGAACTCAAGATTGACCCCCAGGCGCAGCGCACGCTGAATGAGAAGCGGGCACAGAAGCTTGCTGACACGTTCATTCCGGAAGCGGTCGGCACGATCATCGTCTCCGAGCGCGAGTCGGGCGAGAAATACATTGTCGATGGGCAGCACCGTTGGCGGGCCAGCCAGCTTCTCGAGCGACAGCATGTGATCTGCGAGGTCCATAAGGGACTCACCCAGACCGAGGAAGCAATTCTTTTCCTCATCAAGAACCGCGAGTCAAGCCGTCCCTCCGCCATCGACGAGTATCACATCGGTCTCACTGGTGGAATTCCACTCTTCGTGGACACCGACAAGGTCGTCACGAAGCACAAGCTTTCGATGGGCAGCACCAGTGTCAATGCAATCGGGGCAGTGAATGGAGTGCTCCGGATCACTGATCGCTACGGTGCTGAGACCCTAGACCGAACTTTGGCTGTTGCGGAGGAAGCTTGGGGCAGGACTGCGGAGACGTGGGACGGGATGCTGCTGGGTGGTCTAGGAGAGTTCATTGGCCGGCACGGTGAACAAATCACCAGTGACGATGAGTTGGCAAAGAAGCTTGGAAAGCGCAATCCTGCCTGGAAGTGGAAGGCGGATGTCCATGCTCGAAGCACCAGCGGTGGAACTCAGCACTCAGGAACGGGTGGGCGAGTGATGACCTGTTACCACATGATTGTGGAGACCTGGAATAAGGGACGGCGTTCCGAAACTACAAAGATCGTGCTCTGAGCTGCAAAACCGAGCGTGCTGCCCGCACTGAATGGTGCTGGTAGCGCGCTCGGCTTTTCGCTGTTGTGGCTCGGACTTCGGACAACGCGAGTGCGGAAGCGAGCCGGGTCGGCCCCGGCGGGTGGCTCGTGAACCACGGTGGGGCCGTGCCGGACTCGCCGCCCGAACCAGGACAAGTCGACTGGTCTCGAGTCCGGAGTTCCGGCTTGGGGGCTGCTGTGACATATCGAACAGACCAGCCGCCCTTCGTCGCTCCCCGTAGCTGTAGCAGGCAGTGGCGAGGGTTGCGTGCTCCGGGGAGGCAGGCCCGGAGCGCTCGGCGCGGCAGGAGGAACAAGAGGCCGCCGCGCCGGGAGTCTGCGGGTAGTTAGCTCGTGCGCTTGCGGCGAGGCGCTGCGTTGAGCGTGGCAGAGGCCTCGCGGCCCCGGTAGGGCGCAACGCCCGGAGGAGCCAGCCCCGGCCCCCAGGAGAACTCGCCCGCGCCGGGTTCGAGCGTCCCGGCGGGAGCGCGCTGAGCCTCGGTCGATTGCTTGCGGAAGTCGCCGCCGAGCATCGCGGTCACCACTTCCGGTCCGACGGCGCGGTGTACGTCGCGTCGGGGGTGAGCTGCACGACGGCGGCCGCGCCTCGGCGTCGAACACCGACGCCGAACGACTGGGCGTAGAAGCTCTCCACTAGCGGGTACCGCTGCTGGTTGCCGGGAATGAGCCGCAAGCCTCGATAGGCGGGGTTGGGATGCTCCCGGAGTCCGACGACGTTGCGTTCGGAGTTGGGTCCGCCGCTGGCGACCATCGCCACGTACCCGGAGGGAACGAACATCGACTCGATCACGAGCGCATCCCCGTAGGACCCGATCACTGGCAGCCCGCCGTACTCGACCGGCGGGGCCGCGCCCTCTAGCCGCTCGGTCACGTACCTCGCTGGGGCGGTCCCGGAAGGCACGAAGTCGTACCGGGCGCGGGTGAGGTCGGCGGACTCGACGCCCACGCGGAATGAGGCGATGGTCTCGGACTCGCTCGGGTTCACCAGCAGCAGGAGGCGCTGCCCGGAGGCTGTGTGGCCCTTGAGCTTGACCATCCGAATGAGGCTCTCCACGTCGGAAGGGTCGATGGTCGCGGAGCCGGAAGTGAGGTAGTGGCTCGTGGCCGCCGGGTCCCACGACCGGCCCATAAAGTCCGGAATGTGGGTCCCGTCGGCGTTAAAGAGGCCGTAGACCGCGTTGCCCTCGGGGGACAGGTCCTGGGTCGGGTCGAACAGCCGCGCCAGGATCGAGGTCGTGACGAGACGGTTGCTCGCCTCCAGGATCCCGCGGTGGACCGAATCGACCTGTTCTTGCGTCATATCCCGCAACGCCCGCCAAGTGAGACGAGATGCGCGATCGTAGTCCTGGAAGGTGTAGCCGAGGCGGAGTTCATCGACCGGCACCCCGGCTGCCTTCGGCACGCCGAACTCTGACGCCAGTTCGAACCCCTCCGACAGAGCACCCTGCGGCACGGTGTCGAATGCCCGCGTGGTCGAGAACGACAGTAGCGACACGAGCGCGGACCGTTCGGCGTTGTACAGCTCCAGCGACTCGCGGTACTCGGCGTAGATCGCGTTGAGGCCTACGCCGTCGGCGGTGGAGTTGACGAGGACGTCGCCCTCGGTGACGTAGCCGCCGGGGGCGGTGCCGTCGCTGCCGGTCAGTTGGGGGTAGCGGTAGGTGTTCATAGGTGAGCCTCGAATCAAGATTGGGTAGCCGGGTCGGCTGCAGATTTCGTTGATCCGCCCTGTCTTGGCTGCCCCTGGCTGCGCGGTCGGCGGTAGTTCCTGCGGCGTCCCCGACGCCGACGGGGGGGACGATACGCCTGCGGCGGGAGGGGACGGGCGGTCCCGTTTCTCCAGGCCACAGCCCTAATCTAGAAGCGTCTCACGCGGCGACCGCGACCGGATCGAAGCCGTCGCGAGATCGGGTAGTATCGTTTAAGAAGGGTCGCTTCGGCGACCTTCATCCTAAGAAGAACCCGTCTGTGTAGCCGGTCGCCCGAGCGGACTGCACAGTGGCACGCGAATCGCGCAGTGGTAACCCGAGATAGGTAGTAGTGACTCGCCGTTAGCGGCGGGAGCGAAGTATCCGGACGCTGCGGGGCCTCTTCAGAGGCTTGGGACCACCAGACGTGAAGCCGGACGGGACATCCAATCCACAAACGTGGAGCGGTGTCCTAGTGCGGCTTTTTGCGTTTCTGGGTACTGCTCCAGGAGGAGCGTGAATCATGTCCCGACAGACGAAAGTCCCGCTAGCGCTCGCGGTAGCCGCTGGCGATGTTCCAGAAGAAGTGCGCCGTGACGTACCGACAATGCTGCGCCCCGAGGTAGTGACCTTCTGCGATGGGCTCGGCATCCCTGGCATCACTGAACGGTTCATCAAGCATCAAACCTGGGCCGGCAAGCTCGTCGCCCACCGAATTGGCAACTCAAACGTTTATTCGGAGAATGATGTGCTGGCCTGGGTTGCGTCGTTCCGAGTCGAGGGCGGTACGGGTGGTGACGCCGCATGAGCAACGACCGGATAAATCCTGATGAGCTGGCGCATGAGTACAGCGTGGGCATCGACCACCACTCGAAGCTGGGTGAACCGCTGACGTCTGCGCTCGCGGATCAACTCGCCGCTCCGAGCTATTCGCCGGGATTTCGCCGGATGGAATGGTTCGCGTGGTTCGCGGGTGTGGCCCGCGCGGGCGGGTTGGGTGCGCGTGTCTCTCCTCCTCCGGGAGAGTTCGTGCCCGACTGGAACGCCCGTGACTCGTTGGCGGTCCAAAGTCTGCTCGCGGAATCTGCTGAGGGGACCCGTCGCAGCCTTGCCTGCTGGTTCACCGTCCGTATGTGAAGGCTCGACTGACCGGCTTTGCCGATGGGGACGAGACGCTCGTGGAGGAGTACGGGCGCTCGGACACCGACATTCGCGACGAGATACACCACCTCGTCATCCCACACGGGATGAATTCCTTGAGGTTCGCCCGGTTGGTGGAGCGCGAGACCTGGCGACTGGCACGAGACCGAGGCTGCATCGTGGCGTGTGACCGGTGCGTATCGCCGGGGCCGTTCGAACACGTCGGGGGAGACCATCGGCGACCCGTCGTTCTCGACGCCCCGTTGTTCGTGGTGTCCGTGGGGATGGTCCATATCCCGGTCGTCCTGTGTAACCGGCACGCCGCCATTCTCCGCCACGAGGCCGACGAGGCGGGCGTGGAGCTCACCGAAGTCCCGCCGCTGAGCGAGCTGGACGACGAGTAGCCGCCGCTCCCTTCTGGCGAACTCCGCCACATCCCTCGTAAGACACGCGACCCCGCCGCCCATTGGTCCCGACTTGGCTGGCGGCGGGGTATCGCGCTGCCGAAAGGACTCGCTGTGTCCCCGAATAAACGTAACCGATCCGGCAAGATGCCGGTTCTCGCCGAGTGTCGTCCCGCCACGCAGCTACTAATCCCCGATGTGTCCCGTCTGGGTGTACTAGAAGCCGCACTCGAATACGCCGAGGCGGGGTGGTACGTACTTCCGCTTGCTTCTGGCGAGAAGAATCCCGGTTCGATTGTTGGGAAGTGGACGGAGGAGTCGAGCCGGGACCCGGAGGTGATCTGTGACTGGTTCGCAGATTACCCGGATCGCGGAATCGCGCTCCACGTCGGACGGTCGGGCGCGGTGGCGTTCGACCTAGACCAAGACGAACTGCCCGGGAAGTTCGCCGCAGACCTACGGGTCGGCTCGTTTCAGCACACCCGCAGAGAAGGTTCCCGAGGCCACTACATTTTCGCGACCGATCCGAACGATAGATTCTCCAACAGTGCCGGGGCGTTCAGTCCTTACGGTGAGGTCCGTGGTCAGAATGGCGTCATCGTCGTCGCCCCGACGATCCATAGGGACGCCGAACAGGGAGGTTGCTACTCGTGGGCGCGGTTCGGCGCGGTGCCGCCGCTGCCCACGAAACTTCGAGAGTGCCTCAGTACGCCCAAGGTTCAGAGCGCCACGGCAACTACCGCCGAGGAGCTGGAAACCTTCCTGGACTCCTTCACCACCGCTGATCGGCCTGAGGCTGTCGGGGGTCCACTGGGGTGGTTCGACTCGCACGCACGGCGAGATGGGCAATGCGGCGGAGGAAGCCGCTCTCGCCATGAAGCCGTCGTCGAGGCACTGTGTTGGGGCTTTCGAGAGGCGTACGCCGGGTTGTACCCGGCCCGCCAGGTCTACGACTCCTTGAGAGCAGTGTTTATCGAGCGCTTCGCAGAGGGAGAGGTTGCCGAGGGTCGGGACGTCCCGGAAATCGAGTTCGACCGCGCAGCCCGCTACGCCGCAGCGCAAGCCGTCGCATCGGACTCCGAGGAGACCCGCGCGAAAGTCGGGCGCGACGACCGGCGGCTAGAGGAGGAATTTTGGGCCGCGCGCCCGGAGCTGGAGAAGCTGCGTGACTATGCGCTAGCGAGGATCGCGGAGCCGTGGGCCGTGCTCGGGGCGGTGCTCGCGCGAACACTCGCGATGGTGCCGCCCGATGTGGTGCTACCGCCAACCGTGGGGGGCTACGGCTCGCTCAACCTCTTCGTGAACATCGTCGGTCCGTCCGGCTCCGGCAAGGGAACCGCGATGCGGTCGGCGGACGACTTCCTCCGGACTAACCGACAGACCCACGAGCACGAACTGGGGTCCGGCGAGGGCATCGCTAAGCAGTACGCCTACTACAAAACCGTCGACAAGAAGTTGGTGCTCGTCCCGCAACGGGATCGAGTGCTGTTCTCAGTCGACGAAATCGACAATCTCACCGCCGTGGCCGGGAGGTCGGGTGCGACGCTGATGCCCGAGCTACGCAAAGCGTGGTCCGGTGAGCGGCTCGGAAAGGCCTACGCAGATCGCACCAAAGACATCCCCGTCCAACCTCACCGCTATCGCCTTTGCCTCGTCATGGGCGTACAGGAGGCACGCGCGGAAGCGATGTTCGCGGACGCGGACGGAGGCACCCCACAGAGGTTCCTGTGGATGCCGGCCATGCTCCAGCAGCGCTTCGAATCGGAGGCCGACCTTCCCGAACTACCCGAACCGCTGGACTGCCGGGAATGGCGGTGGGGCAGACGACCGAACGGCGCGATGGGAACCAGCCCGAGCGACGCGGAGTTCGACGTCACGCGACCGATGGGGGAAGGCGACTTTCGCCCCCTCCGCATACCCGAACGGGTACGAAAAGAGATCCGAGACCATCGACTGCGATCTGCACAAGGCCAGCTAGACCCCCTCGACGGCCACCGCTACCAAGTCCAGCTCAAAGTCTCGGCGGGGTTGATGTTTCTGGCGGGCCGGGAGCGCGAGATCACGGAGGAGGACTGGGAGCTCGCCGGGGCGGTGATGGCGAAAAGCGAGGAGACTCGACGCGCGACTCAGGACGCGCTCCGCCAAGCGCAGAAGCAGAGCGACCGCGCGCGAGGCAGGCGCGAGGCAGCACGAGCAGCCGCCACGGACGAGGAGAAGGAACTGCGGGGGAGGGTAGCTAGGAAGCTCCTGGCCAAACTCGCCGAGGAATCAGATAGCGGCGAGGGCTGGATTCAGTGGCGTGCATTAATCAAGCTATTTCACAGTTCGAAGCAGTCTAAGGCGGAGGAGGTGCTCCAATCTCTAATTTCTTCAGGCCAAGTCGAATCCGAAGAGGGGAAAGCGGGAAATGGCAGGTTAGTAAAGCGTTGTCGGATCGTTCGAGACGGCCCGGAGAAATAGCGGGGAGCGGGGAACTCTTCCCCGCTTCTCCCGCGACCGCGCCGTAACTCGATTCTTATAAAACAAGGTAAATCTCAAAATATCAATCGCGGGTATAGGGAGTCGCGAACCGAAAGCGGGGAACGCTCCCCGCTTCCCCGCTGTAGGAGGAGGGGCCTGGTTCATGCGCGTGGGCGCGTCCAGCGTCAGGATCCAGGTGCCCCTGATCGGCTGCGCTGATCTGCGAGGTAGGAGCAGGTCAGGCAGGCAGGTCCGGACGTCCGGTGTGGCGCTAGCGCGGCTGGGAGCGGAAGTGGGGGCGGCGAGCATCCGCCACGGCGCCTGTCGCGCTCGCTCCTTCTCGCGGAACCCTCGGGAGTCGAGCTAGTCGGGAGCGACAATTGTCACCCTCTAGCGCCAACTGTCCCGGCCTGAGGCCCGGGTTCGGAACGACGGCTCAGGAAGGTGAATCCGCAGCCGGAGAATGGCGAATAAGTGGGCGAAAGTGGCCGAACTGTCCGTGCCGCTGAGAAGGTCTGATTTCCCTGTCTGGAATGCAATGTTTAGTCGGATTAGGTAATTAGCGGCGCGTCGAAAAGTCGGGTAGAAAGTTCGTATACGGAAGGTTCCGACGTTTCCGATCTGGGAATGGCGGGAATGCACCGCGGAGGATTCAAGAAAGGCAGGAAAGAAAACATGAGTCGACCACCGGATACTCGACCCGCCCCGGCCATCACGACCCCGGAACCTGGCGCACCGACCACGCGGGCGTTGCGTGTCGTGGGGTACGTCCGGGTGTCTACCGCTCGCCAGGGTGAGAGCGGGTACGGCCTCGACGCTCAGCGCGCGACGCTGGAGCGGTACTGCGAGGCGAACGGGCACGAGCTGCTGACGATCACGACCGACATCGTGTCCGGGGCGAAGACCGAGGCGATGTACGGGCGGGAGGTCGCTATCGCTGCAGTAGAGGCCGGGGTAGCGGATGCACTGTTGGTGCGGTCTCTCGACCGGGCGACCCGAGACCAGGAAGACGCGGCCCGCTTGTTCAAACGAGCCGAGCGCGGGGGCTGGAGACTCATGGACACCGACAAGGCCGACAGCGGCGACCCCTCCCAGCGACTCCTCGCGGACATCCGTCTCGCCGTGGCGGCTGAGGAGAGGCGCAAAATTTCGGAGCGCACGCGGGAAGGGCTGGCGGCTGCGAAAGCTCGCGGTGTTCGGCTGGGTCGTCCGTCGAGCGTGCCGCCCGAGGTCGCGGAACGGATCGTGGCCATGCGGAGGGAAGGGAAGTCGGCGGTCGCCATCGCACAGCGCCTCACGAACGAGGGCGTGCCCACGCCGGGAGGCAGCGAGATCTGGGCGCACTCGACCGTACGGAGGGTGTACCTCAACGCTGAGCGGGCCGAGGCCAAGCGAGAGGCGGTGGCCTGAGATGGACGACGAGAACCCGATGGAGTTGGCGTCCCCATTCGGTGGGCTGACTGAACGTGACCCCAAGTTCCATTGGGTCGCTGAGCTCGAACCTCCGGTTGAGAGTGACCTCCCCACCACTTGTGAGTTTGTCCACTACTTCATGCCGTGGGATGAACCTCGGGCTAAGCGAGGCCAGATCGTCAAGGACTTGCGGAGAGCGGCGCGAGAGCAGATGAAGCTCAACGGGCACCCTAAGGCGACGAGGATCGTCCGCATCACCCACCGAGCCACCGGCCGTGTTGCGTACCCAGGGAGGCATTGAGATGGGAGCGAACCGCTACTCAATCCAGGAGCAGACACCAGGGAGATTCCGGGTGCGGTGGTACGACGACGCCAGCAAACGCCGCTCCAAGACCTTCGGTTCGCGCACCGAGGCGAAGCGGTTTCTCAACGGCGTGAAGGCTGACATCGACCGGGGCGAGTACATCGATCCTGCCGACTCCCGGCGGACCGTGCGGGAGATGGGGGAGCTGTGGCTGGAGTCGCGGAACCTCCGCCCTAAGACCAATCAGGCCTACCGCACAATTCTCGACCAACGCATCTACCCGACGTTCGGGGGCCGTCCCATCGGCGGGATCACGACCCTCGACATCGTCGCATGGATTACCTACCTCTCGACCGAGGGGAAGCGCGTCGGCCACAACAACAAGGGGGACGCCGACCCCGCGAAGTCACGCACGACTCGGGACGCTAGGTATCGCGAGCGCAAGGCTGAGCGCGACGGCGAATCGCCCAAGGGTGGCCTCGCACCCGGCACAGTCCACAACGCCGTTCGGGTCATGAACCAGGTTCTCGGCGCGGCGGTCCGCTCCCGGTACCTCCGGGGCAACCCCTGCGACGGACTTACGCGGGAGGACTTACCCAAACACCGCCGGGAAGAGGTCGCGTTTCTCTCCGCACCACAGGTCGCCCGCCTCGCCTCGGCGGTCGAGGAGGTCGTGGATGGGGTTGAGGGCGATCGCCCGGAGGGGTACCGGCCCAGCGACAGGGCAGCGAGCTTCGGGCGGATGGTCCGGTTCGCGGCACAGACCGGCCTCCGGGCGGGAGAGGTGTGCGGGCTGCGGTGGGAGAACGTCGACCTGCTGCGCGGGCGGGTGAACGTCGCCGAGTCGATCTCAACCCTCAGCGCCGACGAGTTCCACGTCGTCCCGCCAAAGAATGGGCAGTCGCGGTGGGTGTCGATGACGCCAGACATGGCCGAGGAGCTTCGGGCGGTCTTCGAGGCGCGAGGACCGCAGTCGGCGGACTACGTGTGGCCGGGGGACGACGGAGACGAGCTCCCGATGCACTGGGGGAGGGACTTCTACCTGCGGTACTGGAAGCGGGCGGCGGCTCGGGCGGCGCTACCGGACTCCCTCCGGTTCCACGACCTCCGCCACACCTGCGCGGCACTGCTTATCGCGGCGAACGTCCCTGCCAAGGCAATCCAGGCCCACCTAGGCCATTCGTCCTTCAAGATCACGATGGACACCTACGGACATCTGTACTCGGACGCAACCGACCTCGTGTCGGGGGCGATGGCGAACGCCTTCGCCGCCCCGGCGGAACCTACGAACGTGCGACAAATACGTCGTTGATGTCGTAGACCCTGGGTACGCTGCTCGCATGGAGAAATGGGTGCCCCTCTCGCGGCGAACGGCACGGGCCGGACCCGACGGACCGTATGAAGGAGTCCCGGGTCATCTGCAGTCCATATTGGCGAAGTGGTACGAGTCTGCTTTTGACGAGAATCCTCCTCTGGGTTACTACCCGGATGCCCCTCAGCATTATATGGCCCTGAGAATGCGGTTAGAAGTTGGCCACAGATCGAACGGTCGCCAAATCAAAGATCAGCTACTCGCACGTGCGTTTGCGGAGCCTGCGTTCTTCTTGGACTTGATTGACGCAACGCTAGATCAAACTCGGGACCCCGGTTTATCTAGCGGCCTCGATGAGATATTGGGTGCGGGAGCTTCGGTTTGGTGTGTCAACCGAGAAGGCGCTGGTCTGGAGCGTCGAGTGACCGACGAGATGGCGTCCATGCTGGATTCTGCCGTCTTTGTGCCTGATCCAATCTCAGACGAATTGAAGCTTGCATGGGCCCATGCGTATGGGCTTCACGGGAGTCCATCCCACGCCTGGAATCATGCAGTCGTTGCGCTTGAGCACCTATTTATTGATCTCGTCGTTCCTAACAAGCCGAGGTCGAATCTGGGAACTGCGCTGGGTGAACTTAAGGCCAATAGCGGGAACAAGTGGCGGTCAATTTTTCCAGGACGAGAATTAAATAACTCGGTCACCCCCGTGGTGGGCGCGCTCGAAGCGGTCTGGCCCAATTCGAACCGCCACGGCGGCGGCTCGGGAAGGCCCCCGACAGCAGCGGAGGCAAGATCTGTGGTGGCGATAGCTGTGGCGCTGGTGCAAGCACATCGCGAGTCGCCTGTCGTTTACAAGGTTCCTTAGGCGCAAACGGGACTAGAACGGGACTAAGCTGACCGTGGGCAGGGCTATCTCCGCAGGTAGGAGCGGATTTCGAGGTGTAGCCTAGAGTTCCGCTTCAACGTCTAGGCCGGCGCTGCGGCGCAGACGCGACGGCGGCCGGTACGGCCCACGGGCAAATTCCGGCCGGCCGAGCATCGAGCAAGAACGGTCAAGCCGAAGGCGCCCCGCTCCACTGACAATCAAGGCATGACCGCACGGCGCCCGGGACGAGATCGCATCCGCGAGTTGCTCGACGCCGTTCTCGCCGAGCACGAAGGCGGCGCAGTCCTGAACACGCTCGCGGCGGACGCCCACTCGTCGTCGTTCCACTTCAGTCGCCAGGTCAGCCGGGCGGCCGGGGAAGCGCCGGCGGCGATGCGGCGGCGTGTCCTCCTCGAGCGCTCGGCCTGGGAGATCCAAGGGGGACGCAGCGTCACCGACGCGGCGTTCGCGGCGGGGTACGACTCGGTCGAGGGCTTCTCGCGCGCGTTCTCACGGGCGTTCGGGTGTCCTCCTAGCGCGATGCGGCAGCGACACGACCGAGGCCACTGGCTGCCTGCACCGAACGGCATCCATTTCCACTCTCCGACGGTGCTCTACGTCGACGCGGGGCAGGAGATATCGGCCGGCGACGTCGTCGCCCTGATGATCCGGCACGACCTCGAGGACACCGCCGCGGTGCTCGCCGCCGCCGAGGGGGTCGACGACGACGAGTACCGACGCGAGAGGATGCCGGGACACAGGGTGCTCGAGTGGTCGGGTGACGAGACGTCGCTCGCGGACGTCCTGCGCCATCTGGCCCTGGACAAGCTGCCGTGGCTCGCGTGCATCGAGGGAGAGGATGAGCCCGACCTAAGTGTGGAGGACGACGTCGAGAGTCTGCGCCGGCGACACTCCGAGATCGCTGCGCGGTGGCTGGCCATGACGCGCGATGTGGAACGCCGTGGGGCATGGGGCGACCGGGTGATCGACGCGCTCTGTGACCCACCCGAGTCGTTCCTGCTGTCCCAGATCGTCGCCCACGACCTGACGTTCTCGGCCCATCGTCGTCAGCTCGCGCGCTGGATGCTGGCGCAGGCCGGCGCCGACATCAGGCATCTCGATCCCGACCCGATCATGTGGCACCGCCGCGCCTCAGGAGGACTGTCATGACCCGCTACCGCTACTACACCGCCACGACCCTTGACGGATTCCTCGCGGACGACGACCACTCCCTGTCCTGGCTCTTCAAGCAGGACATCGACGAGAACGGGCCGGGCAACACCACCGCCTTCCTCGCGGAGGTGGGAGCCCAGGTCATGGGGTCGTCCACGTACACGTGGGTCCTCGAACACGACCGTGACTGGCTGCCCGAGATCCCCACCTTCGTGTTCACCCACCGCGAGCTGGAGGCCGCGGACGACCACGTCTCCTTTGTCGCGGGCGCCCCGTCCGATCATCGCGCAACGCTCGAGTCCGCCGCTGCCGGCCTCGACGTGTGGGTGATGGGAGGCGGCGGGCTCGCAGCCGAGTTCGCCGGGGCGGGGATGCTCGACGAAGTGGTGGTCTCGATCGCCCCGGTGACCCTGGGGTCGGGTAAACCGCTGTTCGGCGGCGCGTACGACCTCGAGTTGAAGGACTGCGCGCGGAACCGGGACTTCGTGGTAGCCCGGTACGACGTCCGGGGACCTCTGACAGACTCGTGAGGTCGGCTCGGACCACAGGCGGCAGCGAAGGCGGTGGGCGCCGCCGGACCGCACGGTTCCGGTCGTGCCGACGGAGGGGAGAGAGTGTGACAGGACTACGCGACAGGACCGGCGCGATCGCTGCCGGGGTCTCCGGCGCGCTGCTCGCGAACGCCGTACCGCACACGGTCAAGGGGATGACCCGGCAGAGGTTTCCGACCCCCTTCGCCAGCCCTCCGGGTGTCGGGCCGTCCCCGCCCCTGCACAACGTCGCCTGGGGAGTGCTCAACCTCGCGGCGGGGAGTGTGTTGGCACGCGGGCGGTCGGGCTCGCCGGCGAACAGGATCGCGGCGGTCGGCGGAGGTGTGGCGATGGCGTTCTACCTCGCGCATTACTTCGGCGGCCTCGATCTGAACGACGAGCGGGCGAAGCGCTGACGGCCCGGCCCCGGCGCCCCTCGCCGTTAGGTGGGCGCCGCCCCAGACGCGACGAGCTCGCCCGGTTCGCGACGGACGACCCGAACGGGGTCGACGACGTCATACCCGAAGACCCGGGACGGCTTTGTCTGCTCATCGTCGGCGTCAACCCGGGTCTGTGGACCGCTGCCGTCAACGCGCCGTTCGCTCGGCCCGGTAACCGGTTCTGGCCGTCGTTGCACCGGGCGGGGCTCACCGACCACGTCGTGGACGCGGCGGCCGGCTTCTCGCCGGAAGACGAGGAGCAGCTTCTCTCCCGCGGCATCGGGATGACGAACCTCGTCGGGCGGGCCACGGCGCGGGCCGACGAGCTCACGCGCGAGGAGCTGCGAGTTGGCGCGCGGCGTCTGGTGACCATGGCCGACCAGCTCCGTCCGTCGGTCGTCGCCATCGCGGGGATCACCGCCTTCCGCACGGCCTTCGCTCTGCCCAAGGCGGGCATCGGGCAGCAGGATTCCTCGGGGATTCCGGACTGGCCGGACGGAGTCGACCTGTGGGTGGTGCCCCAACCGAGCGGCTTGAACGCGCACGAGACCCTCGACTCCCTGGCCGCGCACTGGCGCCGGGTGTGGAGCGCGGTCGAGGGACGAAACGAGTAGGCCGGGTCCCGCGGGACCCGGCCTACTCGTTCATCGACGTGGTGTTCTCACACCAGATCAGGCATGTGCGCCCACCGGCTCAAGGGTGGCGGCACGCTTGTCGAGGTAACCGGCGATCGCCAGACGGTTGATCGCGGATCGGCTGACGATGCCGACCAGATGTCCGTCAGCGCCGACCACGGGCACCTTCTTGAAATGGGCGTCCGAGAGCGCGGCGACAGCGTCGGCGATCGAGGCGTCGGCGTCGATCGTGATCACATCGTGCGTGGCCAGCCTCATGACGTTCAGGTCCGCCAGGTCGGCCATGGCCTGCTCGAGGTCCTCATCGGCACCGATCGCGTAGGAGTAGATCGACGTCGACGACGGGTGTGCCGCGGACAGGTAGCGCATGACGACCCCGTCCGAGAGGAATCCCGCCAGGGAGCCGTCGGCGTCCAGAACCGGTGCTCCGGAGATGCCTCGGCGCCCGAACATCGTGATCGCGTCGAGGACCGTGTCGTCCGAGGTCAGCGCGTAGACATCGGACTTCATGATCGACTCCACGGTGTTCGCCGGGTGGTCGGCCTGCGCGTTCTGACCATCCGCGACGGATCCGGCCGACCGCTGGGCGCGCACTGCGCGGTACGCGGCGATCGCCAGGGCGATACCGACCAGCGAGGTGACGACCACGATGGCGACGGCGCCGCGGAAGCCGGAGAGCAGCGCGTCGACCTCGCTGTGTCCGGCGCGGACGTTCGCGGTCGACACGGCGCCGTAGACGCCGGCCGCCAGGGAGGTGCCCACGCAGCCCGCGATCTGGAAGCTGGTGGACACCACCGTCACCCCGTGCGGGGCGGACTCGCGATCGAGACTGGACAGCGCGAAGGTCTGCGAGGGCCCGATCACCAGTGCGGTGGCCGACACCGCCGGGACGTAGAGCAGGCCGAAGAGGAGGATCGATGAGTAGCCGGCCGCCACGCCGACGAGCGTGACGAAGATCGCCATGACGAGGAAGCCGAGCGGGATCGACCAGCGGCCGCCGTGCCGGTCGAACAGGCGGCCGGCGACGGGGCCCGCCACCACGGTGAGGAGGATTCCGGGCGCGAGCGTGAGCGACGCGCCCAGCGGCGAGATCTCGCGTGCGGACTGTAGGAACAGCGGGATGACGACGTTCATGGCGAACATGAAGACCAGGCCGAGCATGGTCATCAGGACGCCGAGCACGAAGGCGCGGTTCGTGAACGGCCGCATGTCGATCAGGGGGTGTTCGATGCGACGCTGGCGGATAACGAACAGCCACATCGCGATCAGTCCGACGACGCCGGAGATGCCGGAGTAGAGAGCGGCTCCGCCGAACGCGGCGGACACGCCGTAGAGGATGCCGACCAGACCGACGGCGACGATGAGGAACGACGGGATGTCGAGGACCGGCCTGCCCAGGTCAACGACCGTGCGCAGCACGATCCCACCGGCGATCAGGAGGAAGAGGGTCATGGCGCCGAAGACCCACATGAGGGTGGTCCACGGGGCGACCGTCAGCAGGACGCCGGAGAGCAGGATCGCCAATGACGGCCCCAGCGTGGTCATCGCGGCCATGATGCCCATGGTCAGCCCGAGCTTGTCGCGAGGCGAGACCGCCAGGGTGATGTTCATGCCGATCGGGGTGAGCAGACCCGTCCCGACCTGGGTGATGGACGGCAACTACCGCTCGAAGATCGGCACGCTCGTCTGGGACCGCGCGGACATCGCGGCCCTGGGAAAGAGCAGTCGTAAGCCAGACGAGGACATACGCCGGACGGCTCACACAGCGTCCGCCCACCCCGGCGGCGGGTCGATCTCCGTCGTGCCGCAGCGCCAGCCGGAGTGGAAGTCCTCGAAGGCCGACGGGGGAGCGCCGATCTCCTCAGCACGTTGCCTCATGGCGGTGAACCAGCGGCAGTAGTCGGCATCGTTGAAGTACCGCACCTCTCGCGGGGAGCCGAGGCCGCGCAGGATCTCGTCCGCCACGTCCCGTGCGCTCGTGCGCGTCGAGATGGTGAGGTCCCCGACGCGTGGGAAGGCTCCCTCGGTGGCCCGGAACACCGCGTCGTCGTCCCTGAACGGGAGATGGGCCCCGTTCGGGAGGTTGTCGGCGGTGGTGACCGACAGTCGCCAGTGGCCGACAGGGCCGAAGTGCGGCAGGGCGCGGATACCGGTGAGGCCGCGTTCGTGGAGATCCTCCACGGCGGCGAGCAGGAGTGGCCACACGTGTCGTGGGGCCGAACGGTAGGACACGCTGGTCACCCGATCCTCCGGGAAATGGCGCGCCGCACCCCGGGTCGGGCCCGGGGTGCGGCGCTGGTGCGGTGTGGAACTCAGCCGGAGATGCTCGCGAGGGCGGCGTTGAACGTCTCGCTCGGACGCATCGCCTCCTTTAGCTTGTCGATCGCGGGCTGGTAGTAACCGCCCAGGTCGACCGGCTTGCCCTGCACATCGAGTAGCTCGCCGAGGATGGTGTCCTTCTCGGCGTCGAGCTTGCCCGCCAGCGGCGCGAAGTGCGCTGCCAGGTCGGGGTCGTCGGACTGCGCGGCCAGCTCCTGGGCCCAGTACAGCGAGAGCCAGAACTGGCTGCCCCGGTTGTCGAGCTCACCGGTCTCCCGCGACGGGGACTTCCGGTTCTCGAGCAGCTTGCCGGTGGCGGTGTCGAGCGTCCGGGCCAGGATCTGGGCCTTGGGATTGTCGTTCTTGCGGCCGACGTCCTCGAGGCTGGCCCCGAGGGCGAGGAACTCGCCCAGCGAATCCCAGCGCAGGTGGTTCTCCTCGGCGAGCTGCTGCACGTGCTTGGGCGCGGATCCGCCCGCGCCGGTCTCGTACAGGCCGCCGCCGGCCATCAGCGGCACGATCGACAGCATCTTGGCGCTGGTCCCCAGCTCGAGGATGGGGAACAGGTCGGTGAGGTAGTCACGCAGGATGTTGCCGGTGACCGAGATGGTGTCCAGGCCACGCCAGGCGCGCTCGAGGGTGTACCGCATGGCGCGCACCTGGGACATGATCTGGATGTCCAGGCCCTCGGTGTCGTGCTCGGCGAGGTACTTCTTCACCAGGGTGATGAGGTTGTTCTCGTGCGGCCGGTACGGGTCGAGCCAGAAGACGGCCGGCATGCCCGAGGCACGGGCGCGGTCCACGGCGAGCCGGACCCAGTCGCGGATCGGCGCGTCCTTGACGGTGCACATGCGCCAGATGTCGCCCGCCTCGACGTCCTGGGAGAGCAGGACCTCACCGGTGGAGGCGTCGACGATATTGGCCACACCGGCGTGCTGGACCTCGAAGGTCTTGTCGTGGCTGCCGTACTCCTCGGCCTTCTGCGCCATCAGGCCCACGTTCGGCACGGTGCCCATGGTCCGCGGGTCGAACGCCCCGTTGGTCTTGCAGAAGTTGATGATCTCCTGGTAGATCCGCGCGAACGTGGACTCCGGGATGACGGCCTTGGTGTCCTTCTTGCGGCCGTCGGCGCCGTACATCTTGCCGCCGATGCGGATCATCGCGGGCATGGAGGCGTCGACGATGACGTCGGAGGGGGAGTGGAAGTTGGTGATGCCGCGGGCCGAGTCGACCATCGCCAGCTCCGGGCGCGACTCGTGGCAGCGGTGGATGTCCTCGATGACCTCCTCCTTCTTGGAGGTCGGCAGGTTCTCGATCTTGTCGTAGAGATCGCCCATTCCGTTGTTCACGTTGACGCCCAGCTCGTCGAAGAGCTCGCCGTGCTTGGCGAACGCGTCCTTGTAGAACACGCGGACGGCGTGACCGAAGACGATCGGGTGGCTGACCTTCATCATGGTCGCCTTGACGTGGAGCGAGAACATGACGCCCGTCTCCTTGGCGTCGTTGAGCTGCTCCTCGTAGAAGTCCAGGAGTGCCTTCTTGCTCATGAACATCGAGTCGACGACCTCGCCGGCCTCGAGCGGCACCGTCTTGAGGACGTGGGTCTCGCCGTCCGGGGTCACGATCTCCATGCGGGCGTCACAGGCGCGGTCCAGGATGATGGACTTCTCGCCGGCGTAGAAGTCGCCGTGGGTCATGTGCGCGACGTGGGTCTGCGACGCCATCGACCACTTGCCCATGGAGTGCGGGTTCGCCCGCGCGTACTCCTTGACCGCCTTCGGTGCACGCCGGTCGGAGTTGCCCTGGCGCAGCACGGGGTTCACCGCGCTGCCGAGGCAGGAGCCGTACCGCTCGGCGATCTCCTTCTCCTCGGGCGTCTTGGGGTCGTACGGGTAATCGGGGAGGTCGTAGCCCTTCTCCCGGAGCTCGGCGATCGCGGCGGTGAGCTGCGGCACCGAGGCGCTGATGTTGGGCAGCTTGATGATGTTGGTGGCGGGGTCCTGGGTCAGCCGACCCAGCTCGGCCAGGTTGTCGGGGACGCGCTGCTCCTCGGTGAGCCGCTCCGGGAACGCGGCGAGGATGCGGGCGGCCACCGAGATGTCACTGGTCTCGACGCCGATACCGGCGGGCTCGGCGAAAGTGCGGACGACCGGGAGGAATGCCTCGGTCGCGAGCCGCGGGGCCTCATCGGTGAGGGTGTAGATGATCTTCTGGGGACCTTGGGTCATGGATGTCGACTCTTCTCGTTTCGGGCTGATCGTGTTCTTGTGGAACTGCGCCATCTGGCCGCCCACCATCATCCCCCAGGTCGGACCGACGGTGTCGGAGCCCCCGGCGGGACGATGGGCGCCCCGTTCCGCGCGTACGTCCCGGCGACCGAGGCGGCCTCCCATGCAGTGTGGTCCAACTCGCGCCCGCTCGCCGGGTTTCGCGGCGTCGCCCACCCCGGTCGGGCCCGTCCTAGGCCGGGTCCGGGGCCCCGTCCACGGCGGTCGCCCGCCGGCCGGCGGACCAGGCGGCCCACAGCCGGTGGTAGATCCCGCCGTGGGCGACGAGGTCGTCGTGGGTTCCGCGTTCGACGATACGTCCGGAGTCCATGACGAGGATGATGTCCGCGCGAGAGGCCTGGTCGAGCCGGTGGGCGATCACGAGGGCGGACCTGTCGCGGGTGACCTCGTCGGCCGCACGCTCCAGCGCCTCCGCGCCCGCGGAGCCAGCCTCGGCGGTGGCCTCGTCCATGACGATGACGGCCGGGTCGAGGAGGAGGACGCGGGCCAGGGCCAACTGCTGCGCGGCGACCGGATCCAGTTGGAGCCCGCGCGCCCCGACGACGGTGTCGAGCCCCTCCGGCAGTCGCTCGAACCACGCGGTGGCGTTGACACGGCGCAGCGCGTCGAGCAGCTCGCCGTCGGTGGCCTCCGGTCTGGCCAGGGTGAGATCCTGGCGCAGGGTTCCCGAGAACACGTGGACCTCCTGGCTCACGGTGGCCAGACGGGCGATGCGCTCCCGGTCGGACAGCGACGACACCGGGTGGCCGTCGACGAGGACCTCGCCGGCGTCCGGGACCAGCAGGCCCGCGAGCAGAGCGGCGACCGTCGTCTTGCCGGCTCCGGATGCGCCGACGATCGCGACGGTCCGCCCGGGCGCGATGGTGAAGCTGATGTCGCGCACGGCCCACGAGCCGCCGTAGCTGAAGCTGACGTCGCGCAGCTCGACCCGGCCCTGCGGTGGCTCGACGCCGCTGTCGGGCACCGGCACGGGTGGGTCCACCACCACGCCGACGATCCGGGACAGCGACGCGTAGCCCGACTGGACCACGTCCAGGATGCGCATGAAGGTCATGAGCGGGCCGCGCAGCCGGATGATCATGAGGACCGCCCCGGTCACCGCGCCCACCGTGAGGGCGCCGGTGGCGACCAGGTGGTAACCCACCGTCAGGGCGATCGCGAGCATCAGGAACTCGCCCACCAGCATCCAGACGTTGAGCACGAGCATCGTCGTGCGGGCCCGGATGCCCTTGCGCACCACGTACCAGGAGGCGTTGCCGATCCGGGTGTGCATGCGGCCCTCGAGCGAGAACGCGCGTACGGTCGCCCGGCCGCGGATGGCCTCGAGGACCCGTCGCGCCCGCTCGGCCATCGCCGCGCGCTCCGAGGCGTAGCGGCCCGGGGCCTTGGCGAGGTACCGGCGCGCGGCGACGTAGTAGAGGGGCGCGACGACGAGGGGGACGACGAGGAACTGCCAGTCCAGGGCGAACAGCGCGATCACGGTCGCCACGACCGTCAGGGCGGAGGTGGACAGCGTCGGGACGGTCTCGGTGACCGCCGAGGACAGCTCGGCCACGTCATCGGTGGACCGGCTGACGAGGTCTCCGGAGCCCGCGTCCTCCACCCGGTGGGTCGGCAGTCCGAGCGCGGTGCCGACCATGTCCTGGCGCAGGTTGGCGATCACCCGCTCGGACAACCGGGCCACCAGGTAGAAACCGGATGCGCTGAGTGCCGCGCCGCCAATGGCCGCGGCCAGCAACAACGCGCCGATCTGCCACAGCGACCCCGCGGTCTCGCCGGACACCAGGTCCACGATCCGACCCATCAGCTGGGGGATGAGCACCCCCGCGGTCGCTCCGAGGCTCAGCAGGATCAACGCCACCACCAGCCACCGCCGGGCATGGCGGACCCGGGCGAGCTGCCGGGCCACCTCGCGACGGACCTGGCCTGCAGAGGCGACCGGGAACCGGAGGGCGGTGTCGGTCTTCACGGGTGGTGTCGAGCTCGTCGTCGTCATCCCTCGACCCCCACGAGCAGCCCCTCGGCGGTCTCGCGCAGTCGCCGTGCGGTCAGGCGGGCGTCCGCGACGGCGTTCCACGCCGGCGCCTGATTGACGACGATCGTGGTCTTCCCGGCCCGCTCGCGGGCGATGTTGTCCGCGAGGTTCTGTTCGGTCACCGAGTCGACCGCGGTGGTGGGGTCCTGCAACACGAGCACCTCGGGGTCGAACGCGATCGCGCGTGCGAGAGCGACGCGCTGCCGCTGGCCTCCCGAGAGCATCCGCCCGCTCTCGCCGACCCGCTTGTCCGGGCTGTCGGGGATGTCATCGCAGCAGGCGACCCGCAGGGCGTGCTCGGCCGTCGCGCGATCGGGGTGGACGTTGTCCGCCACGCTGCCGTCGAACAGGTCGGCGGCGTGGGGCACGACCGCCACCCGCGTGCGGGGCAGTGACTCGAGGAGACGGATCAGCTCGGGGTCGGTGCCGTCGACGACCGTCAGGCCTGACGGCAGGGCGCGGATGAACCTCTCCGTGGTGGCGGCGTCGGCCTCGGAGACGCGCTCGAAGTCCGCGCCGAGCACCTCGCGTATCCGCCGGCCGGATGCCTCCGCCGACGCCCATCGGGAGGCGATGTTGCGGCCGAACATGGTCATGGGGACCACGAGGAACTGGGTGAGGCCGACCACCGTGATCAGCTCGCCGATGGTGACGTGCCCGGCGAGCGCCAACGCGCCCGCCGCGAGACCGAGCGTGGAGACGAAGACGGCCCCCGTCGCCTCGGTGGCGCCGTTGAGTCGTGCCTCGGCGGCGTCGGCGTGAACGGTCTTGCGGTAGGCGTCGTCCGACACCTCGTCGTAGCGCCTCCGGACGGTGACGATGGCGCCCAGGCCCTTGAGGATCCGCAACCCCTGCACCACGTCGGTCGCGGTGGCGGCGGCCTGCGCGATGGCCTGCTGGCGCGCCACCGACCGGCGCTGCAGCGGCCGCGCCACCCGGAGCGCCACGATGACCAGCACCGGGCCGCCGACCAGGGTGGCCAGGCTCAGCCACGGGTTGATCGTGAACATCATCGCCGCGCCGTACGTGATGGCCGCCGCCTCGGCGACGGGCATCACGGTCATCATGACGATGTCCCCGACGCGCGTGGTGTCCGACGAGGCGATGGACAGCAGGCCGCCCGCGGTGCGTTCCCGGCCCGCGAACCCGCGCGGGTCCTGTATGCGGTCGGTGACCGCGGTGCGCAGGTCATGGCTGACGAGCTGCTGGCTGCGGACCAACATGAAGCGGGCGGTCCAGTTGGCGACCATCGCCACCAGGAACACGCAGGCAAGCACGCCGATCCAGAGCCAGAGCCGGTTCAGACGGCCGGTGGCGATCGCGTCGTCGACCGCACGGCCCACGACGACCGGGGTGAGCCCGTTGCAGAGGAATCCCACGGCCATGCCGCCAGAGGCGATGAAGCTCCAGGGACGCTGGGACAGCGCCACCTTGAGGGTCCACCGCGGTGAGTCGACGGCGGGCAGCTTCGATCGGCGGCCCCCCGGCCCGGGAAGCGCCGAGTAGTCGACGATGCTGCCCGTTCCCGGGGTCTGTGAGTGGTCGGGCACGAGGGTCGATGTTACCGCCGGGACGCCGGGGTCCCGTCATCCGCGAGCGGTGGTCAGAGGCGGCTCACCCGGCCGCGCCCCGCCCGCTCAGGCGCGGCTGCCGTTGCGCGCGGCGCGGCCGCCGACGATCTCCACGGTGTCCACATCCGCCACCCCCAGCGCCAGGAGCGCCTGTCCCGTGGCGTCCAGCTCATCCTCGATCGTCCGTAGCCAACCCCGCACCACCTTGTCGGGGAGGCGGCGCCTGGCGGACAGTCCGACGACGAACCCGGGCGAGGCGATCGCGGGCAGGACGGCCATCGCGTCGCGGCGCTCGTGCGATGCGCAGAGCCAGTCCATGTCGCTGATGAGGATGGGGGCGGGGAGGCCGACGTCGTGTTCGTCGCACGGGAGGATGAGCATCGTGTTCCGGCCGCGGTCGTGGTGACCGATGACGAGGTCGATCACGCCGGCGGCCAGCGGGGCGTCGTCGAGCGGAAGTGTGTTCCAGTTGTCGGGGAGGTCCTCGAATCTCATGCCTCGAGTCTCGGTAGGCCCGACCTTCGGCGACAGCCCCGCGGGGCGTTCTGTGGAGCCGCCGGAACGCCCTGTGGACAGCGCGATCGGCGGGAACCCGGAGGCGGCCAGAGGCGTCTGGTCAGGACTCGTGGCGGAATCCCACCTTGATGGTCACCTGCCAGTGGGCGACCGCGCCGCCGTCGAGCTTGCCGCGGACGGACTGGACCTCGAACCACTCGAGGTTCCGCAGGGTCTTCGACGCCTCCGCGACCGCGTTGGCGATGGCCTGGTCGGTTCCGTCCGGCGAGGAGCCGACGATCTCGGTGACGCTGTAGACGTGGTTCATGGTGGCCTCCGGGGTACGCGTGCCGTTGTGTGATACGCGTCACTCTACGGTGATCCGCGGGCCGGGCCACCGGCGTAGGGTCGGGAGACGAAAGCCACGCTCTGAGGAGGATCGAGATGCCCGACGTACGCGCACGAGCAACCACGCTGGCCGAGCTCCATCAATCGGGTGAACTGGCCGTCCTGCCGACCGTGTGGGACACCTGGAGCGCGAGGGTCGCCGCCGACGCCGGCTTCAAGGGCCTGACGGTGGGTAGCCACCCTGTCGCCGACGCCATCGGCAGCGCGGACGGGGAGAAGATGGACTTCTCCGAGTACCTGCGCGTGGTCAAGCGCATCACCGACGCGGTGCCCGTCCCCGTCAGCGCGGACGTCGAGTCCGGCTACGGTCTCGACCCGGCCGAGTTGATCGCCCGCCTGCTCGAGGCCGGCGCCGTCGGCGCGAACATCGAGGACGTCGTGCACCGCGAGGGCAAGCGGGTCCGGGACCGTCAGGAGCACGCCGACTACATCGCCGGCGCCCGCCGCGCGGCCGATGACGCCGGGATCCCGTTCGTCATCAACGGACGTACCGATGCCGTCAAGCTGGGGACGGACGTCTTCCCGGACCCGGTGGCGGAGGCCGAGGCCCGCATCACGCTCATGGAGGATGCCGGAGCACGATCGGTGTACCCGGTGGGCGTGACGAGCGCCGACCAGCTGACGCGTCTCGTCCAGGCGGTAACGATCCCCGTCAACGCGACCGCCCATCCGGTGAAGGGACACGGCGCCGGCGACCTGGCGACCCTCAAGAAGCTCGGCGTGCGCCGGGTGTCCTTCGGCCCGCTCTGGCAGATGTGGCTCGCCGAGGTCTCCACCGACCGGTTCGCCGACTGGCTCCCCGCGAACGGCTGACGTCGCAGACCGGGCCGATCCGGCCGCGGGCCCGCCGGGACGGTGAGACGGTGGGTGTATGGACACGCCTCCCGAACCCTCGCTGCCGGACACCAAGGACTGGACGACCGTACTCGAGTCGGGCTGCGACGAGTGCGGCTACCGGCCTCACGATCCGGCCACCACGAGCGACCGCCTGGCCTCCGCCCGCGACCGGTGGCTCGCCGTTCTGGGGCGGCCCGGGGTCGAGCGGCGACCGGCCCCGCGGGTGTGGTCACCGCTGGAGTACGCGGGCCACTGCCGTGACCTCATCGAGGTCCTGGGGGACCGCATAGCGGCGATGCTCGACCGTGCCGAGCCGACGTACGACGATTTCGACGGCGAGGCGGCGGTCGTCGAGCACGCGTACTGGCGTAGCGACCCGGACGACCTCGCCCGCCGTCTCGACGCCGCCACCGCTCGGACGCTGGAGGTTCTCGACCGCGTCGGCCCCGCGGACCAGGACGGGACCGGTCGACGCGGCGACGGCTACGTGTTCACCACGCCTCCTTGTGCCAGTACATCGTGCACGACGTCGAACACCATCTGGGTGACGTCGACGGGTGAGAACAGCCGACGTCGACGGGTGAGAACGCGCGGTTCGGAGTCTCCCGCGCGGGGCCTCGGGATAGTTTCATTACCGGAGGCCGTATACGCCGGTAGAGGTCGGCCCGAGGACGCACCCGAGGAGACAGATCTTGCACGACACGGCCGATAAGCACACCGACCGCGGACGGCGGGTACTCGGCGCCCTTCTGGCCCTGGCGTCCGTCGCCCTGGGCGTGGTGTTGATCCTGGTCCACCTCGGTATGCCGGTGATGGTCACGCTGGCAGGGGCGGGACTCGTCGTCGTCGGACTGGCCACGGTCACCGGCGTCGACGGTGCCGGCCGCTCCGGGCGGTGGACGCGCATCGCGGTCGGACTCGCCGCCGTCGCGGCCGGCGTCGTGGTGCTCGCGTGGCGCACGGCGAGCATCCGCACCCTGCTGTGGGTGATGGTCGCCGCCCTGGTGGCGCACGGGGTCCACACTGTCGTCGGGGCGTGGCGCGGCGGCACCGACCGTCGGGTGGCCGGCCTGTTCAGCGGCGCCGCGGCCATCCTGCTGGGCCTGCTGTGCCTGGTGTGGCCGGTGCTCGCGATCGAACTGATCCGGTACGCGGTGGGTGCGTGGCTGGTGTTCGTCGGCCTGCGCGCGCTGATCGAGCTCGTCGTGGAGCGGCCCCGCGCCCGCATGCGCGCGGGCCGCGAGCGTGTAGGCAGGTGGGCGAGGACGGCGGCGGCGGTCGTGGTGTTCCTGCTCGTGCTCGCGCTGGCGATCGGCAGCGTGGTCCTGCTCAGGGGCGACGACCGGCCCGAGCCCGACGCCTTCTACACGGCGGTAGAGCCGCTGCCCGACGAGCCCGGGGTGCTCCTGCGCGCCGAGACCCTCACCGCGGGCGTGCCGGACGGCGCCGACGCCTGGCGGATCCTCTACACGACCACCCGGCCGGACGACACGGTGACCGTGTCGAGCGGTGTGGCGATCGCGCCGGCCGACCGGGGCGGCGACGAGCTGCCCCTGCTGAGCATCGCCCACGGGACGACGGGCATCGTGCCCCGCTGCGCCCCGTCCCTGAGCCCCACCCCGTTCGCGGACGGCGCCGCCGCCGCCCTCGAGCAGATGGTCACCGAGCACGGGTGGGCAGGCGTCATCTCCGACTACGTGGGCCTGGGCACGGCCGGCATGCACCCGTACCTGGTGGGGCGGGCCGAGGCGCGCAACGTGCTCGACGCCTCCCGCGCCGCGCAGCAGCTCGACGGGCTCGACCTGAGCACCGACACCGTCGTGTGGGGCCACTCGCAGGGCGGCCACGGTGCGCTCTGGACCGGGCAGATCGCCGGCGACTACGCGCCGGAGCTGACGCTGCGCGGTATCGCGGGCATGGCTCCGGCCAGCGACCTGTACCGGCTGGCCGACGAGGACAAGGACAGCGTCGGCGGCAAGACCGTCTCGGCCTACATCGCCACGTCGTGGAACGAGATCTACCCCGACCTCGACCTGTCCGGCCACCTCAACCCGGGCACGGCGCACGGCGTGGAGAAGATCTCCGACCTGTGCTTCAACGAGAAGGACGTCATCGCCGCACTCCTGCGCGGGACGCAGATCCCCGAGCAGGTCTTCCCGGACTCCGTCCTCGAGGGCGGGCTCGGCGACCGACTGCGGGAGAACTCGCCGACCGGCCCGTGGCCGGCGCCCGTCCTCGTCGCGCAGGGCCTGGCCGATCCGCTCGTGACGCCGACGATGCAGGAGAACTGGGTCGCCGGTCGGTGCGCGGCGGGCGATCCGATCGACTTCCGCACCTACCCGGGGCTCGACCACATGGGGCTGGTCGCCGCCGACTCACCGCTCACGCCGCAGTTGGTGCAGTGGACCCTCGACCGCTGGGCCGGCGCGGCGCCCACGCCGACCTGCTGACCGCCCAGCGGCGTCACTCACCTGACGTTCCAGCGGCGCCGCTGACGGGGGCGTGCGCCAGGGCCCGGCGCGTGACGAACCGCCGGGGCCCGCCGGTGACGGGGTCGGTGAACCTGAGCTCGCGGGCGAGGAGCTGCAGCGGCAGGTCGGGGTCGTCGGGGGCCTCCGGCAGCAGGTCGGGGTAGCGCCGGTCGCCGAGGATGGGGATCCCCAGCGCGGCGAGGTGCACGCGCAGTTGGTGGAGCCGCCCCGTGCGGGGCCGCAGGAGCGTGTGGACGACGGGCCGCCCGGACTCGCTGTGCCCGGTCCTGAGCACGTCGACGAGGGTCTCGGAGTTGGGCGGTAGGTCGGGGTGGAGGGTGACGCGCAGCTCGCCGCGCCGCGACCGGATGTGCTCGCCGTGGGTGACGGGCACCGGGCGGCCGCCGAGTGTCGGCGCGGCCGGGTCCCATCCGGGCGGACGCGCGGAGACGGCCTCGTAGACCTTGGTGACCTCTCGCCGCTCGAACATGGACTGGTAGGCGCCGCGGGTGTCGCCGCGGGCGGAGAACATGACCACCCCGGCGGTCTCGCGGTCGAGGCGGTGGATCGGCGTGATGTCGTCGTTGCCCAGGCGGGTGCGCAGCCGGACCAGTGCGGTCTCGCGGAGGAAGTGGCCGGAGGGCGTGGTGGGGAGGAAGTGTGGTTTGTCGACGACGACGAGGTGGTCGTCCCGGTACAGGATCTCCTCCCGGTAGGGCAGAACGAGCTCGTCGGGCAGATCGCGGTGGTACCAGACGAACTCGTGGGTGCCCAGCGGGGTGTCGTGGTCGATCGCCCGGCCCTCGGCGCCGACGATCTCGCCGGCGGAGATCCGGCGCCGCAGCTCGCCCGGGTCGAGGTGGTCGAACCTCGCCTCGATGTACTCGGCGATGCTCGCCCACGGGCCGTCGGCGGGCACGCGCAGGCGGGTGGGGCTGACGCCGTCCCGGACCGGTAGGGGCGGGGGCATGGGCACGGTGACCATTCTCCCACCGCGGTGGCGCCGCCGGGTGCCGCGCGTCGACCGGGCCCCGGCGAGTATCGGGGCCGTCCACTCCGGCTCGCGCGCCGAATAGGGTGGAGGTCGCCCGGCAGTAGCGACGCGGCGGCGAGAACGGCAGGAGCGTGGACATGGCACAGCGTGAGCCCCGACGCGGCTTTGCGTCCGGCTCCGCGTCCGTCGGAGCAGCCGACCCGTCGCCGTGGACCCCGCCCCTCATCGGCCCTGTGCCCGCGCCGGGCCTGCACGTCATGACGTGGAATGTCCGGCGGCCGGTGCCAGCCGCGTTGACCCGCGCGGCGGATCGATGGCGCCACCGGACCCCGCGCGTGCGCGCCCTGCTCGCCTCCGAGCGGCCGACCGTGCTCTGCGCGCAGGAGGTCGTCGCCGAACAGGTCCCCACGGTGCTCGAGGGTCTCGGCCCGGGCTACGACCACGTCGGTCGTGGTCGCTCGGCGGACGGCGGGGGAGAGGCGTGCCCGGTCTTCTTCGACACGACCCGCCTCGAGCTGCTGGGCTGGGAACAGTCCGCCCTGTCGGACACGCCGCACCGCGCGGGATCGGTGTCCTGGGGCAATCTGTTCCCGCGGGTGGTGGTCGAGGTTCGGCTTCGCGACCGGGTCACCGGGCACGAGCTGCTCGTGGTCAACACTCACCTCGACCCGCTCTCGGCCCGGTCCCGCCTGCGCTCCGCCCGTGCCCTTCTGGAGGTGGTGGCCGAACGGGACCTGCCGGCCGTCGTGACCGGGGATCTCAACGCGGGATCGTCGAGCCCGGCCGTGCGGGAACTCCTCTCGGACGGGACACTGGTGGACAGTTGGCGGGTCGCCCGGGCCCGGCGCAGCGAGCAGTGGGGCACCTACGCCGACTATCGGCGGCCGCGCCGGGACGGCGCCCGGATCGACTGGATCCTCACCACGCCCGGTCTCACGGTCATCGACGCCGCGATCAATCCGCTCCGTCACGAGGGCGGGTGGCCGTCGGACCATCTGCCGGTGCACGCCGTGGTGCACCCGGTCGGCCCGGATGGCCCCGCTGGCCCGGATGGCCCGGATGGCCCGGCCGGCCCGGACGATGAGGCGCACAATGGGGTGCGAGGCGAAACGCGAGGAGAGGGAGGAGCCCGGCGGACGTGATCGACAACTTCCTGCGACCCGCCGGGAGCGCAGCCCAGAGGGTGGCGGACGCCCTGCGCGTGCTGGGCGTCCTCACCGTGGTCTCGGCCCTGCTCTTCCACGGACTCACCGACGCCGCCATCATGGCCTTCGCCCTGCCCGGACTCATGCTGCCCCGGTTCCTCGGCATGCGTGCCTGGGCGGACGCCGCCGTGTCGGCCACCCTGCTCGTCGCCGCGTGGAGCAACGTCGTGGACCTCTACCGCACCATCTGGTGGTGGGACATCCTGATCCACTTCCTCCTGGCCGGGGCCCTGTCGGTGGTGGCGTACCTGTTCTGTGCCCACCGCGGGATCGTGCGGGTGCCCGGCTCCCGCCGGTTCACCGTCACCGGCGCCGTCGTGCTCACCACCGCGTTCGGGCTCGCGCTGGGCGCGATGTGGGAAATGGTCGAGTGGTTCGGATACGCCTACCTCACCGACGACATCTACGTGACCTACGAGGACACCGTCGGCGACCTGGCGGCGGGCGGACTCGGCGCACTGCTCGCCGGCGTGCTCATGGCCCGTGGCCCCGGGCTGCTGCTCCCCGCGGCCACGGCGCCCGCCCGGCCGGCGCCCACCTCCCGGCACCGGTAGATCTCGGTCCGCCCGCGCCCGGGGAGACGGGCCCGTCACGCCCGAGGGGTGGCCTCGTCGTCGTCGCCGTATCCGCGCGGGCGCGAGGCCGCTCGCGGAGCTCAGCCCCGGGCGACGCCGCGACGGTCGTCCCCCGCGCGGACCACCTCGGCGAGGACCGGGAAGGCCAGCACGGTGACCGCGCCGGCCGCCACGAGGACCGACGCGATCTCCGCGGTCATCAAGCCGTTGTCCACGGCGACCTGCGTGACCGCCACGATGATGGGCAGGCCCGTGGCGGCGTAGAGCCCCACCCGGGCCCGGTCCCGGGGCGACACGAGGTCGGGATGGGAGTGCAGCACGGCCTCGCCCAGCCACACCCCGCCGCCGCGCAGGACCAGCATGCTCGCCACCGCGGACAGCAGCAGCCACGGCGCGTCGGCCACCGCACCCACGCTGATCCCCATGCCCGACACCACGAAGAACACGGGGATGAACACCGTGTAGCCGACCGTCTCGAGCTGGGACAGCAGGATCTCCGACAGATCGCGGCGGGGGCCGTCGGCCGGGCCGCCGGTCGGGCGCGGCACCCGCACGTCGAACCCGGCGACCAGGCGTCGCAGGATCATCCCCGCCGCGAACGCGCCCAGGACCACGTCGAGCCCGAACACCGTGGCCACCACCATCATCGAGGCCAGCAACAGGATCACCGTCCGCATCGCCAGCTGGCTCGTCGACGTGGTGCCGCGGACCATCGCGCGGCCCAGCGCCGGGATGTGCAGCAGCCGCGCGGGCACGGCCAGGATCATTAGTGCCGCCACCACGAACAGGCCCACGGCCACGGCCGACGACACGACGTCGCGCGTTCCCAGCAGCAACGCCATGACCAGCACCGGTCCCAGCTCGCCGACCGCGCCGTGCGTGAGCACCGCCCGCCCGACCGGGGTGGTGTCGTGGCCGGCGCCCTTGAGGATCGGCAGCAGGGTCCCGATCGCGGTGGAGGTGAGCAGCAGGCCGATCGCCACCGCGGTCTCCCAGCGGCCCGAGACCAGCCAGCCGACCCCTGTCGCCAGGACCACTCCGACCAGCCAGCTGAGCATCGCGCGGCGGCCCGGCCGGCCGGTGAGCGACGACACCTCCAGTTCGAACCCGGCCAGCAGGAACAACAGCCCCAGACCGATCTCCGCGAGCAACGCCACACCGCCGGACTCCACCGCCAGGCCCAGCCCGTCGGGGCCGATGAGCATCCCGCCGACGAGCAGCAGCACCACGCCGGGCACCAGCGAGCGCGTGAGGCCGGACAGCAGGGGCGCGGCCCACACCACCAGGGCGATCCAGAACAGGGAGACCAGTTCGGTCGAGGAGGGTTCCGCGGCCAGGAGGGTGGTGGTCACGATCCGGCCTTTCCGCGTCGACAGATGAGAGGGAGCTTAGTCCAGCCGCCGGGCCGGCGTGCGGTGTCGCCCGGCGTGGGGCGACGGAGGACCGCGGGTGTGCGGGGCGTCGTGCCGCCCGTGCCAGGGTGGAGGCCATGACCTCCTCGCCGTGCACCCGCTCCGACGGTGACCCCCGCGCCCTGCCGGGGTTCCGCCGCACCTACGCGCCCGGCCGCCTCACGCTGGGCCTCGGGTTCCCGCTGCGGAGCCGGGCCGACGGCGACGACGTCCACGACCCGGCGGCCCAGGTGCGGCTGGCCCGGGCCGCCGAGGCCGGCGGGTTCGCGGCCCTCTACGTCCGTGACATCCCGCTGCGGGTGCCGTCCTTCGGCGACGTCGGTCAGGTCTACGACCCGTGGGTCTACCTCACCCACATCGCCGCCCACACCTCGCGGATCGCGCTGGGCACCGCGGGCATGGTCCTGCCGGTGCGGCATCCGCTGCACGTGGCCAAGTCCGCGGCCAGCGTCGACCGGCTCTCGGGCGGCCGGCTCCTGTTGGGACTGGCGTCGGGGGACAGGCCCGAGGAGTTCCGCGCGTTCGGCCTCGAGCAGGGCGAGCGTGGTGAACGGTTCCGCGAGAACCTCCGCGTGATGACGCACGCGCTGACCACCGAGATGCGCGGGATCCGGTGGTCCGGCGGGTGGATGCACAGCGCGGACGTGGTGCCCAAGCCCACCGCCGCGTCGGTTCCGGTGATCATGATCGGGTCGTGTCAGCAGAGCGTGGCCTACCTCGCCGCGTACGGGGACGGGTGGATGACCTACCCGCGCGACTTCGACGCCCAGCGGCGCACCGCCGCGCAGTGGAGGGAGGCGGTGGCCGCCGCCGCGGAAGGCGGCCACAGCGCGGGTGGCGGGGCCGAGGGTGGCGACGCGCAGCGCGGTGCGCGGGACGGCGGCGAGGGGAACGACGGCGAGGTGTTCAAGCCCTTCGCGCAGTCGCTGCAGATCGACCTCGCGGAGGACCCGGACGAGTCCGCCTCCCCGATCACCTTCGGTTTCCGGATCGGCCGGCGCAGGCTGGTCGACCACCTCGAGGACCTGAGGGGGATCGGGGTCAACCACGTGCAGCTGGGTCTGGGGGCCTGCCGCCGCCCGGTCGGCGAGGTGATCGCCGAGCTGGCCGAGCACGTGGTGCCGCACTTCCCGGCCCTCGCGCCCTAGGGTCACCGCACGCCGAAGCGGTCGACGGCGCGGTCGACGGCGCGGCGGGCGGTGCGGCGGGCGGTGCGGTCGACGGTGCGGCAGTTCGACGCCGCGGTTCCGTGAGCGGAGGTGCGCCGTGACCGCGGGGCCCGACGAGGGGCCGCACGTCTGCCGGCCCGACGAGGGACCGCGCTTCTGCCACACTCGGGGTCACGGCGGCGGGTCCCGGTCGATCCGCCGTGATTGCCGACGAGGGAGGCCCCCGTGGGGATCTCGATACTGTGGTTCCGCCGCGACCTGCGCCTGTCCGACCATCCGGCGCTGCTCGAGGCAGTGGGGGCCGGGGACGAGGTGCTGCCCGTCTTCGTCCGCGATCCCGCCCTGCTGTCCCGGGCCGGCGCGCGAGCCGACCGACTGGCGGCCTCGGTCGCGGCGCTGTCGGCCGACACCGGCGGAGCGCTGGTCCTGCGAACCGGCGATCCAACCCACGTCATCCCCGGACTGGCCGCGCTCACCGGTGCTCGCGAGGTGCACGTCAGCCGCGAGTCCACGCACTACGGACGCCGCCGGGACGAACGGGTGCGGGCCGCGCTCGAGGCCGACGGCCGCCGGCTGGTCGAGACGGGCTCGCCGTACGCCGTCGGGCCCGGCCGCGTCCTCAACGGCAGCGGCCGCCCGTACCAGGTGTTCACCCCGTTCTCACGCGCGTGGCGCGAACACGGGTCGCCCGAGCCCGGGCAGCGGCCCCGGGACGTCCCCTGGGCGGCTACGCCCGCCGGGGAGCTCCCCGGAGACGACGGTGACGGCTGGGGACGCGACGCGGCGGGTGCCGCGGTTCGCGGTGCGGCCGGTGACGCGGGGGAGGCCGCGGCCCTCGCCCGGTGGCGGGGCTTCCTCGAGGACGACCTCGAGCACTACGGACAGCAGCGCGACCGCCCCGATCTGGACACCACGAGTCGCCTGTCCGCGCCGCTGAAGTACGGAGAGATCCACCCTCGCACGATTCTGGCCGACCTCGCGGCGCACCCCGCCGCCGACGGCGAGGGGGCCCGCCGCTTCGTCACCGAACTCGCGTGGCGGGAGTTCTACGCCGACGTCCTGTGGCACCAGCCCCGGTCCGCCTGGCGAGACCTGCGCGACGTTCTCGCCGGGATGCCGTACGACCGGGGTCCCGAGGTGGACGACCTCGTCGAGGCCTGGCGACGGGGCCGGACGGGCTTCCCGTTCGTCGACGCGGGCATGCGTCAGCTCCTCGCGCAGGGGTGGATGCACAACCGCGTCCGGATGGTCACCGCGAGTTTCCTGGTCAAGGACCTGCACGTGTGGTGGCCGGTCGGCGCCCGGCACTTCCTCGACCAGCTGCTCGACGGCGACCTCGCCTCCAACAAACACGGATGGCAGTGGGTGGCCGGCACCGGGACGGACGCCTCCCCGTTCTTCCGTGTCTTAACCCGGTCACCCAGGGGCAGCGCTTCGACCCGGACGGGGACTACATCCGCCGGTGGGTCCCGGAACTGCGGCATCTACCCGGGGCGGCCGCGCACGAGCCCTGGCGGTGGCCCGACGGGCACGACCACGGGTACCCCGAGCGGATCGTGGACCACGCCGAGGAGCGGCTCGAGGCGCTGCGCCGGTACGACCTCGTCAGGAACCGCTCCCGCTGAGCGGGCGGGCTGCGGGCGGCGGTCAGTCGTCCGCGAGCCGGAACTCGAAGAACCGGTCGATCCCCAACTCGGCCGCGGCGGAGGTGCCGTCCGACCGGATGTAGCCGACGTACTCGGCGTAGGCCCGCCACTGGCCCTCCAGCTGCGCCACCTTCCCCGGGTAGCGGTCGGCCAGGTCGACCAGTTCGCGCGGATCCTCCGCGGGGTTGAACAGCTGCCATCGGTTGCCCCGCCGTACGGGGGCGCCATCCACAGCAGTTTCCAGTCGCCGCACAGCACCGATCGGCACTCGAGCATCTCGAAGCACAGAGCGTTCAGCCCACCGCGGAGGGGGAAGCGGTGGCGGGGGTCATGCCGCCATCCTGTCGGCTCGTGGAGGACCCCTCGCCGGAATCCCCGCCCCGATCGGCGGACAGTCGGGCCGCGGCGGAGGGTCCGACCGCGCGGTGGGGCGGACAATGCCTAGGCTGTGCGCATGAGTTCCGGAACCGACATGCGTAGCCCAGGACACGCGGCCACCGGCCGCGAGGCCGACGTCAAGCCCCGGAGTCGCGACGTCACCGACGGTCTCGAGAAGACCGCGGCGCGCGGGATGCTCCGGGCGGTGGGGATGGGGGACGACGACTGGGTCAAGCCGCAGATCGGCGTCGCGTCGTCGTGGAACGAGATCACCCCGTGCAACCTCTCGCTGGACCGGCTGGCCAAGAAGGTCAAGGAGGGCACGCACGCGGGGGGCGGGTACCCGCTGGAGTTCGGCACCATCTCGGTGTCGGACGGTATCTCGATGGGTCACGAGGGCATGCACTTCTCGCTGGTCTCCCGCGAGGTGATCGCCGACAGCGTGGAGACGGTCATGAGCGCCGAGCGGCTCGACGGCTCCGTGCTGCTCGCCGGGTGCGACAAGTCCCTGCCGGGGATGCTCATGGCCGCCGCGCGCCTCGATCTGGCGAGCGTGTTCCTCTACGCCGGGTCCACTCTGCCCGGCTTCGCCAAGCTCTCCGACGGAACGGAGAAACAGGTCACCATCATCGACGCCTTCGAGGCCGTCGGAGCCTGCTCGCGCGGTCTCATGAGCCGCGAGGACGTCGACACCATCGAGCGGTCCATCTGCCCGGGCGAGGGCGCCTGCGGCGGGATGTACACCGCCAACACCATGGCGAGCGCGGCCGAGGCCCTGGGGATGTCCCTCCCGGGCAGCGCGTCCCCCCCGGCCCCCGATCGTCGGCGCGACGACTACGCGACGGCGAGCGGTGAGGCCGTGGTCGAACTGCTGCGCCGCGGGATCACCGCCCGCGACATCATGACCAAGGAGGCGTTCGAGAACGCCATCGCCGTGGTCATGGCCTTCGGTGGGTCCACCAATGCCGTGCTGCACCTGCTCGCGATCGCCAGCGAGGCCGAGGTCGAGCTGACCCTCGAGGATTTCGCCCGCATCGGTGCGACGGTGCCGCACCTGGCGGACGTCAAGCCCTTCGGCGCGCACGTGATGACGGACGTCGACCGGATCGGCGGGGTGCCCGTGGTGATGAGGGCCCTGCTCGACGCCGGGCTGCTGCACGGCGACTGCCTCACGGTCACCGGGCGCACCGTCGCCGAGAACCTCGCGGACATCGCCCCGCCGGACCCGGACGGCCTCGTGCTGCGCGCGATGGAGTCCCCGATCCACCCGACCGGCGGCATCACGATCCTGCGCGGGTCACTCGCTCCGGAGGGTGCGGTGGTCAAGTCCGCGGGCTTCGATTCCGATGTCTTCGAAGGCACCGCCCGGGTCTTCGAGCGCGAGCGCGCGGCGATGGACGCCCTCGAGGACGGGACCATCACCGCCGGAGACGTCGTGGTGATCCGCTACGAGGGTCCCAAGGGCGGGCCCGGCATGCGGGAGATGCTCGCCATCACCGGTGCGATCAAGGGCGCGGGCCTGGGCAAGGACGTCCTGCTCATGACCGACGGGCGCTTCTCGGGTGGCACCACCGGTCTGTGTGTGGGGCACATCGCCCCGGAGGCCGTGGACGGGGGACCGATCGCGTTCGTGCGGAACGGCGACCGGATCCGACTGGACGTCTCGCAGGGGACCCTCGAGCTGCTGGTGGACGAGTCGGAGCTGCAGTCCCGGCGCGAGGGGTGGGAGCCCCTGCCGCCGCGCTACACCCGCGGCGTCCTCGCCAAGTACTCGAAGTTGGTGCAGTCCGCCTCGACGGGCGCCATCTGCCGCTGAGGCGGCCCACCCGGCGGACCTCACCGCCTGGTGACGCGCCGTCGGTCAGCCGCCCCTGGCCATGGAGAGCATCCCGGCCAGGGTGAGGCCGGCCCTGTTCCCGCCGTCGCACAGGATGTCGGTCCCGGTGAGGTAGCCGGGCTTCTCGGAAGCACAGAAGGCGAGGAGTTCGGCGATCTCCTCTGGGGTACCGAACCGCTTGAGTGCGGCCAGGCCGACCATGCGCTCCGATCCGCTCTTCGTCTCGAGGCGGCCCATCTCGGTGTCGAAGCTGCCGGGGGAGACCGAGAGGACGCGGGCGTCCTTCTCGCCGAACGTCGCCGCCATGAACTGGGAGTACCAGATGACGAACGCCTTGCTCAGCGTGTAGGCGGCGCCGGGAGCGCCCCGGCCCGGCGCCAGGGTCGCCATGCGGGTCAGGGCCGAAACCATGCGCGTCGGGTCGCTCATCGCCCAGCGGAAGGCGGGCAAGGGCCGCAGGAACGACGGCAACAGGTGCCCGGCGATGGAGGACACGTTGACCAGAGCCGAGCCGGGGGCCGCCACGGACAGTGCCGTCTCCGTGACGTGGACGGTCCCTAGGGCGTTGATCCGGACGATCTTCTCCGCGTCACCCATCAGGGGGCTCACACCGGCCGCGTGCACCACCGCGCGGAGCCGGCCCGACGTCTGCGCACGGGCGAAGGCCGCGTTCACGGACTCGCGGTCGGTGATGTCGCAGACCGCGCCCTCCGCCTCGACCCCCAGGGCGCCCAGGCGGTCCACTGCGTCGGCGAGCCTGGCGTCATCGAGATCCGCGAGGAGGATCCGGTGATCGCGGCCCAGTATCGCGGCGGTCGCCAGGCCCATCCCGCCGGTGCCGCCGGTGATGATCGCGCTCTGATTCACGCGAAGTCTCCTGTCCGTTGGTCCGGCGCGGGCGACGATCGCGACCCGGCGCGAGGCGGTGTGGCTCAGTCGAGGACGGTGCCGTCCTCGAGGTGGGAGAGTGAGCCGCAGTCAGGGCGCTCTCCGGTGGCGAGATAGACGATCCGGTTGGCGATGCTCACCGTGTGGTCGGCGAAGCGCTCGTAGTAGCGGGCCAGCAGTGCCAGGTCGACTGCGCTGACCGATCCGTGCGGCCAGTCCTCCGACGAGATCTCCTTCATGAGGTCGGCGTGGAGTTGGTCGACGGCGTCGTCCTCGTCGTCGAGGGTCCGCGCCTTGTCGGCGTCGTGGTCGGTGAGCAGCGTCGTGAGCTGTCGGGCCATCTCACCGTCGCGGCGGGCCATCTCGCGGATGAGGGAGACGACGGGCTCGGGGACGACCGTGTGCGGGTGCCGACGGCGGGCCACTCGTGCGATGTGGCCGGCGAGCGCGGACATCCGGGTGAAGTGTTCGACGATGTAGATGCCCGAGACGACCCGGCGGAGGTCACCGGCGACGGGAGCCTCGAGGAGGAGGAGTTCGAAGGCGTGCTGCTCGCTCACCTCGCGGAGGTCCTCCAGTTCGGCGGCGCCATCGATCACTTCCGTGGCGGCGACCTCGTCGGCGTCGAGCAGGGCGGCGGTGGCGCGCTCGAGCAGCCGGGTGTTCGTCTCGCAGAAGCGGATCAGCTGGTCCTCGAACTCGTCGAGCTTGGATCGGAAGACAGTACGCATGACATGACTGTAGTGGCGCCGCCGAGGCCCCGGCTCTCCGTTTTCCCAGTGTTCACCGCGCTGCTCTCCGGAAAGGGGGAGCCCGCCGCGGAATAGTTAGACAGAACAGTCTGTTCTCTCTAGCGTGGGGCGAGACGACGAGACGACGCCCCCGGAAAGGAACACCCCCAATGACTCTCTTCCTCTACGAGATCACCCCCTCGACGGAGCAGCAGGCCGACCCGTCCGCTCTGATCGATTCCATCGCCTCGACCCTCGCCGGGTCCGACGCGGAGGTCATCGAGACCCAGGTGACCAAGGGCGCCTCCCGAGTCTTCACCGTCATCGAACTCCCCGACGACGAGAACGGGGCCTGCGCCGTCGAGGCGCCCGCTCTGGACGCGTCCGCGATCGGTGCGGCCGAGGTGACCGAGCCGGCGCAGGTGCGCCTCGTGGGCACCGACCTCGAGACCATCAAGGCGGCCCGTCCCGAGGCCGGCTACCTGGTCGAATGGGACATCCCCGCCGAGATCGACATGGACACCTACCTCACGCGCAAGAAGGAGAAGTCCCCGAAGTACGCGGAGATCCCCGAGGTCTCCTTCCTGCGCACCTACGTCCGTGAGGACACGGACAAGTGCCTGTGCTTCTACAACGCCCCGGACACCGATGCGGTGGTCCGCGCGCGTGAGATCGTGTCCACCCCCATCTCGCGTCTGCACGAGCTGGCATGAGCACACCCGCGACCGACACCATCACCCACGACCTCGGGGCGCCCAGGGCCCGTCTCACCGCCGGTGAGTTCGGCAGCGTCGACGTGGAGGGTCTCGTCGCGGTGATCGACTCCGTCGCCGCACGCGCCTCCGCGCTGGACCGGAACGAGGCGGATCTGCGTCAGGACATCGCCGCACTCGCCGATCTCGGCCTCTTCGACGTGGACCGCACGCCGGTCTCCGTCGCCGCGGCGGTCATCGAGGCGGTGGCCACGGAGAGCCTCGCCGTCGCGTTCGGCGCGTGGGCGCAGCGGATGACCGCCGCCTACCTGCGGCACTCGGCCGACCGCTCCGACGCGGCGGCCCGGACCTACCGGGCCGTCGCGGACGGCGACCGCCCCGGCGTCACCGGGATGGCGGCCGCCCAGCGACAGGTCGTCGGACTGGGCAACGTCCCGATCTCCGCGACGAAGGTCGACGGTGGTTACCGGATCGACGGGCCGATCGCGTGGGCGTCCAACGTCTATCCGGACAGCACGATCGTTCTCGCGGCCAACACCGAGGACGGGCGCAGCCTGGTCGTCGCCTTCGACGCCTCCGCGCCCGGCGTGGAGATCCGCAACGCTCCGGACCTCCTGGCACTCAACGCGACCGCCTCGACGATGATCGGGCTGGACGGCGTGGTCGTCCCCGACGAGCAGGTGCTCGGCGAGGATCTCGCCGACTTCCTTTCCGGCGTGCGCCCCCAGTTCCTGGTCCTCCAGGCCGCGTTCTGCTCGGGCGTCGCCGCACGGTCGCTGACCGAGGCCGAGGGGCGGCTCGAGGGACTCGGAGCCTTCTACTCGGATGAGCACGCCGATCTCGCCGCGCGGCACACGCACATGCATTCCGAACTGCATCGACTCGGTGCGGCACCGCACGAGGCGTCGCTGAAGGATCTACTGCTCCTGCGGCTCGACGGGGCCGAGATCGCGCCGGCGGCGACGCGGCTCGATGCCGTCCTCTGCGGGGGAATGGGGTACGCCCAGGCGTCCCCGGCCAACCGTCGCATGCGGGAGGCGGCGTTCCTTCCCGTGCAGTCGCCCTCCCAGTCCCAGCTGCGGTGGGAGCTCGACCGGCTCGGGGTCGCGCCGTGACGGCCGGAGTGCTCGAGAAGCCCGTGGCCGTCAGCGTCACGGGCCTCCAGCACCGGCTGCCCGGTGGTCGACCGTTGTTCACCGACCTGGAGCTGCAGGTCCGGTCCGGTGAGTCGCTCGTGCTCCTCGGCCCGTCCGGCGTCGGTAAGTCCACTCTCCTCCGGCTCCTGGCGGGGCTGGAGGAACCGGCCGGGGGGGAACTCCGCGTCGGGTCGGGCAGCACCGGCGGCGGGGGCCACTCATACGCCGTGGTCTTCCAGAAGCCGCTGCTGTACCCGTGGCTGACGGTGCGGGAGAACGTGGCGCTGGGCGGCCGGTTCCGCGCGCTGCGCGGCCGCGTCGACGCCCGACACGTCGACGGTCTTCTCGACCATTTCGGCATCGCCGAGCTCGCCGACTCCCGCCCCGATCAGATCTCGGGCGGGCAGGCGCAGCGTGTCGCGGTCGTCCGTGCCGCCGCGACGCGCCCGGAGATCCTGCTCCTGGACGAGCCCTTCAGCGCACTCGACCCGGTCACCCGGGCTGACTCGCAGCGGTGGCTCGTCGGTGTGACGGCCGACCTCGGGGTCACCACGGTGATGGTGACGCACGACGTGGACGAGGCGCTCGTCGTGGGCTCCCGCATCGCCCTGCTCGGCTCGTCGGGCCGCGTGCAGCAGGAATGGACGAACCCCTCTCACGGCACGACCGACTCGGATCCGGCCCTGCGCGAGAGCATTCTCGCCGCCTACCGGACCGCCTGACCACCGCGGCGATGTCTGATTCTCCCGGGGCCCGGGGCCCCCTTCTCGACCGGCGGGCCCTGCTCAGGGCCGGAGGCGCACTCGCCGTCGGAGCGGGGGCAGTCGGCGGTGCCGCCGCGCTCGGCTCGCTGGTCACGTCGGCGACCGCGCCGCGGGGTGCGGCCACCGACGACATCCGGATCGGCTACCTGCCGATCACCGATGCCGCCCCTCTGCTCGTCGCACACGGAGACGGGTACTTCGAGCGGCAGGAACTCCTCGTCGGTCGACCGGTGTTGTTCCGGTCCTGGTCGTCGCTGATGGAGGCGTTCCTCACCCGTCAGGTGGACCTCATCCACCTCCTCATGCCCTCGGCCGTCCAGCTCCGGTACGTGATCGGCGCGGACGTCAAGGTGGTGAGCTGGAACCACACAGGCGGCGGGGCCATCACCGTCGCTCCGGACGTGACCGAGGTCGGTCAACTCGCCGGCACGCAGGTGGCGATCCCCGGGTGGTGGTCGATCCACAACATCCTGCTGCAGCGGGTCCTGCGCGCGAATGGTCTCACTCCCGTGGCGCGACGGGCCCCGAGCCGGTCGGAGGGCACCGTCGAGTTGGTCGTCATGGGGCCGTCGGACATGATCCCGGCGCTGGCCACCGGTTCCATCTCGGCCTTCACCGTCGCCGACCCGTTCAACGCCGGTGCGGTCGCCCAGGGCGTCGGCTCATTGCACATGCTGCTCGATCAGGTATGGCGGGATCATGCCTGCTGCGTCACGGTCGTCCACCAGGAGCTCATCGACAGTCGTCCGGACACCGTCCAGGCTCTCGTCGACGCCGCCGTGGCGGCGCAGCTCGGGATCACCGCGGATCGCTCGGCGGCCGCCGCGATCCTGTCCGGGAAGAACTATCTGCCGCAGCCGCCCAGGGCGGTCGACGTCGCCATGACCGGAACCGTGCCCGACCCGGGCGGCGGGCCACCGCGCAACCGGATCGACTTCCACCCGTATCCGTTCCCCAGTTTCACCGCCGAGCTGGTGAGGCAGATGCGGACGACGGTCGTCGACGGGGAGACCCGCTTCCTCGACGGCCTCGACCCCGCGGGTATTCATCACGAACTCGTCGACGACAGGTTCGTCCGCACCGCGATCGCCCGCCACGGCGGGCCCGCCGCCCTCGGCCTCCCCGCCTCGCTGACCCGACACGAACGGCTGATCTAGATGACGCGCACCGACCCCACCCCGGACCCGGGCACCGACCCGGTGGCGGCCGACCCGATGATCGCCGGGCCCGGTGCCCCCGAGACCGGAGCCACCAGCGCCGCCGCGGACCGGGCATCGGACGAACCGGCGGTCCCGAGCGTTCGCCGGGGCCGCCGGGGTACCGGCGGAGGCGGTCTCGCCGCTCGCTGGGGCGCCGGTCTGGTGGGACTGCTCCTGGGGCTCGCGGTCTGGGCGCTGCTCACCTCCGGCCTCGTCACAGACGACCCGGTGATCGGAGGCATGTCCCCGGCGGAGACATGGTCCGGCTTCGGCGACCTGCTCGACCGCGGGGTGTTGCTCTCGGATGCCGCGGTCAGCCTGTACCGGCTGGTGGCGGGGCTCGCGGTGGCCGCTCTGCTCGGTGTCCCACTCGGGCTGTGGCTCGGTCTGCGTCGGCGCGCCGAGGCGGTCGCGGGTCCGCTCGTACAGTTCCTCCGGATGATCTCGCCGTTGTCGTGGGCGCCTGTCGCGATCGCCGTCTTCGGGATCGGCAATGAGCCGGTGATCTTCCTCGTCGCCGCGGCGGCGATCTGGCCGATCATGCTCTCCACGTCGTCCGGCGTCCACGCGATGGATCCGGGTTATATCGACGTGGCCCGCACGATGGGCGCCAGCGGGTGGGAGCGACTGACGCGGGTGGTCATCCCGGCGGTGCGACCGGCGATCCTCGGGGGTATCCGACTCGCGCTCGGGACGGCCTGGATCGTGTTGGTGCCCGCAGAGATGCTCGGCGTCCGGTCGGGGTTGGGCTATCAGATCCTCAACGCCCGCGATCAGTTGGCCTACGACCAGGTCATGGCGGTCATCCTGGTCATCGGCGTGCTGGGGTTCGCGCTGGATTCTCTGTCCCGGCTCATCCTGCGGGAGCGCACCGCGCGGTGACGCGCGGACCCGTCGATGGACGGTGCAGGTGCAGGTGCGGGCGCGGGGGGTTACAACCGGCGCAGCTCCGCGCGCAGGTGGTGCGTGAGGGGCACGCCCACGGCCGCCATCGCGAATGTCGTCACCAATCGGTCGCCGGCGATCTCGTATCGCCGACGGGTGGTGACGACCTCCTTGGCGGTGGCACTGCCCACGACGCGCGAGTCGAACTCCAACACCACGGTGTCGGCCTCCGCGACGACCGTGCCCTCGCCCAGTTCGGTCTGCCCGGTGGGCTGGGCCAGGACGAACTCGGCCACGCCGTCGCGAGGCGCGCGGAGGTACCCCGTCTCGGTGTGCATGGGCGAGCCGTTCGGTGCCCACGTCCGCTGTATGTAGTGCAGGAAGGGCTTCCCCACATCCGTGAACGTGAGCTCCTCGGTGTAGGAGAAGTCGTCAATCGTCGGGTACGTCCCCGCGCCGTCGCCCTTCCAGGTCCCGAGAAGTGCCGCCAGGGGCGTGAGGTTCGGGGCGAGCGTCGATGCGGGGTCCATGGCCGTGAGACTAGGCCACGGCCGGGGATGCGGCGATCTCCGACGTCGTGCTGGAGCCGCTCCCGGTGCCGGGTGCGCTCGCCGAGCTCCCGGCGCCCGCTGGTCAGCCGTCCCAGACCGGGTCGCCGTCCTCGTCCAGCCGCAGGCCCTCGCTCGGGGTGTGCTCGGTGATCGATCCCGAGTGCATCAGGTGGCCCACCGGCAGCTCGTGGACGGTCGCCGCCACGTCCGCCACGATCCTGCGGTGGCAGCGCCACCACACCGACTCCGAGCACATCACCGCAACCCGCCGCTCGCGCGCGTCCGCGACGATGCGGGCGAGGGCCTCGCGGAAGGCGGGATCGCGGGTCCAGGCGCTGTACGCCCGGAACGCCTCCACGCGCCACCATGTGTCGGGCGACCGGCGTCGTTGTTCGGCGTTGAGATGTCGGCGCCCGCCGAGGTCCTCCTCCCAGCGGTAGTCGATGCCGGCCTCGCCGACGATCTCGGGCACGGCGCCCTTGGCCGCCGCCTCGTTCGCCCGGCTACCGGGGAACCGCCGGATGTCCACGAGGAGCTCGACTCCGGCGCCGCGGAGCAGGCGGACGAGTTCGTCGCGGTCGAGTCGGCCGTGTCCGACGGTGAGCAGCATCAGCGATCGGTCTCCCGGCCCGTCCCCTCGGGCGCCCGCGGGTGGCCGGCGCCAGCAATGCCGCCGCTGCGCGTGGCATCGCCGCCGCCGACGTCGCCGCCACGAGCCGCATCGCCGTGCGCGGAATCGCCGTCGGCTCCCTCGCCGCCGTGTCCGTCTCCGGACCCCCGCCGGGGGATCAGGTGCATGACCGCGACGATGACCGCGCCCACGGCGAGGCCGAAGACGAGGGCGCACGCCGTGTCGACCAGCCATGCGAGCACGGCGCCGACGCCGGCGACGCCGGTCGCGGGTTCCGCCAGGACGTGCACGAGGTGGTACGGCGCGGTCACGCCGAGCTCGTCGAGGCCCACGAGGAGGATGTGTCCGCCGACCCACAGCATCGCGAGCATCCCGACGAACGAGATCACCTCGAGCACGGTCGGCATCGCCTTGACCAGGCCGCGGCCGAACCGCTGGACGCCGGGGGAGTCCCTACCCGCGAGGTGCAGCCCGACGTCGTCCATCTTCACGATCACCGCGACGACGCCGTAGACGAGCGCGGTGATCCCCAGGCCCACCACCACGAGGATGATCGCCCGCGACCAGAACGACTCGGTCGCGACCTCGTTGAGGGCGATCACCATGATCTCGGCGCTGAGGATGAAATCGGTGGTCACCGCGCTGCGCACCATCCGCGCTTCGGCCTCGGGTCCCTTGTCCACGACGGGCGCGGCCTCTTCGTGGTGTCCCGAGACGCGTTCCCACACCTTTTCGGCGCCCTCGTAGCAGAGGTAGAGGCCGCCGAGCATGAGGATCGGGGTGAGAAGCCACGGGACGAACTGGCTGAGCAGGAGCGCGAAGACGATGATGATCGCCTTGTTGCCCAGCGATCCGAGCGCGATCTTCCGGATGATGGGCAGTTCGCGCGACGGGTCGACATCGCGCACGTACTGGGGCGTGACGGCGGTGTCGTCGACCACGACTCCGGCGGCCTTGACGCTGGCCCGTCCCGCGGCGGCCGCGACATCGTCGGCGCTGGCGGCGGCCATTCGTGCGAGTACCGCGACGTCGTCGAGCAGGGCGGCGAGTCCACCGGCCATGGAAGACCTCATTTCGGGTGGGCGGGCGTGACCCCGCGGACGGGTCCGACTGCGTGGTCGGGTCGTCCCAGGGTATCGCCGGACCCGGGCGGGACGCGGCCCGGCGCTCAGTCCAGGGCGTCGAGGACCCAGCGCAGCGTGGACACGCCGGTGCGTCCGGCCGCGAGCCCCAGGTCGCGGGAACCGAGCGGCCCGGCGGGCAGCTCGAGCATCGCGCGCGCCCACCCGGGCAGTGCCGCGACGGCGCCCTCGCGCAGGAGTGCGTACGCGGGCTTGTCGGTCCACGCCATCGGAGGACCGTCGAGCAGGAAGCGGCGGGCGTCGAGCGCGGCGGGGGAGGCCTCCAGCTCGGGACGGTAGGACTCGAGGGCGTCCTCGAGCTCGCGGACGCTCAGGGGCACGTACCTGGCGCCGAGCATGAGGCCGGTCCGCGCGGCCTGGCGCACGTACTCGTCCCGGTCGGAGGCGAACAGCTTCTCGCGCCCGTAGAGGCGGTGGCACTCGAGGAAGCTCCAGATCTCGGCCACGTGCACCCACCGCAGCAGGTGGGGGTCGCGGGCGTCGTAGGGGCGCCCGCGGTGATCGGTGCCCACGACCGTGCGGTGCGCGCCGTTGATGGCGCGGATGAGGGCGGAGGCGTCGGAGATGGTGCCGAAGGTGGTGGTCGCGATGAACTGGGACGTGCGCTGCAGGCGGCCCCACGGGTCACCGCGGTAGTCGCTGTGTTCGGCGACGCCGGCCATGGCGCCGGGGTGCAGGGACTGGAGCAGGAGCGCGGTGAGACCGGCGGCGAACATCGAGGCGTCGCCGTTGACGCGGCTGATGGCGTCGTCGGGGGAGTTCCACCGCTCGCCCTCGGAGAGCCAGATCTGGTGCCGGCGGGCGTCGGCGTCGTCGCCGGCGATCCTCGAGCGGACCACCAGGCCCACCCTGCGTCGGGCGCCGGTCAGGGCGCGGGACGCGGTCGTCGTCACCGTGGTCATGGCGGACACCACCTTGTGCCGGAGCGGTCGTCGTGGGACGAAAGCGGTTGTCCGCGTCACCATACCCCCGGTACGGACCCGGCGCGAGGTATCGTCGCGGGTGATGTCTCCGCACGACCGCGTCCTGTTCGACCGCTCTCGCCTCCGGGAGGTGGCCGGGGTCGTCGGGGTCCTGGGGACGTTGGTGGCCATCAACCTCACCGCGAACCTGGCGGAGCTGCCGTACCGCGAGTGGGTCGTGCCGTTGGCCGTGCTCGCGATGGTCGTGGTCGTCAAGATCCGCGGCATGCACTGGGCCGAGTTGGGCCTGTCCCTGCGACACATGCCGCGCGGACTGGCGTACGGCCTCGCCGCGACCGTGGCCGTGGCCGTGGTGGTGACGGCCGGGTGTCTGATCCCGGCGACCAGCCCGTTCTTCCTCTCCGAGCGCTACTCGGATCTGCGGATGGCGGTGTTCTCCGCGCTCGTGCTCATCCCGTTGATGACCGTCCTGCCGGAGGAATTCGCGTTCCGCGGCGTCCTGCAGGGCGCCCTCGAGCGGTCCTTCGGCACCACAGGGGTCTTCGTGATCGGTTCGCTGGCGTTCGGTCTGTGGCACGTCACGTCGTCGTTGGGCCTGACGGCCGGCAACGCCGGGCTGGCGGAGGTCCTGGGGACGGGGCTGGTCGGTCAGCTCGCCGGGATCGGCCTGGCGGTGGCCGCGACGTCCGTGGCGGGCGCGGGGTTCATCTGGATCCGCCGCCGCAGCCGGAGTCTGCTGGCACCGATCGGCCTGCACTGGGCGTTCAACGCCGTCGGCGCGCTGGCCGCGGCGCTCACGTGGCGCGCACTGGCCGGCTGAGCACCGCCCACGCGGCCACCACGGCGACCGCCGCGCACGTGCCCATCACCGCGAGCATCGGGACGGCCGAGTGCGGTCCGGCGAGGCCGGTCAGCGGCGAGACCAGCGCGGCCAGGCTGAACTGCGCGGCGCCGAGCAGCGCCGACCCGGCGCCGGAGTTACCGCGCGTGGCCTGCATGGCCAGGGCCACCGCGTTGGGCAGGACCGTACCGATCGACAGCGTGAGCAGGATGAACCCGACCGTGACCGGTGCCAGCGCGAGGGTGCCGGCGGGGGAGAGGGCGACGACGACGACGAGGAACACGATCGCCACGACCATGCCCGCCACCCCGGTGCCCATGAGCCTCTCCGGGGCGAACCTGCCCACCAGCCGCGCACCCGCGAGGTTCGACACGAGGATGCCCAGTGCGTTGACGGTGAAGGCGATCGCGTAGGCGGTGGGCGACAGGCCGACCATGTCCTGGTAGATGAACGGGCTGGCCGAGATGTAGGCGAACAGGACGCCGAAGGTGAACACGAACACCGACACGCGTGCGGCGAACGCCCCGCGCGTGGCCACCGCCCGCATGCCGGAGACGGTCGCGCGCACGCCGCCGGGGCGTCGGTCCGCGGCCGGCAGCGACTCGGGCACGGCCACGGCCACGCCGACGGCCGTGACGGCGGCCAGCGCGGCGAGCAACCAGAACACGCCCCGCCAGCCGCCGAACGGCACCACCGCGCCGCCGACGAGCGGGGCGAGCACCGGGGCGACGGACTGGATGGCCATGAGCGTGGCGAACGCCTTGGCCACCCCGGCGCCCCGGCCCACGTCGACGACCACGGCCTTGGCCAGCACGACGCCGGCGGCGCCGAAGAAGCCCTGGGCCACCCGCCCGGCCAGCAGCACCCAGATGGACGGCGCGAGCGCGCAGACGACGGCCGCGAGTGCGGTCCCGATCGCGCCCGCCAGGAGGAGGGCCCGGCGGCCCGTCCGGTCCGAGAGCGGGCCGATCACCAGCTGGCCCAGCGCCAGCGACACCATGAACGCCGTGAGCGTGAGTTGCGCGGTCGAGGCGGTGACCCCGAACTCGTCGACGACCAGCGGCAGCGCCGGCAGGTAGGTGTCGGTGGCGAAGGGGCCGATCGCCCCGGTCAGCGCCAGCGCGACGAGCGTCGTGGCCGGGACGGTGCCGGCGGTCGGAGGCGGTGTCGGGGAGGGGGTGGAGGTCACGACTGGACGATATCGCCGCCGTGACCGCCGGGCCCGGCCGGGTCAGTCGGTCTCCACCTCGGCGACCCCGTCGAGGTAGGTGATGACGCCGCCCTCGAACGTGGAGATCCAGCCGCCATCCGTGGTGGCCTCGTCCGCCGTGGGGAAGCCGAGATCGCCCGCCGGGCCGCCCGCCTCGCGGTAGGCGGCGAGGATCTCGCCCTGGACGACGAACGGGCGACCCCGTGGCGTCAGGACGATCGCGCCCCGCTCGAAATCGACGACCGAACCACCCGCCACCTCCGTCGCGGGCCCCGTCACCCGGCCGAGCGTGCCCTGCTCGCCACCGAGTTCCTCCCAGCGCTGAGCCACCGCCGCCGGGATGTCGACCGGGGAACCGGCGGGCCCGGGTACGGGGGTCGAGCTCGTCGTCGTCGCCGTCTCCGCCGGCGTCACCGCGCTCGGCGACGCCGGCGCGGCGGAGTCCCCCGCGGTGGGGCCGTCGTCGGACGAACAGGCCACCAGGCCGGCACCGGTGAACACGGCCAGGGCGAGAGGGGCGAGGACACGCGTGATCCTGTCCATGGCGCCGATCCTAGTCGCCCGTCGCCGGCGGCGGTCAGAGGCCGGGGCGCTTGCCGATCGTCAGCGTGACCTCACCGGTGTGGGCGAAGAAGTCCTCGCCCTTGTCGTCCACCACGATGAACGCGGGGAAGTCCTCGACCTCGATCTTCCACACCGCCTCCATGCCGAGTTCCTCGTACTCGATGATCTCGACGTGCTTGATGCAGTCCTGCGCCAGGCGAGCGGCCGGGCCGCCGATCGAGCCCAGGTAGAAGCCTCCGTACGTCGCGCACGCGTCGGTGACCTGCTTGGAGCGGTTCCCCTTGGCCAGCATGACCATGGAACCGCCGGCAGCCTGGAACTGCTCGACGTAGGAGTCCATGCGGCCGGCCGTGGTCGGGCCGAACGATCCCGACGGCATGCCCTCCGGTGTCTTGGCCGGGCCCGCGTAGTACACGGGGTGGTCCTTGAGGTACTGCGGCATCTCCTCGCCCGCGTCCAGGCGCTCCTTGATCTTGGAGTGCGCGATGTCGCGCGCCACGACCAGCGGGCCGGACAGCGAGAGCCGCGTCTTGACCGGGTGCTTGCTCAGCTCGGCGAGGATCTCCGGCATCGGCCGGTTGAGGTCTATCTTCACCGCCGCGCCCTTGCCCGTGCCGGAGACGCCGTCGGTCGCGGCGTCGAGCTCCGCGTCCGTGGTGGCCGGCAGGTATCGGCCCGGGTTGACCTCGAGCTGCTCGAGGAACACGCCCTCCGGGGTGATCTTGGCCTTGGCCTGGCGGTCCGCCGAGCACGAGACCGCGATCGCCACGGGCAGGGAGGCGCCGTGGCGGGGCAGGCGCACCACACGCACGTCGTGGCAGAAGTACTTGCCGCCGAACTGCGCGCCGATGCCGATCTCCTGCGTGAGCTCGAAGACCTTCTCCTCGAGCTCCGTGTCGCGGAACCCGCGGCCGGTCATCGCGCCCTCGCGGGGCAGCTCGTCGAGGTAGTGCGCGGAGGCCAGCTTGGCGGTCTTGAGCGCGAACTCCGCCGACGTGCCGCCCACGACGATCGCCAGGTGGTACGGCGGGCACGCGGCGGTGCCCAGGGAGCGGATCTTCTCCTCGATGAACTGCATCATCCGCTCGGGGTTCAGGATCGCCTTGGTCTCCTGGTACAGGAACGACTTGTTGGCCGACCCACCGCCCTTCGCCATGAAGAGGAACTTGTACGCGTTCTCGGACCCGGGTGCGGTGTTGGCGCCGATCTCGATCTGCGCGGGCAGGTTGGAGCCGGTGTTCTTCTCGTCCCACATGGTGATGGGCGCGTTCTGCGAGTAGCGCAGGTTGAGTCGGGTGAACGCGTCGTAGACGCCGCGGGCGACCGCCTCCTCGTCCGGGCCTGGGGTCAGCACGTGCTGGCCGCGCTCGCCCTTGACGATGGCCGTGCCGGTGTCCTGGCACATGGGCAGCACACCGCCGGCGGCGATGTTGGCGTTCTTCAGCAGGTCCAGCGCGACGAACTTGTCGTTGTCGCTGGCCTCGGGATCGTCGAGGATCTTGGCGACCTGCGCGAGGTGGTCACTACGGAGGTAGTGGGATATGTCGTGCATCGCGGTCTCGGTGAGCAGGCGGATGGCCTCGGGGGCCACCTTGAGGAATGTCATGCCGTCGGGGCCCTGCACTGTCGAGACGCCCTCGGTGGTGAGAAGGCGGTACTCGGTGGTGTCCTCCCCGACGGGAAGAAGGTCCTCGTAGAGGAAGTCGGCCATCGACGGCTCCTGGGTCTGCAGGTGGATGAACTGCGCCCCAGGATAGTTGCCGGATCATGCTGGTCAGAATCGGGTGTGGATCAAGGGCACGAACCGGTAGCCGCCGTGCGAGCTGATCTCGAGGTCGGCACCCGACCGCCGGACCCGGTGCATCCGGTCCGCCCACGGCGCGACCATGACCCCGTTCTCGGCGAGTTGGCCGACGAGGTCGTGTGGGAGGTCGTCGGCCATCGCGGAGACGAGGATGCGGTCGAACGGCGCGTGCCCCGGGAGACCGAGGACCCCCGGCTCGGCGTGGTGGACGTGGACCCACGGTTGGTCGATCGCCTCGCGGGAGCGTTCCACAAGCTCCGGGACGAGCTCGACTGCGTGGACTTCCGAGTCGGGCCCGCCGAGCTCGCCGAGGATCGCGGAGGTCCATCCGCTGCCGGAGCCCACGTCGAGCACCCGCATACCGGGGAACGGTTCGAGGAGCGCCAGCATGGCCGCCACGGTGGACGGCTGGGAGTTGGTCTGCCCGTGCCCGATGGGCAGCGGGGCGTCGAGGATGTGGTCCCCGACGACCTCCGGCGGGAGGAAGCGGCGGCGGTCCTGCGCACGCATCGCCTCCGCGATGTCCGGGACGCTCACTGCGACACCTCCTTCCCGCCGGGTCCGGACGAGCCGGTCAGGCCTCGCCTAGGACGCGGCTCTCGCCGTCCGGGTCGAGATCGTCGATCTCGTCGCGGGGCTCGGGGGAGACCCCCTCGTCCTCCGGCTCCGGGCTGTCGACGTCCGGGCGCTCGGCCGCGAGCTTGTCGTCGAGGTCGTCGTTCTCCTCGATCGGCTTCCACGTCTCCGGCGCGTCGACGGTCAGGTCCTCGTTGTCGTTCGTGATGACGTCGGCGTCGAGCCCCTCGCTACCGTCCAGCGTGTTCTCGTCGTAGTCACCGTCGGTGTCCTGGTCGTACTGTCGTTCGGTCATGCCCCCGATTGTCCTGAATCCGGTGCGTTCCCGCATCCGGTCGCCAGGAGTCTCAGTAGTAGCAGGCGAGCTTGCCGTCGGGCCCGTCGATGACCGTCACCGGGGTGTCGAAGACCCTGCTCAGGACCTGGTCGGTCATGATCTCGGCCGGCGGGCCGAACTCGACCACCGCGCCGTTCTTCATGGCGCAGATGTGATCCGCGTAGTGCGAGGCGAAGTTGATGTCGTGCAGCACGATCACGATGGTGCGGCCCAGCTCCTCCGCGGCGTTGCGCAGGTGCTTCATCATCTGGACCGAGTGCCGCATGTCGAGGTTGTTCAGCGGCTCGTCCAGCAGGACGTAGTCGGTCTGCTGGCTCAGGACCATCGCCACGTAGGCGCGCTGGCGCTGCCCGCCCGACAGCTGGTCCAGGTACCGGTTCTCGAGGTCGGCCAGGTCGAGGAAGTCGATCGCCTGGGAGATGATCTCCTCGTCGGCCACCGTGAGCCGGCCCTTGGAGTGGGGGAACCGGCCGAAGCCCACGAGCTGACGCACGGTGAGCCTGGTGATGAAGTGGTTCTCCTGGCGCAGGATCGACACGATCCGCGCCAGGTCCTTGGACCTGGTGGTGCTCACGTCGTAACCGGCGACCTCGATCACGCCCTCGTCGAGTCCCATCAGGCGCCCGATCATGGTGAGCATGGTGGACTTGCCGGCCCCGTTCGGGCCGACGAGCGCCGTGATGCCACCGCGGGGGATCTCGAGGTCGACGGGGCCGATGGTGACCGCGTCGGAGTAGTTCTTGGAGACCTTCTCGAGGGTGATCACAGGCGTCCCTTTCTGAGGATGACGAAGAGGAAGACCGAGCCGCCGATCACCTCGATGATGATCGAGACGACGCCCTGCGCGTAGAAGACGTGCTTCATGATGAAGTACGCGCCGGAGAGGACGACGAAGCCGAGCAGGGCGGCGACGGGGAAGATGTAGCGGTGGTCATAGCTGTCGGCGAACTGGTACGCCAGCGTGGCCACGAGGAAGCCGAGGAACGTCATCGGGCCGACCAGGGCGGTGGACACCGCCATGAGGATCGAGACGAAGAACAGCGTCCGCATCACCTCGCGGCGGTGGTCGAGCCCGAGGTTCTGGGTGATGTCCTTGCCCAGTGAGACCACGTTGAGCCGCTTGGCGCTGAGCACCAGCATGACGGCCGCGAACAGGCACAGCGGGATGGCCACCGGGAAGTAGGACACCTCCGCGTTGGCCATCGAGCCGAACAGCCGGGCGGTGAGGATGTCGAAGTCGCTGGGGGTGAGCAGGCGCTGCATGAACGTCGAGATCGATCCGAGCCCGCCGCCGATCACGATGCCGATGAGCAGCATGACCTGGATGTTGGCGTAGCGACCGGAGAGCAGCCAGCCGTAGAGCGCCACGGACAGCCCCACCATGAGCGCCACCTGCAGGACGAACTGCGGAAGGCCCGTCAGCGCCATGAGGCCGGCGGCGCCGAGGAAGTAGATGGCCGAGGTCTGGACCGCGACGTACAGGGCCTCGAACCCCATGATCGACGGGGTCACGATGCGGTTGTTGGCGACGGTCTGGAAGCTCACCGTGGCGAGGGCCTGGCAGAGTGCGACGATCACCATGACCACGACGGTGGTGGTGCGGAGTTCGGCCACGCGCCAGAAGCCGGTGGAACCGATCGGCATGGGGTTGTCCCAGGCGAGGATGCCGAACCCGAACCCCACCGCCAGCAGGATCAGGGCGGCCAGCACGATCCAGTAGCGACGGCGGGAGCGGGGGGTAGGCAGCGGGCCGCTCTCCCGATGGGATGCGGAGGACGACCCGGGCATCGCCCCGGGGTCCACCGCGGCGTCGCGGCTATCCATTGCTGCGCTGCCTCAGCAGGAGGGAGACGAACACGATCGAGCCGACGATGCCCAGGATGAGCGAGACGGGGACCTCGAACGGCATGATCACGGTCCGCCCGACGAGGTCGCAGACGGTCACGATCCCGATGCCGAGCAGGCACACCCAGGGGAGGTTGGACCGCAGGTCGTCGCCCCGGATGAGGGAGACGATGTTGGGCACGATGAGTCCGAGGAAGGGCAGGTTGCCCACCACGACGGTGACGACGCCGGTGGCGACGGAGATCAGGGCGGTGCCGACGAGCAGGATGCGGTTGTAGTTGAGGCCGACGTTGGTCGAGATCTCCTCGCCGAGGCCGGCCACGGTGAAGCGGTCGGCGACGATGAACACCGCGAGCCCGACGAGGGCGACGATCCACAGGACCTCGTACTGGCCGCGGATGACGGATGTGAAGCTCCCCGCGAACCAGATGCCGAGGCTCTGCAGCATGTCGGTCTGCAGGGCGATGAAGGTGGAGACCGAGCCGACCACGGCGCCGAGCATGATGCCGACGATCGGGACGATGAGCGAGGACCGCAGCGAGACGCGGCGCAGGAACAGGAAGAACACCATCGTCCCGATGAAGGCGGCGATGACGGCCGCGACCATGCGCGTGAGGATGTCCGCCTCGGGGTAGAGGATCAGGACGGCGAGCAGGCCCAGCCCGGCCCACTCGGTGGTCCCGGTGGTGGTCGGTTCGACGAAGCGGTTCTGGGTGAGCAACTGCATCACGAGTCCGGACATGGCCATCGCGGCGCCGGCGAGGACGAGGGCGATGGTGCGGGGGACCCGGGTGATGCCGAACATCTCGCCGCCGTCGTCGGCGCCGAAGACGTCATAGACGCCGGTGAACAGGGAGAGCGCCAGGAGGGCGGCCACCACGAGGAACCCGATCAGGAGTTTCCAGTCGAAGAGCCGGCCCTTCGATCGGGCGCGGGCGGGGGGCGTACCGGCTCCGGGCGGGGGAGCGGTGGAAGAGGTCGTCACGTCGGTCGTCAATCGGTGTCGTCACGGGCAGGGCGGGGTGCCGTCTGTGCCGGGAGCGCCCCGGGAGACGACGACGAGGGTGGGGCCACCGTAGACGGTGGTCCCACCCTCCTCCGACGGGTGTCGGGTGATCAGTTCTTCGCCTCGAGCTTGTCGGCCAGAGTGTTGAGGAACTCGGTGTACGTCTGGATGCTCTCGTTGGTGTAGGTGTCCGCGGGCATGTAGACGATGTTGTCCTCGCGGACGGCGGTGACGCCCTGGAGCGCCTGCGACTCGGCGAGCAGCTCGCTGGCCGGTCGGTAGCCCGGGTCGTCGGCGCCGGTCGCGGTGCCGCCGTCGCGGTCCATGACGATCATGATGTCCGGGTTGGAGTCGGCGATGGCCTCGACCGAGATGTCGTCGCCCTGGTGGTTGTCGGAGCCCTCCTCGACCTCGAGCGACGGGGTGAGTCCGAGGACGTCGAACAGCGGGCCGATGGTGCGGCCGGTGCCCGGGGTGACGTAGTTGATGTTGCCGCCGGAGGTGATGACGCCCATGACGGTGTCGTCGGCGGAGTAGGCGGCCTTCACGCGCTCGATCGCGGCGTCGAGGTCGGCGTTGAGCTGCTCGGCCTCGGCCTCCTTGCCGAAGATCTCACCCAGAGCGGTGGTCTGGCGCTTGAGCTCGGCGTCGAGCGGCTGTCCGTCACGCGGATCGAGGGAGATGATCGTGGCGTCGGGGACCAGGCGGGCGAAGTCGTCGTGGTACTGCGTGAAGCGCTGGCCGTTGATGATCAGGTCCGGCTCGGCGGCGACGACGGCCTCGAGGTCGGGCTCGCGGTGGTTGCCCAGGTCGATGATGCTCTCGTCGGTCTTGTAGGCGATGGTGCCCGGCATCAGGGACACCGCTGCGGCCTTGAGCTCGACGCCCCAGTCGGACAGCGTCTCGAACGTGCGGTTGTCCGTCGCGACCACGGACTGCGGGGGGACGGTGACGGTCTGGATGCCGTTGTTGTCCTCGATCTCGATGGTCGTGGTCTCGCCGCCCTCGGCGGCCGTGTTCTCGACGTCGCCGTCCGAACCACAGGCGGTCAGACCGAGAGCAAGCGCGCTGAGGACAGCGCCGATACGAAGCCGTGTAGAAGTCATGATTCCCTTGCTTTGCTGTGACTGGGGTCAACGCCGCCCCGTTGTGACGGGCACCGCTTAGCCAAACCTAACCTAACCGAATATGTAGCCGCAAACCCGGGCGGGCACGCCGCGCCGGCAGGGCGACCACGGCTACAGTGGGGCGCCTGATGCGCCGTCACCGGCGGTGCGGGAGAGGAGACCTCGCATGGCACCGTTGTCCGTGGTCACGATCGTCCTCGCCGGTGGCGCGGGATCCCGCCTCCGCGCCCTCACCCGGGACAGGGCCAAGCCGGCCGTGCCCTACGGCGGTGGGTACCAGCTCATCGACTTCTCGTTGAGCAACGCGGCCAACTCGGGCCTGAGAGATGTCTGGGTGGTCCAGCAGTTCCACCCGGTGTCACTGGGTTCTCATCTGCGCAGCGGCCGCCCGTGGGATCTCGATCGTCTGGATGGGGGCCTGCTGGTCCTGCACCCGTCGCAGGGGACCGGCCGCGACGGGTTCCACTCGGGGACTGCCGACGCGCTGTGGAAGCAGGTCGAGCCGCTACGTGAGGCCGCCCCGGAGGTGACCGTCGTGCTCAGTGCCGACGCGGTGTACCGCCTCGACTACGACCGTCTGGTCCGCGACCACCTGGAGTCCTCCGCCGAGGTCACGATGGTCACCACCCGCGTCGACCCGGGGGACGCGGGCCGCTACGGGGTGGTCCGCGTGGCCGACGACGGCACGATCACCGACTACGCGTACAAGCCCGACGACCCGGCCACCGACCTCATCTGCGCGGAGATCTTCGTCTTCGACACCGCCGCCCTGATCCGGCACCTCGAGGAGGCGCACGCGGACGTCGCCGCCGACGGGGGTGACGCCGACATGGGCGACATCGGCGACAACGTCCTTCCGGCGATGGTCGGGGCCGGGCGGGCCCGTGAGTGGCGGCACGACGAGTACTGGCGCGATGTGGGCACCGTCGAGTCGTACTGGGCGGGGCACATGGATCTGCTCGGTGAGCCCCCCGTGCACGAGCTCGACGTCCCGGGGTGGACGTTGCGGACCGCGTCGGCGTTCAGCGGACCGGCCAGGACGGGCCCGGACGCCCAGGTGACGGCGTCGCTGGTCGGTCACGGCGCGATCGTGCGTGGAGTCGTGGAGCACTCGGTGATCGGACCCGGAGCCGTCGTCGAGGAGGGGGCGCGGGTCCGCGACAGTGTGATCCTGCCCGGCGCCGTGGTGCGTTCCGGGGCGCGGGTGGAGACCGCCGTCGTCGACGCCGGGGTCGAGGTGCCGGCCGATGCGCGCATCGGGGAACCGCAGCCGGGCGCCGACGAGTCCACGGTGCGGGTGGCGCTGTTGGGCTCCGCGCAGGACGGGGCGCGGCCGTCCGGCTTCACCCTGGAGGCGGGGAAACTGGATCCGCCCGACGACGACGAGGACTCCAGCGTCTGACGTGGGCCGCCCGCCGGGTGGATCGGGACCGGCCGGCTCGATCCCGCCGGGGGCGGCCGGCGCGGCGCTACGCTCGTGCCATGCGATTCGGTCTCTTCCTGCCCCAGGGCTGGCGCCTCGATCTGGTCGACGTGCCGGCCGACCGCCACTGGCCCGTGATCTCCGATCTCGCCGCCCGCGCCGACGCCGGCCCGTGGGAGTCCGTGTGGGTCTACGACCACATGCACACCGCGCCCCTGACCTCGTCCGAGGCGACCCATGAGGCGTGGAGCCTGATGTCGGCGCTCGGCGCGGTGACCTCGCGGGTGCGGCTAGGCCAGATGTGCACGTGTCTCGGGTACCGCAACCCGGCCCTGCTCGCGAAGATCGCCGCGACGGTCGACCACATCTCCGGTGGCCGGGTGGAGATGGGGATCGGCGCGGGGTGGTACGAACACGAGTGGCGCGCGTACGGCTACGGCTTCCCGTCCGCCGGTGAACGTCTGGGGATGCTCGACGAGGGCGTGCGCATCATGCGCGAGGCCTGGTCGCAGGGCGTCGTGTCGCTGGAGGGCGAGCACTACCGGGTGGACGGGGCGATCGTGCAGCCGCAGCCGCTGCAGCCGGGCGGCATCCCCGTCTGGGTCGCGGGCGGGGGAGAGCGCAAGACCCTGCGGATCGCCGCCCGGCACGCCGACTACACGAACTTCGACGGCACCCCCGACGGTTTCGCCCACAAGGCGGAGGTCCTGCGCGGGCACTGCGCGGATCTGGGCCGCGACCCGTCGGAGATCACCATGACGGCCAACTACAACGTGGCCATCGGCGAGACGGAGAAGGAGGTCGCCGATCGGTTGGCGTCACTCCGGGACCGCATGGCCCGTCACGTGGGCGCGGACGAGGCGGAGCGCCAGCTGGGGGCGTACCGGGGCCTGCCCGGGGTCGGGACGCCGGAGCAGATCGTCGAGAAGCTCACCGCGCTGCGGGACCTGGGCATGGACTACGGCATCTTCTACTTCCCGGAGATCACGACCGACACCTCGGGCCTCGAGCTGTTCGAGCGAGAGGTCATCCCGGCGTTGAGCTGAAGCCCGGCGGTGTCGGGGCCCCGGCGCCCGCGTCGACACCGACCACCGAGAGCAGGTGACCGCCATGAGCACGGTCGAGTACGAGGAGCTGCCCGCGGAGGCGGTCCTCGACCACGTGACGCCGGGGATGCACGTCATCTCGCCGATCCAGAACGCCGCGCCCCCGGCGCTCCTGCGGGCCCTGGACGCCGGGGCGGACGGACTGACGGACGTCACGGTGCACTACATGGACCCGTGGGAGTCGCTGCCGTTCATGGAGGGGGCGTATCCCGGCCGGCTGCGCCACGTCGACTACTTCCTGGGGCCGGGCTCGCGGGAGAACTTCCATCGCGGGCACTGCGACCTCGTCCCGGTCGACTTCGCCCAGGTGCCCGCCACGTTGCGCGAGTTCTCGCCGCCCGGACTGGCGATCACGACCGTTTCGGAGATCGACGAGCACGGGTTCTTCTCGATGGGCACCAACGCCGACTACGTGGCGTCGTTCATCGGGCAGGTTCCCTTCTTCGTCGAGGTCAACGCCCACATGCCGCGGACGTTCGGACGCAATCACATCCACATCTCCCAGGTGGTGGGCGTCGCCCGGAACGACACACCGATGATCACCGTGGACGTCCCGCCGCCGGGCGGGGTCGACCACGCGATCGCGGACGTCATCGCCGAGCGCGTGCCGGACGGGGCGTGCCTGCAGCTCGGCGTGGGCAAGTTGCCGAACGCCGTCCTGTCGCGGTTGACCGGTCACCGGCACCTGGGCATCCACACGGAGGCGCTCTCCGACGGCGTCATGGAGCTGGTGGAGGCGGGGGTCATCGATGGCTCGCGGAAGACCGGACGCCCCTTCAAGCACGTCACGACCTTCGCCCTGGGGTCGCAGCGGCTGATGGACTGGCTGCACGACAACCCGTCGGTGGCGATGCTGCCCGTGGACATCGTCAACGACCCGCGGGTGATCGGACAGGAGCACAACCTGTATTCGATCAACGCGACCAGTGAGGTCGACCTGTTCGGACAGGCGGCGTCCGAGACGATCGGCGGTCGGTACTGGTCGGGGGCCGGCGGGCAGGCGGACTTCGCCCGTGGGTGCCGGTTCTCTCCGGGCGGGCACGGGTTCATCGTCACCCCCTCCCAGACATCGAAGGGGGTCAGCCGGATCTCCCTCTCGCTCACCCCGGGGAGCCCGGTGACCACGCACAAGAACATCATCGAGAACGTCGTCACCGAGCACGGCATCGCGTCGCTGCGAGGGAAGTCCGTGGCACAGCGGGCCGCGGCCCTGATCTCGATCGCGCACCCCGACCACCGGGAGCGGCTGAGCCGCGAGGCCAGGGACGCCGGGCTGCTACCACGGGTCCTTCTCTAGGGCTGTCGGCCACCGAGGCTCTAGGTGCTGTCGGCCTCCGGTGGCAGCGGCGCGGCGCCGGGGTTACGTTCCAGGATCATCCGACCCGGCAACGAGGGAGGCAGTCGTGGACCCCATGGTCTGGATCGTCATCGGGGTGATCGCGTTGATCGTCGTCATCGCGCTCATCGCCCTGGCAGCGAGGAACAACAACCGTAGAAAGCTCACCGAGGCCGCGGAACTCCGGCGAGAGGCCCGCGAGCGTGAGCAGCGCCTCGAACAGCAGCACGCCGACGCGAGGGCGCAGGAGCACCGCGCGGGCGCGGCCGAGCAGGAGGCCAGGGCTAAGGCGGCCGAGGCCGACAAGCTGCGGGCCGAGGCCGATCACCAGCGCAGTGCGCTCGACGAACAGCAGCACGACGTCCGGCGGATGGAGCAGACCGCCGAGAAGCTCGACCCACGGCACCGCGCCGATGACCTCGACGGCGGCGGTGACCGGGACCGCGTCCATGGCGGTGACCGCCTCCTCGGCCACGGAGATGACCGCGACCGTGGTAACGGCGACGGTCGCGACCATGGCGTTCGAGGCGACGGAGTGACCACCGGCGGCTCCGCGGACACCGGCGGGCGCCACGCCAGGACCGACGACCCCCTGGGCACCGATCCGCGCGGGTTCACGGATCGGGGGACGGGCATCGCCGGAAATCCCGCCGACCCGGCCGCCGACCCGGCCGTCGGCTCCGCCGACCCGGGCGCCGGCACCGGCGATCGGCCGACGATCGTGGACAAGTTACGGGGCGGTCCGCACCGGGACGAGCCACGGCGTTGACCGGTCCCGCCAACCCGGCGTCAGCGCGTCGCGCTCCGGGCGCGCTCGCCGAACAGCGGGCCGTACAGGGCTCCGGCGACGAGTGCGCCCGCGATCGGGGCCGCCCAGAACAGCCACAGCTGGCCGGGGGCGCCGTCGCCGTTGAAGAATGCCACGGCGGTGGATCGTGCCGGATTCACCGAGGTGTTGGTGACAGGGATCGAGATGAGGTGGATCAGTGTGAGAGTGAGGCCGATGGCCGCGGGCGCGAAGCCGGCGGGAGCCCGGCGATCGGTAGAGCCGAGGATGACCCACACGAATATCGCCGTGAGGACGATTTCGATGAGCAGGGCCGACAGGAGCCCGTAGCCGTCGGGTGAGTTGGCCCCGTAACCGTTGGCGGCCATCCGCCCGGTGGCCTCGAACCCGTCCTTGCCGCTGGCGACCACGAGGATCAGTGCCCCCGCGATCAGGCCGCCGACGACCTGGCTCACGATGTAGACGGGAGCTTTGGTCCAGGGCAGGCGCCCGGCGACCGCGGCGCCCACGGTCACCGCCGGGTTGAAGTGCCCGCCCGAGATGTGGCCGAACGCGTACGCGCCCGTGAGGACGGTAAGTCCGAACGCGATGGCGACGCCGAGGTATCCGACGCCCACGGGAATGTCCCGGGTATCGGCGGTGGCGATCTGCACTGCCGCGAACACGGCGGTGCCGCACCCGCCGAGGACGAGCCAGAAGGTACCGACCAGTTCGGCGGCGATGACGGCGGTGAGCGGACGCGCGACGGGCGGTGTGGACGGCACGGTTGGGGACGGGGCGACTGGGGACGAATCGGACACTGCTGACCTCCTGGTTCCGCGGAGCGGGGACACGGGGCGGCGGGAATGAGGTCCCGATTCGGTCACGCTAGCGCGGTGGCGGCGTCTCGGCGGCGGTTTCACGAGTAGACGAGCGGTGCGGTCCCCGTGGGCCGACGGACGGAGCGATCAGCCGGGCGGGCGGCGTCTGGGCGTCAGCCGTCCAGGAGTGCCGGCAGCGCCTCGCCCGCCGTCGAGCGCACGTGGACCGACACCTCGGGGCCGAGCCCCGACGGCCCGGGGTTCACCTCGACGACCGGGAGCCCGGTGTCGGCGGCGAGACCGGGCAGGGACGCCGCGGGATGGACCAGGCCGGAGGTGCCGACGACGAGGACCGCCGCGGCCGAGGTGACCGCGTCCACCGCGGCCTCCCAGGGGTCGTGGGGGAGCATCTCGCCGAACCACACGACCCCGGGGCGCGCCCGGCCGTCGCAGCGGTCGCAGCCCGGCGGGGTGAGCCGGTCGACCGGGTCGTCCGGCGGGGGACCGACGTCCAGCGGCGCCCCGCAGGTGTCGCACCGGTGGGCGAAGAGGCTCCCGTGGACGTGGTGCACGCGCCGTGAGCCTGCACGCTCGTGCAGATCGTCGACGTTCTGCGTGACCACCGTGACGTCGCGCCGGTCCTGCGCGCGGGACACGGCGAGGTGCCCGGCGTTCGGCTGCGCACGGGAGACGAGGTGCTCGCGCCAGCGGTACCAGGCCCAGACCGTGTCGCGGTCGTGTGCCCACGCCTCCGGGGTGGCCAGGGCGGTGGGGTCGTAGCGCTCCCACAGGCCGGTCTGCGCGTCACGGAACGTGGGCACACCGCTCTCCGCGCTCATGCCGGCGCCCGTGAGCACGACCAGAGGCCCGCCGCCAGAGAGGGCGAGACGGGCCTCGGTCAGTACCTGGTCCGGGTCGTGACCGGGCCGATCGTGCCCGGTACCTCCGCCCGTCACGGGACGAACGCGGTCCCCACGGTGGGGAAGGCGACGCAGTTGGAGGTCCCTCCGTTCTCGAGGTTCGTGGTGACACCGCCCTGCAGGAGCATGAGCACCTGTCCGGGGCCCGTGTCGGCGACCCCGTTGATCGTGGCCGGCCCGCCCTCGTTGATGCCGTTGTATCCCAGCACGGTGGTGCCGCGGCGGCCGTTGTTGATGTTGAACCAGTCCACGGTCATGGGCTGGGCCTGCCGGGCGGCGACGCCCTCGGTGCCAAGGGCGGTGAAGACGAAGCCGAGATGGCCGGGCGCGACGCCGGGCAGCGGGAGGTCCGCGGGGCCGGGGACCGCGGTCGCGGCGCCCACCGCGGTCTGCTCACCGCCGATGCACTGCTGCATGATCGTCGGGTAGGCGAACTGCGCGATGACCGGGCCGTTCTCGGGCAGCGGGGTCCCGGGCTCGCCGGTGCCGCGGAAGAAGCCGACGAGACGGGCGATGGTGCCCCGGGTCTCCTCCGGGATCCACTGCTGCGCGGCGAGGTTCTCGACCGCCTGGAGGACGGGCTCGGTCGGGCGCCCCAGCTCGTCGAGCGACTGGGACCCGGCGGTGGCGGGAGCGGCGAGCCCCAGCACGACGGCGGCGGCGGCGCCGAGGCCGAGGGTCCGGAACGAGGTCCTGAGCGAGTGGCGGGTCACTGGCGAGTCCATTCTTCGGCAGGGGCGGGCGGACCGGTCGGCGGCCGACCGGGCGACCGCTAGATGTTCTCACAGCGCCCCCGTATCGGGGACAGGCGGAGCCGGATTGGCGAGCTGACTGGGGCTGATGTTACAGAAGTTATACGTGATGTAAATAACATCGCAGCTCCCGGTGGTGTCACCGGAGCTCGGGATAGCGGTCCGGAGCCGATCAACGGGTAATGTGGTCACGCAACGCGCGCTCGACCGGACGCGCTTGTGGATCACGCGGGAGACCCCGCCGATTCCCACGCCACGCGCCCGGGCGGTGACCTCAGCCGCCTCGGCGCCGTCAGCCTCCGAGGGAGAACCCAGCGTATGGCCCAGACCGAGTTCCGTAACGTCGCGATCGTCGCGCACGTCGACCACGGGAAGACGACCCTCGTCGACGCGATGCTGCGTCAGTCGGGCGCATTCGACGAACGTGCCGAGCTCGTGGACCGCGTGATGGACTCGGGGGACCTGGAGCGCGAGAAGGGCATCACGATCCTCGCGAAGAACACCGCCGTCCGTCGCCCGGGCGCGGGCTCCGGCGGTGCCGACCTCGTGCTCAACATCATCGACACCCCCGGCCACGCCGACTTCGGCGGCGAGGTGGAGCGCGGCCTGTCGATGGTCGACGGCGTCGTGCTGCTCATCGACTCGTCCGAGGGGCCCCTGCCCCAGACCCGCTTCGTCCTGCGCAAGGCGCTCGCCGCGTCGCTGCCGGTGATCATCGTGGTCAACAAGACCGACCGCCCGGACGCCCGTATCGACGAGGTGGTGGAGGAGGCCCAGGACCTCCTGCTGGACCTCGCCTCGGATCTCGAGGACCCCGACGCCCAGGCCGCCGCCGAGCGCGCCCTCGAGCTGCCGGTCGTGTTCGCCTCCGGGCGCGCGGGCAAGGCCTCGACCACCCAGCCGGCCAACGGCCAGGAGCCGGACGCCGAGAACCTGGACGACTTCTTCACGCTCCTCTACGACGTCATCCCCGCCCCCCGCGGCGACGCCGACGCGCCGCTGCAGGCGCACGTGACCAACCTGGACGCGTCCAACTTCCTCGGCCGTATCGGCCTGGTCCGCATCCACAACGGTCGCCTCCGCAAGGGCCAGCAGGTCGCGTGGATCCACCACCTGCCGGACGGCGAGACGGAGACCAAGTCGGTCCGGATCTCCGAGCTCCTCGCGACCGAGGGCGTCGAGCGGGTCCCCACCGAGGAGGCCGTGGCCGGTGACATCGTCGCGGTCGCCGGCATCAGCGACATCATGATCGGCGACACCCTCGCCGACCCGGAGAACCCGGTCGCGCTGCCCGCCATCACCGTCGACGAGCCCGCCATCTCCATGACCATCGGCGTCAACACGTCCCCGCTCGCCGGCCGCAACGGCGGCACCAAGCTCACCGCACGGATGGTCAAGGCGCGTCTCGACCAGGAGCTCGTGGGCAACGTCTCCCTCAAGGTGCTCGACACCGAGCGCCCCGACGACTGGGAGGTGCAGGGTCGTGGTGAGATGGCGCTGTCCATCCTCGTCGAGACGATGCGCCGCGAGGGGTTCGAGCTCACCGTGGGCAAGCCGCAGGTGGTCACCAAGCGTATCGACGGCAAGGTCCACGAGCCGATGGAACATATGACCATCGACGTGCCCGAGGAGTACCTCGGCGCGGTCACCCAGCTCATGGCCGCCCGCAAGGGCCGTATGGAGCAGATGAGCAACCACGGCACCGGATGGGTCCGGATGGAGTTCCTCGTCCCGGCCCGCGGCCTCATCGGCTTCCGCACGACCTTCATGACCGAGACGCGCGGCTCCGGTATCGCCAACTCCGTCTCCGCCGGCTACGAGCCGTGGGTCGGGGAGATCCGCTCGCGGCACACCGGCTCCCTCGTGGCCGACCGCGCGGGCAAGGCCACCGCGTTCGCGCTGCTCGGCCTCGCCGACCGCGGCGACTTCTTCATCGAGCCCGGCTCCGAGGTGTACGAGGGCGTCGTCGTGGGTGAGAACCCGCGCTCCGAGGACATGGACGTCAACATCACCAAGGAGAAGAAGCTGACCAACATGCGGTCGGCCACCTCCGACGCCACCGAGACGCTGCAGAAGCACCGCAACCTCTCGCTCGAGGAGGCCATGGAGTTCTGCGCCGGCGACGAGTGCGTCGAGGTCGGCCCGGAGGCGATCCGCGTGCGCAAGGTCGCGCTCACCGCGACCGAGCGGGCCAAGGCCCGCAGCAAGGCCAAGTCGCGCGACAAGGCCTCGGCCAACTGACGGGGGACCGGTGACGGCGAAGGGGGCGTCGGCGCGCCGGCGGGCATCTGCCACGCTGGGTGCCGCGCTCGCCCTCGTCGTCGTCGCCGGGTGCGTCGCCGACCCCCCACCCCCGACGGTCGTGGGTGACGACCGCACCGACGGCACCACCGTCAGCCTCACGGACGGCGGCATTCTCCTCGCGCTCGACCGCGTCGAGGAGGGTTTCAACCCCCACCTCCTCGCCGACCAGGGCGTGGACACCGACCTCGTCGCCTCGCTGTTGCTCCCCAGCGCGTTCGTCTCCGGCGTCGACGGCGAGTCCGTCCTCAACCGCGACCTGCTGCTGTCCGCGGCGCCGCTGGCGGACGCCCCGGAGACCATCCGCTACACCATCGACCAGCAGGCCCAGTGGTCCGACGGCGTCCCCGTGGCCGCCGAGGACTTCGAGTACCTGTGGCGGCAGATGACCGGTCAGCCCGGCGTCGTCGACCCCGCCGGCTACGAGCGGATCGTCGACGTACGCTCCGGCGCCGGCGGGAAGGTCGTCGACGTCGTCTTCGAGTCCGTACCCGCGCACTGGCGGTCGCTCTTCCAGCACCTGCTGCCCGCGCACATCCTCAGGGGCGCCCCCGACGGGTTCCAGGGCTCGATGGAGGCGCTGCCGGTGATGAGCGCGGGGCCGTTCATGATCCGTGCCGCGGACATCGGCCGTGGTGAGATCGAGTTCGTCCGCAACGACCGCTACTGGGCCGGGGCGCCGGAGATCGAGCAGATCGTCGTCCGCCGCGCGACCGGCCCCGGCCAGCTCGGAGCGGCCCTGCGTGACGGTCCGGGGTCGATGGCCCTGGTCCCCGCGACGCCGGTTGCCACGGACGTCTCCGAGACCGTCCCCGGGGCGGCGGGCACGCCGCTGGCCGCCACCGCCCAGCTCGAGTTGGCGTTCAACTCCGTCGCCCCGACCGTGACCGACCCCGCGGTCCGTCGCGCCGTCGCCGCGGCGCTCGACCCGCAGGTGGTCGGACGGATCGTCACGGGGGAGGCGCGGCCCGAGGTGACGTCCCATCCGTTCCCGGCCGGGTCCGCCGCCACCACGACCGCCGATCCCGCGCTGACCGAACGCGCGCTGACGGGAGCCGGTTTCGCCCTGACCGGTCCGCGCTGGCAGCGCGACGGTGTCCCGCTCTCCCTCACGCTCGGCGTCGACGCCACCGACGACCGCGCTGTGACCGCCGCGTACACCGTCGCCGATCAGCTGCGCGGCGCCGGGATCGGTACCCGGGTGTGGGAACTCGGGTCAACGGCCCTGCACGCCGACGCGTTGCCGCACGGCCTGGTCGACGCCGTCGTGGGCTGGCAGAGCACCGACGGCGAGCCGGAGCTCGTCGCCGTCTCACGCTTCGCCTGCGCCCCGACCGCGACCCGACCGGGATCGGGGACGTCCGCATCCGCGTCCGGATCGGCGGCGGAGTCGGAGGGGGCGACCACGACACCGGCCCGGCCCCGCACGACCGTGCCGAGCCTGACCCCGCCCGAGCCGGACACCGGTCGGAGCCCCCGGCGCCGCACCACCGACACGAGCGCGAGCGCCGGCGCGACCAGCACCACCCCGACCACCCCGTCCCGGACGATCGGCCGGGACGCCACCGCCCGCGCCTCCGACGTCTCCGGGATCTGCGATCCCGCGCTCGACCGCGCGTTGGGCGTGTCCGGCGGGGGCACGGCGGGTCCGACGCCCGCACCCGATCTGGTCGCGGCGGGGGAACTCGTCGCCGATCTGGCGCTGCGGGTGCCGCTCGTGCGCCCCACCCTGCTGCTGGCCACCGAGGGGGTAGACGTGAGCGGGCCCGGCGCCGACCCCGTCGGCGGCGGGGCTCAGGCCGCGCGGCCGGTCACCGACGTCTTCGACACCGCACCCACCTGGAGGAGGACCGGATGACCCCGACGCCCGCGACCCCGGCCGCGAACGGGCTGCGCGCCCTGTTCGTGCACGCCCATCCCGACGACGAGGCGATCACCACCGGCGGCACGATCGCCGCGCTGGTCGCGGCCGGCGCCGAGGTCCGCGTGATCACCTGCACCCTCGGCGAGGAGGGGGAGGTCATCGGAGACGCGTTGTCCGGGCTCGTCGCCGACCGCGCCGACCAACTGGGCGGGTACCGGATCGGGGAACTCGGGATCGCGCTGCGCGCACTCGGCGTGGACCGCACCCGGTTCCTCGGCGGGGCCGGCCGCTGGCGGGACTCGGGGATGGCGGGCACGCCGTCGGCCGACCACCCGCGCGCGTTCGTCCGGTCCGGTGACGAGGCCGTCGCCGAGCTGGTGGCGGTCCTCGACGACTTCCGGCCCCACCTCGTGGTGACCTACGACCCCCGTGGCGGGTACGGACACCCGGACCACATCCGGGCCCACGAGGTGGTGCACGCCGCGATCGAGGAGTCCGCCCACCGGCCCGACCGCGTGGCGTGGACCGTCACCGCACGCTCCGAGCTCGACCGCACGCACCCCGAGCCGCCCGCCCACCTCCGTCACGCCGAACCGGACGAACTGCCGTCCGTGCCGGACTCGCGCCTCACCCACCGCGTCCCGCTGGACGACGCGGACTACGCCGCCAAGCTGGAGGCCCTCACCGGGCACGCCACCCAGCTCGAGCTCGTGCCCGGGCCGGAGGGGGAGCCGTGGTTCCTCGCCCTGACCAACGGTGTGCTGCAGTCCGTGCCGCAGGTGGAGTGGTACATCGCCCACGATCGGTCCGGTGATGACGGGGCGTACGTCAAGTGCCAGCTGGGCTCCGCCCACCTGTTCGACGGCCTCCGCGGAGACGCGTCGTGACCGCCGCGGCCGGTGCGGCCGGTGCTGTCGCCGTGCCCACGGCCACCGACCCGGCCCGTCCGGCCCGGCCCGCCTCGGCGGTCGAGTTCGGGATCGCCCTGGTGCTCCTGGCGATCGGCGCGGGGGCCAGCTGCGTGCTGGCCTCGGCCTGGCTGACGATGTACCTGGGCCCCGTGCCGATGCCCGTCAGCGTGCTGGCGGCCGGCGCCTGGTCCCTGTTCCTCGTCCGCGTCGCCTCGGCGTGGTCGGACCGGAAGATCGTCGCGGCGTTCCCCGCCCTGGTGTGGATCCTCACGCTCATCGCGCTCGACCTGGGCCCGGGCGGCGACATGCCGGTGCCCGTCGGCCTGCGCGGACTGGCGCTGCTGGTCTTCGGCGGCCTCATCCCGCTGTGGGTGGCCACCCTGGGGGTCTCACCCGCGCCGGACCCCCAGCGACGGTGACACCCGGCCGCCCGGGTCGGCGTCGTGGTGCCAGACGTCGGTGATGCCCGGCGTCAGCGCCTCGGCCAGCGCCCACGCCTCGTCGGCGTCGATGTCCATCACCGAGTAGACGCCGTTGCCGGCCGGGGTCGCCGCCGCCACCGTCGCCACGCCCGCCGAACGCTGGAATACCGACTGGGTGACGGTCCAGCCGATGATCCCGTCGGCCTCGAGGACCGTCCGCTTGGCGGACCACGACCCGTGCGAGCTCACCAGCATCCCCGGCAGCAGCGCGTGCCCGAGCATGCGGATGCGGTCCGCCGCCAGCAGCAGCAAGAACACCAGCGCGGCCGGGATGCCCCACTCCACCCAGATGTCGGCGGACGGACCGGAGTCGATCCGGACGAGCACGATCAGCCCCGCGACGATCCAGAACGGCAGCAGGCCGCGGGTGATGCGCCGCCGGACCGCCTTCCACGGGTGGCGACGCAGCGGGACGGTCACCGGCGTCGAGTCCCCGAGGATGCGGATAGCCACGCGGCGCACGTCCTTGATCGGCGCCTGCGGCAGCAGCGTGGACGCCGTGGCGCCCTTCTTGGTGCCCGTCATGATCGGCTCGAGCCGACCGCCGCCGAGCATCCGCAGGTACACCGGCAGGCGCATCTCCACGCCGCGCAGGCGGGCCTTGTCCAGCGCCTGGTGCTTACGGCGCAGGACGCCGTTCTGCACGTAGAGCAGCTGGCCGTGGTCGGTGAGCGCGTATTTGCCGTAGCGGATCGCGTAGGTGATGATCGCCAGCACCCCGGCCACCGCCCAGATGGCGACGCACTTGCCCACGGACGCCCACGGCTGCCCCAGCGAGTCCAGCCAGGCGATGGTGCCCTCGACCACCGCGAGGTCCATGATCCGGTCGTGCATGTCGCCCATCTGCCACGTGATGAGCCACAGGGAGAACAGGACGCCGAAACCGATGAAGGAGAACGGCGCGAACCGGGCCCAGGTGACCTTCCACCGCGCGATGTCCTCGCCGTACTTCGACCCCCACTGGACCTCGTCCTCCTCGGAGAGGGAGGGGTCCAGCGCACGCCGGTGCTTGAGCAGCTCGTCGCGCAGCGGCTCCACGAGCGCGGTGTCGATCGCGTCGAGGCGGAACCGCTCGGCGTCGGACTTGCCCGAATCCGAACGACCCGTGCCGACCTCCACGATCGAGACCCTCAGGACCCGGTGGAACAGGTCGGACTCGGTGTCCACGCTGCGGATGCGCTGCCGGGCCACCGTGACCACCTGGCGGCTGAAGAAGCCCTTGCGCAGGATGATGTGCGTGCTGCCCACCTGGTAACTGGTCGAGAGCCATCGCAGCACGCCGCCGAGGATCACCATCGAGACGATGACGATCTCGAACCAGTAGTTGCTCCGGTTGGAGCCCAGCCACAGCGAGATGAGGAACAGCGGCAGGAGCCGGGTGAGCATCCCGAGGGGATAGACGAGCAGCATCCGCCACGACAGGCGCTCCCACGGCGCCTCCGGGTCGACCTTCTCCGCCACCGCGGGTTCGTCGGCCGCCAGGACCTCCTCCGCCGGCCCCGCCTCCGGGGCGGTGGCGGTGTCGACGGTGGAGCGGACCTCGTCGTCGTCGCCGTCAGGACGTCCCCCCGCGCCGGGCGCGGTCACCGACCCGCTCACGTCCCGTCCCCCGCGTCCAGGTTGGCGATCGCGATGAGGTGCTGCGCCAACGCCTCGGCGTCCGCGAGGTTCAGGCCGCGGATCTGCACCGTCCCCTGCGCGGAGGCGGTGGACGCGTTGACCGTCGCGAGGCCGAACCACCGCTCGAACAGCGTCCGCGTGGTGTACACGGTCTGCAGACGCGCCAGCGGGGCGATGCGGAACTGGGTGGTCCACCACCCCTGACGCGAGCACACCGCCGTGTCGGACACGTCCCACCGCGCGACCAGGTAGCGCCACCACGGCGCCACGACGATGCCCATGAACGCGAACGGCACCGTCACGCCCAGGGCGACCCAGTTCCAGAAGCCCATGACGTTGTCACCCCAGTAGAACCAGGCGATCTGTAGGCCCGCGAGGACGGCCCACGACCAGATCCCCTCGATGACGAACAGCAACGCGGTGCGCTTCTCGATACGGTGCCGCGGCGCGGTCACCAGCACCCGGTTGGAGGTGAGCAGGGCGTCACCGGCATCCGGCGCGGCGCCGGGGGAGCCACCGTCGCCGGCCGGACGGGGCTCGCGGAGCGCGTGGGCGCCCCCCTGGCCGGGCGCCGCGGAGGAGACGAGGGGGTCCCCGTTCGTGCGGAGGGGCACTGCGTGATCGGGCATGGCGACAACAGTAACGCCAGCCGGGCGCCGGTAAGCCCGTGACCACCGTTGGAGCACCGCTCCGCTCGCGCCGCCGCCGCGGTGGGGCATCATCGCGGGTATGGATCCCGCCGTGCCGCCCGCCGATCCCCAGCCCACGCCGTCGGCCATGCGCCGCGCCCTGCGCCGCGCCTCCGACGGCCTCACGCTCGACGTGACCGAGGCCGCCGTGCTGCTGGCCGCGCGGGGCGAGGACCTGGACCGCCTGATGTCCCTGGCCGCCGCCCGCCGGGACGCGCGCCTCGTCGACGAGGGGCGCCCCGGCGTGGTGACCTATTCGCGCAAGGTCTTCGTCCCGCTCACCCGCCTGTGTCGGGACCGGTGTCACTACTGCACGTTCGTCACCGTGCCGGGCAGGCTCCGCGCGGCCGGCCACGGCATGTTCCTCGACCCCGACGAGGTCGTCGAGTTGTGCCGCCGCGGCGCCGAGGCCGGCTGCAAGGAGGCGCTGTTCACGCTGGGGGACCGGCCCGAGGACCGGTGGCCCGAGGCGCGCGAGTGGCTCGAGTCGCGCGGCTTCTCCTCCACGCTGGACTACGTGCGCGCCATGGCGATCCGCGTGCTTGAGGAGACCGGCCTGCTCCCGCACCTCAACCCGGGCGTCATGAGCTGGGCGGAGCTGTCCCGGCTCAAGCCCGTCGCGCCGTCCATGGGCATGATGCTCGAGACCACCGCGACCCGACTGTTCACCACCCCGGGCGCCGCCCACCACGGCAGCCCCGACAAGGACCCGGCCGTGCGGCTGCGGACCCTCACCGACGCCGGGCGTCTCGCGGTGCCCTTCACCTCGGGAATCCTCGTGGGGATCGGGGAGAACCGCACCGAGCGCGCCGAGAGCCTGCTGGCGCTGGCCGGGCTCGCGCGCGAGTTCGGGCACCTGCAGGAGGTGATCGTCCAGAACTTCCGCGCCAAGCCCGACACGGCCATGCGCTCGGCCGACGACGCCGACCGGGACGAGTTCCTCGCCGCGATCGCCGTCGCGCGTCTCGTGTTGGGGCCGCGCGTGGCCGTGCAGGCGCCGCCCAACCTCGTGGACCGGGACGAGGTGCTGGCGCTCGTCGACGCCGGTGTGGACGACCTGGGGGGCATCTCGCCGCTGACCCCCGACCACGTCAACCCCGAACGGCCGTGGCCTCACCTGGACGAGCTCACCGCCGATCTCGCCGCGCGCGGGTGGACGCTCACCGAGCGCCTCACCGCGCATCCGCGCTACGTCGGCGCGGGCGACGCGTGGATCGACCCGAGGGTGGCGGGCCACGTCCGCGCCCTGGCGGACCCGGTCACGGGGCTGGCCGGGGTGGGGGACGACGACGAGGTGGTGCAACCTCAGGGGCGGCCCTGGCAGGAGCCCGACGACGACTGGGACTCGAGCGGACGGACCGATCTGCACACCGCGATCGACTCCGAGGGCCGCAACACGGACACCCGGTCCGATATCGGCGAGGCCTTCGGCAACTGGGACGTCATCCGGGCCCGCGCCGCGGAGCTGGGGGCGGCGGCCCTGACCCCCGAGCGGGCGGACTCGGAGGTTCTCGCGGCGCTGCGGGCGGCGGAGGCGGACCCGGCCGGTCTCACCGACGAGCAGTACCTCGCGCTGGCCACCGCCACGGGGGACGGCCTCGCGGCGGTGGCCGGGTTGGCCGACCGGATCCGCGCCGACGTGGTGGGGGAGACCGTCACCTACGTGGTCAACCGGAACATCAACTTCTCCAACATCTGCTACACCGGCTGCCGGTTCTGCGCGTTCGCCCAGCGCAAGGGTGACGCGGACGCCTTCTCGCTCTCCGCGGCCGAGGTCGCCGACCGGGCGTACGAGGCGTACGTCACCGGGGCGTCCGAGGTGTGCATGCAGGGCGGGATCGACCCCGACCTGCCCGTGTCCGGCTACGCGGACCTCGTCCGCGCGGTCAAGGAGCGCGTGCCGTCGATGCACGTGCACGCCTTCAGCCCCATGGAGATCTCCAACGGCGCCTCGCGCTCCGGCGTCGGCGTGCGCGAGTGGCTCACCGAGCTGCGGGCCGCCGGACTGGACACCATCCCCGGCACCGCCGCGGAGATCCTGGACGACGAGGTCCGCTGGGTGCTCACCAAGGGCAAGCTGCCCGCCGCCGAGTGGATCGACATCGTCACCACCGCGCACGAGGTGGGCCTGAGGTCGAGCTCGACCATGATGTACGGCCACGTCGACACCCCCCGCCACTGGGTGGCCCACCTGCGCACCCTGCGCGGCATCCAGGAGCGCACCGGCGGGTTCACCGAGTTCGTGCCCCTGCCGTTCGTGCACCGCAGCGCGCCGCTCTACCTGGCCGGGGCCGCCCGACCCGGGCCGACCCGCGAGGAGAACGTGGCGGTGCACGCGCTGGCCCGGATCATGCTGCACGGCGCGATCGACCATGTGCAGACCAGCTGGGTCAAGCTCGGTGTCGCGGGCACGCGGACGATGCTGCGGTCGGGCGCCGACGACCTGGGCGGCACGCTCATGGAGGAGACCATCTCGCGGATGGCGGGGGCGGAGAACGGCTCGGCCAAGTCGCCGGAGGAAATCGAGGAGATCGCCACCGGGATCGGCCGCCCGGCCCGCCGTCGCGACACCGTGTACGGGTCCGCGCCGCACCCCGTCGGAGTGACGGTCGTCACATAGTCGGGAGCGCGTGCGGGGCGGCTTCGGCGTCGGAGTGTGTCGTGGCATACGATGCTGGCCATACCGCTACGAGGAAGGTGGCTGACGTGACCTACACGATCGCAGAGCCGTGCGTCGATGTGATGGACAAGTCCTGCGTCGAGGAGTGTCCGGTCGACTGCATCTACGAGGGTGGACGGATGCTGTACATCCATCCCGACGAGTGTGTCGACTGCGGCGCGTGTGAGCCGGTCTGTCCCGTGGAGGCCATCTTCTACGAGGACGACGTCCCGGACGAGTGGACCGAGTACAACGCCGCCAACGCCGACTTCTTCGTCGAGCTGGGCTCGCCGGGCGGCGCGGCCAAGGTCGGCAAGGTCGACTACGACGTGCCGTTCGTCAAGGCGCTCCCGCCCATGAACCAGGAGTGAACCCGGTGGTGTCGCGCCCGGAGCGTCGACCGCCCGGGCGCGCGCTCCCGGTGTTCCCCTGGGACACCCTCGCCGACGCGCGCTCACGCGCGGCGGCCCACCCCGACGGGCTCGTCGACCTCACGGTCGGCACGCCCGTCGACCCGGTCGCCCCGGTCATCCGCGAGGCACTCGCCGCCGACGCGGCCGAACCCGGGTATCCCACGACCGTCGGCACGCCCGCACTGCGGCAGGCCGCCGTGGGCGCCCTCGCACGGCGCTACGGCGTCACCGCCCTGACGACCGACGCCGTCCTGCCCGCGATCGGCACCAAGGAGCTCATCGCCGGGCTACCCGCACAGCTCGGCCTGGGACCGGGTCACACGGTCGTCGTGCCGGAGGTCGCCTACCCGACCTACGAGGTGGGCGCCCTGCTGGCCGGGGCCACGGTCGTGCGCGCCGACTCGCTCACGCAACTCGGGCCGTCGGCGCCGACGCTGCTGTACCTCAGCTCGCCGTCCAACCCGAGCGGCAAGGTCCTCGGCGTGGACCATCTGCGCAAGGTCGTGGGCTGGGCCCGCGAGCGCGGCGTGATCGTCGCGTCCGACGAGTGCTACCTCGGCCTGGTGTGGGAGGGGGAGGCGCCCTCGATCCTCGACCCGCGCGTGTGCGAGGGCGACCACACCGGCCTGCTGGCGCTGCACTCGCTGTCAAAGACTTCCAACCTGGCGTCCTACCGGGCCGGGTTCGTCGCCGGCGATGCCGCTCTGGTGGCCGAACTGCTCGCGGTGCGCAAGCATTCCGGGCTGATGATGCCGCTGCCGGTGCAGTCCGCGATGGCGGCCGCCCTGACCGACGACGCCCACGAGGCCGAGCAGCGCGAGCGGTACCGGGCGCGTCGGACGCGTCTGCGGCCCGCCGTGGAGGCCGCCGGCTTCCGGATCGACCACTCCGAGGCCGGGCTCTACCTGTGGGCGACCCGCGACGAGCCCGGCCGGGACACGGTGGACTGGTTCGCCGAGCGCGGCGTGCTGGTGGCACCGGGCGAGTTCTACGGTCCCGCCGGTGCGCGGCACGTGCGCATCGCGCTCACCGCCACCGACGCGACCGTCGACGAGGCCGTGCGCCGACTGGCCTGACCCGCCTGGCCCGGCCCCGTCCGCCTGGCCCGGCCCCGTCCGCCTGGCCCGGCCCCGCGTCCATCCACAGCACATCGAGAAGACAGTTCCGCACACATCGCCCGAGTGGGGGTGTGCGGAACTGTCTTCTCGTTGCGGGACGGGCCTCAGTCGTTGGCGTGCAGGTCCGCGTTGAGTTCGACGCCCTCGCGCTTCCACGGCACGGCCTCGACCGCGCCGGAGACGGAGTTGCGGCGGAACAGCAGGTTGTCCATCCCGGACAGCTGCCCGGCCTTGACCGGCTCGCGCTCCGCCCAGGCTCCGGCGCGGACGTCCACCTTGGTGCCGGCGGTGACGTACAGGCCGGCCTCGACCACGCAGTCGTCGCCGAGCGAGATGCCGACGCCCGAGTTGGCGCCGAGGAGGCAACGCTCGCCGATCGAGATGGTCTCCTTGCCGCCCCCGGACAGGGTGCCCATGATGGAGGCCCCGCCGCCGACATCGGAGTCCGCACCGACGACGACGCCCGCGGAGATGCGGCCCTCGACCATCGACGCGCCCAGCGTGCCGGCGTTGAAGTTGACGAACCCCTCGTGCATGACGGTGGTGCCCTCGGCCAGGTGCGCGCCGAGGCGCACGCGGTCGGCGTCGGCGATCCGCACGCCCGACGGGACCACGTAGTCCACCATGCGCGGGAACTTGTCCACTCCGTAGACGGTCACCGGGCCGCGGGCGCGGAGCCTGGCCCGGACCAGCTCGAAGCCCGGGACGGCGCAGGGTCCGAAGTTCGTCCACACGACGTTGGTCAGCTTGCCGAACAGGCCGTCCATGTTGGCGAAGTGCGGCCGGATGAGGCGATGGCTGATCAGGTGCAGGCGCAGGTAGGCGTCGTAGGCGTCCGCCGGCGGCTGCGTGAGATCGGAGATCTCGACCCGCACGGCCACCCGCTCGACGCCGCGGTCCTCGTCCGGCCCGGTCAGAGACGCGAGCTCGGCGGGTACCTCGTCGCCGGACAGGACAGTGTGACCGCTCGAGGAGGCGGCGCCCAGCTCCGGTTCGGGGTACCACACGTCGAGGACGGTGTGGTCGGACGTCAGGGTGGCGATTCCGGTGGCCACGGCTCCATGTGCACTCATGGCCCCGATGCTAGCGGTCCGCCCGGACGCACACCGGTCACGGTCGAGTCGCGCACCGGGCCCGGGCAACTAGGGTGGAGACCGTGACCGCCGCCCTCGATCTGACCGCCGACCCGGTCGACCTCACCCGCGCCCTGGTCGACATCCCCAGCCCCTCGCGGCAGGAGGACTCGATCGCCACGGCCGTGCACGCCGCGCTCGAGTCGACAGTCGCGGCCTACACCGGCCCGGCCGCGGGGCGGACGGAGGTGATCCGCGACGGCAACCGGGTCCTCGCCCGGACCCGACGCGGTCTGCCGACCCGGGTCGTGCTGGCCGGGCACCTCGACACGGTGCCGCTCGCCGACAACGTCCCGTGCCGCGTCACCGGTGAGGCCGACGAGCAGGTCCTGCACGGCTGCGGGACGGTCGACATGAAATCCGGTGACGCAGTGTTCCTCCACCTGTTCGCGCTACTGGCGGACAGCAAGGACCTGGCCTACGACCTCACCCTCGTGCTCTACGACTGCGAGGAGATCGAGGCGACGGCCAACGGCCTCGGTCACCTCGAACGCAGCCACCGTGACTGGCTCGGCGGGGACGTCGCTATCCTCGGTGAGCCCACCGGCGGACTGATCGAGGCCGGGTGTCAGGGGACCCTGCGGATCCGCGTCCACGCCCGCGGCGTGCGCGCGCACTCGGCGCGTAGCTGGCTGGGCGACAACGCGGTGCACCGCCTCGCGCCGGTGCTCTCCGTACTCGCCGCCTACGAAGCCCGGTCGGTGGACATCGACGGCTGCGTCTACCGCGAGGGGTTGCAGGCGGTGCGGATGTCGGCGGGCGTCGCCGGCAACACCGTGCCGGACGAGGCGTGGCTCGACGTCAACTTCCGTTCGGCCCCGGACCGGGACACGGACGCCGCCCTCGCGCACGCGCTCGACGCCCTCGGACTCGCCGGGCTGCCGCAGGTGGAGACCGGCGAGGTCCCGCCGGCCGAGCCGGGACTGTACTGGGAGCTGACCGACCTGTCGCCGGGCGCGCTGCCCGGCCTGAGCGCCCCCGCCGCGGCGGACCTCGTCCGCGCGGCCGGCGGGCGGGTCCGCGCCAAGTACGGCTGGACCGACGTGTCCCGGTTCGCCGCGCTGGGGATCCCGGCGGTCAATCTCGGCCCCGGCGACCCCGGACTGGCGCACAAGCGCGATGAGCACTGTCCCGCCGTCCAGATCACCGAGGTGACCCGGACGCTGCGCGACTACCTCACCACCTCGGGCTGAGACGGCGAGGGGCCCGCCCGAGCCCGGGCCCCCGCGCCCCGCCCGAGACACACCAGACCACAGAAGGAGACACGGCCAATGGCCCCCAACGACCCGGTCCACATGCGCGGACCCGTCCTCGTCCGTCGAGAGAAGGACGGCGGGCGCACGACCACCGACCAGCGACTGCTGGACAAGAACCAGGACACCGACTGGCTACACACCGACCCGTGGCGGGTCCTGCGGATCCAGAGCGAGTTCGTCAACGGCTTCGGCGCCCTGGCGGAGCTGAGGGACGCGGTCAGCGTGTTCGGTTCGGCCCGTACCCGGCCCGGCGACCCCGCCTATGAGCAGGCGGTGGAACTGGGCCGCGCGCTGTCCGAGGCCGGCTACGCGGTGGTGACCGGCGGCGGTCCGGGACAGATGGAGGCGGCCAACAAGGGCGCGTGGGAGGCCGACGGGGAGTCGGTCGGTCTGGGTATCGAGCTGCCCCACGAGCAGGGCATGAACCGGTGGGTCGACCTCGGTCTGCACTTCCGGTACTTCTTCATCCGCAAGACGATGTTCGTCAAGTACACGCAGGCGTTCGTGTGTACGCCGGGTGGGTTCGGCACCCTCGACGAGTTCTTCGAGGCCATCACCCTGGTCCAGACGGACAAGATCACCCGGTTCCCGATCGTGTTGTTGGGCGTGGACTTCTGGTCCCCGCTGGTGGACTGGATCCGCGGCACGCTGGCCGAACAGGGGATGATCTCGGCGTCCGACCTCGAGCTGTTCCTCGTGACCGACTCGGTGCCCGAGGCGGTGGAGTTCATCCGCGAGGCGCACCACCGGGCCGCGCTGACGTCCGAGCAGCGGGAGGACCTCATCGGCGAGGAGCACCGGGGGGTCGCGCGCTGATGGCGCCTGTCCCGAACCGTCGGGTGTGCGTCTACTGCGCGTCCTCGACCTACGACCGGCGTCTGTTGGAGATCGCGACCGAGGTCGGTGAGGCGATCGCCCGTCGGGGTTGGTCGCTGGTCTCGGGCGGCGGCAACGTCTCCATGATGGGCGCGCTGGCCGAGGCGGCTCGCGCGGGCGGCGCCCGGACGGTCGGTGTGATCCCCGAGGGCCTGCGGGTGCGGGAGGTCGCCGACACGGCGGCCGACGAGCTCGTCGTCGTCACCACCATGCGGGAACGCAAGCGGGAGATGGAGGAGCGCTCCGACGCGTTCCTCACCCTGCCCGGGGGGATCGGGACCATGGAGGAGATGTTCGAGATGTGGACCTCGGCCTCGCTGGGGTTCCACTACAAGCCGGTCGTGCTCTACGACCCCATCGGCTTCTACCGTCCGCTGCTCGACTGGGTCGACGGGCTGGCGGAAGCCGGGCTGGTCAAGCCGGAGGCGCTGGAGTGCCTCGTGGTGCGCGAGGATCTCGACGCCGCTCTCGACGCCTGTGGAGGACGCAGGTGACCGCGCCCGGCGCACCGTCCGGTCAAGCGCCCGGAACCCCGCCCGGTGAAGCGCCCGGCCCCGCGCCGCGGCCGGTCGCGGCGCCGACCCTGTGCGGTCGGCCGGTGCCGGTGGACCGTCCCCTGGTCATGGCGATCGTCAACCGCACGCCCGACTCGTTCTACGACCGCGGCGCGACGTTCACCGACTCGGCGGCGATGCGCCGCGTCGACGAGGTCGTGGCGGCGGGCGCCGACGTGCTCGACATCGGCGGCGTCAAGGCCGGGCCGGGGGATCTCGTCGACTCCGAGGAGGAGACCCGCCGGGTCGTGCCGTTCGTCGAGGCGGTGCGCGGACGATACCCGGAGGTGCTCATCTCGGTGGACACGTGGCGCGGTGAGGTGGCGCGGCGTGCGATCGCGTCCGGGGCGGACCTCGTCAACGACACGTGGGCGGGCCACGACCCCGGGGTGCTCATCGCGGCCGGGGAGGCCGGGGCGGGCTTCGTGTGTTCGCACACGGGCGGCGCGGTGCCGCGTACGCGCCCGTTCCGCGTGGGGTACGCCGACGTGGTCCGTGACGTCGTCGAGGAGCTCACGTCCGCGGCCGAGCGCGCGCTGGCCGCCGGGGTGCCGGCGGACGGTGTCCTCATCGACCCGACACACGATTTCGGCAAGAACACCTTCCACGGGCTCGAGCTGCTCAGGCGGATGGACGAGATCGTGGCGGTGGGCCACCCGGTCCTCATGGCGCTGAGCAACAAGGACTTCATCGGCGAGACCCTGGACGCCGGGGTCGACGATCGCGCGGAGGGCACGCTGGCTGCCACCTCGGTCGCCGCCTACCTTGGCGCACGGGTGTTCCGCACGCACGACGTGCCGGGCACGCTGCGCGCGCTGGAGATGGTCGCGTCGATCGTGGGCACCCGCCGACCTGCGCGGACGGTCCGCGGTCTGGCCTGAGCCGTGTGGGAGACTGGGCGCGGCGGTCGTCATTACAGGAGGGGAGCGCGATGCTCACCATCGTTGTCTACGTGGTCGTGACGCTGATCGTGGCCGCGGGCCTGTTCGCGCTGTCGCTGCTGGTGTTCGGACGCTCGGAGCTGCTACCCCCCCTCGAGGCGGGCCACACCGTCACCCGTCTGCCGCGGGGCCCGCTGTCCGGGGACGACATCCGGGCGGTGCGCCTCGGGGTGTCCGCGCGCGGGTACACGATGGCCGAGGTCGACTGGACCCTGGAGCAGGCCGCGCTGGAGATCGACCGGCTGCGGGCGCGGCTCGGGGAGACCGCCGCCGGTGACGGGGCGCCCGTCGGGGCGGACGGCGGCGCGGATGGTGCGCATGGTGCGGACGGTCGTTCTGCTACGACGTCCGAGTCGGGCCGGACGCGCTAGAATCGGTTGTATCCACTGGAGCAGTACCGATCGTGGGCACGGGCGCCCGGCAGGGCGCGCCCCGCGGACTAGGACGAAGGGAATCGACCTGATGGCGGCTATGAAGCCCAGGACCGGTGACGGACCGATGGAGGCGGCCAAGGAGGGCCGCGGGATCGTCATGCGCGTCCCTCTCGAGGGCGGCGGTCGACTGGTCGTCGAACTGACCCCCGATGAGGCCAAGTCGCTCGGCGAGGAGCTGACGCAGGCCACCTCTTGATCGATCGTCCCACCGATGCCGGCGCATCCGACCCTCGTGGCGGGTGCGCCGACTCATGTCACCGGAAGGTTCCGCCGATGTCCGATGTCCCCAGCCGTCCCCTGCCCGCGGTCCGCGTCGCGTCCGGCGAGGTCCCCGCGTCCGCGCAGCCCGTCGTGGTGCGTCGTCCGGAGGCCGGTCGGGTGACGCGCGGCCTGGCCCGGGAGGTCCGTGTGACCGTCCGTGACGGGCGTGCCGCGCTCGAGGTGGAGGTCGACGGGTCCATGCCGCGCGCGGGCTGGTCGGGCGCCGTCGACCACGGGCTGGGGCATCGCCGCGCGGGTGCGGCGTTGGCGCGGCACCTCCGCGAGGCCCGGTCCGTCGAGCCGGTGGCGGTCACGGTGCCCGGGGAGGTCCCGACCGACCGGGTGGCGGACGTGGTCCTGGGCTACCTGTTGGGGGCGCGCGGCCAGGACGTCTTCGCCGCCGACCCCGCGCCGGTGGCGCCGGAACTCGTCGTGGTGGTCGCCGCGGGACCGGGAAGGGGCGACGACGACGAGGAGCGCGTCTCTCGTGAGGTGGCGGCGGCCGTGGAGGCCGCGCGGGCGACGGCCACGGCCCGCGATCTCGCCGGCGCCCCCTCGGACCTGAAGACGCCGGAGTGGCTGGTGGGCCGGATGGCCGGGGCGCTGCGCGCCGCGGGAATGCGCACGGACGTCCTCTCGGGTGACGACCTCGTCGAGGGCGGGTTCGGCGGGGTGCTCGCGGTGGGCGGTGGCTCTGCCAACCCGCCGGCCGTCCTGGTGGCCCGCCGTCCCGGCCCGGGTCCGCGGGTGCTGCTCGTGGGCAAGGGCATCACGTTCGACACGGGTGGGATCTCGGTGAAGCCGGCTGACGGGATGCACCTCATGCGGACCGACATGGCGGGTTCGGCGGCCGTCGTGGCGGCGGCGGAGGCGTTCTGCGCGGACACCGCACCCGCGTACGCGGGGGTGGACCTCACGGTGGTGGTGCCGTCGGCGGAGAACATGATCTCCGGCTCCGCCTACCGACCGGGGGACGTCGTCACCCATGTGGGCGGGACGACCTCCGAGGTCACCAACACCGACGCGGAGGGCCGGATGGTCCTGGCCGACGCGCTGGCTCACGGGATCGCCGAGTGCGACCCCGAGGTGGTGGTCGACGTCGCGACGCTCACCGGTGCGATGAAGGTGGCGTTGGGGATGCGGACGGGTGCGGTCATGGCCACCGACGACGACCTCGCCGACCGCGTCGCCGCAGCGGGGGCGCGGGCGGGGGAGCGGTGGTGGCGGCTGCCGCTGCCCGACGACCTACGCTCGGCGGTCCGCTCCGACATCGCCGACCGTCGCCAGGCGCCGAAGGGACCGGGCGCCATCACCGCGGCGCTCTTCCTCGAGGGCTTCGTCGACGGTCGCCCGTGGGCGCACCTCGACATCGCCGGGCCGGCCCGCTCGCCCGAGGAGATCGACGAGGTCGGGCCCGTCGCGACGGGCTTCGCCACCCGCACGCTGCTCGGGTTGCTCCGCGACCTCGCGGATCGACCGCGCGCGTGATTCCCGGACCCGCCCTCGAACGGATCGTCCCCCTGCTGCGCTGCCCGCTCTGCGGGGAGGCGATGCGGGCGACCGACAAGGGCGTCACGTGTGGGTCCGGGCATCCGTTCGACCGGGCCCGCCAGGGGTACCTCAGCCTCTTCGGCCCCCGGGGCCGGCGCTTCCCCGGGGACACCGCCGACCAGGTCGCGGCCCGCGACCGGGTGCTGTCGACGGGGCTCTTCGACGGGGTCCTCGACGCGCTGGCGGCGGTGGCCCGCGACTCCCTCGGCGCCGGAGTCCCGCAGTCGTCCCCGCACGGGGCGGGTGCGCCCGACCGCGCCCCGCACGGGGCGGGTGCGCCCGACCGCACCGCGCACGGGGCGGGTGCCCCGGCCGAGCCCGTCTCCCGCCGCGTCGTCCTCGAGGCGGGCGCGGGAACCGGCCACTACCTCGCCGGGGTCCTCGACGCCGTCAGCCGGGCCCGGGACGGGGAGGGGGCGGACGTGGTGGGGATCGGCACGGAGATCTCCGCGGCGGCCGCCCGACGGCTGGCCCGGGCGCACCCCGCGGCGGCCGCGTTGGTCGCGGACACGTGGGACGGGTTACCGCTCGCGGACGACAGCGTCGACCTCGTGCAGGTGGTCTTCGCGCCCCGCAATGCGCCGGAGTTCGCGCGGGTGCTGCGCCCGGGCGGGGCACTGGTCGTCGCGGTGCCGGGGGAGGGCCATCTCGAGCCGTTGCGTTCGGCCGGGGGACTGCTCGAGCCGGCACCGGACAAGGCCGCGAGACTGGACTCCGAGCTGGCGGGCGCCTTCGAGTCGGGCCCGGTGCGCGTCGTCGACCAACGCACCGAGGTGCCGGCGTCGGTCGCCGTCGACCTCGCGCTCATGGGACCCAGCGGCGTGCACCTCGACCGGGCGCGGCTGGAGGCCGCCCTCGGCGCCGACGACCAGCCGGTCCGCTTGCACGTCGAGGTGCGTTCCTACCGCGTGCCGCTCGGCGACCGCTGGTCCTGACGACCCCGGCGCGCGGGTGCACGGCGTGGCTCCGGCGCGCGGGCGCACGGCGAGGCCGGCTCGCGGGCGCTACAGCAGCGAGGCGTACATCCGGTGTGTCTGCTCGGCGATCGCCTGCCACGAGAACCGGGACACGGCCCGTTCCTTGCCGGCCCGGCCCATCCGCGCCGCCCGCTCGGGGTCCGCGATCAGCTCGTTGACCGCCTCCGCGAGCCCCCGCTCGAACGCTTCGGTCGCCGACTCGTCGTAGTGGACGAGGACGCCCGTCTCGCCGTCGACGACGACCTCCGGTATCCCACCGACGTCGGAGGCCACGACGGCGGTGTCACACGCCATGGCCTCGAGGTTGACGATGCCCAGCGGCTCGTACACCGACGGGCACGCGAACACCGTCGCGGCGGACAGGATTTCGATGACCTCCTCGCGCGGCAACATGTCCCGCAGCCAGAAGACGCCGTCACGCGCCGCCCTGAGCTCGGCCACCAGTGACTCCATCTCGGCCGCGATCTCCGGGGTGTCCGGCGCGCCCGCGCACAACACCAACTGGGCGTCCGGGCGGAAGTCCCGGGCGGCCCGCACGAGATGGGGCACGCCCTTCTGCCGGGTGATCCGCCCGACGAACGCCACGATCGGCCGGTCCGGGTCGACCCCGTGCCGCCGCAGTACTGAGTCCTCCCCGGAGAACGTCTCGACGGGTGCCCACACCGCGGTGTCGATGCCGTTGAGGATCACGTGGATGCGGTCCGGCTCGACCTCGGGGTAGACACGCAGGATCTCGTCCTTCATCCGGGCGCTCACCGCGACCACCGCGTCGGCGTGGGCGAACGCGTTGCGCTCCGACCACGATGAGACCCGGTAGCCGCCGCCGAGCTGCTCGGCCTTCCACGGCCGGCTCGGTTCGAGCGAGTGCGCCGACACCACGTGGGGGACGCCGTAGAGCTGACCGGCCAGATGCCCCGCGAGCCCGGCGTACCAGGTGTGGGAGTGGACGAGGTCCGCCCCCTCGGCCGCGACGGCCATCCGCAGACCGGCGGACAGGGTCTGGATCGCGGGGTTGGCGTCCGGCCCCAGCTCCGGGTCGGGGCGGAACGCGCGGGCGGTGTCGCGGTCCGCGCCCATGCACAGCACGTCCACGTCGCACAGCGGCCGCAGGCTCGCCACCAGTTCGGTCACGTGCACGCCGGCCCCACCGTAGACCTCCGGCGGGTACTCCCTCGTCATCATTGCTACTCGCACACCGGCCAAGGTAGTCGCTCGGCCCCCCGCCCGAGGCGTGCCCGGTGAACACCGCCCGTCGCCGAGGTGACCACCGGGCGCGCGACGGGGGCCAAAGCGCCCGTTGCCCCGTGACGAGTCGCGCGGAGTCGATACGGTGGGGTCGTGAGGAATCAGCCGCATGTCCTAGCAATCGTCCTCGCCGGCGGCGAGGGCAAGCGACTCTTCCCGCTCACGGCGGACCGCGCGAAGCCGGCCGTGCCGTTCGGCGGGTCCTACCGGCTCATCGACTTCGTGCTGAGCAATCTCGTCAACGCCGGGTTCATGCGCATCTGCGTCCTCACCCAGTACAAGTCCCACTCCCTGGACCGCCACATCGCGCAGGTGTGGCACATGCGGGGCATGGGCGGCGAGTACGTGGCCCCCGTGCCGGCCCAGCAGCGACTCGGGCCCCGCTGGTACACGGGTTCGGCCGACGCGATCCTGCAGTCGCTGAACCTGGTCCACGACGAGAAGCCCGACCACATCGTCGTCTTCGGCGCCGACCACGTGTACCGCATGGACCCGCGCCAGATGCTCGACCACCACATCGCCACCGGCGCCGCGGTGACGGTCGCCGGGATCCGCGTCCCCCGCGAGGAGGCGTTCGCCTTCGGCTGCATCGACGCCGGCGAGGACGACATCATCCGCGGCTGGGTGGAGAAGCCGTCCGACCCGCCCGGCACCCCCGACGACCCGCACGCGACCTTCGCGTCGATGGGCAACTACATCTTCACCACGGACGCGCTCATCGAGGCACTGAGGGCGGACGCCGAGAAGCCCGACTCCTCCCACGACATGGGCGGCGACATCATCCCCGCCCTGGTGGAGCAGGAGCGCGCCTACGTCTACGACTTCGCCCGCAACGACGTGCCCGGCGAGACCGAGCGCGACCGCGGCTACTGGCGTGACGTCGGCACCATCGACGCGTTCTACGACGCCCACATGGACCTCGTCTCGGTCCACCCGGTGTTCAACCTCTACAACGACCGGTGGCCCATCCGCACCCAGCAGGACAATCTGCCGCCGGCGAAGTTCGTCAACGGCGGGATGTCTCAGGAGTCGATGGTCGGGGCGGGCACGATCATCTCCGCGGCCACCGTGCGCAACTCGGTCGTGTCCAACAACGTGGTCGTCGAGGACGGCGCCGTGGTCGAGGGCAGCGTCCTCATGCCGGGCGTCCGCATCGGCCGCGGCGCGGTGGTGCGCAAGGCGATCGTCGACAAGAACTGCCACATCGGCGACGGGGACCTCATCGGTGTCGACCACGAACGCGACCGGAAGCGGTTCCCCATCAGCGCGGGCGGCGTCGTCAGCGTCGCCAAGAACATCGTCACGTCCCTGCCGGGCTGATCGCCGGGCGGCGCGACGGGTCAGAGCGTGACGACGGTGAGCCCGACGCCCACCGGCAGGAGTGTGACGTGGGCGTGCTCCGGTATGACCGTGTCCTCGGGCAGGGGCGCGTGCTCGCCGATGAGCACGAGCGCCCCTCCGGAGCGCAGCAGCTGATGCGAGCGCGAGATGAGGCGCGTCACCGAGTGAGCGGGGACGTCCGCGACCACCAGGTCGTACGCGCCGTCGGCGAGCTTGTCCGCGACCTCCAGCGGGCGGGCCGCGATATAGCGCGCCGCGGAGGAGGGATGCCCCGCCCCGCGGACCGCGGCCCGCGCGGCGTCCAGGTGGTGCGGATCCTCGGTGATGCACGTGACCACGGCCCCGGCACCCTGACCCGCGGCCGCGAGGATCGCGAGTGCGGGAACGCCGGGGGCCGGCGTGATGCACACCGCGGCGCGGGTGCCGTTCAACCGGGCGATCATCCGGATGGTCTCCGCGGTCGCGGCGTCCGGTGAGTGGGCACCCAGTTCGTCGGCCTCGGCGCGGGCCGGGGCGTAGAGCGAGTCGTCGACGAGGGCCGCGCTCCGGTGCGCCAGCCCGTCGGTACCGGAGCGGTCGGTGGCGGGGAGATCAGTGGAATCGGACACCCGAGCAGCGTATCGCCGCGGACGGGCGCAGCGGCGAGCAACGCGCGGTGACCGGATCGGTATAGAACTCTCAGCGCGATCTCAGTACGCGTATACCGGGAAGACAGACCGGTAGGGGACAGTGGTCGGACGTCGCGCCACGAGGGCGCGAACCACCACCGCGCGGGGACATCCCCCGCGCCGGAAGGCGGCGGCAGCGCATGTACTCACGAACCGTGCACGGGACGACGATCGCCCCGGTGGCCCCCGACGAGTCGGCAGGCACCGCACGATTCGACACGACCGGCGACGCGGCGGACATGCCCACGTGGTCCGAACTGGTCGCCCAGCACGGCGACCGGGTCTACCGCCTCGCGTTCCGCCTCTGCGGCAACGCCCATGACGCGGAGGACATCACGCAGGAGGCGTTCATCCGCGTCTTCCGATCCCTCGACCGCTACAAGCCGGGGACCTTCGAGGGATGGATGCACCGGATCGTCACCAACCTCTTCCTCGACATGGCCCGGCGGCGCTCGCGCATCCGCTTCGAGACCCTCCCCGAGGACGCCGAACGGGTCCCCGGACGCGAGCGGAGTCCGGAGCAGGTCCTGTCGGACGAGACATTCGATCCCGTCCTACAGGCGGCGCTCGACAACCTGACCCCGGAGTACCGGGCGGCCGTCGTCCTCAGCGACATCGAGGATCTCAGTTACGAGGAGGTCGGGCGCATCCTCGGAGTGAAGATGGGTACCGTCCGCAGCCGTATCCACCGCGGCCGCGCCGCCCTGCGCGCCGAGCTCGAGGCCGCCGGGGTCACCGGGGCGCACCAGCGTTCCAGCTGACCCGCCGCGTCCGACCGCGGGAACCGCGGAGCCGTGCCGGGCGTTGACGTAGGCAGACCGGGGTGGGTTACCGCCCCGCAGGACGACGGTCGGGAGGGCGTGGCGTGGATCGACATCGTCACGGGCGCGGCTCCGCGCCCGAGTTCAGGTTGTCGCAGACGTCCGCGCGCGAGGTGGTCGGCCGGACCGGGCCGCCGCGGGCGCGGGAGCACTTCCTGTCCACCGACCACCTCTCCATCGAGGCCGCGGCCGCGTACGTCGACGGCCGCCTGCCCGAGGCCGGCCAGTCCCGCGCGGACGCCCACCTCGCCCGCTGCGCCGACTGCCGCCGCGAGGTCGAGGGGCAGCGCGAGGCGCGCCACGCGCTCCGAGGCTCGGGACCCATCCACATGCCCCGCGAGCTCCTCGAGCGACTACGGAACCTGGACGACCTGACTGCGGCCGCTCATGGCCGAACCGACGACCGGGACCGGACGCCCGCTCCCGCGGAGACGTCCGGGACCGCGTGGTCGAGGCTGCTTCGCCGGCTGCGGCGACGCGGCCGTTAGGGTGGGCCGAGTGGAGGACCAGAATGGCGTGCGCGGGTCGACGGGGCGCGACGAGGAGCCGGACCGCCCCCTGCGCGAGCCGGCACCCATCCACCGACCGGCCGTCGACCCGGATGACGTCGCCCTGTTCTCCCGCCCCGACGGCGTCTCCGGTGGATTCGACCCCGCGGCCGCCACCGGCGCCGTGAGCGGCGCGGGCCCGGCGATCGTCCGTGACGCCGATCCCGCCCTGGCGCAGGCCTTCGGCCCCGGCCCGGAGAGCCCCCTGGGAATCGAACGTCATCCGGCCTGGCAGGACGAGGCCGCCGCGCCGCCGCCGCGCACACCAGACCCCTGGCGTGACCCGCAGGCCCCGGTCGGTCTCGGCGCGCCCGCCGTGGCGGCCACACCAGAGCCGCGTCCCGTCGATCTGTCGGGCGCGGACGAGGCCCCGCCGGCCCGGCTCTCGCTGTCCGAGGCACTGTTCGAGCGCCGACTGAGCAGACGGGCGCTGGCCGGGGCGACCGCGGCCGTCGCCGTCGTCGCCCTCGCCGGCGGCGCCATCGGCGCCGTTGTCGCCGACTCCGCCCGCGTCCTCACCACCTCGACCGTCCGCATCGCCGACGCGCCCGACAACGTCCTGCGCCCCGACAATCCCGTCGGCGAGGTCGCACGGCGCGTCCAACCCGCCGTCGTCAACATCCAGGTCTCCACACCGTCGGCCCGCGGCGAAGGCTCCGGCATCGTCATCGACCCCCGGGGCTACATCGTCACCAACAACCACGTCGTCACCATGGACGGTGCCGCCGACCGCGCCGACATCGACGTCATCTTCCCCGACGGCTCCCGCGCCGCGGCGGAGCTGGTCGGCCGCGACCCCGCCACGGACCTCGCGGTCCTCAAGGTCGAGGACGTCCAGAACCTCACCGTCGCCACCCTCGGCGACTCCGAAGACGTCCAGGTGGGGGAGCAGGTCATCGCGATCGGATCCCCGCTCGGGCTCGCGCGGACGGTCACCGAGGGGATCGTCTCCGCGACCCGGCGGCCGATCGCGCTGGGGGAGTCGACCTCCGACGGCGACGTGGTGATCGACGCTATCCAGACCGACGCCGCCATCAACCCCGGCAACTCCGGCGGGCCGCTCATCGACAGCACCGGAGCGGTCATCGGGATCAACACCTCGATCTTCACCCAGTCCGGCGGATCCATCGGCCTCGGCTTCGCGATCCCCGTCAACGACGTCCGCGACATCGCCACCTCCCTCATGACCGAGGGGTCGGTCCGGCACGCGACGATCGGGGTCAACGCCCGCAAGGCGGACAACGGCGCGGTCGAGGGCGCGGAGATCGTCAACGTACGCGAGGGCTCGCCCGCCCAGTCCGGCGGGCTCCGCGAGGGTGACGTCGTCACCCGCGTCGGGGAGCGCCGGGTCCGGTCGTCCGACGAACTCGTGGTGGCCGTCCGCCGCGCCGGTGCGGACGTCGACGTCCCGGTCGAGGTCATCCGCGGCGGATCGCGGGTCGAACTGACCGTCCGCCCCACGCTCGGCTGAGCCCGGGGGTCACCCGGTCAGGTCACACTGCCGCTCGCGCGCGCCACGACGTATCCTGACTGCGATGTTCACAAACGTGGGGTGGTCCGAGCTCCTGGTCCTCGGGGTGATCGCACTGGTCGTCCTGGGGCCCGAGCGCCTTCCCGAGGCCGCCCGCTGGCTGGCGTCCGCGATCCGCAAGGTGCGCGAGTTCGCCAGCAACGCCCAGCAACAGCTCAGGGACGACTACGGGACCGACTTCGAGGAGTTCCGCGAGCCGCTCAAGCAGCTCAACGACCTACGCGGCATGAGCCCCCGAGCCATGGTCACCAAGCACCTGCTGGACGGCGACGACTCTCTGTTCACCGGGGACTTCGGCGCCGCCGCTCCCGCCGGGGGTGCCGCCGTCGCGGGAGGCGCTGGCGCGGGGGGTGCCGCCGCAGCCGGCCCGGTGGGCGCCGGGACCGCGGGCGAGCCGCGTCAGTCGACCCGCCCGCCGGCCGCCAACCCGCCCGCGGCGGTCCGGGACGCGGACGCCCCCGACGGCGCGGCACCGGCCTCCGGTCCGGTCTGGGACCTCGACGCCACCTGAGGGCGGACGCCGGGAGGGCCACCCCGCCGCCCTGAGAGGAGCTCGTCCCTGGCCGGGGTCGGCGGGGGCCGTCACGCCTCGCCGACCACCCGGGCGGCCGATCCGTCAGAGGTGACGCGTGGTGTCGATCCCCAGGTTCATGCCCGCCAGGCCCCGGGGCCGCACGGCCAGGCCGTCGGCGATCTCGCGGTACGCGCGCCCGGACGGTGAGTCGGGCTCGGCCAGCACGATCGGGGTGCCCTCGTCCCCGTGCTCGCGCACGGCCTGCTCGAGCGGCACCTGGCCGAGCAGTGGGACGGGTGCGCCGACCGAGCGGGACAGGTTGGCCGCGACGTCCGCGCCGCCGCCGGTACCGAACACGTCCATGCGGGTGCCGTCGGGCAGCTCCAGCCACGACATGTTCTCGATGACACCGGCGATCCGCTGACGGGTCTGCAGCGCGATCGACCCCGCACGCTCGGCGACCTCCGCGGCCGCCTGCTGCGGAGTGGTGACAACGAGGATCTCGGCCGACGGGATGAGCTGGGCGATCGAGATCGCCACGTCACCGGTACCCGGGGGCAGGTCCATCAGCAGGACGTCGAGGTCGCCCCAGTACACGTCGGCGAGGAACTGCTGCAGCGCCCGGTGGAGCATCGGACCGCGCCAGACGACCGGGGTGTTGCCCTTGGTGAACTGGGCGATCGAGATGACCTTCACGTCGTGGGCCACAGGCGGCAGGATCATCTGCTCGACCTGGGTCGGCCGGGCGTCGGTGCCGAGCATCCGCGGGATCGAGTGACCGTAGATGTCCGCGTCGAGCACGCCCACGGACAGGCCGCGGGAGGCCAGCGCCGTCGCCAGGTTGACCGTCGCGGTGGACTTGCCCACGCCGCCCTTGCCCGAGGCGACCGCGTAGACACGGGTGAGGTTGCCGGGTTGGGCGAACGGGATGACGGGTTCGGCCGCGTCACCACGCAGGTGCTTGCGTAGTTCGGTGCGCTGTTCGTCGCTCATCACGTCGAGTTCGACGGCGACCTCGCCGACGCCCGGGACGTCGGACACCGCCGAGCGGACGCGGTCGCTGATCGTGTCCTGCATGGGACACGAGGCAACTGTCAGATAGATGCCGACATCGACGCGACCGGTCGCGGCGTCCACCTCGACGCCCTTGACCATGCCGAGCTCGGTGAGCGGCTTGCGGATCTCCGGATCATCGACCTTGGCCAGTGCGGCGCGGATCGATTCTTCGCTGGGTGCACTCATGATGCCCCGAGTCTAGGCGTCATGTCACCCGGTGACGATTCAGGCCGGGCGCGGCGGTACGCAGAACGGCGGGATGCAGGGCAACTCGATGACCGGGAGCCCCGGGATGACGGGGGGTGCGGGCGCGGGCGCGGGCACGGCGGCCGGGGACGACTCGGTCGGTGTCGGCGCCGTCGACGGCACCTCGGTCGTGGGGGACGGCGTCGTCGGCGTCGGCGTGATCTCCGTGCAGCCGGGCACAGGCGGTGCCGGTTCTCCCGGCTCCGCGGGCTCGGGCGCAGCGGTCGGCTCGCCCTCCCAGCCCTCGGGGCAGTGCTCCGGCGGCCGCGGGGGCTCGACGGTGGGCTCCGGGCGGTGGATCTCCGGCAGATCGGAGGGCAACGGGAAGGCGTTGACCGCGTACCCGTGCGCCCACGCGTTGACGTTGGCGACGTACGCCAGTGAGTTGTTGTAGGCCAGGATCGCGCGGGTGCGGGCCGCCGGGTCCGCCATGGACCCTCCCTGGTTGCACAGGAGCGTCGCCGCGGACAGGGCCCCGTCGTAGATGTTGTTCGGATCGGCCACGCCGTCGTCGTTGCCGTCACGCCCGAGCGTCGCCCAGGTGGACGGGATGAACTGGACGGGCCCGACGGCACGGTCGAAGTCGGGGTCGCCGTCGAACCTGCCGCCGTCGGTGTCGGTGATGACGGCGGTGCCCGGCAGGGATCCGTCGAGCCGGGGGCCGAGGATGCGGCCGATGGTGTTGCCGTGGACGTCGAAGAGTCCGCGGCCCTGGTTGGACTCGACCTGCCCGATCCCGGCGAGGACGGTCCAGTCCATCTCGCAGGCGGGGCGTTCGGCGTTGAGCCGGTCCGTCGCGCGGTGGTAGGCGTCCAGGGCGATGCCCGGGATCCCGAGCGGGCCGTCGGGGATCGTCGCCGGCTCGATGTGCGCGGCGCCGGGGTCGACCGGCGGCTCCGGGGCCTGCTCCGAGGCGGTGGGGTCGGTGCTGGGCGGAGGCGGCGTCGTCGCGGGTGGCGGCTCCGGCGAGTACTCGGCCAGCGGCGTGATGTCGGGCGCGGCGGGGCGGCTCGTGTCGATCGTCAGACCGACCGCCGCGAGGACCGTGATGGCTCCGACGGTGACGGCCGCGCTGGTCAACACCCGACGGTCTGCAGTGTGCGCGATTCGGCGCAAGATTCTCCCCCTACGACGTACCGGACGGCGCCGCGGCCGTGCACAGCCTCCGCGACGCTTCGTCTGGGGCGAGGTTACCCCCGGCCCTTGACGTCTGGATCGGTTTTCCCGCCATCGGCGTTACCGTCCGAGGCGGAGAAACCGGCCAGCAGCGACTCGATCCGTTCCACGGAGTCCCGAAGGTCGTCGAGCTCACGGCGCAGGTAGTCGCGGGTGACCGTCTCGCCCACCGACAGCCGGACCGACGCGAGTTCACGGGCGAGGAACTCCGTGTCCGCCTTGGTCTGGGTGGCCCGGAGCCGGTCCTCCTTGACGGACTCCTTGTCACGGTCCTCCTGGCGGTTCTGCGCGAGCAGGATGAGCGGCGCGGCGTAGGCGGCCTGGGTCGAGAACGCCAGGTTGAGCAGGATGAACGGGTACGGGTCGAAGCGCAGCGCCACGACCGCGACGTTGATGATGATCCACACGATCACCACGACCGTCTGGATGAGCAGGTACATGCCGGTGCCGAAGAACCGGGCGACGGCCTCGCTGTACCGGCCGACCGCGTCGGAGTCGAAGCTGATCCGGGGTCGGCGGGAGGTCATCGGTGTGGACAGCGACGACCTCACGGTGGGTTCGGTCATCGCGCCGTCTCCGTGTCGTCGTGCAGGTCCATGTCCCGCCAGTCGTCGGGCAGGAGATGATCCAGCAGGTCGTCCACCGCGACCGCTCCGAGGAGGTGCCCCTCGTCGTCGACGACGGGGCCGCACACCAGGTTGTAGGTGGCGAAGAACCGGGTCACCGCGTCCACCGAGTCGGTGGGGCGAAGCGCGGACAGGCTCGTGTCGACAGTCTCGGCGACCATGGCCGAGGGGAGTTCACGCAGTAGCGCCTGGATGTGGACGCAACCCAGGTACTTGCCCGTCGGGGTGGCCGTAGGCGGTCGGACGACGAAGACGAGACTGGCCAGCGCCGGACTGAGGTCGGGATTGCGGCAGTGCGCCAGCGCCTCCGCCACCGTCGTCTGCGGAGAGAGGATGATCGGCTCGGGCGTCATCAGGCCGCCGGCGGTGTCGGCGTCGAACGTCAGCAGGCGCCGGACGTTCGACGAGTCCTCGGGATTCATCCGCTCGAGATACGACTCGGCGTCCTTCTCGGGGAGCTCGCCGAGGAGGTCGGCCACGTCGTCGGGATCCATGGCCTCGAGGACGTCCGCGGCCCGCTCGAGCTCGAGCCGGGTGACGATCTCGGTCTGCTCGTCGTGGGGGAGCTCCTGCAGGATGTCGGCCAGCCGCTCGTCGTCGAGGGTGCGCGCGACCTCCAGACGCCGCACCTCCGGCAGTTCGCGCAGCGCGATGGCGACGTCCGCCGGACGGAGGTCGGCGTACTGCTCCACGAGACTCTCGGCGCCGTGCTCTGGCGTCCCGATGGCGTCGTCCAGGCCCCTGATGCGGTTCCACGGGTGGATCGACACCTCCCCGCGTCGGCCGAGGCGAGAGCGCCCGCGGCGCTCACGGACAGCGAGCCGCGACACGAGCCAGTCCCGCGAGCGTTGGCGTTCGATCTCCACGTCGACGACCTGGTACCGGGTCGGGCGGCCCTGCGAACCGGACGGCTCGCCCGCGGGCTGGTCGCGCTCGACTCCGATGACCGAGTCCACCAGGGCGCCCAGCACGAGGTTCTCCCCGGGCCTGGACTGGAACCTGTGCAGGTTGATGGTCCCCGACACCAGCGACACCGACCGCGGGTCGATCGAGGCGACCCGCAGCATGGGCACGAAGATCCTGCGCCGGGTGGGTAGCTCGACGACCAACCCGATGACCCGCGGGGGTTTGTGCCCGGAGCGCATCGTCACCACGACATCCCGGATGCGTCCGATGTCGTCCCCGTCAGGGCCGATCACGGACAATCCGGCTAGCCTGGCGACGAAGGCCTTGTTGAGGTTCGCCATGCAGACCAACCTAGTCACCGACAGGCGGCGTCCGCCCGCCGTACCGGACGTAAGGGAGTGCCACCCACGATGACCGCAGCCCCCCACGCGACGGCCGCGCCGTCGGACGACGCCGCCTCGGCGATCGCGGACCTGCGCGCCCGGCCGCGGCGCACGGTTCTTGCCGTACCCGGCAGCAGTGTGAAGATGATCGACAAGGCGCGGGGACTGCCTGTGGACGAGGTCTTCCTGGACCTCGAGGACGCGGTCGCCGGCCCGGCCAAGGAGGAGGCCCGCGAGAACCTCGTGGCCGCTCTCGGCCGGGGCGGGTTCGCGGCGCCCACCGTGGTGGTGCGGGTCAACGCCTGGGACACCGAGTACACGGTCCGTGATGTCACGGAGGTCGTCGGTCGGGCGGGTGCGCACGTCGACGCACTGCTGTTGCCCAAGGCGCGGACCGCGGCGGAGGTCGCCGCGCTCGACCTGGTGCTGACTCAGGTGGAGAAGGCCGCGGGTCTGCCGGTCGGGCACATCGGGATCGAGCCGCAGATCGAGGACGCCCTCGGTCTCACCAACATTGACGCGATCGCGACGGCCAGCCCGCGGGTGCTCACGCTCGTGTTCGGTCCCGCCGACTTCATGGCCTCCATCGGGATGCGCACCCTGACGGTGGGGGAGCAGCCGGACGGGTACGCCCCGGGCGACGCCTACCACCATGTCTTCATGACGATCCTGGTCGCCGCCCGCGCGCACGGTCTCCAGGCGATCGACGGCCCGTTCCTCAAGGTCCGCGACGAGGACGGCTTCCGGCGCGCGGCGGCCCGCACCGCGGCTCTCGGTTTCGACGGCAAGTGGGTCCTGCACCCCGCGCAGGTCGACGCGGGTAACGAGGTGTTCAGCCCGCGTCAGGACGAGTTCGACAAGGCCGAGGCGATCCTCGAGGCCTACGCGCGCTCAACCTCGGTGGAGGGCGGGGCCCGCGGTGCGGTGATGTTCGGCGACGAGATGCTCGACGAGGCCAGCCGTAAGATGGCGCTGGTCGTCTCCGCCCGTGGCCGCGCGGCCGGGATGACCGTCTCGGACCGGGACACCGCCGGGGACGACGACGCGGAAGGACGGACCTCATGACCACTCCCGTGAACCCGCGGGGCGCTCGCGCCCGGGGTGCCCAGACGCCGGGCCTGCCCACACCGCCCACCGGGTGGGTGGTCGGCTCGTACCCCACGTACGCGCAGGCCCAGGCGGCGGTCGATCACCTCGCCGACGAGGACTTTCCCGTCCACGAGGTCACGATCGTCGGCGTCGACCTCATGCAGGTCGAGCGGGTCACGGGCCGGCTGACCTGGCCCAAGGTCTTGCTGGGCGGGCTGGCGACCGGTGCGTGGCTCGGCCTGTTCATCGGCCTGCTCCTGGGCATCTTCACGCAGCCCATGTGGGGCGTGGTGCTGACCGGTCTGGTCGGCGGCTCCGTGTTCGGCGTCGTCTCCGCGTCGCTGTCCTACGCCGCGACCCGTGGGAAGCGGGATTTCGCGTCCACCTCCCAGCTGGTCGCGGGCCGCTACGACGTCCTGTGCGAACCCGGCAACGCCGAGCGGGTGCGCGACGAGCTCGCCCGGCTCGGGCTGAAGTAGTGCTGCCGGGAGGCCCTGCGGACGGGTCGACGGTTCTGGCGGCGGTGCGTGCTCATCTGGAGGAGCGGTACGGACCGGATCCGCAGGAGGCGTCGGTGACGTTCCTCGGTGCCGCGCCGATCCGGATCCTGCGGTTCGTGGACGTGGAGACCGGCGTGGTGCGGTACATCTCGCTGGGGTGTTCGGCCGAGCCGATGGGCGATCCGTCGGCGCTCGTGCCCGATCCGACAGCGCCGCGCGCGGAGCTGAGCCTCGTGCTGCAGGGCGGGGTGGACGGCGTGGTGCGCGCCCTGGCGGTGCTCGCGGCCGCGCCCGCGGTCGAGGGACTGGTCCTGTCGGAGGGCGCACTGATCGACCTGGGAGAGCCGCTGTGGCCCGGCGCGGCGTTCACCGCCGTGGTGCTGCGTGCCCCCGAGATCCCGGACGTCGAGCTGCCGGGTGACTCGGCACCCGTCCGGGTGTTCCGGGCCGTGCCGGTCACCCACACGGAAGCGGCGTGGGTCCGCATGAAGGGCGCGGCGGAACTCGAGGAGGCGTGGGCGGAGGCCGGGATCGACGTCACCGATTCCGCCCGGTCCGCTGTGAACCCCGGCCTGACCCGCTGACGGACGGCCCGTCAGCTCCGGACGGCGACCACGCGGGGCCTCGGCGTGACGGCGCCGGGACGGCCCTGGGACACTGTCGGTCGAGATGTCCGCGCTGACGGGTGCGGTCGGTGTGAGGAAGGACGTGATCGGGTGCGGCGGACGGTGGGGCGGCCCGGGAGGGGCGCGGTGGCGCTCGCGGGTGTGGTGGCGATGGCGCTGTCCGGGTGTCAGGCGCAGTCGTCGATCGTGCCCGCGCACCGGGACGATCCGGTGGTGGTGATCGAGACCGCCTCGTTCGGCGAGGCGGAGATCGTGGGCCACATCTACGGCAACGCCCTGGTCCGGTCCGGCTCGCGGGTGACCACGCGACCGCAGTCCGGGAACCGGTCGGAGGTCCTGGAGTCCGTCGTCGCCGGCGACGCGACCTTCACGGTCGGGTTCACCGGTGAGCTCCTGCGGGCGTTCGATCCCGATGCCACGGCGGTCGAGGGGGACGAGGTGTACGCCGCAATGATGGCCGCGCTGCCGGAGGGGGTCACCGCCGCGGACCCGGCGCCGGCCGAGGACGCGCCCGTGTACGTGGTCACCCGCACCACGTCGGAGACCCGGGGACTGCGCACGATGTCCGACCTGGCCGGGCGGTGCGGCGAGTTCGCGCTCGGTGCGAGGCAGGAGGCCCTCGCCGACCGCGAACTGGCCGCTGCCGTGGGGGAGACGTACGACTGCGGTTTCGGTCGTCGTGTGGCGCTGGGCCCGAACCCCCGGGCGGTGTTCGACGCCCTGCGCGCCGGGGAGATCGGCGTGGGGCTGGTCCAGTCGGCCGACCCCGTGGGCCTCCCTGAGGAGATCGTGACGTTGGACGACGACCAGGACGCGGTTCGCGCCCAGAATCTGGTGCCCGTCTTCCGCAAGGGCTCGCTCTCGGAGGACCAGTTGAGTCTGGTCAACCGGATCAGCGGCGAGCTGACCACCGACGACGTGCGTGAGCTGCTGCTGGGGGTGGAGTTCGGTACCGCCACCCCGGTCGCCCTGGCCAACTACTGGTTGGACTCGCACGGGTACTGACCGGTCCGGCGGCGGTGCGCCGCGCATGAGAACGGGGCCCGGCCGCCATCGGCGGCCGGGCCCCGTTCCCGGTCCGGGTGGATCAGCCGAACGCCTCGTCCACCAGAGCCTTCTGCTCGACGGCGTGGACCTTGCTCAGGCCGGTCGAGGTGGCGGCCATCGGGCGACGCGAGACCCGCTTGAGCGGCGGGAAGTCGTCGATCCGCTCCGGCAGCGCGAGCGCGAGGAAGCTCCACGCGCCCTGGTTGGCCGGCTCCTCCTGGACCCAGCGGACCTCGGTGAGGTTCGGGTAGTGGTCCAGCGCCTCGCGCATGCGGCGGTGGGGGACCGGGTAGAGCTGCTCGAGGCGGACGATCGCGATGTCGTCGCGGCCCTCCTTCTCCTGACGGGCGGCCAGCTCGTAGTAGAGCTTGCCGGACACCAGCAGCATGGTCTTGACCTCGCCCGCGTCCTTGGACCCGTCCGCGAACGTCGGATCATCGAGGACCGACCGGAACTTGCCGGAGGTGAAGTCCGCGATCGCGCTGACGGCCTTCTTGTTGCGCAGCATCGACTTGGGCGTGAAGACCACCTGGGGGCGCTTGATGCCGTCGGTGGCGTGGCGGCGCAGGAGATGGAAGTAGTTCGCCGGAGTCGACGGCTGGGCGACGGTCATCGAGCCCTCCGCGCACAGCTGGAGGAACCGCTCGATGCGACCGGACGTGTGGTCCGGGCCCATGCCCTCGTGGCCGTGGGGGAGCAGCAGGGTGACCGAGGACTTCTGTCCCCACTTGGCCTCACCGGACGAGATGTACTCGTCGATGATGGTCTGCGCACCGTTGACGAAGTCGCCGAATTGCGCCTCCCAGAGCACGAGCGCGTCGGGGTCGCCGACGGAGTAGCCGTACTCGAATCCGACGCCCGCGTACTCGGTGAGCGCCGAGTTCCACACCTCGAAGCGGCCCTCGGCGTCCTCGAGGTTCTGCAGCGGGGAGTAGGGCTGGGAGGTGGTCTTGTCGACCACCACCGAGTGCCGCTGCGTGAAGGTGCCACGCTGCGAGTCCTGGCCGGCCATGCGGACGGTCTTGCCCTCACGGACGAGCGAGCCGATCGCGAGGAGTTCGGCGAAGGCCCAGTCGATGTTGCCGTTGTAGGCCATCTTCTGACGGGCCTCGTACACCGGCTTCACGCGCGAGTGGATGTGGAAGTCCTCCGGCAGGTTGCCGAAGGCGTCGCCGATCGCGTGGATGACCGACTCGTCCACCGCCGTCACCAGGCGCTTGGGCAGCGGCTGGTTGGGCAGGATCGACTCGGACGCCTTGACTGGGTGCTTCTCGAGTTCGCGGACCTCGTTGAAGACGCGCTCGAGTTGGCCCTGGAAGTCGCGGAGGGCGTTCTCCGCCTCCTTCTCGGTGATGTCGCCACGACCGACGAGATCCTCGGTGTAGGACTGGCGCACGCTCTTCTTGCCGTCGATCACCTCGTACATCCGCGGCTGGGTCATCGACGGGTCGTCGGCCTCGTTGTGCCCGCGACGGCGGTAGCAGACGAGATCGATCACGACGTCCTTCTTGAACTGCTGACGGAAGTCCATCGCGAGGCGGGCGACCCGCACGCACGCCTCGGGGTCGTCGCCGTTGACGTGGAAGATCGGCGAGCCGATCATCTTGGCGACGTCCGTGGCGTACTGGCTGGAGCGGCCGGCCTCGGGGGCGGTGGTGAACCCGATCTGGTTGTTGACCACGATGTGGATCGTCCCACCGGTGCGGTAGCCGTCGATCTGGGAGAGGTTGAGCGTCTCCGCGACGACACCCTGGCCGGCGAACGCGGCGTCACCGTGCAGCATGAGCGGCACGACGGGGTACTCGGCGCGCCACTCCGGGTCCTCGATGAGGTCCTGCTTGGCGCGGACGATGCCCTCGAGAACCGGGTCGACCGCCTCGAGGTGGGACGGGTTGGCCGTGAGCGAGACCTTGATCTCGTTCTCGCCGAACATCTGGTACTGGATGCCCTCGGCGCCGAGGTGGTACTTCACGTCGCCCGACCCGTGCGCGGCCGAGGGGTCCATGTTGCCCTCGAACTCGGTGAAGATCTGGCGGTAGGGCTTGCCGACGATGTTGGCGAGCACGTTGAGGCGACCGCGGTGCGGCATGCCGATGACGACCTCGTCGAGGCCGAACTCGGCGGCCTCGTCGATGACCGCGTCCATCATGGGGATGACGGACTCGGCGCCCTCGAGGGAGAATCGCTTCTGACCGACGTACTTGGTCTGCAGGAAGGTCTCGAAGGCCTCGGCGGCGTTGACCTTGGACAGGATGTACTTCTGTTCGGCGACGGTCGGCTTGTCGTCGACCCCCTCGATGCGCTCCTGGATCCACTGGCGCTGCTCGTTCTCGAGGATGTGGGTGTACTCGATCCCCATCTTGCGGCAGTAGGCGGCGCGCAGCGCGGCCAGCACGTCCCGCAGACGCATCTTGTCCTTGCCGACGAATCCACCGACGGAGAACTTGCGGTCGAGGTCCCACAGGGTGAGCTCGTGCGAGTTGACGTCGAGATCCGGGTGGAAGGTGCGGCGCCGCTGCGCGTGCTTCCCGTCGAGCGGGTCGATGTCGGCCATGAGGTGGCCGCGATCGCGGTACGCGGCGATGAGCTCGAGGACGCGGGCGTCCTTGTCGACGCGGGGATCGGTGATGTCCTGGCGCCACCGGACGGGCTCGTACGGGATGCCGAGGACGTCGAAGATCTCGTCGTAGAACTCGTCCGCGAGGAGCAGGCGGTGGATCTCACGCAGGAACTCGCCGGACTCTGCGCCCTGGATGATCCGGTGGTCGTAGGTCGAGGTCAACGTGGTGATCTTGCCAACGGCGTTCTTGGCCAGCTGCTCCTCGCTGGCACCCTGGAACTCGGCGGGGTACTCCATGGCGCCCACACCGATGATCGCGCCCTGTCCCACGGTCAGGCGGGGCACCGAGTGCACGGTGCCGATACCGCCCGGGTTGGTCAGCGAGATGGTGACGCCCGAGAAGTCGTCCATCGTCAGCTTGCCCTCGCGGGCGCGGGCGACGATGTCCTCGTAGGCGTCGAGGAAGCCGCGGAAGTCGAGCGCCTCACAGTTGCGGATGGCCGCGACCACGAGCGAGCGACCGGCCTTGGTCTTCATGTCGATGGCCAGTCCGAGGTTGATCCCCGCCGGGGTGACGGCGTGCGGCTTGCCGTCGATCTCCTCGTAGTGGTTGTTCATGTTCGGGTACACCTTGATGGCCTGCACCATCGCGTACCCGATGAGGTGTGTGAAGGAGATTTTCCCACCGTGCGTGCGCTTGAGGTGGTTGTTGATGACCATCCGGTTGTCGATCATCAGCTTGGCCGGGACCGCGCGGACAGAGGTCGCGGTCGGCAGCGAGAGCGACGCGTTCATGTTCTTGACGATCGCGTTGGCCGCCCCGCGCAGCGCCTTGGTCTCCGTCTCCTGAGGGGGCGCGTACTGCGGCCGGGAGGGCTTGCCGACCGCGGGCTTTTCAGACTTCTTACTCGTCTCCGCGGCGCCTCCGGGGGCGGGTACGCCCTCGCCACGCGCCTTGCGACGGGGTGACGCGTCGGCGTCGGGCTTGGCCGCGACGTCTTCGGCGGACGCCGTCGGCATGACGTCGTCGACGGTCAGTTCCGAGGCCTTCTTGCCCGACTTCGCCGAGGACTCGGACTTCGCGGGGGCGGCCGTTTCGTTCGCCTTGTCGGCCTTGCCAGCCTTGTCCGCCTGCTTCGACGTCGCACGTGTCTCACCGCCGGATCGCGCCCGGTCTCCGGCCCCGCCCGATCCGCGCGGGGCGGTGCCGTTGGTGGAGCCGGACCCGGAGGAGGAGGCGGCCTCCGGGTTGGCCTTGAAGAACTCGTGCCAGGACTCGTCCACAGAGGACGGGTCCTTGGCGAACCGCTCGTACATCTCGTCTACGAGCCACTGGTTCTGTCCGAACTGTGAGACGTTGTTGCTCACGATCTTGTGGTGCCTCTCTGGTTCTGTGGTGGGTTTCACACGTCGATGGATCCAGGCTAGACCGTCTGCCCGATCGGGGCTTTCCGATCTCACCTGACAGGGGGATGCCACTCGCCCGTCACCGTGGGTTCATGGGGTGGGCCAGGCCGTCGGTGGCGCGCCGAAGGTCGCGTCGGCGGTGTCCACGACCGTCCGTCCGAGGCGCCGGTTGCCCCAGCCGCCGACCGCCGCCCCGAGCCCTGCGGGCGCGAGCTTGCCCACGGCCAATCCGGCGCGCTTGACGGCGAACTTGCGGACGAAACGACTCAGCATGCGGCGGTTGATCTCCTTGAGGCCGGGCACGTGCAGCGACCTGCTCGCCAGCGAACCCGCGCCGCCGGACGAGCCGACCGCGTTGGCGAGGATCGCGGTCCCCGACGCGCCGAGCATCACGGTCATGACAAGGAGTTCCTCGTGCTCGCCCTCGCGGACGTCGATGCCGTGGACCTCCGCCACCGACAGCGTGTAGAAGGCGGCCGCCTCCAGGAACACGAGGGACTCCGCGCCCACCGCGCCGAAGGCGACGATCGTGCCGATCCCGGGGACGGCGGCCGTGGCCCCCACGGCCGCACCGGAGGCGGTGACGGCGGAGAGGAAGCGGGCGTCGAGGCGCTCGCGGATCCGCGCGGGCGTCTCGTCGGGGTGCGCCCGGCGGAGCTGGCGGACGTGGGCGCGGGCGGCGCCCGCCTGACCTCGGATCGCCCGGCGCAGTGCGGCAGTCACCACCCCCGCGGCGGGTCCGGAGACGTCGGCTTCTGCGGGGACGCGGTCGGGCACTGGTCACTCACTCCTGGGGGTCGTGGTGGGCGGTCGGCTCGGGCCGCTCGTGCCACCACGGTACGCAACCCGGGGCGGGTCGCGCCTAGGGCAGCACACGTTCTGTGTATTCGTTGCCGAAGAGTCGATCGGGGTCGAGTCGGTCGCGCACCGAGACGAAGTCGTCGAAGCGCTCGACCATGGTCGACAGGTCCGCGGCGGTCCGGGTGTGCATCTTCCCCCAGTGCGGTCTCCCGCCCGACGCGAGGAAAATCGACTCGGCCAGTCGGAACAACTCGGTGTGGTCCATCCGATGGTACTGGTGCACGGCGATGTAGCAGACGTCGCGGTGGTGTGCCGTGGACATCCAGACGTCGTCGGCGGCGGCGAACCGCACCTCCACCGGGAACGGCGTGACGACGCCGGACCGGTCGATCGTGTCGCGGAGGTCCCGCAGCACGGCGGAGGCGGCCCCGAGGGGCACCGCGTACTCCATCTCCCGAAACCGCACGCGCCGCGGCGAGGCGAACACGCGGTAGCTGCGATCCGTGAACCCGCGGGCGGACAGCGCCCGCGAGGCGAGGCGGTTGAGCCGGGGCGTCAGCGCCGGCCTGCGCGTCGCGGCGCGGCACAATGCGTCGAACGCCTCGTTGGACAGGAACTCGTCGCTCACCAGCTCGCGGACACGGCCCACGGGGCGGAGCTCCGTGTCGCCGGGCAGGCGGGTGTTGCGTTTGACGGTGATCGCGTCGGTGTGCGGGAACCAGAAGAACTCGGCGTGGTCGGCGGACCGGGCGAACCCCTCCAGATCTTGCAGAGCCGCCGAGAGCGTCCACGGGCGTTCCTCGGCCCGCAGGGCGAAGGCGGGCACGCAACGGATCGTCATCTTGGTGATGATCCCCAGAGCGCCGATCCCGAGACGCGCGGCCTCGAAGACCTCCGGATGCGAGGTCGGCGAGCAGGAGAGGACGGAGCCGTCGGCGGTGACGAGCTGCAGCCCGACGACGGTGGCGGGGAGCCCCTGCGCCCCGCACCCGGTGCCGTGGGTCCCGGTGGACACGGCGCCGGCGAGCGACTGCTCCGCGAAGTCCCCGAGGTTCTGCTGCGCCAACCCGAGGTCCCAGAGCAGCGGGCCGAGGCGGTGCAGGCGGGTCCCGGCCCAGACGGTCACGTCGGCACCGTCGACCCGGCCGGCCGGGTCGCGGGTCGGCACGATCGACTCGATCCCGGTGAGGTCGTCCAGGGACACCAGCACCCCGTCGGTCGTCGCGGCCGGGGTGAAGGAGTGTCCGGCGCCGACACACTTGACCCGGTCGCCACGCTCCGCCGCCGCGGTCACCACGTCGCTCACCTCGGCGACCGTAGTGGGGGCCCGACGCTCCGACGGGGTCGCCAGCACGTTGCCGGCCCAGTTCTGCCAGGGGGCCACCGAGGTCGTCATGGCTGGAGAGAATACCGGCGGGCGGCCGGACCGGGAGCCGTCCTGGACGATCGACCTGAAGATTCGGCGGAGGTCCGGACGGCCGGGGGAGCAGAGGCCTGTTATCGGTGTCTACTCCCTCCTCGCCGTCGTACCATGGACGGGTGACCAGACGACTACCTGCCGATCAGCGCCGGGCGCAGCTCCTCCAGGCCGCGCTGGAGATCGCCGAGCACGACGGCCTGGGGGCGGTGACCGTGCGGGGCGTCGCCGAGCGTGCGGGCGTCTCCCTCGGTGTCGTCCACTACTGCTACACCGACAAGGAGGAACTCCTCCGCGAGGTGATCGGTGCGGTGAACTCCGAGGTCCACCAGGCCGCGCGGGCGTTCGTGAGCGTCGACTTCGATTCGGGCGCTCGCGGGACGGAGGGCCTCCGCCGCCGGCTGTACGAGGCGATCGACCTCGTCTGGGCCGTGATCTCGGCCTCGCCCGACCGACAGCTGCTCACCTACGAGATCGTCTCGTACTCTCTCCGGACCCACGGGCTCCCCGAGGTCGGACTGGCCCGGAACCAGCAGGAGTCCAACGAGGCGATCGTGCGGTCGGTGCTCGAACGCACCGCCGACTCCGCCGGCGTCCGGTGGGGGATGGGCCTCGACGACATGGTGCGGGTGGTGCTCTCGATCATCACCGGCGTCAGCCTGCGCTGGCAGATCTACCGGGACGACGACGAGGCCAACGACCTGTTGCACCGCGCGGTCGACCTCATCGTCCGGGACGCGCGGCCCGCCGACGGTGCGTAGCCCGGCCCGGGCCCACCCGCTCGCGGTCGTCGGCGACCTGGACGCCGCGACGGCCGGCATCGACGCGCCGCTCGCCGCGCTGCACCTGCCGAGTCTGCGGCAGAACCTGCGGGACCTGCGCAGGCGGGCAAAGGGCACCAGGATCCGCATCGCCACCAAATCAGTGCGGTCGCGTGGGGTGCTCCGCGAGGTCCTCGGCGCGGACCTGCTCGGGGACGATGCGGTCCGCGGCGTCATGGCGTACTCGCTCGCCGAGGCGCTGTGGCTCGTCGACTCGGGGTGCGACGACGTCCTCATGGGGTACCCCACCGTCGACCGGGCGACCCTGGGCCGCCTCGGTGCGGACGCGGCGGCTCTCGACTCCGTGACCCTCATGATCGACCACCCACGGCAGCTGGAGATCGCCCGCGAGGCCGGGGCGGGCGGCGCGCGGGTGTGCATCGACGTCGACTCGTCGTTGCGGTTGGGCCCGGTCCACCTCGGGGTCCGGCGATCCCCCCTCCGCGGCCCGGAGGACGTGGCACCCCTGGTGCGTCACGCGACCGGCGAGGGGTTCCGCGTGGTCGGCGCGATGTTCTACGAGGCGCAGGTCGCAGGGGTGCCGGACGACGTCCCCGGGGTCGGCGTGGTCAAGCGTCTGTCGATGCGTCGGCTCCAGAAAGTACGCCGGTCGGTCGCCGAGGTCATCGCGGACATCACCGGCCAGTGGCCGGAGATCGTCAACTCCGGCGGCTCGGGGTCGGTCGCCGAGAGCGCGGCGGCGCCCGCCGTCACCGAGGTCACCGCCGGCTCGGGGCTCTACGTGCCCGCGCTGTTCGACGCCTACCGGTCCTTCACGCCACGGCCGGCCCTGATGTTCGCACTGCCCGCCGTGCGGAGGCCCGGTCCCGGACTGACCGCGTTCCTCTACGGGGGCTACGTCGCCTCGGGCGCACCGGGCGACGATCGCCTGCCCGTGCCCGTCGCTCCGGCGGGGATGAGATACCTCGGCCGGGAGGGCGCCGGAGAGGTCCAGACGCCCGTGCGCGGGGAGGTGGCCATCGGCGGACGTGCCTGGTGGAGGCACGCCAAGGCGGGTGAGCTGTGCGAGCGGTTCGACACGCTGCACGTGGTGGACGAGACTGCTGACGGGCCCGCCCTCGTGGACCGCTGGCCCACCTACCGTGGTGAAGGGAAGTGTTTCGGATGACCGACGCCCACGACATGTCCGACGAGGCCCGGGAGCGGATGCGCGCGGAGGCCGTCTCGATCACGGCCGACCTCGTGGCCATCGACTCGACCAACACCGGCGACCCGGCGACGATCGGCGACGGCGAGACCCGTGTCTGTCGGCGGATCGCCGAGTACCTCCGTGAGGTCGGTATCGACAGCGAGCTCGTGGAGTCGGTGCCCGGCAGAGGCAGCCTGTTCGCACGGGTGGAGGGTGCGGACCCGCAGGCCGGTGGGCTCGTCGTGCACGGTCACGTCGACGTCGTGCCGGCGGTCGCCGAGGACTGGTCCGTCCCGCCCTTCGCGGGGGAGATCCGGGACGGTTGGCTCTACGGCCGCGGGACCGTCGATATGAAGAACATGATCGGCATGATCCTCGCCGTGGTCCGCCACTACCGCCGCGAGGGGATCGTTCCCCGCCGCCCCCTGCTGCTCGCCTTCTTCGCCGACGAGGAGGCGGCCGGCATCATGGGCGCCAAGTGGATCGTCCGCGAGCGCCCCGAGCTCTTCGACGGCATGACCCAGGCGCTCAGCGAGGTCGGCGGATGGTCGGTGCCGGTGGCAGGGCGTCGTCTGTACCCCATCGCGATCGCCGAGAAGGGCGTGGCCTGGGCGAAGGTGACCGCGCACGGTGCCGCCGCACACGCCTCGCGCCCCACGCCCGACAACGCCGTCGCGGCCGTCGCCGGAGCGGTCCACCGCGTCGCCGGCATCGACTTCCCGGTGGAACCCACCGAGGCCAACACCGCGCTCGCCGCGACTGTCGGCCGTATCGCCGGCGGCAGCGGGGACGTCGCGGAGCTACCGGACCGCCTCGAGGTCCTCGGCCACTTCGGCCCGCTCGTCGCCGCCTCCCTGTCGCACACCGCGTCGCCGACCGTCCTCTCCGCCGGGTACAAGACCAACGTCATCCCGACCGAGGCGCACGCCGAGATCGACTGCCGTGTCCTGCCCGGCGGCGAGGAGACATTCCGCGCGGAGGTGGAGCGGGAGCTCGGCCCCGACGTGTCGGTCGAGTGGATCTGGCAGCCGCCCATCGCGGCCCCGGCGGACGCCCCCCTAGTCGACGTGATCGGCGAGGCCGTCCGCGAGTCGGATCCGGACGCACTGGTGGTGCCGTACCTTCTGCCGGCCAGCACCGACAACAAGCATCTCGCCGAGCTGGGGATCGACGGATACGGCTTCGTCCCGCTGCGCGTACCCGACGAGTTCGACGTGTTCGGACACTTCCACGCCGTCGACGAACGGGTGCCCGTCGACGCGCTGCACTTCGGTGCCGACGTGCTCGCGCGCGTCCTCCGGTCGGCGTGAGGGGTACGACGCAGGACCGCCACGCCGCGCGGTCCGCGCCGCGGACCCGCCTTCCCGCGGACATCTGGGTCCTCGTCGTGGCCGCGTTCGCGGTCGCGATCGGGTACGGACTCGTGGCGCCGGTGCTGCCGCAGTTCGCCCGCGACTTCGACGTGTCCGTCGCCGCCGCCTCGGTCGTGGTCAGCGCCTTCGCCTTCTTCCGACTGGTGTTCGCGCCCGCCGGCGGGTTCCTCGTGGACCGGATGGGCGAACGCTGGGTCTACATGACCGGCCTGCTCATCGTCGTTGTCTCCACCCTGGCGACCGGCCTGGCGCAGTCCTACTGGCAGCTTCTGGTCTTCCGCGGCCTCGGCGGCCTCGGATCCACGATGTTCACCATCTCCGCGATGGCGCTGTTGACGAGGCTCTCACCGCCGGGCGAGCGGGGACGGATCGCCGGGCTCTACGCGACCGCGTTCCTCATCGGCAACATCGGCGGGCCCGTGCTGGGCGGACTGCTGGCGGAGTTCGGGATGCGCGTCCCGTTCTTCGTGTACGCCGGAACCCTGCTCGTGGCGACCGGTGTGGTGGCCGTCTTCCTGCGCGGGGGTCGTCGACGCTCACCCGATGACGACACTCCCGAGCAGGAGCCACTGCTCGTCGGCGAGGCGTTGCGTCACAGCGGCTACCGTGCCGCGCTGATCTCCAGTTTCGTCAACGGCTGGACCTCGTTCGGGGTCCGTGTGGCGATCATCCCGCTGTTCGCCGCGGCAAATTTCGATGCCGGCGCCGGCATCGCGGGTACCGCGTTGGCATCCTTCGCCGTCGGCACGGCCTCCGTGGTCTCGGTGGCGGGCAGACTGTCGGACCGTTTCGGGAGACGGCCGATGGTGATCATCGGTCTCGTCGTCTCCGGCGTCACGACCATTGCCCTCGGGTGGTGCGACACCGTTCCGCTCCTCGTCGCGGCGTCGGTGGTCGCGGGCATGGGCGCGGGAATCCTCAACCCGGCGCAGCAGGCGGCGGTGGCCGACGTCATCGGCGCCGACCGCGCCGGCGGCAAGGTGCTGGCCACGTTCCAGATGGCGAGTGACTCCGGGGCGATCCTGGGCCCCGTGGTCGTGGGTCTGGTGGTGGACCGGTTGGGCTACGCGACGGGTTTCGCGGTCTCCGGCGTCCTCCTCCTGGCGGCGGTGGTGCCCTGGGTCGTGGCCAGGGAGCCCCGGCAGGCGGCCGACAGGGTGACCGCGGGGGAGTGACCTGCGCAAGCCGTGTCGCTCAACAGACCTCGCAGGCCGTAGCATGTAAGGCCTCATGGAGAACAACGACGAGGACCGTACCGCCACCGCCGGCGACGAGGTCGACACCGACGCCAGCACGCCCGAAACGCCCGCAGCCGCGCCCGCCGGATCCCGCGACGACGCCCCCCGCGACGAGGCTCCCGCCGAGGACGCCGCGGTCACCTTCGCGGACATGGGTCTCGCGCCCGCCGTCGCGAAGGCGGTCCGGGACGTCGGCTACGAGGTGCCGTCCGCCATCCAGGCGGCCACCATCCCGCTCGTCCTCGAGGGACGGGACGTCGTCGGGCTCGCCCAGACCGGTACCGGTAAGACGGCCGCGTTCGCGCTGCCCATCCTCTCGCTGATCGACCCGGCGGTGAAGAGCCCCCAGGCTCTCATCCTGGCGCCGACCCGCGAGCTCGCGCTCCAGGTCGCCGAGGCGTGCGTCACCTACTCGGCGGGCATGCCCCAGGTGAACGTCCTGCCCATCTACGGCGGTCAGGCCTACGGGATCCAGCTCTCGGGGCTCCGGCGGGGCGCGCAGATCATCGTCGGCACCCCCGGGCGGGTCATCGACCACCTCAAGAAGGGCACGCTCGATCTCTCGGGCCTGCGGCACCTCGTCCTCGACGAGGCGGACGAGATGCTCGCGATGGGTTTCCAGGAGGACGTCGAGCGGATCCTCTCGGACACCCCGGAGAGCACTCAGGTCGCGCTGTTCTCGGCGACGATGCCGTCCGCGATCCGACGGATCTCGCAGAAGTACCTCACCAATCCCACCGAGGTGAAGGTCGCCTCCAAGACGTCGACCGCGCCGACCATCCAGCAGCGCTACGTCCTGGTCAACCACCGTGACAAGCTCGACGCCCTGACCCGCATCCTCGAGGTCGAGGATTTCGACGCGATGATCATGTTCGTCCGGACGAAGTCGGCGACGGAGGAACTCGCCGAGCGGCTGCGCGCACGTGGTTTCTCCGCCGCCCCCATCAACGGCGACATCCCCCAGAACCTCCGCGAGCGCACCATCGAGGCACTCAAGGACGGGCGCACCGACATTCTCGTCGCGACCGACGTCGCCGCCCGCGGCCTCGACGTGCCGCGCATCAGCCACGTCGTCAACTACGACATCCCGCACGACACCGAGTCGTACATCCACCGCATCGGCCGCACGGGCCGCGCCGGCCGGAGCGGGCACGCGCTGCTGTTCGTCACCCCCCGCGAACGTCGACTGCTGTCCCAGATCGAGCGGGCGACCAGGCAGCCGCTGACCGAGGTCCAGCTGCCCAGTGTCGACGACGTCAACGAGATGCGGATGGCCAAGTTCGCACAGTCGATCACCGAGAGTCTCGACGACCCCAACATCGCGCTGTTCCGCCGCCTCGTGGAGGAATACGCGTCCGAGCACTCCGTCTCGATGGCCGACATCGCCGCCGCACTGGCGACCCAGTCCCGCAACTCGGACGAGTTCCTCATGCGTGAGCCGGAGCGTCCCCAGCGGCGTGAGCGGCAGGACGACCGCGGGGGCGACCGACGCGACCGTCCCGCGCGGAACTTCTCCGACGGGCCGCGGCCGTCGCGCTCGGGCAAGGACATGGCCCAGTACCGGATCGCCGTGGGCAAGCGGAACAACGTCAAGCCCGGTTCCATCATGGGCGCGCTGGCCAACGAGGCCGGCCTCAGCGGCGGTGACATCGGGCGCATCTCGATTCGGTTCGACCACTCGATCGTTGAGCTGCCCGCCGGCCTGCCGTCGGATCAGCTCGAGTCGATGAAGGGCATCCGGGTCGGCGGTGCCGAGATCGACATCCGACCCGACAGCGGTGCGCCGGCGGGACGGCCCTCCTCCTTCCGGGACGACCGGGGTGGGAAGCCGCGCGGCGGAGGCCACCGGCGCGACGACCGCGGTGACCGCGGTGGTTACTCCGATCGCCGCAGCGAGCGGCACGGGGATCGCCGGGACCACCGGCGCGACGACCGGGGCGGATTCCGCCGCGGCGACGACGAGCGTCGCGGCGTCGGAGGGTTCCGGGGGCGTTCCGGGGGCGGACAGGACCGCTACTGACGCGGATTCCCGCCGACACCGGCCTCACGCCTCACCGCGCGGCCGGACACCGGCGGGCGGCGTCGGCGAGGGCCTCGTGATCCGATCTCGTCACGGGTAGCCCGTAGACAGTCGCCGCGGTGAGGTACCGCGAGGCGTAGAAGCAGTGGCGGCCCGGATCCGGTGGGAGCCAGTCGGCCGGGGTGGAATCGCTCTTGCCGGTGTTGACCGCGGCGGTGACGGCCAGCAGGTTGTGGTCGACGTCGTTGGCGAAGGCGGCACGCCGGCTCGGGGACCAGGCCCACGCGCCGAGGTCCCACGCCGCCGAGAGCGGGTAGACGTGGTCGACGTGGATCCCGCGGAGCCCGGTGACGCCCACGTCGACGGTCCGCCCGGTGTACGGATCGACGAGGACGCCACCGGCCCGCTCGCACGGCGACCCGGGCGCCGGGGTCCCCCCGCGCAGGTCACGCGCCAGGACGTCGTGGCGGGTCGAGCACCCGTTGCCCGACCCCGGCGCCTCGGTGGTGTCACTCCAGGCGGGCCCGAACACGCAGGCGGATGCGCCGGTGCACTCACGGTCGTATCCGGGCACCGGTTCGCGGGCGTCCACCACGCGCACCGTCTCGAGCAGTGCGAGCACCACCTCCCTCGGTGGGCTGCCGGGCGCCGAGTCGGGCGGCCGACCCAGATGGGTGACGACGATCGCCGCCACGAGGACCGCCGACGCGAGCGCCAGTGCCCGCGGTGCGAGGGGCGGTACCACCCTCGCGCGCGCCGTGGTGCGCCGACGCGGCGGCGACAAGAGACCGACCGCCGCACGCGCCGGCGACCACAGCCGCACTCTCCGGATCACGGACCGATCCTGACACGGGCCCGGGCACCCGCCGCCCGCGCAGGCGGTGGCGGCGGTCGGCCTGTGGAGACGGACGACCCTGTGGAGGATCCGCGTGTCGTCGCGGGGGCGTGCGCACGGAGCCGTGTCGGACCGGCGTGCTTACATATGGGCGTGACCCCGACGCCCGCCCCCCGCCTCCACGCCGTGTGGCAGTCAGGGGTCGTCGGTCTGTGGTGCGAGACGAGCCTGCGCCGGCCCGGTTCGATCGCCCCCGCGGCCTCGGTGACCGCGGTCGGGAGGGCCGGGGCCCCGCCGGAGGTGGTGGAGCTGCTCGACGGTTTCTCGCTCACCCACCGGATCGCGGTACGGGTGCCCCTCGAGGGCCGGGTCCGCGCGGCGACCGTTCCGGGGATCCGCGTCTCGGTGGCCTCGGCGGTGGACCTGTGCGGGATGGCGGACGTCGCCGACCACTGGGTCGGCCCGGGACTGCGGGCGCTCGCGGCGCTCTCTGCCGGTGTGGCGGCCTTCGTCCGCGCCGGACACGTCGTTCCGACGATGGCGCGGTCGGACGGCGCGTGGCACGCCTCGTGGACCCTCGCGGCCTCACCCGTGGTGTCGGCGTGGGCGGCGGAGAGTCTGAGCCGGTGCCACGGTTTGGTGTCGGACCGCGAGGATCTCGACCGGCTGCTCGCGGCGCTGGCGGATCAGCACGCCCGGATGGCCCTCGCGCCGCTGGCCGCCGACCGGCGCAGCGTACTGGGCATGGCCCTGATCGTCGGGGGAGAGGTGACCTCGGGAGGTCACGCGCTGGCCGAGGCGATCGGGGAGTTCGGTCGCGCGGCGGCGGCGCGCGACGTCGAGGTGGTGTTCCGCGTAGTGGAGCCGTCCGGGGAGGCGGACGCCGACCGGGACGGCGTCGGCGATACCGGGCGGGCCGCCGACCTCGGTGCGGGTGCCCACGGGGACGACCCGACCGGTGCCGCCGCCGACGCGGAGGTCCTGTGGCGGCTGGAGGTCCTGGTGCGCACGGGTACGGACACACTGCGCCCGTTCTCCGACCTGCCGGACACGACCGCGGTCGGCGACGCCGTGCGCGATGTCGTCGACCGGGCGGTGCGCTGCTGGCCGCCCCTGGGCCGCGCCGTACCGGCGGCCGGCAGCCCGGACCTCCTGCTGCCGACCGAGCTGGTGGTGCAGCTCGTCGACGAGGGGGTCGAGGCGCTGCGGGGGCGGGGCGTCGAGGTGCTCCTGCCCCGGGCGTGGACAAGGGTGCGCACCGCCGTGCGTGTCACCGTCGCGGAACCCGGCACGGAGAACGTCGACTCCGGTCGCCGCCTGGGACTGGACCAGCTGGCGGACGTCAACTGGGAGATGGTCGTCGACGACGTCCCCCTCGACGCCACCGAGGTCCGGATGCTCCTGGACGCCGCCTCGGACCTCGTCCGGCTCCGCGGTCAGTGGGTCCGTGCGGACCCGGGAGCCCTCCGGCGCGCGGCCCGCTTCCTCGCGGCCAGGCGTGGCGGGCGGGTCACCGCACCGGCCCTCGCCGCCGCGATGATGTCCGAGGAGGCGGAGGGCGTCGAGATCGAGGCGCCCACGACCCTCGACTGGATCCCCTCGTCGTCGTCGATCCCCGTCGACCTCCCGGCGTGGTTCCGCGCCACCCTGCGTCACTACCAGATCGAGGGCGTGCGCTGGCTGACGGCGCTGGCCCGCGCGGACGTCGGCGCCGTCCTGGCCGACGACATGGGGCTCGGCAAGACCATGCAGGTCCTCGCTCTCACCGCCTCCGAGCACGCCCGCGGCGTGCTCGGTCCCACCCTCGTGGTGGCGCCGCTCACCCTGGTCGCCACCTGGACGCGCGAGGCCGCGACCTTCGCCCCGGATCTGACGGTGTACGTACACCACGGCCCCTCCCGTGAGCGGGGCGACGACGCGGCCGGGCTGCTCGGCGCCGCCGACCTCGTCCTCACGTCGTACGGCACCGCCTCGCGTGACGCCGAGCTCCTCGCCGCGGTGCCGTGGCGCCGACTCGTCGCCGACGAGGCCCAGACAATCAAGAACCCCTCCACCTCGGTCGCCCGCGCGATCGTCTCGATCCCGGCGGAGCACCGGATCGCCCTCACGGGCACGCCGGTCGAGAACCGGCTGGACGAGCTGCGGGCGGTACTCGACTTCGCCAACCCGGGTCTGCTCGGGTCGGCGAGCACGTTCCGCGCGCGCTTCGCGGTGCCCATCGAATCGCACCGCGACGAGGCCGCGGCGTCGCGGCTGCGGGCCCTGGCCGCGCCGTTCGTGCTGCGCCGCCTCAAATCGGATCCCAGGGTGGTCGCCGACCTGCCGGACAAGCAGCACATCAGGGTCGACGCCCCACTGACCCGCGAGCAGGCGACCCTGTACCAGGCGGTCGTCGAGGACATGATGGAGCAGGTCAAGGAGTCGGAGGGGACCGCACGCAAGGGGGCGATTCTCGCCGGGCTCACCGCGCTCAAGCAGGTGTGCAACCACCCCGCCCACTACCTCGGCGACGGGTCCGCGCTTCTGCGCGGTGGCCGCCATCGCTCCGGAAAGCTCGCCGCGCTCGACGAGGTCCTCACGGAGATTCTGGACGCGGGCGAGAAGGTCCTCCTGTTCACGCAGTACCGCGCGTTCGGGGACCTCATCCTGCCCCTGCTCGAGCGGCGGGCGGCCAGCTCCGTGCCGTTCCTCCACGGTGGCGTCACGGCGGCCGGTCGAGCGCAGATGGTCGAGGAGTTTCAGAGCGCGCAGGGGCCGCCGGTGATGCTGGCGTCGCTGCGCGCGGGTGGGACGGGCCTGACGCTGACGGAGGCCAATCACGTCGTGCACCTGGACCGGTGGTGGAACCCGGCGGTGGAGAACCAGGCGACCGACCGCGTGCACCGGATCGGTCAGACACGGCAGGTCCAGGTGCGCACCCTCGTCGCCCCGGGGACGGTCGAGGACCGCATCGACGAACTGCTCGAGGCCAAGCGGGACCTCGCCGAGCTCACGTTGGGCCCGCTCGCGGGCGCCCTGACGGAACTCGCCGACGCCGATCTCGCCGCGCTGGTGGAGCTCACCGACGAGGGGCGGGACGAGGAATGAGCGGCGGTAAGGGTATCCGCGCGAGGGCGCGCGCCGGCGCGTTCGGCGGGCACATGTGGGGCCGGCGGTGGACGAGCGACCTCGAGTCCGGGGTCACGCGCGGCGAGGCGTACCTCGCGCGCAAGGCCGCGCGCGCCGACAGGGTGCTCTCGCTGGAGCACGCGGGCAGGTCCGTGCGCTGCGACGTCGACGGCAGCCGACCCGAGCCGTTCACCGTCGAGTTCACCTTCGCCCCCCTCGACGCCGCCGACTCGGACGCCCTCCGCACCGCCCTGAGACGCGAGGAGGGCGGGGTGCTCGGCGCGCTCGCGGGGAACTTCTCCGACACCGTCGGGTTCCTCCTCCTCCCGGCGGTCCACGGCGACACCTCCTACTCCTGCCGGTGTCCCGTCCAGCCGGGGCCGTGCCTGCACGTGTTGGCGGCCGCGTACATCATGGTCGAGTGGTGGGACGCCAGGCCGGACGTCATGTTCGCGCTGCGTGGCCTGAGCGCCGAGCACCTCGGCGCCGTCCTGAGGGGAGGGGACGACGACGAGGTGTCCGTCGACCTCGAGGAGGCGCTGTGGGGGACCGAGCCGGTCCTGCCGACGGTGCCGTCCCCGCAGCCGGCCGGACTCGAGGACCTCCTGGACGCGCCCGTCACCCGCAGACTGGCCGCCGCGACGACGAACGACCCCCTCGAGCAGCTGCGGGTCGTGGCCGATCTGGAGGACTTCCTCGACGCGTTCGGCCGGTACCGACCGCGATGAGCGGGCCCGCGCCGACCGTCGTGTCGGACCCGCGTCCTACGATGCGGCCATGACCACCCCACGGGACGGCGAGACGATCCGATTCCTGCACTCCGCCGACTGGCAGCTCGGCATGACCCGGCGGTTCCTCGGAGACGAGTCGCAGGCCGTCTACACGGCCGACCGGCTGGCCGCCGTGGAGGCGCTCGGCACGCTCGCGACCGAACACGGGGCGCAGTTCATCGTGGTGGCCGGCGACGCCTTCGAGGACAACGCGGTGCCGCGGTCGGTCGTCCTGCGCGCGGTCGAGGCCCTGGCGGCGTTCCCGGTGCCGGTGCTGGTGCTGCCCGGCAACCACGATCCGCTGGACGTGTCGTCGGTGTTCCGGTGCAGGGACTTCGCGCCGGCGGTCGAGGGCGGCGGCGTCGTCGTGCTCGACGGCACCGGGCCGGTCGAGGTCGTGCCCGGCGTCGAGGTCGTGGGCGTCCCGTGGACGTCCAAGCGGCCGGATCCCTCGCGGCTGCCGGCGTTGTTGGACTCCCTGGAGCCGACGGACGGTCTGCGTGTCCTGGTCGCCCACGGGGGGACGGACGAGATCTACGGTGGTCACTCGCCGTCGGTGGAGGCGATCGCGGTCGCCTCGCTGGAAGAGGCCATCGGGTCGGGTCGGCTGGACTACGTCGCGCTCGGCGACCGGCATTCGGTGACCCGGGTGGGCTCCGGGGAGCGGATCTGGTTCTCGGGCAGCCCGGAGACCACCGACTTCGACGATGTGGAGAGCGACTCGGGCCACGCCCTGCTCGTCGAGCTGTCCCGGGCCGCGTCCCCGTCGCAGCGGGGCGCCTGCGCGGTCACGCCGCTGCGGACGGGCCGGTGGTCGTTCCGCGCGATCGACGCCCGGATCGACACGGACGCCGATCTCGACGCCCTCGCGGAGCGGATCGAGGAGGTGGACGACAAGCCGCGGACGGTGCTCAAACTCGGGCTCACGGGCACCGTCGGAGTCGCTCTCCGGGCACGGATCGACGACCAGCTGGAAACGTGGGACGCGCTGTTCGCCGCCGCCTACCTGCGACAATCCCGGACCCATCTGGTCGTGCGGGCCGAGGACGCCGACTTCACGGACCTGGTCGACGGGTACGCGGGCCGCGCGGTCGCGGACCTCGTCGCGATGGCCGGGACCGGTGGGGCCGAGGCCGAGGACGCGGGCCACGCCCTCAGTCTGCTGTATCGACTCGTCGACGGAGGGACGCGATGATCCTGCACCGACTCATGCTCGAGGACTTCCGCGGGGTGGTCCGCGAGGAGGTCGATCTGGAACCGCGCGGCGTCCTGGTGATCGAGGGACCCAACGAATCGGGCAAGACCAGCCTCATGGACGCCCTCGAGATGCTCCTCGAGCACAAGGCCTCGTCCGGCCGTGCGGAGATCAAGGCCGCGAGTCCCGTGGGCAGGGACGTGCCCGTGGTGGTGGAGGCCGAGTTCACGGTCGACGGGCAGCGGATGCGGTACCGCAAGGAGTTCGTCCGCGGCAAGCGGACGTCACTCGAGTTCCCGGGTTCGACGCGGTCGGCGCTGAGCGGCGACGACGCCCATGACCACGTCCGCGACCTGCTGGACCGCCAGGTGGACCGGTCGCTGTGGAAGGCACTGCGGATCGCGCAGGACGAACCGGTGGGTCAAGTGGACGCGGCCAAGGGGATGGGCTCTCTACGCCGCGCCCTGGACGCCGCCGCGGGCGGCGAGGACCCCACCGGTGACGACTCTCTGATGGACCGCGTCGCGGAGGAACGCAACCGCTACCTGACGGCCCGCCGGGGCGAGCCGACGGGCGAGCTCGCGCGCTCGGAGACACGGCTCGCCGAGGCCCGGTCCGCCCTGTCCGAGGCGCGGGCACGCCACGCCGAGCTCGACGCCGCGGTGTCCGACCACGAGGCGCAGGCGTCGGTCCACCGGGCGCGGCAGGAGTCCCTGACCGCGCTCCGCGCGGAGGTCGACAGACTTGAGGCCGCGGGCCGCGTGGCGGACGAGCTGCGCCGTGCCCGCGCGGCCGCCGACGCCGAACTCGACCGCGCCGTGGCCGCACACGACGCCGCATCCGGCGCGCTGCGGGAGCGCCGGGCACTCGTCGCGAGGACCGAGGACGAGCAACGCCGGCACGACGACCTGTCGGCGGCCGCGGCAGCGGCCGCCGAGCGGATGGCGCCGGCGCAGGCCCGGGCCGACCGCACCCGCGCCGAACTGGAGGCCGCCGAGGAACGCGTCTCATCCGCCCGGGCCCGTCTCGACGCCGTCCGGGCGGATGAGGAACGGGCGCGGAGGCGCGCTGATCTGGAGGGGATAGAGCGCCTGCTGCGGACGCTAAAGACGCTCGGCGAGGAATTGCGGGGCAAGGAGGCCGACCTCGCCGCGAACGCGGTTCCCGACGGCGCCGTCGAGGCCTGCCGCCGCGCCGAGGACGCGCTCCGGCAGGCCGTCGCCCGGAGTGCGGCCAGCGCGCCCAGGGTGGAGATCGCCGGTGAGGGCGACGTCCGCGTGGCCGGGGAGCGCCTCGATGCGGGGACGGGGTGGACCCGCGACATCGTCGAGGAGACGGTCTTCGAGGTGGGCACGGTCTCCCTCACGGTCGTCCCCGCGGGCGACACGGAGGCGGTCAGGCGGGAGGAGAACGCCGCACGCGCCGAACGGGACCGGCTCCTCGCCGACCTCGGCGTCGACTCCGTCGAGGAGGCGGATCTGCGGGCACGTCGCGCTGAAGGCCTCCGGGCCGAGGTCGCCGCCCTGAGGCGCCGTCGGGCGGACCTGCTCGGCGCCGACACACCGGAGGATCTCGAGGACCGGCGGGCCGACCTGCGGGCTCTGCTGGCCGACGCGCTGGAGCCGGCGGCCGAGGAGGGCGGCGGGTCGACGGCGGCCGACGCCGACGGGGCCGGGGACCCGGCGGAGGAGGCCGCGGACGCGGAGCAGGCGCTCGCACGATGCCGGGCCGACGACCGCGCCGCGGATGTCGAGGCCGCGACCCTCAAGACCGAGCACGCGACCAAGGCGGCGTTGGCCGCCGAGGCGGCCGGACGCCTGGGTGAGTGCAGGGACGCGCTCAGCGCCGCGAGGGAGGCGGTCTCGGACCGCGACCTGGAGGAGGCCGAGGCGGAGACACGCGCGCACGCACAGGCGGCGCGGGAGAAGGCGCAGCAGGCCAGGGCCGCGCTCGAGGACGCGCTCGCCGATGCGCCGCCGGACCTGCTCGACAACGCGCGGGCCTCACTCGCCACGCTCGCGGCGGAGGAACGCGACTCCGCCGCGGCGGTGGCCACGGCACTCGGTCGGGTCAACGCGATCGGCGACCAGGGACGGCTCGAGGCGGTCGCCACGGCGGAGCGCGAACTCGACTCGGCGGAGCGGGAGAACGCCGCACTGTGGCGTCGCGCCCGCGCGGCGGACCTGCTCCACCGCACACTCGTCGCTCGGCGGTCAGAGGCGTTGCTCGCCTACCAGGAGCCGTTCCACCGCGCAGTCGTCGAACTCGGGTCGCTCGTCTACGGGCGCGACTTCGACGTCCGCCTCGGCGAGGACCTGACGATCCTGTCCCGGCGGATCGGCGACGTCACGGTGGACTACGAGTCCCTGTCAGGGGGTGCGCGGGAGCAGCTTGCGGTCATCGTCCGTATCGCGTGTGCGCGTCTCGTCGGGGACGACGGCGTCCCGGTGTTCCTCGACGACACCATGGGTTACACCGACCCGTCGCGCAGGCTCACCATGGGTGCGGTCATCGCCGCAGCCGCGGCGACCTCGCAGGTGATCGTGCTCACGTGCGACCGGGCGCGCTTCGCCGGCATCGGCGGCGTCCGCACCCACGTGATGCAGCGATCGGGCGCGTCCGCCCGATGACCGCGGACCGATCGAGTGCGGGTTGCGGGGGAGAGCCTGGACACTCGGCGAAGGAATGCCGTGCTGTAATAGTCACATGAGTCAAACACGCTGGTTGAGCGACGACGAGCAGCGCATGTGGCGGCGGTACCGCGACGTCAATCAATTGCTCGAGCTCGCGATGGAACGGCAGCTCCAGCGTGACGCCTCGATGTCCCAGTCCGACTACTCGGTGCTCGTGAGCCTCAGTGAGGGCAGCGAGCAGGGCCTGCGTGCGCGCGAACTGGGCGCGGCGCTGGGCTGGGACCGCAGCCGGGTCTCCCACCAGGTCCGTCGTATGGAGGGGCGCGGCCTGGTCGCCAAGGGCGAGTGCCCCGAGGACGGCCGCGGCACCGTCGTCACCCTGACCGATGCGGGCGCCGAGGCGATCGCCGCCGTGGCCCCCAAGCACGTGGAGAAGGTCCGCGAGCTCTTTATCGACGAGCTCACTCCCGAGGAGGTCGGAATCCTCACCGACATCTTCGAGCGGGTCGTGAACCGCGTCGGGAAGGTCGACGGCATCACCCTGCCGCGGTGACCCCCCGGCTGTGCGCTGACTGACCCGGCCCGCCGCTGACCGCCATCCGACCGGCGCAAGGGCCCGCGCCTGTGCCGACCACCCGCCCGACGAGTGGTCGCACACGCAGAGATTCTGCGCACCCACCTGGGCGAAACGTGAGCGGATGTGACCACGCGATGCACTGCGGGTCGTCTCATGCTGCTCGTGGCCGCACGCTGATCGTCATGCCGCGTTGCTCCCGGTACCCCGCCGTGGACAGAAGAAAGCCCTCTCCCTGCCCTGCGACTCTGCAGGCGGGAGAGGGCTTCTGTCGTGCCCCCGAAGGGAATCGAACCCCTGACCTTTGGTACCGGAAACCAACGCTCTATCCCCTGAGCTACGAGGGCGGGATACCGGCCCGCAGGGGCCGGAGGCTGTGCCGAGGCCCCGCGTGGCGGAACCGGTCGAACAGCGAGACTGATCGTAGCACCGGGCCCGGGCGGACACCGCATCGGGTGCCCGCCGGCACGGGCGGCCGGTGCGCCCGCGGGCTCCGATTCCCGGCTCGACGTGCCGACATCTAGGATGGGAAGACGTGACTCCCGCCGACCTCGCCGCCGTCATCCGCGCCGCCCTCATCGCCGTTCTCACCGAGCGCGGCGCCAACACGTCGGTCGTCCCGGAGACGGTGACCGTCGAGCGGCCGCGCAATCCCGAACACGGCGACTACGCGACCAACGTCGCGCTGCAGCTGGCCAAGAAGATCGGGTCGGCGCCGCGGGACCTCGCACAGGCGCTCGCGGACGCGTTGGCGCAGGACCCGGGCATCGCGTCGGCGGAGATCGCCGGTCCCGGCTTCCTCAACATCCGGCTCGACTCCGGCGCCCAGGGCTCGCTCGTCGCGACCGTGCTCGAGAAGGGGAAGCGGTACGGCTACGGCGACGCGATGGCCGGCCGACGGGTCAATCTCGAGTTCGTCTCCGCGAACCCCACCGGACCCATCCACCTGGGCGGCACCCGGTGGGCGGCAGTCGGTGACGCGCTCGGCCGCGTCCTGGAGGCTTCGGGGGCCGAGGTCACGCGTGAGTACTACTTCAACGACCACGGTGCCCAGATCGACCGGTTCAGCCGCTCACTGGCCGCTGCTGCACGTGGCGAGGAGACCCCGGAGGACGGGTACGCCGGGGCCTACATCCAGGACATCGCCGCACAGGTGATGACCGCGCATCCCGGCGTTCTCGACACGCCGGAGGACGAGGCGCTGGAGACGTTCCGCGCGGCCGGGGTCGACCTGATGTTCTCCCACATCAAAGACTCGCTCGCCGAGTTCGGGACCGTCTTCGACGTCTACACGCACGAGAACTCCATGTTCACCTCGGGCGCCGTTGACCGGGCGATCGAGACGCTCAAGGGAAACGGCAACCTGTACGAGTCCGAGGGTGCGTGGTGGCTGCGTTCCACCGCATTCGGGGACGACAAGGACCGTGTCGTCCTCAAGTCCGACGGCGACGCCGCCTACATCGCCGGCGACATCGCCTACTTCCTCGACAAGCGCGAGCGTGGATTCGACCTGTGCATCTACATGCTCGGCGCCGACCACCACGGGTATATCGCGCGGCTCAAGGCGGCCGCCGCGGCGCTGGGCGACGACCCGGCGAGCATCGAGGTGCTCATCGGCCAGATGGTCAACCTCGTGCGCGACGGCGAGCCGGTGAAGATGAGCAAGCGGGCGGGCACGGTCATCACCCTCGACGACCTCGTGGACGCGATCGGTGTCGACGCCGCGCGCTATGCGCTGATCCGGTCCTCGGTCGACCAGACCATGGACATCGACCTGAAGCTGTGGACGTCGGCGACCAACGACAACCCGGTCTTCTACGTGCAGTACGCACACGCGCGTCTCTGCTCCCTCGCGCGCAACGCGGCCGACCTCGGGGTCACCACGGAGGGCGCGGACCTGGCACTGCTCGTCGAGGACCGCGAGGGTGCCCTCATCCGCACCATCGGCGAGTTCCCCCGGGTCGTCGCCAGCGCCGCGGACCTGCGCGAGCCGCACCGCGTCGCGAGGTACCTCGAGGAACTGGCCGGCGCCTACCACCGCTTCTACGACACCTGCCGGGTCCTGCCGATGGGCGACGAGGAGCCCGGGCCCCTGCACGCGGCCCGGCTCGCGCTGAGCTCGGCGACCCGGCAGACGCTGGCCAACGGCCTCCGCCTCATCGGCGTCACCGCCCCGGAGCGGATGTGAGCGCGCATCCCGCGGGCACCCGGCACGAGGTCCCGCACGCCCCCGGTATCGCCGAGCGGCCCGCCGACGCCGACGACCTCATGGCGCTGGCCCCGTCGGTCTGGCCGCGGGGCGCCCGTCGGCGCGACGACGGCGTCGTCGAGATCGCCGGCGTGCCGGTGACCGCCCTCGCCGCCGAGTTCGGGACGCCGTTGTTCGTGATCGACGAGGACGACTTCCGGTCGCGCTGCCGCGAGATGGCCGACGCGTTCGGGGGAGCGGAGCGCGTGCACTACGCGTCCAAGGCATTCCTCACCACCGAGACGGCCCGCTGGGTCGCCGACGAAGGGCTCAGTCTCGACGTCGCCTCGGGGGGTGAGCTGGCCATCGCCCTGCGGGCGGACTTCCCGCCGGAGCGGATCACCGTGCACGGCAACAACAAGTCGGCCGACGAGCTGCGGTTCGCCGTGCGCAGCGGCGTCGCCCACGTGGTGATCGACGCGATGTCGGAGATCGAGCTGCTGGACCGGATCGCCCGCGAGGAGGGCGTGGTCCAGGACGTGTTCATTCGCGTCACCGTCGGTGTGGAGGCCCACACCCACGAGTTCATCGCCACCGCGCACGAGGACCAGAAGTTCGGTTTCTCTCTCGCCGGTGGCGCGGCGATGGAGGCGGTCCGGGCCGTCTTCGCCGCGTCGCACATCCGGCTCACCGGCCTGCACAGCCACATCGGCTCGCAGATCTTCGACATCGACGGCTTCGAACTCGCGGCCCGCCGGGTCATCGGACTCCTGCGCGACATCGTCGACGAGTTCGGCACGGAACGCACGGCACAGCTCGACCACCTCGACCTCGGTGGCGGGCTGGGCATCAGCTACGTCCCCTCGGACGATCCGCCTCCGGTGGACCGGCTCGCGGCCTCCCTCCGAGAGATCGTCGAGGGCTTCGCGCGTGACGCGGGGCTGACGCCGCCGACCCTGGTCGTCGAGCCCGGCCGCGCCATCGCCGGTCCCGGTACGGTCACCGTGTACGAGGTCGGTGTGGTCAAGGACGTCGATCTCGCCGGGGGCGAGCAGAGGCGGTACATCAGCGTCGACGGCGGCATGAGCGACAACATCCGTACGGCCCTCTACGACGCCGTCTACGACGCCCGGCTCGTGGGACGCGCCTCGGGTGCCGAGCCGGTCGTGTCCCGGCTCGTGGGTAAGCACTGCGAGAGCGGGGACGTGGTGGTCCGCGACCTGTGGATGCCGGAGGACGCCGGCCCCGGCGACCTGGTGGCCGTCGCGGCCACCGGCGCGTACTGCTACTCCATGTCGAGCCGCTACAACCTGATCGGGCGACCCGCGGTGGTCGCGGTGCGCGACGGGCGGGCACGACTGCTGCTGCGCCGTGAGACCCTGGACGATCTGACGAGCCTGGAGGTGGGACAGTGAGCGACGTAACCGCGTCGGGCGTGCGACCCGTGGGAGTGGCGGTGCTCGGGATGGGCACCGTCGGAACCGAGGTCATCCGCTATATGACCGAGAACGCCGAGGCGCTGGCCGCCCGCATCGGGGCGCCCCTGGTCCTGCGCGGCGTCGCCGTCCGCGACCTGACCAGGGACCGCGGGCTGGACCCGGATCTGCTCACCGCCGACCCGGCCGCGCTCGTCTCGCGCGAGGACGTCGACATCGTCGTCGAGCTCATGGGGGGCATCGACCTCCCACGCCCACTCCTGCTCGAGGCGCTGCGTCACGGCAAGGCCGTGGTGACCGCGAACAAGGCGCTGCTCGCCGAGTACACCGACGAGCTGGCCGAGGCGGCGGACTCGACGCACACCGACCTGTACTTCGAGGCGGCCGTCGCCGGCGCGATCCCCGTCATCGGACCCCTGCGTCGGTCGATGGCCGGCGACCAGGTCGAGCGCGTGGTGGGCATCGTCAACGGCACCACCAACTACATCCTGTCGGAGATGGGCTCGACCGGCGCGGACTACTCGGAGACGCTCGCCGAGGCCTCCCGGCTGGGCTACGCGGAGGCCGACCCGACGGCGGACGTCGAGGGCTATGACGCCGCGGCCAAGGCCGCCATCCTCGCCTCGATCGCGTTCCACAGCCGCGTGACCGCCGGCGACGTCTACCGCGAGGGCATCTCGCGCATCTCGCCCGACGACTTCGAGTCCGCGCGTGACATGGACTGCACCATCAAGTTGCTGGCGATCTGCGAGAAGCTGCGTCAGAGCGACGGCTCGGAGGCGGTCTCGGCGCGCGTGTACCCGGCCCTGCTGCCGAACAGCCACCCGCTGGCGGCGGTCAACGGCGCGTTCAACGCGGTCGTGGTGGAGGCCCAGGCGGCCGGCCGCCTCATGTTCTACGGTCAGGGCGCGGGCGGCGCGCCCACGGCCTCCGCCGTGCTCGGTGACATGGTCGCGGCCGCACGCAACAAGGCCGGCGCGGGCCGCGCGCCCGGCGAGTCGACGTACGCCGCCCTGCCGGTGGCGAACATGGACGAGATCTCGACCAGGTACCACGTGCGCATGCGGGTCGCGGACAAGCCGGGGGTGCTCGCCCAGGTGGCCACGGAGTTCTCCACCCACGGCGTCTCGATCGCCCAGGTCCGCCAGACCGAGGTCGAGGTGCCCGACGCCGAGGCCGAGGACGTCGAGCCGACCGCCGAGATCACCGTCCTGACCCACCTGGCCACCGAGCGCGCTCTGGCGGACACCGTCGCCGCGCTGTCGGACCAGGACGCGGTCACCGCCATCACCAGCGTCATCCGTCTCGAGGGAGTGGACACCGAATGAGCAACACCCACCAGCCCGTGCACCGCCGGTGGCCCGGCCTCATCGAGGCATACCGCGATCGCCTGCCGATCGGGTCCGACTGGGAGCCGGTGACGCTGTACGAGGGCGGTACCCCGCTCATCCACGCCACCCATCTGTCCGCGGTGACCGGGTGCGAGGTGTACCTCAAGGTCGAGGGTCTCAACCCGACCGGCTCGTTCAAGGACCGCGGCATGACCATGGCGGTCACGGACGCGAAGGCGCGGGGCCAGAAGGCCGTGCTGTGCGCGTCGACGGGTAACACGTCGGCGTCCGCGGCGGCGTACGCCACCCGGGCCGGCATGGGATGTGCGGTGCTCATCCCGCAGGGCAAGATCGCCGCCGGCAAGCTCGCCCAGGCGGTCATGCACGGCGCGACGATCATCCAGGTCGACGGCAACTTCGACGACTGCCTCGAGCTGGCGCGCAAGACCACCGCGACCTACGCGGAGATCGGGCTCGTCAACTCGGTGAACCCGGTGCGTATCGAGGGGCAGAAGACCGCGGCGTTCGAGATCGTCGACGTCCTCGGCCGCGCGCCCGACCTGCACTTCCTGCCCGTCGGCAACGCGGGCAACATCACCGCGTACTGGAAGGGCTACACCGAGTACCACGCCGACGGCGTCCTCTCGTCCCGGCCGCGGATGATGGGTGTGCAGGCCGCAGGAGCGGCGCCGCTCGTCGACGGCGCACCGGTCAAGGACCCGGAGACGATCGCCACCGCCATCCGGATCGGCGCCCCGGCATCGTGGGACGGGGCCGTGGCGGCGCGGGACGAGTCCGGCGGCACGTTCCGCAAGCGCACGGACGAGCAGATCCTCGAGGCGTACCGCACGGTCGCCGGCAAGGACGGCGTGTACGTCGAGCCCGCGTCGGCCGCGTCCGTGGCGGGCCTGCTCGACGCCCACGCGAACGGCGAGCTTCAGGCCGGCCAGACCATCGTGTGCACGGTGACCGGGAACGGTCTCAAAGACCCGGACACGGCGCTGCTGGGCGTGCCGGAGGTCGAGCCCGTGCCGGTCGATCCCTCCGCGGTGGCCGGCGCCCTCGGTCTGCAGTGAGCGACGTGGACGGTTCCGGCCCGGAGGTCTTCGGCAGCTCGGGCGGGCGCATCCTGCCCGTCGGCCGGACGGTGACGATCGAGGTCCCCGCCTCGAGCGCGAACCTCGGGCCCGGGTTCGACGCGCTCGGTGTCGCGCTCGGCCTGTACGACACCATCTCGGTGACCGTCATCGCCTCGGGTCTCGAGCTCGAGGTCTCGGGGGAGGGTGCGGGCCAGGTGCCCGAGGACGCCTCCCACCTGGTGGCCAAGGCCGTCGAGGCGGGGCTCCGGGCGGGCGGTGTGGGTGCGCCGGGCGTACGGATCTCGTGCACCAACTCGATCCCGCACTCGCGCGGTCTCGGATCGTCGGCCTCGGCCGCGGTCGGGGGACTGGTGGCGGCGAACGGGCTGATGGACGGGGCGCTGTCCACCGACCACCTCGTGCAGCTGGCGAGTGAGTTCGAGGGCCACCCGGACAACGCCGCCGCGAGTGTCCTGGGTGGCGTCGTGGTCTCGTGGACCGAGCGGTCGACCGACGGCGTCCGCTACCGGGCCGTGCGCATGGAGGTCGACCCGTCGATCGTGGCGACCGTGCTGGTGCCGTCGGAGACGTCCTCCACCGCCCAGACCAGAGGTCTGCTGCCGGCGACCGTCCCGCACGAGGACGCGGCGTTCAACGCGAGCCGCGCCGCGCTCATGTCGGTCGCCCTGGCCTCTCATCCCGAACACCTGCTGGCCGCGACCGAGGACCGGCTGCACCAGTCGTACCGCGCACCGGCGCTGGTCGGCACCACCGAGTGGGTCACCCGGCTCCGCGAACGCGGGTTGGCGGCGACAGTCTCCGGTGCGGGCCCGACAGTGTTGGTGCTCGGCACCGGCGCGCTCCCCGCGGATCTGCGGGAGTTGGCGGAACGACAGGGGTGGACGGTCCGGGACCTGGACATCGCGGACGGCGCCCGAGTCGTCGCGACCGGCTGACCGCCGCCTGAGCCGCGCCGACCGGCGCCAGGCACCCCGCCGACCGGCGCGAGGCGCCGCGCCGTCCCGCCGACCAGAGCCTGAGCCGCGCCGCCGTCAGCGCGCCGCGCCGGGCGCGATCGTCGTGACCTGGTAGTCGCCCGCGGCGTGGCGGGCACGGATCCGGATCTTGTCGAACTTCCCGACGGTGGTCTGGGGGATGTGGTCGACGAACGCCCAGTGATCGGGGCGTTTCCACGGTTCGACGTGCCCGTCGAGCCCGTCCCAGAGCGAGCGGGCGGTCGCGGTGGCGCCGGCCTTGAGACGGACCAGCACGAGGGGCCGGTTGCCCCAGCGTTCGTCGGGCACGCCGACGACGGCGACCTCCGCGACCCGGTCGTCCCGCAGGACCGCGTGCTCGAGTTCGACGGTGGAGATCAACTCTCCCCCGGAGGCGATGATGTCGTCGACCCTGTCGACCACGTCGAGGTAGCCCTTCGGCGAGATGGTGCCGACGTCGCCGGTGCGTAGCCACCCGTCGACGAAGCGGTCGGACGCCTGGTCGCCGAGGTATCCGGCCGTGACCCACGGTCCGCGGATCTGGAGTTCGCCGGCGGACCACCCGTCGTTCGACTGGACCCGGTCGCCGTCGACGAGGCGGGCCTGGACGCCGGCGGGGAACCTGCCCTGGCCGAGCATCTGCGCGCGTCGGTAGGTGGCCGACGAGTGCGGGTCCGGGCGGGCGAACGTGGCGATAGGGCTGGATTCGGTGAGGCCGTAGGCCTGCATGATCGTGACGCCGTGGCGCTTGACGAAGGCGTCGAACAGCGCCTCGGGGACGGGGGAGCCGCCGACGAGGACCTCGCTGAGGTGGCCGACCTGTTGGGGGTTCGTCTCGAGGCGCTGGAGAAGACGTTGGAGGGTGGCGGGCGTGGTCGCCATCTTGTTGGGTCGGTAGGTGCCGAGGAGTTCGGCGACGTCGGCGCCGGTGCTCATGGCCTTGCCCGGGCGCGGTCTGGCGGTGATGATGCCCGCGCCGGACATGAACGCCGCGTAGGGAAGTCCCCACGACATGACGTGGTACATGGGGATGGTGGACAGGACGGTGTCGCCGCTGCGCAGTGCCGCGCTCTCGGCCATGCACATCTGCATGGAGTGGAGCCAGATGGACCGGTGGGTGTAGGCGACGCCCTTCGAGGCGCCGGTGGTGCCCGACGTGTAGGCGATGGCCGCCGCGGAGCGTTCGTCGAGTTCGGGCCACGGGTAGGTGGTGGGTTGCCCGTCGAGGAGGGCTTCGAGGGCGTGGACCTCGGCGCGGAGGTCGCCGGGGGCGGGGGTGACGGTGGCGTCGACGACGACGAGGTGGCGCAGCGTCTCGACCTGTGCGGCCACGGCGAACGCCGACGGGAGGAGTTCGGGATCGACCAGGATCACCTCGACCCGGTTGTCCCGCAGGGCGGAGAGGATGAAGTCCTGGGAGCGGAGGATGTTCACGGGGAGTGCGACGGCGCCCATGGCGGGCAGCGCGAACATGAGCTCCACGACCTCCGTGCGGGCGCCGGAGAGGATGCCCACCACGTCGCCGGGACGCACGTCGAGGCCGGCGAGCGCGTGCGCGGTGGCGGCGGCACGGGAGGCGACGACGTCGAAGCGGACGGGCCGTGGCTCCAGGTCGCCGACGAATCCGGTGACGGTGGAACCACCGTGCCGCTCGGCGGCGTGCTCGAGGATGCGGGAGACGAGCAACGGCGTGTCCGCCATGGTTCCGAACACGGTCACCTCCACGTCGTGTGCCCTTCGGTGTGGTGTACGTTACCGGCCCCGGTGACGGCCCCTCGCGCCGGTCGCGACCCGCGCGAGGGGGACGTGCACGCTATCGGCATCCGGGTAGTATGCTTGTCCTCAGTCACGGGCGCCCGGTCGTCCCCGCGTCCCGAGTCATCCCACATCCATTCCCGCCGCAGCAGGTCGGTATGGCGTGGGGCGGTCTCGGTCGGAGCGGCCGATCGGCGAGTGACGTACAGGGATCCCCCGCTTCGGGCGGTTCTCCCCTCGCGTGGATCCCCCTCAGACGAACGATCCGTGCCCGGCCATGGCGCCGGTGCGGAAGGCCCACGTGGCCACCCCGGGACGCCGAGTCCGCTTCCCGGACACCTGCTCGATGCGAGGCGGAACACGCCGCCCCGGCCCCGGGCCCAGAAAGGATCCTTGTGACCTCGACGGACACCACTTCCACCCCGCCCCAGGGTGCCGCGCTGTCGGCGATGCGACTGCCCGAGCTCAAGGCGCTGGCACAGCAGATGGGCCTCAAGGGCCTGTCGGGTAAGCGCAAGGGCGACCTCGTCGCCATGATCGAAGGCGCGCGGGGCGGCCGCCCCGCTCAGTCCGACGCACCGCGCCGTGCCGAGACCCCGCGCCAGGCCGAGACCCCGCGCCAGGCAGAGGCCCCGCGCGAGGCAGAAACGACGAGCCGGGCCGACGCACCGCAGCAGGCGGACGCGCCCCGCCGCGAGGAGGCGCAGGCACAGTCCGAGTCTCCGTCGGCCGCCGGATCGGCACCGTCGACCGGCACGGGGCGCCGGGGACGCGGCAGCCGCGCGGACAACGCGGGGGACAAGCCGCGCAACGGCGCCGACGGCGGCGACGCCGCACCGGCGGGCGACGAGGGCGGCCCCCGGGGCGACGGACGCGCGCAGGGCGAGCGGTCGCGCCGCGAGGACGGTGGTCGCGGTGGTCAGCGGCAGGGACGCGGTCAGCAGAACCGCGACCAGGACACCCGCGACCAGCAGGGCGGGCGCAACGACCAGGGTGACCAGGGCGGCCGCAACGATCAGCGCAACCAGGGCGGCCGCAACGATCAGCGCAACCAGGGCGGCCGGAACAACCAGGGCGGTCGCAACGACCAGGACGGTCAGGGAACCCGAAACGACCAGGGCGGCCAGGACGGTGGCGACAACGGCCCCCGTGGCGACGGCCAGAACCGCGATGACGACGGCGGTGGCCGCGGTCGTCGTGGCCGGCGCCGTCGCGAGCGCAATCGTGGCGGCAACCGCCAGACCGAGGGTGATACCGAGGTGCGGGAGGACGACGTCCTCCAGCCGGTCGCGGGCATCCTCGACGTCCTCGACAACTACGCGTTCGTCCGCACCTCCGGATACCTCGCCGGCAACAACGACGTCTACGTGTCGATGAACATGATCCGTCGCTACGGGCTGCGTCGCGGTGACGCGATCACCGGCGCGGTCAAGATGCCCCGCGACGGGCAGTCCGACGCACAGCACGACGGTCCGGGCGGCGGCCAGGGCGGCGGCCGCGGTGGCGGACAGGGCGGGAAGAACCGGGCGAAGTTCAATCCGCTCGCCCGCATCGACACGGTCAACGGCAGCCCGGCGGACCAGGCCCGCCAGCGCCCGGACTTCTCCAAGCTCACCCCGCTGTACCCCAACCAGCGGCTGCGGCTCGAGACGGAGAAGAACATCATCTCCACCCGCGTGATCGACCTGATCATGCCGATCGGCAAGGGGCAGCGCGCCCTCATCGTGTCGCCGCCGAAGGCCGGTAAGACCACGATCCTGCAGAACATCGCCAACGCGATCGCCACGAACAATCCCGAATGCCACCTCATGGTCGTCCTCGTCGACGAGCGACCGGAGGAGGTCACCGACATGCAGAGGTCGGTCAAGGGCGAGGTCATCGCCTCGACCTTCGACCGTCCGCCGTCAGACCACACGCAGGTCGCCGAGCTGGCGATCGAGCGCGCGAAGCGGCTGGTGGAGCTGGGCCAGGACGTGGTCGTCCTCCTCGACTCGATCACGCGTCTCGGCCGCGCCTACAACAACTCGTCCCCGGCCTCGGGGCGCATCCTGTCCGGTGGTGTCGACTCGACCGCCCTGTACCCGCCCAAGCGGTTCCTCGGCGCGGCACGCAACATCGAGAACGGCGGCTCCCTGACGATCATCGCGACCGCGATGGTCGAGACCGGCTCGGCCGGTGACACCGTGATCTTCGAGGAGTTCAAGGGCACCGGCAACGCCGAGCTCAAGCTGGACCGGCGGATCGCCGAGCGCCGGGTCTTCCCGGCCGTCGACGTCGGCCCCTCGGGCACCCGCAAGGAGGAGCTGCTCATGAGCCCCGAGGAGGCGGGCATCATGCACAAGCTCCGCCGGGTGCTCTCGGGTCTGGACACCCACCAGGCCATCGACCTGCTCATGTCGCAGCTGCGCAAGACCAACACCAACTACGAGTTCCTGTTGCAGGTGGCCAAGACGACGCCCACGCTGCCGCAGGACGAGGAGTGACCCAGGGCGCGGGACGGTCGCCGTCCTCGATCGACGACGTCCTGTCCGAGTACGGGGGCCTCGAGGCGCAGCTGTCCGACCCGGCGCTGCACGAGGACGCGGCCGCCGCGCGCCGGGTCGGCAAGCGGTTCGCCGAGCTGACCCCGATCGTGCAGTGTCACCGCGCGTTGGTCTCGACGCGCGACGACGCCGCCGCGGCCCGCGAACTCGCGGGGGACGACTCGTCGTTCGCCGAGGAGGCCGACCGTCTCGACTCGGAGGCCGCCGCACTCGAGGCCCGCCTGGCGGACCTCCTCGCGCCCCGCGACCCGCACGACGCCGACGATGTGGTCATGGAGATCAAGTCCGGCGAGGGCGGCGAGGAGTCCGCGCTGTTCGCGGCGGACCTGGCGCGCATGTACACGCGGTACGCCGAGAAGCACGGGTGGATCGTCGAGGTGCTCGGCCTCACCGAGTCCGACCTCGGCGGCTACAAGGACGCGTCCTTCTCCATCCGCTCCCGGCAGCCGTCCCGCGACGGGGTCTGGTCGCGGCTGAAATTCGAGGGCGGCGTGCACCGCGTCCAGCGGGTGCCCGTCACCGAGTCGCAGGGTCGCGTCCACACCTCGGCCGCCGGTGTGCTGGTCTTCCCGGAGCCGGAGGACGTCGGACCGGTGGAGATCGACGAGTCGGATCTGCGGATCGACGTCTACCGCTCGTCCGGCAAGGGCGGGCAGGGCGTCAACACCACCGACTCCGCGGTGCGCATCACCCACCTGCCCACCGGCACGGTCGTCACGTGTCAGAACGAGCGCAGTCAGTTGCAGAACAAGCAACGCGCCCTCCAGGTTCTCGCCGCGCGGCTCCAGGCCGCCGCCGAGGAGGCTGCCGGAGCGGAGGCCGCGGAGGGGCGGGCCAGCCAGGTTCGCACCGTCGACCGCTCGGAGCGCATCCGCACCTACAACTACCCGGAGAACCGTATCGCCGACCACCGTGTCGGGTTCAAGGCACACAATCTCGACGCCGTGCTGGACGGCGACCTCGACGCGGTGCTCGACGCCCTCGCCGCCGACGAACGCCGTCGCCGCATGGAACAGGCCTAGCCCGTGGAAGGCGGCTGACGTCGTGGATCCCCGCCCCGCCCCGGCCGCCGAGGTGGTGCGCTCGGCCACCCGGACGCTACAGGCGGCCGGTGTCGACTCCGCGCTCGTCGAGGCCCAGCTCATCTGCGCCCACGTCCTCGGCATCGACCGCGGCCGGCTCATGATCGCCGACGACCTCGACGCCACGGCGGTGGCCGAGGTCGAGCGCATCGCGGCCGCCCGTGCGCGGGACCGCATGCCCCTGCAGTACCTGCTGGGCCGCGCGGCCTCGGGTCGGCTCGACCTGGCCGTCGGGCCCGGCGTGTTCATCCCGCGCCCGGAGACCGAACTGCTCGTCGAGTGGACCCTCGCCGCGCTGCCCGCGCCCGCGCCCGAGCCCGGGCCGGTGGTGGTGGACCTGTGCGCCGGCAGCGGCACGATCGCGTTGGAGATCGCCCACGCCCGGCCGGACGCCCGCGTGCACGCCGTCGAACTGCACGACGCGGCCCTCGAGTGGCTCCGCCGTAACGCGGACGAGCGAGCGGCGGCCGGGGACACCCCGGTCGAGGTCCACCACGCCGACGCCACCGAGATCGGGACCCTCGCGCACCTGCGTGGCCGGGTCGCGGCCGTCGTGTCCAACCCGCCGTACATCCCCGTGACCGACGACCTGCCCGCCGAAATCCTCGCGCACGAGCCGGCCACCGCGCTGTTCGGGGGAGGGGACGGCCTCGTCGTCGTCGTCCCCCTCGTCGACCTCGCCGCCGCGCTTCTCGCGCCCGGCGGCCTCCTCGCCGTCGAACACGACGACACGACCGGCGACGCGGTCGCCGCGGTGGTCTCCGCGCAGGGGGGTTTCGGTACCGTGGAGCAGCACACCGACCTCGCCGGTCGGCCGCGGTTCGTCACCGCGAGGCGACTCGACCCGGGACGCGGCGCCGGCGGCGACCACGGTGGCAACAACGACGACGACGAGGTCGTCACGAGCGCCCGGAAGGGGACCACCCGGTGACCATCACCTACGACTGCACCGAGGACACCGGCCGCGAGGTCGGCCTCAGCTCCGCGGCCGGCGCCCTGCGCGCGGGCAGGCTGGTCGTCACCCCCACCGACACGCTCTACGGCATCGCCGCCGACGCCTTCGACCCGGACGCCGTCAACCTGCTGCTGTCGGCCAAGCACCGGGGCCCCGACATGCCCGTCCCCGTCCTGGTCGGATCGTGGGAGACCATCGACGGCCTCGTCGTGAGCACGCCCGCGCCCGCCCGCGACCTCATCCGCGCCTTCTGGCCCGGCGGGCTGAGCCTCATCGTGCACCAGGCGCCGTCGCTGAACTGGAACCTCGGGCACACCCGCGGCACCGTCATGCTGCGGATGCCGCTGCACCCCGTGGCCATCGAACTCCTCCGCGAGGTCGGTCCGCTGGCGGTGTCCAGCGCCAACGTCTCCGGGCAGCCGCCCGCGACGACCGTCGCCCAGGCGCGCGAGCAGCTCGGCGACTCGGTCGCCGTGTACCTCGACGGCGGTCCCTGCGCGATCGGGGCCCCGTCGACGATCGTCGACCTCACCGGGGCCGCGCCGCGCATCGTGCGAGAGGGCGCGGTGACCGCCGAGCGCGTCGGAGAGGTCCTCGGCATCGACCCCGCGGCCCTGCGCGGCTGAGCCGTGGGCATCGGGATCCCGTTCCGGGAGCTCCTGCTCATCGGCGCCACCGCCGGCCTCGTCACCTTCGTCGTGACCGGGCTGGTCAGGGGAGTGGCACCCGCCATCGGCGGGTTGGCGTACCCCCGTGAGCGCGACGTGCACGTCGTGCCCACCCCCCGGCTCGGCGGGGTGGGCGTCTTCACCGGGATGCTCGTCGCCGTCTACCTCGCCGCGCAGCTGCCGGCCCTGAACCGCGCGTTCCCGCCCTTCGCGCCCGACGTCGAGGCCACCATCATCGCCGGCGGCGTCATCGTCCTGGTGGGGATCGTCGACGACATCCTCGGCCTCGGCGCCGTCACCAAACTCGCCGGTCAAGCCGCGGCCGCCGGCGTCCTGGTCGCCATGGGCGTGTCGTGGACCCTCGTGTACCTGCCGTTCGGCGACGGCAACATCCTCGTCCTTGACCAGCTGCAGGCCGGGCTGCTCACCGTCGTGTTCACGCTGGCGATCGTCAACGCGATGAACTTCGTCGACGGGCTCGACGGGCTCGCCGCCGGCCTCGGCGCGATCGCCGCGCTCGCCATCTGCGTGTTCTCCGTGGGCATCATGCTCGACCAGGGCGGGACGGTGGGCGCCTACCCGCCGGCGCTCGTCACCGCCGTGCTCGCCGGCGCGCTCCTGGGCTTCCTGCCACACAACTTCCAGCCCGCGCGGATCTTCATGGGCGACTCCGGGTCGATGCTCATCGGGCTGGTGCTCGCCGCGGCCTCCACCAGTGCGTCGGGGAAGATTTCGCAGAGCCTGTACGGGCCACAGGAGATGATCGTGCTGCTCTCGCCGGTGATCGTCGTGGCCGCGGCGATGTTCGTCCCCGTCCTCGACCTCGTCATGGCGGTGGTCCGCCGTGTCGGGGCGGGGCGCAGCCCGTTCGCGCCCGACAAGATGCACCTCCACCACCGTCTCCTCGCACTGGGGCACTCCCACCGCCGCGTCGCCCTGGTGATCTACGCGTGGGTCTCGCTCATCGCCTTCGGCGCCGTGGGCGCGACCATGCTGCCCACAGAGGTGATCGTGCCGCTGGTCGCCGCCGGGTTGCTCTCCGTGCTGGCCGCGACCCTGGTGCCGCGCCTCCGCAGCTCCCGGGCGCAACACCACACGGGGGGGGAGACCGCGTCCGGCTAGGCTGCACCCCATGACTGATGCGTCCGCGCCCGACGACCGTCCCGCCGAGAGCCCGCACACCGCCGCGTTGCGCAAGGCGGTCCGGTTCGGCGTCCTGGCCCTGGCCGTACTCGCCGTCGTCAGCGCGATCGTCTGGGCGCTCGTCGACGGTCTGCCCGGACTGTGGGGTGCTCTGATGGGCGCCGGCATCGGCGGGGCGTTCGTCCTCACCACCGCTATCGTCGTCATCGCCACCGCGCGCTCGGCGCCGCAGACCACCGCGGCGGTCGTGCTGGGCACCTGGCTCCTCAAGCTCCTCGTGGCCATGGGCGTGGTCGCCGGGCTCGCACAGTTCGACTTCTATTCGCACACGTCCTTCGGGGTGACGATCATCGCCGCGCTGGTGGTGGTGCTCGCGGGGGAGACGTGGGCCGTGCTCAAGACCCGGACGCCATACGTCGAACCGACCGTCCCCTGACGGGTGCCCCGGGCATCACGTATCGAGACCGGGGTGTTACTCTTTACGACGGTGAGACGAGCACGTCACCGGGCTGCCACGTGGCCTGACGACGTTCGCGCGCTGACCCGATCCGGCCGCGAACTCCGGGCCGCTCATACCGAACGCGCTGGGGCGCCCGTCGCCCGACACGACCAGGGGAGACCACACTGAGTACCACGCTTCTGGCCTTCGAAGGCGAGTTCCATCCCCCGAATATCGACAAGGAGTTCTTCCCTGTCGACAAGTGGCTGACGGACTTCGCAGGCGGTGCCTTCACCCTGGACCGGCTCATGCTGGTGCGTCTTCTCATGGCGGTCGTGCTGCTGGCCTTCTTCGTGATCGCCATGCGCAACCCGAAGCTCGTCCCGCGCGGCGTGCAGAACGTCGCCGAGATCTGCCTCGACTTCGTCCGCGTGCACGTCTCGGAGGAGATCCTCGGCAAGGAGCAGGGACGTCGCTTCCTGCCGATCATCGCGACGATCTTCTTCGCGGTGGTGGCGATGAACCTGCCCGCGATCATTCCGGGATTGAACATCTCGCCGAACGCACGGATCGGCTTCCCGCTGGTCCTCGCCCTCCTGGGGTACATCACCTTCATCTACGCGGGATCCAAGCGCTTCGGCTTCGCGCGCTTCATCAAGGCGAGCGTCGTGATCCCCAACCTGCCGCCGGCGCTGCACCTGCTGGTGGTCCCGATCGAGCTGGTCTCGACGTTCCTCCTGCGGCCCGCCACGCTGACCATCCGACTCATGGCCAACATGCTCGCGGGGCACCTCATCCTGGTCCTGCTGTTCAGCGCGTCGAACTTCTTCTTCTGGCAGCTCAACGGCTGGACCGTCCTGTCCGCCGGCATCTCCCTGCTGTCGATCGCGTTCACGCTGTTCGAGCTCCTGGTGATCTTCCTGCAGGCGTACATCTTCGCGCTGCTGGTCGCCGTCTACATCGACAGCGCGCTCCACGCGGAGAACCACTAGTACCCGGGCCGCCCGGCCTGCCACGACCACCCGTCAACCCGACAACCCACGTCCGACCGGGGCGGAACCGCCCGCCCCGGCCATCTGAAAGGGAAACCCCATGGACATCGTCACTCTCGCCCAGGCCGCCGAGCAGAGCGTCACCGGCTACGGCGCGATCGGCTACGGCCTCGCCGCCATCGGCCCCGGCATCGGCATCGGCATCCTCGTCGGCAAGACCGTCGAGGGAATGGCCCGTCAGCCCGAGATGGCCGGCACCCTCCGTACCACGATGTTCCTCGGCATCGCCTTCACCGAGGCGCTCGCCCTGATCGGTATCGTCGCCGGCTTCCTGTTCTGATCGACGACACACCGACCTCTTAGGGACGCACCATGAACAACGTCATCGCCATCTTGGCGGCCGAGGGGGAAGCACTCCCCCTGGAGGAGAGCCCCAACCCGCTCATTCCTCCGCTGTATGACATCGTCTGGTCGCTCATCCCGCTCGCCGTCATCCTCTGGCTGTTCTGGAAGTTCATCCTTCCGAAGTTCCAGCAGGTTCTCGATGAGCGAGAGGAGCGTATCGAGGGCGGTCTGCGTCGTGCCGAGCAGACCCAGGCCGAGGCGAAGGAGAAGCTGGCCAAGTACAAGGCACAGCTCGCCGAGGCGCGCAGCGAAGCGGCCAAGATCCGCGACGACGCGCGTGCCCAGGGCCAGCAGATCCTCGCGGACATGAAGGCCGAGGCGCAGGCCGAGAGCGACCGGATCGTCGCCGCCGGCAACCAGCAGCTCGCGGCCCAGCGTCAGCAGATCGTCGCGGAACTCCGTTCCGATCTCGGGCGTCAGTCCGTCGATCTGGCCGAGCGGCTCATGGGTGAGCAGCTGTCGGACTCCGTCCGTCGCTCCGGCACCATCGACCGCTTTCTGGCAGACCTCGACCGGGTCCCCGGCGCGGGCAAGAACTAAGGGAAGTGGAGTCCATGCACGCAGCGAGTCGCGACGCGCTCGACCAGACCCGTGAGGCACTGAAGTCCGCCCTGGCCGCCGGCCCGGCCGGCGGGGCGACCGGTGCGAAGGTGGGCCAGGAGCTCTTCCAGGTCGTCGACGTCCTGGAGGACAACCGGTCGCTCCGGGTCGCCGTGGCCGACACGTCCGCCCCGGTGGAGGCCCGCCAGGACCTCGTCCGCGGGGTGTTCGGGTGGAAGGTCGACCAGACCACGCTCGACCTCCTGCTCGCTGCGGTGTCCCGGGACTGGTCCAACCCGCGTGAACTGCGGGCGGGCCTGATCCTGCTGGGCCGCGAGGCGCTCCTGCGCTCCGCGGAGGAGCAGGACCAGCTCCAGACGGTCGAGGACGAGCTGTTCCGGCTCGGCCGCATCGTCGCCGGCGACGCGGAATTCGAGCAGGCCCTCGCCGACAAGACCACGCCGGCGGATGCCAAGCGAGCCCTGCTCGCGCAGGTGCTCTACGGCAAGGTCACCGCGGTCACCGAGGCGCTGGCCTCCCAGGCCGTCGCCCGGCCGGCCGGGATGCCCGCCGACGACTTCATGGAGATCTCCCGGCAGGCCGCGGAACTCCGCGGCCGGTCCGTGGCCGTGGTGACGAGCGCGGAGCCCCTGACCGAGCAGCAGGCCGACGATCTCCGTGGTCGGCTCGCTTCGATCTACGGTCGCGAGCTGGCCATCCACAACGACGTCGATCCCGCCCTGCTGGGCGGGGCGGTGGTCCGCGTGGGTGACGAGATCATCGACGGCAGCGTGGCGGGTCGCCTGGACGCGTTGCGGCGCAGCCTGCGCTGACCGGTCCGACCGGTCGAACGACGAGCTGCGGTCGCCAGTGGTCGAGGCTCGGCACACACCTATAAAGCACATCCCGACTTTGAGAGCAGGAATGACATGGCGGAGTTGACGATCTCCTCCGATGAGATCCGCAGCGCGATTGCGAACTACACCTCGACTGTTTCGACCGACGCGACCAAGGAAGAGGTCGGCGTCGTCGTCGACACCAGTGACGGCATCGCGCACATCAGCGGTCTCCCCTCGGCGATGGCCAACGAGCTGCTGGAGTTCCCGGGCGGCATCCTCGGCGTCGCGCTGAACCTGGAGGACCGCGAGATCGGTGCGGTCATCCTCGGTAACTTCGAGGAGATCGCCCAGGGCCAGGAGGTCCGTCGCACCGGTGACGTCCTCTCCGTGCCCGTCGGCGACGGCTTCCTCGGACGCGTCGTCAACCCGCTCGGTCAGCCGATCGACGGCCTCGGCGACATCGAGTCGGCGGACACCCGCGCCCTCGAGCTGCAGGCGCCCTCCGTGCTCGAGCGCCAGCCGGTCGAGGAGCCCATGCAGACCGGCATCAAGGCGATCGACGCCATGACGCCGATCGGCCGCGGCCAGCGCCAGCTCATCATCGGTGACCGCAAGACGGGCAAGACCGCCGTCTGCATCGACGCCATCCTCAACCAGAAGGCCAACTGGGAGTCGGGCGACAAGACCAAGCAGCTGCGGTGCATCTACGTCGCCATCGGCCAGAAGGGCTCCACCATCGCGGGCGTCAAGGCGACCCTCGAGGAGCACGGCGCGATGGAGTACACCACCATCGTCGCGGCCCCGGCCTCCGACTCCGCCGGCTTCAAGTGGCTCGCCCCGTTCACCGGCTCGGCCATCGGCCAGCACTGGATGTACGAGGGCAACCACGTCCTCGTGGTCTTCGACGACCTGTCGAAGCAGGCCGACGCCTACCGCGCGATCTCGCTGCTGCTGCGTCGCCCGCCGGGCCGCGAGGCCTACCCGGGTGACGTCTTCTACCTCCACTCCCGTCTGCTGGAGCGGTGCGCGAAGCTCTCGGACGAGATGGGCGGCGGCTCGCTGACCGGCCTGCCGATCATCGAGACCAAGGCCAACGACGTCTCGGCGTTCATCCCGACCAACGTCATCTCGATCACCGACGGCCAGGTCTTCCTCGAGTCCGACCTGTTCAACCGCGGTGTGCGGCCGGCCGTCAACGTGGGTATCTCCGTCTCCCGAGTCGGCGGCGCGGCCCAGACCAAGGGCATGAAGAAGGTCTCCGGCTCGCTGCGTCTCGACCTGGCCGCGTACCGCGACCTCGAGTCGTTCGCGACGTTCGCCTCCGACCTCGACGCCGCCTCCAAGGCCCAGCTCGAGCGCGGCCAGCGTCTGGTCGAGATCCTCAAGCAGGACCAGAGCTCGCCGGTGGCCGTCGAGGACCAGATCGTCTCGATCTACCTCGCGGGTGAGGGCTTCTACGACAGCGTCCCCGTCGAGGACGTGCGCCGCTTCGAGAACGAGCTGCTCGAGCACCTGCACCACGCCGCCTCGGACGTCTACGAGCAGATCGCCGGCGGTGCCGCGCTGTCCGACGACTCGATGTCCACCCTCAAGGCCAAGACCGACGAGTTCAAGGAGGGCTTCGTGGCCTCCGACGGCTCGCGGGTCGTCAACGAGCCCGAGGCCGAGGCGCTGTCCGAGGACGAGATCGACCGCGAGACGCTGACGGTCACCAAGAAGAAGAAGGCCTGAGGCCTCGCGATGACAGCCATCCGATACTCGGGCGAGAGGAGCGTGATCTGAGACCATGGCCAACCTGCGCGAACTCCGCGACCGGATCAAGTCGGTCAACTCGACCAAGAAGATCACCAAGGCCCAGGAGCTGATCGCCACCTCGCAGATCTCCAAGTCCCAGGCGCGCGTCGCCGCGGCGAAGCCGTTCGCGGACCAGATCACGGCGATCCTGACCGACCTCGCGAGCGCGTCGTCGATCCAGCACCGCATGCTCAACGAGCCTGAGGATCCCAAGCGGTCCGCGGTGCTCGTGGTGACCTCCGACCGTGGTATGGCCGGCGGCTACAACCACAACGTCCTCAAGGAGGCCGCCGAGCTCATCGCGTACCTCGAGGGCGAGGGGCGCGAGGTGGACATCTACGTGCTCGGCAACAAGGGCATCGTCTACTACACGTTCCGCGAGATCCCCCTCGCCGGTTCGTGGTCGGGACACTCCGAGAAGCCCGACTACCAGGAGGCCCGGCCGGCCTTCCAGCTCCTGTCGAAGGCGTTCGCGGTCGGCGGCGAGGACTCGTTCGACGCCGCGGAGTTCCTCGGTGAGGACCACCAGGGCGACACGACCCGCAAGGGCGTGGACGAGGTCCACATCGTCTACACGCGATTCGTCTCCATGCTGACCCAGACGCCCAAGGCGCGTCGGTTGGCCCCGATCGAGACCCAGGTCGAGATCGAGGAACTGGACCTGGGCGAGGATTACATGGACAACCCGGAGGCCGAATTCAAGCCCGAGGTCACCTTCGAGCCGGACGCCGACACCCTGCTCGACAACCTCCTCCCGAGGTACATGTCGACCCGGGCCTTCGCCGCACTGCTCGAGTCGGCGGCGTCGGAGTCGGCGGCCCGTCGTACGGCCATGAAGTCGGCGACGGACAACGCGACCGACATCGTCGAGGGCCTCAGCCGTGAGGCGAACCAGGCCCGCCAGGCACAGATCACCCAGGAAATCAGCGAGATCGTCGGCGGAGCCGGTGCGCTCGCCGCGAGCGCAGGAAGTGACTAGACAATGACCACAGCTGTAACCGATCAGAGCACGACGGGCACGGCCGGTCTCACCGGCCGGGTCTCCCGCGTCCTGGGCGCGGTCGTCGACGTGGAGTTCCCGCGCGGCGCCCTCCCGGCCCTCTACAACGCCCTCACGGCCGAGATCACCCTCCCGGCCGTCGCCAAGACGGTGACCTTCGAGGTCGCCCAGCACCTCGGCGACAACATGGTGCGCTGCATCTCCATGCAGTCCACCGACGGTCTCGTCCGCGGTGCCGAGGTCGTCGACTCCGGCAAGCCGATCTCGGTGCCGGTCGGCGACGTCGTCAAGGGCCACGTTTTCAACGCTCTCGGCGACTGCCTCGACGCCCCCGGCACGGGACGGGACGGCGAGCAGTGGGGCATCCACCGCGAGCCGCCGGCCTTCGACCAGCTCGAGGGCAAGACCGAGATCCTCGAGACCGGCGTGAAGGTCATCGACCTGCTGACCCCGTACGTCAAGGGCGGCAAGATCGGCCTGTTCGGTGGCGCCGGTGTCGGCAAGACCGTTCTCATCCAGGAGATGATCACCCGTATCGCGCGTGAGTTCTCCGGTACGTCGGTGTTCGCCGGCGTCGGTGAGCGCACCCGTGAGGGCACCGACCTCTTCCTCGAGATGGAGGAGATGGGCGTCCTCCAGGACACCGCCCTGGTGTTCGGTCAGATGGACGAGCCGCCGGGGACGCGTATGCGCGTCGCCCTGTCGGCCCTGACGATGGCCGAGTACTTCCGCGACGTGCAGGGCCAGGACGTCCTGCTGTTCATCGACAACATCTTCCGTTTCACCCAGGCCGGTTCCGAGGTCTCGACGCTGCTCGGCCGTATGCCGTCCGCCGTCGGTTACCAGCCGACCCTGGCGGACGAGATGGGTCAGCTGCAGGAGCGGATCACCTCGACCCGGGGTCGCTCGATCACCTCGCTGCAGGCGATCTACGTCCCCGCGGACGACTACACCGACCCCGCGCCGGCGACCACGTTCGCCCACCTCGACGCCACAACGGAGCTCTCCCGCTCCATCGCGTCGAAGGGCATCTACCCGGCCGTCGACCCGCTCACCTCGACCTCCCGCATCCTCGAGCCCGGCATCGTGGGCGAGGAGCACTACCGCGTCGCGCAGGAAGTCATCCGGATCCTCCAGAAGTACAAGGAGCTCCAGGACATCATCGCGATCCTCGGTATGGACGAGCTGTCCGAGGAGGACAAGGTCACCGTCCAGCGTGCCCGTCGTCTCGAGCGCTTCCTGGGCCAGAACTTCCTCGTCGCCGAGAAGTTCACCGGCCAGGTCGGCTCGGTCGTGCCGCTGTCCGAGACCATCGAGGCCTTCGACAAGCTGTGCAAGGGCGAGCTCGACCACCTGCCCGAGCAGGCGTTCAACGGCATCGGCGGTCTGGACGACGTCGAGAAGGCCGCCAAGAAGCTCTCGGGGAAGTGACCGTAGACAATGGCTGACATCGAAGTCGAGTTCGTCACGGTCGAGCGCCGCTTCTGGTCCGGTACCGCCACGATGGTGGTCGCCAAGACCACCGAGGGCGAGATCGGCATCCAGGCCGGGCACGAGCCGCTGCTCGGCGAACTGGACGCCGGTGGCACCGTGACCGTCTACACCGACGAGGGCAAGAAGGTCGCCGCGGTCCAGGGCGGCTTCCTCTCGGTCACCGCCCACAAGGTCAGTATCCTCGGTGAAGCAGCGGAGTGGTCCGACGCGATCGACCGTTCCGCCGCCGAGAAGGCGCTGTCCGAGGCCGGCGACGACGCCGCGGCCGCCGCAACGGCCCGCGGTCGTCTGCGGGCCATCGAGAAGGCCGGCGCCTAGTCGACCTCCGGCCCGACCGGCACCCCGGCCGCGGCCATCGGAAGGAGTTGAGCAGATTGACGGCTCCCATCGAGATCGTTCTCGGTGTCGTCATTCTGCTCGTCCTGGTTCCGGTGGCCGCGGCCGCGGTCTATCGCCTGGTGGTCGTCCGTCGGAATTCCACCTCCGTTCTCGTACGCAGGGCGGGGGAGGAGTCGTGGCGGTACGGTGCCGTCCGCTATTCCGACACCGACGTCGCCTTCTACCGTCTGGGCAGCGTCCGGTTCGGGGCCGACGTCCGGCTGGACCGTCGGAGTCTGGCACTGGGGGCACGGCGGCAGCCGACAGGCCCCGAACTGGACGTGGCCGAGGAGGGCGAGCTGATCGTGCCCTTCTCCGGGACCGATCCCGGGGGCGCCGTCGTCGAGGGCGAGCTGTGCCTGGCCCCCGCCAAACTGACCGGGATGCTCGCATGGGTCGAGGCATGTTCGACCGAGCAGGTCCGGCCCCGGCGTCCCCACCGCTGACGCCCCGGGACCGCGGTCCCGGTCCGCCGCCCGTCTACAGGAGGAATCTTTGCGTCTCGTCGTCGCCACCTGTCAGGTCGACTACGTGGGCCGTCTCACCGCGCACCTTCCCATGGCACCGCGCCTGTTGCTCGTCAAGGCGGACGGGTCTGTCAGCGTCCACGCCGACGACAGGGCGTACAAGCCGCTCAACTGGATGACGCCGCCCTGCTCACTGACCGAGCAGGCGCACCCGGAGAACCCCGACCACCGCCTCTGGATCGTGGAGAACAAGGCGGGGGAGCAACTGCGGATCACCGTGTCCGAGGTGCACCACGAGTCCCACCACGAGCTCGGCGTGGATCCGGGTCTCGTGAAGGACGGCGTCGAGGCCCACCTGCAGGAACTGCTCGCCGAACACATCGAGACCCTGGGGCCCGGGTACAGCCTCGTGCGCCGCGAGTACATGACCGCCATCGGGCCGGTCGACATCCTCGGCCGTGACGCCGACGGGGTGACCGTGGCGGTGGAGATCAAGCGTCGGGGTGAGATCGACGGCGTGGAGCAGCTCACCCGGTACCTGGAGCTGCTCAACCGTGACCCGCTGCTCGCCCCGGTGACCGGGATCTTCGCCGCCCAGGTCATCAAGCCGCAGGCCCGCACCCTCGCCACGGACCGGGGGATCCGGTGCGTGACCCTGGATTACGACACGCTCCGCGGCATCGAGTCCTCCGACCTACGACTCTTCTGACCGGGGTCGACCGATGCCCAGGAGACACCGGCGCGACGGCGGCGACCGCCCCGCGCCCCGGCGGGACGGCCTCGGGGGCGCGGCGCTCGAGGCCGGCCCCGCCGGCGATCCCGATCAGTACCACGTCCGGAGGATCCCGGCGGCACGGGCCGCGAAGGACTACCGGTGCCCCGGCTGCGATCACCTCGTCACCGCGGGAACACCTCACGTGGTCGCGTGGCCCGACCGGCCGGGCGGCGACGACGAGCGACGGCACTGGCACGCCGGATGCTGGTCCGGCCGCGGCCGTCGCGGCCTCACTCGTCGCTGGAGCTGAGCCCCGGTTCGGGCGGCAGCTCGAACAGCTCGTCGCCCTCGGTGCCGGGGACGGGTTCGAGCCTCGCGCGGATCGCGCTGAGATCACCGATCACTCGCTGGCGGAGCTCTCGTAGTTCCTCGACGTGCGCGCGTGCCCGCGCCGTCATGCTCTCCGCCTCGTCCCGGGCGCGGTCGACGATCCTGCGCGCCTCCTCCTGAGCCTCCCGAAGGGTCGCGTCGGCGGCGGCGAGCGCGGCGTCGTGACGCTCGCGCTCCTCGCGCAGCGATTCGCTGCGGCGCAGATCGGACGCGAGCCGGAGATCCTCGTCGATCTGCTCCCGGCGACGGGCGGCCTCCTCGTCGAGTGCTCTCGCCTCGCGCTGGGCGGCGCGGACGATCTCGTCCGCCCGCGTACGGGCCGCGGCGAGCACGCCGGTGTGTTCGGTGCGGACGGCGGCGGCACGGCCGCGGACCTCCGCCAGTTCGGCGGCTGCGGTCTCGCGGAGTCGCCATGCCTCCTCGTCGGCCTCCGTGCGGACGTGATCGGCAACGGCCAGTGCGGCGTCACGAATGGCCGCGGCCTCGGCGGTGGCGAGCGAGAGCATGGTGGACAGGCGATCCGACATCTGGTCGCTGGTGACCGGTGCCCGCCCCAACTCCGCGACGCGGGCCTCGAGTTCGCTCACGCGGGTACGTGCCCGCTCGGCGTCCGCCGCGGCCCTGTCGGCACGGGCGACGGCGGCGTCGCGGTCAGCCCGCAGGAGCTCCGTCTCGGCCTCGAGTCGGGAGAGGGCGGCCGTCACCTGCTCGCGGTCGAAACCCTTGCGCACCACCGCGAACGGCTCGACGGACGTCGGGGGTGTGTGCATGCTCGACATGCTCCCACCCTAGCCGCGGGCACGGTCGTCGCGCCTAGTGCTGGTCGGCGGCGGGCTCGACCAGTTCGAGCAGCACGCCGCCCGCGTCCTTCGGGTGCACGAAGTTGATGCGGGAGTCCGCCGTGCCCCGCTTGGGCGCGGGGTACAGGACCCGGACGCCGCGGCCGGTGAGGTGCCCGGTGATCGCGTCGATGTCGGTGACACGGACCGCCATCTGCTGGATACCGGGCCCGTTGCGGTCGATGAACTTGGCGATGGTCGACGTCTCGTCGAGCGGTGCGAGGATCTGGAGCAGGGCGCTGCCCTCGGGGCGACCGGGGGAGCCGAGCATCGCCTCGCGCACGCCCTGCTCCTCGTTGACCTCCTCGTGGAGGTTCTCCATGCCCAGGTTGTCGCGGTACCACGTCACCGCGGCGTCGAAGTCGGGTACCGCCACGCCGACATGGTCGATCGCCACGACGAGCTCGGAGGGCAGCAGGGGTTGGCCGATTGGGGTAGTGGTCATACCTGCCACGTTATCCGTTCCCCCTTCCCGGTAGTTTGGCCAGTACAGTCGTTTCCCCTCGATCGGAAGGTGTCCCATGACCGCCGACCCCACCCGCACCGTCATCGTCGCCGGTGCCCGCACCCCGTTCGGCCGCCTGCAGGGAGGTCTGTCATCCCTGTCCGCGCCCGAGCTCGGCGGCATCGCGATCCGCGCCGCCCTCGAGCGCGGGAAAGTCCCCGTGGACGCCGTCGACCAGGTGATCATGGGTCAGGTGCTGTCCGCCGGCAACGGTCAGATGCCCGCGCGGCAGGCGGCGTTGGCCGCCGGGATCCCCAAGCGTGTCGACGCGCTGAGCATCAACAAGATGTGCCTGTCCGGGCTCACCGCCATCGCGCTCGCCGACCAGGCGATCCGCTCGGGCCACTCCGAGGTCGTCGTCGCGGGCGGCCAGGAGTCCATGTCGCAGGCCCCGCACCTGCTGCCCAAGAGCCGCGCCGGCTACAAGTACGGCTCCATCGAGGTCCTCGACCACATGGCCTTCGACGGCCTGCACGACGTGCCGACCGACCAGCCGATGGGCGCGCTCACCGAGGCCCGCAACGTCGAGCTCGAGATCACCCGTGAGCACCAGGACGAGTTCGCCGCGATCTCCCACCAGCGTGCGGCCGCCGCCGCTGCGGAGGGCCGGTTCGCCGACGAGATCGTGCCGGTCACGGTCAAGGGCCGCAAGGGCGAGACCGTCGTGGACACCGACGAGGGGGTGCGCGCCGACTCCACTCCCGAGTCGATGGCCAAGCTCAAGCCGGCGTTCTCCAAGGACGGCACCATCACGGCCGGATCGTCGTCGCAGATCTCCGACGGTGCCTCCGCGGTCATCGTCACCAGCGCCGCGCGTGCCGAGGCCGAGGGCTGGACCGTCCTGGCCGAGATCGTCGGGTACGGGACCGTCGCCGGTCCGGACTCGACGCTGCAGCACCAGCCCGCCGACGCGGTCCTCGACGCCTGCAGGCGTTCGGACATCGACGTCAAGGACATCGAGCTGTTCGAGTTCAACGAGGCCTTCGCCTCCGTCGGTCTGCACTCGACCCGGATGCTCGAGCTGAGCTCGGACAAGGTCAACGTCAACGGCGGCGCCATCTCGATCGGCCACCCGATCGGTGTGTCCGGTAACCGCGTCGTCCTCACCCTGGCGCTCGAGCTCGCCCGGCGGGGCGGCGGGCTCGGCGCGGCCGCGCTGTGTGGCGGCGGCGGCCAGGGCGACGCCCTGCTCATCCGGGTGCCCGCGGCCGGCTGACACCCCCGTCCAGGCATCGTGGCAGGATCGGATACGTGACGAGACCAGGTAACCGACCCCAGTCCGCCGCCGAGCAGAAGCTCGCGGCGTCGCTCGCCGGCGCCGTCGATCTCTCCGGCCTGAAGAAGCGGGCCGAGACCCGCCGGGACGCGGCCACCGCCGGTCGCGCCCCGGGTCAGGGCGGTCCGCCGCAGGCCGGGGGCTCGCCGGTCCGGGTGGAGGTGGACGAGGCCTCCTTCGAGCAGGAGGTCCTCGTCCGCTCCGCGCAGGTGCCGGTGATCCTCGAGTTGGTGTCGCAGCGGGCACCTACGGCTCTGACGGCGACGCTGGCGGCCCTGGCAGAGGAGGCCGGGGGCCAGTGGGTCCACGCGACGGTCGACGTCGACGTGGCCCCGGGCATCGCGCAGGCCCTGCAGGCGCGGGCGGTGCCGACGGTCTACGCCGTGGCGGCCGGGCGGCCGCTCGCGGACTTCGAGGGCGAGCAGCCCGAGGACGCCCTCCGCCAGTGGCTCGCGGCCGTGCTCCGCGCGACCGAGGGCAAGCTCAGCGGCCCCGCCCCGGAGGCCGGGGAGACCGAGCCCGACGAGGCGTCCGATCCCGAGCGGGACGCCGCCGAGGAGGCGTTGGCCGAGGGCGATCTCGCGACCGCCGAGGAGCGCTTCACCGCGCTCGTGGACGCGCGGCCGGGCGAACACACGCTCGTGGAGGCGCTGCGGTACGTCGGGGCTGCGCGGCGCGTGGCGGAGGACGCGGACGCGGGTGAGGGAACGGTGCCCGAGGCGCTGCGGGCCGCGGACGCGGCGCTCGTGGCCGGGGAGTACGAGACCGCGTTCTCCGGCCTGGTCGGCGCTGTCCGCGTCACGGCCGGCGACGACCGTGCCGCACTGCGCGCGAGGCTCCTCGAGCTCCTCGACGCGCTGCCGGCGGATGATCCGCGCGTGCTGGCCGCGCGCCGCGACCTGGCGAGCGCCCTGTACTGACGCGTCACCGGTGGCTCCCGGGCGGGCCACCGGAGATGCGCCGAGCCGTCGGCGGCCCCTACCCGGGAGTCCGCCGACGGCTCTCCGCTATCCGGTGGCGGTGTGGCGGAACCACACGGTCGCGCGGGAGCCGACCGTGATCGCGGCGGAGTACGGCCGCCCGTGGTGGGAGACCTGCTCGGCGTGGACGCCGCCGTAGTTGCCAGCTCCGGACCCCTCGTAGGCCTCGGCATCAGTGTTGAGGATCTCCTCCCAGTACCCGCCCTCGGGGAGGCCGATGCGGTAGTCGCCGAGCGGCGCGCCGGAGAAGTTCACCACACACGCGATGGTGCTGCCGTCGTGGTCGGTGCGCAGGAACGACAGCGTGTTGTGCTCGGAGTCGTTGGCGTCGATCCACGAGAAGCCGGAGGGGTCGTCGTCGAGCGCCCACAGCCCGGGGTTCTCGGCGTAGCGCGCGTTGAGGTCGCGCACGCAGTCGCGGATGCCGCGGTGGTACTCGCCCTCCCAGCCCTCGAGGTCGTCCCACGCGACTCCGCGCTCGGCGTTCCACTCGGTGGTCTGGCCGAACTCGAGGCCCTGGAAGACGAGCTTCTTGCCGGGGTGGGCCCACATGTAGGCGTAGAGACTCCGGATCCCGGCGGCGCGGTCCCACGAGGACCCGGGCATGCGTTCCCACATGGAGCCCTTCCCGTGGACGACCTCGTCGTGGCTGAGGGGGAGGACGAAGCGCTCGCTCCAGGCGTACATGAGCGAGAAGGTGATCTCGCCGTGGTGGTAGCCGCGGTAGATCGGGTCCATGCCCACGTACTGGAGGGTGTCGTTCATCCAGCCCATGTTCCACTTCATGGAGAAGCCGAGGCCGCCGGTGTAGGTGGGGGAGGTGACGCCGCCCCACGAGGTGGACTCCTCGGCGACGGTGAGGACGCCGGGGTGCTTGCGGTGGACGGTGGCGTTGACCTCCTGGAGGAACGAGATGGCCTCGAGGTTCTCGCGGCCGCCGTGGATGTTGGGCGTCCACTGTCCCTCGTCTCGGGAGTAGTCGAGGTAGAGCATCGAGGCGACGGCGTCCACGCGGAGGCCGTCGACGTGGAACTCGTCGGCCCAGTACAGGGCGTTGGCCACGAGGAAGTTGCGGACCTCGCGCCGACCGAAGTCGAACACGTAGGTGCCCCAGTCGGGCTGTTCGCCGCGCCGGGGGTCGCCGTGCTCGTACAGCGGGGTGCCGTCGAACCGGCCGAGGGACCACTCGTCCTTGGGAAAGTGCGCGGGGACCCAGTCCACGAGGACCCCGATGCCGTGTGAGTGCAGGTGGTCGATCACGTAGCGCAGGTCGTCCGGGGAGCCGAACCTGCTGGTGGGGGCGAAATAGCCGGAGACCTGGTAGCCCCACGACCCGCCGAAGGGGTGCTCGGCGACGGGCATCAGCTCCACGTGCGTGAACCCTGTCTCGAGGACGTGCTCGGCGAGCTGGTGCGCGAACTCGCGGTAGTCGAGTCCGGGGCGCCAGGAGCCGACGTGGACCTCGAGGATGGTCATCGGGGAGCGGGAGTGGTCGCGGGTCGCGCGGGCCGCGATCCACTCGTCGTCGTTCCACTCGTAGGCGGAGGTGAACACCTTCGACCCGGTGGCGGGGGGCACCTCGGTCGCGACGGCCATGGGGTCGGCGTGGTCGACGGTCCGCCCGTCGGCGCCACGGACGCGGTACTTGTAGACGGCGCCGTCGCCGACGTCGGGGACGAACAGTTCCCACACGCCGGAGGAGCCGATCGAGCGCATGGGCAGCGCCACGGGGTTCCAGCCGCAGAACTCGCCGACGACGCTGACGCCGCGGGCGTTGGGCGCCCACACGGCGAAGGACGTGCCGGTGACCGGCCCGCCGGGGGAGTCGTAGGTGCGGACGTGCGCACCGAGGACGTCCCAGAGGCGCTCGTGGCGCCCCTCACCGATGAGGTGCAGGTCCACCTCGCCGAGGGTCGGCAGGAACCGGTAGCCGTCGGCGACGGTCCGGGTGTGGCCGTCCGCGTAGGCGACGCGGAAGCGGTAGTCGGGGACCTCGGCCTCGGGCAGGGCGGCATGGAACAGGCCGTCGGAGACGGGCTCCATCGGGACCGTCCGGTCACCGAAGTCGATCTCGACGGACACCGCGCCCGGCTGCATGGTGCGCACGACGGAGCCGTCGCCGTCGCGGTGCGTGCCGTAGACCGAGTGGGGGTCGTGGTGGGTGCCCGCGCGGAGCCGGCCGAGGACCTCGCCGGTGAGGGGCGTGGGCCGCGGCGCCGCGGCCGGTGTGGGCGCCGGGGTCACCGTGGGCGCCGGGGTCGGCGTGGCCGCCGCGGGAGTCGCCGCCGGCGCGGCCGGTTCGGGTGTCGCGGGAGTCGCCGGGGATGACGGCGACGACGACGAGGTCTTCTCCGGCCGGGGCCGGGCGGTCGCGGGGTCCTGCTTCTTGTGCTTTCCCATGGTCGTTCGCCTCAATCCACGGTGTGCGTTCGGTAGGACAGTTCGACCCTACGTGCTTCGGGGCAGGGTGGGATCGAGACGATGTGCGCGACGGCGGACCACGGCTCGAGCCGGACGTAGTTGCTCGACCCCCAGTGGAACTCGTTCCCCGACACCTCGTCGCGCACGCTGAACCGTGCGTCGTCGTCGTAGCCGAGCGCCGCCATGTCCAGGTGCAGGGTTCCCTCCTGGATGCCGAGGGAGTCCAGGGTCACCACCGTCAGGACGGTGTCCCCGGTGGCGGGGTCGACCTTGGAGTAGGCGATGATCTGGTCGTTGTCGACGTCGTGGAAGTGCAGGGTCCGCAGCTGCTGGAGCGCGGGGTGCTCGCGCCGGATCCGGTTGAGCGCGCGCAGCCAGGGCGCCAGCGACTGTCCGGCGGCCTCGGCGGCGGCGAAGTCGCGGGGCCGCAGTTCGTATTTCTCCGAGTCGAGGTATTCCTCGCTGCCGTCGGTGACCGGCTGCCACTCGTAGAGCTCGAAGCCGGAGTACACGCCCCAGGCGGGCGAGAGGGTCGCGGCGAGGGCGGCGCGGATCGCGAACATCGCCGGGCCGCCGCGCTGCAGCGACTCGTGCAGGATGTCCGGCGTGTTGGTGAACATGTTGGGCCGCGCCTCGTCGACGTGGGCCAGCAGCTGCTCGCAGAACTCGACCAGGTCGGCCCTGGTGGTCTTCCACGTGAAGTACGTGTACGACTGCGAGAACCCGCGCTTGGCGAGCCCGAACAGCCGGGCCGGTCGGGTGAACGCCTCGGCGAGGAACAGCACGTCGGGCTCGGTGCGCTTGACCTCGCTGATGAGCCGGTTCCAGAAGTCGGCGGGCTTGGTGTGCGGGTTGTCCACGCGGAAGATCCGCACGCCCAGTGACGTCCAGTGCCTGACCACGCGCAGCACCTCGGCGTAGATGCCCTCGGGGTCGGTGTCGAAGTTGATCGGGTAGATGTCCTGGTACTTCTTGGGCGGGTTCTCGGCGTAGGCGATGTGCCCGTCGGGCAGGACGGTGAACCACTCGGGGTGCTCGGCGGCCCAGGGGTGGTCGGGAGCGCACTGCAGTGCGAGGTCGAGCGCGACCTCGACCCCGCGTTCGCCCGCGTACTCGACGAGACCGCGGAAGTCCTCGGTGGTGCCGAGGTCGGGGTGCACGGCGTCGTGGCCGCCGTCCCGTGAGCCGATGGCCCACGGCGACCCCACGTCGTCCGGGTCGGGGGTCAGCGTGTTGTTGCGGCCCTTGCGGTTGATCTCCCCGATGGGGTGGATGGGCGGCAGGTACACCACGTCGAATCCGAGGTCGGCGGCGTGGTCGACGTACGCCCGCGACGTGGTGAAGGTGCCGTGGACGGGCCGGCCCTCGGCGTCCCAGCCGCCGGTGGAGCGGGGGAAGAACTCGTACCAGGAGCTGAACTGTGCCTCGCGGCGATCGACCCACACGCGGTGCGTCTGCCCGACGGTGACCAGTTCGCGCACCGGGTCGGCGGCGAGGGCAGCGGCGACCTCCGCCGACAGGGCCCGCTCGGTGCGGGTGGCCGCGTCGCCGTCACCGCGCAGCGCATCGGCGGCCCCGGAGAGCAGGTCGGCGCGGTCGGCCTCACCGGCGGTGGTGGCCCGAGTGACAGCGAGGTCGAGCACGCGCGCGCCCACCTCGAACTCGTTGCCCAGCACGTCGGCGTCCTGACCCGCGTCCATCTTCTTGGTGATGCCGCTGCGCCAGGTGGCGAAGGGGTCGGACCAGGCCTCCACGCGGAACGACCACATGCCGGGCACATCGGTGGGGAGCAGGGCGTGCACGGTGTCGGGTTCGGCCCCGGGCTCCATGGTGGTGCGCGAGGAGAGGCCGCCGGGTCGCCGGACCACGAGGCTGGCGGACAGGGCGTCGTGCCCCTCCCTCCAGACGACGGCGGAGATCGGCAGTATCTCGCCGACCACCGATTTCGACGGGAACCTCCCGCAGGAGACGAGGGGACGGACCTCGTCGATGGCAAGACGGTCGTTCACGTCGGTGCTCCTTCCGGCTGCGGGTCGGCGCCGCGAGGTGGCGACGTCCGTCACCGTCGACGCTAGCGAAGTCGGGCCGATCCTTCAGGGCCGTCATCTCCGGTTAACCCGCGCGAGCCGTGTTCCTCACCACCCGGGACCGCGATAACCGGTTAGATGGGCAGCGTGAGCACCGCCATCGACATCGACCCCGACCTCGTTCTCGACCTGCGTGACGTCTCGCTCCGGCGGGACGACAAGACCCTCGTGGGGCCACTGACCTGGCAGGTCGAACTCGACGAGAGGTGGGTGGTACTCGGCCCCAACGGCGCGGGCAAGACCTCGCTGCTGAGGATCGCCTCGGCGTTGGAGTACCCGAGCACCGGCACCGCGGTCGTCCTCGGCGAACAGCTCGGTCGGACGGAGGTGACCGAGCTGCGCAGCCGGGTCGGCCTGTCGTCGGTCGCCGTCGCGGGCCGGATCCCCGGCGACGAGGTGGTGAGCGATCTCGTCATCTCGGCCGGGTACGCGGTCCTGGGTCGGTGGCGGGAGAAGTACGACGAGCAGGACTTCGCCCGCGCCGCCGACACCCTCGAATCGATCGGTGCCGAGCATCTCGCCGACCGGACGTGGGGCACCCTCTCGGAGGGCGAGCGCAAGCGCGTGCTCATCGCGCGAGCCATGATGACCGACCCCGAGCTGCTGCTGCTCGACGAGCCCGGAGCGGGACTGGACGTCGGGGGCCGCGAGGATCTCGTCGCCCGGCTCGGGGACATGGCCATGGACCCGGACGCGCCCGCGACGGTCCTGGTGACCCACCACGTCGAGGAGATCCCCCCGGGATTCACCCACGCCATGCTGCTGGCGGAGGGCGAGGTGACCGCCATGGGGCTCATCGACGACGTGATCACCTCCGAGAACCTCAGCCGGGCCTTCGCGCAGTCGATCACGGTCGACGCGATCGACGGCCGCTACTTCGCCCGCCGTGCCCGCCGATCGGGCCGGCACCGACGGGGATGACCGGGGTGGCGGGTTCGTCCGGGTCGTCGCGCGTGGTGGGCGGCGGCGACGCTCCTGCGGCCTATGAGCCGGGGGCGGTGCCGATCCGTGAGGCGGCGACGGTCGCGCTGATCCGCGACGCCCGGGTCGGCGGGGGAGTCGAGGTGTTCCTGCAGCACCGCGTGTCGACGATGCAGTTCGCTGCCGGAATGTCGGTCTTCCCCGGCGGCGGGGTGGAGCCGCGCGACTACCACGGCACGCGGCCCTGGCGCGGGCCCGCTCCGCAGTGGTGGGCCGAGCGGTTCGGGATCGACGTCGACCGCGCCGCCGCGGCCGTCCGGGGGGTCGCCCGCGAGCTGTTCGAGGAGACCGGCGTCCTGCTCGCCGAGCCGGCGGGCGCCACCCCCTTGTCGACGTCACCGGCACCGCCCCCGCCCCCGGCCCCGCCCGGCGTCGCCGAGCGGCGCGCGCTCGACGCGGGGCACGGCGACCTCGACTCACTCCTGGCCGCGCACGACCTGGTGCTGTCCGCGCACCTGCTGCGGCCGTGGGACCGCTGGACGACCCCGGTCGGGCCGCCGCGGCGCTACGACACGCTGTTCTTCGTGGCCGCGCTGCCGGAGGGGACAGAACCCGACGGCGGGACGAGCGAGGCCCGGGCCGCCGAGTGGATCCGCGCGGACGACGCGGCACAAGCCGGCATCCTCGGCCACCTCGGGATGCTCCGGCCGACCCTCGACGTGCTGTCGGATCTGGCGTCCGCCTCGGATGTCGCGGAGGTCCTCGCCACCCCGCGGGCCATCGCGCCCGGCGGGAACTAACCTTGCGGCGGTGACCCCCGAGGACCTGGACTTCCTGCGCACCGACGCCGGCCGCGACCTGATCGACCTCGCCGCCGGCCTCGACTGGTCGCGTGCGTGCGTCGTGTCCTCGACGGCGACCGTCCGCCGCGCGGACGCCGAGCACGCGGCCGCGGCGATCGACGTCGTCACCGCCCGCGCCCGCGCGCGGGGCCGGATCCGCGGGGCGGGGGCGATGCTCCTCACCGACGAGGCCGTGCAGCAGGCCACGGCCTGGCCCGTCGCGGCCCTCCGTGCCGAGCGCCTGGCGGGTCGGGACGTCCACGACGTGACGTGCTCGGTCGGCGCCGAGCTCACCGAGCTCGTCCGCACGGCCGGCCGGGTGATCGGCTCGGACCTCGACCCGGTGCGCGCGCGGATGGCCGCCCACAACGTGCCCGAGGCGCTGGTGTGCGTCGCCGACGCGCTCGCCCCGCCGAGCCGCGAGGCCGTGCTGGTGGCCGATCCCGCACGCCGCGCCGGGGGTCGCCGCATCCACGACCCGGCGCAACTCAGCCCACCGCTTCCGGACCTCCTCGCCGGGGCCGCGGGCCGCGACCACGTCATCAAGTGCGCACCCGGGCTCGACACGTCCGCCCTCGGCCACGAGGGCGAGGTCGAGCTGGTCTCCCTCGACGGCTCGGTACGCGAGGCCTGCCTGTGGTCGCCGGGCCTGTCGGGGGGCGTGCGGCGCCGCGCGACGGTCGTGCGTACCGCGGCCGCCGGGGCGCCGGGCCCGTGGGGGCCGGCGCGCCTGACCGCGGACGGCGTCGCCGTGCACGTGGAGGAGGTGACCGACGGCGACGACGACGAGGTCGACGCCCACCCCGAACCCGAGCGGTTCATCGTGGATCCCGACGGGGCGGTCGTCCGGGCGGGGCTCGTGCGGCACTGGGCCCGCAGGCACGGGCTCCGCCAGCTCGACCCGCGGATCGCGCACCTGACCGGGCCGCGGATCCCTCCGGGCCACAGCGGGTTCGAGGTGCTCGAGCGGTGTCGGCTGGACCGCAAGCAGCTGCGTCGCGCCCTACGCGCGCGGGACTGCGGGTCGCTGGAGATCCTCGTGCGCGGCGTCGACACCGACCCGGACGTGCTGCGTCGCTCGCTGTCGCTGTCGGGTTCGCGGCCGCTGGCGCTGGTGGTCACCCGCATCGGCACGTCGGCCGTGGTGTTCGTGTGCGGGCCCCGGACCCGGGCCGCCGGGGATCAGCCGAACATGTAGACGGCGCCCATCGCGGTCGTCAGCGCGATCCGGCCGTCCGAATCGACGCTGAGTCCCGACACGGGACCCGATGCCGCGGGCACCTCGAGCCGGTGGACGGTCCGCCCGTCGCCGCCGTCGAGCACGTGCACGGCGATGCCGGGCTCGTCCCCGCCACCGCCCGCGCGCACGGCCACGACCACCTGCCCGTCCGGGGTCGCGGCCGGGTTGGTGAGCTGCTGCAGGTCGTCCCGGCGCCAGACCTCGCGGCCGGTCCCGTCGACCGGGCGGACGGCCACCACGGGCGCCGGGCCCGCGTCGTCGTCGTGCTCGTCGTCGGGACCCCTCCACACGGTCGTCGTGCGCCCCGCGGTGACCAGGGTGCCGTCGGGCAGCAACGCCGGCGAGGCGTCCGGGCGGTACCCGACCGGCGTCGTCCACAGGGCGGCGCCGTCGGCCGCCCGGTACGCGGCGAGGGCGCCGTCCGCGGCGTGCACGTAGACCTCGTCCCGGTCGCCCGACAGGACCACCGGCACGCCCAGCCGACCCTCGGCCAGGGGGACGCGCCACAGGACCTCCAGGGCGGGCCGCTCGTCACCGACCAGCCGCACGGCGACCAGCTCCGGATCCGCCGTGCCCGGCGTCCACGCGGTGAGGTACGCCGTGGCCGCGTCGGTGTCCACGGCCGCGGTCGCCGGCACCGGACATCCCCGCGCACCGGTGGCGCACCACGGCAGACCGTAGGCCGGGTCGTCCGTCGCGACGTCGCCGGTGATGCGCAGCTCGGGGGTGACGTCCAGACCCGTGTGGGCGTTGACGACGCGAGCGACCCCGAGGTGGGAGACGAGCAGCAGGTGGCGGTTGTCCATCAACGTCACGGTGGTCGGCACGCCGCGGGTAGCGGCGAACCACCGGTTCTCACCCTCGGCGGCCACCGCCGCGACCCCGCCGTACGCCGGCACGAACAGCGAGCCGCGCCCGTCGACCGTCGCCGTGATGCGCGGGCCGTCCGTCGGCATCCGCGAGCACCACCGCTTGCGGCCGTCGTCGGCGGTGAGGGCGAAGAGGTTACAGCCGCGCTCGGAGACCGTCGCCTGGAACGAGGTGCCGATCCCGTCGGAGGAGGCCACCCCGATCGCCGGGGCGCCCAGCGTGCGCGACCAGAGGAGCTCGGGGGAGTCCGACACCCCGGCGTGCGCCCGAGACGAGTTCGGCGGGCCACCGGCCACCGACGACCAGCTCGCGGCCTGGCCGAGGCGGGCGTCCCCGCTCGGTGTGTCCGACGCGCAGCCCGAGGCCACGGCGAGGGCGAACCCGGCGACGACCAGGGACCGCACGGTGCGCGGTAACGATGCCGGTGCCACAGGTCCCCCCGTCGAAAGAGTGATCAGGGCGTAAGCGTAGTCCGAGCGCCCGGTGACCCAGGGGTACGCCCGGGGGAACCGCCGCTCGCGGAGCGCGCTCCGCCGATACCGTGACGACACTCACCCGTGCCCGCGAGGGCACCAGCCCCGGCCCCGGCCCGACGGAAGGCGGACACCCCCGATGACAGCGAACTCCGGACTCGACACCGCGCTGACCCCGCTGAGCTTCCTCTCCAAGGCCGCGCGCGTCTCACCTGACGCGACCGCGGTGGTGGACGGCCCGCGGCGCCAGACCTACGCCGAGTTCGCCGAGCGGGCCACCCGCCTGGCCTCGCTGCTGAAGATGCGTGGTGTCGCGCGCGGCGATCGCGTCGGCGTCCTGGCCCCCAACTCCGCGGAGGCCCTGCTCGCCCAGTTCGCCGTCCCGCTGGCCGGCGGCGCCGTGGTCGCCCTCAACACCCGTCTGGCCCCGGCCGAGATCGCCTACATCGTCGACCACGCCGGCATCGAGGTGCTCATCGCCGACGCCGACCTGCTCGCCGGCCTGGGCGACGAGGTCCCCGACGCGCTGCGGCTCATCCTGGTCGCGCCCGACGCCGACGGCACCCAGCCCGACGCCTCCCGCTTCGGCCCGCGCGCCGAGGCCCTCGAGGAGGGGCTCGCGAACGCCTCGCCGCAGCCCGTGCCGTGGACCGTCGCCGACGAGGACTCCGTCATCGCCGTCAACTACACCTCCGGCACGACCGGGCGCCCCAAGGGCGTCATGTACACCCACCGCGGCGCCTACCTCAACGCGCTCGGCGAGATCATCACGCAGGGCTTCGACGCCGACTCGCGGTACCTGTGGACCCTGCCGATGTTCCACTGCAACGGCTGGTGCACCACCTGGGCGCTGACCGGGGCGCGGGGCACCCACGTGTGTCTGCGCGCCGTCCGCGGGGAGGACATCTGGAGACTGTTCGACGACGAGGGGATCAACCGCCTGGCGGGGGCGCCGGCCGTGCTGTCCACGATCGCGGACGACCCGGCCGCCCGGCCGATCGAGGGGATCCGCATGGTCACCGCGGGGGCCCCGCCCTCGCCGACGATCCTGCGCCGCTTCGAGGAGCTCGGGATCGACGTCACCCAGGTGTACGGCCTCACCGAGACCTACGGCCCCTTCACCGTGTGCACCCCGCAGCCCGGCTGGGCCGATCTCGACCCCGACGAGCGGGCCGCCCTCAAGTCCCGCCAGGGCGTCGCGATGATCCATGCCGACACCGTGCGCGTGGTCGAGCGGACCTCGCCGGGGGAGACCCGCCTGATCGACGTCCCAGCCGACGGCGTGACGATGGGCGAGGTCGTGATGACCGGCAACGGCGTCATGAAGGGCTACTTCAACGACCCCGAGGCCACCGCCGCCGCGTTCGCCGGGGGCTGGTTCCATTCCGGTGACCTCGGCGTGATGCACCCCGACGGATACGTGCAGCTGCTCGACCGCGCCAAGGACGTGGTGGTCTCCGGCGGCGAGAACATCTCCACCATCGAGGTCGAGCAGGCGATCGTCTCCCACCCCGACGTCGTGGACTGTGCCGTGGTGTCCATGCCCGACGAGAAGTGGGGCGAGCGGCCCAAGGCCTACGTGGTGGTCCGGCCGGGATCGCAGCTCGACGAGGCCGGCGTGATCGAGCACTGCCGTACGAAGATCGCCCGCTACAAGGTCCCCGGCGCGGTGGAGCTGACCGAGGCGCTGCCGCGGACGTCGACCGGCAAGGTGCGCAAGAACGAACTGCGCGACGCCGCGTGGGCCGGCTGGGAGAAGCGGATCAACTGACGGGTGCGAACCCGGCCCCGCCACCGTGACGCCGGTGCCGTTATTGTGTCAGGCAGGACCACAATCCGGTGCGCCCGGTCATGACGGGGGGCGCACCCCGCCCCGACTCGCAGGAGGTCGACGCAGGCCCATGACGAACATCGTCGTACTGATCAAGCAGGTTCCCGACACCTATTCCGAGCGCAAGCTCTCGGACGGGGACTACACCCTGGACCGCGAGGCCGCGGACGCGGTCCTGGACGAGATCAACGAGAAGGCCGTCGAGCAGGCGCTCCAGATCAAGGAGGCCAACGGCGGCGAGGTCACCGTCCTGTGCGCCGGACCGGATCGCGCCACCGAGGCCATCCGCAAGGCCCTGTCGATGGGTGCCGACAAGGCGGTCCACCTCAACGACGAGGGCCTCCACGGGTCCGACGTCGTCCAGACCGCGTGGGCCCTGGCCAACGTGCTGGGCACCATCGAGGGCACCGAGCTGGTCATCGCCGGCAACGAGGCCACCGACGGCCGCATGGGTGCCGTCCCGGCCATCCTCGCCGAGTACCTGGGCCTGCCCCAGCTCACCCACATGCGCACCCTGGAGATCGCCGACGGCGTCGCCAGGGGCGAGCGCGAGACCGACGAGGGCATCTTCGAGGTGGAGGCCTCCCTGCCGTGCGTCGTGTCCGTCGGCGAGAAGATCAACGAGCCGCGGTTCCCGTCCTTCAAGGGCATCATGGCCGCCAAGAAGAAGCCGGTCGAGGTCCTCACCCTGGCCGACGCGAACATCGAGGCCGGCCAGGTCGGCAAGGACAACGCCGCGTCGACCGTGACCTCCTCCGCCCCGAAGCCGCCGCGTGCGGCCGGTGAGAAGGTCGTCGACGAGGGCGAGGGCGGCAACGACATCGCCAAGTACCTCGTGTCGCAGAAGCTCATCTGACGCGAGCTCACCCCGACCGACTCATCACAGTCTTTTTCAAGGAGAACCCACCATGGCTGAAGTCCTCGTCGCGGTCGAGCACGTCGACGGCGAACTCAAGAAGGTCACCAACGAGCTGCTGACCGCCGCCCGCGCGCTCGGCGAGCCGTCCGCCGTCGTGTTCGGCGAGACCGGCACCGCCGCCGCGCTCACCGACGCCCTCAAGGAGGCCGGCGCGGAGAAGATCTACGTCGCCGAGGGCGACGCGGTGCAGAATTACCTCGTCACCCCGAAGGTCGACGTCCTGGCCGGCCTCGCCGAGCAGGGCGCCGCCGCGATCGTCCTGGCCGCCACCTTCGAGGGCAAGGAGGTCGCGGGTCGTCTCGCGGCCCGTACCGGCTCCGGCGTCCTCACCGACGTCATCGAGATCCGTGAGGACGGCTCGGCCGTCCACTCGATCTTCGGTGGCGCCTACACCGTCGAGGCCACCGTTTCCGGCGACACCCCGATCTACACGCTGCGTCCGGGCTCCGTCGAGGCGTCCCCGGCCGCCGGTGCGGGCGAGGTCGTCGAGGTCCAGGTCCCCGAGCCCGAGAACGCCGCCAAGGTGCTCTCGCGCAACCCCATCGTCGGTGGCGACCGCCCCGAGCTCACCGAGGCGACCGTCGTCGTCTCCGGTGGTCGCGGTGTCGGCTCGGCCGAGAAGTTCGAGGAGGTCGTCGAGCCGCTCGCCGACTCCCTCAAGGGTGCGGTCGGCGCCTCCCGCGCCGCCGTCGACTCGGGCTACTACCCGGGCCAGTTCCAGGTCGGCCAGACCGGCAAGACCGTGTCGCCGCAGCTGTACATCGCCCTGGGCATCTCGGGCGCCATCCAGCACCGCGCCGGCATGCAGACGTCCAAGACGATCGTCGCGGTGAACAAGGACGAGGAGGCCCCGATCTTCGAGATCGCGGACTACGGCATCGTCGGCGACCTGTTCAACGTCGCCCCGCAGCTCACCGAGGCCGTCAACGCCCGCAAGTGAGCCCCGCACACCGTGTCTGACGGACGCGACCCGGACCCCGGCACCCCTGCGGTGCCGGGGTCCGGCGCATCCGGGCGTATCCTTGCCTGCGATATGCCCACCTTGCGCCCCGTGCACTATCTGGACCACGCCGCGACCACCCCGATGCGTCCGGCGGCCGTCGCCGCCTACGCCGAGGCGGCCTCGGTGGTCGGCAACGCCTCCTCGCTCCACGGCTCCGGTCGCCGCGCACGGCGACGCGTCGAGGAGGCCCGCGAGTCCCTCGCCCACCACCTCGGGTGTCGACCCTCGGAGGTGGTGTTCACCTCCGGCGGTACCGAGTCCGACAATCTCGCGGTTCTCGGACAGGCGGCCGCTCACGACGGCGACCTCGTCGCCGTCGGCGCCACCGAGCACCACTCCGTCCTCGACGCCGTCGCCCATCTGGCGACCGGGCGCGGCGGGAACAAGGAGATCCGGCTCCTGCCCGTCGACACGCGCGGCGCCGTCGTCCCGGACACCGTCCGTGAGCTCGCCGAGGAGGCCGGCCCCCGCCTCGCCCTGGTCGCGACGATGCTGGCCAACAACGAGATCGGCACCCTCGGCGACGTCGCGGCGGTCGCCGGCCACGCCCGCGCGGTCGGCGCCGCCGTCCACACAGACGCCGTCCAGGCCGTGGGGCACGTGCCGGTGGACTTCGCCGCCCTCGGCGTCACCTCTCTGAGCCTGTCCGCCCACAAGTTCGGCGGCCCGCTCGGTGTGGGCGCGCTGATCCTCGACCGAGGCGCCGACTGCCTGCCGATCGGCTTCGGCGGCGGGCAGGAGCGCGACCTGCGCTCCGGGTCGGTGGACGTACCCGGCGTCGTCGCCATGGCCGTGGCCCTCGAGGAGGCCGTTCGCGAGATGGAGGCCGAGACGCGGCGGCTGACCGCGCTGCGGGACCGTCTCGTCGACGGCGTGCTCGCCGCGGTCCCCGGTGCGATCGCCAACGGGGGCGGCGAGCGCCTCCCGGGGATCGCCAACATCACCTTCCCCGGATGCTCCGGAGAGTCGCTCATCCTCCTGCTGGACGCCGCCGGGATCGAGTGCTCGACCGGCTCCGCGTGCACCGCCGGGGTCGCCGAGCCCAGCCACGTCCTGCTCGCCCTCGGCGCCGACGACGCCTCGGCGCGGAGCAGCCTGCGGCTCAGCCTGGGGTACACGACCACCGAGGCCGACGTCGACGCCGCGATCGCCGCCCTGGGCCCCGCCGCCGACCGCGCCCGCGTCGCGGGCCTCGGTCTGGCCCGTGCCGGGGTGAGCGCGTCATGAGAGTGCTCGCCGCGATGAGCGGGGGAGTGGACTCCGCCGTGGCCGCCGCCCGCGCCGTGGCCGCCGGCCACGAGGTCGTGGGCGTGCACCTGGCCCTCAGCACCGATCCGGCGACCCTGCGGACGGGATCCCGGGGCTGCTGCTCGCGCGAGGACGCCGGCGACGCCCGTCGCGTCGCCGACCTGCTGGGGATCCCCTTCTACGTCTGGGACTTCGCCGAGCGGTTCCGGGCCGACGTCATCGACGACTTCGTCGAGTCCTACGCCCGCGGGGAGACGCCCAACCCGTGCCTGCGCTGCAACGAGCGCATCAAGTTCGAGGCGCTGCTCGAGCGCGGCATGGCGCTCGGGTTCGACGCCGTCGCGACCGGGCACTACGCGCGGCTGTCGACCGAGGAACTGCCCGACGGCTCCCGCCGGCCCGTCCTGCGCCGGGCGGTCGACGCGGCCAAGGACCAGTCCTACGTCCTCGGCGTGCTCACCCCCGAGCAGCTCGCCCACTCGATGTTCCCGCTGGGGGACTCGCTCAAGTCGCAGGTCCGCGCCGAGGCGGAGGCGGCGGGTCTGCCGGTGGCCACCAAGCCCGACAGCCACGACATCTGCTTCATCCCGTCCGGCGACACGCGTGCGTTCCTCGGGGCCCGCATCGGGGTGCGCCCCGGCGCGGTCGTCGATGCCGACACCGGTGACGAGCTCGGCCGCCACGACGGGATCCACGGGTTCACCATCGGCCAGCGCAAGGGGCTCGGTGTGCAGGGACCTGCGGCCGACGGCCGCCCCCGGTACGTCACCGCGATCGACGCCGACAGCGGCACCGTCACCGTCGGCGGCGCGGATCACCTGCTGTCCGTCGCCATGACGGCCACCTCGCCGTACTGGCTGGTCGACGACGAGGTCCGCGAGACCGACTGCCACGTGCAGATCCGCGCGCACGGCGAGGCCACCCCGGCGCACGTCCGTCGGGTCGGGGACGGCGCGGACGCCACGCTCGAGATCACCATGGACGAGCCGGTCCGCGGGGTGGCACCCGGGCAGGCCGCCGTCCTGTACCGCTCCGAGCCCGACGGCGACCGCGTCCTGGGCAGCGGCACCATCTCCGCCTCCCGCCCGGCGACGGAGACGGTGTGACGCCGGGAGCGGGTCCCTCACCGTCCAGCACCGGGCCCGGCCCGATGCCCGGCACCGATCCCCGCGAGGCGGCCCGCGTAGTGATGGGGGAGTGTCACTCCCTCCCGTTCCTGCCGGAGCTGGCTGACCGGGGCCCCGGCGCGGACGCGATCGGCCGGACCCTCGCGATGCTCGCGGACCTGCCCACGGACGTCACGCCGCGCGGGTGGCGGCTCGCCGATTCGCCGGGCCGCCTCGCCCGGCGGGCCGCCGACCACCTCGAGCGGGACGGCGACGCCCTCGAGGAGGCCGACGAGCTGGCGAGGGACCCCGAGGAGGTGCCCGAGCCCGATCGTCGTCGGCTCCAGGTGCGGATCGTGGGCCCGTGGTCGCTCGCGGCGCAGGTGGAACTGCCCGGCGGGATGCCGGTCCTGTCCGACCGCGGTGCCCGACGCGACCTGGCGGCCTCCCTCACCGAGGGCGCGGGAGGCTTCGCCGCGCGGCTCGCGGGCCGGCTGCGTGCGGGCGCCCGCGTCCTGCTCGACGAGCCACTGCTCTGGAAGGTGGCCGCCGGGACGGTGCAGTCACCCAGCCGCCTCGACCCGATCGCGGCCGTCCCCGCCGACCAGCTCGCCCTGTCGCTGTGCCGCTTCGGAGACGCCCTGCGCCGCGCCGGCGCCGCCGAGGTCATGGTCCGCGTCCCCGCGACGTCGGATCCCGGCGCGCCGCCGGTCTGGTCCGTCATCGCCGAGCCGCCCCGGGGCGAAACGCCTCTCGACGGCGCGTGCGTGCCCGCCTCACCGCTGTACTCCGCGCGGTCGCACGCCGCCCTCGACGCCGCCGGCACCCTGCTGGGGGACGGCCGCACCCTCCAGTTGGAGGGTCTGCCCGGTGCCGGCCGGCCGCCGCGGACCACCGCCGAGGCCGAACGACCCGCGGCGGAGTTGGTGGCGCTTCTCGACCGGCTCGGGGCGCCGCCTCAGTCGCGCCTGCCCTCGATCGTCCTCACGCCGACGGCAGACGACATCGTCTCGCCCTCGGGGGCCGCCGCGGCGCTGCGCGCATCCCGACTCGTCGCGGAGACCGCGCCCCGGATGGCCGAGTGATCGGCCGGGGCTACACCGTCGCCATCGGCCACAGGGTGTTGACGTCGGACGCGTCCTTCCCGCAGCGCTCGAGGTAGGCGGCGAAGTCCCGCTGGCGTGCCTCGTGCCACCGGGCCTGCTGTGCGTTGGACTCGCGCCAGTCACAGCCGGACAACTTCTGCTGCGTCCCCAGCATCTTCCACGCCAGGCGTGCAGCCGCGAGCGCATCCCCGGCCGCCTCGTGCGCGGCGTCGAGGCGCACCCCGTGCTGACCGCACAGCGCCTCCAACGTGCGTTTGCCCTTGCGGAAGGGGTCGACGGCACGGTCGACGACATAGGGATCGATCACCGGGCCGGCCACCTCGAATGTCGGGTGCCACCGGCGCAGGATCGTCAGGTCGTAGCACGCGTTGAACACCACGAGCGTGCGGCCGTCGCGCCATCCCTGCCGGATGGCCTCCACGGTCTCCGCGATGACCTCCGCGTGGGGCCGACCGTGCTCCCTCGCGTGGGCGGTGGTGATGCCGTGCACCGCGGTCGCCCCCTCGGGGATCTCGATACCGGGATCGGCCAGCCAGTTCCGTGCCTTCTTGTGTGGCCCGTCGATCTCGATCAGGGCCGAGGTCACGACGTGGGCCGTACGCGGGTCGGGACCGGTCGTCTCGAGGTCGAAGGCCAGGAGGCGGTTCCGGTCGATGGTGACGGGGAGCGTGATGTCGTTGTTCATGGGCTCACCGTAGGCCAGCGCTCCGACACCGCGGAGGCATCGTGGCCGCCTGCGACATAACCTGTCTGTGTGAGCCAAGCGAGCGACAGCACCGAGCCCGTCGGCACCGGGGACATCCCGCCGGAGGTGAGGCAGGAGTGGACCGAGCTCGCGGAGACCGTCCGCGACCATCAGTTCCGCTACTACGTCAAGGACGCGCCGATCGTCTCCGACGCCGAGTTCGACCGGCTGTTCGGGGAGTTGCAGGCGCTCGAGGAGAAGCACCCGGGGTTGCGTACCGCCGACTCGCCCACGCAGCTCGTCGGCGGTGGCTTCTCCACCGACTTCGCCCCGGTCGAGCACCTGGAGCGGATGACCAGTCTCGACAACGTCTTCTCCGAGGAGGAGCTGCGCGACTGGGTCGCCTCCGCGGTCGAGCAGGCGGGCGTGCCCGAGAACCGGCTGCCGTTCCTCTGCGAGGTGAAGATCGACGGCGTGGCCCTGGATCTGGTCTACCGCGACGGGAAGCTGGTCAGCGCGGCCACCCGTGGCGACGGGCGCACCGGCGAGGACGTCACCCTCAACGCCCGCACGATCGAGGACATCCCGGTGACCCTCACCCCGACGGAGGACCGGCCGGTGCCCTCGCTGCTGGAGGTCCGCGGGGAGGTCTTCTTCCGCCTCGAGGACTTCGCCGAGCTCAACGCCCGGCTCGTGGCCGAGGGCAAGGCGCCGTTCGCCAACCCCCGCAACAGCGCCGCGGGGTCGCTGCGGCAGAAGAACCCCGCCATCACCGCCCAGCGCCGTCTCGGCATGTACTGCCACGGGCTCGGAGCGGTGGAGGGCGCGACGTTCCAGAGCCTCCACGACGTCTACCTGGCCCTGGCGGACTGGGGCCTGCCGGTCTCCCCGCACACCGCGCCCGCCACCGGCGTCGAGGAGGTGGTCGAGCGCATGCGGTACTGGGGTGAGCACCGCGGCGACCCCGAGCACGAGATCGACGGGCTCGTGGTGAAGATCGACGACCGCGCCGTCCAGCGCCGCCTCGGCCAGACCTCCCGGGCCCCGCGGTGGGCGATCGCCTACAAGTACCCGCCCGAGGAGGTCATGACGGAGTTGCTCGACATCCGGGTCTCCGTCGGCCGGACCGGGCGCGTGACCCCGTTCGCCTACATGGAGCCGGTCCTCGTCGCGGGGTCGACGGTCTCACTGGCGACGCTGCACAACCAGACCGAGGTGATCCGCAAGGGCGTGCTCATCGGCGACACCGTGGTGATCCGCAAGGCCGGCGACGTGATCCCCGAGGTCCTCGGTCCCGTGGTCGAGCGGCGCGACGGGACCGAGCGCGAGTTCGTCTTCCCCGAGCGCTGCCCCGAGTGCGACACCGTCCTGGCCCCCGCCCGCGAGGGCGACGCCGATTGGCGCTGCCCCAACCAGCGGTCGTGCCCCGCCCAGCTGCGCGAGCGGCTGTTCTACCTCGCCTCCCGCAACGCGCTGGACATCGAGGCACTCGGATACGAGGGGGCGTCCGACCTCCTCGCCAGTGGCGTGCTCGAGAACGAGGCCGGGCTCTTCGATCTCACCGAGGCCGATCTCCTCCGCACCCACCTCTACACCCGTATCGACAAGGCGACGCGGAAGCAGATGGAGGAGGGGGCCGAGCCCGAGCGGACCGTGCTCACCGAGAACGGACGCAAGCTGCTGGCCAACCTCGCCACCGCGAAGGACCGGCCGCTGTGGCGGGTCCTGGTCGCCCTGTCGATCCGTCATGTCGGTCCCACGGCCGCGCGTGCCCTCGCGACCAGGTTCGGGACGATGGAGGCCATCCGCGCCGCGTCCGAGGAGGAACTGGCCGAGACCGACGGCGTGGGCCAGACGATCGCCGCGTCGGTGGTCGAGTGGTTCGGCGTCGACTGGCATCGCGAGATCGTCGACCGGTGGACGGCGGCCGGCGTCTCGATGGCCGATGAGCGGGACGAGTCGATCCCGCGGACGCTCGAGGGGCTGACGATCGTCGCCACGGGCTCGCTCGAGGGCTTCACCCGCGACGGCATCAAGGAGGCCATCATCGCCCGCGGCGGCAAGGCCTCGGGTTCGGTGTCCAAGAAGACCGACTACGTGGTCGTGGGCGACAACCCGGGCTCGAAGGCGGCGAAGGCCGAGGAGCTCGGGCTGACCATCCTGGACGAGGCAGGCTTCGTCGAGCTCCTGGCGAACGGGCCCGCCCCGGCCGAGACCGCGGATCCGGACGCGGACGACGTCGACCGGTGACGACGCGCCTCAGCCGGCGTGAAGGGTCCGCAGGATCCCGGTGAGGTAGCCGAGACGGGCGATCTCCGACGGCCGGAACGAGGGGCCGCCGGGCCGACCGACCACCAGGACGTGACCGGCGTTCAGGGGCGCGGCCGCCAACGCGGTGTCCATCGCCGTCCATTCGGCCGGGACCTCGTCGTCGTCGTCATCCAGTGCGGTGACGCGTGCCAGGCCGCACACGACGGGGACCTCGCCCCCCTCCCACATCGGCGCGGACTCCCCGCGGGCCACCAGTCGACACGTCGCGTCCCCGGTCACCTCCAGCACCAACGCCCAGCCGACGCGCAGTGCGGCGGGGATCTCGTCGGCGAGCATCTGCGCGGCCCCGGCGCCCGCCCCGGCGACCGCGTCGATCAGCTCGAGCTCGCGATGGGCGTCGAGGATCCCGCCGAACGGACGCAGGGAGTCCACGACCACGCCGTCGAGTCGCTCGGCCGCCGTGATGAGGGAGTCGGGGAAGGTGCCGTGGGGTACGTCCACGACGATGTCGTCCACCGCGACACCGTCGAAGCGGTCCACGACGTCGAGGCTGATGATGTCCGCGTCAACGGTTCCCAGGGCCACCGCGAGGGAGCCGAGGCTGCCCGGTCGGTCGGGCAACATGACGCGGAGGAGATAAGACATGACGCCCATTGTGCCGCACCCCCGCGGCCTGACTAGGCTGGGCCGGTACCGACCACGCCACGGAAAGGGGCAGGCACGTGACCTCGATCTCACGCGGGGACGTCGCGCATCTGGCCAGGCTCTCCCGCCTGGAACTGAGCGACGCCGAGCTGGATTCGTTCGCACAGCAGCTCACCGACATCCTCGACCACGTGCAGGCCGTCTCCGAGGTCGCCGCGGACGACGTCCCGGCGATGAGCCACCCCACCGCGATCACCAACGTGTACCGGGACGACGTGGTCGCCCCGGGTCTGACCCCGGAGCAGGCGCTCGACCAGGCCCCGGCCTCCGACGAGCAGCGCTTCGAGGTCCCGCAGATCCTGGGAGAGGACGCATGACCGAGCTCACCACCGCCACCGCCGCCGAGCTGGCGGGCCGGATCGCCGCGCGGGAGGTGTCCTCGGAGGAAGTCACCCGTGCGCACCTGGACCGGATCGACGAGGTCGACGGCGAGATCAACGCCTTCCTGCACGTGGGCGCCGACGAGGCCCTCGCGGCGGCGCGGGACGTCGACTCCCGCCTGGCCGCCGGTGAGACGCTCGGCCCGCTGGCCGGCGTGCCGATCGCCCTCAAGGACGTCTTCACCACCACCGACGCGCCCACCACGTGTGGCTCCCGCATCCTCGAGAAATACCGCTCGCCCTACGACGCGACCGTGACCGGTCGGCTGCGTGAGGCGGGCATCCCGATCCTCGGCAAGACCAACATGGACGAGTTCGCCATGGGGTCCTCCACCGAGAACTCCGCCTACGGACCGACCCGCAACCCCTGGGATCCCAGCCGCACGCCGGGCGGCTCGGGCGGCGGTTCGGCCGCGGCGCTCGCGTCCCACCAGGCGCCGCTCGCCATCGGCACCGACACCGGTGGGTCGATCCGCCAGCCCGCCGCGCTCACCGCGACGGTCGGCGTGAAGCCCACGTACGGCACCGTCTCGCGCTACGGCCTCGTGGCCTGCGCCTCCTCGCTCGACCAGGGGGGGCCGTGCGGCCGCACCGTCGAGGACACCGCGCTGCTGCACCAGGTGATCGCCGGGCACGACCCGCGTGACTCCACGAGCCTCGACGTGTCGATCCCGGACGTCGTCGCGGCCGCGCGGGAGGGCGCGAAGGGCGACCTGACCGGACTGCGCGTCGGCGTGGTCTCGGAGTTCTCGGGCGAGGGTTACCAGCCCGGCGTCGAGGCGTCGTTCCGCGCCGCGGTCGACACCCTGCGCGAGCTGGGCGCCGAGATCGTCGAGGTCTCCTGCCCCAACTTCCGCTACGCACTGCCCGCCTACTACCTCATCCTCCCGTCCGAGGTCTCCAGCAACCTCGCGCGCTTCGACGCGATGCGCTACGGCCTGCGGACCGGCGAGGGCTCGGCCGACCAGGTCATGGCCGCGAGCCGCGAGGCCGGCTTCGGGCCGGAGGTCAAGCGCCGCATCATGCTGGGCACATACGCCCTGTCGGCCGGCTACTACGACGCCTTCTACGGCCAGGCGCAGAAGGTGCGCACGCTCATCGCGCGCGACTTCGACGCCGCCTACCAGAAGGTGGACGTCCTCGTCTCGCCGACCACGCCCACGACGGCGTTCCCGCTGGGGGACAAGGTCGAGGACCCGGTCGCGATGTACCAGTTCGACCTGTGCACGCTGCCGCTCAACCTCGCCGGGCACTGCGGCATGTCCGTGCCGTCCGGTCTCGTCGACGGACTGCCCGCGGGCTTGCAGATCATGGCGCCGGCGCTCGCCGACGACCGCCTCTACCGGGTGGGCGCCGCATACGAGGCCGCGAGAGGCGCGATAGCGTGACCACGGTCCCCGAGCGGGACGCCTGGAAGGCCCTCGCGGCCCTGGTCATCGGGTTCTTCATGATCCTGGTGGACCAGACGATCGTCGCCGTGGCCACCGACGCGTTCGTCACCCAGCTCGGTGCCAGCACCAACCAGGTGATCTGGGTGACCAGCGCCTACCTGCTGGCGTACGTGGTCCCGCTGCTGTTCACCGGGCGGCTCGGGGACCAGATCGGACCGCGCACGGTCGCGATCGCGGGACTGGTCGTGTTCACCGGGGCGTCGCTGTGGTGCGGCCTGGCCCCGAACGTCGAGATGCTCATCGTCGCCCGGGTGTTCCAGGGTGTCGGGGCCGCGCTCCTGACGCCGCAGTCGCTGAGCGTGATCACGCGCGTCTTCGCGCCCGAGCGTCGGGGCGCGGCGATGGGCACGTGGGGCGCCGTGGCCGGGATCGCGTCGGTGGTCGGCCCGGTGTTCGGCGGCGTGCTGATCGACGCCTTCGACTGGCGCTGGATCTTTTTCGTCAACATCCCGTTCGGTGTACTCGCCGTGGTGCTGGTGTGGCTGTGGGTGCCGGTGCTCGAGACCCGCACGCGCTCCTACGACGTGCCCGGGATCGTGCTGTCGGCGATCGGCATGTTCCTGCTGGTGTTCGGCATCCAGCAGGGCGAGTCACACGGCTGGGGCGGAACGACCGCGGCGCTGATCGTGGCCGGGGTCGTGGGGCTCGCCATGTTCGTGTGGTGGCAGTCGCGCGTGCGGACCGAGCCGCTGGTCCCTCTACGGTTGTTCCGCGACCGCAACTTCTCGATCGGCACGTTCGGCGTATCGACGATCGGCTTCGTCACCGCCGGCACCATGGTGCCGCTCATGTTCTACCTGCAGGGCGTCAAGGAGCTGACCCCGACGCGGGCCGGCCTCATGCTGCTGCCGATGGCTCTTGTCGCCGGTGTCCTCGCGCCGGTCGTGGGCCGGTGGGCCGATCGCCTCGACCCGCGGATCTTCACGGGCGTCGGGTACTTCTCCTTCGCGATCTCCCTGTTCTGGCTGGCGCTGGTGATGGACTCGCAGACGCCGGTGCTCGTCCTGCTCGGCCCCATCGCCCTCATGGGGGTGGCCAACGGGTGTGTGTGGGCGCCGACGTCCTCCACCGCGATGCGCCGCCTCGAGCTGGCCTCCGCGGGCGCCGGGTCCGGCGTGTACAACACCACTCGCCAGGTCGGCGCCGTGCTGGGTTCCGCCGCGATCGGCGCGCTGATGCAGGCTCGCCAGGTCGCGCACGGGGACATCGGTCAGGCGGTCGCGGACTCGATGTTCCTGCCCGCGGTGGTCGTCCTGCTCGGCGGCCTCGTCACGATGGCGTTCAAGACGGGCGATCAGTCGTTCGCGGAGCCGGCGACCAGCCCGGCGAGGTGACCCGCTCGGCGAGGTGACCCGCGCGGCGGGAGGCCGTGCGCCCCTAGACTGCGGGGGAACCGAGAGGAGCTCGACGTGCGTATAGGTGTCCTCACCGCCGGCGGCGACTGCCCCGGCCTCAACGCGGTGATCCGCGCCCTGGTCCGCACCGCCAACTCCGAGTACGACTCGCCGGTCCTGGGCTTCCAGGACGGGTGGTCCGGCGTGGTGGAGGACCGTGCGGTCCCACTGTTCGACGACGAGGGCATCGACCGCATCCTGCTCCGCGGTGGCACGATCCTCGGGACCGGCCGACTCAACCCGGACATTCTGACGGCCAGCCTCCCGGAGATCCGTCAGACGCTCGAGCGGCACGCCCTGGACGCCCTGGTGGCGATCGGCGGCGACGGTACGCTCAAGGCCGCCCGGTGGCTCACCGAGAACGGCATACCCGTGGTGGGCGTGCCCAAGACCATCGACAACGACGTCGGTGGCACCGACTACACCTTCGGCTTCGACACGGCCGTGTCGATCGCCTCGGACGCCATCGACCGTCTGCACACGACCGCGGAGTCCCACGAGCGGGTGATGCTGGTCGAGGTGATGGGCCGTCATGCCGGCTGGATCGCTCTACACGCCGGGCTCGCCTCGGGGGCGCACATGATCGTGATCCCCGAGGTCCCGTTCGACATCGACTACGTGTGCAAGGTGATGAAGCGTCGCTTCCAGATGGGGGAGGCCTACGGCATCTGCGTGGTCGCCGAGGGCGCGACACCCGTCGAGGGCTCCGGAATGACCCTGCGCGAGGGTGGCACCGACCAGTTCGGGCACGAGGTCTTCACCGGGGTCGCGGACCAGATGGCGACGGCGATCCGTGAGCGCATGAACCGCGACGTCCGCACCACGGTGCTGGGCCACATTCAGCGGGGCGGCACGCCGACCGCCTACGACCGCAATCTGGCGACCCGGTTCGGGGTGCATGCGGCGCATGCCGTGCACCGCGGGGATTTCGGCCAGATCGTCGCCTTGCGGGGGGAGTCGATCGCGATGGTGCCGGTCGAGGAGGCCGTGTCGGTGCTCAAGACAGTTCCGGAGGACCGCTACCGCGAGGCCGCCTGCCTCTTCGGCTAGATTGTTCGGCATGGAGTTCACCGAGGTCGTGTCACGTTTCGATCCCGTCATGGGTATGGAGGTGCACGTCGAGCTGCACACCAACACCAAGATGTTCTGCGGGTGTCCGACCGCGTTCGGGGCCGAGCCCAACACGCAGGTGTGTCCGGTGTGCATCGGCCTGCCGGGCGCGTTGCCGGTCGCCAACCGGCAGGCGGTCGAGTGGGCCATCAAGATCGGTCTCGCGCTGAACTGCTCGATCGCGCCGTACAGCCGGTTTGCCCGGAAGAACTACTTCTACCCGGACCAGCCGAAGAACTACCAGATCTCGCAGTACGACGAGCCGATCGCCCACGACGGCTACCTCGACGTCCAGCTCGAGGACGGCTCCACCTGGCGGGTGGACATCGAGCGCGCCCACATGGAAGAGGACACCGGGAAGTCCACGCACGTGGGCTCGGCGACCGGCCGCATCCACGGCGCCACGCACTCGCTGCTGGACTTCAACCGTGCCGGCGTGCCGCTCATCGAGATCGTCTCCAAGCCGATCGTCGGGGCGGGGGAGCGGGCCCCCGAGATCGCCCGCGCCTACGTGTCGGCACTGCGTGACCTTCTCAAGAGCCTCGACGTATCCGACGTCCGGATGGATCAGGGGTCGATGCGCTGCGACGCGAACGTCTCACTGATGCCCAAGGGCGCCACCGAGTTCGGTACCCGCACCGAGACCAAGAACGTCAACTCACTGCGCAGCGTCGAGATCGCGGTGCGCCACGAGATGTGCCGCCAGGCGGACGTGCTCGAGTCCGGCGGCGAGGTCGTCCTGGAGACCCGGCACTTCCACGAGTCGGACGGCACGACGACCGCCGGTCGCCCGAAGGAGTCGGCCGAGGACTACCGCTATTTCCCCGAGCCGGACCTGGCGCCCGTCGAGCCGACGGAGGAGCTCATCGAGTCGATCCGCGCGACGCTGCCGGAGCTGCCGTGGGTGCGTCGGGCGCGCGTGCAGGCGGACTGGGGCGTGTCGGACGAGGAGATGCGCGATCTCGTCAACGCCGGCGCCCTGGACCTCATCCTCGCCACGGTGGACGCCGGCGCGCCGCCCGCCGAGGCCCGGTCGTGGTGGGTGTCCTACCTGACACAGCAGGCCAACAAGCGGGGCGTCGAGCTGGACGCCCTCGCCATCACGCCCGCGCAGTTGGCGCGGGTCATCGAGCTGGTCGCCGAGGGCAAGCTCACCAACAAGCTGGGCCGTCAGGTCGTCGACGCGGTCCTCGACGGCGAGGGCGAGCCCGATCAGATCGTGGCGGACAAGGGCCTCGAGGTGGTCCGCGACGATTCCGCGCTCCAGAAGGCCGTCGATGATGCGCTCGCTGCTCAGCCGGACATCGCGGACAAGATCCGCTCCGGCAAGGTGCAGGCCGCCGGCGCGATCGTCGGTGCGGTCATGAAGGCCACCCGCGGACAAGCCGACCCGGCCCGCGTGAAGGAATTGGTGATCGCTGCCTGCAGCTAGGCGGTACAACCGACTACTCCGTCGGTCGTCCCTCGCGTCCGGACCTCGCCCCGCCGATCAGGCGGGGCGGGGTCCGTCTCGTTCGGCGCCGCGTGGGTTGGTGAGGTGGCCGTCGTCGGCGATGAGTCGGTCGAGGTGTTGGTGCCAGCGGTGGTCGAGGATGCGGTCGCGGGCCTGGGCCAGGGGGCCGTGGGGTCTGGTGTGGTGTTCGTGTCCGGTTTCGGTGATGATGGTCAGCTCGCCGAGGGGTCCGGGCCGGTAGGCGCAGTGGCCGAAGGTTTTCTCCCGGTGGTGTTTGCGGCACAGGCACACCAGGTTCCACTCGGCGGTGGGCCCGCCCAGTTCGGGACGCTGGTGATCGAAGGCGATGACGTGGTCGATCTCGCAGTTGTGGGCGTCGACGGTGCAGCCGGGGTGGCGGCAGGTGCCGTCGCGTAGTCGAATCCGTTCGGCCAGGGCGGGGCTGATGCGGTACTTCAGCGCCGCGTCGGGGGTGTCCTCGGTGCCGGGTTGCGGGTCGAGCAGTTCGAACCGGACCTTGGCGTCGCCGCCGGAGAGCAGTTCCTCGCACAGCCAGTCGAAGCTGGCGTAGGCGCCGGTGACGAACTCCACGCGGTTGGGCAGGCCCTGGGCGATGCTGTCGATCACGGAGATGCGGATCGGCTGGTCGGTGCCCCACGAGGCCCCCAGCGGCGCACGACCGGCCGCATCGGCGGCGTCGGTGCCGGGGGCGGTGTCGGTGTCGGCGGCGGTGGCCGTCGCGCCCGGGGCAGCCGGGTCGGCCGCGCCGTCGTCGCCCGGGTGGTCGGGCAGGGGGTCGGCGATGTCGGTGGTGTTGGGATCGCCCAGGGCGATCAGGGCGTCGGCGCGGAGTTGGTCGCGGGTGCGGGGATGCCCGGTCTCGGCGGCGGCGCGGGCGGCGGCGTCGATGCGGCGGCGCAGCTTCTCGGCGTCGCCGGAGGGCAGATGGGCCCACATGCTGGTCATGCCGTCGCGTTCGGGCCGGAACCGCACGGTGCGCTTGTCGGCGGCCGCGTCGACGGCGTCGCCGGCGCCTTGGGGGTCGTGGCGTTCGCGGGAGGCGTCGACGGTGGTGTCCAGGGCGGTGCGGCTGGGCCGGTGACCGCCGGCCAGGTCGCGGGTCAGGCGGGCCACGACATCGGATTCGACACCACTGATGATGTCGTCGGGGATCGAGGCCAGGCGGCAGGCGGCGTCGATGGCCAACTGCTCGGGCAGCAGCCCCCGCTCGACGGCCTCGCGTAGGCGGGGCAGGCGGGTGTGGATCTGCACGCCGGCGGTGACCAGGTGGCGGGCGTGCCAGCCGGTCATCGCCAGCGCCGCGGCGAGGTGGTGGCGGGCCCGGTCGGCCGGGTCCAGGCGGGCGTGCGCGGGACGGGTATCGGCGCCGGGCTCGCCGCGGGCGGCCTCGTCCAGGGACTTGAAGCTCTCGACCAGCAGGTGTGCGGCATGCAGCCGAGTGGCCCCCGCCAGGTTCTGCGCCAGCGTCGCCGACCGCGCCACCTCGCTCAGCGCCGAGGCGTCCAACGACTCCAACGGCTCGTCCACCGCGCGCAGCGCGCCGAGACCGAACGCCCTCGCCGTCGTCGTCGTATCCACTCCGGTCACCCCCCGCTCGCGTCGCACTATCACTCGAACGTGAGAACGAGTTTACCGGCCAAACCGGCGTCGCACAAGGGTTCGAGTCGGACTCACATGCGGGCGTCGCCTCCGCCGCCGGAGTCGGGCAGGATGACCGCCCGGTCGTCGGTCGCGACAGGGGAGCCGCCGGCCTTGTTGGTGGTCCCGGCCAGGAGGATGCCCTCGCCGACCACGGTGAGCCCGGTGAGTCGCCCGTAGCGCCCCTCCGCGAGGGCCTCGGGCTGACCGCGCGCGGCACCGCCGGCGGTCTGCAGGGTGTCGACGCGCTCGGCGTCCGGGAGTGCGATCGCCATCGTCCCCTCGCCGGCGGCGCACCCGCCCGCGGAACGCTGGTCCGGCCACGTCCACACCATCCGATCCGGGGCGCGGAGCGCGGCGCCGCGGTCGGTCACGGTGGAGAGGTACACCTCGTCGCCGTGGACGCACAGCGCCTGGATACGACCAAGATCGCGCCCGATCACCTCGGGTCGCTCGGCGCGCCCGATCCCCGTGTACGACGGGAACCGCGCGAGCTCCGACCCGACACCGACGGTGAGGACGTCCGCGACGAACGCGAGGCCGCCGCTCTCGGCGGGGGCGAGCTCCGCGACCGTGCGGGGAGCGTCGCCGCGCGCCAGGCGCTCGACGCGGGTGGGTCCATCGCCGACGACGAGGAGATACACCAACCGGTCCTGGGCGAAATCCGGGGAGGGCGCGACCGCGGCCACCCGACCGCCCCGCGGATCCACCCGCCCGAAATCCTCCGGCTCCGCGTCCGGCGAGACGATCCGCACCGCACCCGTCGACTCCGCGACCAACGCCCGCTCGCCCAGACCCGCCACGGCGACGGCCGGACCCAGACACGCGGCGATCACCGCGGGGTCCGGGTCTACGCACGGGCCGGTCTCGGGTGGCGGTTCGGGCGCCCCGGAGGGCGAGGTCGGCGGGGGAGTCGGAGCGCCGGGCGCACTCGGCGGCGGCGCGGCCCCCGCTCCCGGACCCGGTGCCGGCGTGAACGGGGCCTCGAGGCGATCGTCGAACCTCGCGCAGCCCGACACCGCGACGGCGAGCGCCAGGACGAGCGCGATCGATCTCATGCCGACCAGACTACGGCGCGCCGTGTCCTACGGGTCCCCGCGGCGGCCCCGGCCTACAGTCGAGGGGTGACTTCCTCAAAGCGCGGCGACGACGACGCCCGTACCGAGATCATCCACGACGTCGACTACCCGCTCGACGTACCCGACGCGAGCGGGTCGGGATCGGGTGCGGGCGGTGGGACGGGGGACGCCGCCACCACCGCGTTCCCGGCCGCCGGGCGCACCGACTACTCGCAGTTCTCCGAGTCGGGTGGATACGACATGTCCGCGCCGTTGCCGTTCGGCGAGCAGCCGACGACCATCGCCCCCGCCCGCCGCGACGAGATCGGCAGGCGCGGGACCATCGACCTCGGACTGTTCGTCCTCCGCCTGGCGGTGGGCGTCCTTCTGGCGATGCGCGGCCTGCAGAAGCTCGCCGGGTTGTTCGGTGGCCCCGGGATCGACGGGTTCACCCAGACTCTCGCCGACTCGGGGTTCGACATGGCCCGCGCCCTGGCGATCGCCGGCGGAGCCGTCGAGCTCGTCGCGGGGGTCATGCTCGTCGTGGGACTGGCCACGCCCATCGCCGCTGCCGGCCTCCTCGGGATCGTCGGCCTCGGCATCGCGGTCCGGTTGACCGGAGCGGACCCCATCCCGGTCCTCAGCGACACCTCGCGGGGACTCGAGCCGTCGATCCTTTACGCCGCCGCACTGATGACACTGCTCTTCACCGGACCCGGGCGGTGGGCCGCCGACCGCAAGTGGGGATGGTCGCACCGCCCGCGGTTCAGCGGGATCGTGTGGCTGGTGATCGTCGTCGTGCTCGCCGGGCTCGTGTGGTACTTCCTCAACGGCACCAACCCGTTGACGTCGTCCGCCGACAGCGCGCCGGTCACCGCGGGCTGACCGCGCCGCCGGCTGATCGCGCCGGTCTCTGCGGGCCGACCGCTCACTGGTGTCCGGCCCGCAGCCGCAATCAGTCCGGCAGGATCCGGACGGCGCCCTTGTCCGCCGATGACGCCATCGACGCGTACGCGCGCAGGGCGGTCGAGACCTTCCGGTCCCGGTTCGCCGGCCGCCACGGCAGCTGACCCTTCTCCTCCCGGCGGCGGGCCAACTCGTCGTCGTCCACCGCCACCGAGATGGACCGCGTGGCCACGTCGATCGTCACGATGTCGCCGTCACGCACCAGGCCGATCGGGCCGCCCGAGGCGGCCTCGGGCGCGATGTGGCCGATGGACAGTCCCGAGGAACCGCCCGAGAACCGACCGTCGGTGATGAGGGCGCACTTGGTGCCGAGGCCGGCGCCCTTGATGAACGCGGTCGGGTGCAGCATCTCCTGCATGCCCGGGCCGCCGGCCGGTCCCTCATACAGCACCACCAGGACCTCACCGGCCCGCAGCGTCTTGCTGAGGATCACCGACACCGCCTCCTCCTGGGACTCGACCACCCTGGCCGGCCCCGAGAAGTGGAAGTTCTCCTCGGACACGCCCGCGGTCTTGAACACCGACCCGTCGGGGGCGATGTTCCCGCGCAGCACGACGAGGCCGCCCTCGGCGGTCGCGGGGTGCTCCACCGAGTGGATGCAGCCGCCCACCGCGTCGGTGTCGAGCGACTCCCACCGGTTGTCCGTGGAGAAGGGCTCGATCGTGCGCACCCCGCCCGGGGCGGCGTGGAACAGCTCGACGGCCTTCTCGGTGGCCGTGCCACTGCGGATGTCCCAGTCGGCGATGTACTGCTCGAGCGACGGCGAGTGCACCGAGTGGACGTCGGTCTCCAGCAGGCCACCGCGGTACAGCTCGCCGAGGATCGCGGGGATGCCGCCGGCCCGGTGGACGTGCTCCATGTAGTAGTCCGAGTTCGGGGCGACCTTGGCCAGGCACGGCACCCGGCGGGAGACCTCCTCGATGTCGTGCAGGTCGAAGTCGACCTCGCCCTCCTGCGCGGCGGCGAGAATGTGCAGCACAGTGTTCGTGGAGCCACCCATCGCGACGTCGAGCGCCATCGCGTTGGTGAAAGCCGACTTGGTGGCCACCGAGCGGGGGAGCACGGAGTCGTCCTCGTCGCGGTAGTAGCGCGTGCACAGGTCCACGATGAGCCGACCCGCCTCGGCGAACAGCTCGCGGCGCGCACCGTGCGTGGCCAGCGTCGAGCCGTTACCCGGCAGGGACAGCCCGAGGGCCTCGGTGAGGCAGTTCATCGAGTTGGCGGTGAACATGCCCGAGCACGACCCGCAGGTCGGGCAGGCCGACCGCTCGATGGCGTCCAGATTCTCGTCGTCGACGGCGGAGTTCGCCGAGGCGGAGATCGCGGTGATGAGGTCCGAACCGGCCTTGACGACGCCGTCGACGACCACCGAGAAGCCCGACTCCATCGGCCCGCCCGAGACGAACACCGTGGGGATGTTGAGCCGCATGGCCGCGTTGAGCATGCCCGGCGTGATCTTGTCGCAGTTGGAGATGCACACCAACGCGTCGGCCGTGTGGGCGTTGACCATGTACTCCACCGAGTCCGCGATGATCTCGCGGCTGGGCAGCGAGTACAGCATCCCGGCGTGCCCCATGGCGATGCCGTCGTCGACCGCGATGGTGTGGAACTCACGCGCCACGCCGCCCGCCGCCGCGATCTGCTCCGCGACGATCTCGCCCACGTTCTTCAGGTGGACGTGGCCGGGTACGAACTGCGTGTAGGAGTTGGCGATCGCGATGATCGGCTTGCCGAAGTCCGAGTCCGTCATGCCGGTCGCACGCCAGAGGGCCCGGGCCCCCGCGGCGTTGCGTCCGGCGGTGCTGGTTCGTGACCTCAGGGGCGGCATGGGACCTCGATCCGGTTCGAAGGGGGCGGGCGGCCGGAGGGGCTGTACCCGCGGGGGCGTCCCGGACGCGCCGACGGCGCCCCGGACGCGCCGTGACCTCCCCACGATACGCCCCGTTGTGGGTTTACTCTTCTCACGGTCGGCCGCCCGGCCAGCCCGCCCACGACGCGAAGGGGATGGATATGAGCGACTCCGGCCACACCGGCGGGATCCGTGAGTTCGTCTCGCACTCCGCAGGGGCCGTCGCGGTGGTCTGTGGCCTGTTCTTCCTCCTGGCCTTCATGTACATCGGCGGCACCGCGGACCCGCAGGCCCACGCCCGGCACATTCCTGTCGCCGTGGTGAACTCGGACGAGGCGTCGACGCTCGAGACCCCGATCGGCCCGCGACGGATCGACGTGGGCACCCGCATCACGGCGGGGCTCATCCAGAACAACGACTGGGGCACCGTGAGGCTGCACATGGTGGACCCGGCCACCGCCGAGGCCGGGTTGCGAGACGGAACGTATTTCGGCGCCCTGCGGATACCCGCCGACCTCAGCGACCGGGTCGTGGGACTGGTCGAGGCGGCCGCGACGGAGGCGGGGCGGAGCGGGCCCGTGCCGGACCGCGCACGCGTGGAGCTGCAGTACTCACCGCGGGTGTCGATCGTCTCCGGCCAGGTGCTGAACACGATGGCCGACCGGATGCGGGAGTCGTTCCGGGAGAGCGTGGGACCCGGCCTGCTGGAGGACGCCGGGCTCCTGGCGGGCGCGGAGGGCGGATCGGTGGGCGCGGCGGCCGCACTCGCAGTCGAGGACCCGATCAGGGTGGACGTCACGGCGTGGAACCCGCTGCCGGCGGGTGTCTCCAACGCGTCGCTGCCGATGTTCTACGCGCTGGTCGTCATCCTGGCCGGGTTCACCGGCGCGATGATCATCTCGGCGCTCTTGGACGCCCGACTCGGGTTCATCCCGCTCGAGATCGGGCCGTTCGCCCATCACGTCCACGTGGCGCCGTTCGGTCGGTTCCAGACCCTCGTGCGAAAGTGGGCGGTCACGCTCGTCACCGCTCCGCTGGTGTCGGTTCTATGCCTGTGGGTGGCGGACATCCTCGGCATCAGCGGGTACGACCCGTGGCACATGTTCTGGTTCTCGAACCTCGTGATCGTGGCGGTGGGGGTCTGCGCGCACACCATCATCGCCGCGATCGGCAACGCCGGGCTGCTGGTCAACCTCGTGCTGTTCGTGGTGCTCGGGATCCCCACCTCCGGCGGGGCGACGCCCACCCAGATGCTGCCGCCCGTCTTCGTCGCCATCGGCGACCTGCAACCGATGCACCAGGCCTATCTCGGCCTGCGCTCGATCATGTTCTTCGACTCGGGCTGGGAGGCCGGCCTTGGTCACGCCGTGTGGGTGCTCGGTGCCTGGACGCTGGGCGGGCTCGCGGTGGGCATCGCGGTCACCCTCGTGTACGAGCGGATGGGGATGCGTCGGCAGGCCGTGGCCGATCGGGTGCCGGCCGGCCGGGGCGGATCAGGGCTGCTCGGGTCCGGGCGCGGCGTAGGGGTCGCGGATGCGGCCCCGGCTGGCGGCGGACAGGCGCGGGAGGTCGTGGAACGACACGCCGCCCATCGGTAGGGAGTCGTCCGAGGTCGTCACGAGCCGGGCGAAGCCCTTCTTCGGGAACATCACGCCCTTCACCTCGTCCCACGGGACCGAACGCCGGGAGCGCCAGGTCGACAGGTGCACTCCGCGCTCGTCGAGCCGGGTGCGGGTCCTGGCCACCCACCAGGCGAAGCCCACCGGGATCAGCACCAGCCAGCCGAGGGCCAGCGGGTAGGCCGCGACGGGCCAGAGGATCGCCACGACGAGGATGGCGATGACGATGTAGGACATGGGGTTGACGCGGAAGAGGGCGCGGTCGCGCGGGGTCGACTCCGGCACGGGGGCTCTGAATGGGGCGCTCATGATGCCCTCTAGTCTCGCACGGTCCACTATGTGGGATCGGTGTTCCACGAGTTGACGCTGCGGACAGCCGGGGCCTAGTCTGGGCCGCGTGAACACCTGGAACGGTCTCGTACTCGGCCGGCGCGTCGGCGCCTGAGCCGCAACCTGGCTTTCCCCCGACGCGCACCCTCGCCGGCCCCATGTGGCCGTCGGGGGTTTTTTGTTGCCAGGTTCCACCGGTCCCACCGGACCGGGTGAGGCGACGAACGACAAGCTCCACGACCAGCATGAAGGACAGTTGAAGTGAGCGCACCAACGGCACAGCCCGGACCCCGTCCGGGCACAGACCAGAAGGCCCGCCCGGCGGCCCCCGAGCGGATGACGGGCGCGCAGGCCGTCGTCCGGTCCCTCGAGGAGATCGGCACCGAGGTGGTCTTCGGCATCCCCGGCGGGGCGATCCTGCCGGTCTATGACCCGCTCTACGACTCGGCCAAGGTCCGACACGTGCTCGTCCGGCACGAGCAGGGCGCGGGCCACGCCGCCACCGGCTACGCCCAGGCCACCGGCAGGGTCGGCGTCTGCATGGCGACCTCGGGCCCCGGTGCCACCAACCTGGTGACGCCGCTCGCGGACGCACAGATGGACTCGGTTCCGGTCGTGGCGATCACCGGCCAGGTGGGGACCTCTCTCATCGGCACGGACGGCTTCCAGGAGGCCGACATCTCCGGCATCACGATGCCGATCACCAAGCACAACTTCCTGGTCTCCCACGGCGACGACATCCCGCGGATGATCGCCGAGGCGTTCCACATCGCCCAGACGGGCCGTCCGGGTGCCGTGCTGGTCGACATCCCCAAGGACGTCCTCCAGGGCGAGATGACGTTCTCGTGGCCGCCGGAGATGAAGCTCCCCGGCTACCGGCCCGTCACCAAGCCGCACGGCAAGCAGATCCGCGAGGCCGCCCGGATGATCGCGCGGTCGAAGCGCCCGGTGCTGTACGTCGGCGGCGGCGTCATCAAGGCGGACGCCTCGGCGGAGCTCATGGCGCTGGCCGAGCTGACAGGCATCCCCGTCGTCACCACGCTCATGGCCCGCGGCGCGTTCCCGGACTCGCACCGGCTGCACTACGGCATGCCCGGCATGCACGGAACGGTCGCCGCGGTCGCCGCACTGCAGCGCTCCGACCTGCTGGTCACGCTCGGCGCGCGCTTCGACGACCGGGTCACGGGGCGCCTCGACACGTTCGCGCCCGACGCGAAGGTCATCCACGCGGACATCGACCCGGCGGAGATCGGCAAGAACCGTGCGGTCGACGTGCCGATCGTCGGCGACATCAAGGAGGTGCTGGTCGAGCTGGTCGAGACGCTCCGCGGTGAGCGGGAGTCCGGTGCGCTGGACGCGCCGTCCGCGTGGGTGGGCGAGCTGGACGAGATCCGTGACGAGTACCCGCTGGGATACGCGCCGCAGTCGGACGGGTCGCTGTCTCCGGAGTACGTCATCGAGCGCCTCAGCGCCGCCGCCGGCCCCGACGCGGTGTACTGCGCGGGCGTGGGGCAGCACCAGATGTGGGCTGCCCAGTTCGTCCAGTACGAGAAGCCGCGCACGTGGCTCAACTCGGGCGGTCTCGGCACCATGGGTTACGCGGTCCCCGCCGCGATGGGCGCCAAGTTCGGCCGTCAGGACGCCGAGGTGTGGGCCATCGACGGCGACGGCTGCTTCCAGATGACCAACCAGGAGCTCGCCACCTGCGCCATCGAGGGTGCGCCGATCAAGGTCGCGCTCATCAACAACGGCAACCTCGGCATGGTCCGGCAGTGGCAGACGCTGTTCTACGAGGAGCGCTACTCGCAGACCGACCTGTCGACGCACTCCATGCACATCCCCGACTTCGTCAAGCTCGGCGAGGCGCTGGGCTGCGTGGCGCTGCGCTGCGAGCGGGCCGAGGACGTGGACGACGTGATCGCCAAGGCGCGCGAGATCAACGACCGGCCGGTGCTCATCGACTTCATCGTGGGCAAGGACGCCCAGGTCTGGCCGATGGTCGCGGCCGGGACGTCCAACGACGAGATCATGGCGGCCCGGGACATCCGTCCGCTGTTCGACGACACCGACTCCGCGGCGGACGAGGCCACGGAGATCCACGAGGTGACCGAGCGGATCGACGCCGCCGTCACCTCCGGCCAGGAGGAGGATCAGTGAGCGCTCGTTCCCACACCCTGAGCGTGCTGGTGGAGGACAAGCCCGGCGTGCTCGCGCGCGTCGCGTCACTGTTCTCCCGGCGCGGGTTCAACATCGAGTCGCTGGCCGTCGGCCCGACCGAGACCGACGGGCTGTCACGCATGACGATCGTGGTCAACGTCGAGGACTTCCCGCTCGAGCAGGTGACCAAGCAGCTCAACAAGCTGGTCAACGTCATCAAGATTGTCGAGCAGGACCCGGCCGGTTCGGTGGCCCGCGAGCTCACGCTGGTCAAGGTCCGTGCCGACGCCACCAACCGCGGGCAGATCGTGGAGATCGCCAGCCTGTTCCGTGCGCACATCGTCGACGTCTCGCCGGAGTCGCTCACGCTCGAGGCCACGGGCACGCCGGACAAGCTGGACGCGCTGCTGCGGATGCTCGACGGCTACGGCATCCGCGAGATCGTCCAGTCCGGCATGGTCGCGCTCGGACGCGGTCCCAAGTCCATCACCACCACTCGATAGTCTCGACCTGTAACCCGGTTTCGACTTACCGATAACAAACGAAGGGAATCCACCATGGCAGTGGAGATGTTCTACGACGATTCGGCGGACCTGTCGCTGATCCAGGGCCGCAAGGTCGCCGTCATCGGCTACGGCTCGCAGGGCCACGCGCACTCGCTGAGCCTGCGCGACTCCGGTGTGGAGGTCGTGATCGGCCTGCGCGAGGGCTCCAAGTCCCGCGAGAAGGCCGAGGAGGCCGGCCTCAAGGTCATGACCGCGTCCGAGGCCGCCAAGTGGGCCGACGTCGTCATGCTGCTCGCCCCCGACACCTCGCAGGCGCAGATCTACGCCGACGACATCGAGCCCAACCTGAACGACGGCGACGCGCTGTTCTTCGGCCACGGCCTCAACATCCACTTCGGCCTCATCAAGCCGGCCGAGAACATCACCATCGCGATGGTCGCCCCCAAGGGGCCCGGCCACCTCGTGCGCCGTCAGTTCGTCGACGGCAAGGGCGTCCCGGCGCTCATCGCCGTGCAGCAGGACCCCAAGGGCGAGGGCGAGGCGCTCGCGCTGTCCTACGCCAAGGCGATCGGCGGCACGCGTGCCGGTGTCATCAAGACCACCTTCAAGGACGAGACCGAGACCGACCTGTTCGGTGAGCAGGCTGTGCTGTGCGGCGGCACCGAGGAGCTCGTCAAAACGGGCTTCGAGGTCATGGTCGAGGCCGGGTACGAGCCCGAGCTGGCCTACTTCGAGGTGCTCCACGAGCTCAAGCTCATCGTGGACCTGATGTACGAGGGCGGCATCGCCCGCATGAACTACTCGGTGTCCGACACCGCGGAGTTCGGCGGCTATCTCTCCGGCCCGCGCGTGATCGACGCCGGCACCAAGGAGCGCATGAAGGAGATCCTCGCGGACATCCAGAACGGCGAGTTCACCAAGCGCCTCGTGGCCAACGTCGAGGGCGGCAACAAGGAGCTCGAGCAGCTGCGCAAGGAGAACGCGGAGCACCCGATCGAGGTCACCGGCCAGAAGCTGCGCGACCTCATGAGCTGGGTCGACCGTCCCATCACGGAGACCGCCTGAGTGTCGCTGAAGCATCTCGTGTGAGGTCCCTGTAGGGTCCACCGGGATCGTTTCCCGACAGCTGTAGGAGGACCGCCGTGCGTCACATCAACCGAGGTGTGGGTGCGGCGGTCCTCGCCATTTCCCTGGCCGCCACGACGGTGGCCTGCGGGTCGACGGAGGACGGTGACGCCCCCGGGATGCGGGCGGTGGAGGCGGACGGCGTCCGGGTCGCCGCCGACGCCGACGGCTCGGGGGTGGAGGCCACGCGACTGCTGGTGGAGTCCGCGCCGGTGGTCGTGGTGGCCGCGCCGGACGAGGCGGCCCAGGCCGCGGCGGCGTCGGTCGCCGTGGGCCTGCGCGCCCCGATGCTCACCGCCGTTCCGGGCGGCGAGGCGGGCCTGGCCGACGAGGTGTCGCGGCTCGGCGCCGAGCGGGTGCTCCGGGTCGGCGCGGTGTCCTTCGGATACGACGACGGCGAGGTGGTCGATTCCCCGACCGACCGGCCGGGACTCGAGGAGCTGACCGGCATCAGCTTCGATTCCGAGGTGGAGGTCCCCGGCGACCGGATCGACGACGTCACGGTCCACCAGTCGCCCGGCGCGCCGGCGCTGATGACGGTCGGCGGCACGGACGCCGCGGGCGGCGGAACGGATACCGCCGGAGGCGACGCGGACAGCGACGACGGCTCGGGTGCGGCGGAGCCGTTCGAGCCGGGCGCACCCGCGTGGGACGGCGACGACGCCCCGAGCGTGCTCGTCCACGACCGGACCCCCGTCGCGTCGATAGCGACGGCCGTGGCCGCCGGCGCGGCGGTGTCCCACCTGCGGGCGCCGGATCCCCGGGTCGACGGCGGGTCGGTCGAGGCCGTGCGCGACGCCGACGCGGTCTACGCACTCGGTCCCGGGTGGGGCACCGAGCAGCAGCTCGGAGACCGCGTCGAGACCGCCCGGACGGTGCCCGAGCTCCCGGGCGGCGGGCAGCTGATGTTCCCGGGGCGGCGGTTCGTCGCGGCCTACGGGTCGCCGATCACCCCGGCGCTGGGCATCCTCGGCGAGCAGGGGCCCGCCGAGAGCGTGGCGCGCGTGCAGACCCTGGTCGACCAGTATCAGCCGTTCTCGCCGGAACCGGTGATCCCGGCGTTCGAGATCATCGGCACGGTCGCCGCGGGCGGGCCCGGCGCGGACGGGAACTTCACCAACGAGTGGCCGCCGGAGGTGTTCGTCCCGATGGTCGACGCGATCACCGACGCTGGTGGCTACGCGGTGATCGACCTGCAGCCGGGGATGGCCGACATGGTCGACCAGGCCAGGATCTTCGAGGACCTGCTCCGGCGGCCCGGCGTGGGGTTGGCGCTGGACCCCGAGTGGAAGCTGGAGCCGGGGCAGCAGCCGGGCGCGCAGATCGGGTCGGTGGACGCGGAGGAGATCAACCGGGTGATCCACTGGCTGGCGGACCTCACCCGCGACAGCGGGGGGCCTCAGAAGCTGCTCATCCTCCACCAGTTCAGCATGGCGATGATCACCAACCGGGACCAGATAGACACCTCCCGACCCGAGGTGGCGATCGCCCTGCACGCCGACGGACACGGGACGCCGGGGCTGAAGATGGAGACGTGGGACGTCCTGCGCAGCGGGCTCTCTCCCGACATCTGGATGGCCTGGAAGAACTTCTACGACGAGGACACGCCCACGTTCACGCCCGAGCAGACGATGGCCGTGCGGCCGCGCCCGTGGTTCGTGTCCTACCAGTGACCCGGCAGGCCTCCGCGAGGTGACGTCGCCGGCGGCGTGATCAGCGGCCGAGGATCCGGTTCGCCACGTGTCGGCCGGCCATCCCGTGCACGCCGGGCCCGGGCGGGGTGGAGCCCGAGGCGTGCCAGATCCCGGGGACGGGCGTGGCGAACGGGTCGACCCGCGGCACCGGGCGGGCGATGAGCCCCCGCAGGTCCACCCGTCCCGCCGCGATGTCCCCGCCTGCGTTGTTGGCGTTGTGCTCGGCCATCCGGTCCGCGGGCGTGGAGTGCGCGGCCAGCACGACGTCGCGCACGCCGGGCGCGACCTCCTCCAGCGCGGCGAGCACCTGCTCGGTCTGATCGCGGCCGGAGAAGGCGGGGACGTGGGCGTACGTCCACAGAGGCCGCCGGCCGTCCGGGGCGATGCGGCCCGGGTCGGTCACCCACGGCTGCGAGACGAGGATCATCGGACGCTCGGCGTGGCGACCGGCGGCCACCTCGCGCTCGGCGACGGCGAGCGCGTGCGAGTCCCCGCCCAGGTGCACGGTGCCCGCGCGGGCGAGGCGCTCGTCCCGCCACGGCACGGGGCCGGACAGGACGAGGTCGACCTTCGCGGCCGCACCGCCGACCGGCGCCTCCAGCAGCTTCCGCGCCCGGCGGGCCACGGCGGGCGACGGCGAGGACGCCAGCAGGATCTCACCGAGGATCCGGGACGAGGTGTTGAACACCACGTCCCGGGCGTCGAGCCGCGCCAGCGAGTCGACGGTGACGCCCGTGTGGATCTCGCCGCCGGCGTCACGCACGGCGTCGGCGAGGGCCGCGGTGATCGCGCCGCTGCCGCCGACGGGCAGACCCCATCCGCGCGGGGAGTGCAGCAGCGCGCCCAGGACGAGCCCGACGCCGGTCGCGGCCGGGGACGTCAGGGGAGTGATGGCGTGGGACGCGATGCCGGACAGCAGCGTCCGGCCGTCCGGGCCGAGCGGGTCGGCGACCCCGCCGCGGGGGTGGGCCCGCAGGAAGGCGCCGGCGAGCGCCGCCGTCGCCGCTACGGGCGGGATCGAGCGCTGATCGGACAGGGCGGCCGCGACCGCGTCCTCGGCGCGGCGGCCGACCGGACCCATCACGCTCCACCAGCGGTCGGCCTCCTCGCGCGAGCCCAGCCCCTCGGCGAGGGTGGCGGGGGAGGGGTCGGACGGCACGACGATCGCGTCCCGACCCGGCAGGGCGTGCCCGAGCTGTACCGGGGGCGTGGCCAGCTCGACACCGTGGGCCGCGAGATCGAACTCGCGGAAGAACGGTGAGGCCCCCGCCATCGGATGCACGGCCGAACAGGGGTCCACCAGCAGACCGTCGGCGAGGTCGTCCGGGATGTCGCCGGCGGCGTCGGACATCGGGAGGGTCCGGCAGCCGCCGCCGACCGTGTCCTGCGCCTCGAGGACAACGACCTTCCGCCCGGCACGGGCGCACATGACGGCCGCGGCCAGACCGCTCGGGCCCGAGCCCACCACGATGACGTCCGCGCGCACGGTTCCCGCGGCGCTCACCCGAAGACCGCCAGACCGTAGGTGCGGCGCAACTGCTCCAGCAACTCCTCCTGCGCCCGGGCCTGTCCGGCGAGACCCCGCAGGAGCCGGCCCGTGTCGTGGACGCCGACCTCGTCGTCGTCGCCTCCGGTCCCCGCACCGTCGCGCCGGGCTCCGGCACCGTCACCGCCGGGCGCCGGGTCGTCGGCGACCCACGACGCCGCGAGCAGCTCCCACATCGAGCGCTTGGCCACCACCAGGGTGCGGAGCGTCTCCAGCACGGCGAGCCGCGCCAACGGATCGCGCAACACCGGCCCCACGGGTAACGCGGAAAGCGTCACCACGGACGACGCCCGGAGCAGACCGCGACCCGGCGCGCCCCACGGCGACAGGCGCCGCAGCAGCGCGGCGGCGATGTCGATCTCCCGGTCGAACTCCGCGCGCAGCGGTACCAACCGCACGCGGTCGGCCGGCTCCACGGCGCTGATACAGCGGTCGAGGAGGCTGCGACCCACGGCCGCGCCGTACAGGTGCGCCCGCAGATACGTCGCCACCGCCGTCGCTCCGCGCGCCGGCGCCACCACCGGCAACCACGGGTCAGGGAAACGGACCGGGGGCGGTGTCGACCGGGGGCTGCGGGGCATCGGGGCTCCGTTCATCGCGCGGCGGTGTGCTCGTCGGTGCGCCGGTGCCACGACGGTGGCAGCGGATCGACCGTAACCGTCAGCCCGGACTCCCCGCCACGGTAGGCGTCCCGGGCCGCACCGGCCACTGGTCGGCGTCGGTGACAGGTGCCCTAGACTGGCCGTGCCCATTTTGACACCGAGGAGATCCCACTGTGACAGCATCCGGACGTCCCGTCGTCCTCATCGCCGACAAGCTCGCCCAGTCGACCGTCGACGCGCTCGGCGACGCCGTGGAGGTCCGCTGGGTCGACGGCCCGGATCGTCCCAAGCTCCTCGAGGCCGTCGCCGACGCCGACGCCCTGCTCGTGCGCTCCGCGACGACCGTCGACGCCGAGGTGCTCGCCGCGGCGCCGAACCTCAAGATCGTAGGCCGCGCCGGGGTGGGCCTGGACAACGTCGAGATCCCCGCCGCCACCGAGCGCGGCGTCATGGTGGTCAACGCGCCCACCTCCAACATCCACTCGGCCGCCGAGCACGCGGTGTCGCTGCTCATGGCCGCCTGCCGTCAGATCCCCGCCGCCGACCGGACGCTGCGCGAGCACACCTGGAAGCGAAGCTCCTTCAACGGCGTCGAGCTGCTCGGCAAGACCGTCGGCGTCGTGGGCCTGGGCCGCATCGGGCAGCTCGTGGCCCAGCGCCTGGCGGCGTTCGAGACCCACATCATCGCCTACGACCCCTACCTGCCGGCCGCCCGCGCGGCGCAGCTGGGCATCGAGCTGGTCGACATCGACGAGCTGGTCTCCCGCGCAGACATCATCACGATGCACCTGCCCAAGACCAAGGAGACCGCCGGCCTGTTCGACGCCGAGCGTCTCGCCCGCGCCAAGGACGGCGTCGTGATCGTCAACGCCGCCCGCGGCGGCCTCATCGTCGAGGACGCCCTCGTCGACGCCCTGAAGTCCGGCAAGGTCCGCGCCGCCGCGCTCGACGTGTTCGACACCGAGCCGTGCACCGACTCGCCGCTGTTCGAGCTCGAGAACACCGTCGTCACCCCGCACCTGGGCGCCTCCACCGCCGAGGCCCAGGACCGCGCCGGCACCGACGTCGCGCGCAGCGTCCTGTTGGCCCTACGCGGTGAGTTCGTGCCCGACGCCGTCAACGTCTCCGGCGGCCCGGTCGGCGACGAGGTCGCCCCGTGGCTCGACCTCGTCCGCAAGGTCGGCCTCATCGCCGGCCACCTGTGCCCGGGCGTGCCCACCACCGTCAACGTCGAGGTCGCCGGCGAGCTCGCCGCCGAGCAGGTCGACGTCCTCGGCCTGGCCGCCCTGCGCGGCCTGTTCTCCGCCATCACCGACGAGCCGGCCACGTTCGTCAACGTCGGCCAGATGGCCGAGCAGCGCGGCGTCACGCACTCGGTCGAGACCCGCAGCGAGTCCAAGTCCTACCGCAGCACCGTCACCGTCACGGCCGTCGCCGCCGACGGTTCCACCGGGAAGGTCACCGGGACCCTCTCGGGCCTGGACCAGGTGCAGAAGATCGTCCGGATCAACGAGCGCGGCTTCGATCTGCGCGCCCAGGGTCAGAACCTCTTCGTCCACTACTCGGACCGCCCGGGTGTGCTCGGCAAGGTGGGTTCGATCCTCGGCGGCGAGGGCATCGACATCCAGGCCGCCGCCCTGAGCCAGGACGCCACGGGTGAGGGCGCGTCGCTCATCCTGCGCGTGGACCGTGCGGTCGCCGAGCCGACGATCGACCGGATCGTCTCCGACCTGGGCGCCACCGCCACCCAGATCAACCTCGACTGACGAGCAGCAAAGGAACCCACACCGTCATGAAGCTCGCAGTCATCCCCGGCGACGGCATCGGCGTCGAGGTCACCGCCGAGGCGCTCAAGGTCCTCCACGCGCTGGTGCCCGACGTCTCCACGACCGAGTACGACCTCGGTGCCCGCCGTTACCTGCGCAACGGCGAGACCCTCACCGACGCCGACATCGCCAGCCTCAAGGAGCACGACGCCATCCTGCTGGGCGCCATCGGCGACCCGCGCTCCGTGCCGGCCGGCGTGCTCGAACGCGGCATGCTGCTGCCGCTGCGGTTCGCGCTCGACCACCACGTCAACCTCCGGCCCTCGCGGCTCTTCCCCGGTTCGGCCACCCCGCTGAAGAACCCCGGCGAGATCGACTTCGTGGTGGTGCGCGAGGGCACCGAGGGCCTCTACACCGGTAACGGCGGCGCGATCCGCGTCGGCACCCCACAGGAGATCGGGACCGAGACGTCGGTCAACACCCGCTTCGGCGTGGAGCGCGTCGTCCGCGACGCGTTCGCCCGCGCGCAGGCCCGCCGCGGCAAGCTCACGCTGGTCCACAAGACCAACGTGCTGGTCAACGCCGGCGGACTGTGGCAGCGGACGGTCGACGAGGTCGCGCCCGAGTTCCCCGCTGTCGAGGTGGACTACTGTCACATCGACGCCGCGACCATCTACATGGTGACCGACCCCGCGCGCTTCGACGTGATCGTCACCGACAACCTCTTCGGCGACATCATCACCGACCTCGCCGCCGCAGTCACCGGCGGGATTGGCACCGCGGCGTCCGGCAACATCGACGCCTCCGGCACCAACCCGTCGATGTTCGAGCCCGTCCACGGCTCGGCCCCGGACATCGCCGGCCAGGGCAAGGCCGACCCGACCGCGGCCATCCTGTCCGTGGCCCTGCTCCTGCGCCACCTCGGCAAGGAGGAGGTGGCCGCGCGCGTCGAGGCCGCCGTCGAGGCCGACCTCGGCTCGCGCGGCGACGCGCCCGTCGTCACCTCCGAGGTGGGCGACCGGATCGTCGCCGCGGTCAGCGCCTAGCCCGGACCGCCTCGCCGGCGACGGCACGCCGGGACCCGTTCCACCCCGCGGCCCGCGGGTGTGAATCGCGTGAAGCGATCACACCGCGGGCCGCTGGCGTCCACAGTGGAGGCGTGGACGTGGAACTGGCCGAGGTGCGCGACTTCCTCGCCCGCTGCGCGCCGTTCGACGGGTTGCCGTCGGAGCAACTCGACCGGTTGCCCGCCCTGCTGTCCCAGCGGTACCACCGCCGCGGCTCCGTGATCATCGAGCCGGGGACGCCGAACGACTGCCTGCACATCATCCGTACGGGAGCCGTCGAGGTGTGCGACCCCGACGGCACCCTGCTGGACGCGCGCGACGAGGGCGACTGCTTCGGCTACTCGACGCTCACCGAGTCCCGCCTGTCGCGCTACCTCATGGTCGCCTCGGCGGACACCCTGCTCCTCGAGATGCCCCGCGAGGTGTTCGACGAGCTGGCCGACGGGCATCCTGCCCTGCGCGCCTTCTTCGGTGCACGCAGCGACCGCATCCGCCAGGATCTGGCTTCCGCCCGCGTCGCCGCGTCCGGCGGAGACGCCCTCGGCACGCCGGTGGGAGAACTGCTCACGCGGGACGCGGTCACCGTGGGACCCGACACCCCCATCCGGGAGGCCGCACAGGTCATGACGAGGGAGCGGGTGTCGGCGCTCGTGGTGGTCGAGGTCGGGCGCGTGGTGGGGATCTTCACCGACCGCGATCTCCGCGCGAAGGTCGTCGCCGTCGGCGGGGACCCCGAGGCCCCGGTCTCGACCATCATGACCCGCGACCCGGTGACGGTGGACGCCCGCACGCGGGCGTTCGACGCCACGCTGCTCCAGATTGACCGCGGGGTCCACCATCTACCGGTGTGCCAGGACGGGGCGCCGATGGGGATGGTCACCACGGGCGACCTGCTCCGGCTCGCCCAGGCCGACCCCGTCTACCTCGCCGCGCGGATCTCCCGCGCCCCGGACGCCGACACGGTCGCCCGGCTGGCGGAACGGCTTTTGCCGCTGATCGGTGAATTCGTGCGGCGCGGGACCGCACCCCAGGACATCGGGCGCGTCATCACCGCCACCGCCGACGCCGCCACCCGGAGACTGATCGCCCTGGCCGAGGCCGACCTCGGTCCGGCGCCCGCCGCCTACTGCTGGGTCGGTCTCGGCTCGCAGGCCCGCGGGGAACTCGGTGCCTCCAGCGACCAGGACAACGCCCTGATCCTCGACGACGCCGCCGACACGGTCCCGGGCGCCCACGACTACTTCGCCGCACTCGCCGACCGGGTCTGCGACGGCCTGGACCGGGCGGGCTTCCCGCGCTGCCCGGGCGGCGTGATGGCGAGCAACCCGCAGTGGCGGCGCACCGCGTCCGACTGGGAACGGCGGGTGCGGGACTGGGTGGGCGCGCCCGACCCCGACGCCGTCCTGCACAGCCAGGTGTTCTTCGACATCCGCGCCGTCCACGGGTCCGAGCGCCTGGTGGACCGGGTCCGCCGCGAGATGCTCTCCAGGTCCCGGGGGAGCCGGCGGTTCCTCGCCCACCTCGCCCGGATCGCCTGCGACTGGCAACCGCCCCTCGGGTTCTTCCGGGGCCTCGTGGTCGCGCGCCGGGGGGAGTACCGCAACACGCTGGACATCAAGGCGGGCGGCATCGCGCCCGTCGTCCAGATCGCCCGGCTGCACGCGCTGTCGGCCGGGCTACCGGAGGTCTCCACACTGGGCCGGCTCGAGGCCGCGGCGGCCGCCGGGGTGATCGCCCGGACGGACGCCGAGAACCTCTCCGGCGCTATCCGATTCCTCAGGGGTCTGGCCTACCGGCACCACGCGCGCCAGATTGCCGAGGGGCTCGAGTTGGACAACCACGTCGACCCGTCGACCCTCGGCACGATGGACCGCCACCGCCTGCGGGCGGCGTTCCGCATCATCGCGGCCGCACAGTCCGCGTTGGCCATCCAGTACCGGGTCGGGCAGATGTGACGGGTCGGGGCAGACTGACGACGGCCGCCCGCCGGCGACGCGCGGCGCGCCGGGTGCCCGACGGCCCGCTCGGCACCTTCCTGCGGACACCGCCGCCGGGCCCCGGCACCCCGCTCGACGAGGCGCGGCTGCTGGCCGTGGACGTGGAGACGACGGGCCTCGACCCGCGACGGGACCGGGTCGTGTCGGTGGGATTCGTCCCGGTCGACGGGGACCGGATCGTGCTGGGCGGGGCCGGGTCGATGCTCCTGCGGCCGGACGACCGGTCGGGTGACGACGGCGGTGTGGGCCAGAGCGCCACCGTGCACGGCCTCACCGACGACGACGTGGCGCACGGGGCGGGGGTCGCGGAGGTGCTCGACCGGGTGCTCACCGCCCTGACCGGGCGTACCCTGCTGGCGCACTACAGCACGATCGAGGTGGACTTCCTCGGCGCGCTGTGTCAGCGCGTGTACGGCGTGCGCCCGCCGCTGGAGGCCGTCGACACCCTCGAGCTGCAGCGACGGATACTCGGCGGAGGGATCGACATGGGGTTCACGGCGGATCCCTCGCCCGACGAGCTGCGCCTGTGGGGCGCCCGGGGACGCTACGGGCTGCCCCGGTACCGCGCGCACGACGCGGCCGTCGACGCGCTCGCCTGCGCCGAGTTGTACCTCGCCCAGGTGGCCGAGCTCCGCGACCGTGGGGCGCGGGTTCTGCGTGACCTCCGTACGCCCTAGGATCGCGGTATGCGTCTCGCCCGTATCGCCCATCCGCAGGGGTTCGCCTTCGTCGAGGTCCGTGGGGACGTCGCCGACCCCACCTCCCTGACCTGTGCCGAGATCTCCGAGCACCCGTTCGGCACCCCCGAGTTCACCGGACGGGAGTGGCCGCTGGCCGACGTCCGACTCCTCGCGCCCATCCTGGCGTCGAAGATCGTGTGTGTCGGCAAGAACTACGCCGACCACGCCGAGGAGATGGGTTCGCAGGCCCCCGCCGAGCCGTTGATCTTCCTCAAGCCCAACACCTCGGTCGTAGGCCCCGAGGCCGCCATCGCGTACCCGCCGAGCTCCGAGCGGGTCGACCACGAGGGCGAGCTCGCCGTCGTGATCGGGCAGCCGTGCCGCGACGTCGCCGCCGCCCGTGCGCACGAGGTCATCCTGGGCTACACCTGCGCGAACGACGTCACCGCGCGCGACCAGCAGCTCTCGGACGGACAGTGGACGCGGGGCAAGGGCTACGACACCTTCTGCCCGCTCGGTCCGTGGATCGTCACCGACCTCGACCCGAACGGTCTCGACGTCCGCACCACCGTCACGCACGAGGACGGGACCCGCGAGCTGCGCCAGGACGGCAACACCTCGCAGTTCATGCACACCGTCGGCGAGATCATCGAGTACGTCAGCCGGGTCATGACCCTGCTGCCCGGGGACGTCATCCTCACCGGCACCCCGGCCGGCGTCGGGTCGATGCTGCCCGGGGACCGCGTCACCGTGGAGATCGAGGGCATCGGTGCTCTGACCAACCCGGTCGTCGACAGGTAGCCACCCCGCGTGCCGCCGGGCTCGGCCCCCGGCGGCCTATGCGGCGCCGACCGCCCGCAGGACGGTCCGCAGCTTGGCGCCGGTCTCCGCGACCTCGTCGTCGGGCTGCGAGTCGGCCACGAGCCCGCCCCCGGCCCAGGCGACAGCCCCGGCGCGGTCCGCGTCGATCTCGACGCACCGGATGGTGACCATCCACTCGCCGTCTCCGCCGGCGTCGGACCAGCCGACCGCGCCCGCGTAGAAGCCCCGGTCGCCCTCGATCCCCGCGATGAGGCGGCGGGCCGCGTCCGTCGGCGTCCCGCACACCGCAGGCGTGGGGTGGACGGCCAGGGTCAGATCCAAAGCGGTGGTCCTGGGGTCGGCGATGCGCCCTCGGATCCGGGTCCCGAGGTGCCACATCTCCCGGGTCGAGGTCAACGACGGGTGCTCGGGGATCTCGAGGTCGGTGCACAACGGCCCGAGCGACCGGGCCAGCGAGTCCACGACGAAGGCGTGCTCGGAGGCGTCCTTTCCGGAGGCCCGCAGCGCGCGGCCCGCGGCCTGGTCGGCGGCGGGATCGGCGGAACGGGGCGCGGACCCGGCCAACGGGTGGCACTCCACCAGGTCACCCCGGCGACGGACGAGCAACTCGGGACTGGACCCCACCAGGACGCGGCCCGAGTAGCGACCGCCGGCGGGGGAGAGGTCGACGAGGTACCCGTCGGCCGAGGGGCTCGAGTCGATGAGGGCGGCGCACACCGCGTGGGGATCGATCGGCTCCTCCGCCGCCAGGCGCACCGCCCGGGCGAGGACCACCTTGTCGAGTTCGCCCGCGCGCACGCCCGCGATCGCGGTCGCGACACGCGCCCGGTGCTCCGCCGCCGTGGGCATCTCTTCGGCGATGTGGGCGCGAGTCCGCATCGCGCGGAAATACGCAGGCGGCTCGAGCGGGCCGTCGGTGCGCACCACGACGTCGGGCTCCACGAGCGCGGCCGGTGCGTCCGGCTCGAAACCGATCGCACCCACCACGAGGCCGCAGGAGCCCGAACGCAGGGCCAGTGCGGCGTCGGCGGGATCGGTGAACGAGGCGAGCGCGCCCTGCGTGCGCAGCGAGCCGGTCGCCCGCGAGAGCAGGAAGTCCGGGGCGGTGACGGGACGCCCGACGTCGGGGTGGAGCCCTGACGCCACGGCTCGCCTCCCTCGACTCGGTCCGGTCCGTGGGGCGCCGTCCTGGAGGCGCCGGCCACGGGTACCCGCTGATCCTAGGCCGGTCCTCGACGGGGGTGCGAGCCGGGACCGTCACTAGGATGGGCCCCATGACAGCCTCCGATGTCCGCGTCCGCTTCTGTCCGTCGCCCACCGGCACACCTCACGTGGGGCTCGTGCGCACGGCACTGTTCAACTGGGCGCACGCCCGGCACACGGGTGGGACGTTCGTGTTCCGGATCGAGGACACCGACGCCGCGCGCGACTCCGAGGAGTCCTACCAGGCGATCCTCGACGCGCTGCGGTGGCTCGGCCTGGACTGGGACGAGGGACCCGAGGTCGGCGGTCCGTACGCGCCGTACCGCCAGTCGGAGCGGCGAGATCTGCACCTCGACGTGGTGCGCCGGCTCGTCGAGGCGGGGGAGGCCTACGAGTCCTTCTCCACCCCCGAGGAGGTCGAGGCCCGGCACCGGGCGGCCGGACGCGACCCCAAGCTCGGCTACGACGGATACGACCGCGACCTCACCGAGGAGCAGAAGCAGGCCTTCCGCGACGAGGGCCGCGGAGCTGTGATCCGCTTGCGGATGCCGGACGAGGACCTGTCCTGGGACGACCTCGTCCGCGGTGAGACGACGTTCAAGGCCGGCACGGTCCCCGACTTCGCGCTCACCCGCGCCAACGGGATCCCGCTCTACACGCTGGTCAACCCCGTCGACGACGCCCTGATGAAGATCACTCACGTCCTGCGCGGCGAGGACCTGCTCAGCTCCACCCCGCGGCAGATCGCCCTGTACCGCGCCCTCGAGCGCATCGGCGTGGCCGACGATGTGCCCGAGTTCGGTCACCTGCCGTTCGTCATGGGCGAGGGCAACAAGAAGCTCTCGAAGCGCGATCCCGAGTCGGACCTCTTCCTGCACCGCGACCGCGGCATGCTGCCCGAGGGCCTGCTCAACTACCTGGCGCTGCTCGGGTGGGGCCTGTCGGACGACCGTGACGTGTTCTCGCTGCAGGAGATGGTCGACGCCTTCGACGTCCGCCAGGTCAACGCGAACCCGGCCCGCTTCGACCAGAAGAAGGCCGACGCGATCAACGCCGAACACATCCGTCAGCTGTCGGCCGACGAGTTCGCGCGTCGTCTGCGCGAGTACCTCGTCGCCCACCCGGCCCAGGACGGACTCACGCTGCCGGCGGACTTCGACGAGCAGCGGTGGGCGGTCGTGGCCGAGTTGCTGCAGACCCGCATCGTGGTCCTGTCGGACGCCTGGAATCTCATCCGCTTCCTGCTGGTGGACGAGTCGGAGTTCACGGTGGACCCGCAGTCCGCGGCCAAGATCCTCAAGCCTGAGTCGCGTGAGGTCGTCGACGCGGCGATCGCCGTCCTCGACTCTCTCGAGGAGTGGACGACGCCCGCCATCGAGGCAGCACTGTCCGGGGCGCTGGTCGACGGTCTGGGCATCAAGCCGCGCAAGGCCTACGGCCCGGTGCGGGTGGCGGCGACGGGCTCGCATATCTCGCCCCCGCTGTTCGAGTCCATCGAGCTGCTCGGCCGCGAGGCGACCCTGTCCCGTCTCCGCTCGGCGCCGGTCGCCGACTGATGAGAGCGGCCGCGCCGGTCGTCAGGTGACGGGCGCGGCCGGGTCCGCCCTCGGAAACAAGGACTCTGACCAGGCGATTTGTTATTCACCCACAGAGGTTTGGTAGTCTCTTCGAGGTCGCCGAAGAGCGGCGGACAAGTGAAAATAGTGGCCTATGGTGTAATTGGCAACACAGCTGATTCTGGTTCAGTCGTTCTAGGTTCGAGTCCTGGTAGGCCAGCGGAGCACTCCACGCGAGTGCTCACAGCGGATCCCCTGCGGATCCGTGTCCTAGCCCCCGTCGTCTAGCGGCCTAGGACGCCGCCCTCTCACGGCGGTAGCGTGGGTTCGAATCCCATCGGGGGTACAACATGAAGACGCCCGGAGCACATCGCTCCGGGCGTCTTCCGCATTTCGGGCGGTCATCGCTCAGCTCGGGGCGGGCGCCCGCCTCGCGGACCGTCCCCGTGCCCGCAGCCGGATGAGGTCCCGTGCGTGTGCGTCCAGGGCGGCGCAGACGGTGAGGCAGTGCGTGCTGAGCGTGCGGGCGGACGAGGTGGCCGGCCCGGAGCGCACGTGCACGGAGACGTGCATGGTCTCGTGGCCGGTGTGGAGGAGGCGGGCCTCCACCTCCACCACGTCCCCGATCCGCACCGGGTGGTAGAAGCGCACCCCGCCGGCGTACACGGAGTTGCACGGGGTCCCCGACCACTGGGCCGCACACAGGTTCGCCGCGTCGTCGATCCACGACATGATCCGTCCGCCGTGGGCGTTGCCTCCCCAGTTGACGTCCGAGGGGGCGGCCAGGAACCGCAGCACGGTCTGGTGGGAGGCGGTGCGGTCGGGAGCGGTGAGGTGCGGCGTGGTCACACGTCGGACGCTAGTGACGCCGCGTGACGGGGCCGTGTGTCGTGCGTACGGATCCCGTGTCGGACTCCTCACCCCCGCGCCGGCGCGCGGTGAGCGCGGGCACGGGGGTGAGGGCGGCGGACCGCGGCGGGGAGCGCACCGATGGGTGCGCCTCGGGGACGGTCAGTCGACCGTCTCCTTGAGGGTGTCCTCGCGGACGAACAGCAGCAGCACGGTCGCGACGAGGATGAGCGGGACGACCATGTGGTAGATCGGCACCAGGGCGTCGTTGTACGCCCCGACGATCGCGTCGTGCAGGGGGCCCGGCAGCCCGGCGAGGATCTCCGGGCTCATGGAGTTGGCTCCCGAGCCGTGGGCGAAGGTCTCGGCGAGCCGTGCGCCCTCGGGTCCGAGCTGGGCCGCCGCGGCGGGGATGCGCTCGCCCATGAGGTCGGCGAGCCGGCTGACGAACAGCGAGCCGACGATGGCCGAACCCATGGTCCCGCCGATCTGGCGGAAGAAGTTGTTCGACGCGGTCGCGGTGCCGACCACCGAGATGGGGAACGCGTTCTGGACGATCAGCACGAGCAGCTGCATGCACAGGCCCAGTCCGAAACCGAACACGAAGAGCACCACGCCGAGGTGGACGAGGGTGTCACCGGCCTGCAGCGAGCCGATGAGCCAGAGCCCGACGCCCATGATGAGCGTGCCGGCGACGGGATACCACTTGTAGCGGCCGGTGCGGCTCACGATGTTGCCGACGACGATGGAGGTGCCCATCATGCCGATCATCATGGGGATCATCATGAGGCCGGCCGCGGTGGGCCCGAGACCGTGGACCATCTGGATGTAGGTGGGCAGGTAGGCCATGCACCCGAACATCGCGACGCCGATCAGGAGCCCGGCGGCGGTGGAGACCGAGAAGTTGCGCTCGGCGAACAGCGTCATCGGGATCAGCGGGTGCGGGGAGCGACGCTCGACCTGTACGAAGGCCACGGCGCACACGAGGAACAGCGCGCCCATGCCGAGGATGACCGGGTCGGTCCAGTCGTAGCGGTTGCCGCCCCACGAGGAGATGAGGATGAGCGCGGTGGTGCCGACGGCCATGAGCAGCGTGCCGGGCCAGTCGGTGCGGCGTCCGCTGCCGCGGTTGGGCAGGCGCAGCCAGACGACGGCCACGACGAGGGCGATCAGGCACACGGGGAGGTTGAACCACAGCGCCCACCTCCAGCCGGGCCCCTCGGTGAAGAATCCGCCGAGCAGCGGGCCGAGGACGGAGGACAGCCCGAAGACGGCGCCCATGACGCCCATGTAGCGGCCGCGCTGCCGGGCGGGGACGACGTCGGCGACGATCGCCTGGGACAGGACCATGAGGCCGCCGCCGCCGAGTCCTTGGACCGCGCGTGCGGCGATGAGCAGATCGATGTTCCACGCCAGCGCGCCGAGGAGGGAGCCGGCGGAGAACAGCAGGATGGCCGTGACGAAGAGGGGTTTGCGCCCGATCTGGTCCCCGAGCTTGCCGTACACGGGCAGGCCGATCGTCATGGTGAGCAGGTAGACGGTGATGACCCAGCTCATGCGGTCGACGCCGCCGAGGTCGGCGACGATCGTCGGCAGTGCGGTGGCGAAGATCATCTGCCCCAGGGACACGATGAGCATCCCCAGCAGCAGCGAGGTGAACACCAGCGGGACGTTGTGCGTCGTCGGCGCCGGGGCGGGGGAGCGGTCGGCACCGGGCGGTGCCGCGGTGGTGCGGATGTCTGTCTCACTCATGCGGGGTCCCGTCGGTGGAGGAGTCGTGGGCGCAGGGCTCGCCGACGAGCACGGCGAGCTGCCGCAGGGCGGTGGCACAGTCGGCGTGGAGGTCGGCGAAGGTGGCGGAGTCCCGGTTCAGCCAGGTGGCCATGCCGAGGTTGCCCGAGGCGGCGACGAGCGCGACGCACGCGCGTGCCTCGGCCTCGGCGCTCACTCCGGGCAGGCGGCGCAGCCGCGGGTGCTGGTCGAGGTGGCAGGAGACGAGGTCCACGAGTTCGAGCTGGAACCGGTACGAGGCGGTCATCCGCGCGGCGCCGAGTTGCGGCTCGGCCCGGAAGATGTCGCGCCGACGTTGGACGAGCGTGGCGGTCTGCTCGCGGTCCGCGATGCGGGTGGCGGCGAAGCCGGCGAGGAAGACGCGCATCACCGCGCCGGGGACGTCCGGATCGACCCGGTCGAGGAACTCCTCGCGCTCGGTCTCGGGGACGTCCTGCGGGGTGGCGCCGATGACCGCGGCCTCCTTGGAGGCGACGTAGTTGAAGAACGTCCGCTTGGAGACTTCGGCGGCCGCGCAGATCTGGTCGACCGTCACCGCGTCGTACCCGTGCTCGAGGACCAGCGCGGTGGCGGCGTCCTCGATGGCGAGGAGCGTCGCGCGGCGCTTGCGGTCGCGCAGGGAGTCGTCGCGTGGGGCGTCCGCACTCGGGGACGCGTCGTGGGCCTGCAGGGAGGCGTCGGGGGGAGAGCTCACAGAGGAAGCCTAACGGAATAAGTAGACCGAGTGCATCTTTGTACCGGGTGAAGTCCGCCACGCGCACCGATTTGGTTCCGCGTCCACCTGTCGGCTACTGTGGTGGAGCAGCAAGCAAGGCCCCCGTCGTCTAGCGGCCTAGGACGCCGCCCTCTCACGGCGGTAGCGTGGGTTCGAATCCCATCGGGGGTACCAGGCAGACGTCCCGGTTCGTCACTGACGAGCCGGGACGTTCCGCATTTCGGGGGTCGTGCGAAGATCACCGCGTGACCTCGCGCCGTGACCTGTTCCGCCTCGCCGCGGGGGCCGGCCTGTCCCTCACCGCCCTCGGTGCGTGCGGCGCGGAGAAGGGGGCGACGACGACGAGTCCGTCCGCCACCCCGACGGACCCGCTGGCCCCTCCGAAACCGGTCCGGACACCCACGCCGGACGCGCCGCCGCGGCGTCTCCTCGCGCTCTCCTCGGCGGATCTCGACGTCCTGCACGCTCTCGACCGCGAGCCGGAGGCCGCGTGGGCGGTCGACGGCACGGGCCCGCGGCCGTGGCGTGGGCGGCCCGCCCCGCCGCGTCCCGAGTGGGACGGCCCGGGCCTGCCCGATCTGCGGTCACTGCTGCCGTTCGGCGTCGACGCCTTCGTCCTGGCCGCGGCGGACGTCACCGGCGACCAGCTACGCGGGTACGAGCGCCTGGCGACCGTGATCGTCGACCCGCAGGGGCGACCGGGCTGGCGGGACCACCTCGACCTCGTGGCCGACGCCCTCGACCGCGATCCCGGACCGGCGGCCGCCACCGCCGAGGAGGCGCTCGACGCGTGGACCCGGGGTCAGCGGCGGCTCGGGGTCGAGGCCCTCGCCGTCGTCGTCGGCACCGGCGCCCGGCCCGACACCCCCGTCGCCACCCTCGCGGCGGACTCGCCGCTCGGCGCGGAGATCCGCGCCCTGGATTTCGAGGTGGACGCCCGGGCCGAGCCCCGGCCGTATCGGGCGCTGCGGCGTCCGGGCGTCCAGGTGGTGCGGGTCGACCCCCGCGACGACGACCTCGTGGCGGCCGTGCGACAGCCCAGCGTCACGAGCCTGCCGTGGGCGCTGGACAGGCTCGTCCGCGGGCGACGGCCCGCCTGAGGGCCGGCCGCGTGCCGACGGGCCGCCCTACAGCCGATTGTGGATCGCGTCGGCCGCGGCGAGCAGGTCGGCGGCCCACTTCACGCCCGGTCGTCGGCCGATGCGGTCCACCGGCCCGGAGACCGAGATCGCCGCGACCACGGTTCCCGTCGAGTCCCGGATGGGCGCGGAGATCGAGGCCACGCCCGCCTCCCGCTCGGCGACGGACTGCGCCCAGCCGCGCCGGCGGACCTCCGCCAGCTGGCGTTCGGTGTACGTGGCGTCGGTCAGCAGCGTGCGCTGCGTGGCCGGGTCGGCCCACGCCGCGAGGACCTTGGCCCCCGAACCGCGGCTCATGGGCAGGACTGCGCCGACGGGCACCGTGTCCCGCAGGCCGGTCGGCGGCTCGGCCGAGGCCACGCAGATTCGACGATCGCCGTCCCGGCGGTAGACCTGAACGCTCTCCTCGGTGATCTCCCGCAACCGCGGCAGCACCGTGGAGGCGGCGTCGGCGAGGGAGTCGGAGACGTGCGCCGCGAGCTTGGCCAGGCCGGGCCCGAGGCTCCACACCCCGGCGTCGTCGCGGGACAGCAGTTGATGGATCTCCAGCCCCACGGCGAGGCGGTGCGCGGTGGCGCGCGGCAGTCCCGTCCGCTCGCAGAGGTCGGCCAGGACGCAGGGCTGTTCGGCCACCGCGTGCAGCACCGTCATCGCTTTGTCGAGGACCCCGATCCCGCTATACTGTCTCACAGTTCGACTATATCGTCCTACATGGTGAGAAACCATCAGAGGCTCATCCGGGACGTGACTGGAGGCGTGATGACTGAGACCGTGACCGGCGGAACGCGACCGCGGACCCTGGCCGAGAAGGTCTGGGATGACCACGTGGTGGTCAGCGGAGAGGGCGAGGGCGAGTCCCGGGGGCCCGACCTCATCTTCATCGACCTCCACCTCATCCACGAGGTCACCAGCCCCCAGGCGTTCGACGGACTCCGCCTGGCCGGCCGTCAGCTCCGCCGCCCGGACCTCACCCTGGCCACCGAGGACCACAACGTGCCGACCGACATCGTCGGCGGCGCCGTCAACCTCATCGCCGACCGGACCTCGCGCGTCCAGATCGAGACCCTGCGCCGCAACTGCGAGGAGTTCGGGGTCCGGCTGTACCCGATGGGCGACCTCGACCAGGGGATCGTCCACGTCGTGGGCCCCCAGCTGGGCCTGACCCAGCCGGGCATGACGGTGGTGTGCGGCGACTCGCACACGTCCACCCACGGGGCGTTCGGGTCCATCGCCATGGGCATCGGCACCTCCGAGGTCGAGCACGTCATGGCCACCCAGACGCTCAGCCTGCGGCCGTTCAAGACGATGGCGGTGACCGTCACCGGCGAGCTGCAGCCCGGCGTCACGGGCAAGGACCTCATCCTCGCCGTCATCGCCCAGATCGGCACCGGCGGGGGACAGGGCTACATCATCGAGTACCGCGGCGAGGCCATCGAGAAGCTCTCGATGGAGGCCCGGATGACCGTCTGCAACATGAGCATCGAGGCCGGCGCGCGGGCGGGCATGATCGCGCCCGACCAGACGACCTACGACTACCTGCGCGGCCGTCCGCACGCGCCCACGGGCGACGAGTGGGACGAGGCCGTGCGGTACTGGGACAGCCTGCGCACCGACGACGACGCGGTCTTCGACACCGAGGTCGTGATCGACGGCTCCGCGCTCACCCCGTTCGTCACCTGGGGCACCAACCCCGGCCAGGGCGTCCCGCTGGGCGCGTCCGTCCCGAACCCGGACTCGTTCACGGACGAGAGCGCGCGCATCGCCGCCGAGAGCGCCCTGGAGTACATGGACCTGCGGGCCGGCACCCCCATGCGCGAGGTGCCCGTCGACGTCGTGTTCGTCGGGTCGTGCACCAACGGCCGCATCGAGGACCTGCGCACCGTCGCCGAGGTCATCGACGGGCAGAGGATCGCCGACGGCGTCCGGATGCTCGTCGTGCCGGGTTCCATGCGGGTGCGCGAGCAGGCCGAGCAGGAGGGCCTGGACCGGGTGTTCACCGAGTTCGGCGCCGAATGGCGCCAGCCCGGCTGCTCCATGTGCCTGGGCATGAACCCCGACTCGCTGCTGCCCGGCCAGCGGTGCGCGTCGACCTCAAACCGCAACTTCGAGGGACGTCAGGGCAAGGGTGCGCGCACCCACCTGGTCAGCCCGTCGGTCGCCGCGGCCACCGCGGTGCTCGGGCACCTCGCCTCGCCCGTCGATCTCGAGCCCGCGAAGGGGGCCTGACACCTCATGGAGCCGATCACCACCCACACCGGCATCGGCGCCCCGCTGCGCCGCTCCAACGTGGACACCGACCAGATCATCCCCGCCGAGTACCTCAAGCGCGTCACGCGCACGGGTTTCGAGGACGGGCTGTTCTCCTCCTGGCGCGCCAACGAGCCGGACTTCGTCCTCAACCGTGCGCCGTACGACCGCGCCTCCGTCCTGGTCGCCGGACCGGACTTCGGAACCGGCTCGTCGCGCGAGCACGCCGTGTGGGCGCTCATGGACTTCGGCTTCCGCGTGGTCGTCTCGTCCCGCTTCGCCGACATCTTCCGCGGCAACTCGGGTAAGTCCGGTCTCGTGGCCGCTCAGGTCGAACAGGAGAACGTCGAGCTCCTGTGGAAGGTGATGGACGAGCGACCGGGTATCGAGCTCACCGTGGATCTGGTCGCCCGCACGATCACCGCGGGTGAAATCACCGTGCCGTTCGACATCGACGACTACACGCGCTGGCGGCTCATGGAGGGGCTCGACGACATCGGCCTCACGCTGCGGCGTGCCGACGATATCGAGGCGTTCGAAAGCCGGCGGCCGGCGTTCAAACCGGTCACCACACCCCGCTGATCGACGCGCGTCAAAAATGTTCCGGAGTCACCTCCGAGTTGACCGCCGTCCGGCCCAGCCGTGTGAGTATGCTTATATTCATTCCGTGCGGTTGCGGAAACCGCGCACGCATACTCACCCGAAGGGGGATCCCCACGTGAACAAAGCCGACCTGATCGCCGAGCTGGCGGACCGGATGGGCGGAGACCACCAGCTCGCCACCGAGGCGCTGGAGAACACCCTCGACATCATCGTGCGGACGGTGGCGTCCGGGGAATCCATCACCATCATGGGCTTCGGCATCTTCGAGAAGAAGGCACGTGCGGCCCGCGTCGCGCGCAACCCCCACACCGGCGAGTCCATCCCGGTCCCGCCGACCTACTCGCCGGTGTTCCGGCCGGGTCAGTACTTCAAGTCCGTCATCCAGGGCACCGAGACGCTGCCCGAGGGGCGGCTCGCCGCCAAGCGGTCGAGTTCGCACCAGTCGTTCGGTGGCCTGCACACCAACGGCGTCGGCCTCCGCGACAAGGTCAGCTGAGCCGCTCGGCCTCGGTCGGCTGGCTCGGCCCCGGCCGCACCCGGGTGACCCGGCCGCGTGGCCGCCCGCGCCTCAGAACAGCGGTAGGGGGCTCGGGTAGTAGTCGGCGTGGACCACCGTCCCGCCGTCGAACCCCAGCACCCAGACGCCGGCCTTCTTCGTGGACGCGTCGCCCACGTCGAGGCCGGCCGGCCCGGCCAGATCACGGACCATCCCGGGGATGGCGCTGCCCTGCGAGGACACCGCGGCGACACCCTCACCGGCGGCGATCCGGGTCAGCCGTGACACGGCCGCGACGGGATCGTCGAGGTAGGCCTCGTCGCTCAGCGCCGGCTCGGTCGAGACCGGGACCCCGAGTTCATCGGCCAGTGGCGCGAGCGTCTGCTCGCACCGGACCCGCGGCGCGCTGTGGAGACGGGTGACACCGAACGCCCGCAGCATCGGCGCCAACATCTCGGCCTGCACCCGGCCGTTCTTCTCCAGCGGCCTCAGGTCATCGTCACCGCTCCACTCGCTCCGGCGCCCCGCCTTGGCGTGCCGCACGAGCAGCAGGACCGACCGGGCGCGCGGCGCGTCGTCGAAGCGGCTGAGGATCTTCCGGTCGAGCGGGTAGGAGACGAGCCGCTTGGCCTCGTCCACGGGCACCCAGCGGATCTCGTCGACCTCGGAGTTGGGTTCGAAGTCACCGCCGGTGGCCAGCGCCGACCAGTAGGTGACCTCTTTGCGGGTGTTCTCCTTGAGGGGGTAGGCGGTGGTCCCGATCCGGGACCGCAACTCGGCGGCGAAGCCCGTCTCCTCCTCGATCTCGCGCACGGCGGTGACCGGCAGTGCTTCGCCGGCGTCGACCTTGCCCTTGGGCAGGGACCAGTCGTCGTAGCGCGGCCGGTGGACGACCGCACACAGCGGCGAGTCGCCGTCCTTCCGGTACAGGACGGCCCCGGCGGCCGGGACCACGCGGACCCTGGACTTCCCCGGCTTCGGGCTCATCGGTTCCGGAACCCCGCGTGCTGGGAGGCCATGCGCTCCTGGTGATCGACCGAGTCGTCCCAGTCCTCCGGCGCCGGCATGCGTCGCCAGGTCGCGTCCGGTTGGAGGTGGAAGCTGCGGGTCGCCGGGTCGAGCGCCGAGTCGAAGATGCGGCGGATCTGCTCCTTGAGGCGGTGGTCGGAGACGGTGACCATCACCTCGACCCGGCGGTCGAGGTTGCGGTGCATCATGTCCGCACTGCCGATGAACACCTCGTCCGCACCACGGAAGTGCAGGATCCGCGAGTGCTCGAGGAAGCGGCCGAGGATCGACCGGACGTGGATGTTCTCGCTCAGGCCCGGGACCCCGGCGCGGAGCGAACAGATGCCGCGCACCACGATCTCGACCGGCACGCCGGCCTGGGAGGCGCGGTACAGCGCGTCGATCACCTGCTCGTCCACCAACGCGTTGGCCTTGAGCCGGATGCCCGCCTCGTGCCCCTCCTCGGCCAGGGCGATCTCGCGGTCGATTCGCTCGATGATGCCGGAGCGGATGCCCTCCGGCGCCACCAGGAGACGGCGGTACTTGCTCACGTTGGAGAACCCGGTGAGGTGGTTGAACAGGTCCGTCAGGTCCGACACGACCTCCTCGTCGGCCGTGAACAGTCCCACGTCCTCGTACAGCCGGGCCGTCTTGGGGTTGTAGTTGCCGGTGCCGATGTGCGCGTACCGCTGTAGCCGGTCGCCCTCCTTGCGCACCACCAGGCAGGTCTTGCAGTGCGTCTTGAGGCCGAGCAGACCGTAGACGACGTGCACGCCGGCCTGCTCGAGCTCGCGGGCCCACCGGATGTTGTTCTGCTCGTCGAACCGGGCCTTGATCTCCACCAGCGCGACCACCTGCTTGCCGGCCGCCGCGGCGTCGACGAGCGCGTTGACGATGGGGGAGTCACCGGAGGTCCGGTAGAGGGTCTGCTTGATCGCCAGGACGTCCTCGTCCGCGGCGGCCTGCTCGATGAACCGCTGCACGGTCGTGGCGAACGAGTCGTAGGGGTGCTCGACGAGGACGTCGCACTCCTGCAGGGAGGCGAAGATGTTGCGGGCTGTCTCCCGTTCCCCGAAGGCCGGGGGAGTGGCCGGGACCATGGCCGGGTCCTTGAGGTCGGGAAGGTCCAGTCCGTGGATCTGCCACAGGCCGGTGAGGTCGAGCAGACCGGAGAACCGGATGACGTCGGCGGAGTCGACGTCGAGTTCCCGCTGCAGGATCCGCAGCATCCGCGGGGTGGTGTCCTCCGCGATCTCCAACCGCACCGCCGACCCGAAGCGGCGACGCGCCAGTTCACGCTCGAGAGCCTGCAGCAGGTCCTCGTCTCGGTCCTCCTCGACCTCCATGTCCGCATTGCGGGTCACCCGGAAGACGTGGTGTTCGACGACCTCCATTCCCTGGAACAACTCGCCCAGGTGCGCGGCGATGATGTCCTCGGCGGGGACGAACGAGTACTCGTCCGGTCCCCCGCGGTCCACCCGGACGAAGCGGGGGACGTTGTGGGGGATCTTCACCCGGGCGAAGTGCTCCTGGCCCGAGTCGAGGTCACGGATGATGACCGCGAGGTTGAGGCTCAGGCCCGAGATGTACGGGAACGGGTGCGCCGGGTCCACCGCCAGCGGGGTGAGCACCGGGAAGATCGAGTTGCGGAACAGTTCCGCCAGTGAGAACCGCTCGTCCGCGGTGAGTTCGGACCACGGGAGGATCCGGATGCCGTTCGCCTCCAGCTCCGGTCGGATCTCGTCGCGGAACAACCGGGTCTGCTCGTCACACAGCTCGCGCGTGCGCAGACTGATCCGCCCGAGTTGCTCGGCTGGCGTCTGACCGTCGGCGGAACGGACCGACAACCCCGTCTTGTCACGTCGTTTGAGGCCGGCGACGCGCACCATGTAGAACTCGTCCAGGTTGGAGGCGAAGATCGCGAGGAACTTGGCCCTCTCCAGCAGCGGGAGATCCTTCTCGCCGGCCAGCGCGAGGACCCGCGCGTTGAAGTCGAGCCAGCTCAGTTCGCGGTTGAGGTAACGGTCTCGGGGCCGGGGCAGTCCCTGGAGGGCGTGCTGTTCTACGGTCACCGCACCATTGTGGCCGATACCCCGTGGACGTGTGTGGCGTGCCGCGTCGAGGGGTCCCGCAGCGTCTCGGCCGTGGCGGCTCCCACGTCGCGGGCCGAGAGGGTGGCGAGATCGGCCGGGATGTCGACGTCCCGGGCGGCCGCGGCGAGATCGGCCGCCACGCCGACGGTCACTGCCCCGCCCGCGCGGAACCGGGTCGCGGAGTCGGGGCCGAAACGGCACACGCGGGACTCCGGCGCGCCCGTCCAGAACGCCATCGTCGTCCCGGCCCCGCGATGGTCCGCGACCGTCGAATGGGGATGCCGCGCGGCGGAGGCGAGGATGCGCGCGAGGTGATGCGGGCGGAGCTCGGGCAGATCGGCGGTGACGACCCCGACCGGTCCGTGGACGTCGGCGAGCGCGGCCGTCAGCGCGGCGTTGAGGGGGTCGACGCGGGGGCGGGGGGCCTGCTGTGGCTCCGGGACGAACTCCGCGCCGACCCGGGCCGCCAGGTCCCGGACGAGCGGATCGACGGCGGAGACGACACGGACCCGACCGACACCGGGGGTGGCGAGGCACGCCCGCAGTACGTCGGCGGCCATCGCCAGGACGAGGGCCTTCCGCCCGGCCGACGGCAGAGCCGGATCCAGGCGACTCTTCGCGCGGTCCAGCGCCTTGACGGGGACGACGATCGTCCAGCCGTCAGTGCCGGTCGTGCCGCCCTCAGCTGTGCTCATCGCCCGCCATCCTGCCAGCCGCGCCTCGGTGGCGTCCCGCGCCGGGTAGCGTTTGCCGGGATCCACCGCGGTCGGCGGGCAGGGACGACGAGGGCCGGGAGGCGAAGATGGCGCGGATCGCGGTGATGGGAGCGGGATCCTGGGGGACCGCGGTCGGCAAGGTGCTCGCCGATGCCGGGTCCGAGGTCGTGATGTGGGCCCGCCGCGAGGAGGTGGCGGCCGATATCAACGGAGCGCACTGCAACCCCACGTACCTGCCCGACATCGTGCTGCCCGCGAGCGTGTCCGCGTCCACCGATCCCGCGGAGGTCCTCGAGGGCGCCGAGGAGGTCGTGCTCGCCGTGCCCTCGCAGAGCCTGCGCGGCAACCTCGAGACCTGGGTCCGGTCCTTCGAGCCCGACGCCGGCGTCCTCTCGTTGGCCAAGGGCATCGAGACCGGCACCCTCATGCGCATCAGCGAGGTCGTGGCGGAGGTCGTCGGTCTGCCGGAGTCCCGCATCGCCGTGCTGTCCGGCCCGAACCTCGCCCGCGAGATCGCCGAGGGACAGCCCGCCGCCACCGTGATCGCGTGTTCGGACGAGGAGCGGGCCGCCCGCCTCCAGGACGCGTTCTCCACCCCGTACTTCCGGCCGTACACCAACACCGACGTCGTGGGGTGCGAGATCGGCGGCGCCACCAAGAACGTCATCGCGCTGGTGTGCGGGATCGCCACCGGGATGGGCCTGGGGGACAACACCATGGCCACCCTCGTCACGCGGGGGCTGGCCGAGACCACCCGGCTCGGGGTGGCGCTGGGCGCGAACCAGATGACGTTCGCCGGGCTGGCCGGGCTGGGCGACCTCGTGGCCACCTGCACCTCGCCGCTGTCGCGCAACCGGACCTTCGGGGAGCGGCTGGGCCGCGGCGAGACCCTCGAACAGGCGCAGCGGGCGACCAACGGCCAGGTCGCCGAAGGCGTCAAGTCGTGCACCTCGATCCGCGAGCTGGCCCGGCGGACCGGGGTCGAGATGCCGCTCACCGAGGCCGTCCACGAGATCTGCCACGAGGGCGGCGACGCCGTGGAGGTGGCGGTGCGCCTCATGAGACGCAGCACCAAGCCCGAGTAGCCTCGGCCCGGTGAATCGCATCACCGTCGCAGTCCTCTACGGCGGCCGCAGCTCCGAGCACTCCGTGAGCTGCGTGTCCGCCGGTGCCGTCATGGGTCACCTCGACCGCTCCCGCTACGAGGTGATCCCCGTCGGCATCACCGAAGCGGGGGCCTGGACCCTCGGATCCGACGACACGGCGGACCTGCGCATCGCCGACCGGGTCATGCCCGTGGTCGACGCCGGCCGACCGCGGGTCGCCCTCGGACTGTCCACCGACGACCGCGGCGTGCTGCGGTACGCCGACGGCGACCGGGCCGGGCAGGAGATCGCCCGGGTGGACGTGGTCTTCCCTGCCATGCACGGCACCCACGCCGAGGACGGGACCATCCAGGGCCTGCTGGAGCTGTCCGGCATCCCGTACGTCGGGCCGGGTGTGTTCGCCAGCGCGGCGGGGATGGACAAGGAGTTCACCAAGGTCGTGCTGGGCGCGGCAGGGCTGCCCATCGGGCGCCAGGTCGTCCTGCGGCCCGGCACCGCGACGCTCTCGCCCGCCGACCGCGACCGGCTGGGACTTCCGTTGTTCGTCAAGCCCGCCCGCGGCGGTTCGTCCATCGGCATCACCAAGGTCTCGCGGGCGGCCGACCTCGACGCCGCGATCGTTGAAGCCCGCCGCTTCGACGACAAGGTGATCGTCGAGGCCGCGATCGTCGGCCGCGAGATCGAGTGCGGGGTGCTGGAGTACCCGGACGGCCGGGTCGAGGCGAGCCTGCCGGCCGAACTGCACATCCCCGGCGAACCGACCGGGGTGGGGGGCGAGACGGAGGGCGACGCCTTCTACGACTTCGACACCAAGTACCTCGACGACGTGACGACCTTCGATCTGCCCGCCGACCTCCCGGCCGAGCAGACCGCGCAGCTGCGGGCCCTGGCGGTCGAGGCGTTCCACGCCCTCGACGGACGCGGTCTCAGCCGCGTGGACTTCTTCGTCACCGCCGACGGGCCGGTGATCAACGAGGTCAACACGATGCCGGGGTTCACCCCGATCTCGATGTACCCGCAGATGTGGGCGGCGACCGGGGTGGACTACGAGAGTCTGCTCGACACGCTGATCCACACCGCGATCGCCCGCGGCTGACCCTCAGGGCGCGGTGGGGCCCTGTCGGGGCGCCCTCGGGCGGGTCAGCCCGCCGGGGCCGGGTTCGGCTCGACCTCCTCGAGCGCCGCGGTGAGCGCGTCGGACAGGTCCTGGATCGGGCCGGTGCCGCTGCCCTCGGGGAGGGTCACCGCCACGTACTGCGGGCGGTCGACCGCGACCCACGTGGAGTCGGTGACGGCCGGGTCCGGATCGGGCTCGTTGAACCACTGCACGCCGTTGACCTCCTGCAGTCCCACGCCGACCGTGAACGTCGGCGGCGCGGGCAGCCCGCAGCGCACGATGATGGGCTCGGCGTCCGGCATCCGGTAGGCGGCCGTCCCCTCGGGCGCCGGCTCGACCAGCGCCACCCGGGCGGCGTCGCCGAGCATCTCGGGCAGCTGGCCGACGAGGGCGGCGCACTCCTCGGACCCCGCAGCCGGCGCCGGGATGGCGACGGCGGCCACAGGCTCGCTCGCGGCCTCCTCTGCCGCCTCGTCGCCGATTCCGCGCACCATCACCAGCACCACCGCCAGCATCGCGAGGGGGATGACGGCGGCGAGCGCCACCACGATCTTCGAGACCGGCGCCGCGGACGCGGCACCCGCGTCCCTCGGTCCGGCGTCGTACCGGTCGGCCGGGTCCGAATCCCTCGAAGCCACGTCGCGTCGTCCTTCCTCCCACGGCGGCCGGCGCGGAGCGCGGCCGCTAGCCTGACGGCAACGCTACAGACCCGCGCCGGAGCTCCCGGCGTGCGACACCACGGGAAAAGGGGTGGCCGCCGTGTCAGACCGGGCCGAGACCGCCGCCCATGCGGTCAGCCCCGACCGGGACCTGACCGTTGCCCGGGCGGGGGAGGCGGCGGTACTCGCCGTCCTCAGCGGGCCGGGCGACGGGCATGCGGACGATCCCGTGGGCAACGGGGACGACGCGGCGGTGCTGGGGCCGGCGGAGGCGACGGTGGTCACCACCGACATGCTCGTCGAGGGCACCCACTTCCGACTGGACTTCACCGGCTGGGCCGACCTGGGGCGCCGGGCGGTGGCCCAGAACGTCTCCGACGTCCTGGCGATGGGCGCCGACTGCACCCGTGTGCTCGTCGCCCTCGCGGTACCCGCCGGGACGACCATGGGGCAGATCGAGGACCTCGCCGCGGGGATCCACGGGGAGGCCGCCCGATCCGGCGCCGTCGTGGTGGGCGGCGATCTCACCAGGGCCGACCTCGTCGTCGTCGGCGTCACCGCGATCGGCACCCTCCCGCGCGGCGCCCGGGCACTACGCATCAACGGCGCGGAGCCGGGGGATGCCGTCGCACTCACCGGGACCCCCGGGCGCTCGGCGGCCGGCCTCGCGCTCCTCCTCGCCGGACATCCCCAGGGGCCTCTACAGCAGTCGCACCGCGTTCCCGTGCCCCCGATCGGACTCGGGACCGCGGCGCGCCTCGCGGGGGCACGGTCCCTCACCGATGTCAGCGACGGCCTGCTGCGAGACCTGTCGGGCCTGGCGCGCGCCTCGGGCGTCGCGGCCGACCTCACCGCGGACGCGCTCCCCGTCGACCCCCTCCTGTACGAAGCCGCCGGTACGCTCGGCGCGGCCGACCCCGCCGCGCAGGTCACGGACTGGGTGCTCGACGGCGGCGAGGACCACGGCCTGCTCGGCACCTTCCCACCCGGGACCACCCCGCCGGCCGGGTTCACGGTGATCGGCACCGTCCGGGCCGGTGAGCCGGGGCGCGTCACACTCGACGGCCAGCCGCGGGTCCCCGGGGGCTGGGACTCGGCGCGGGGCGCGAACTAGGGTGGACGCATGGCCGTCTACGCACTCGGAGACCTCGAACCCGACATCGCCCCCGACGCGTGGGTGCACCCCGACGCGGTGGTCATCGGGCGGGTGACCCTCGGACCCGGCGTCTCGGTGTGGCCCACCGCCGTGCTGCGCGGGGACTACGGGCGCATCGAGGTCGGCGCCATGTCCAACATCCAGGACGGCACGATCGTGCACTGCACGGCGAGCGACGCGACGATCATCGGCGAGCACTGCGTGGTCGGGCACAACGCCCACATCGAGGGCGCGACCATCGGTGACCGCACGCTGATCTCGTCCGGGTCGATCGTGCTCAACGGCGCAGTCATCGGCGCGGGCGCCGTCGTCGCCGCGGGGTGCCTGGTGCCCCCGCGGTTCGAGCTGCCCGACCGCCGCATGGCGATGGGGATGCCCGCGAAGATCCGGGAGGGCCACAAGGTCGACCCCGCGATGCTCGAGGGCAACACGCAGATGTACCACGACAACGCCATGCGCTACCGCGCCGACCTGCGCCGCCTGGACTGACCGGTGGCACCACGACGCACCCCCGCGCCGCTCGCCGACCTCCTCGACCCCGGCTGGGCGGAGGCCCTGGCCCCGGTCGAGGAGCGAATCCACGAGATGGGCGACTTCCTCCGCGCCGAGAACGCCGCCGGCCGGGGTTTCCTGCCGGACGCGGACCGTGTCCTGCGGGCGTTCACGCAGCCGTTCGACGACGTCCGCGTGCTCATCGTGGGCCAGGACCCGTATCCCACGCCCGGGCATCCGATCGGACTGAGCTTCGCGGTCGAGGCGGACGTGCGCCCGCTGCCCCGCAGCCTGGTCAACATCTACCGCGAGTACACCGACGACCTCGGGCTGCCGGCCCCCCGACACGGTGACCTCGGCGCGTGGACCCGGGCGGGCGTGCTGCTGCTCAACCGGGTGCTCACCGTGGCCCCCGGCGAGCCCGCCTCGCACCGCCGCAAGGGCTGGGAGGAGATCACCCAGCGGGCGATCGAGGCGCTCGTCGAGCGCGAACGGCCCATGGTGGCGATCCTGTGGGGACGCGACGCGCAGTCACTGGCGCCGATGCTCGGCGACACTCCGGTCATCGCCTCCGCGCACCCCTCGCCGCTGTCGGCATCGCGGGGCTTCTTCGGCTCCAGGCCGTTCAGTCGGGCGAACGAGGAGCTTCGCCGACTCGGCGTGGAGCCGGTCGACTGGAGCCTCCCCGACGAGCCCCGACAAGCGTAGAGGCAGGAGGCGGGCGGGCCGGTGCCGGCGGACCGGCCAGCAGGCCCCGTCGCGTCAGCGCCCGCCGAACTCCGGCGTGCGCTTGGCGACGAAGGCGTCCACGCCCTCGACGCCGTCCGGGGAGACGGCCAGCCGGGCGATCGAATCCCGCTCGGCGTCGAGCTGCTCGGCCAGCGTCGTGGACTCCGAGGCGCGGAGCAGGGCTTTGGCGGCCGCGTGTGACTCCCGGGGCCCGGCGGCCAGGCGGACCGCCAGCTCGCGCGCGGCCTCGCGGACGTCGCCGTCGACGAACGTCGTGAGCAGGCCCAATTGGTACGCCCTCGCACCGTCCATCGGCTCGTTGCTGATGATGAACGCCCGAGCCGCACCCTGGCCGATCGCGCGGGGCAGGCGCCACGACATCCCGCCGTCGGGGGACAGGCCGATACCCGGATAGGCCGCCAGCAGCCGGGTGTCGGGGCCGCCGACCGAGAAGTCCGCGGCCAGGACCAGCGAGGCCCCGGCGCCGGCCGCCCACCCCGCGACGGCGGCCACGACCGGCACGGGGAGCTCGTCGAGCTGACGGACGACCGCGTGGAGACGGTCGGCGAGCTCGCGCACGTGCTCCGCGCGGTCGGGGGCCGCGGCGAAGCCCGGGACGTTGCCGCCCGCGCAGAAGTTCGCGCCCAGGCCCACCAGGAGGACCGCGCCGGCGTCGATCTCACCCGCGAGCAGGGCGCGCAGCGCGACCGACGCCTGGTCGACCGCGTCGGAGTCCAGCGAGTTGCCCCTGCCCTCCAGGGAGACCGGGAGCGTGAGCACACCCTCGGCGAGGGTGACGAGCGGGGTGTCGGCGAGGTCGAAGGTCATCGTGGTGCTCCCGGGTCGTATCGGCCGTCTCGGCTAGTCGGAGGGCTGTCGAGTGGTGAGGGTACTAGGCTTGGCCGCGCGGGCCGGGAGTTGCACCACAGGGGTGGTCGTGTGGTGAGGAGGGGTGATGACGCAGGAGTCGACTCATGTCGAGGATCGTCCGTCGACCCTCGACGCGCACGGACTGCTCCTCTGGGCGCGGCGGTCCGTCGAGATGCTCGCGCTCCACCGCGAGGAGATCAACGCCCTCAACGTCTTCCCGGTGCCCGATTCGGACACCGGGACCAACCTGCTCTATACGATGCGCGCGGCCGTGGACCGTGCTGAGGGCGAGGACGCGTGGATCACCGAGGGCGGCGGCACGGCGGGCGCCCGCGAGATCGCCGTCGCGCTCGGCCACGGGGCGGTCCACGGGGCGCGCGGCAACTCCGGCGTGATCCTGTCCCAGGTGCTCCGTGCGGTCGGTGAGGCGGCGACCTTCACCGTCGTCGACGCCTCGACCTACCGCCGGGCCCTGCGCACGGCCGTCACACTCGTCGACCACGCGCTGAGCGACCCCGTGGAGGGGACCATCGTCACGGTCCTGCGCGAGGCCGCGTCGGCGGCGGGGCGCTCGTCGGCCCACTCGCTGGTCGAGGTGGCCCGCGCGGCTGCGGACGCCGGAGCGGAGGCCCTGGACCGCACGACCGCGCAGCTCCCGGCGCTGCGCCGTGCCGGGGTCGTGGACGCCGGCGGTCGGGGCCTGCTCGTCCTGCTCGACGCGATGGTCGAGGTGCTGACGGGACAGACCCCCGAGCGCCCGGAGTACTTCACGCCGTCCGAGCCAGCCGCCGCGGCGGCCGCGGTCGCGGCATCCGGTGGCGACGGCCGGCCCGGCGGCGCGGGAGCCGGAGGGACCTGCGACGCCGAAGACGTCGAGCGCGGGACGCGGTACGAGGTGATGTACTCGCTGACCCACTCCGACGACGCGCGCGCCGACGAGCTGCGGTCGGCACTGCGGATGCTCGGCGACAGCGTGGTGGTGGTCGGCGACGGCGGCTCGGACGTCAACGCCAGGTGGGCGGTCCACGTCCACACCGACGACATCGGCTCGGCAATAGAGACGGCGCTGCCGCTGGGGCGCGTCACCGAGATCAGGGTCACGGACATGCTCGACCCGATCGGGAACAGCGGCCGGGGCGAATCCGCCGACGACGCCGCGGGCGCGGGCGTCGGCGGCGGCGCCCGGCGTGGCGGTCCCGGCGGTGAGCCGGGCGTGCGACGCGTGGTGGCCATCGTCCCGGACGGCCCGCTCGCCGAGCTGTTCGCGGGCGCGGGCGCCGCGACCGTCGACCCCGGCGAGAACGGGGCCGGTGTGGTCGACGCCGTGCTGGCCGTGGAGGCCGATGAACTGCTCGTGCTGCCCAACGGGGAGCTCTCGCGGGACCGGATCAGCGCGCTCGACGCCGCGCTGCGGGACGCCGTCGGCCACGCGTTGATCCTGCCGACGGGATCGGTGGTCCAGGGACTGGCCGCGCTCGCCGTGCACGACCCCACCACGACCCTGTCGCTGGACGGGTTCTCGATGGCCGACGCGGCGGCGGGCACCCGGCACGCGCACCTCGCCCGGGCCGAGCAGGACGCCCTCACGCTGGTCGGCCGGTGCGCGGCGGGCGACCTGCTCGGCGTGGTCGGCCACGATGTCGCGCTCATCGGGACCGACGCGGTCGAGGCGGTCTGTGCGCTGGTCGACCGCATGCTGTCCGCCGGCGGGGAGCTCGTCACGGTGTTGTTCGGAGACGAGTACGACGAGGCGGCGACCGAGTCGGCGCTCTCCAGGCTGCGCAGCGCGCACCCCGACATCGAGGTCGTCGGCTACGCCGCGGGCCCGGGGCGGGCGCTGGCGCACGTCGGGGTCGAATGACGACGCTCGCCACCACGGACACGCCCCTGGTCGAGGTGCTCGACCCCGGGCTGGCGGAGCGGATCACCACGGCGTTCGGCCACCGGACCGTCGGGGACCTGCTGCACACCCTGCCGCGGCGCTACCGCCAGCACGGGCAACGCTACGACAAGCGGCAGCTCGTCGACGGCGAGCGGGTGACGGTCATCGGCACGGTCACCACGGCGCGGACGAGGACTTACCACACCAAAAAAGGCCAGCCTCGCGAGATGCTCACGCTCACCGTGGAGGACGGCGACATGGAGTTCCGAGTGGTCTTCTTCGCCGGTCGCAGCATCAAGTACCTGCTCCCGGTGGGCACCCTCGCCATGTTCGACGGCACCGTGTCGCACTTCCGTCGCGCGCCGGACCTCAAGCACCCCGAGTTCCTGGTGCTGCGGTCGGTCTCCGGGCAGAGCGGGCAGCTCAAGGGATCAGGCGACCTGGCCGCGCTGGCCCGGCTCGCTGCGGAGATCGACGCCGAGGGCGGGCCGAGCCTGTTCGACCGCCCGCTGCTGCCCGTCTACGCCGCGAAGGAGGGCGTCACCTCGTGGGACCTGCTCGGCGCGGTCGTGACCGCGTTGCGGGCGCTGGTGCCGGTGGTCGACCCGCTGGACGACACCGTGCGGTCGGCGGCGGGGCTGATGGGGTTGGACGAGGCGCTGCGTAAGGCGCATCTGCCCGAGAACGCGCGGGAGAAGGACCACGCGGGACACCGGCTGCGCTTCGACGAGGCGCTCGCCCTGCAGCTGCTGCTCGGTGCGCGGCGCCGGTTCGTCGCGCGGGACCCGGCGCCGGCCAGCCCGGTGCGGGACGACGGCATCCGCGCGGCGATGGGCGCCCGCATGCCGTTCGAGCTCACCGACGGACAGAAGGCGGTGCTGGAGGAGATCTCGGCCGACCTGGCGCGGGACGAGCCCATGAACCGGCTCCTGCAGGGCGAGGTCGGCTCGGGCAAGACCGTGGTCGCGCTGCTCGCGATGCTGCAGGTGCTCGACGCCGGACGGCAGTGCGTCATGCTCGCGCCCACCGAGGTCCTGGCGGTCCAGCACCACCGGTCCCTCACCGCGATGCTCGGCGATCTCGGCGAGCGCGGCCGCCTGGGCGCCGCCGACCACGCCACCCGCGTCGTGCTGCTCACCGGTTCGATGTCCACCGCCCAGCGTCGGGCGGCCCTGCTCGACATCGTCACCGGCGAGGCGGGGATCGTCGTGGGGACCCACGCCCTGATCCAGGACTCGGTGGACTTCTTCGACCTGGGCCTGGTGGTGGTGGACGAGCAGCACCGCTTCGGGGTGCGTCAGCGCGACCGCCTGCGGTCCAAGGGCCGCGCCGGCATGGTGCCGCACCTGCTGGTGATGACGGCGACCCCCATCCCGCGGACGATCGCCATGACGGTGTTCGGCGACCTGGAGGTCTCCGAGCTCGAGGAGCTCCCCGGGGGTCGGCGCCCGATCTCGACGTCCGTCGTGCCGGCGCGCGAGCGGCCGGCGTGGTTGGTGCGGGCGTGGGAGCGGGTGCGCGAGGAGGTGGCCGCCGGCCACCGAACGTACGTGGTGTGTTCCCGCATCGATGCCGACGACGGCAAGGCCGACGACGGGGCGAAGGGTGACGACGACGAGGGCGGCGACAGACCGCCGTTGGTCGCCGCCGTGGATCTGCACGAGTACCTGTCCACCGGCCCGCTGGCCGGGCTGAGGATCGGCCTCCTGCACGGCCGGCTCCCGTCGGAGGAGAAGGACGCCACCATGGCCGACTTCGCCGCGGGCCACCTCGACGTACTCGTGTCCACGACCGTCATCGAGGTCGGGGTGGACGTCCCCGAGGCCACGGTCATGGTGGTGATGGACGCCGAGCGTTTCGGTGTGAGCCAGCTCCACCAGCTGCGCGGTCGGGTCGGCCGCGGCGGGCTGCCGGGACTGTGCCTGCTCGTGACCAACTCCCGCGCGGGGAGCCGGTCCATGGAGCGGCTCGACGCGGTCGCCGCCACGAGCGACGGGTTCGCCCTGGCCCAGCTGGACCTCGTCCAACGGCGCGAGGGGGACATCCTGGGGGACGCGCAGTCCGGGGCGCTGTCGGCGCTACGGCTGCTCTCGGTTGTCGACGACGGGGACGTCATCGAGATCGCCCGCCGCCACGCCGAGGAGATCCTCGAGGCGGACCCGGGCCTGCACCGGCACCCCGCCCTCGCCGAGCGTGTCCGCCGCCTGGCCGGCTCCGAGGAATCCGACTACCTGTTCAGATACTGACGCGACGGGAACCCGAATGACCCGCATCATCTCCGGCCGCCTGCGCGGGCTGTCGATCACCGTGCCGCCGGCCGGGACACGGCCCACCACCGACCGGGTCCGCGAGGCGCTGTTCAGCGCCATCGACAGCCGGGTGGACCTGGACGGCGCCGCCGTCCTCGACCTGTTCGCCGGCTCCGGGGCGCTCGGGCTCGAGGCCCTGTCCCGGGGGGCCGACACCGCGTGGTTCGTCGAGGAGAACCACCGGGCGGTGGCCTGCCTGAAGAAGAACACCGGAGGGGCCTCGTCGTCGTCACCCTCCCTGCGCACCATCGTCAGACGTGCGGCCCTCCCGGCGGCCGTCGAGGGCGACTGCCCCGTGCCCGGCGGCTTTCACCTGGTCCTGGCCGACCCGCCGTACGAGCGCTCGGCCGTGCTCGACGAGCCGGTCCTGGGCGCGCTGCTCGCGGGGGGTTGGCTCGCCGAGGACGCCCTCGTGGTGTGGGAGCGCTCGAAGCGCGACCCCGCGGTGCGCTGGCCCGCCGGCTACGACGTGATCTTCGAGCGCACGTACGGGGAGACCACGATCGAAATGGCCAGGCCGGTTGATACGGTCGCCCCATGACGACCGTCGTGTGCCCAGGCTCCTTCGACCCGGTGACCCTCGGGCACCTCGACATCATCCGCCGCGCCGCGGAGCTGTTCGACGACGTGGTCGTGTGCGTGGTCGCCAACCCCAACAAGCAGGGCACCTTCACGATCGACGAGCGCAAGGCGCTCATCGACGAGGTGTGCGCGGACATACCCGGCGTGCGGGTGGACAGCTTCTACGGACTGCTCGTGGACTACTGCCGCGACCAGGGGGCGACGGCCGTCATCAAAGGCCTGCGGGACTCCACCGACTACGACTACGAGCTGCCGATGGCCCACATGAACCGGTCCATCGCGGGCGTCGACACCGTCTTCCTGCCCACCCGGGCCGACTTGGCGTTCGTGTCGTCGTCGCTGTGCCGCGAGGTCACCCGGCTCGGCGGCGACGTCTCGCACCTGCTGCCGGATCCGGTCGCGGTCGCGCTGCGGGAGCGCCTGGGCTGAACCGTCGCGCTGCGGGAGCGCCCGGGCTGAAATCGCCGGACCACCGGACACACCGCCGCCGCACCGGCCCGTCACCGTGTGTTGCGGGCACACTGATGGGACGAATGTGACGATCCGGTGAAGGGACGAGCGTGTACCGAGTGTTCCAGGCCCTCGACGAGCTGAACGCGATGATCGAGGACGCCCGCAGTCTGCCCATGACCGCGAACTGCGTGGTGCCCCGGCACGAGTCCCTGCTGTTGCTCGACGACATCCGCGACTCCTTCCCCGGCGAACTCGACGACGCCCAGGACGTGCTCGACCAGCGCGACCGGGTGCTGGCCGAGGCGGACGCCACCGCTCGCGAGACCGTCGCCGCCGCCGACGCCGAGGCGGACCGCACCCTGCGGGACGCCCGCGAGGACGCCGACGCGATGCTCGCCGACGCCAAGTCCCGCGCCGACCGCATGGTCGCCGAGGCCACCGCGCACGCCGACGGGCTCGTCGGTGATGCCCGCGCCGAGGCCGCCGAGCTACTGGATCGGTCCCGCCGGGACGCCGAGTCCACCACCACCCGCGCCCGCGCCGAGGCCGACCGGCTGGTCGAGCAGGCCAACATCCTCTACGACCGCACGATCACCGAGGCCCGCCAGGAGCAGCAGCGCATGCTGTCCGAGTCCGAGGTCGTCCGGATCGCCGACGAGGAGGCCGCCCGCGTGCGCGACGCCGCCCACGCCGAGAGCGAGCGCCGGCGCGAGGAGTGCGATGCCTACATCGACGAGAAGATGGCCCGCTTCGAGGAGTTCCTCGGGGCCACGCTGCGCACCGTCGCACGCGGCCGCGAGGAACTGCACGGTGTCGCGCCCGCCGCACGGCGCGATCCGGCCGCCCGCAGGGGCACCCGTGACGACGAGCGCTTCGGCGACGGGTACGGGGACTACTGAGTCAGGCGGGTAGTCTGCTGGGCGTGTCCACCACCTCCCGCACCCCCCGCCACGGCCGTCCGGCCGCCGATTCGCTCGTCCTCGACACCCGCGTGCTCTCCCGCACGCCCGGCGCGATGGAGCCGGTGCAGCGCGCCGCCGTGCTGCCCTCCGACATCGGCGTCGAGCTCATCCGGATCCCGAGCGGGTCGCAGGTCGAGCTGGACCTGATGATGACGTTCGTCGACGAGGGCGTGCTGGTCACCGGGTCGGTCAGCGGCCGGGCCGACGTCGAGTGCGCGCGCTGCCTCGGTGAGTTCACCACCGACGTCGCCGTGGAATTGACCGAGATGTACGCGACCCCCGGCACCGCCGCGGCCGACGGCGCGGAGGAGGACGAGGTGCGACTGCTCGACGGCGAGCTGATCGACCTCGAACCGGCCCTCGTCGACGCGTTCGGTCTCGAGTTCCCCATGTCGCCCACGTGCACCGACTACGGACACGACAAGTGCGTGAACCCCGAGACCCCCGCCCCGGACGGGGTCTCCGGCGAGGAGACCGGCCGCATCGACCCGCGCTGGGCCGGACTGGCGGAGAAGTTCGGCATGACGGACCCGGCCGACTCCGACGGGGACCGCGCGTGACCGACCAGCCCTCGCCGCTGGACACCGTCCTGGGCGTGGCCCTGCCCGCCGGCCTGGCGACCCAGGCGCTGACCCACCGCTCCTACGCCTACGAGCACGGGGGGCTGCCGCACAACGAGCGCCTGGAGTTCCTCGGCGACGCCGTGCTGGAGCTCGTCGTGACGGAGTACCTCTACAACGCGTACCCGGACCGCCCCGAGGGCGACCTGGCCAAGATCCGCGCGAGCCTGGTCAACACGTACGTCCTGGCCGACATCGCCCGCGAACTCGGCGACGGCGGACTGGGCCGACACCTGCGGCTGGGCCGCGGCGAGGAGCTCACCGGCGGCCGGGACAAGCACTCGATCCTCGCCGACACCCTCGAGGCGGTGTTCGGATCGGTCTATCTCACCCACGGCCTCGAGACGGCCCGCGGCCTGATCGAGAAGATCATCGGCGACCGCCTGACGGTCGTGCCCCATCTGGGCGCGGCGCTGGACTGGAAGACCAGCCTCCAGGAGAAGTGCGCGTCGCTCGGCCGGCCCAAGGCGCGCTACGAGATCACCTCCACGGGCCCGGACCACGACAAGACCTTCTCCGCCGTGGTGTTCGTCGGCGACGACGCGCTCGGCGAGGGCACCGGCCGCACCAAGAAGGAGGCCGAACAGAAGGCGGCCGAGCAGGCCTGGGCGGCCCTGGACGGGGCCACGGCGGACCGGACCGCCGGCTGACGTGCCCGAACTTCCCGAGGTCGAGGTCGTCCGCCGGGGACTGGTCGATCACGTCGTGGGTCGCACGCTCGTCTCCGTCGAGGTCACCGGGGCGCGCACGGCACGCCGCCAGCCCGGGGGCGCGACCGAGATCGTCGCGCGGCTGACCGGGCGTACCGTCAGCGGGGCGCGACGCCGTGGCAAGTACCTGTGGCTCACCCTCGACGGCGAGGACGCGGCCGGCGCCGACTGCCTCCTGGTCCACCTGGGCATGAGCGGGCAGATGCTCGTCACGGGTGCCGGCGCACCGCCGGTGCGCCACCTGCACGCCCGGGCCGTCCTGGACGACGGCAACGAGCTCCGGTTCGTCGACCAGCGCACGTTCGGCGGGTGGACGGTCGTGCCGATGGCTGAGTCCCGTGACGGCAGCGGGGTGCTGCTGCCCGCGCCGGCCGCGCACATCGCCGCCGACCCGTTCGAGTCCGCGTTCGACCCCCTCGCCGCCGCCCGGGTCATCCGACGCCGCGACACCGAGATCAAGCGGCTCCTGCTGGACCAGACCGTCGTGTCCGGCATCGGCAACATCTACGCCGACGAAGCGCTGTGGCGCTCCGGTCTGCACGGTCGGCGACGGTCCGGCGCGGTCACCCTGCGCGCCGTCACCGGCGCCCTCGAGCACGCCCGCGCGGTGATGGCCGACGCCCTCGACGCCGGCGGCACCTCGTTCGACGCGCTGTACGTCAACGTCAACGGCGCCTCCGGGTACTTCGACCGGTCGCTCGACGTCTACGGCCGTGCGGGCCTGCCGTGCGGCCGCTGCGGGACCGCCGTCGTGCGCGAGGACTTCATGAACCGGGGCTCACACTTCTGCCCCGTCTGCCAGCCCGCGCCCCGCCGCCGGAGCGGGGCGCGCCGCCGCCCGGTCGTACGATGACCGCATGACCCAGACGCCTCAGCCCGCACCGCAGGATCCCGCACCCGCCCACGGGGACGCCCCCGGGTACGCCCCGGGCCCGGAGCTGCGGGTCGACCGGGTCGGCACCCGGCGCTACGTGGGCACCTCCTCGCGCGGGGCACGGGTCGAGATCGGGTCGGCCGACGTCGAGGGCGTGTTCACCCCGGGCGAGCTGCTCAAGATCGCGCTCGGTGCGTGCACGGCCATGGCGTCGGACTTCACCGTCTCCCGCCGGCTCGGTGACGACTACGCCGCGACCGTCCGCGTCTCCGGCGACGCCGACCGCGAGAACGAGCGCTACCCGCGCCTCGAGGAGACCTACGAGCTCGACCTGTCGGGCCTGGACCCGGCGATGGCCGACCGCGTGCTCGACATGATCCGCCGCTCGGTCGACGCCACGTGCACCGTCGGCCGGACCATCACCGCGGGTACCGAGGTGGCGCTGCACTTCGAGACCGGGCGCGATCCCGAGTGAGCGACCCGGGGCAGGACACGGTCCGCCTGGTCGCGTGGGTGCACGGTCACGTCCAGGGCGTCGGCTTCCGCTGGTGGACGCGCAGCCGCGCCCTCGAACTGGGCCTGAGCGGGTACGCGGCCAACAAGCCGGACGGCCGCGTCCACGTGGTGGCCGAGGGACCGGAGTCGGCGTGCCGGGCCCTGTGCGATCTCCTCCGCGGTGGCGAGACCCCCGGACGCGTGGACCTCGTCGTCGACACCTACGAACCGGCGCGAGGCGGACTGACGGGATTCGTCGAACGCTGACCTAGGATCGACATCCGTGTATCTCAAGTCGCTGACGCTCAAGGGCTTCAAGTCCTTCGCCGCGCCCACGACGTTGAGATTCGAGCCCGGGATCTGCTGCGTCGTCGGCCCCAACGGCTCGGGCAAGTCGAATGTCGTCGACGCGCTGACGTGGGTCATGGGCGAGCACAGCGCCAAGACCCTGCGCGGCGGGAAGATGCAGGACGTCATCTTCGCCGGCACCGCCGGCAAGCAGCCGCTCGGCCGCGCGGAGGTCACGCTCACCCTGGACAACTCCGACGGCGCGTTGCCGATCGACTACGCCGAGGTCTCCCTGACCCGCCGGATGTTCCGCGACGGGGCCGCGGAGTACGAGATCAACGGCGACCGCGCCCGCCTCATGGACGTGCAGGAACTGCTGTCGGACTCCGGCATCGGGCGCGAGATGCACGTGATCGTCGGCCAGGGCAAGCTCGCCGAGATCCTCGAGTCCAAGCCCGAGGAGCGACGCGCGTTCATCGAGGAGGCCGCCGGCATCCTCAAGCACCGCCGCCGCAAGGAGAAGGCGCAGCGCAAACTCGCCGGGATGCAGGGCAACCTCGACCGGCTCAACGACCTCACCACCGAGCTCCGACGCCAACTCAAGCCGCTCGGGCGGCAGGCCGAGGTCGCGCGGCGGGCGCAGACCATCCAGGCCGACCTGCGCGATGCGACGTTCCGGCTGGCCGCCGACGACCTCGTCACCCGCCGGCGCGAGCTCGCCGACGCCGAGAGCGTGCGCGCCCGCCTGGCCGACCGGGTGGCCGAGGCGGTCGACCGCCGGGACGAGCTGGCCCGCGCCGCGGCGGAGACCCAGGCCGAGCTCGACAGGCTCACCCCCGAGGCCGACGCCGCCCAGCAGCGGTGGTTCGCCCTGTCGACCCTGGCCGAGCGGGCCCGCGCGACCGCCCGTATCGCCTCCGACCGCGCCCGTTCGCTCGCCGCCGAGGTCGCCGTGCACCACGGCACCGATCCCGACGAACTCGACCGTCAGGCCGAGCGCGCCGCGGCGCACGAGCAGGATCTCGCGGAGCAGGCCGAGGCCGCCGCCGACCGGGCCCGCCGCGCGACGGAGGCGCTGGGTGCGGCCGAGGCTGCGCTCGCCGCGCTCGAGGCCGAGCACCTCAAGGCCGTCCGGGCGATCGCCGACCGGCGCGAGGGCGTGGCCCGACTCGCCGGCAAGGTCGAGACGCTCGCCGCGCGCGTGGAGTCGACCGAGGCGGAGATCGCGCGGCTGGACGCCGAGGCCGCCGCTGCCCGCGCCGCCGTGGCCGACGCCGAGGCCGAGTTCGACGCGGTCCACGCCCGGATCGGCGCCCACTCCGAGGGCGAGCGCACCCTCGACGAGCACCTCGGCCGCGCGGAGCGCGCCCACCTGGCCGCCCGGGCGCGACTGGCCGAGCTGCAGGGCCTCGAGCGGGAGGCCGATCAGCGGATCGCGCGGTTGGCCGCGCGCATCGAGACCCTCGAACAGAACAAGGGCGCCGGTGACGGCGCCGACTGGGTCGTGCGGCATCTCGGCGCGGATGCCGTGGCCGGCACGGTGGGGGAGTCGCTCGGCGTGCGCGACGGCTGGGAGCGCGCGATCGGCGTGGCGCTCGGCCCCGCCGTCGACGCGGTGGTCGTGGACGCCGGGGTGGACCGCGGGGAGGTGCTCGCCGCGCTGCGCGAGGCCGACGCGGGGCGGGCGGGGCTCGTGGGCCGCGGCGCGCCCGGCGGGGACTACCGGCTCGAGGTGGACCTCGTCGACGGCGCCCGGTGGGCCCTGGACGTGGTGGACGTGCCCGAGGACCTCGTCGCCGCGGTGACCGCCCTGTTGGTGGACGTGGTCGTGGTCGACGACCTGACCGCCGCCCAGGCTCAGGTCGACGCGGACCGGCGCGTGCGCGCGGTGACCCGGGACGGGGAGCTCGCCGGCGCGGGGTGGGCCGTGGGTGGCTCGGCGTCCGGGCGCACGGGTCTGGAGATCCAGTCCGCGATCGACGCCGCCGTCGCCGAGCGCGACTCGGTCCGCGCCGAGATCGAGACCGCCCGCGCCGAGCTGGCCGGCGCCGAGGCGGAGGACGCCGAGCGCGCCGACAGGTACTCCGAGACCCTCGCCGCGATCGGGGAGTCCGATGCCGCGATCGAGGAGATCTACGCCGAGCTGGCCCGCATCGGGCAGCGGCGTCGCCGCGCCGAGGCGGACGTGCGCCGCCTCGAGCAGTCGCGGCGCATCGCCGTGGACAAGCTCGATGCCGCGCGCGCCGAGCACGCCGAGCTGTCCGACCGGCTCGTCCGGGCGGGTGACGACGACGAGGTCAGGCCGCCCGAGGACGACGGTCGGGTCGCGGCGCAGGCGGAGGTGGCGACGGCCCGGGCCGCCGAACTGGAGGCCAGGCTCGCGCACCGCTCCGCCGAGGAACGGGCCGCCGGCGTCCGCGGGAAGTCGGCGTCCCTGCGACGGGCCGCCCAGGCCGAGCGCGAGTCCCGTGCCCGCGCGGCCCGGGCGGCGGCCGAGCGCCGACGGGGCGCCGAGGTCGCCGGGGTGGTGGACGAGCTCAGCGGGCGACTGCTGGCCCGCCTCGACGAGCTCATCGCCGCCGCCTCGGCGGAACGCGACCGGCTGGCGGCCGCGCGCTCGGAGGCGACCGCCCGGGCCACCGCCCTGCGCGGTGACCTCACCGCGGCGGAGAGCGAGGTCTCACGGCTGGGGGACGCCGCGCACCGCGACGAGATCGTCCGCGCCCAGCTCGAGGTCAAGGTCTCGGAGCTCGAGGCGGCGGTGCTCGAGCGGCACGGGATCGAACCGGAGGCGCTGGTCGCGGAGTACGGGCCCGACGTGGACCTGCCGCCGTCCGCGCTGGAGATGTCGGAGTACGAGGCGGCCCGCGAGCGTGGCGAGGACGTCACCCCGCCGCCGCCCATGCCGTTCGTGCGGTCCGAGCAGGAGCGGCGCCTCAGGCGAGCGGAGAAGGACCTCGCCACGCTCGGCAAGGTCAACCCCCTCGCGTTGGAGGAGTTCGCCGCGCTCGAGGAACGCTACGCGTTCCTGTCGGCCCAGCTCGACGACGTCAAGAAAGCCCGCGCGGACCTCGAGGGCGTGATCGACGACGTCGACGACAGGATCGAGCAGATCTTCACCGAGGCGTATATCGACGTCGAACGCGAGTTCCGCGACGTGTTCTCGGTGCTGTTCCCGGGCGGCGAGGGCCGGCTGGTGCTCACCGAGCCCGACGACATGCTCGCCACCGGCATCGAGGTGGAGGCGCGGCCGCCCGGCAAGAAGGTCAAGCGGCTCTCGCTGCTGTCCGGCGGCGAGAAGTCGCTGACGGCGGTGGCGATGCTGGTGGCGATCTTCAAGGCCCGGCCCAGCCCGTTCTACGTGATGGACGAGGTCGAGGCCGCGCTCGACGACACCAACCTGCGCCGGCTCATCGGGCTGTTCGAGCAGCTGCGCGAGACCAGCCAGCTCATCGTGATCACCCACCAGAAGCCGACCATGGACGTGGCCGACGTGCTCTACGGCGTCTCCATGCAGGGCGACGGGATCTCCAAGGTCATCTCCCAACGCATGCGCTGACCGTGACCGGCGCGGCGAGGGGGAGCGGCGTGGCCGCGGGCCGCGGACCCCCGGGGCCGCCATGGCGACGGACGCCCTCGGCCATACTGGGCACCGTGACTACCACCACCTGGATCATCATCGCCGTCGCCGCGGTGCTGCTGCTGGCCGTCATCGCCCTCGTCGTGGGCCTGCAGCTGCGCAAGAAGCGGCAGATCTCCCTGACCAAGGCCGAGGAACGCAAGGAGCTCACCCGCGAGGAGCGGTCCGGCAACTACCAGGCCGGGACGGGGTTCTCCTTCGCGCAGGGCGGCGGTGTGGCCGCGCCCGCCAAGGAGCCGATCCCGAGGGAGGAGCCCCGTTCCGCAGCCGCACCTCCCGTCGCGCCTCCCGTCGCGCCTCCCGCCGCGCCGGCCGGACCGCCACCCGCGACGCCCACTGACGCCCGGCCCGGTACGCCGACGGCGCCGGAGACCCCGCCGGTGGCCGAGCCGACGCCCGCGCCGGAGCGCGGCGTCGATGCCGAGCCCGAGATCCCGGTCGTCGAGCCGGACGTCGAACCCGGTCCGAGCGCGGACACGGAGATCGTCGAACCCGCCCCCGTCGAGCCGGTGGTCGTGCCGCCCGAGGTTCCCTCCGACGAGGTCCCGGCGCCCACCACGGAGGTCATCACCGGGACCCCCGAGCCGGTCGCACCGGTCGAGCGCATCGATCCGGCCACCGGCCGACTCGACCGCCTCCGGGGCCGGCTCGCCCGCTCGCAGAACACCGTCGGCCAGGGGCTGCTCGGCCTGCTCGGTGCGGGCGACCTCGACGAGGACGCCTGGGAGGAGATCGAGGACACCCTCATCATGGCCGACCTCGGGGCCACCACGACCCAGCGCGTGGTGGACCGGCTGCGGGAGGAGATCGCGACCCGCCAGGTCCGCACCGAGGCCGAGGTGCGGGACCTGCTCCGGCAGACCCTCATCGACAACCTCCACCCCGAGTACGACCGCTCGCTACGTGCGCTGCCGAACGAGGGCACGCCCGCGGTCCTCCTCGTCGTCGGCGTCAACGGCACCGGCAAGACCACCACGACCGGCAAGCTCGCCCGCGTCCTCGTCGCCGACGGCCGCGCCATCCTGCTCGGCGCCGCGGACACGTTCCGCGCCGCCGCGGCGGACCAGCTCCAGACCTGGGCCGAGCGCGTCGGCGCCGAGGTCGTGCGCGGCAAGGAGGGCGCCGATCCCGCCTCGGTCGCCTTCGACGCGGTCAGACGCGGCGTCGAGACCGGTGTGGACGCCGTGCTCGTGGATACCGCGGGCCGCCTCCACACCAAGGCCGGCCTCATGGACGAGCTCGGCAAGGTCAAGCGGGTCGTCGAGAAGAAGACCCCCGTCGACGAGGTCCTGCTCGTGATCGACGCGACCACCGGACAGAACGGGCTCATGCAGGCCCGCGTGTTCAAAGAGGTCGTCGACATCACCGGCGTCGTGCTGACCAAGCTCGACGGCACCGCCAAGGGCGGCATCGTCTTCCAGGTGCAGCACGAGCTGGGCGTGCCGGTCAAGCTCGTCGGGCTGGGCGAGGGCGCGGACGATCTCGCGCCGTTCACCCCCGAGGCGTTCGTCGACGCGCTGCTCGGGACCTAGGCGCGGCGGGCCGCGACACATGACCGGAACCGGGGCCCGTCGCGTGTAACCGGTAGGAAACACACGCGCACATCCACCGCAACACGGCAGCGGAAACCTCTAGTGCGACGGGGAGCGAGAAGACGCTCACCACGCAACGAAACGAGGAGGACAGCACCGTGATAGGTGACAGTGTCGCGTTGCTCGCCCAGGAGGCGACGCCGGAGTTCGATACGGGAGACACGGCCTGGATGCTCATGGCGGCATCCCTGGTCCTGCTCATGACCCCCGCCGTGGCGTTCTTCTACGGCGGTATGTCCCGGCAGAAGTCGGTGCTCAACATGATGATGATGTCGTTCGGCACCATGGGGCTGGTCGGCGTCGTCTACCTGCTGTGGGGCTGGTCGATGTCCTACGGCACCGAGTCCGTGGCCGGGCTGTTCGCCAACCCCTTCGAGATGTTCGGACTGTCCGGGGTGATCGGTGACGCGAGCGGGTGGGCGATGTCCGGCTCCGGGGCCTACCCGGCGGTCGTCGACGTCGCCTTCCAGGTGACGTTCGCGATCATCACCGTGGCGCTCATCTCCGGTGCGATCGCCGAGCGCGTCCGGTTCGGCACCTGGCTCGCGTTCGCCGGCGTGTGGGTCACCCTCGCGTACTTCCCGCTCGCCCACATGGTGTGGGGCGGGGGACTGCTCTCCCACTCCGACAGTGGTCTGGCCGCGATGATCTTCGGCTCGGTCGACGACGGCGAGGGCGGCCTGACCGCGGCCGTGGGCCCCGTCGACTTCGCCGGCGGAACCGTCGTGCACATCAACGCCGGTATGGCCGCGCTGGTGCTCGTCCTGCTCATCGGCAAGCGGCTCGACTTCGGTCGCACCGCCTTCCGCCCGCACAGCCTGCCCCTGGTCATGCTCGGCGCCGCGCTGCTGTGGTTCGGCTGGTTCGGGTTCAACGCCGGCTCCGCGTTCGGCGCCAACGGCACGGCCGGCCTGGCCTGGGTCAACACCACCGCCGCCACCGCCGCCGCGATGCTGGGCTGGCTCCTGGCCGAGCGCATCCGCGACGGGCACGCCACCAGCCTCGGCGCGGCCTCCGGCGTCGTCGCCGGCCTCGTCGCCATCACCCCCGCCGCGGGGTCGGTCCACCCGCTCGGCGCCATCGCCCTCGGCGCGATCGCGGGCGCGCTGTGCGCCCTCGCCGTGGGACTCAAGCACCGATTCGGCTACGACGACGCGCTCGACGTGGTGGGCGTCCACCTCGTGGCCGGCATCTGGGGCACCGTCGCGATCGGACTGTTCGCCACCGGCACCTTCGACACCGCGCCCGGCGTCTTCTACTCCGCCGACGGCTGGCGCCTGCTGGTCGTCCAGATCGCCATCGCCGTCGTGGCGCTGGTGTTCACCGCGGTCATGACCGTGATCGCCTGGGCGATCTGCCGCCCTCTCGGCTGGCGGATCGACAAGGCCGACGAGCAGGCCGGCATCGACGGTGCCCAGCACGCGGAGACCGCGTACGAGGCCTCGACCAACGCGCTCATCCGCTGAACCGACCCCCTTCGAAAGGAACCAGGACATGAAGCTCGTCACCGCGATCGTCAAACCGTTCACGCTCGACGACGTCAAGGCCGCCCTCGAACAGGCGGGCATCCACGGACTCACCATCAGCGAGGTCCAGGGCTACGGACGCCAGAAGGGCCACACCGAGGTGTACCGCGGCGCCGAGTACGCCGTCGACTTCGTGCCCAAGATCCGGGTCGAGGTGGTGGTCGACGACGACACCGCCGGGACGGTCGTGCAGCTGATCGTCGACGCGGCCCGCACCGGCAAGATCGGCGACGGAAAGGTCTGGGTGACCGCCGTCGAGAGCATCGTCCGTGTCCGCACGGGCGAGGAGGGTGTCGACGCCATCTGAGCGGCCCCGCCCGTTCCCACACATACCCACGCTTCCGCGCGCGGGTCGTCCCCCACGGGGGCGGCCCGCGCTCTCGTGTGCGCCCGCTCCGTGCGGGGCCGTTCACAGAAGCGAAACACGCCCGCCCCGGCGGGGTGACACGGGCGCGGGACTCTGGATCCCGACGGACGTGGGGAAGGGGAGAGGGATGAGGGCGACCGCTGACGGCGAACGTGCCACGGCACTGCGAGCCGGACGTGCACGGATCCTCTCCGCGCGGCGCGAGGACCTGCCGGCCGCGGCACTGCGGGCAGCCCTGTGCGAGCTCTACGAGATGGAGTTGTCGCGGCTCGCCGAGGAGGCCGGCGTCGACCCGGGCTCAGGATTCGCCCTGATCGCGTTCGGCGGACTCGGCCGCAGGGAGGTCCTGCCGCATTCGGACCTCGACCTGGTGCTCGTGCACGAACGCCGCACGGACCGCGACGTGGGCGAGCTCGCCGACGCGCTGTGGTACCCCCTGTGGGACTCCGGGGTCGGCCTCGACCACAGCGTCCGCACGGTTGACCAGTGCCTGGCCGTCGCCGCCGCCGACGTCTCGGTGGGCCTGAGCCTGCTCGACGCGCGGGTGATCGCGGGCGATGCGGATCTCGGTGCTCTGGTCGTCGACGGCGCCCGCCGCCAGTGGCGTGACCAGATCGCCTCCCGCTTCGACGACCTCGTCGCCGCCGCCGCGGCGAGGCGCCACCGCGCCGGCGTCATCGCCCACCGCAGCGAGCCGGACCTCAAGAACGGTGTCGGGGGTTTGCGCGACGCACAGCTCGTCACAGCCCTGGCGCTGGCGCACCTCAGCGACGGCCGACCCGTGGTGCCCGGGGGGATGGCTGCCGCGCACCGGCTCGTGCTCGACGCCCGCACCGAGCTGCACCGGGTCGCCGGGCGCGCCCGCGAGGTGCTGCACGCGGAGTACGGCGACGAGGTCGGCCGTGCCCTAGGACTCGGTGACCGGTTCGACCTCGCCCGTGCCCTCAGCGACGCCTCCCGCACGATCGCGTTCACCGCCGACCAGGCGATACGCGGATCGTGCGCGACCCTGTCGACGCGGGGGCTCACCGGGCTGCTGAGGCGGTCCCCGGTCCGCCGGCCGCTGGACGACGGCGTGGTCGAGCACGCGGGCGAGGTGGCGCTGGCCCGTGGCGCGCGCGTCGCGGAGGACCCCTGGCTACCGCTGCGGGTCGCGGCCGCCGCCGCGCGGTTCTCCCTGCCGGTGGCGGGCTCCACCCTCGGCGTCCTGGCCGAACGCAGCCCCGCCCCCGAGGGCCGGTGGCCCGCGGAGGCGCTGTCCGACCTGCTGGTGCTGCTGGGCTCGGGCGAGGCGCAGATCCCCGTGCACGAGGCCCTCGACCGCTGCGGACTGTGGGAGCGCTTACTGCCCGAGTGGTCCGGCGTGCGGGACCTGCCCGCCCGCGAACGCACGCACGTCTACACGGTCGACAGGCACCTCGTGCAGACGGCGGTCGAGGCGTCGCGGCTCACCACCTCGGTCGGGCGGGCCGACCTCCTACTGCTGGCGGCGCTCCTCCACGACCTCGGCAAGAGCCGCGGGGGCGACCACAGCGAGAACGGCGCGGTCATGATCCGGCCGATCGCCGAGAGGATGGGGCTGAGCGTGCGCGACACCCAGACCCTGGAACGACTCGTCCGACACCACCTCCTCCTCGCCAGGACCGCCGGCCGCCGCGACCCCTCCGACCCGGAGACCGCCCAGTTCGTCCTCGACACACTGGACTGGGACACGGCCGCCCTGGACGTGTCGGCCGCGCTCACCGAGGCGGACTCGATCGCCACCGGCCCGACCGTGTGGACGGCGGGACGGGCCAGCGCGCACACGGCGCTCGTCGCGGCGTGCCGCGCCCAGGTGGGGCCCCGGCCCGCCGCCGTCGAGGCGCCGACGGTGCGGGCGTCGAGACGGCACGGGCCCCCCGACGTCGTCGTCGAGCTCCGTGCCGCGGGCACGGGCACCACCCACGAGGTCACCCTCGTCGCCCCCGGCGCCGGACGATCACTGGCGGTGGCCGCGGAGGTCCTCGCCGCCCACCGACTGGAGATCGTCGACGCGGAGATCGACCTCCGGCCGCCCGGCGGGATGCGCGCGAGGATGACGGTCTCCACGAGGTTCGGCGATCCAGTGGACGCGCGCGTGCTCCGGCAGGACCTGCGCCGGGCGATCGACGCCGGCCTCCCGGGATCGCTGCGCGCAGCCCTGGCGCGGGGCGAGGCCCTGCCCATCGGGCCCCCGCGGGCCAGGTCCTCCGTCCTCGTCGGGCACCGCTCCGACGCGGACGGCGTGATGATGGAGGTCCGCGCCGAGGACCGACCGGGGCTGTTCGCCCGGATCGTCTCCGCGATCCTGCAGACGGGCGCCCGGATCGACTGGGTGGTGGTCCGGACCAGGGGTGCGGCGGTCGAGGACGTGTTCGCCCTCTCCGGGCCCGGTGCGGTCCTCAGCACGGCCGGTCAGGTCGAGTCGCTGCTGCCGGGACACCAGCCCGCGACGCCCGTCGTCGCGCGTGCCGATACCCTGTGATCAGTCGTCGCCGACGACGCCGGGACGCGCGCGCTCCCGGGACGCGAACCAGGGAGCTGTTGCCGTGTTCGAATCCTTGTCCGACCGCCTCACAGGGGCGCTCAAGGACCTGCGCGGAAAAGGTCGGCTGAGCGAGGCCGACATCGACGCGACGGCCCGCGAGATCCGACTCGCGCTGCTTGAGGCCGACGTCGCGCTGCCGGTCGTGCGCGCCTTCATCTCCCGGGTCAAGGAACGGGCCAAGGGTGCCGAGGTCTCCGAGGCGCTCAACCCCGCCCAGCAGGTCGTCAAGATAGTCGACGCCGAGCTCACCGCCATCCTCGGTGGCGAGGCCCGCCGGATCGAGTTCGCCAAGCAGCCGCCGACGGTGATCATGCTGGCCGGTCTCCAGGGCGCCGGTAAGACCACGCTGGCGGGCAAGCTCGCGTACTGGCTCAAGGGCCAGGGGCACACCCCGCTGTTGGTGGCGTGCGACCTCCAACGCCCGGGCGCGGTCGACCAGCTGCGCATCGTCGGTGAGCGTGCCGGCGTCCAGACGTTCGCGCCGCACCCCGGCACCTCGGTCGGAGGGGACGGCGCGGAGATCGGCGTCCAGGAGCCCGTGTCGGTGGCGCAGCGCGGGCTGGCCCACGCGCGCGCCAAGATGCACGACGTCGTGATCGTCGACACCGCCGGCCGCCTCGGCATCGACGAGGAGATGATGGCCCAGGCCCGGGGCATCAGGGACGCCGTCCAGCCACACGAGACCTTCTTCGTCCTGGACGCCATGATCGGTCAGGACGCGGTGGTCACCGCCGAGGCGTTCCGCGAGGGCGTCGGCTTCACGGGCGTCGTGCTCACCAAGCTCGACGGTGACGCGCGCGGCGGCGCCGCGCTCAGCGTCCGCGAGCTCACCGGCACCCCGATAATGTTCGCCTCGGACGGCGAGAAGCTCGAGGACTTCGACGTCTTCCATCCCGAGCGCATGTCGAGCCGGATCCTCGGCATGGGCGATGTCCTGTCGCTCATCGAGCAGGCCGAGACGGTCTTCGACGCCAAGGAGGCGGAGAAGACCGCCGCCAAGATCGGCTCCGGCGAGCTCACGCTCGAGGACTTCCTCGACCAGATGATGATGATCCGCAAGATGGGCCCCATCGGGAACCTGCTCGGTATGTTGCCCGGCGGCAAGGACATGAAGGACGCCGTCGGCGACATCGACGAGAAGCACCTCGACCGCATCCAGGCCATCATCCGCGGCATGACCCCCGAGGAACGTGCCGATCCCAAGATCATCAACGGTTCCCGCCGTCAACGCATCGCCAACGGCTCGGGCGTCACCGTCACCGACGTCAACCAGCTCGTCGACCGGTTCTTCGAGGCCCGCAAGATGATGAGCCGGATGGCCGGCCAGATGGGGATGCCCGGGGCCGGGCGTAAGAACCAGCGCAAGGGTAAGAAGGGTAAGGGGAAGGGCAAGGGGCGCGGCCCCACGCCGCCGAAGAACCGCGGCATGATGCCCGGGATGCCCGGGATGCCGCCCGGCGGGATGCCGGGCATGCCGGGGATGCCGCCCGGTGGCATGCCGGACCTGTCGCAGATGCCGCCGGGCCTGGACCAGCTCCCGCCCGGTCTCGAGGGCATCGATCTGGACAACCTCAAGTTCCCCAAGCGGTGACCCGACGGCCCGCGGGCACCGATTGGTGCCCGCGGGCCGGGCGTGTCTAAACTGGACCGCTGGACGCCGTCACCGGTGGGCCCCCGCGCGGGGCCCGGGCCGAACGGCGGTCACCCGGAAGGCGAAACCGGACCCCGCGACCAGCGCGGGCGTCGCTGAATCGCCATGTGACCCACAACAGGAAGTGAGACGCGCTCATGGCCGTCAAGATCAAGCTCACCCGACTCGGCAAGATCCGCAACCCGCAGTACCGGGTCGTCGTCGCCGACGCCCGCACCCGCCGCGACGGCCGTGCGATCGAGACCATCGGCCTCTACCGTCCGAAGGAGGAGCCGAGCTTCATCCAGATCGACTCCGATCGCGCGCAGTACTGGCTCGGCGTCGGCGCCCAGCCGACCGAGGCCGTCGAGCAGCTGCTCAAGGTCACGGGCGACTGGCAGAAGTTCAAGGGCATCGAGGGCGCCGAGGGCACCCTTCGTACCCCGGAGCCCAAGCCCTCCAAGCTGGACCTGTTCAACAAGGCGCTCGAGGAGGCCCAGGGCGAGCCGTCCGCCGAGGCCATCACCGCCAAGCGCAAGGCCGACAAGGCGAAGAAGGCCGATGAGGCCAAGAAGGCCGAGCAGGAGGCCGCCGCGGCGACCGACTCCGCCGAGGGCGAGGCCGCGTCGGCTGACGCCGAGACCGCCGAGGCCTGAGACAGATGAACGACATGGTCGTCGACGCCGTCGACCACCTCGTCCGCGGAATCGTGTCGGATCCCGACGCGGTCTCCGTGCGGTCGAGTGGTGGTCGGCGCGGCACCGTGATCCGGGTCGCGGTCGCGCCCGAGGATCTCGGCCGTGTCATCGGCCGGGGCGGTCGCACCGCCTCCGCGATCCGGACGATCGTCTCCGCCGTCGGGGGAGAGGGAATCCGGGTCGACGTGGTCGACACCGACCGCTGATCCCCACCCCGCACGCCGACAACCGGAGGACCTGACACACCATGGAGCTCGTCGTGGGCCGCGTCGTCAAATCGCACGGCGTCCGCGGCGAGCTCGTGGTGGAGGTCCGCACCGACTCGCCCGAGGAGCGGTTCGCGCCCGGCGCACGGCTCACCGGCCGCGTCGGCAAGGGGGACCGCGCCACCGATCGTGACGTCACAGTGGAAGCCGCCCGGAACCACTCCGGGCGGCTTCTCGTGCGCCTGGCCGGTGTGTCCGACCGCGACACGGCCGACGCCCTGCGGGGCATGCTCCTGCTGGTCGACTCCGCCGAGCTCCCCGATCCGGAAGACCCGGACGAGTACCACGATCACCAGCTCGTCGGGCTGCGGGTGCTCGATGCCTCGGGCGCACCGCTGGGCGAGGTCACCGAGATCGTCCACACCGCCGCCGGAGAACTCCTCGGAATCCGACTGAACGACGGGGCCGACGCGCTCGTCCCCTTCGTCACCGAGATGGTCCCCGAGGTCGACGTCCCCGGTGGCACGTGCGTCATCGACCCACCGGAGGGGCTGCTCGACCTGGGTACGTCGTGACCGGGCCCGCCGCCGGCGAGCGGTCCGGGCCGATCATGCGTCTCGACGTCGTCACCGTCTTCCCCGACTACCTCGCCCCGCTCCGTCTCGCCCTCCTCGGTCGCGCCGTCGACCGCGGCATCGTCGAGGTCGGCGTCCACGATCTCCGCGCCTGGACCCACGACGTGCACAAGTCCGTCGACGACACCCCGTTCGGCGGCGGGCCGGGGATGGTGATGCGGCCGACGGTGTGGGGCGACGCGCTCGACGACCTCGTCCCCCCGGCCGGCACCGGGGGGGCGACCGGGTCGACCGCCTCGGATCCGGACTCCCGGCCCCTGCTGATCGTCCCGACCCCCGCCGGGCGGCCCTTCTCCCAGGCCGACGCCCACCGGTACGCCCGTCGCCGTCGGATCGTGTTCGCGTGCGGCCGCTACGAGGGCATCGATCAGCGCGTGGTCGACGAGGCTTCCGAGCGTATGGACGTCGAAGAGGTCAGCATCGGGGACTACGTCCTGATCGGGGGCGAGGTGGCCGTCCTCGTCATCGCGGAGGCCGTGGTCCGCCTCCTGCCAGGTGTGCTGGGGAATCGGCGCAGTCACGAGGAGGACTCCTTCTCCGACGGCCTCCTCGAGGGGCCGAGTTACACCCGCCCCGAGGTGTGGCGCGACCGCCCGGTGCCCGAGGTCCTCAAGAGCGGCGATCACGCGAGGATCGCGCGATGGCGCCGCGACGAATCGCTGCGGCGGACCGCGGAGAGGCGACCGGACCTCCTGCGCCGTGCCGCGCTCGGCGCCGCCGACCTGCAGACCCTCGCCGAGCTGGGATGGGAACCACCCGCGGACTGATTTGGGCCGGCCGCGGCGGGGATGGCACACTAGCGAGGTTGACCTTTCGGGCGCACGCGCGCCCGTGGACGGTCGCGCTGATCCGGGGCACGAACCGGTCGATCCGCCTGACGGCGGGCGCCAGGGTCCTCTGTCCTCATTCCTGACATGCAAGGAACACAATGAACACTCTCGACTTCATCGACAACAAGTCCCTCCGGGACGACATCCCGGAGTTTCGTGCCGGCGACACGCTCGACGTGCACGTCAAGGTCATCGAGGGCTCCAAGGAGCGCATCCAGGTCTTCAAGGGCGTCGTGATCCGTCGCCAGGGCGGTGGCGTCCGCGAGACCTTCACCGTCCGCAAGGTCTCGTTCGGCGTCGGCGTCGAGCGCACGTTCCCCGTGCACTCGCCCAACATCGACCGCATCGACGTGCTCGTGCGTGGCGACGTCCGCCGCGCCAAGCTGTACTACCTGCGCGCGCTCCGTGGCAAGGCCGCCAAGATCAAGGAGAAGCGCTGAGCGCATAGAGCGAGTCGGACTCGGCCGCCGTCGGCGGTGCGGGATCGACTACGCTCATCCGGGTGAGCAGCACCGATACGCCCGGACACGACACCGCCGAGCCGGGACCCCGTGATCACGGGGCCCCGGCTCGCGGCGTCGAGAAGAAGGGCCAGCCCTGGTACATCGAGATCCCGCTGCTGGTGGTGATCGCCCTGGCCCTGGTGTTCGTCTTCCAGACCTTCGTCGGTCGCGTCTACCAGATCCCGTCCGAGTCGATGGAACCCACGTTGCACGGCTGCGCCGGCTGCACGGGAGACCGGATCTTCGTCGACAAGATCAGCTACCGGTTCGGTGATCCCCGGCCCGGCGACGTGGTCGTCTTCGAAGGGCCCGATTCGTGGAACGAGGGATACCAGTCCATTCGTTCGGACAATCCCGTCATCCGCACCCTCCAGAACATCGGCGGTGTGATCGGCATCGTCCCGCCCGACCAGAACGACATGGTCAAGCGCGTGATCGCCGTGGGCGGGCAGACCGTGGGGGGATGTGCGCCGGACGGGTCGCTCCTCGTCGACGGCCAACCGCTTGACGAGCCCTACCTCAACGAGGACCCGTCGCCCGCCCGCAACCCGTTGAACTGCGCGTTCGGTCCCGTCACCGTCCCGGAGGGCAACTACTGGGTGATGGGCGACAACCGCGGTAACTCCGCGGACTCCCGCTTCCACATGGGCGACGAGTACCAGGGCACGGTGCCGGCGGAGAACATCATCGGCAAGGTGCAGGCGATCATCCTCCCGTTCGACAGGATCGGGACGGTCTCCTCGCCGGACATCAGCGCGGGGTGACCCGGGGACGTCCGGAGCGGTCGCGACGGCACCGCCTGCTGCCCACCCGGGCGCGGGTGACCCGCAGGGACGGCCGGCTCGCGCTGGAGGCCGCGCTCAGCCGTCGGGGGCTGGGTCCCGTAGCGGGCGTCGACGAGGCCGGCCGCGGCTCCTGCGCGGGTCCGCTCGTCGTGGCGGCGTGTGTGCTCGGTGACCGCCTCCACCCGGAACTGGCGGACCTGGACGACTCGAAGAAGCTCACCGCGGCGGCCCGTGATCGGCTCCACGACGCGGTCCTGCGGCGCGCCAGGGCGGTCTCGGTCGTCGTGATCGAGCCGGATCGGATCGACGCGCGCGGGATCCACCGCTGCAATATCGAGGGGATGCGTCGGGCGGTCGCCGCCCTGGACCCGCGACCCGGGTTCGTCCTGACAGACGGGTTCGCGGTCGACGGTCTCGGGTGCCAGTCCACGGCGGTGATCGGGGGTGACGCGGTGGTCGCATCCATCGCCGCCGCGAGTGTCCTCGCGAAGGTCACGCGCGATCGGATTATGGTGGACCTCGACTCGCGGTACCCGGGCTACGGCTTCGCCGCCCACAAGGGGTACAGCACCACGAGTCACGCCAGGGCGATCGAGCAGCTCGGTCCCAGCGACATCCATCGGATGTCGTACGCCAACGTCCGTCGCGCCGCGCAGGCGCATTCGAGGAGCAGCACGAGATGAGCGCCGAGGATCTGGAGAACTACGAGACCGAGATGGAGCTCTCGCTGTACCGCGAGTACCGCGACATCGTCGGTCAGTTCACCTACGTCGTCGAGACGGAGCGGCGCTTCTACCTCGCCAACGCCGTCGAGTTGATCCCGCGGTCCGCCGACGGGGAGGTGTACTTCGACGTGCGCATGTCAGACGCGTGGGTGTGGGACATGTACCGACCTGCTCGTTTCGTCAAATACGTTCGCGTGCTGACGTTCAAGGACGTCAACATCGAGGAGCTCGACAAGCCCGAGCTGCGCCTGCCGGAGTAACCCCCGCCGCAGTTCTCCACAGCCCGATCCGCCTCCACAGGAGGCCCCCGGCCCGGTCCGCGACCAGCGGATCGGGCCGTCGTCGTCCGGAAGGGTGTGCCCCGGCGGACCCGGACGGGCCGGGCCGCCGGGAGGACGGCGATGACAGGGGACGGGGCGAGGCGCGCCAGGGGCGGCGAGGACCCGCGGCGGAGGACGGGACGGATCGGGGAGGAACACGCGGCGGTCCTGCTGGAGGCCCGCGGTGCGGTGGTGATCAGCCGGAACTGGCGGTGTCCGGTCGGGGAACTCGACCTGGTGGTCCTGGACCCCGCGGGCAGACTGCGCTTCGTCGAGGTGAGGGCCCGCACCGGTACGGGTTACGGCAGCCCCGCCGAGTCCGTCACGGGGAAGAAGCGCCGACGCCTGCGCCTGCTGGCCACCCACTGGCTGGCGGAGCACCCGGGTCGCTGGCGTCAGGTGTGTTTCGACGTGGTCGGGGTGGATCTGGCCGATCCGTCGCGGCCCCGACTCGAGCTGTTCGAGGACGTGATGTAGCCGTGGCGCTCGGGCGGACGTGGGCGGTGACCCTGCACGGGGTGGGCGGTCAGATGGTCGAGGTCGAGGCGGACGTGGGTCGCGGGCTGCCGGGGGTGAGCATCGTGGGGCTGCCGGATTCGGCGGTGCTGCAGGCCCGGGAGCGGATACGGGCGGCGGTGACCAACAGCGGCCTGTCGTGGCCGGCGGGCAAGGTCGTCCTGTCGCTGTCGCCGGCGGGTCTGCCCAAGCGGGGCTCCGGTTTCGACCTGGCGCTCGCGGTGGGGACCCTCACCGCCTCCGGGGAACTGCCCGCGTCGTGCTTCGACGGCACCCTGCTGGTGGGCGAGCTCGCCCTCGACGGGCGCGTCCGTGCGGTCCGCGGGGTCCTCCCCGCGGTTCTCGCGGCCCGGGACGCCGGGCTGCCCCGCGCGATCGTCCCGAGCGCGAATCTCGCGGAGGCCCGGCTGGTCCGCGGCATCGATTCCGCGGGTGTGGACTCGCTGGCGATGCTCGCGGTGTGGAGCCGTGGTGGCGGTGCGCTGGTGACGGACGCGCCGGCCGCGCGTGCCGTGGGCGGGCGGCCCGGCGAGGACCTCGCCGAGGTGTACGGCCAGGACGACTGCCGGCGGGCGGTGGAGATCGCGGCCGCCGGCGGGCACGCCCTCCTCCTGCGGGGGGCGCCCGGGACGGGCAAGACGATGCTGGCCCGACGACTGCCCGGACTCCTGCCGGACCTGGGGGAGCGCGAGGCCCTCGAGGCCACGGCCGTCCACTCGGTCATGGGCACACTCGCCCCGAGGGATCCGCTGCTGCGTCGACCACCGTTCGTCGCACCGCACCATTCGGCCTCGGTGGCCTCGCTGGTGGGCGGCGGGAACAACGTCGCCCGCCCGGGGGCGGTGACGCTCGCGCACCGTGGGGTGTTGTTCCTCGACGAGTGCGCCGAGTTCCCCGCCCGCGTGCTCGACAGCCTGCGGACCCCGCTGGAGGACGGGGAGGTGAGGATCGCCCGCCGGGACGGCATCTCGGTCTATCCCGCGCGATTCCAGCTGGTGATGGCCGCCAACGACTGCCCGTGTGGCAGCGCACGACCGGACGCGTGCACCTGCACGCCGGACGCGCGGCGGAGGTACGGCCGCTCGCTGACGGGCCCGCTGCGGGACCGCATCGACATCGCGGCCCGCGCCCTGCCGATCGGGTCGGGTCTGTTCGCGGTCGGGGAGGTGGAGGACACGGCCGCGGTACGCGGAAGGGTGGCCGCGGCCCGCGCAGCCGCCGCCGAGAGGTGGGCCGGGTGCCCGGACGCGGCGGGCGCCCGGGCCAACGCGGAGGTCCCCGGGCGCGTGCTGCGCTCGGTGTGGGGGCTCGACCGGAGCGCGTTGCAGCCGCTCGACCGCGCGCTCGCACACGGGGTGTTGTCCGCGCGGGGCGTCGATCGATGCCTGCGCCTGGCGTGGACGGTCGCCGACCTGGACGGGGCCACCGTGCCGCGCGAACCCCATGTGGCCGAGGCACTGATGCTGCGAGGAGAGGACTGATGTCGGTGGGCGAGCAGGAGGCCGCGGCGGTGCCGCGGGACGTCCGCGAGGCGTACGCGTATCTGGGAGCGGTCACCGAACGGCCGACCGCGCAGGTGTGGGACCTGGTCGACTCGGTCGGTCCGGTCGCCGCGCGGGACCTCATCCGGGACGGGCGGGCGGGTGAGACGCTGAACGCCCAGGCCGAGTCCCGTCGCGAGCACGTGGACGGGGCGGCACTGCTCGAGTCGGCCGCGACCGTAAGCGCCCGTCTGGTGGTGCCGGGCGACCCGGGCTGGCCGGGATACGCGCTCGCGCCGCTCGACCGGCCACGCGGGCGTCGCCGGGACGGCACGGGAGGGGTGCCCACCGCGTTGCGCCCACTCGGGTTGTGGTGGCGGGGGCCGGCCGACCCGGCGACGGAGCTGGGCAGGTCGGTGGCGGTGGTGGGCACCCGGGCGCCCACGCCGTACGGCCGGACGGTGGCCGCGGATCTGAGCGCGGGGGCCGCGGCGGAGGGTTTCACCGTGGTCTCGGGAGGCGCGTTCGGCATCGACGCGGCCGCGCACCGCGCCGTGCTCGGGGTGCGGGGCACGACGATCGCGGTCCTGGCCGGGGGCGTCGACCGTCTGTACCCGCGCGGCAACGACGGCCTGCTCCGTGAGGTCGCGGAGACCGGTGCGGTCGTCTCCGCACAGCCGCCGGGGACCGGGGTGACGAGGTACCGGTTCCTCGACCGCAACCGCATCATCGCGGCGTTGACGGGCGCGACGGTGGTGGTCGAGGCGGCGGCCCGCAGCGGTGCGCTGAGCACGGCGGCGTGGGCGGCGGCCCTCGATCGGCCGGTCGGTGCCGTACCGGGTCCGGTCACGTCGGTCGCGTCGGTCGGATGCCATCTCCTCCTCCGGGACCGTGGGGCGGTGCTGATCGGGCGCACGGCGGACGTGGTCGAGCTGGCCGGCGCGATGGGGGAGACGGCCCCGCCGCCGGCCGGGGAGGCCACGTCGTGGGACGGGATGGACGACGTGACGCGGCGGATCCTCGAGGCGCTGCCGACCTCGGGAGGGGCCGCCCCCGCGGAGGTCGCCAGGTCGGCCGGGATCGCGCCGACCACGGTGCGGGCCGTACTCGGTCGGCTGATGTCGACCGGCGCGGCCGTGCGGGGCCCGGAGGGCTGGCGCAGATCCGGCGACGGCGGGATGCAGCTCAGCCTGCCGGTGTCCTGAGGCGGGCTCGGCTCCGGATGGTTGCGTGCTCCTCGAAGGACCGCGACAATCGGTGCCCATGGGACGGATGCGCACTCGTGAGGACGATGGAAACGCGCTGTCCGACCACCTCGAGGAGGTGCTCGACGACTACGTCGAGCACCTCCTCACCGGCAGGTCGCGCTCCGAGGCGACCGCCCGCTCCTATCGATCGGACGTCCGCGGGCTGCTCGGCCACCTCGCGGCGGGCGACGGCGGGCCCACCACCGGGCCGGAGCTCGGAGCCGCGTTGACCCTGCCCGCCCTACGGGGCTGGCTCGCCGCCCAGGTGGCCGCGGGAGCCGCACGGTCGACCGTCGCACGCCGGGTCGCGGCGGCGCGCTCGTTCAGCACGTGGGCAACGCGTACCGGGCTGCTCCCGACCGACGTCGCGGCCAGACTGGAGGCTCCGCGTGCCCGCCGGCACCTGCCGGAGGTCCTCGACGCCGCCCAGGCGGGCGAGACCATCCGGACCAGCGAACTCGGCGCGGCCGAGGGCGACCCCCTCGCCGTCCGTGACCGGCTCGTGGTGGAGCTGCTGTACTCGTGCGGCATCCGGGTGGCCGAGCTGTGCGGCCTCGACGTCGACGACGTCGACACGGAACGGCGACTCCTCCGCGTGATCGGCAAGGGCGACCGCGAGCGGGCGGTCCCGTACGGGGCTCCCGCCGACCGGGCACTGCGGGCCTGGCTCGACACCGGGCGGCCGGCTCTGACGAACGCCCGCTCGGGTCCGGCCCTCCTGTTGGGAGCCCGCGGCGGACGCCTGGACCCCCGGGCGGCCCGCAGGATCGTCAACGAGGTCAGCGAGGCCACGCCGGGCGCGCGCCGTGTCTCGCCCCACGCCCTGCGGCACAGCTCGGCGACGCACCTGCTCGAGGGCGGCGCGGACCTGCGACACGTCCAGGAACTGCTCGGGCACTCCACGCCGGCGACCACCCAGATCTACACGCACGTCTCGGCAGAGCGCCTCCGCGCCGCCTACCGCGGAGCCCATCCCCGCGCCTGATCGAGGTCGCCGCCGCCGCTTCTCAGCCCACGCCGTCGCCGGGCAGGGTCGGCTTGAGACGGATCGGACGGTGGGCGTCGGCCAACAGCGCGAGCGGATCGACGTAGTCGTCGTCGTCACCGGACGGGCCACCCGAGGCCACCCGCGCGCCCCAGTGCAGACACGCCACCACCGGACACCCGGGGTGGCCGGCGAGGAGCCGGCCGATCCGTGCACCCGCGGCGACGGCGTCTCCGGCGCGCACGTCGGCGGCGACCGGTTCGTACGTCGTGCGCAGCCCGCTGCCATGGTCGATCGACACCACCGGCCGCCCGGCCACGGCGCCGGCGAAGGACACCGTCCCGTCGGCGGGGGAGAGGACGGGTGAGTGCGGCGCCGCGGCCAGGTCGACCCCGCGGTGGCCGGGCAACCACCGCCGCGCCGGAGGGTCGAACGCGGTGACCACCGACAGCGGGCCCGGCACGGGGCCGACCATCGCCGGACGTGGACCGACCGGCGCCGCGCCGGAGTCCGGAGCGACGCCCACGGTCGGCGCGGCGTCCGCTGACGGCACAGCGCCCGCGGACGGCACCGAGGCGGGCGGAGCGGCGGAGGCGAGGGGCACGACGACGAGGACGACGACGAGCGCCGCGGTCACGAGGCCGGCGGACGCCCCGTCGCGCCCACCCCGTCCACGAGACCTGATCATCGTCACGCCCCGAGTGCACCGCACAGGCCCGCCCACCGCCAGGGGCGGCGCGCCCGTTGTGGACAGGGTGGACGACCATCCCCAGGGCCGGGGGACCGGTCGGAAGAGGCCCGCCTTGGCTGCGCGGGGCCGAGGGGATATGCTTCCCAGTGCGGTCGACTCTCGTCGATCGACTTCGCGTGTCCTGCGGCGACCCGGTCAACGGCGCCGCATCCGGGCCCCGGGGCTGCAGAGCCCCGGCCTCCCCGGACGTCGGACCAGCAGGTGCCCCCGCACGCCGGGGGTCCGGCCCGGCGCGGACACCAGGGCCCGCCGCCGCCCGGCGAGTGGGCATAACCCGATACGTACCAGAAAGCGAGGACGAGGGCCTCGCGGTCCGGCTGCTTCCAAGCCGGACGAGCCCTCAACCCATCATGGCAGTCATCTCCATGAAGCAGCTGCTCGACGCAGGCGCCCACTTCGGCCACCAGACCCGCCGCTGGAACCCGAAGATGCGTCGGTTCATCTTCACCGACCGCAACGGCATCTACATCATCGACCTGCAGCAGACCCTGACGTACATCGACCAGGCGTACGAGTTCGTCAAGGAGACCGTCGCCCACGGCGGCACCGTCCTGTTCGTCGGCACCAAGAAGCAGGCCCAGGAGGCCATCGCCGAGGAGGCCGCCAAGGTCGGGATGCCGTACGTCAACCAGCGTTGGCTGGGTGGCATGCTCACCAACTTCCAGACCGTGCACCAGCGGCTCCTGCGGCTCAAGGAGCTCGAGTCGATGGAGCAGACGGGCGGATTCGAGGGTCGCACCAAGAAGGAGATCCTCATGCTCACGCGCGAGAAGAACAAGCTCGAGCGCACGCTCGGCGGTATGCGTGACATGAGCAAGGTCCCCTCCGTGGTGTGGGTCGTCGACACCAACAAGGAGCACATCGCCGTCGGCGAGGCCCGCAAGCTCAACATCCCGGTCGTCGCTCTGCTCGACACCAACTGCGACCCGGATGTCGTCGACTACCCGATCCCGGCGAACGACGACGCGATCCGCTCGGTCACCGTGCTGACCCGCGTCATCGCCTCCGCCGTCGCCGACGGTCTCAAGGCCCGCTCGCAGGCCGGCAAGGCCACCGGCGAAGAGGCCGAGCCGCTCGCCGAGTGGGAGACCGAGCAGCTCGACCAGGTGACCGGTGGCGCCGCCACCGAGGGCACCGAGGGTCCCGCCGCGGACATCACGGGCACCGAGTCGCCCGCCGCCGAGGCCCCCGCGGCCGAGGTCCCCACCGAGGCTCCGGCCACCGAGGCCTGATCCGCACCACCAGCTCGAGCGCCATCGGGCCCGGCCGCCCACGATCCCCGAGGGGATCTTCCCGGTGGCCGGGCCCGAGGTGTCGGAGGCGGTGGGCGGCCGTCCCCGGACGTCCCGGCGTCTAGGGTGGAGACGATCGCGCCCGCCGCCCGACTCTTGAACACCTTTCCCGACACATCACGAACCCCTTTAAGGAGGGTCGCCCCACCATGGCGAACTACACCGCTGCCGACGTCAAGCGTCTGCGTGAGCTCACCGGCTCCGGGATGATGGACTGCAAGAAGGCCCTGGAGGAGACCGACGGCGACTTCGACAAGGCCGTCGAGGTCCTGCGCATCAAGGGCGCCAAGGACGTGGGCAAGCGCGCCGAGCGCACCACGGCCGAGGGCCTGGTCGCCATCAAGGACGGCGTCATGATCGAGCTCAACTCCGAGACCGACTTCGTCGCCAAGAGCGCCGAGTTCATCGCGCTCGCCGACAAGATCGTCGACGTCGCCGCCTCGCAGGGCATCTCGGACCTCGACGCCCTCAACGCCGCCGAACTCGACGGTTCCACCGTCGCCGACGCCGTCGTGTCGTTCTCCGCCAAGTCCGGCGAGAAGCTGGTCCTGCGCCGCGTGGGCAAGCTCGACGGCCCGGTCGCCGTCTACCTGCACAAGCGTTCCTCCGACCTGCCGCCCGCCGTCGGCGTCATGGTCGCCTACTCGGGTGAGGGCGAGGCCGCCGAGTCCGCCGCGCGCGCCGCCGCGATGCAGATCGCCGCGCTCAAGGCCCAGTACGTCTCCCGCGACGAGGTCCCCGCCGACATCGTCGCCAAGGAGCGCGAGATCGCCGAGGCCACCGCCCGCGAGGAGGGCAAGCCGGAGCAGGCCCTCCCGAAGATCGTCGAGGGTCGCCTCAACGGCTTCTTCAAGGACGTCTGCCTCCTCGACCAGCCGTCGGTCACCGACAACAAGAAGACCGTCGGCGCCCTGCTCGACGAGGCCGGCGCGAAGGTTTCGGCCTTCCTGCGCTTCGAGGTCGGCCAGGCCTGATCCGACCGGGACCCGTCACCAGGGGTCCCACACGACGGCGGCACCCGGGATTCCCGGGTGCCGCCGTCGGCGTCTGCGGACCCGGGTGTCCCCGCGCCCGGCGGGCTCCGGTGTGGCGTCAGGGGCGATAGGGCAGAATGAACGCGGTCCCACCATGGGCCGCACGCCACCCCGACGACACCCCGTCGGGGGCGTTGACGCGCGATACGGGCTCGATCCGCCCGGGACGAGGAGAACGATGACCGACCCGCGGGACGGCTACAGGCGAGTGATGCTCAAGCTGGGCGGCGAGATGTTCGGCGGCGGCGGCGTGGGTATCGACCCGGATGTGGTCCAGTCGGTCGCCCGTCAGATCGCCGAGGTGTCCCGCACGGGGGCGCAGATCGCGATCGTGATCGGTGGCGGCAACTTCTTCCGCGGCGCCCAGCTGCAGCAGCGTGGCCTGGACCGCGCCCGCAGTGACTACATGGGGATGCTGGGCACCGTGATGAACTGCCTCGCCCTGCAGGACTTCCTCGAGCAGGAGGGCGTCTCGACGCGCGTCCAGACCGCCATCCACATGGGACAGGTCGCGGAGCCGTACATCCCGCTGCGCGCCGAGCGGCACCTGGAGAAGGGGCGCGTCGTGATCTTCGGCGCCGGCATGGGCATGCCCTACTTCTCGACCGACACCACCGCGGCGCAGCGGGCGCTGGAGATCAAGGCCGACGTGCTGCTCATGGCCAAGGCCGTCGACGGTGTGTATTCGGATGATCCCCGCACGAACCCCGGGGCCGAGCTGTTCACCCGCATCGAGCACCGCGAGTGCCTCGAGCGCGGGCTGAAGGTGGCCGACGCGACCGCGTTCAGCCTCTGCATGGACAACAACATGCCCATCCTGGTCTTCAACCTCCTCACCGAGGGCAACATCGCTCGCGCCGTGGCCGGTGAGCAGATCGGGACCCTGGTCAGCAGCACTGACTGAAGCAGCCCGCACTGACCCGCCCGCCACCGGACCACAGCCACCGACGAGAACGAAAAGAGACGCACATGATCGACGACACTCTGCTCGAGGCCGAGGAGAAGATGGAGAGGGCGCTCGAGCACGTCCGTGACGAGCTCGCCGCCATTCGCACCGGCCGCGCCAATCCGGGCATGTTCAACCGCGTGCTCTGTGAGTACTACGGGACGCTCACCCCGATCACCCAGATGTCCAGCATCACCGTCCCCGAACCACGGATGCTGATCATCAAGCCGTACGAGATGTCGCAGATCGGCCCCATCGAGAACGCGATCCGCAACTCCGACCTCGGCGTCAACCCGACCAACGACGGGCAGGTCCTGCGCGTCACGGTGCCGCAGCTCACCGAGGAGCGGCGTCGTGATCTGGTCAAGCAGGCCAAGGCCAAGGCCGAGGACGGACGGATCGCGGTCCGCGGCGTCCGACGCAAGGCGATGGACGAGCTCAAGCGCATCCAGAAGGACGGCGAGGCCGGCGAGGACGAGGTCACCGCCGCCGAGAAGGAGCTCGACAAGCTCACCCAGCGTTACGTGGCCGATGTCGACGAGCTGGTCAAGATCAAGGAAGGCGAGTTGATGGAGGTCTGACCTCCCTGCCCGTTCCGCCCTTCACAGTCGAGGAGTACGCCGTGGACACCGCTCCCCCCGGACCGCCCGGGCCCACTGCCGCGGCCGCCGCACCTCCGTCGCGCGCCGGCCGGGACCTGACCCGGGCCATCCCCGTCGGGGTCGGCCTCGGTGCGCTCGTGATCGCGAGCATCGCCTTCACCCCTCGCGCCTGGTACGTCGTCGCCGCGGGAGCCGTCGCGATCGGCACCTGGGAGGTGTTCAAGCGTCTGCGGCAGGCGCGGTTCCGGCTCCCGCTGATACCGCTCCTGCTGGGCGGGCAGGCGACGGTATGGGCGGGTTTCCTCAGCGGGGCGGAGGGCGCCTTCGCCGCGTTCGCCGTGACCACTGTCGTGGTGTTCGTGTGGCGACTGCTCATGGGCGGACTGACCACCGCGCCGAAGAACTACATGCGGGATGCCTCGGTCGCGGTGTTCGTCCTGGTGTGGATCGCCGTCCCGGGCTCGCTGGGCGCCATGCTGTCCGACGGGGAGTTCGGGGCGCAGCGGGTCGTGGCGCTCATCCTGCTGGTCGTGTGCTCGGACGTCGGTGGCTACGTCGCGGGGGTGCTGTTCGGCAAGCACCCGATGGCCCCGGCGATCAGCCCGAAGAAGTCCTGGGAGGGTTTCGCCGGTTCACTTCTGTTCGCCACGGTCGGCGGCGCCACCGTGGTGGCGACGATGTTCGACGACAGCATTTGGAAGGGGATCCTGCTCGGCGTCCTCACCGTGTTCACCGCGACGCTGGGCGACCTCGTCGAATCCCAGGTCAAGCGGGATCTGGGCATCAAGGACATGGGGACGATGCTGCCGGGCCACGGCGGTTTCATGGACCGCCTCGACTCCGTGCTGCCCAGTGCCGTGGTCGTCTGGGTCGTCTTCACGTACGTCGTCCCGACCTGACCGGCCGGGGGCGGGCCGACCTGACCGGCCGGACCGACGGCGTGGGGAGCCGCGGGCCCGGCGGGGTCAGTGCCCGCGGGCCGAGAGCTTGCGGGCCCTGCGCGCACGCATCCGCAGCTGGAGGATCCGGAATCCGGCGAACAGCGCCATGATGAGCGCCCCGGCGATCGCCGCCAGGAGGATCAGCACCCCCAGCGGCAGACTGAATTCCCACCCGAGGTAGCGGACGTCGGTCGAGGTCGTGTTCTGCGCGATGAAGATCAGCAGCAGGACCGTCACCAGTGCGCCCAGGACGAGACCGACCCACGCCGATCCCAGGAGGCCGCCGGCGGTGTCGGGGTAGGGGTCGTCCCCGTTCCCCCGGCCCGGTCGTGGGCTGTCGGTCGCCCCGTCCTGGGGGGCCGGCGCCGAGTCGCCGACATCGGATCGCCCGGCGGGCAGCCCACCCGACGCGTCGCCTGCGCCCGGATGATCAGGGTCTACGGGATCGTGTGAACGTGTGGCCATACCAGAACTGTATGTGCTCATCTCATCGGGCGGCACCGTTGGCGGTGTGTCCTGCGCGTTCGTTTCTGACAGAATGGCCGAATCATGGCTGAACCTCTTCCCCTCGTATTCGACGCCCCTCGCCGCGGGCTGCCCCCGCGCCACTTCGCCGACCTCGACTCCGACGGCCGCGCGGTGGCGATGGGTGACCTCGGGGTCCCCTCGTTCCGTGGGAAGCAGCTGGCGAACCAGTACTTCGGGCGGCTGGAGGCGGACCCGCGCGAGATGACCGACCTCCCGGCCGATCTGCGCGACCGGGTGGGGCAGGAACTCTTCCCGCCGCTCACCACCTCGCTGCGTCACGTGTCCGCGGACGAGGGCACCACGCGCAAGACGCTGTGGAAGCTGCACGACGGGTCGCTGGTGGAGAGCGTGCTCATGCGCTACCCCGACCGGGCGACGGTCTGCATCTCGAGTCAGGCCGGCTGTGGCATGGCGTGCCCGTTCTGTGCGACGGGGCAGGGCGGCCTCCAGCGGAACCTGTCGACGGCGGAGATCCTCGAGCAGGTTCGCGTGGCGGCGCGGGCGCTGCGGGACGGCGATATCCCGGGGGGACCGGGGCGCCTGTCGAACGTGGTCTTCATGGGGATGGGGGAGCCGCTGGCCAACTACAAGCGGGTACTCGCCGCGGTCCGCGGGATCATCTCGCCCCCGCCGTCCGGTTTCGGGCTCTCGCAGCGCTCGGTGACCGTGTCGACGGTCGGGGTCGTCCCCGCCATCCACCGGCTCGCCGAGGAGGGACTCCAGGTCACCCTCGCCGTGTCGCTGCACACCCCGGACGACGAGCTCCGCGACACCCTGGTGCCGGTGAACAACCGGTGGCCGGTGACCGAGGTGATGGACGCGGCCCGCCACTACGCCGACGCCACCGGCCGGCGTGTGTCCATCGAATACGCGCTGATCCGCGATGTGAACGACCAGGTCTGGCGCGGGGAGATGCTCGGTCGGTTGCTCGCGCAGCGGCTCGGGCCCATGGCGCACGTCAATCTCATCCCGCTCAACCCGACGCCGGGAAGCGAATGGGACGCCAGCCCCCGCCATCAGCAGGACGCCTTCGTCGCCGCCGTGCGCGCGGCCGGCGTGTCCTGCACGGTCCGTGACACCCGCGGCTCGGACATCGACGCCGCGTGCGGACAGCTGGCCGCCGAGGGCTGATCGCCCCCGGAGTCCGTTCTCGCGTCGGGCGGCGCGCCGACTCCCGGATCGCGGCCGCGCGGACTCCCGACCGCTACCGCGCCGACTCCCGTCGCCGCCTCACCGACGAGAAGGGCCGCCACCGCTCCGGGGAGTGGTGGCGGCCCTTCGTCCGGGTCGGCCCGGCGTCAGTGCTTGGCGGGAGCGATGCCCTCCGGGTTCCTGGCGGCGTCGCCGGTCGCGACCGTGCTGGCCGCGGCGTAGTGGTGCGCGGAGACCTCGTGGATCCGGCTCTTCTTGAGGGTGTCGTCCTTCTTGGGACGCAGCGAGATGACCATCCAGATGGCCAGGATCGCGGCGATGCTCACCAGCCAGATGTTCTCTACCCGGCCGATGTGGTTCCCGAAAAGCATCGCCAGGAGGAACAGGACGAAGAACCCGCCCACGGCGACGCCGACAATCCTGCTGTGCTTGTGCCAGCCCCAGGCGACCGAGGGCTCGTCCACGGAACTGATTCCGTTGACGACGATCTCCCTGCTGGTGTGGTGTCCGTCAGCGCTCATGCTCCCCGGTTCTCCTCACGGCTCGCTGGCAGCCCTGCGGGCCGCCGACATCGTGGCCAGTTTGTCACACCGCCTTCTCAGGTCGACGCCTAACCCGCCGAGGGAGGCCCCGAGGGGGTCGTCCGATGCGGCGCATACGGCCGTCGCCGTGGACAATGGCGGGGTGACCACGCGCGTTCTCGTCCTCGGCAGTACCGGTTCGATCGGTACCCAGGCACTCGAGGTGACCTCGCAGGCCGGTGCCGACCGCTTCGAGGTGGTCGGGTTGGCCGCGGGCGGGGGCCGGGTAGATCTCCTCGCGGAGCAGATTCGCGCGACCGGCGCGCGCATCGTCGCCGTGTCGGACCCGTCCGCGGCCCGGCGGATCGGCTCGTCGTTCCCGGATGTGACGGTCCTGTCCGGTCCGTCCGCGGCGACTCAGCTGGTCGACGCGGTGGAGTCGGACGTGGTGCTCAACGGCATGGACGGGTCGAGGGGACTGGGGCCGACCCTGGCGGCGCTGCGCTCGGGCGCCCGGTTGGCACTGGCCAACAAGGAGTCGCTAGTCGCCGGGGGCGCGCTCGTGACGGGGGCGGCCGCGCCGGGGCAGTTGATCCCGGTGGACTCGGAGCACTCCGCGATGGCGCAGTGCCTGCGCGCGGGCACGGCCGAGGAGGTGTCCTCGCTGGTCCTCACCGCGTCCGGTGGCCCGTTCCGCGGTCGGACGCGCGCGGAGCTGGCCGACGTCACGGCCGAGCAGGCGCTGCGCCACCCCACGTGGGCGATGGGCCGGATGATCACGCTCAACTCGGCGACGTTGGTCAACAAGTCACTCGAGCTCATCGAGGCGCACCTGCTGTTCGGGGTGCCCTACGACAGGATCGAGGTCACGGTCCACCCGCAGTCGGTGGTGCACTCGGCCGTGACGTTCGTCGACGGGGCGACGGTGGCCAAGGCCTCGCCGCCGTCGATGAAGCTCCCGATCGCGTTGGCCCTCGGCTGGCCCGACCGCGTCCCGGGTGCGTCGACGCCGCTGGATTTCACCCGCGCCCACACGTGGACGTTCGAACCGGTCGACTCCGGGACCTTCCCCGCGATCGAGGTGGCCCGCGCGGCCGGCGAGGCGGGTGGCCTGCGCACGGCGGTGTTCAACGCGGCCAACGAGGAGGCCGCGCCGGCGTTCCTCGACGGACGGATCCGGTTCGCGGACATCGTGGACGTGGTGGCGGAGACCGTCGGCGCCGCGGACGAGTGGGCGTCGGATCCGCGGGACCCCGACGACGTCGCGGCGGCGGAGTCCTGGGCGCGGCGGCATGCCGCGGCCATCGTCACGGGCCTGGAGGGCTGAGTCGTGCTGATCGTCGGGATCGTCCTGTTCGCGCTGGGGATCATGGTGTCGATCGTGCTGCACGAGTACGGGCACATGAGGGTGGCCCTGTGGTCGGGGATGAAGGTGCGCCGGTTCTTCGTGGGCTTCGGCCCGACCCTGTGGTCGGTGCGGCGGGGCGGGATCGAGTACGGGCTCAAGGCGGTCCCGCTGGGCGGGTTCTGCGACATCGCCGGGATGACCGCGTACGACCGGTTGTCGCCGGAGGACGAACCGAAGGCCATGTGGCGTCAGGCGTGGTGGAAGCGCGTCGCGGTGTTGCTGGCGGGGCCGTTCATGAACATCGTGCTGGCGATCGCCCTGTTCTACACGGTCGCCCTGGGGTGGGGGTTGGCCAACAGGGACGTCCAACCGATCCCGACCGACCGGGTCGCCGCGGTGGTCGGTGACACGTGCGCGGGTGCGGACGAGTGTGGCATCGGCGTGGGCCCCGCCGGTGAGGCGGGGATCCTCCCGGGCGACCGGATCACCGCCGTCGACGGGGTCCCCGTGGTGAGCTGGGCCGACCTGTCGGACGTGGTGTCGGCGCGCCCGGGCGAGACCGTGCCGGTGGCGTTGGAGCGGGACGGGGAGGAGGTGACGACGACGACGACGTTGACCTCGTCGACCGTCGACGGTCAGGCGCGGGGAGCGCTCGGTGTCCGGCTCTCGGAGGACGGGATCCCGCAGGAGATCCTCGACGACCCCGCGTATCAGAACGTCCACACCTATGACGCGATCTCCGCGGTGCCCGCGACCTTCGTCTTCACCGGTGAGATGGTTGAGGCGACCGTCGAGGGCCTGATCTCGTTCCCGGCGAAGATCCCGGCCGTCGCGGCGTCGATCTTCGGCCCGGAGCGGGCCGAGGACTCGCCGGTGTCCGTGGTGGGCGCCAGCTACATCGGCGGACAGGCGGTCGAGCAGGGGCTGTGGAGCCTGTTCCTTCTCTTCCTCGCCGGACTCAACCTCTTCCTCGGCGCGTTCAACCTCGTGCCGCTGACGCCGTTCGACGGCGGCCACATCGCGGTGGTGTTCTACGAGAAGATCCGCGACGCGGTGCGGAGGCTGCGCGGGCTGGCTCCCGGCGGCCCGGCCGACTACGAGAAGCTCGCGCCGCTGACGATGGCGGTGTTCGTCTTGTTGATCGGCGTCTCCGCGATCGTTATCACCGCCGACTTCGTCAACCCGATCCTGCTGCCGGGCTGAGCCGACCCACACCCACCTCGCCCCCGTCGCCGGTTACCCGGATAATGGCGGGCGGGACTCGCGGGCACCCGGCCCGCAGCCCCTACGGAAGGCCCTGTTGTGAACGACTCATCCTCGATCCCGGTCGGACTGGGTATGCCCGACTCACCGCCGCCGGTGCTGGCGCCGCGGCGCAGGACCCGGCAGCTGTTCGTCGGCCCGGTCGGCGTGGGCAGTGATCACCCGGTCTCGGTCCAGTCCATGACCAACACCAAGACGCACGACATCAACTCGACGCTGCAGCAGATCGCCGAGCTCACGGCGTCCGGCTGCGACATCGTCCGCGTGGCCTGCCCGCGGCAGGAGGACGCCGACGCGCTGTCGACGATCGCCCGCAAGTCGCCGATCCCGGTGATCGCCGACATCCACTTCCAGCCCAAGTACATCTTCGCGGCGATCGACGCCGGGTGTGCGGCGGTGCGCGTCAATCCGGGCAACATCAAGGAGTTCGACGGGCGCGTCAAGGAGGTCGCCAAGGCTGCCGGCGACGCGGGCATCCCGATCCGTATCGGCGTGAACGCGGGTTCGCTCGACCCCCGCCTGCTGGCCAAGTACGGCAAGGCCACGCCCGAGGCGCTCGTGGAGTCGGCCGTATGGGAGGCCTCCCTGTTCGAGGAGCACGGGTTCGGTGACATCAAGATCTCGGTCAAGCACAACGACCCGGTGATCATGGTCGAGGCGTACCGGCAACTCGCGGCCCAGACCGACTACCCACTGCACCTCGGGGTGACGGAGGCGGGCCCAGCGTTCCAGGGCACCATCAAGTCCGCCGTCGCGTTCGGCGCGCTGCTGTCCGAGGGCATCGGCGACACGATCCGTGTCTCCCTCTCTGCCCCGCCGGCCGAGGAGATCAAGGTAGGCGCGCAGATCCTGCAGTCGCTCAACCTGCGCCCGCGGAAGCTGGAGATCGTCTCCTGCCCGTCCTGCGGTCGCGCACAGGTCGACGTGTACAAGCTCGCCGAGGAGGTCACCGCCGGTCTCGAGGGGATGAGCGTGCCGCTGCGTGTGGCCGTGATGGGCTGCGTGGTCAACGGACCGGGCGAGGCGCGCGACGCCGATCTCGGTGTCGCCTCGGGCAACGGCAAGGGGCAGATCTTCGTCAAGGGCGAGGTCATCAAGACGGTGCCGGAGGCGGCGATCGTGGAGACCCTCATCGAGGAGGCCATGCGGATCGCCGACGAGATGGGCGAGACGGTGGGGGAGGCCGCCGAGGGGCAGGGCCCCCAGGTCAAGGTCACGCGATAGGCCGTGACCGATACGGCTGCACCGGGCACCGGGATCGGGGAGTGCCGGGAGGTCGGCCCGGGCGAGTCCCGGGCCGTGTCCGATGTGCTCGCGTCCGATCCGCTGGTCTCGGCGCCCGCCGCGGAGAAGCTCGCGACGTCGGGCGTGGTCGCCGGTGCGGACGGTCGCTTCCTCACCCTGGGCGGTCCCGCGCGGTCGCTGGTCTTCGTCGGCAGTTCCGTGCTGCCCCTGCGCGGTGACGACGCCGATCACCGCGCGCTCGGCCGCGCGGTCGCCGGTCTCGGGCTCGGCCCCATGTCCGTCCACGGTCGGCGGGAGCAGGTGGCCTCCCTGTGGCCGGCTCTCCGTGACGCCTGGGGCGAGGCCAGGGAATACCGCGGGCGGCAGTTCCTCATGACGCTGGAGCGCCCGGTGGATCCCGCGATGATCCCCGACGGGATCCGCCCCGCCACCCTGGAGGAGTTCGAGCCGGTCCTGGCGGCCGCCGCGGCCATGTACCGCGAGGAGCTGCGCGCCGACCCGTTCGCCGTGGGGGCGGGGATCCCCTTCCGCCGTCGCGTCGCCCGTTCGCTGGCGAGGGGGCGGACCTGGATCGGGCTCGACCGGGGCGAGGTGGTCTTCAAGGCCGACGTCGCCGCTCTCGCCCCGCGGGTCGCGCAGATCCAGGGCATCTGGGTGCACCGGGAGAGGCGGGGCGCCGGTCTCGGATCGGGGGGGACGGCCGCGGTGTGCGCGGCGCTCCGGTCCCGCGGGCTCACGCCGTCGCTCGTGGTGAACGGGTCCAACGTCGCCGCCCGCGCCGCCTACCGCCGCGTCGGCATGACCGACGCCGTCGACTACGCGACCGTCCTCCTGTGATCAGCACCGCCGCCGCCGCGCGGGCCCGACCCCGAGCGGGGTACCGCGCCCGCCGCGGCTTCGGGCCCGGCGGGGCGCTGTGGGACAGTGGATCGGAAGTCGGATCGTGACCTCGAACTTCTGGAACCGCACGGAGGGTAGGACGGCGATGAACCGGACAGCGACAGTGACCACCGGACACGGTGCCTCGCAGAGGAGGGCCGCGTGAGCGTTCCCGCCCCCGCGCCCGCCGCCCCCGCGCCCGCCGCCCCCGCGCCGGTCGGAAGGGCCGTGGCCGATCCGGGTTTCCGGTCGCAGCGCGGAGCCGACCGGCTCATGCGGCGCCTCCTCGGGATCCACGAGATCGACAGCAAGGCCGGCTCGGGCGCGCACCGCGCGTTTCGTATCTCCGTTCTCGTGTCCGCCGTGCGCTGCCTCATCACGTACCTCGCCATCCCGATCCTCGTGCCGCTGCTCAGCCTGTCCGGGTGGGTGGCGGCCCCGGTCGGAATCGCGCTGTGCGTCATCGCCGTCGTCAACGGTGTGGTGAGTGTGCGGCGCTTCTGGGCGTCCGACCACGCGCGGCGCTGGATCTACACCGCCTTCATGGGCGTCGTGTTCGTCATCCTCGGCGTGGCCATGGTCTCCGAGCTGAGCCGGCTGGGGGTGATGTGATGGATCCGCGACAGGACCCCGACACCGGGGCCGAGCAGGAGGACCGGGTGGAGCCCGACGAGACCGGCCGGTCCCCGGGCGGCGACGTGCTCACCATGTGCCTCTTCGGGGCCATGGTGATCGTCGCCTCGATCTGTTTCGTCATCTGGTGACTCGCCGCCCCCGTGCGCGGCCACCGGCGGGGCCGGTCGGCTCGTCCCGGCCTATCCTGGTGGCATGACCACCTCCACCCGGCAGCCCCTCGTCCCCGGTGACCCCACCCCGATACGGACGGTGCCCGACTCGATCTCGCGTCCGGAGTACGTGTGGCGTGACCGCGTCGACGAGGCCAACGGCGAGGCGTGGGTGCAGCCGCCCGAGGTGATCGACGCGATGCGCGTGGCGAGCAGGATCGCGGCGGACGCGCTCGTCGCCGCCGGTGAGGCCGTCGCGCCGGGCGTGACGACCGACGAGATCGACCGGGTCGTCCACGAGTACCTGTGTGACCACGGGGCCTATCCGTCGACGTTGGGATACAAGGCGTTCCCCAAGTCGTGCTGTGTCTCGCTCAACGAGGTCATCTGCCACGGAATCCCCGACACCACGGTGATCCGGGACGGCGACATCGTGAACGTGGACGTGACGGCCTACATCCACGGCGTGCACGGCGACACGAACGCGACGTTCCTCGCCGGCGAGGTCAGCGACGAGGTGCGGCTGCTGGTCGAGCGGACCGAGGAGGCGATGAACCGCGGGATCAAGGCCATCCGCCCCGGACGCGAGGTCAACGTCATCGGTCGCGTCATCGAGTCCTACGCCCGGAGGTTCGACTACACAGTGGTCCGCGAGTTCACGGGTCACGGCGTGGGGCCGACCTTCCACAACGGGCTCGTCGTCCTGCACTACGACGAGCCGTCGCGGACCGAGGTCCTCGAGCCGGGCATGACCCTGACCGTCGAGCCCATGATCTCCCTCGGCGGCCCGGGGTTCGAGGTCTGGGACGACGACTGGACCGTGACGACCGCGGACAAGGCGTGGACCGCGCAGTTCGAGCACACGGTCGTGGTGACCGAGGACGGCTACGAGATCCTCACCCTGCCCTCCGGCTCCTGACCCTCCGGCGGGCGGGGTGAACGCCCACGGGGGCGGCGAACGCCCGCGGGTCCGGTGCGCGCCCGCGGGTCCGGTGCGCGCCCGCGGGGAGTCGTGGCGGCGTCATATGAACGGTCGTCCCGATGTGGCCTCGGGGGTGGACACGGCAAGGCATACTGTCCAGCATGATCGACTCGCCCCGTGGACCCGTGGACCAGATCGACCTGCTGGTGGTGGGCGCCGGCTTCGGCGGTATCGCCATGGCCGACCGTCTCCTACGCGAGGGTCGGGGCCGCGACTTCCTCGTCCTCGAGGCCGCCGACGAGGTGGGCGGGACGTGGCGCGACAACACGTATCCGGGCTGCGCCTGTGATGTGCCGACGGCGCTGTACTCGCTGTCCCGTCACGCCCACCCGGGGTGGTCGCACTCATTCGGTCGGCAGCCCGAGATCCACTCCTACCTGGTGTCGGTCGCCGACCGTATCGGCCTGCGTGAGCGGCTCGTCACCTCCTGCGAGGTGACCGCGGCGAGGTGGGACGCCACAGCGGGGTCGTGGATCGTCGACACGAGTCGCGGGCAGGTGCGGGCGCGGCACCTCGTGGCCGCGACGGGCGCTCTCTCCGCGCCGTCGGTTCCCCGCCTGCCGGGGCTCGACTCGTTCGAGGGGGAGGTGTTCCACTCCGCCCGGTGGCGACACGACATCCCACTCGAGGGCAAGAGGGTCGCCGTGGTGGGCACCGGGGCCTCCGCCGTGCAGTTCGTGCCGGAGATCGCCGGGACCGCCGAGCACGTGACGGTGTTCCAGCGGACCCCCGGGTGGATCCTGCCCCGGCTCGACCGTCCGATCTCCGAACGCCGCAAAAAGCTGTACCGGCGACTGCCGCTCCTGCAGAAGCTCGTCCGCGGGCGGATCTACCTGGGGCGCGAGCTGTACGTCGTCGTGTTCACCCGGGCGCAGGTCCTGCTGCGCTTCTTCGAGTGGTTCGCACGGTTCTACCTCTTCCTCAAGGTCCGCGACCGCCGCATGCGCAGGGCGCTCACGCCGGACTTCTCGATCGGCTGCAAACGCGTCCTGCTCACCAGCCACTGGCTCCCCGCGCTGACGCGCCCCGACGTGACCCTCGTCCCCGGGGCGGCGTCCGCCGTCACGCCCGGAGGCCTGGTCGCCGACGACGGGACCGAGCACGCGGCGGACGTGATCATCTTCGGCACCGGCTTCCAGCCGACCGAGCCACCAATCTCGAAGCTGATCACCGGAGCGGACGGCCGCACGCTCGCCGAACACTGGGACGGCAGCCCGCGCGCCCACAACGGCGTCACCGTCTCCGGCTTCCCCAACCTGTTCCTGCTCTACGGACCCAACACCAACCTGGGGCACTCGTCGATCGTGTACATGCTGGAGTCGCAGGCCGGACACGTCCTGCGACTGGTCGACCTGACGGAGCGGTCGGGGGGCGGGACGATCCAGGTGCGGGCTGAGGTGGAGCAGGCCTACGCCGATCGCATGGACCGTGAACTGGCCCACACCGTGTGGAACCAGGGCGGGTGCTCGAGTTGGTATATCGACTCGCGGGGCCGGAACTCACTGCAGTGGCCGACGTTCACGTTCCGGTACCGCGAGCAGGTCCGCACCGTGGACCCGGGGGACTTCGTCCTCACCTGACGGCGCCCGCCGCGGACTAGAAGCCGCGGTCGGGGAAGTCCAGACCGAGCAGCGCGTTCTCGACCACCTCGGCCATCGCCGGGTGGATCCAGTACTGACGCCGCGCGAGATCGGGCACGGTGATCTCGAACTCCATCGCCTGGATGAGGATCTGGATCAGCGACGGCGCGTGGGCGCCCATGATGTGGGCGCCCAGCAGGAGGCCGGTCGCCCGGTCGGCGATCAACTTGCAGCAGCCGACCGAGTCCTCCATCGCCCAGCCGTAGGCCACGTCGCCGTAGTCCTGGGTCTTGACGGTCACGTCGTACCCGGCGGCCCGTGCCTCCGCCTCGGTGAGGCCGACCGACGCGATCTGCGGCCACGTGAAGACCGCGTACGGGACGTGGCTGTGGTGGAACGGCTGCAGATCGTCGGGGTGATGCAGGTTGTGGCCGAGCACGCGCTGCTCATGGTTGGCGACGTGCTTGAGCTGGAACGGCGAGCTCACGTCCCCCAGCGCCCACACCCCCTCTGCGGTGGTGCGGCCGTACTCGTCCACCCGGACCCGGGCGCCGTCCATCTCCACCCCGGCGGAGGACAGCCCGAGCAGATCGCCGTTCGGCGTGCGCCCGGTCGCCACGAGGAGCGCGTCGCCCGAGCAGGTCGAGCCGTCCTCGAAGCTGACCTCCACGCCCCGGCGGTCCTCACCGGTCGCGGTCATGTTGGTGATCTGCTGACCGAGTCGCACGTCCCAGCGACGCCCGGCCGCCGCGGTGAACCGCTCCGCGAGCTCGCGGTCGAGATGCTTGAGCAGCACGTCGGAACGACCGATCACGGTGACCTCCACGCCCAGGGAGGAGAAGATGTGCGCGAACTCGCAGGCGATGAAGCCGGACCCCTGGATGACGATCGACTTCGGCAGCTCCGGGATCCGCATCACGTCGTCACTGGTGTGGAAGGCCACGCCGGCCTCGGTGACGATGTCGGGGATCGACGGACGGCCACCGGCGGCGATGACGACGGAGTCGGCGGTGATGATCTCCCCGGTGCCGGTGTCGATGGTGCGCGGCCCGACGAACCGCGCGTGGCCGTCGTACACCGTGACGTTGTCGCAGCGGTTACGCCGGTAGTCCTCGCCGCTGTTGGCGATGGGGTCGATCCGACGCTCGAAGACCCGCGAGACGATGTCCGGCCACCGGACCCCGTCGAGCGTCGAGTCGACCCCGTAGGTCGACGAATGCGTGACCGAGGTGGCCGTGTCCGCTGTGTAGACGAACATCTTGGTGGGGATGCACCCGACGTTGAGGCAGGTGCCGCCGAACGTCCCCTTCTCGCAGATCGCGACGGATTTGTCGGCGAACGACTCGTCGACCAGCGAGTTGCCGCTGCCCGTGCCGATGACGACGAGGTCGAAGTGGCGCGAGGGGGTCTGTGTCATTGCGGTCAGGACTCCTTGGGGTGTGCGGACAGGGTCTGGTCGAGCCAACGCCCGAGATGATCGAAGACCACCTCGAGCACGTCGGCGCGGGAGAGGAAGACATCGTGGCGGGCACCGTCGACGGCGATGTCCGTGACGTCCGCGGAGACGCGGTCCGCGAACCGTTGCATCGACCGGACGTCGAGGATGAGATCCGTGTCGACGTCGATCTCCCCGCCGCGGGGCCTCGTCCCGACCGACGACGCGGTCGAACGCAACAGCAGCACCGGCAGCGGCAGGTCAACGCCGGCCTGCAGGCGGCGCTGAGCGCGGCGCACCGCGGCGAGCCACCCGGCGCGGACGCCCACCCCTCCGGGGGGTTTGAGGGTGGTGTCGAAGTGGAAGTCACCGTCGTGGTCGACGTGGGTGCTGATCACGTACCGGTCCGACGTGGGCAACGGGAGTCGATAGAACGGGCGGACCGAGCCCAATGTCCGGATCACCGGATCGAGCACCGCCCGGGCGCGCTCCGGCACGTCGAGCTGGAACCAGGGGGAGTTCAGCACCACTCCCACGACGGGCTCCAGCGCGGACCGGTCGCGACGCCGCGCCAGCCACAGGGGCACCACCAGGCCTCCCGTGGAGTGCGCGAACACGAACACGGGCACGCCCGGGTGCTCGGCGACGATCACCTCGAGCGCCTGATCCAGCTCGTCGTCGTACCTCTCCAGGTCCGTCGTGAAATGAGGCGTCACCCCCTCCCGCCTCGACCGGCCACACTTGCGCAGGTCGATGCCGTACGTCGCCGTTCCGCGCGCGGCGAGGAACTCGGCCAGGTGCGTGTGGAAGAAGTAGTCGGACAGTCCGTGGACCACGAGCACCACGGCGTCCGGCCGGGTCGGCGCGTCCTCGTGACGCACCAGGGTCGCCGAGATGGGCCCCTCGCCGTCCGGATCGGTCCCGAGCGGGAGGTCGCGCCGTCGGTACGACGGCCCAAGCAGATCCGGGGTCCATCGCGGGTCGGATCCGGAGGCGGCGGGATCGGGGGAGTGCGGCGACACGACGACCACCCTAGTCCGGTGTGCCGCGGCGGCGTCCCCGTGAGTAGGCTTGAAGCCCTGTGGGCGCGGGCCCCCGAGGGACCGCCCCGCGTCGACGTGAGATTCGGGTCCACGACCAATGAGCGAGGGTAGCCGGTGACTTCAGACCAGGTGGCAAAGCACGGAACGACGGATGTGGCGCTCATCGGCGCGGGCACCATGAGCGCGACCCTGGGGGCGTTGCTGCGTCGGCTCCAGCCGGACTGGGACATCCAGGTCTTCGAGCGGCTGGAGGGCCCCGCCATGGAGTCCTCCGACGCCTGGAACAACGCCGGCACCGGCCACTCCGCCCTGTGCGAGCTCAACTACTCGCCCAAGACCGCCGACGGCGACGTCGACATCACCAAGGCCGTAGGCGTCAACGAGAAGTTCCAGGTCTCCCGTCAGTTCTGGTCCTACGCTGTGGAGAACACCATTCTCGGCGACCCGACGGAGTGGATCCGTCCCGTGCCGCACATGAGCTTCGTCGCCGGCAAGGACGGCCAGGACTACCTGCAGAAGCGGTACGACAAACTCGCCGGGCACCCGCTGTTCCCGGGGATGAACCACACCACCGACTTCTCCGAGCTGGAGCGGCTCGTGCCCCTCATGGCGAAGGGCCGCTCGCCCGAGCAGCCGTTCGCCCTGAGCCACTTCTCCAACGGCACCGACGTCAACTTCGGTGCCCTCACCCGTCAGCTGGTCAAGTACCTCACCCGCACGGGCACCGAGGTGCACTACCAGAACCAGGTCAAGGACATCGAGCGCAACACCGACGGCACGTGGCGCCTCACGGTGGCCAACCGCCACACGGGTGACGAGCGCACCGTTGACGCCAAGTTCGTCTTCGTCGGCGCGGGCGGCGGCGCCCTGCACCTCCTGCAGAAGTCCGGCATCCCCGAGATCAAGGGCATCGGCGGGTTCCCCGTCGGCGGCCAGTGGCTGCGTTGTACCGATCCCCAGCTCGTCGAGCAGCACCAGGCCAAGGTCTACAGCCAGGCCTCCGTCGGCGCGCCCCCGATGTCCGTGCCGCACCTGGACACCCGCGTCATCGACGGCAAGAAGGGCCTGCTGTTCGGCCCCTTCGCCGGCTGGACCCCCAAGTTCCTCAAGATGGGCAGCTTCCTGGACCTGCCGTCGAGCATCCGGCTCGGCAACCTCCTGCCCATGGCCAACATCGGCCTCACCGAGATGAGCCTGGTCAAGTACCTCATCACCGAGCTGGCCAAGAACCACGGCGCACGCGTCGACTCCCTGCGCGACTTCGTCCCGTCCGCCCAGGAGGGTGACTGGGAGAAGGTCGTCGCCGGCCAGCGGGTCCAGGTGATCAAGCCCAACGGCCGCGGCGGCACCCTCGAGTTCGGCACCGCCGTGGTCAACGCCGCGGACGGGTCCATCGCCGGCCTGCTCGGCGCGTCGCCGGGCGCCTCCACCGCGGTCGACGCCATGGTCGACGTGCTCCAGCGCTGCTTCCCGAGCCGGTTCGCCGAGTGGAAGCCCGCGCTCGAGGAGATGATCCCGTCGCTGGGCCGCAAGCTCGCCGAGGAGCCGGCGCTGTTCACCGAGCAGTTCGAGCGGTCCACCCGGACGCTCAAGCTCGACCAGAAGGTCTGATCGACCGGCACCGCCGCGCCGCGGCCCCGCCACCCTCATCCCCCGGCCGCCTCCTCGGCGAGGCCGGGGGATGAGTCGTCTCACACGGCCCGGGTCGACGACCGGGGCGCCGCCGACGGCGGATAGGATCGGGGCATGATCCGGCCCGTGAACCCGTACCCCGTCGGCCTGGACCTCGAAGGCCGTCGCGTTGTGGTGATCGGCGGTGGATCCGTGGCGCAACGCCGCGTCCCCGTGCTGCTCGAGGCCGGTGCGGTCGTCCACCTCATCAGCCCGGAGGTCACGCCCACTCTGCAGGGGCTCATCGATACGGGCCGCGTCTGGTGGGAGCCCCGCGAATACCGGACCGGGGATCTCGAGGGAGCGTGGTACGCGGTGGCCGCGACGAGGAACTCCCTGGTCAACGCCCGCGTCGCCGCAGAGGCCGAGCAGCACCGGACCTTCTGCGTCCGCGCCGACGCCGTCACGTCCGGCACCGCCGTGACCCCCGCCGTCGTCCGGCGGGGGCAGATGCTCGTCTCGGTGCTCACCGGCGACCGCGACCGGACCGCCGAGGCGCGCGACATCGTCGCGAGGGCCCTCGACGAGGCCGGTGCCGAGGCCCCGGAGGTCGACGATTCCCTGCGCGGGACCGTCGCCCTGGTCGGAGGGGGGCCGGGTGCGGACGATCTCATGACGGTCCGCGGGCGTCGACTGCTCGCCCGCGCCGACGTGGTGGTCGCCGACCGGCTGGCCCCGCAGCGTCCGCTCGCCGAGCTACGACCGGACGTCGAGATCGTCGACGCCGCCAAGATCCCCTATGGCCGCTCGATGGCCCAGGAGGCGATCAACGAGGTACTCGTGGACCGGGCACAGGGCGGGAAGTTCGTGGTGCGGCTCAAGGGCGGCGATCCCTTCCTCTACGGACGTGGCTTCGAGGAGGCCCAGGCCTGCGCGGAGGCCGGGATCCCGTGCACGGTCGTGCCGGGCGTCTCCAGTGCGCTCGCCGTGCCCGCCCTAGCGGGTATCCCCGTGACCAACCGCGGGATGACCCACGAGCTGACCGTCGTCTCCGGACACCTCCCGCCCGGGCACCCGGGGTCCCTCATCGACTGGGAGGCGCTCGCACGCATGCGCGGCACTCTCGTCGTGCTGATGGGTGTCAAGAACTCGCCCGCGATCGCCGAGTCGCTCATGGCCGGGGGCCGTTCGCCCGACACCCCGGCCGCGGTGGTCGTCGACGGCAGCCTCGAGGGCCAGTCGACCTACCGGTGCACTCTCGGCACCATGGCCGGGACCCTCGACGAGCACGAGGTACGGCCACCGGCCATCGTCGTGATCGGCGACGTCGCCGGTCTCCCGCAGGTCCTCGCCGCCGACTGACGCACCCGGTCGCGCCGCGGCGCCGCGGTTCCGCGCCGACCTCCGGCATGATGGCGTCGTGGACAACCCCAAGAAGATCGGCTTCCTGTCCTTCGGTCACTGGATGGACCATCCGGACTCCGCGGTCCGATCCGCCTCCGACGCGCTGCTCCAGAGCGTCGAGTTCGCAGAGGCGGCGGAGGAGCTCGGCGCGGACGGTGCGTACTTCCGGGTCCACCACTTCGCCCGCCAGCTCGGGACCCCCGCCCCTCTGCTCGCGGCCGTCGGCGCCCGGACCCACCGGATCGAGATCGGCACCGGCGTGGTGGACATGCGCTACGCCAACCCCCTCGGGTTCGCCGAGGACATCGCCGCCGCCGATCTCCTCGCCGGCGGGCGCGTCCAGCTCGGGGTCTCGCGCGGCTCGCCGGAGCAGGTGATCGACGGCTGGCGCTATTTCGGCTTCCGGCCCGGGGAGGGGGAGACGGACGCGGACATGGCCCGGCGCCACACGGAGGTCTTCCTCCGGGCGGTCGAGGGCGCGGCGTTCGCCGAACCCAATCCGCGTCCGATGTTCCCCAACCCGCCGGGGCTCCTCCGCGTCGAACCCCACTCCGAGGGTCTGCGGGAACGCATCTGGTGGGGCGCCGCCTCCGACGCGACCGCCCGGTGGGCCGCCTCGACGGGGATGCATCTCATGTCGTCCACCCTGAAGGCGGACGAGTCCGGAGAACCGCTCCACGTTCAGCAGCGCCGGCAGATCGAGGCGTTCCGGGAGGAGTGGGCGCGCCACGACCACGGGTTCGCACCGAGGGTCTCGGTGTCCCGGTCGATCGTCGCCATCACCTCTGACGCCGACCGGCGCTACTTCCTGGGCGGCGGGGAACGCGGAGATCAGTTCGGGGACATCGAACCGGGCCTCCGCGCGGTCTTCGGCCGCTCGTACGCGGCCGAGCCGGACCAGCTGGTCGAAGAGCTCCGGGCCGACGAGGCGATCAGCGCGGCCGACACCCTGCTCGTGACCGTCCCGACCCAGCTCGGCGTCGACTACAACGCCCACCTGCTGGAGTCGATCCTCACCCATGTCGCGCCGGAGCTGGGCTGGCGCTGACTCCCGCCGGAGACCGTGTCCCGCCGGAGACCGTGTCCCGCCGGGGGAGGTCTCCCCGGGGGAGAGACCCGGCGGGGGGCGTCGACTCAGGGAGCGGTGACCATCGTGACGACCGAGTCGGACTCGTGCTCGACCGTGTGGCCGGCCCGGCGTGCCACGCGGAGAAGCGACGCGACGTCGTCCATCTCCGCCCGCGACGTCGCGAGGGTCCGCGCGAGCAGCCCCTTGTGGAACTTGGAGAAATGGGAGACCACCTTGCGGGTGCCGTCCGGATACTCCGTGACCACGTCGACCGTGACCGCCCCCGGCACCGGACCGAGCTGGTGGTAGCCGCCCGAACGGAGGTCCACGACGAGCTCGTCGTCCCACGCCGCGGTGGCGGCGGTGAGCGACGGCTTCCACACGGAGCGCAGCGTCCCCAGGCCGGGGAGTCTCGTCCCCGCGGAGAGCCGGTAGTGCGGGATCGGGTCGGATGCGCCGACGAGGCCGAAGAGCGCGGACCCGATCCACAGGCGTGACTCGGCCCGCGATCGCGCGGCGCCGCTCAGCGACGGCTGGTCGAGGGCGTCGTAGAGGACACCCGTGTACCGGCTCAGCGCCGGGGCGGTGGGGGAGGACCACAGCTGCGCGTTCAGATCGACCTCGCCCGCGAGTCGCTCACTCAACCCCAGAGCGGCGCGCGCGGCCTCCGGGTCACCGGTGCACAGGGGGACCAGCGTGTCGGCGACCACCTTCCGGGTGTCGCCGAGAGACGGTAGCGAGAGGGCCGTGAGATCGAGTGGGGCACCGGAGCCTCCGACGGACTTGGTCTCGGAGGGCGAGAGGAGGATGCGCACCCGGCAGAGGCTACCGTCGGGCCTGTCCGGCACCCCCGGCGGCTACTCTGGATCACCGTGATCACGCGCCTGTCCCACCTGTTCCTCCGCACCCTCCGCGACGACCCGTCGGACGCCGAGGTCCTCAGCCACAAGCTGCTCGTCCGCGCCGGCTACATCCGCCGCGTCGCGCCCGGTGTGTACTCTTGGCTCCCGCTGGGCCTGCGCACGCTCAGGCGGGTCGAGCAGGTGGTCCGCGAGGAGATGGACGCCTTCGGCGCCCAGGAGATCAGCCTGCCCGCGCTCCTGCCCCGCGAGCCGTACGAGACCACCGGCCGCTGGACCGAGTACGGTCCGGCCCTGTTCCGCCTCAAGGACCGCAAGGGCAACGACATGATGCTCGGGCCCACCCACGAGGAGCTCTTCACGCTCACGGTGCAGGGCGAGTACTCGTCGTACAAGGATCTACCGGTCACTCTGTACCAGATCCAGACCAAGTACCGCGATGAGGAGCGGCCCCGCGCCGGCATCCTGCGCGGCCGCGAGTTCGTCATGAAGGACTCGTACTCCTTCGATGTCGACGACGCCGGGCTCGAGCGCTCGTACCAGGCTCATCGTGATGCGTACCAGCGGATCTTCGACCGACTGGGCATCGAGTACGTCATCTGCGCGGCCACCTCCGGTGCGATGGGCGGATCGGCGTCGGAGGAGTTCCTCGCCGTGTCGGCCGCCGGCGAGGACACGTTCGTGCGGTCGACGGACGGTGCGTACGCGGCCAACGTCGAGGCCGTCGTCACCCCCGCACCCCCGGCCCGTCCGCTGGAGGGACTGCCCGAGGCGACCGTCCACGACACGCCCGACGCCCCGACCATCGACTCGCTGGTCGCGTGGGCGAACTCCGCGGGCCTCGGACGCGAGGTCGGTGCCGCCGACACGCTGAAGAACGTGATGCTCAAGGTGCGCCGCCCCGGCGAGGAGTGGGAGCTACTGGCGGTGGGTCTGCCCGGCGATCGCGAGGTGGACATGAAGCGGGTCGAGGCCGCCCTCGAGCCCGCCGAGGTCGCGATCCTGGAGGAGGCCGACTTCGCCGCCAACCCCTTCCTCGTCAAGGGGTACATCGGCCCCCGGGCGCTGCGGGACAACGAGGTCCGGTACCTGGTCGATCCCCGGGTGGTCGAGGGCACCGCGTGGATCACCGGCGCCGACGAGCCGGGCCGCCACGTCGTGGACCTGGTTTGCGGGCGCGACTTCACGCCCGACGGGACGATCGAGGTCACCGAGGTCCGCGAGGGCGATCCGGCACCGGATGGTCACGGCACCCTCACGCTCGCCCGCGGTATCGAGATCGGCCACATCTTCCAGCTCGGTCGCAAGTACACCGATGCCTTCGGGTTCGACGTGCTGGGGGAGAACGGCAAGCCCGCACGCGTCACGATGGGTTCGTACGGGATCGGCGTCTCGCGCCTGGTCGCCGTCCTCGCCGAGCAGTTCGCCGACGACAAGGGCCTCGTCTGGCCCGCGGAGGCCGCGCCGGCCGACGTGCACGTGGTGATCGCCAACAAGGACCAGGCCGCGATCGACGGTGCGGCCACCCTCGTGGAGGCGTTCGATCGGGCGCGACTCGAAGTCCTCTTCGACGACCGCAGGGCCTCACCGGGCGTGAAGTTCAAGGACGCCGAACTCATCGGCGTCCCCTGGGTCGTCGTGGTGGGTCGCGGCTGGTCCGAGGGAACGGTCGAGCTCCGCCACCGGGCCACCGGCGAGGTCACCCAGGTGGCGGTCGACGGCGCCGCGGACGAGATCATCCGGCTCATCGGCGCCGGGCGCTAGGCCCGTCAGGCGGAGGGCGGGAACCCGGGCAACGCCTCGAACGGGGCGCCCGGGACCAACGTCCTCCACCGCGCGAGCTGTACCGCCGCCGCGCTGAGGGCGTCAACGCAGAACCGGCGGGTCTCCGGCGAGTCCGAGCGGCCGAGTTCCACACGCCACGCCTCACAACAGTCCGACTCCAGTCGGATGGCCAGGAGGACGGGGGAGGACGGGGTCTCCGGTCCGACGAGGTAGCCCACGGGCGCCGGTGGGGATCCCGGCCACAGTCGTTCGGCCTCGTCGCGGCGGGCACGGTGGGCGGCCAGTTCGCGCCGCACGGCCGCACGGATACTCGCGTCGGCGCGGGAGAGGACGAGTCCGTATCCGTAGATTGCGGCGTCCTCCGCAGCCAGTCCCACGGCCCGGCTCATGCGAGCACCACCTCGGCGGCGGCGGTGCACGCCGCGGAGACGGCGCCGGCGATCTCGGCCCGGGCCCCGTCGATCGCCGCCGCGACGTCCGCGGCCAGCGCCGCATCCGCACGCAACCTGGCCCGTACCTCGTCGACGGAGGGGCACACCGGAAGCGGGGCCGGTGCCACCGGCTGGTCCTCGCCCTCGTCGGCCGTGTCGGCCAGTTCCGCGAGCGCGTCTGCGTGCACCCGACGTGCGTCGGCGATCCGTCGCAGCGCTCCGACGCGGCCCCCGTGTGTGGCGTCCGCGGCCGCCAACTCGCGGGCGTCGCGGGCGGCGGCGTCGATCAACGGGATCAGCGGGTCCGGGCGGTCGACGACCGCGGGCAGTGCGCAGCCACCGGCGACCGCGAGCCCGGTGACGCCGACGGCCGCGCCCACGAATCGACGGCGGGAGAGGACGACGGGGGCGGAGTGGGGCACTCCGACATCCTGCCAGGGCTCGGAGGTGGGGGCGTCGAGGCGGTACAGTGATGCGGCCCGTCCGCGTCCCGGACGGGTTCCCCGGCCCGCACTCCAGGAGCACAGTGATCGTCCCCGAGCCCGACAGGGCCCACATACTCAGAGCGGTATCCGACCGCGGCCTCGATCTCGAGGACATCCGGGAGGATGCCGGCTCGTCCGCCTGGCGCGTGACGATCGTCGTGGACGGCGACTCCGGAGTCTCACTCGACGACCTGGCAGAACTGTCGACCGCCGTCGATCCCCTCGCCGAGGGATGGGGCGGACCGGACCGGCCCGTGACGCTCGAGGTGACCAGCCGCGGGATCGACGCGCCCCTTGAGCACCCGAGACACTGGCGTCGGGCCCGCGGGCGTCAGGTGGATCTCACCTACGTGCAGGGCGCCGAGGGCCCGGCACGAGCACGGGTCGGAGATCTGGACGAGGCCGCGGGGGTGGTCCGCCTCGTGTCCGGTGCGGGCCGGGACAAGAAGGTGGAGCCGGTGGCGCTGGAGCAGGTGGCCCGCGCCGTGATCCGGGTCGAGTTCCGGCCCGTCCCGCAGGACGAGCTGGACCTGCTGTCGGAGCCGGGGGCAACCGGTCGTGGCGCGCGAGAAGGAGAAGACCGTTGAACATCGACATGGCAGCGCTCAACATGCTGTCCCTGGAGCGCGAGATCCCGCTGGATGATCTCGTGCATACGCTGGAGAACGCGCTTCTCACCGCCTACAAGCGCACCGACGGAGCGCACCGCGTGGCCCGGATCGAGCTGGACCGAAAGGCCGGCACCGTCGCCGTGTTGGCGGCGGAGGTCGACGAGGACGGCAACCGTATCGGCGAGTTCGACGTCACCCCCTCCGACTTCGGGCGGGTCGCGGCCGCGACCGCGCGGCAGATCATCCTCCAGCGCCTCCGTGAGGCGGAGACCGATCGCATCTACGGCGATCTCGTCACCCGTGAGGGTGAGGTCGTCAGCGGCGTCATCCAGTCCGACTCGCGGGCCAACGCCCGGGGCATCGTGGTGGTCCACATCGGACCGGAGAACGGCGGCACCGAGGGCACGATCGCCCCCGCCGAGCAGGTGCCCGGCGAGAGCTACCAGCACGGCGAACGCATCAAGTGTCACGTGGTGGGCGTTCACAAGGGTCCGCACGGAGCCTCGGTGTCGCTGTCCCGGACGCACCCGGATCTCGTCCGTGGGCTCTTCGCCCTCGAGGTGCCCGAGATCGGTGACGGTTCGGTGCGTATCGCGGCGATCGCCAGGGAGGCCGGGCACCGCACGAAGATCGCGGTCGAGTCCACCGTCTCGGGCCTGAACGCCAAGGGCGCGTGCATCGGCCCGAACGGCGCCCGCGTCCGTGCCGTGATGGCGGAGCTGAACGGCGAGAAGATCGACATCGTCGACTACGACGACGACCCGACGGTGTTCGTCGGGAACGCCCTGTCGCCGGCGAAGGTCATCTCGGTCTCCGTGGCCGACGAGCAGGCGAGGGCGGCCCGGGTGGTCGTGCCGGATTACCAGCTCTCGCTCGCGATCGGCAAGGAGGGGCAGAACGCCCGCCTGGCCCACCGCCTCACCCAGTGGCGGATCGACATCCACAGCGACGCGGAGTGAGGCCCGTCGTCCGCGGGCGCCACGCGGTCGGGCGCGCCGTTAGTGTCGACACGGCATCTTCTGTAGACTGATCAGTTGTCACAGTGACTTCACGTCCACCCGTCCCCACGGGCCGGGCGGCGAGAGACCGAGGTGGCCGTATGCCGGGTCGTCAGGACCAGCGGAACGACGCCGCCGAGGACGAGGGTCCCATCCGGACCTGCGTCGGTTGCCGTGGCCGGGATAACGACTCCCGGCTGCTGCGGATCGTCCACGATCCGCAGACGGCGGCGCTCTCGTCCGATCCGCGTCGGCGGGCGGAGGGGCGAGGAGCCTGGGTGCACCGCGACGAGCGGTGCATCGCGACAGCACTCGACCGCAGGGCCTTCATCAGGTCACTGCGAGTCGCCGGGAACGTGTCGCAGGATGCGGTCTCGGAGGTGCTCGAGGCGTTACGGCTCGGGCACGACACCACCCGTCGGCCGTTCGGCCCGGCGGGGGAGCACAAGAAGAGGAACGGACCAGACACGATGAGCACACCGTGAAGCTCCAGCGATGAACGTCCATCGAATGTAGACCGAGGTCGCGCGGCCAGCCCCTGCCGTGAGACCTCGCAGTGAGGAGAGCAGTGGCAGGCAAGCCCCGGGTACACGAACTGGCCAAAGAGTTCGGTATCACCAGTAAAGAACTTCTGACGAAGCTCCGCGATCAGGGAGAGTTCGTCAAGTCCGCGTCGTCGACGCTGGAGGCACCGGTCGTCCGGCGCCTGCGCGAGGCGCACGCACCGGCAGGAGGCGGCGACAACGCCGCGCCGGCGCCCAAGTCCGGTGGAGGGTCCGCGCCCAAGCCGGGCGCCCCGTCCAAGCCCGCTCCGGGTCCGCGTCCGGGTGCGACCCCGCGCTCCGCGGCGCCCAAGCCGTCGGCCGCGCCCACCCCGGGCGCCAAGCCCGCGGCACCGGCCCCCAAGCCCGCCTCGGCGCCGACACCGGGCGACAGGCCCGCTGCGGGATCGACGCCGGGTGCCAAGCCCGCCGCGCCGGGCGCGAAGCCCGGCGCGCAGCGTCCCTCCCCGGGTGCGACCCCGGGCGCAGCGGCAGCCGCGTCCCGGCCGTCTCCCGGCCCCCGTCCGGCCGGCCCGAAGCCCGGGCCCAAGACGCCGCGCGTGGGTAACAACCCGTACTCCAGCGGCACGACGCCCGCGCCGCGCCCCCAAGGCGGTCCGCGCCCGGGTCCCGGCCAGGCGGGTCCGCGACCGGGTGGCGCACGTCCGGCGCCGGGTCAGGGCGGTCCGCGTCCACCGCAGCGCCAGGGCGCTCCGGGTCAGGGCGGCCCCCGTCCCACCCCCGGCAACATGCCGCCTCGTCCCAACCCCGGTCAGATGCCGGGGCAGGTCGCACGGCCCGCAGCGGGTCGCGGTCGGCCGGGTGGTCCCGGCGGACGGCCCGGCGGCGGTGGCTTCCGCCCCGGCGGTGGCGGCGGCGCTCCGGCAGCGGGCGGCGGCGGCTTCCGCGGTCGGCCCGGTGGTGGCGGTCGCGGTCGCGGCGGTGCCGCGGGTGCGTTCGGTCGTCCCGGCGGTGCCCCGCGTAGGGGGCGCAAGTCGAAGCGGCAGAAGCGTCAGGAATACGATTCGATGCGGGCACCGGAGGTCGGCGGCGTCCGGCTCCCGGACGGTCGTGGGCAGGTCCTGCGGCTGGCTCAGGGCGCGTCGCTGAGCGACTTCGCGGACAAGATCGACGTCAACCCGTCGCAGCTGGTCCAGGCGCTGTTCAACCTGGGCGAGATGGTCACCGCCACGCAGTCGGTCACTCCGGAGACGCTCCAGCTCCTCGGTGAGGAGATGGGCTTCAAGGTCCAGATCGTCAGCCCCGAGGATGAGGACCGCGAGCTGCTCGAGTCCTTCGACCTGTCCTTCGGCGAGGACGAGGGCGGCGAAGAGGACCTCGAGCGTCGTCCCGCGGTCGTCACCGTCATGGGTCACGTCGACCACGGTAAGACGCGGCTGCTCGACAGCATCCGGTCCGCCAAGGTCGGCGAGGGTGAGGCCGGTGGCATCACCCAGCACATCGGTGCCTACCAGGTCACCGTGCCGGTCGACGAGGTCGAGCGCACGATCACCTTCATCGACACCCCGGGTCACGAGGCGTTCACCGCCATGCGTGCCCGCGGCGCAAAGTCCACCGACATCGCGATCATCGTGGTGGCGGCGGACGACGGCGTGATGCCGCAGACGGTCGAGGCGATCAACCACGCACAGGCGGCCGAGGTGCCGATCGTCGTGGCGGTCAACAAGATCGACAAGGAGGGCGCGCAGCCCGACAAGATCCGTGGCCAGATGACCGAGTACGGCCTCGTGCCGGAGGAGTACGGCGGCGACACCATGTTCGTCGACATCTCCGCCAAGCAGAACCTGAACATCGATTCGCTGCTCGAGGCCGTCGTCCTCACGGCGGACGCCGCTCTGGACCTGCGGGCCAACCCGGACATGGACGCGCAGGGTGTCGCGATCGAGGCGCACCTCGACCGCGGTCGTGGTCCCGTGGCCACCGTGCTCATCCAGCGCGGCACGCTGCGGGTCGGCGACTCGATCGTCGCCGGCGACGCCTACGGTCGTGTGCGCCGCATGGTCGACGAGCACGGTCAGGACGTCGTGGAGGCGACCCCGTCCCGTCCGGTCCAGGTCATCGGCCTGACGAGCGTCTGCGGTGCCGGCGACACCCTGATGGTGGTCGACGAGGACCGCACGGCCAGGCAGATCGCCGACCGTCGTAACGCGCGCAAGCGCAACGCGATGGCCGCGCGCAGCCGTCGCCGGATCAGCCTCGAGGACCTGGATTCCCACCTCAAGGAGACGAGCCAGCTCAACCTCATCATCAAGGGCGACAACTCCGGTACGGTCGAGGCCCTCGAAGAGGCCCTCATGGGTATCGAGGTCGACGACGAGGTGCAGCTGCGCGTCATCGACCGCGGTGTCGGTGCCGTCACCGAGACGAACGTCAACCTCGCGGCGGCGTCCGACGCGGTGATCATCGGGTTCAACGTCCGCGCGGAGGGTAAGGCCACCGAGATGGCCAACCGCGAGGGCGTGGACATCCGGTACTACTCGATCATCTACCAGGCGATCGACGAGATCGAGAGCGCGCTCAAGGGCATGCTCAAGCCGATCTACGAGGAGAAGCAGCTCGGACAGGCGGAGATCCGCCAGATCTTCCGCTCCTCCAAGGTGGGCAACATCGCCGGTTGTATGGTGCTCGACGGCATCATGCGGCGTAACGCCAAGGCGCGGCTCATCCGCGACGGCAACGTGGTCGTGGAGGAGATGACCGTCTCCTCGCTGCGCCGGGAGAAGGACGACGTGACCGAGGTCCGCGAGGGCTTCGAGTGCGGTCTGACGGTGACGTACTCCGACATCAAGATCGACGACGTGATCGAGACGTACGAGCTCGTCGAGAAGCCGCGCGACTGACGTCGCAGAGCACACCGTGGGGGCGGGTTCCGTATCGTACGGACCTGCCCCCGCGGTGCGCTCGTCAACACGTGACCGCGCAGCGGTCGCACCATGTCAAGGAGGATCGCCATGACCGGCAAGGGACGCGCGGGACGGCTCGGCAAGCGGATCGGTGAGATCGTCGCGACGGCCATCGAGCACGAGATCAAGGATCCGCGGCTCGAATACGTCACCATCACCGACTCGCGCATCACGGCGGACCTGCGGGTCGCCACCCTGTACTACACGGTGCGGGGCGAGACCCTCGACGAGGAGCCGGACCTGGAGGCCGCGGAAGAGGCGTTGACCGCCGCCCGCGGGCGTCTGCGCACCATGGTCGGCAGGCAGACCGGGGTCAAGTTCACCCCGGAGCTCACGTTCGTCCTCGACTCCGTCCCCGACGCCGCGCGGCACATGGAGGAGCTCCTCGCCAGAGCGCGGGCCAACGACGAGCAGGTCCGGCGTGCGGCCGAGAACGCGCGTCCCGCCGGTGATGAGGACCCCTACCGGAAGCCGGAGGAGGACCGACCGGAGGACCGCGACCGGTGACGACGGCGGTGGACGCCGCGGGGGCGGCGGACGTGTTGGCGCGGCATCGCGAGGTAACCGTGCTGTGTCACGTCCGCCCGGACGCCGACGCTCTCGGCAGTTCCTGCGGTCTGGCGCGGGCCCTGCGGGCGGTCGGTGTGACCGTCCACCATTCGTTCGACCCCGGCGTGGTCCCGGACGCGCTTCGTGGCATCCCGGGCACCGACCGGGTGGTCCCGCTGTCCCGGGTGCCCGCCCACGACGGCCTCGTGGTGACCCTGGACTGCGCGAGCCCCGACCGGGCCGGGGCCTGGGAGCGGCTGGCCGAGACGGCGTCCGAGGTCCTGGTGGTCGACCACCACGGGTCGAACCCGGGCTTCGGATCGCACATGTACCTCGATCCGGCCGCCGCGTCGACCGCGTCACTCGTGTTGGAGGTGCTCGACGCCGGCGGGTACATCGTCGACGCCGACATCGCCACCAGCCTCTACGCCGGCCTCGTCACCGACACCGGGTCGTTCCGGTGGGGCGGGTCGCACGCGCACGAGACCGCCCGCCGCCTGCTCGAGGCCGGGGCGGAGTCGGAGGAACTCGCGTACGACCTGCTCGACGCCCGCTCCTTCGCCTGGTTGCAGGTCCTGGGTGAGCTGCTCGCCACCGTCCGTCTGGAGGTCGACGCCGTGGCGGGTCGAGGTGCCGTCTGGCTCGCGGTCCCGTACGAGGTGATCGCCGCGGCGGACGAGGACGACGTGGAGTCGCTGGTGTCCCATCTGCGGGGCGTCCGGGAGGCGCGGGTGGCGGTCCTGCTCAAGGAGTACCGACCGGGGGAGTGGGCCGTCTCGCTACGCTCCCGGAGCGACGCGGATCGGGAGGCGATCGACGTCTCGGCGGTGGCCGCGGCTCTGGGCGGCGGCGGACACCCGTCGGCGGCCGGCTGCACCGTGCGCGGCGACCTCGACGCCGTGAGTGCGAGGCTCCGTGAACTCCTCGGCTGACCCGGCGCCCCCCGCTCCGCGGTCGGCGGCACGGCCGGAGCCGGAGCCGGTGCTGCAGGTCGGGGTCGGAGCGATCGGTCGTCGCCTGTGGTCCATCGCGCTGCCCGTGCTGCCGGTGCTGTCTGCCGAGCCCGTCTACCTGCTGATCGACGGCATCATCGTGGGCCGTCAGGGCGCGGACGACCTCGCAGCCCTCGGCGTGGGTGCGCTCGTGCTGCTCGTGCTGGGCACCCAGATGAACTTCCTTTCCTACGGGACGACCGCCCGGTCCGCGCGGCTGCACGGCGCCGGTCGGCGCGCCGACGCGGTCGCCGAGGGCGTGCAGGCGACGTGGATCGCCCTCGCTGTCGGAGCGCTCGTGGTCGCCGCGGTGTCGGCGCTGATGGGCCCGCTCACTCGTGCCCTCGCCGCGGACGCCGAGGTCGCCGCCGGGGCGGCCGAGTGGCTCCGGGTGGCGGTGTGGGGCATCCCGTGCATCCTCGTCGCCTCGGCCGGGCACGGCTGGATGCGCGGCGTCCAGCGCCTGCGTACCCCGCTCGCGCTGGTGTCCGTGGGGATCGGCGTGTCGACCATCGGCTGTGTGGTGCTCGTTCCCGGACTGGGGCCCGCGCCGGAGATGGGACTGGTCGGCAGCGCGTGGTCCAATCTGGCCGGTCAGCTGCTCATGGCGGCGGGTTTCCTCACCACGCTGGTCCTCGAGCACCGCGGTTCGCTCCGGCCTCGTCGCGCCGTGATCGTCAGCCAGCTGCGGATGGGTGTCGACCTCATCATCCGCACCGCGTCGTTCCAGATCACCTTCGCCGTCGCCACCACCGCCGCCGCCGCGGCGGGCGTCAACTCGCTCGCCGCCCACCATCTCGCACAGCAGCTGTGGTCGCTGTACTCGCTCGTCCTGGACTCCGTGGCGATCGCCGCGCAATCGCTAGTGGGCGCCGCCCTGGGCGCCGGGCTCGCCGCGCACGGCCGGGCGTTGGCCCGGGCCGTCGTCGTGTGGTCGCTGGGACTGGGGGTCGCGCTGGCGCTGCTGACGGTGGTCTTCCGTGAGCCGCTGGCCGCCCTGCTGGCCGGCGACGCGGGCGTGGCGGACCGGCTCGTGGTGGCGCTGATCGGCATGGCGGTCGTCGTCCTGCCGGCGGCGGTCGTGTTCGGCCTCGACGGGGTCCTGCTCGGTGCCGGGGACGCGGCGTACCTACGCACGAGCACGGTCATCGCCGCGCTGTTCGGCTTCCTGCCCGTGCTTCTGGCGACCCGGCACTTCGGGTGGGGCCTGACCGGGATCTGGTGGGGGATGGGGGTCTTCGTCGGGATGCGGCTCGTCGCCGTGGGGATGCGGGTGCGCGGCGACCGGTGGGTGGTCCTCGGCGCGCGTACCCCGGAGGCCGCCGGTGCCGACGCGGGGGCCACGGGATGACCGCGGGCCCGTCCCTGCGGGCGGTGTCCGACCTGCACGTGGGGCACCGCGGGAACGCCGACGTGGTGGACGACCTCCACCCGGGGCACCCGGGCGACTGGCTGATCGTGGCCGGAGACGTCGCGGAGAAGACCGACCACGTGGTGGACGCCCTGGAGCGCCTGGCGGCCCGGTTCGAGCGCGTGATCTGGGTACCGGGCAACCACGAGTTGTGGATCGGGCGCGATGACGAGGGGATGACCTCCACAGCCAAGTACGACCGGTTGGTGGAGGCGTGCCGGGCGATCGGCGTGGACACCCCCGAGGACCCGTACCCCCTGTGGACCGGCCCCGGCGGGCCGGCGTGGGTGGTGCCGATGTTCCTGTTCTACGACTACAGCTGGACCCCCGTGGCGGGGCAGGCCCGCGCGGAGGCGCTGGCCGGGGCGCGCGAGCGCCGGGTGGTGGCGTCCGACGAGTTCCTCATCGACCCGGGCCCGCACGGCGACGCCGTGGCGTGGTGCCGGGAGCGCCTCGTGGCCACCACGACCCGGCTGGGGCGCCTCGACCCCGCCCACCCGACCGTGCTGATCAACCACTGGCCGCTGCTGCGCGAGCCCACGCGGGTACTGCGCCACCCCGACTTCGCGCTGTGGTGTGGGACGGAGCAGACGGCCGACTGGCACCGCCGCTACCGGGCGACCGCGTGCGTCTACGGGCACCTGCACATCCCGCGCACGACCGTGCACGACGGCGTGCGCTTCGAGGAGGTCTCGCTGGGCTACCCGCGCGAGTGGGGGGCCCGGGGGCGTCCGGAGCCGCTGACGCGCCAGATCCTGCCCGCCCCGGACGCGCCGCAGGTGCGGTGGGTGCGGGGCGAGGATGGCATGCCGCGGCTCGCCCGACCGGGCGAGAGCGCGCCGGAACTGGAGGAGGAGCGGTGATCGCGGACCTGTTCCCCGGCGACCTGTTCCCGGACGACGTGGCCGTGGTGACCGACGCTGAGCTCGGGATGGACGACGCCGCCCTGCTGGCGTCGCTGTACCCGGTGGAGGTCGAGCAGATCGGTGCGGCGGTGGAGCGGCGGCGGGTCGACTTCGCCGGGGCGCGGGCCTGCGCGCGTGCGGCCATGGCGCGGCTCGGGGTGCCGCCCGGCCCGGTGCTGCGGGGCGCGCGGGGCGTGCCGGTGTGGCCCAGGGGGCTGGTGGGCACGCTGACGCACACCGACGGTCTGCGCGCCGCCGCGCTGGCCCGGGCCGGGCGGGTGCGGTCGGTGGGGTTGGACGTCGAGCGGCACGAACCGCTCGCCGACGGGGTGCTGGAGGCGGTGTCGCTGCCGGAGGAGGCGGCGTGGGTGCGCGCCGCGCGCACGGAGATGCCGTCGGTAGCGTGGGACGCGCTGCTGTTCACCGCGAAGGAGGCCACGTACAAGGCGTGGTTCCCGCTCACCCACCGGTGGTTGGGGTTCGCCGACGCGCACATCACCCTGGTGCCGGACGGCGACGACGACGAGGTGGTGGTCCGCGGCACGCTCGTCTCGCGGATCCTCGTCGACGCGCACACGGTGGACGGCGGCGCGGACGCGACCGAGTTCCGCGGCCGATGGGCCGTCCGGGGCGGCCACGTGGCCTCGGCGATCGTGCTGCGGCCCGCCGGTGTCGATAGCGTGGGTCCGTGACGCCGCGCAGACCCGACCCCCGTCCCGCCCCCGAACCCGGCCTGGTGGTCGTGGACAAGCCCGGGGGGATGAGCAGCCACGACGTGGTGGCGCGATTGCGCCGGTTCTTCGGCACCCGCAAGGTCGGACACGCCGGCACGCTCGACCCCATGGCCACGGGTGTGCTCGTCGTGGGCATCGAACGCGCCACCAAGATGCTCGGCATGCTCGCGCTGGAGACCAAGTCCTACGAGGCGACCATCCGCCTCGGCGAGACCACGACCACCGACGACGCCCAGGGGGAGACCACCGCGACCGTCGACGCCTCCGCGGTGGCCGACACCGCGATCGACGCGGCCGTGGCCGACCTGACGGGCGAGATCGACCAGGTGCCGTCGGCGGTCAGCGCGATCAAGGTCGACGGGAGGCGGGCCTACGACAGGGTGCGGTCGGGGGAGGAGGTCGAGCTCCGGTCCCGGCGGGTCACCGTCACCCGGTTCGACGTGCTCGAGCGGGTCCGCGCCGGGGCGGTGATCGACCTCGTCGTCGTCGTCGACTGCTCCACGGGGACCTACATCCGCGCGCTCGCCCGCGACCTCGGCGCCGCGCTCGGCGTCGGGGGCCACCTCACCGCCCTGCGCCGGACCCGCGTCGGACCGTTCGGGCTCGACGTCGCCCGCACGCTCGACGAGCTGGAGGCCGCGCCGACCCTGTCCCTCGACCTCGACGCGGCCGCCCTGGCAGCGTTCCCCCGCCGCGACATCGACGCCGACGCCGCCGAGGGGCTCCGCCACGGCCGCTGGCTCGACGCCCGGGGCGACACCGGCGTCGTCGCCGCCGTGGGTCCCGACGGTCGGGTCGCGGCGCTGGTCTCGGAGTCCGGACGCCGCGCCGCTCCGGTCGTGGTCATGCGCCCGGCGGGGCTGTGAACCCCGCGCGTAAGGTGGTCGCCGTGCAGCTGTGGCGGACGTTCGACGAGATCGTGATCCCCGACGGCGGGACCTCCGTCGCCCTCGGGGTGTTCGACGGACTCCACCGGGGGCACCGCACCCTCGTGGACCGCGCGGTCGGCGCGGGGCGCGAGCTCGGTGCCAGCCCGGTGCTGGTGACCTTCGATCCCCATCCCGTGGAGGTCGTCCGGCCGGGCACCCACCCGTCCGTCCTCACCCCCCTTCCCCGGCGCGCCGAGCTCGCGGCGGGATTCGGCGTGGACGCCGTGTTCGCGCTGCCCTTCGACCGCGAGATGGCCTCGTGGGAGCCCGACGAGTTCGTGGACCGCGTCCTCGTCTCCGGTCTCGACGCCCGCGCCGTCACCGTCGGACGTAACTTCACGTTCGGTCGCCGGGCCGCCGGAACCCCAGAGACGATGCGTGACCTGTGCGCGGAGCGGGGGATCGCGTGCGAGGTGGTCGACCTGCTGGAGGCCGGCGGTGAGACCGTCTCCTCGAGTCGGGCCCGGCGCCTGCTGTCGGAGTCCGACGTCGCCGGGGCCGGGGAGATCCTCGGCCGCCCCCACCGCGTCTCGGGCGTCGTCGTCCACGGTGCCGGGCGAGGGGGCCGCGACCTGGGCTACCCGACCGCCAACCTCGACCTGCCCGAGCACACCGCCGTCCCCGCCGACGGGGTGTACGCGGGCTGGTTCACCGTCCTCGACGACGGCCCGGTGGACGGGTCGATCGTCCCGGGGCGCCCCTACGCGTCCGCGATCTCCGTCGGCACCAACCCGACGTTCGGCGACGCCCCGCGCAGTGTCGAGGCGTTCGTGCTGGACGAGTCCGCCGACCTGTACGGCCGGACGGCCGCCGTCGACTTCGTCGACCACGTGCGTGACATGGAGAAGTTCTCGTCCGTGGACGAGCTGCTCGTGGCGATGGACCGCGACGTCCGGCGCACCCGCACCGTGCTCGGGGCCTGACGGCGCCCGAATTGGGGCCGCCGCCCCCGGCTGGTAACGTCTCCTGTCGGCCCTGCTGCGGTCCGCGGCGGCGGTGGCCACACATTTTCGCGGACTGGAACAACCAGGAGTCATCATGGCGCTGAGCACCGAAGAGAAGAAGGCCGTTCTGGCCGAGTACGGGGTCCACGAGACCGACACCGGGTCCCCCGAGGCGCAGGTCGCGCTGCTCACCCGGCGCATCCAGCAGCTCACCGAGCACCTCAAGACCCACCAGCACGACCACCACTCGCGTCGCGGCCTGCTGCTGCTGGTCGGCCGTCGCCGTCGGCTGCTCAAGTACATCGCCAAGGTCGACATCGCGCGCTACCGCTCGCTGATCGAGCGCCTCGGCCTGCGCCGCTGACATCGGCCCGTCCGGTCCCGCCGACGATCCCCGCCCTCCACGTGAGGGTGGGGATCGCCTGCGTTCCGGGGGAGGCGTGCCCGCGCGCCCCGGTGACCCGGGGCGTTTTCCCTGATAGCCTGGGACACAGCCGGTGCACACGTGCCGGGGTGGTCGACAGGTCCGATTGGCGGTCCTCGGTAGTGGCCGCCGGAACCCGACGCACGCGGGCTCGTGAGAGCCGCGCGCACCGTTCCGGCCGCTTCGATCGAAGACCGAGGTCGTACCGGGACCGCCCTGTCGCATGGCCGGCGGCCCCGGCGGGCACAGCCCCGCCGCGAGGCCCCATCACCCCCGATACGACAGGAAACACATGTCACAAATCACGGCCGTCGAGGTCGAGGACGGCGTCTTCGAGTCCGTCGCGACCATCGACAACGGTGACTTCGGTCGCCGCGAGGTTCGCTTCGAGACAGGCCGGCTGGCCAAGCAGGCCGCCGGTTCGGTAGTCGCCTACCTCGACGACGACACGATGTTGCTGTCCGCCACCACCGCGGGCAAGCACCCCAAGGACCACTTCGACTTCTTCCCGCTGACGGTGGACGTCGAGGAGCGGATGTACGCCGCGGGTCGCATCCCCGGCTCGTTCTTCCGCCGAGAGGGTCGTCCCAGCACGGACGCGATCCTCACCTGCCGCCTCATCGACAGGCCGCTGCGCCCGACCTTCGCGGACGGCGTCCGCAACGAGGTCCAGGTCGTCGTGACCGTCATGAGCCTCGATCCCAAGGACCTCTACGACGTGGTGGCCATCAACGCCGCCTCCGCGTCCACGCAGCTGTCCGGGCTGCCCTTCTCCGGCCCGGTCGGCGGCGTGCGTGTCGCCCTCATCCCCACGGCGGCCGACCCGGCCGGCCAGTGGGTCGCGTTCCCGACCGCCGAGCAGCTCGAGGAGGCCGTGTTCGACATGGTCGTCGCCGGCCGCGTCGTCGGCTCGGGAGACGACGCGGACGTCGCGATCATGATGGTCGAGGCCGAGGCCACCGACAACGTCATCGAGAAGATCGCCGGCGGCGCCCAGGCGCCCACCGAGGAGGTGGTCGCCCAGGGGCTCGAGGCCGCCAAGCCTTTCATCGCGGAGCTGTGCGCCGCCCAGCAGGCACTGGCCACCGCCGCCCCCGGGACGCCGCGTGAGTTCCCGCTGTTCCCGCCGTACGCCGACGACGCGTACGCGGCCGTCGCCGAGGTCGCGGAGACCAAGCTGGCCGAGATCATGCGCATCGCGGACAAGCAGGAGCGCGAGGTCGCGACCGATGAGCTCAAGGCGTCCGTGCTCGACGAGCTCGCCGACCGCTTCGCCGACCGCCTCGGCGAGATCGGTGCCGCGTTCAAGTCGCTGACCAAGAAGATCGTCCGCCAACGAATCCTCACCGATCACTTCCGGATCGACGGCCGCGGCGTGCGCGACATCCGCGCGCTGTCCGCCGAGGTCGAGGTCATCCCGCGCGCACACGGCTCGGCCCTGTTCGAGCGCGGCGAGACCCAGATCATGGGTGTCACGACGCTCGACATGGTCAAGATGGCCCAGCAGATCGACTCGCTCGGCCCCGAGACCAGCAAGCGCTACATGCACCACTACAACTTCCCGCCGTACTCCACCGGTGAGACCGGCCGCGTGGGCTCGCCCAAGCGTCGCGAGATCGGCCACGGCGCGCTCGCCGAGCGTGCCCTCATGCCGGTGCTGCCCAGCGTCGAGGAGTTCCCCTACGCCATCCGCCAGGTCTCCGAGGCGCTCGGCTCCAACGGTTCCACCTCCATGGGCTCGGTGTGTGCGTCGACGCTGTCGCTGCTCAACGCCGGCGTGCCGCTCAAGGCGCCCGTCGCCGGCATCGCGATGGGCCTCGTCTCCGACGAGGTCGACGGCGAGACCCGCTACGTGGCCCTCACCGACATCCTCGGTGCCGAGGACGCGTTCGGTGACATGGACTTCAAGGTCGCCGGCACCGGGATGTTCGTCACCGCGCTGCAGCTGGACACCAAGCTCGACGGCATCCCGTCCGAGGTCCTGGCCGGGGCGCTCACGCAGGCCCGTGAGGCCCGCCTGACCATCCTCGACGTGATGGCCGAGGCGATCGACGAGCCGGACGAGCTGAGCCCGTTCGCGCCGCGCATCGTCGCCATCAAGGTCCCCGTCGACAAGATCGGCGAGGTCATCGGGCCCAAGGGCAAGATGATCAACTCGATCACCGAGGAGACCGGCGCGTCCGTCTCGATCGAGGACGACGGCACCGTGTACATCGGCGCGACCGACGGCGAGTCGGCGCAGGCCGCGATCGACAAGATCAACGCCATCGCCAACCCGCAGCTGCCCAAGGTCGGCGAGCGGTTCCTCGGCACCGTGGTCAAGACCGCCCCCTTCGGCGCCTTCCTGTCGCTACTGCCGGGCCGTGACGGCCTGGTCCACATCTCGAAGCTCGGCGGCGGCAAGCGCGTCGGCAAGGTCGAGGACGTGGTGAACGTCGGCGACAAGATGCAGGTCGAGATCGCCGACATCGACAACCGCGGCAAGATCAGCCTCGTGCCCGTGGGCGAGGACGCCGACAACGGCTCCGACGCGGACGCCGGCGGCGACGACTGATCCCGCGCCCGGCGCCCCGAGGGGGCCGGGCACACCCGAGGCACGCACCCCGCGCGGGGTGCGTGCCTCGTTCGTTCGACCCGAACGCAGCAGACCGACGATGGAGGGCCGTGAACCCAGAGATCCGCGTGGACCGAACGATCCCCGGCGTCAGGGTGGTGACCGAGGAGCTCCCGTGGTGCCACACCGCCGCGGTCGGCATCTGGATAGGCGCCGGGTCGGCGGACGAGGGCCCCGACGAGCACGGCGCGGCCCACTTCCTCGAACACGTCCTGTTCAAACGCACGGCCACCGCGTCCGGGCGCGAACTGTCCGAGCGGATCGACCTGCTCGGGGGCGACCTCAACGCCTACACCGGGCGCGAGCACACGTGCTATCACGTCCAGGTCCCCGCCGAGGGTCTGGACACGGCCGTCGACGTCCTGGTGGACGTGGTGGCCAACGGCTCCTGCGACCCGGAGGACGTCGAGGTGGAGCGCGACGTCGTGCTCGACGAACTCGCGGGTCGGGCGGACGATCCGGAGGACCTGGCCTGCGAGCTGGTGGCCACGGCGGCCCTGGGGCGCGACCCGCTCGCCCGCCCGGTGATCGGCACCGAGGAGTCCGTCGAGGCGCTGGACGCCGCCACCCTCAGAGCGTTCCACCAGCGCATCCTCGGCTCCGGGGACGTCGTGGTCGCGGCCGCGGGCCGCATCCTCCACGACGCGCTCGTCGCCCGGATCGCCGGCGGACCGCTGCCCCTGGCGGTGGCCCGCAGCCTTCCCGGCGCGGATACTCCCGTCGGGCCGGGCGACCGCGCACGGTCCCTCGTCCCGGCCCGCGGGCGGCGCGGCGCCGACGGCGTCGACCCCGGCTGGGCGACCGCTCCGGTGGTGGTCGGCGAGGACGACGACTCCGAGCAGGCCCTGCTGGCCCTGGCCCGTCGCACCCCCGCGCGGGGACACGGTGACCGCGCGGCCGCCCAACTCGGCACCGCCGTGCTGGGCGGCGGGCTGAGCTCGCGGCTGTTCCAACGGATCCGGGAGGAGCTCGGTCTGGCTTACACGGTCTACGCCGGCATGGACCAGTTCCACCCGACCGGGCTGCTCACCGTGGTCGCCGGCTGCCCCGTCGACCGCGTCGGATCCCTGCTCGGGGAACTCGGCGAGGTCGTCGACGGGATGCGCACGGCACCGCCCTCGTCCGACGAGGTGGATCGCGCGATCGGGCACCTCACGGGCTCCATCAGGCTCGGCCTGGACGACCCCCTGTCCCGGATGACGCGGATCGGACGACACCTCCTCGACCGCGACCGGGTCGTGACGGTCGAGGACTCCGTGGCCCGGCTACGGCGGGTCACCGCCGGCGAGGTCGCCGACTACTGGGCGGGCGAGTCCGCGCCCTGGTGCCTGGCCGCCGTCGGACCCGGCATGCCGGACGGCGGCGCGGCGGGATTGCTCGAGCGCGTCGGCGGATAGGCTGGAGAGGACGACGATGACCACGGAGGAGACGATGACGGTGACGAAGGTCGGGGTGCTCGGTGCACGCGGCAAGGTGGGTTCGGCGATCTGTGAGGCCGTTCGTGCGGCCGAGGATCTGGAGCTCGTCGCCGAGGTCGACCAGGGCGACCCGCTCAGCGCGCTCGTCGACGCGGGGGCCGAGGTCGTCGTCGACTTCACCCACCCCGACGTGGTCATGGGCAACCTCGAGTTCTGCGTCGCCAACGACATCCACGCCGTGGTGGGCACGACCGGATTCACCGACGAGCGTCTCGAGACGCTCCGCGACTGGCTCGCCGACAGCCCGGACACCGGAGTGCTGGTCGCGCCCAACTTCGCGATCGGCGCGATCCTCATGATGAGGTTCGCGGTGCAGGCGGCGAAGTACTTCCCGTCCGCCGAGATCGTCGAGCTGCACCACCCGAACAAGGCGGACGCGCCGTCCGGCACCGCGCACCGCACCGCCGCCATGATGGTCGCCGCACGCGCCGAGGCGGGGCTCGGTCAGTCGCCGGACGCCACCTCCACCGAGCTCGACGGCGCCCGGGGAGCCGACGTCGACGGGGTCCGCGTCCACTCAGTCCGGCTGACCGGCCTGGTCGCACACCAGGAGGTGCTCCTCGGGACGCAGGGGGAGACCCTGACGATCCGGCACGACTCGCTGGACCGCTCCTCCTTCGCCCCCGGCGTCCTGCTGGGTGTCCGATCGATCGCCGCGGCCCCGGGACTGACCGTGGGGCTCGACGCATTCATGGACCTGTAGGACGCCCGCGGTGGACAGAGTCGTCAAACCCCTGGTCATGGCCCTCACCGCGGTGGGCCTGGTCGTGGCCTTCCTCTACCTGCTCTACCTCGGGTGGTCGATGTTCCGCGCCTCGGAGCACCTGTCCGTCCGCGGTCTCGGGGTGGGGATCCTCCTGCTCGCCGTCGTCGGGGCGTGGGCCACCTGGGCGATCGTGCGCAACGGACTGGAGTTGCAGAAGATCTCGGCCGCGGCCGCCGCCGAGGGCGTCGAGCTGGACCTCACCGGACTGGACCGGCGACCCTCCGGCCGTCTCGAGCACCACTCCGCCGACGAACTGTTCGACCGGGTCAGCGCCGAGTACCAGGCGGCGCCGGACGACTGGCGGACCACCTACCGCCTCGCGCGCGCCTACGACCACGCCGGTGACCGCATCCGGGCGCGGGAGATGATGCGCACGGCCATCGAGCTGCACGATGCCGAGGCGGCGCCGGGGAAGGACCCGCGATGAGCACCGTCTTGCTCGTCCACCACGCGCCGTCGCCTCGGCTGCGGCGCATCCTGGAGGCCCTGGAGACCGGGCTCGCCCACCCGGAACTGGAGGGCATCTCGGTGGAGTCGGTCCCCGCCCTGGCCACCACCGACGACCACGTCCTGCGAGCCGACGGCTACGTCCTGCTCACCCCGGCGAACTTCGGGTACATGTCCGGAGCGCTCAAGCACTTCTTCGACCGCACCTACTACACCTGCGAGGGCGCGGTCTCCGGCCGCCCGTACGCGCTGTGCGTGCACGGCGACAACGACACCGCGGGAGCGGTCACCTCCGTCGAACGCATCGCCACCGGCTGGGGCCTGCATGCCGTGGGTCCGGCCGCGCAACTCACGGGCGAACCCACACGCGAGGACCTCGACGCCGTCGCCGAGGTCGCGGCCACGGTCGCCGCACACCTGCTCGGCTGAACCGCCGGGCGCACCACGTCACCACAAGGAGCCTCATCATGTCCGAGCTCGTCCGGCGGCAGGTCCGCATGGTCGCGCACACCGAGTTCATCCCGCCCGATGAGGTCGGGTGGGAGACGGACGCGGAAGGCGGGTCCGCGCTCGCGGAGTTCGCCGGCCGCGCGTGCTACCAGAGCTGGGACAAGCCCAACCCGCGCACCGCGACCAACGCGGGGTACCTGCGGCACATCCTCGAGGTGGGGCACCTGTCGGTGTTCGAGCACGCCAGCGTGACCTTCTACATCACCGGCATCTCGCGGTCCTGTACCCACGAGCTGATCCGGCATCGGCACTTCTCCTACAGCCAGCTCTCCCAGCGGTTCGTCCCGGAGCACGACTCGAAGGTCGTCCCGCCCCCGGCGATCGCCGACGACCCCGAGCTCGTCGAGATCTTCCGCCGGGCCACCGACGCCTCCCGCGACGCCTACGCGGAGATGCTCGCGAGGCTCGAGGAGAGGTTCGCGGACGTGCCCAACCCGATGTTGCGGCACAAGCAGGCCCGGCAGGCGGCCCGGTCGGTGTTGCCGAACGCCACCGAGACCCGCATCGTCGTGACGGGCAACTACCGCTCGTGGCGGCACTTCATCGGGATGCGCGCCACCGAGCACGCCGACACCGAGATCCGGGGCCTGGCGATCGACGTCCTGCGGCAGTTGCGCGAGGCCGCGCCGGCCGTGTTCTCGGACTTCGAGATCGCCACCCTCGAGGACGGATCGGAGATCGCGGTCAGCCCGTACGTGCTCGAGGGATGAGCACACCCGCCGGGTCGGAATCGGGATCCGGACCTGGCTGCGGGTACCCTGGGAGACCATGACACACGTGACCACCGGGGGGCCGACACCGGCCGGTAGTGGCCGGGCCCCCGCCGAGACAGGGCGCCCGGCGCCGTTCGGCACGGTCGTCACGGCGATGGTGACCCCGTTCGGGAACGACGGCTACGTCGATCTCAAGGCCGTCGCACGTGTCGCGCGACATCTCGTGGACTCCGGGTGCGACGGCCTCGTCGTGTCCGGGACCACGGGCGAGTCGCCCACCACCACCGACGCGGAGAAGATCGCGGTCCTCGAGACCGTCCTCGCCACGGTGGGGGACAGGGCGACGATCGTCGCGGGCGTCGGGACCTACGACACCGCCCACTCCGTTCACGCGGCCCGACAGGCCGCGGCCTCCGGAGCGCACGGTCTGCTCGTCGTGACCCCGTACTACTCCAAGCCCACCCAGGCGGGCCTGGACGCCCATTTCCGCACCATCGCCGACGCGACCGACCGGCCGGTGATGCTCTACGACATCCCCCCGCGGTCGGTCGTCCCGATCCAGGCGGAGACGCTGATCGGTCTGTCCGCGCACCCGAACATCGTGGCCGTCAAGGACGCGAAGGGTGACTTCCACGACGCGGTCACCGTCATGTCGCACTGCGATCTCGTCTACTACTCGGGAGACGATCAACTCAACCTCCCGTGGCTCGCCGTCGGGGCGAGCGGCTTCGTCAGCGTGATCGGCCACGTGGCCGCGCCGCGTCTGGTCGAACTCCGCCGCGCGTTCCTGTCCGGAGACATCGAGACGGCCCGCCGGATCAACCTCGGACTCCTCCCGCTCTTCGACGCCCAGCGGGCACTCGGGGGCGTGTCGATGTCCAAAGCAGCACTTGAACTTCTCGGGATCCCGGCCGGTGTGCCGCGACTCCCGCAGTTACCACCCACCGACGAGCAGCGAGCGGCCCTCGAGGCGCTGCTGCTCAGAGCAGGAGTCACCAGATGACGGAAAGTTCCTCCACCGGCCGCGGACGCGGCCGTACCCGACGCGCCGCGGGGCGGCCCTCGGGCGAGCCGGCACCCGCCACTGCCGTGCAGTTCACCGAGCCGACCCCGGCTCCCGACGCCCCCGCCGCCGAGTCGGCGCCGTCCCGCTCCGGCCGGGACAGGGCTCAGCAGGACAAGGGCCAGCAGGACAAGGGCCAGCGCGGCGGCCAGCAGAGCAGGTCCGAGCAGAGCAACGGCGGTCAGAACAAGGGCGACCAGGACAAGGGCGGTCAGAACAAGGCCGACCAGGGCAGGGCCCAGCAGGAGTCGTCCAAGGGCGGCTCACGGGGTCGCGGTCGCGGTTCCGCCTCCGGCGGTCAGGAGGGCGGCCAGAAGTCCGGCGGTCAGAAGTCCGGCGGTCAGAACGGCGGCAACCAGGACTCCGGCGGTCAGAACAGCGGACGCGGTCGCGGCGGCCGCAGCCGGGGTCGTGGACGGGGCGAGACCTCGACGGCCGAGTTCGGTGGCGTGAAGACCATGCAGGGCGGGGACATGACGGTCCGTCTGCCCAGCCCGCCGAAGCCCCGCAAGGGTGCCCTGCGGATCGTCGCGCTCGGCGGCATCTCCGAAATCGGCCGGAACATGACGGTCTTCGAGTACGACTCGAAGCTTCTGATCGTGGACTGCGGCGTCCTGTTCCCCAGTTCCACGGAGCCCGGTGTGGACCTCATCCTCCCGGACTTCGGGCACATCGAGGACCGCCTGGACCAGGTCGAGGCGCTCGTGCTCACCCACGCCCACGAAGACCACATCGGGGCGATCCCGTTTCTGCTCAAGTTGCGCCCGGACATCCCTGTGGTGGGCTCCAAGTTCACCCTCGCGCTGGTGGCGGCCAAGTGCCAGGAGCACCGCATCAAGCCGGTATTCCGCACGGTCGACGAGTCCAGCGTCAGTGACTTCGGCAAGTTCCAGGTCCGCTACTTCGACGTCAACCACTCGATCCCCGAGTGCCTGGGCGTGGTCATCAAGGCCGGCGACAACACGGTGATGATGTCCGGCGACATCAAGCTCGACCAGCTCCCCACCGACAAGCGCCCCACCGACCTGCCCAAGATGTCGCGGTTCGGCGACGAGGGTGTCGACCTGCTGCTCCTGGACTCCACCAACGCGACCACGCCGGGCATCAGCCCGTCGGAGTCCGGAGTCCGGCCCGCCCTGCAGCGGCTCATCGCCGACGCGCGCCAGCTCGTGGTGGTCGCCTGCTTCGCCTCCAACGTCTACCGCGTCCAGTCCGTCGTCGACGCGGCCGCCGCCACCGGACGCAAGGTCGCCCTGACCGGACGGTCCATGCTCCGCAACATGGAGATCGCCCTGGAGATGGGCCTCCTCACGGATCCCGACAGGGTCCTGGTGGACATGGACACCGCGGCCAAGCTGCCCTCCGAGAAGGTCCTCGTGATGACCACCGGTACGCAGGGTGAGGCCATGGCCGGGCTGTCCCGGATGGCCCGCCGTGAGCACCGGCAGATCAACCTCTCCGAGGGCGACACGGTGCTGTTCTCCTCGTCGATCGTCCCGGGCAACGAGGAGTCCGTCTTCGGCGTCCAGAACGGTTTGTCGCAGATGGGCGTGAACGTGGTCACCAGCCGTGAGGCGAACATCCACGTCTCCGGCCACGGCTATTCCGGCGAACTGCTGTTCATCTACAACGCCGTGCGTCCGAAGAGCGCCATGCCCGTGCACGGCGAGTGGCGGCATCTGCGCGCCAACAAGGCTCTCGCCGTGGCGACCGGGGTGCCCGAGGAGAACGTCGTCCTCGCCCAGAACGGGGTGGTCGTCGACCTCGTCGACGGCAAGGCCTCCGTGGTGGGACAGGTGCCGGTCGGCAACCTGTACGTGGACGGCCTGTCCACCGGCGACATCGGCGACACCGTGCTCGCCGACCGGACCGCTCTCAGCGAGGACGGGTTCATCGTCGCGACGGTCGTGGTCGATCCGCGCACCGGTCGCCCCGTGAGCAAGCCGCAGATCATCGGCAAGGGCTTCACCGACGAGCCGGGCGCTCTCGCCCCGGTGGTCGAGCTGGTGGAGAACGCGCTGTGGGATCTCGCCGGCGAGGGCGAGACGGACCCGTACCGGATCGCCCAGGCCGTCCGGCGCACCGTCGGTCGCTGGGTGTCGGAGAAGTGGCGCCGCAAGCCCATGATCGTGCCGACCGTCATCACCTCCGCCGTCGCCGAGGCCTGAGACCGTGGGTCCCGACCGTCCGAGCCTGGCCCAGCGGGAGCGGAGCGCTCTCGTCGAGACGATGCGTGCCGCGGGGCCGGACGCCCCCACGCTGTGCGAGGGATGGACGGCCAGGGACCTGGCCGCCCACCTCGTCGTACGGGAGGGGCGGCCCGACGCCGCGGCCGGGGTCGTGGTCCCCGCGTTCGCGGACCGGCTCGAGCAGATCAGGCTCCGAGAGGCCGAGAGGCCGTGGGAGGACCTCCTGTCCGCGATCGCCGCGGGCGCGCCGTGGTACTCGCCGTTGCGCTACGCGGACCGCGTGGCCAACACGGCCGAGTACCTGGTCCACCACGAGGACGTCCGACGCGGCGGCCCGGGATGGACCAGGCGCGGGTTCGACCTCGAGGACCTCGAGCGGGTCTGGACGCTGGCCACCACCGTGGCGCGGACGTTCCTGCGCAAGGTCGACGCCCGCGTGGACATGCGCGCCCCCTCCGACCTCGGCTCCGCGAAGATCGCGCCGGTGTCGACGGGGGCCGCGTTGGCGCCGTTGGTGAGCGTCTCCGCCGATCCGGTCGAGCTGCTGCTGTGGGCGTTCGGTCGCGACGAGGTCGAGGTCGACGTCTCCGGAGCGCAGCGGGGGATCGACGCGCTGCGGGCCGTCCCGCGAGGCCTGTAGAACAGCCCCCGCCCGTGTGGCTGCTGTTACCAGTGGTGCCTGAGACGATAGAGTAACGGTCATGGCATCCACCTCGAGCACGCGATCCTCCCGTGCCCCCGGCGGCCGACGTCCGGCTCCGACATCGGGAGCGAAGCGATCGACCACGTCCACCTCGTCGTCGTCACGGAACGGCGGTTCCCGGCGTGGAGCGGTGGTCTCCACGCCCAAGAAGGGCACGCGCGGCGGCGCGCGGACGGCATCGCCGGCCCCAGAGCGGACCTCCGGCGCGTTCGGTGCCGTCGGCCGCGGCCTGCGCGGGGGATGGTCGGCGGTGGCCAAGGGCGTCGGACACGGTGTCCGTGGTCTCGGGGGAGGGGACGACGACGACAAGGTGATCCCCCCGCACCGCAGGGACGGTCTCGGGCTCATCCTCGTCGGCGTCGCCATCGTCTTCGCCGGAGCCGTGTGGTTCGGCGCGGCCGGGCCGGTCGGGGACTGGATCGACACCGGAATCCGCACGATCGTCGGCACCCCCGGCGCGCTCCTACCCCTGCTGTTGGGCGGGTGGGGCGTGCTCGTCATGGCGCGCGAGCCGCGACCGGACGTCCACTCGCGCTGGCTGGTCGGCGCCACGGTCACCGCTCTCGGCGTCCTGGGCCTGTGGCACATCGGCTCCGGCTCGCCGACAGATCCCGAGGGCGTCCGCTCCGGCGCCGGCGTCCTGGGCCGGATCGTCGGCGGCACGCTCGAGGCCGGGCTGTCGGTGTTCGTCGCCGTCCCGCTGCTCGTGCTGCTCGTGGCCTACGGCCTCCTCGTGATCGTGGGCCGGCCCGCCCGCGAGATCCCCGGCATCGTCCGCGGCTTCTTCGGCTGGGACGGCAGCGGCGACATCGTCGACCACGACTACGACGACGCCGCGGAGGACTGGGACGACGAGGCGACCACCGCGTACCCGATCGCCGAGACCACGGGGCAGGAGGACTCCGTGCGCGCGGCGACCCGGCGCAGCTCACGGCGCCGCGTGGCGGCCTGGTCCGACACCCCCACCACGGGCGAGACCGTGGAGATGCCGCGGGCCTCACGCGCCGCCGCGCAGGCGCGGGACACGTCCGACGCGGACGTCCCCGGCGACGGCGCGGCGCTCGACGACGAAGCCCCGGCGCCGACCCGCACCCGGCGCGCCCCACGCCGGACCGAGGTCCTGCCGGCCGGCGAGGACCCGACGGCCGACACCGCGTCGGCGGCAGACCCCGCGGCCCGTGCCGCGGCGGAAGAGGCCCCCACCCGAGTGGCGTCACCGCGGGTCACCGCACCGACGCCCGCGGCCCGTGCGACCGCACCCGCCCCCGCGACGCCCGCCGTGAACACCTCGGCCGTGCCGCAGACCAACACGCCGTCGACGCACACCGCCGCCGAGGGCGACACGGAGCGGCTCGACTCGCAGACCCAGCTCCTCAGCGGCATCGACTACGCGCTGCCGCCGGTCAGCCTGCTCACCGCCGGCGACCCGCCCAAGGCGCGCAGCGAGTCCAACGACCAGATGATCGAGGCCATCCAGGGCGTCCTCCAGCAGTTCAAGATCGACGCCGCCGTCACCGGTTTCACCCGTGGCCCGACGGTCACCCGCTACGAGGTGGAGCTCGGGCCGGGCGTCAAGGTCGAGAAGATCACCGCCCTGCACCGCAACATCGCGTACGCGGTGGCGACGGACAACGTGCGCCTGCTCGCGCCGATCCCCGGCAAGTCAGCGGTCGGTATCGAGGTGCCCAACCTCGACCGCGAACTGGTCCGGCTCGCCGACGTCCTCACCGACCCCAAGACCGCGAGCAAGCACAACCCGATGCTCATCGGTCTGGGCAAGGACATCGAGGGCGACTTCGTCACCGCAGACCTCGCCAAGATGCCGCATCTGCTGGTGGCCGGTTCAACCGGCTCCGGTAAGTCGAGCTTCGTCAACTCGATGCTCGTGTCGCTGCTCACGCGCGCCACCCCGGACGAGGTCCGCCTCATCCTCGTCGACCCCAAGATGGTCGAGCTCACGCCGTACGAGGGCATCCCGCACCTCATCACGCCGATCATCACGCAGCCCAAGAAGGCGGCCGCGGCCCTGGCGTGGCTCGTCGAGGAGATGGAGCAGCGCTACCAGGACATGAAGTCCACGCGGGTGCGTCACATCACCGACTTCAACGAGCGGGTGAAGTCCGGGGCCATCACCGCTCCGCCCGGCAGCGAGCGGGTCTACCGCCCGTACCCGTACATCGTGGCCGTCGTCGACGAGCTCGCCGACCTCATGATGACCGCCCCGCGCGACATCGAGGACGCCATCGTCCGCATCACCCAGAAGGCGCGCGCCGCCGGCATCCACCTGGTGCTGGCCACGCAGCGGCCGTCGGTCGACGTGGTCACCGGCCTGATCAAGACCAACGTGCCGTCGCGGCTGGCGTTCGCCACCTCGTCGCTGACGGACTCGCGCGTCATCCTCGACCAGGCGGGCGCCGAGAAGCTCATCGGTATGGGTGACGGCCTGTTCATCCCGATGGGCGCCTCCCGCCCCATCCGTATGCAGGGCGCGTTCATCACCGACGAGGAGATCCACGAGGTCGTCGACTACGCCAAGAACCAGGCCGAGCCCGAGTACGACGAGTCCATCACCGCCTCGAAGGACGACGGCAAGAAGGACATCGACTCCGACATCGGCGACGACCTCGACGATCTGCTCGCCGCGGTCGAGCTCGTGGTCTCGAGCCAGTTCGGCTCCACCTCGATGCTCCAACGCAAGCTGCGTGTGGGCTTCGCCAAGGCCGGCCGCCTCATGGACCTCATGGAGTCCCGCGACATCGTGGGCCCCTCGGAGGGGTCCAAGGCGCGCGAGGTCCTGGTCAAGCCCGAGGAGCTCGCCTCGGTGCTGTGGATGATCAAGGGCGGGAGCCCGCCCGAGGACGATCCCGGCGAGCAGCCCGCCGAACTCGACGCGCCGGCCGGGACGCCGGTCGGGTAGCGGTCAGGAGAAGGCGCCGAACACCGGCCTCCACTCCCGCACGGTGATCTCCGAGACCATCCCGCGCAGGCAGTGGGGGTCGTCGTTCACAAGGGAGCGCGCGGCCTCGTCGTCGTCGGCCTCCACGAGCAGTAACGCGCCGGAACCGTCGACGAACGGTCCCACGGACCGGATGGCGCCGGCGGTGACCTGCGCGTCCAGCCACTCACGGTGGGCGGGTTTGTTGGCCTCGCGCTCCTCGCTCTGGGCGGCCTCGTAGCGGTAGGTGACGGCGAACAGCGGCATGGGTGGCTCTCCCTCGGGGGTCGGCGGTGACGGGCGGGGGTGCGCCCGCGACCAAGGGTATTCGCCGGGGTCTCGCTAAGGTGTGGGGGTGACTGCTTCCACGCGCGAGGACGGCCGCCCGGCCGCCGACGTCCCCGTTCTCAACATCGCGAACGTCCTCACCGTGCTGCGGATCCTCCTCGTGCCCGTCTTCGTCGTGATGTTCTTCATCGCGGGCGCCCAGGAATCGTGGTGGCGGGTGGGCGCGTTCGTCGTCTTCGCCGTGGCCATGCTCACCGACTACGTGGACGGCTACCTCGCGCGGCGGCTCGGTCTGGTCACCGACTTCGGCAAGATCGCCGACCCTATCGCCGACAAGGCGCTCATCTCCGCCGCGCTCATCTCCCTGTCCCTGGTGGGCGAGCTGTTCTGGGCGGTGACCGTCGTGGTCCTCGTCCGCGAGGTGGGGATCACCCTCTGGCGCCTGTTCGGTGTCGACTACGTGGTGGCCGCCAGCAAGGGCGGCAAGCTCAAGACCGTGACCCAGACCCTCGGCGTGGGCATGCTCATCCTGCCGCTGCCGCACTGGGTGTGGCCCGCCGAGTGGGTCGTCATGGGGATCGCCGTGGCGCTGACCGTGTACACGGGCGTGGACTATCTGGTCAAGGCCAGGCGGGCCGCGCTCGTCCGGAGCTGAGACGGGTATGGATGCCGGCCCGCCGTCACCGGACTCCGTGGTGCCGTCACCGGCTGCCGCGGCGGCCGTCGCCGCGCTCCGCGACCGCGGGTGGGCCCTGGGCACGGCCGAGTCCCTCACCGCCGGGTTGCTCGCCGCGACCGTCGCCGAGGTGCCGGGCGCGAGCGCCGTGCTGCGCGGGGGGCTGGTCGTCTACGCGACCCCCCTCAAGCACGAGCTCGCCGACGTGCCCACCGACGTCCTCGAGCGCCACGGCGCCGTGTCTCCCGAGACCGCACGCGCGCTCGCCGCGGGCGCGGCGCGACGCTGCGGCGCCGAGGTCGGCGTCGGTCTGACCGGCGTGGCCGGCCCGGACACCCAGGAGGGTAGACCGGTGGGCACCGTGTACGTGGGCCTGACGACCCCGGAGCGCGCGGCGTGGTCGGTGCCGCTGTCCCTGTCGGGCGACCGGGCCGCCATCCGCCGCGCGGCGTGCGAGGCGGCGTTGGCGCTGGTGGTGGCCGCGGCCGGTGGGGATCCGGAGGTCGACGACGACGACGGGAACGAATCCGGGAACTGACGCGTTGTACCGGGTGATGCCGAACATCCAGATGACCACACTGCCCCGACCGGACGAACCCGGAGCGACGCCTCTGCTGCGCGAGACCCTGGGGACCGTCCTGCGCGGGCTGCGCGGGGAGTCGGGTCGCACCCTGCGTGACGTGGCCGACGCCGCCCGGGTCAGCCCCGGCTACCTCTCCGAGATCGAGCGTGGCCGCAAGGAGGCCTCGAGCGAGTTGCTCGCCTCCATCTCCGGCGCGCTCGACGTGTCCCTGGGCGAGATCCTCATCCGCGCCGCGCTCGAGGTCTCGCCCCCCGGGACCGTCGCGGAACCCGTGCTCGCGGCATGACACCGCCGCCGCGTCGCCCGGTGGTCGCACACGGGCGTCGTTCGGTACCGTAGACAAGACCCGTCGTCCGAATCGGCAGAAGGACACTACGCAGCGATGGCCAATCCGTTCACCAAGGCATGGCGCTACCTCATGGCGTTGTTCGATTCGAAGATCGACGAGAATGCTGACCCCAAGGTCCAGATCCAGCAGGCGATCGCCGACGCGCAGCGCCAGCACCAGCAGCTCTCGCAGCAGGCCGCGGCGGTGATCGGCAACCAGCGCCAGCTGGAGATGAAGCTCAACCGCCAGCTCGCGGACATCGAGAAGCTGCAGGGGTCGACCCGCCAGGCGCTGCAGATGTCCGAGCAGGCGCGCGAGAACGGCGACATGCAGAAGGCCACCGAGTACGAGAACGCCGCGGAGGCGTTCGCCGCGCAGCTCGTGACGGCCGAGCAGAACGTCGAGGACCTCAAGGGTCTGCACGACCAGTCGCTCCAGGCCGCCGCGCAGGCCAAGAAGGCCGTCGAGCAGAACGCCATGGTCCTGCAGCAGAAGGTGGCGGAGCGCACCAAGCTGCTCAGCCAGCTCGAGCAGGCCAAGATGCAGGAGCAGGTCAGCGCCTCCCTGCAGTCGATGTCGGAGCTGTCCTCGGGCGGCAACACCCCGAACCTCGACCAGGTCCGCGACAAGATCGAGCGTCGCTACGCCAACGCCCTCGGCTCCGCCGAGCTCGCGCAGAACTCCGTGCAGGGCCGGATGCTCGAGGTGGAGCAGGCCTCCACCCAGATGGCCGGGCACAGCCGGCTCGAGCAGATCCGGGCGTCGATGAAGGCCGATGGCGGGCAGCTGGGTCAGGGATCCGGCGCCGCAGGACAGATCGGCCAGGGCCAGTCCCAACCGGCCACCCCGCAGCAGCAGCAGCAGGCGCAGACCGAACAGCAGTGATCTCGCGGCCACGGGCCGTCGGCGAGCGTGCCGGCGGCCCGTCGTCGTCTCGCAGGGGAGGGTGAGACGTGACTCTGACCGAGTTCCAGGCACGCACGGTCGAGGCGTTCGGTGAGCTGCGCGCCGACCATCTGGTCCGCTCGCACCACCTGGCGGCGTGCGGCGGCCGGACCGCACACGAGGCCATCGACGCGGGGGAGTCCGTGAAGCGCGTGTGGCTCGCGTTGTGCGACGAGTTCGAGGTGCCCGAGCACCTGCGCTAGGCGGATCCGCCCGGCGTGTCCCTCGACCTCGAACACCCGTTCGGCTACACTCGAGAGCATGTGATGGCGGGTCCACCGTCCACAGGGATCCACAGGGCGTGCCGCCTCCACAGGGCGCGGTCGCCGGGTACGACGCGAGGGGATCGTGTCGTACCCGGCCGCTAACGTCCGCGAGTGAAGACCACACAGACCGATCGGCCGGAGGCCGGGGGTCGGACCGAGAACGGAGCATGAGATGGCAGGCAAGGCCAAGGCGGGCTCGAGCAAGGCCGGAGCCGCCCAGAACCGCGAGCAGGCGCTGGAGCTGGCTCTGGCGCAGATCGACAAGGCCTACGGCAAGGGCTCCGTCATGCGGCTGGGCGATGACACCCGGCCGCCGGTCCAGGTCATCCCGTCCGGTGCGCTGTCGCTCGACGTGGCGCTGGGCGTGGGCGGCTTCCCCCGGGGCCGCGTCGTGGAGATCTACGGGCCGGAGTCCTCGGGTAAGACCACGGTCGCGTTGCACGCCGTGGCCAACGCCCAGGCGGCCGGAGGCATCGCGGCGTTCATCGACGCGGAGCACGCGCTCGACCCGGAGTACGCCCGCAAGCTGGGCGTGGACACGGATAACCTCATCGTCTCCCAACCCGACACCGGTGAGCAGGCGCTGGAGATCGCGGACATGCTGGTCAAGTCCGGCGCGATCGACATCCTCGTGATCGACTCCGTCGCGGCGTTGGTGCCGCGTGCGGAGATCGAGGGCGAGATGGGTGACAGCCACGTCGGCCTGCAGGCCCGGCTCATGAGCCAGGCGCTGCGGAAGATGACCGGCGCGCTGCACAACACCGGCACCACCGCGATCTTCATCAACCAGCTGCGCGAGAAGATCGGCGTGATGTTCGGTTCGCCGGAGACCACGACCGGCGGTAAGGCCCTCAAGTTCTACGCGTCCGTCCGCCTGGACGTCCGCCGCATCGAGACCCTCAAGGACGGCGCCGACGCGGTCGGTAACCGCACCAAGGTCAAGGTCGTCAAGAACAAGGTCGCGCCACCGTTCAAGATCGCCGAGTTCGACATCCTGTACGGCGAGGGCATCAGCCGCGAGGGCTCGCTCATCGACATGGGTGTGGACAACGGCTTCATCAAGAAGTCCGGCTCCTGGTTCACCTACGGTCAGGACCAGCTGGGCCAGGGTAAGGAGAACGCCCGCCGCTACCTCAAGGACAACCCGTCGGTGCGGGACGAGATCGAGCGGAAGATCCTCGACAAGCTCAACATCGGTGCGGGCGCGGAGATCGCGGAGATCGAGGCGGAGTCCGATGAGGACGCTCCGATCGACGTGGTGCCCGTCGACTTCTGATGCCGGGCCGGTCCACACGGCCGGGCCGGTCCGGTGGGCCGGGCCCGGTCGGCGGGGGCATCGACGCGGACGAGTTGCGCGCGGCCATCGCCGCCGTGGAGTCGCGGCCCTCGAGCTCCGCGGACCTGCCCCCGCTGGCGCCGGAGGCGCACGAGGCCGCCACGTCCGCCCTCCGGCTGCTGCGACACCGGCCGCGCAGTGAGCACGAGCTCCGTCAGCGGCTGATCGCCAAGGAGTTCGCGCCGGCGGCCGTCGACGAGGCGCTCGATCGCGTCCGTGCCTGGGGTCTGCTCGACGACGCGGAGTTCGCCGCCGAGTGGGTCCGCGGACGCCGGCGCCGCCGCGGTCGTTCGCGTGGGGCGCTCGAGCGGGAGCTGCGCGACAAAGGCGTGGCCGAGGGGCACATCGCGGACGCGGTGGCCGATATCGACGAGTCCGACGAGCGTCGGCAGGCGACGGAGCTCGTGCGCGCCCGGCTGGACAGGCGCCCGGCCGCCGCGCTCTCCGGGCCCGAGGCGCAGGGCGAGCGGCGGCGGCTCGTCGCGTTCCTCGCCCGGCGGGGTTATCCCACGGGGTTGGCGATGTCCGTCGTGGACGCCGAATTGGCGGCCCACGCCTCGCCCTGAGTACCCTGGCCTGCGTGGATTCTCTCGTGACCGACCTGCATCCGGCGGCGGAGGACGTCCCCGCCGAGGGCGTGGACCGTCGCACCTACCAGGTGCGCACCTTCGGATGCCAGATGAACGTCCATGACTCCGAACGGCTCTCCGGGGTGCTCGACGCCGCCGGCTACGTGCCCTTCGAGGGCGACGCCGACCCGGCCACCGGCAGCCTGCCGGACCTCGTCGTGTTCAACACCTGTGCGGTCCGTGAGAACGCCGACAACCGGCTCTACGGCACCCTCGGCCACCTGCGGCCCTGGAAGGACGCCAACCCCCGGCTGCAGATCGCCGTCGGCGGATGCCTGGCGCAGAAGGACAAGGACGCCGTCGTGTCCCGGGCGCCGTGGGTCGACGTCGTGTTCGGCACCCACAACCTCGGCCACCTGCCCACCCTCCTCGACCGCTCCCGGCACAACGAGCGGGCCGAGGTGGAGATCGCCGACTCCCTGCAGCACTTCCCGTCGACCCTGCCGGCGACCCGTGACTCCGCCTACGCCGGCTGGGTCTCCGTCTCCGTCGGCTGCAACAACACCTGCACGTTCTGCATCGTGCCGTCCCTGCGCGGCAAGGAGGTGGACCGCCGCCCGGGCGAGGTCCTCGCGGAGATGCAGGCCCTCGCCGACGAGGGCGTGCTCGAGGTGACGCTGCTCGGCCAGAACGTCAACGCCTACGGACGGTCGTTCCACGACCCCGACGAGCCGTCCGACAAGGGTGCGTTCGCCAAGCTCCTGCGCGCGGCCGGCCGGATCGAGGGCATCGAGCGGATCCGCTTCACCTCGCCCCACCCCGCCGAGTTCACCGACGACGTCATCGAGGCCATGGCCTCCACCCCGACCGTCTGCCCGCAGCTGCACATGCCGCTGCAGTCCGGCTCCGACCGCGTCCTCCGCGCCATGCGGCGCTCCTACCGGTCCGAGCGGTTCCTCGGCATCATCGACCGCGTCCGCGCGGCCATGCCGCACGCCGCGATCACCACCGACATCATCGTCGGCTTCCCCGGTGAGACCGAGGAGGACTTCCAGGCGACCCTCGACGTCGTCGAGAAGGCACGGTTCTCCAGTGCCTTCACCTTCCAGTACTCGCCCCGCCCCGGGACCCCGGCGGCCACGATGGAGGACCAGATCCCGAAGGCCGTGGTCCAGGAGCGGTACGAACGGCTCATCGCCCTCCAGGAGCGGATCACCCTGGAGGAGAACCAGGCGCAGGTCGGGCGCGTCGTCGAGCTGCTCGTCACCGCCGACGAGGGCCGCAAGGACGCCGCCACCGCCCGCATGACCGGCCGCGCCCGCGACGGTCGCCTCGTGCACTTCGCGCCCGTCGGAGAGGCCGCCGACCGGGTGCGCCCCGGCGACGTCATCACCACCCGCGTCACCGCCGCCGCCCCGCACCACCTGCTCGCGGACGACGGCGTCCTCAGCTACCGCGCCACCCGCGCCGGGGACCGCCACGAGGAGGGCCGCAAGCCCGAGACGCCACCCATCGGCGTCGGGCTCGGGCTGCCGACCTTGCGCCGCGAGACCGTCCCCGCCGCCACCATCGAGAAGGGATGCCCCACGTGAGCACCGACGACGACCGACGAGATCCCATCGCGGGGATCATGGAGGTCACCCGCAACGCGGAATCGGAACTGCGCTCCAAGGACCGCATCCTCGGCCGCACCCTCGTGATCGGCCGGGCCTACCTCGCCTCGGCCGTCCTCATCGTGCTGCTCGCCGCCGCGCTCGCCCTCCCGCACAGCGACGGCGTCCGCGGGTTCGACGTGCTGTTCTTCACCGACGTGGCCCGCGAGCAGTACACGTCGCTACCGTCCCACCTGTTCGTCCTCCTGTACTCCGTGGGCACCATCGTCTTCGGCGCCGTGATGATCCTGTCGCAGAAGTGGTGGGCCGCCGGCATCGCGTGGAGCACGGCCTGCGTGGCCGCCGTGTACGGCGTGCTGGCGATCTGGCTGCGCCAGTCGGGCCGTGGCCCGAACCCGGACTTCCAGGATTTCGGCGGTCCCGGCATCGGCCTCTACCTCAGCGAGCTGCTCGTGCTGGCGCTGGTCGCGACCCTCGCCGCGGTGCTGTGGTCGCGGACACCCGAGCAGCGCCAGCTGGAAGAGGACGCCCGGCACGGCGACGGGGCCTGACCACACCCCGCAGACGCCGGGAGCCCGGCCGGTGATCCCGGCCGGGCTCCCGGCGTCTGTTCGTGCCACCGTCAGCGGGTGTCGACCGCCTTCTCCGCCGCCTCGGCCCACTCACGCCACTGCGCGGCCTGCGCCCGGGCGCTCTCGGCGTCCCTGATCTTGCCCGCGGCGTCCGCCTTGGCGGCCTGCTCCTCGAAGTCGCGGACCCGGTCCCAGAACTGGCCGGCACGCGCCCTGGCCTCCGGATCCGTGCGGCGCCACTCGGTGTCCGCCGCGTCCGCGACCGCCTTCTCCAGCGCACGGATACGGCCCTCGAGGCGACCCATCTTGTCGCGCGGGACCTTGCCGATCTCCTCCCACCGGGACTGCAGGTCCCGCAGCGCGGACCGGGCGGCGGCCAGATCGGCGGCCGGGTCGATCCGGCCCTCGAACTCGGCGAGCAGGGCCTCCTTGGCCTCGGCGTTCGCCTCGAACTCGGCGTCCCGCTCGGCGGCCGCCGCGTGCCGCGCGTCGAAGAAGAAGTCCTGGGCGGCCTTGAACCGCTTCCACAGCGCGTCGTCCGCCTCACGCGGCGCGCGGCCCGCGGCCTTCCACTCGTCCATGAGCTTGCGGAAGGCCGTCGCCGTGTCGTTCCAGTCGGTCGACCCCGACAGCGCCTCCGCGCGCTCGACGAGTTCCTCCTTGACCCGCTTCACCGACGCCCGGTTGCGATCCAGTTCCGCGAAGTGGGAGCCGCGCCGGCGGTTGAACGCCTCGCGTGCTTTGGAGAAGCGCTTCCACAAAGCGTCGTCCGTCTTGCGGTCGATCCCGCGGATCGTCTTCCACTCCTCGAGGATGTCCCGGAGACGGTCGCCCGCGACCTTCCACTGGGTCGAGGACGCGCCGATCTCCTCGGCCTCGGACGCCAGGGCCTCCTTGCGGGCGATCGCCGCCGCACGCTGCTCGTCCTTGCGCTGACGAGCGGCCGCCTCGACCTCCGTGGACCGTTCGATCACCGCGGTCAGACGCGCCGCGAGCGAGTCGAGATCGCCCACGGCCGCGGCGGTCGGGATCTGCTCCGCGAGGGCCTCGGCCGAGGCGCGGGTCTTGCGCGCGTCCTGAGGGTGCGACTCCAGCCGCGTCTCCAGCAGGGCCACCTCGGCCGCCAGATCGTCGAAGCGGAGCCCGAAGTGCGCCAGGCCCTCCTCGGGTGCGCCCGCCTGCCACGAGCCCACCTGGCGCTCGCCGTCACCGGTGCGCACGAACACCGCGCCCGTCTCGTCGACCCGGCCCCACTGCGACGGGTCGGACCCGCGCGCGACCCGTGGATCGGCCGCGGGGGTCGGCCGCGGAGCCACCTTCCGGGCGAGCGCCGCGGGCGATGGCCCGCCCGGCCGTGGCCCGGGCCGCGGACCCGGTGTCGGGGTGGCCCCGCCGTCGTTCGCTCCGCCCGTGGCGGTGGGTGACTGCTCGGTCATCTCGTCCTCGTTTCCCTCTGCCGCGTGTCACGGCACCGTCGCCGGGATCGCACCGGTCGTCGCCTCGCCGCCCCGGCTCGGACCGGCGCGGCATCCTTCTAGTGTGTACCAACCGCCGCACGGGTGTCCGCCGTATCCCCGGGTACGCCCCACCGAGCCCACCCGGCATCACGGGGCGGCGTCCTGCGACGGTGTCGTAGGCGGTCAGTAGGGTTTCCAGGTGTGAACACGTCAGTCGTCCTGGTCCCCGGCGCACCCGCGCTCGTGCCCGAACTCTCCGGGACAGCGGCCGCCGACTTCGCACGCCAGGTCGCCGAGATGGTGCGCGTGCTCCGGCGTGCCGCGGGGGACGCGAGCGCGGTCAGGGTCGTGGGGGCGGACAGCGGCGGACGCTCACTGGGAGACGTCCGCTCGACGCTCGCCCGGTGGGGGGCCGACGTCCCGGTCGGACGGCCCGGTGCCCCGCCGGCGCCGCACGAGGCGGTCCCGGATGCCGCGCTGATCGCGTGGTGGCTGCTGGACCGTGCGGAGATCGGCCTGACCAGGGCCTTCACCGGCGTGACCGGGCCGTCGCCCACCACGCCGCAGGTCGGGGCGGACGACCTCGTCGTCGTCGTCGCCGACGGACCCGCCTCCCTCGCGCCGCGCGGCCCCGTCCCCGAGGACCCGCGCGGCGTCGACCTGGACGCCAGGCTCGGCCGGTGGCTCCGAGACCCCGGCGGGCTCCCCGACCCCGGGGCCGACGTCGCCGAGGAGATCGGGTGGTGGAGCCGTCCCGCGTGGCTCGTCCTCGCCGACCTCGTGGACTCGCGCGCCGCGCGCGAACAACTGTCCTGGGCACCGTTCGGTGTCGGCTACCACTGCGGGTGGTGGTCATGACCGGCCCGGCCCCCGTCGCCGTGATCGGGCCGACGGGCACCGGCAAATCGGAGCTCGCGCTGGGTCTGGCCGAGCGCCTCGGTGGCGAGATCGTCAACTGCGACGCGATGCAGCAGTACCGCGGCATGGACATCGGCACCGCCAAACTCAGGCCCGAGGAGCGCCGCGGCATCCCGCATCACCGACTCGACGTGCTCGATGTCACCGATACCGCGAGCGTCGCCGACTTCCGCGCCGAGGCCGAGCGCGAGATCGGCGGGATCCGCGACCGCGGGCACGTGCCGATCCTGTGCGGTGGGTCCATGATGTACATCCAGGCGCTGGTGGACGGGTGGAGCATCCCGGACACCGACCCGGAGGTGCGTGCCCGCTACGAGCGGCGGCTGGAGGAGATCGGCGTCCGCGCCCTGCACGCCGAACTCGCACGGGTCGACCCCGAGGCGGCGCGGACCATCCTGCCCACCGACCCGCGGCGCACCGTCCGCGCCCTGGAGGTCGTCGAGCTCACGGGGCGGCCGTTCTCCGCGTCCCGACCGGCCATCGGCGAGCCACGATTCGGTACCCGTCTGATCGGCCTACGGTGCGCGCTGCCCGAGCTCGATGACCGGCTGGCCGCCCGGACCTCGACGATGTTCGCCGACGGGCTCGTCGAGGAGGTGCGGGGTCTCGTCGGCGTCGGGCTCCTCGAGGGCGTCACGGCCCGCCGCGCGATCGGCTACGCCCAGGTGCTCGACGAGATGGACGACGCCCTGCGGATCGACGACGAGGGGTTGTCCCGTGCGGAGGAACGGACGGTCATCGGCACCCGCCGCTACGTCCGCCGTCAACGGTCGTGGTTCGGACGCGACCACCGGATCCGCTGGATAGACACCGACACCCGTGACCGGGCCGACGACGCCCCGCGGCCGCTGGACGAGGCGCTGCGGATCCTGGGGGAGGGGACGCGATGACGGCGCCCGGCGCCGGGCGGTCCCGCGTCCAGTCCGTCGACCGCGCGTTCTCGTTGCTCGACGCCTTGTCCCGCCGCGGGGGACGCGCCAGCCTCGGCGAACTGGTCGCCGACACCGGGCTGGCCGCCGCGACCGTCCACCGGCTCTGCGGCACCCTCGCCGAGAGCGGACACCTCCGCCGCGACGCCGGCCGCGGCTACCTCCTCGGCCCCCGCCTCCAACGGATCGGGGACGCGGCCCAGCGCGCGACCGCCTCGTGGGCGGAGCCCGTGCTGCGGGCCGTCGTCGAGGGCACAGGGGAGACCGCCAACCTCGCCGTCCGGGAGGGCGACGGCGTGGTCTACCTCGCCCAGGTGCCCTCGCCTCACTCGATGCGGATGTTCACGGAGGTGGGGCGGCGCGTCGAGGTCCACTGCACGGCGGTGGGCAAGGCCCTCGTGGCGGGCGACGACGACGCCGACATCCGCGCCATGCTGGAACGGGCCGGCATGCGCCGCTACACCGACTCGACCCTCGTCGAGGTCGGCGCGCTGATCGAGCAGATCCACGAGGTCCGACGCCGGGGCTTCGCCACCGACGAGTCCGAGCAGGAGGAAGGGGTGCGGTGCGTGGCCATCGCCGTGGGCACCGGCGACGCGGCGTTCGCGATCTCCGCCTCCGGGCCCGAAGCCCGCTTCACCCGAGACCGGAGGGACGCCGCCGTCGACGTCCTCCGGGCCGCGGTAGGGGGTCTCCTCGGCTGACCGTGCGGCGTGGCGCCGTCCCGATACCGGAGATCCGCTACTCCCGGCCCGGATTCGCTACCTCTGCAGGGGTAGCGGATGCCGAAGGGAGTAGCGGATTCCCGCGAGGGTCAAAGCCCGTTCGCGGCCTTGAACTCGCGGCGACGGCGGTGCAGGATCGGCTCGGTGTAGCCCGACGGCTGCGTGGTGCCCTCGAGGATCAGCTCGCGGGCCGCCTGCCAGGCGATCGAGGACTCGACGTCCGGCGCCATGTTCCGGTAGGCGTCGTCGCCCTCGTTCTGCTTGTCGACGACCTCGGCCATGCGGCGCAGCGAATCCTCCACGAACTCCGCGGTGACGATGCCGTGGCGGATCCAGTTGGCCAGCAGCTGCGAGGAGATCCGCAGCGTGGCGCGGTCTTCCATGAGGTTCACGTCGTGGATGTCCGGGACCTTCGAGACGCCGATCCCCTGCTCGACCCAGCGGACGACGTAGCCCAGGATGGTCTGGCAGGAGTTGTCGACCTCCTCCTTCTTCTCCTCATCCGACCAGTCGGTGCTCGGCGCGAGCGGCACCGTGAGGATGTCGTCGACGCTCGCGCGACGACCGCCGGCGAGGAGCTCCTCCTGGCGGGTCAGGACGTTGACGCGGTGGTAGTGGGTGGCGTGCAGGGTGGCGCCGGTCGGCGACGGGACCCAGGCGGTGTTGGCGCCGGCCTTCGGCTGGCCGATCTTCTCGGCGAGCATCTCCGCCATGAGGTCGGTCTTGGCCCACATGCCCTTGCCGATCTGCGCGCGGCCCCGCAGACCACACGCCAGGCCGGTGTCGACGTTGAAGTCCTCGTAGGCGTTCATCCAGCGCGCGGACTTCATCTCGCCCTTGCGGATCATCGGCCCGGCCTCCATGGAGGTGTGGATCTCGTCGCCGGTGCGGTCGAGGAACCCGGTGTTGATGAACACGACACGCTCTGTGGCCTCCGCGATGCAGGCGGCGAGGTTCACCGACGTGCGGCGCTCCTCGTCCATGATGCCGACCTTCAGGGTGTTGGCCGGCAGGCCGAGGAGCTTCTCGACGCGGCCGAACAGCTCGGTGGTGAACGCGACCTCGTCGGGCCCGTGCTGCTTGGGCTTGACGATGTAGATCGACCCGCTGCGGCTGTTGCCGCGCTCGTTGCCCTCCGCGATCCCGTGCATGCCCGCCAGCGCGGTGATCAGCGCGTCGAGGATCCCCTCGGGCAGCTCGTTGCCCTCGGCGTCCAGGACCGCGGGGTTCGTCATGAGGTGGCCGACGTTGCGGACGAACAGCATCGATCGCCCGTGGAGGCGGACCTCACCGGAGCCGTCGGGGGAGGTGTAGACACGGTCGTCGTTGAGGACGCGGTTGAACGTCTTACCGCCCTTGCTGATCTCCTCGGACAGGTCGCCCTTCATCAGGCCGAGCCAGTTGCGGTAGCCGAGCGTCTTGTCCTCGGCGTCGACAGCGGCGACGGAATCCTCGAAGTCCATGATCGTCGTGACGGCGGACTCGAGGACGACGTCCTTGACGCCGGCCGCGTCCGTCGAGCCGATGGGGGAGTCCGGGTCGATCTGGATGTCGATGTGCAGGCCGTTGTTGCGCAGCAGCACCGAGGAGGGGCTGGCGGCATCCCCGCGGTAGCCCACGAACTTCTCCGGGTCGGCCAGCCCGGTGGTCGCGCCGTCCGCGAGCGTGACCCGGAGCGCGCCGTCCACGACCGCGTACCCGGTGGTCCCCACGTGGCTGCCGGAGGCCAACGGCGCCGCGTCGTCGAGGAACTCACGAGCCCACTCGATCACCTTGTCGCCACGGACCTTGTTGTAGGAGTCGCCCTGCTCGGCGCCGTCGGTCTCCGGGATGGCGTCGGTGCCGTAGAGGGCGTCGTAGAGCGAACCCCAGCGAGCGTTGCCGGCGTTGAGGGCGAATCGTGCGTTGGTGACCGGCACGACGAGTTGCGGACCGGCGACGGTCGCGATCTCCGCGTCGACGTTCTCCGTGGTGACCGAGACCGACTCGGGCTCCGGCACGAGGTAGCCGATCTCCCGGAGGAACTCCTTGTACGCCGCCTGGTCGATCGGCGCCGGGTTCTCGTGGTGCCACGCGTCGATCTTCGACTGCAGGTCGTCCCGCACGGCGAGCAGTTCGCGGTTCCGGGGAGCCAGGTCCGCGAAGATCTCGGAGGCACCGGCCCAGAACGCGTCGGGGTCGACCCCGGTGCCCGGGATCGCCTGGGTGTTGACGAAGTCGAAGAGGACCTCGTCGACCTGGATACCGCCGACGGTGATGCGTTCGGACATCGATGCTCTCCTCAGGTAGGGGATCGTTCTCCCCACCGACTCTAATGTCCTCGTCGTGGCGCTTCATCCGCCATTTCCGCAGTGCGGAATGACGGTCGGCCGCTAGTACGATCACGACATGACTCCGGACCACACGCCGACGGCCACCGACGGCATCGCCTTCCTCAAGGGCCACGGCACACTCAACGACTTCGTGATCCTGCCCGACGACCACGCCGAGCTCGACCTCGACGAGACGCTGGTCCGCGCGCTCTGCGACCGACGCGGCGGCATCGGTGCCGACGGAATCCTCCGGATCGCCACCGCCGGTGCCCTAGTCGATCGCGGGGTTCTTCCCGCGCTCCCGAACGGGGTCGACCGCGCGGACTGGTTCATGGACTACCGCAACGCGGACGGTTCGATCGCCGAGATGTGCGGAAACGGGGTCCGGGTATTCGCCCACGCGCTGGTGGCCACGCACCGGGCCGACACCGGAACGATCGCCATCGGCACGCGTTCCGGGCCGCGGCCCGCGACGATCGTGTCCCACTCCGGCGACGACGCCGTCGTCCGGGTCGACATGGGGGAGCCGCGGCTGCTCGGACTCTCCTCGGCCGAGCTCGGTGGCCGCACCTTCGCGGGCGTGGCCGTCGACATGGGCAACCCCCATCTGGCCTGCATCGTGCCCGGGCTGGACGCCGCGACTCTGGCCGCCTTGCCGGTCGGCGACGCCCCGACCTTCGACCGCGATTTCTTCCCACACGGCGTCAACGTGGAGATCGCCACGCCCCTGTCCGAGGGGCGGGTGACCATGCGCGTGCACGAGCGGGGAGCGGGGGAGACGATGTCATGCGGGACCGGCATCGTGGCGACGGCGGTCGCCGCTCTGGCCGACGCCGGACGCGGCACCGGAGACGTCGTCGTGGCGGTCCCCGGCGGGGAGGTCAAGGTACATCTGACCGACGGCGGTTCGACTCTCATCGGCCCGTCCGCGCTCGTCGCGAGCGGCCGGTACCACGGCGGGGCATATCACACGGCCGTGCACGCGACACACACAGCCCCGATGTGAGATGATGCAGGGGAATGACTATTGATCACACGGCCGCCGAGCGGCCGACACGCGACCTCGATCCATCCATCGGCGAACTGCAGCTCGAGGAGAGATCCTCGCTGCGCCGGGTGGCGGGTCTGTCCACCGAACTCCAGGACGTCAACGACGCCGAGTACCGCCAGCTCCGCCTGGAGCGGGTCGTACTGGTGGGCGTGTGGACCGAAGGGTCCGCAGCCCAGGCGGACGCCGCGATGGCGGAGCTCGCCCAGCTCGCCGAGACGGCCGGCTCCGAGGTCTGCGACGCTCTCATCCAACGCCGCGACAAGCCGGACGCGGCGACCTTCATCGGCTCCGGAAAGGTGAGCGTCCTCAAGGACGTCATCGCCGCGACGGGTGCCGACACCGTGATCTGCGACGGCGAGCTCACCCCGGGTCAGCTCCTCGCGCTGGAGAAGGCGATCAACGTCAAGGTCATCGACCGGACGGCGTTGATCCTCGACATCTTCGCTCAGCACGCGACCAGCCGCGAGGGCAAGGCGCAGGTCTCCCTCGCACAGATGGAATACATGCTCCCCCGCCTCCGCGGGTGGGGTGAGTCGCTCTCCCGACAGGCGGGTGGCCGGGCCGGCAGCAATGGCGGCGTCGGCCTGCGTGGCCCCGGTGAGACGAAGATCGAGACGGACAGACGCCGTATCCGCGAGCGCATGGCCCGGCTGCGTCGCGACATCAAGGGCATGAAGCAGTCCCGCGACACCAAGCGCTACCGCAGGCGCGCCACGCCCGTTCCGTCGATCGCGATCGCCGGATACACCAACGCCGGGAAGTCGAGCCTGTTGAACCGGATCACCGGCGCCGGCGTCCTCGTGCAGAACGCGCTGTTCGCCACACTCGATCCCACCACCCGCCGCGCCGACCTTCCCGACGGGCGGCCGGTCGTGTTCACCGACACGGTCGGCTTCGTCCGGCACCTGCCCACGCAGTTGGTCGAGGCGTTCCGGTCCACGCTGGAGGAGGTGGTCGACTCCGAGCTGTTGCTCCACGTGGTGGACGGTTCGGACGCGTTCCCCCTTCGTCAGATCGAGGCCGTCCGCAAGGTGATCAACGAGGTTGTGGAGGAGCAGAACGCCGAACGACCTCGCGAGTTGGTGGTCATCAACAAGATCGACGCGGCCGATCCGGTGGTGCTCACCGAGCTGCACCACGCCCTGCCGGACGCGGTCTTCGTCTCAGCAGCCACCGGGCAGGGCGTCGACGAGTTGCTCGAACGGATCATGCAGATCGTGGCCTCCGGAGACATGGAGCTGACTCTCGAGGTCCCGTACACCCGTGGTGACGTGGTCGCACGGGTCCACACCGAGGGTGCGGTGGTCGAGGAGGAGCACACCGACCGCGGTACGCGCCTGGTGGTGCGGCTTCCCGCCTCGGTGGCCGGTGAGCTCGGCGAATTCGTCTCGGACAGCGGCACACGCGACGGGGCCGCCTGACCGGTCCCTGCGACGACGACGCCGCCTGACCCGATCACGGGGCAGGCGGCGTCGTCGTCGCAGGGCGGTGTTCAGAGTTTGCGGAACACCGTGACGACCTTGCCCAGAATCGTGGCGTGCTCGCCCGGGATGGGACTGAAGGACGGGTTGTGGGGCAGGAGCCAGACCCCGGTGGAGTCCTTGCGGAAGGTCTTCACGGTCGCCTCGCCGTCGATCATCGCGGCGACGATCTCGCCGTTGTCCGCGACGTTCTGCCGCCGCACCACGACGTAGTCCCCGTCGCAGATCGCCGCGTCGATCATCGACTCACCGACGACCCTGAGCATGAAGAGGTCCCCGGACCCCACGAGATCGGTCGGGAGCGGGAAGACCTCCTCCACGGCCTGCTCGGCGAGAATGGGGCCACCCGCCGCGATCCGACCGAGGACCGGGACGTAGACGGGCTCGACCGCTCCACTCGGCCGTCGGACCTCGCTGGTGGGGGAGCGGCGCCCCCGGGTCTTCTGCCCGGGCACCCCGTGGACGTCGACAGCCCGCGGCTTGTGCGGATCCCGGGTCAGGAACCCCTTCTTCTCCAGGGTCCGCAGCTGATGCGCTACAGACGACGTCGACTGCAGGCCCACGGCGTCCCCGATCTCGCGGATGCTCGGCGGATAGCCGCGCTCCTTGACCGTGTCGTGGATGTGCAGCAGCACACTCTTCTGGCGGTCTGTCAGTGAGTCGAAGTCGGGCTTCGGCATCTCGGGTCCCTTCGGCGAATGGATGTTCGACGTCGTCATCTGTGTACACCCTATCGCCCCTGAGCGGGGAGCGCCACACACACGTTCGAAGAACTTCGTCGCGGAATGGTGACCGTGTCGGAGTCGCGTGATACAACTCTAGGCGTATCGGTATTCGAACATAGGTACACAGAAATCCACACGATTGTGCGAATCCTCTTCGCACACCGTATCGAGCAGGGAGTGGACATGACCATTCTGGAGATGCACTCGCACACCGACTCCACCGTGGGGTGGACCGAGATCTGCGCGGCGGAGCACCGCGCCCCCGCCCAGCGTGCGGACGGTGTCCGCCCGCACGCCGGCCGGGCCGGGGACCGACAGGCCCGCGGGCGTTCCGGGACCCGACCCGGCGCGCGGCCGGTGGGCCGTCGCGACTCCGCCTCGCCCATCCACGGCGCCTCCACCGACCGGGTCGTCGCTCACGCGCCGGCGACCTCGCGGACGTCGGCTCCGCGGCGGATCGTCCAGGCCCGCCCGGTGGCGTCCGACCGTGTGCGCGCCTGCCGCGTTGAGTCGCCGGCCCCGACCCGTGTCGTCGATGACGTGCCCGCCTGGGCACTCCTGGCCTGCGGCATCGCCTTCGGGGTTCTCATGCTCCTGGCCGTGGCGTTCCTCGGCGGGCCCGCCTACGCGTGACCGGCACACCGGCCTCCTAGAATGAGTCGGGGACGATGGTCAATCGTCCCCGCGTCCCGTGGTCTACGTCCTGGGAGGCGTGAAGTCCGGTCGACGAAGGGCCACACGGGAATGTACTGCCCTACATGCCACAACGAGGACTCCCGGGTGATCGACTCACGATCGGTCGACGAGGGTCAGGCCATCCGGCGCCGGCGGGAGTGCCCGGAGTGCGGGCACCGCTTCACGACGCTCGAGACGCCACTGCTGACGGTCCTCAAACGCAACGGCGTCACCGAGGCCTTCAGTCGCGACAAAGTGGTCCGGGGAGTTCGCCGGGCCTGCCAGGGCCGGTCCATCGATGAGGACGCCCTTCGGCGCCTCGCCCAGCAGGTCGAGGACACCGTCCGCGCACGCGGCGCGTCCGAGGTGCCCGCCCACGAGATCGGTCTCGCGATCCTCGGCCCCCTCCAGGACCTCGACGAGGTGGGCTACCTACGCTTCGCCTCCGTCTACAAGCAGTTCAGTTCGGCCGACGATTTCGAACGCGAGATCATCGCGCTCAGGGACCGCCGCGCGACCCTGTGATCCGCCGCGCGAGCCGCTGACCCGCCGGCCCGCGCCGATGGCAGGCCGCTGCTCACACCAGTGGTAGGACCTCCGGCCGCCGGACGGTCAACGCCGGGCGCGGGGTGCGAGCGCGGACGCCACCGCCTTGTCGATGCGCTCGGCCGAGACCGGACGGGACGTACCGAGGGACTGGGCGAACAGTCCCACTCTGTATTCGGCCAGCAACCACCGCAGCTCGCGCGACGAGCGCGCGCCGCCGGGCCGACGTCGCAGAGCCGCGCACGCCTCCTCGACGGTCTCCTCCGACCGCGCCAACCGGGCCGTCAGTTCCCGATGCCGGGCAGGGGACTTCTCCGCCAGGTCGAGTCGGACACCGACCGCCTTCACGTGCCGCTCCAGGTGCGGCAGCACGTCGACCGGATGCCGGGCCAGAAAACCCTTACCCACGAGGAACTCCAGCGACGGGGCCACCGCCTCGGCGACCTCGGCCGGGGCCTCCGCCACACGCACGGACACCTCCCGCGCCGCCACCAACGCGGGCACGACCGCCGAGATCGCCGACGCCACGGCCCCCGGCACCTCCGCCCTGGCGGCGTCCCGTAACTCGCCGAACTCCGCCACCGTCAACACCGGCACGCCCTTACGCCGGGCGATGATCCGGCCACACGCCGCCAGGGCGGCGTCGGAGACCAGTGCCTCGACGCCCCCGTGCGGGTACTGGGTCAGGGCCAGTCGCTGCTCGACCGGGCGACCGCGCAGGATCGAGGAGGCGGAGACGAGGTCGGACGAGATGAGCGTGAGCACCGCTGACGCCTGCCTGGTCCGGCGTTCCTCCTCCGTCGCGCACGCGACCCGGTGGATGCCGTCCGCATCGACGCGCAGGGCGGGGTAGACCGTCACCTCCACACCGTCCACCGTGCCGGTAACCGACGGGGGGAGATCGCCGATGGTGTCGGCACTCCACTGCCGGAATGGCCCGTCGTCCGGCACGAGCCGGGTGTTGAGGGTCTCGCGCACCTTGTCCCGCAGTCGCGTCCGCAGCGCTGCGAGGTCGGTGCCGGACGCGACGACCGTCTCGCCGTCGACCACCTCGAAACGCACCCGCAGGTGATCGGGGAGCTGCGTGGGGTCGAACTCGCGGGGGTCGACCGTCGTCCCGATCCGGGCGGAGAGCGCCTGCGCCAGGGCCACCGGAAGCGGGGCCGAGCGCGGGGTGACGTCGCGGGCGAGCAGGGCGGCGTATTCCGCGGGCGGCGAGCAGAGCCGCCGGAGGTACTTGGGGAGGGTGCGCAGCATCTCCGTGTAGAGCTCTTCGCGCAGCCCGGGGACCAACCACTCGAAACCGGCGGTGGTCACCGAGGACAGCTGGGGCAGCGGGATCCGGACGGTGATGCCGTCGGCGGCGACGCCCGGGTCGAACTCGTAGCGCAGCTCGAATCGTCGGTCGCCCTGCTGCCAGAACGGCGGGAAGTCACCCGCGTCGGGGGCGGCTTCCGAGGTGCGGATGTCGGCGGGGGTCAGCCGGATCGAGTCCGGGTCGCGGTGGCCGCGCTTCTTCCACCACGAGTCCAGGTGACGGCCGGAGGTGATGTCGGCGGGGAGCCGGTCGAGGTAGAAGGCGACCAGGGCCTCGTCGTCGATCACCAGGTCGCGTCGACGGCTGCGGGTCTCCAACTCCCTGGCCTGCGCCACGGCCTCGGCGTTCTCCCGGATGACCGGGACCCGCGTGTCGAGGCGCCCCTCGACGATCCCGTGACGGACGAGCATTTCGCGGGCCAGGGGAGCGTCCACCCGGGACAGCAGCACGCGGCGCGCCTCCACGACCGTCAGGCCCAGCAGGAGGACCTTCTCGTAGGCCATGGCGGCGCCGCGGGCGTCCGACCAGTGCGGCTCGGAGTACTGGGTGCGGGTGAGGTGGCCGCCGAGCTGCTCGATCCACGCGGGGTCGATGCGCGCCACGTCGCGGGCCCACAGCCGTGAGGTCTCCACGAGCTCGGACGCCATGACCCACCGGGGTGGCTTCCGGGCCAGGTCCGAGCCGGGGAAGATCTGGAAGCGGATGCCGCGGGTGCCCCGGAACTCGCGGGCGTCCTCGTCGCGCATGCCGACGTTGGTGAGCAGGCCGGTGAGGATCGCCTTGTGCAGGTCGTCCTCGGACGCCTGGCCGGACGGCGGGTGCCAGCCGCGTTCGCGGCACATGCTCCGCAGCTGGGCGTTGAGGTCCTGCCATTCGCGGATGCGGAGCCAGTGCAGGTACTCCGCGCGGCACATCTTGCGGAACGCGCTGCCGGAGAGTTCGCGGCGCTGCTCGGTGAGGTAGCGCCACAGGTTGAGGTAGCCCAGGAAATCGGACGTCTTGTCGGTGAAGCGGCGATGGAGCTGGTCGGCCTTGTCCCGCTCCTCCGCGGGCCGCTCCCGGACGTCCTGCACGGTGAGGGCGGCGACCACCACGAGCACGTCGCCCAGCGCCCCGTTGCGGTGGCCCTCCACCACCATCCGGGCCAGTCGGGGGTCGAGGGGGAGCGCGGCCATGTCGCGGCCCACCTCGGTCAGGTGCGGGCGCTCGTCGTCGTCGACCCTCAGCGCCCCCAGCTCGGTGAGGAGGGTCATGCCGTCGCGGACCGCCTTGCGGTCCGGCGGCTCGACGAAGGGGAAGTCGTCGACGGGACCGAGGTCGAGATCCGCCATCGACAAGATGACCGAGGCGAGGTTGGTGCGCAGGATCTCGGGGTCGGTGAACTCGGGCCGTGCCTCGAAGTCCTCCTCCGAGTACAGGCGGATGCAGATGCCGTCGGCGACGCGGCCGCAGCGGCCCGCGCGCTGCGCGGCGGAGGCCTGCGAGACCGGCTCGATCGGCAGCCGCTGGACCTTGGTCCGGGTCGAGTACCGCGAGATGCGCGCCTGTCCGGTGTCCACCACGTAGCGGATGCCCGGGACGGTCACCGAGGTCTCGGCGATGTTGGTGGACAGCACGACGCGCCGGGTGGAGTGGGCGCGGAAGGCGCGCTGCTGTTCGGCGGCGGTGAGGCGCGCGAACAGCGGGAAGATCTCCGTGCGCGGGAACTTCCGCCCTCGCAGCACCTCCTCGGCGTCCCGGATCTCGCGCTCGCCGGACAGGAATACCAGGACGTCGCCGTCGTCCTCGCGCAGCAGCTCCGCCACGGCGTCGGCGAGCGCGTCGAGGGGGTCCAGGTCGATCACCCGGTCCCCGTGCTCGACCTGGAGCGGTCGGTATCGGATCTCCACGGGGTAGGTGCGTCCGGAGACCTCGATGACCGGGGCGGGGCGCCCGTCGGGTCCCGCGAAGTGGCGGGCGAACCGCTCGGGGTCGATGGTCGCGGAGGTGATGACGAGCTTGAGGTCCGGGCGCCGCGGGAGGATCTGCTTGAGGTAGCCGAGGAGGAAGTCGATGTTGAGGCTTCGTTCGTGGGCCTCGTCGATGATGATCGTGTCGTAGGCGCGGAGCAGCCGGTCGCGGCGGATCTCCGCGAGCAGGACGCCGTCGGTCATGAGCTTGACCGAGGTGTCGGGTCCGGTGCGGTCGTCGAAGCGCACTGCGGAGCCGACGGGACCGCCGATCTCCACGCCGAGTTCGTCGGCGATCCGCTCGGCCACGGAGCGGGCGGCGAGGCGCCGCGGTTGGGTGTGGCCGATCACGCCGCGCACGCCGCGCCCGAGCTCGAGGCAGATCTTGGGGATCTGGGTGGTCTTGCCCGAGCCGGTCTCGCCGGCGATCACGACCACCTGGTTCTCGCGGATGGCCTCGGCGATCTCGTCCTTACGCGCGCTGACGGGGAGCTGCTCGGGGTATTCGGGGACGGGGATCGCCTCGGCGCGCCGCCGGATGCGCTCGGCGGCCTCGTCGACGCGGCGGGTGAGGTCGTCGAGCTGGTCGGCGCGGGCCCGGCGGATCCGGGGGCGGAGCCGGTGCGCGTCGAGGGTGCCGACCTCGTCGAGCCGGACGAGCAGATCGTGGCGGGCCCGGCGGAGCTCGGGTGGGGCTGAGGTGGACGACGGCATGGTGCCCGCCAGGATATCGGCACCCGGGCCGGGTCGGCCGGACGGCGTCGTCAGTCGCCGGCGGCGTCGCGCCGGGCCTGGATACGCGTGTAGCGCTCGTGGAGTCGTTCGCGGATCTCGTCCGGCTCATAGGAGCGGCGGCGCCGTTCGGACCGGGCGGCGAGGATCCCGGAGGCCGCGACACCCGCCAGTCCCGCCGCGCCGATCATCTTGAACCACTGCCGTCCCCGGGGAGCCATGTGCTCGAGCCTAGGCCGACCGGCCCGGCCGCCCTGGCAGGATCGCACCATGGACATCGACACCGTGCCTCTGGCCGCGGCGGCCGACCGTACGCGCACCGGGGACCTGTGGCTGTTCCGCGGCCGGACGACGGCGGACCGGCTGATCCAGACGTTGACCAACGCGCCGGTCAACCACGTGGGGGTCGCGGTGGTGCTCGAGGACATGCCGCCCCTGATGTGGCACGCGGAGATGGGCAGGGCGTTGCCGGACGTGTGGACGGGCCGCCGCCAGCGTGGGGTGCAGCTGCACGACCTCGAGGCAGCGGTGCGTCAGTGGACGGGCCCGTACGCGCAGCGGGCGTGGTTCCGGCAGATCTCGCCGGAGGTCGGGACGGTGCAGGAGGAGGCGCTGTTGGAGACGATCGCGCGCCTGGACGGCGTGTCGTTCCCGTCGGCGGGGCGCCTCACCGCGCGGTGGGCGCGGGGACGCTGGGCGTCGCGCGGCCGACAGTCGCCGGGCGGCGTCGCGGCCGGTCCGGGGGCGGTGTCGGGGAACGACGACGAGGTGGGCGGTGGGCTCCGGGGCCTGCTCCCGCGGCGCGGGCGGGTCTCGCCCGGTCCCGCGATGCGTATGGAGGCGGCCTACTGCGCGGAGGTCGTGGGCCTGACCCTGGAGGCGATGGGCGTGCTCCGGCCCGCCGGGGACGCCAGTTGGTACGACCCGGGGAGGTTCTGGAGCGGGGACGACCTGCCCCTTGCGCCGGGCTGGGGCTACGGGCGGGAGATCGCCGTGACGGTCAACCGCCCAGGATCGCCTCGCTGACGTCGGCCTCGACCGCTTCGGGGGCCACCACGAGCAGTTCGTCACCGGGCTCGAAGGGCACATCGGGTTCGGGGACGATCACCCGCCCACCGCGCAGGATCGCCACGAGGGCGGCGTCGCGGGGGATCCGCACGCGGGACACGGGGCGTCCGGCCAGCGGGGTCTGCGGGGGCAGGGTCACGCTGACGAGGTTCGCGCCCCCGCGACGCAGCGTCATGAGCCGGACGACGTCGCCGACGGACACCGCCTCCTCGACGACCGAGACGATCAGTCGGGGGGTGGAGACCGCCACGTCGACCCCCCAGCGGTCGTCGAAGAGCCACTCGTTGCGGGGGTCGTTGACCCGGGCCACGACGCGGGTGACGGCGAACTCGGTCTTGGCGAGCAGGCTCACCACGAGATTAGCCTTGTCGTCCCCGGTCGCGGCGACGACGACGTCGGCCTCCTCGATGCGGAGCCGCTCGAGGACGCTGAGCTCGCACGCGTCCCCGACCTGCTGGTCGGCGTCCTCGACCGGGTCGGAGGAGAACACGCTGGAACGCTTGTCGATCAGGGTCACCGTGTGGCCGCCCGCGAGGAGCTCGCGGGCGATGGACCGTCCGACGACGCCCGCGCCGGCGACGACGACCCGCATCGAGCTCGTCCGGAACGCCCGGGACGGGGCCTCGGCGAGCAGGCCGGAGCCGTCGGCGTAGTCGTCGACCGCGGGATCGGGTGTCGGGTCAGGCATCGGAGGGTCCTCGCTGCAGCATGTCGTCCAGACCGCGCACCGACTCCGAGGGCAGGGCGAGGTGGAGGACGTCGTCGGACTGGACGAGCGTGTCCCCGTCCGGGATGCGGCATTCGCCGAAGCGGGTGACCGCGGCGGCGCGGCCACCGGCCTGCGCGGCGAGCCGGTCGACGGGCAGGCCCACCCATTCCCGGGGTGCGTCGAGGGCGACGAGGGACACCGTGTCGGTCTGGTCCCGCCACTCCACCGGACTCGTCCCGGCGGTGATGTACCGGACGAGCCGGCCGGTCGCCCAGGGGACGGTCGTGACGGTGGGGATGCCCAGGCGCTCGTAGACCTCGGCGCGGCCGGCGTCGTAGATGCGGGCGATCACGCGCTCGACGCCGAAGGTCTCGCGGGCCACGCGGGCCGCGATGATGTTGGAGTTGTCCCCGGAGGACACGGCGGCGAACGCGTCGGCGCCCACGAGTCCGGCGTCGGTGAGCACCGCCCTGTCGAACCCCTGGCCCGTGACGGTGCGGCCGCCGAATCCCTCGGGGAGTCGGGCGAAGGCCGCCGCGTCGCGGTCGATCACCACCACCGCGTGGCCGGCGGCGTCGAGCTCGGCGGACAACCCCGCCCCGACGCGGCCACAGCCCATGACGACGACCCTCATCGCGAGTCCCACTCCTCACGGCGCACGCTCGTGCCCCAGGGACGTCACGCTACTCACATCCGCGGATGCTGTCCGCCGCGGCGCGCGGGTCCTACGATGTGTCGGTGTCCAGGATCTCCAGGGTCTCCGTGGGAGCCAAGCGGCTGTTGGTGGGGCGCCCCTTCCGCAGCGACACCATCGGCGCCACCCGCCTGCGCAAGCGGATAGCCCTGCCGGTGTTCGCCTCCGACGCGCTGTCGTCGGTGGCGTACGCCCCGCAGGAGATCTTCCTCGTGCTGTCGATCGCCGGGATGTCGGCGATCGCGTTCACCCCGTGGGTCGGGGTGGCGGTCGCGTTCGTCATGGTCGTCGTCATCGCCTGTTACCGGCAGAACGTCCACGCCTACCCGTCGGGCGGCGGCGACTACGAGGTGGCCACGGTAAACCTCGGCCCCCGCGCCGGCCTCGGGGTGGGCGCGGCGCTGCTCATCGACTACGTCCTCACGGTCGCCGTCTCGATCTCCGCCGCGGCGGCGAACATCGGCTCCGCCATCCCGTTCGTGCAGTCCCACGCCGTCTTCTTCTCCGTGCTCGCGATCGCCGGACTGGCCGCGGTCAACCTCCGGGGGATCCGTGAGTCCGGGGCGATGTTCGCGGTGCCCGTCTACGCGTTCCTCGCGTCGATGATCGCGCTCATCGTGTGGGGCCTGCTGCAGGTCGAGGTGTTCGGCCGCGACCTGCGCGCGGAGTCGGCGGGGTTCGACCTCGTCCCCGCGGAGGGCGCGGAGGTGACCGGCCTGGCGCTGGCGTTCGTCGTGGCCAAGTCCTTCGCCTCGGGGTGCGCCGCGCTCACCGGCGTCGAGGCCATCCACAACGGGGTGCCGGCCTTCCGCAAGCCCCGCGCCCGCAACGCGGCTGTCACCCTCGCGATCCTGGGGGTGCTCTCGGTGTCGTTCCTGCTGGGCCTCATCGCGTTGGCGCGCAGGCTCGGGGTCCGGATCGCCGAGAACCCGGCCACCCAGCTCGTCGGCGCCCCGGAGGGGTACCAGCAGAAGACGATGATCGCGCAGCTCGCGGAGCCGGTCTTCGCCGGGCTGCCGATCGCGTTCTACGTCGTCATGGTCGTGACCGCGACCATCCTCGTGCTGGCGGCCAACACCGCGTTCAACGGCTTCCCCGTGCTGGCGTCCGTGCTCGCACGCGACAAGTACCTGCCCCGTCAGCTCGCCACCCGCGGCGACCGACTCGCGTTCTCCAACGGCATCGTGCTCCTGGCGATCGCGGCGATCGCGCTGGTGGTCGCGTTCGACGCCCAGGTGACGGTCCTCATCCAGCTGTACATCGTGGGCGTCTTCGTGGCGTTCACGTTGGGCCAGCTCGGGATGGTCCGCCACTGGACCCGGCGGCTGCGGCACGAGGAGATCCCGGCGGTGCGTCGCCGGGCTCGCCGGTCGCGGGCGGTCAATGCGGTCGGGTTCGGCCTCACCTCTGGTGTCCTGCTCATCGTCATGGCCACCAAGTTCTTCTCCGGCGCCTATATCGCCGTCCTGGCGATGGTGGCGGTCTTCGCCGTGATGCGGCTCATCCACCGGCACTACGACGCGGTGGCGCGCGAACTGGAAGACTCCTCCCGAGAGGCCGTGCTGCCCAGCCGGACCCACTGCCTCGTCCTGGTCTCCAAACTGCACCTGCCGACCATGCGTGCCCTCGCGTACGCGAGGGCGACCCGCCCGGACACCATCGAGGCCCTGACGGTGAACATAGACACCGCAGAGACCCGCACCCTCGTCAGAGAGTGGGAGAGCCGGGGCATCTCCGTTCCGCTCAAGGTCGTCGAGTCCCCGTACCGTGAGATCAACCGCCCGGTCGTGGACTACGTCAAGCGGCTGCGGGACCAGTCGCCGCGGGACGTGGTGATCGTGTACATCCCGGAGTACGTGGTGGGCCACTGGTGGGAGCAGCTGCTGCACAACCAGAGCGCGCTCCGGCTCAAGACCCGCCTGCTCTACGAGCGGGGCGTCATGGTCACGAGCGTGCCGTGGCAGCTGTCGTCCTCGCGCGGCCGGGCGGAGCAGGCCCGCGACGAACCGATCGTCGGGCGTTTGGGCGGACCGGAGGCGAGATGACACACGAGCACACGACCGACTGGACGGGCCGCGTCCTGCGGCTGGAGGTGGTCGGCCCGGCGCACGGCGGTGAGTTCGTCGCCCGGCACGAGGGACGAGTGGTGTTCTGCCGCGGCGGGATTACCGGGGAGACGGTCGACGTCCTGATCGAGGACGACCCGGGCCGCGCCTTCTGCCGCGGCACCGTGCAGTCGGTGATCGTCGCGTCCCCGCACCGGGTGGAGCCCGCCTGCCCAGCGGCCGCCGCCGGGGCCGGGTGCTGCGACTGGAGCCACATCGAGCCCGCCGCCGCCCGCGGGTTCGCCGGCCGGATCCTCGCCGAGCAGGCCGCCAGGATCGGCCGGATCGACTCACACGCCGACGCGGTCCCCGTCGAGGTCCCCGCCGGCGACGCCGCGACGACCGGGTGGCGCACGGTCGCCCGGTGGGTCACCGGCCCCGACGGTCGGCCCGGTGTACGCCGGGCGCGGTCACGGGACCTCGTGACCGAGCCCTGCGTCCAACCCGATCCGCGCATCCTCGACGTGGTGACCGCCGCGGACGTCGGCCCCGGGCGCGAGCTCCTCGGGCTGCTCGGTGACGACGGGACGGTCCACGTCGCCCATCGGCCGGCGGTACGTGACGCGCCCCGCGGGCAGGGTTCGCGCGCGCGTCGGTCCGCCGCGACGCGGGCCCGGGCGCGGCACTCCCGGGCGGCGGGCTGGGAGTTCGTCACCGGCGGACCCGACGTCGTGCGGCGCGTGGGGGAGCGGGAGTGGCGGTTGCCTCCCGAGGCCTTCTGGCAGGCCCACCGCAGCGCGGCGACCCACTACGCGTCGGCGGTCCGCACGGTGGTGGCGCAGTCCCCGGGCCTTCCGGACGAGCCCGTCGTCTGGGACCTCTACGGAGGCGCCGGACTGTTCGCCGCGGCCGTGCGGGAGGCCGTTCCGGGCGCGCGCGTGACCGTGGTGGAGTCCTCGTCGGCGTCGCTGGGGGCGGTGTCGACCACCCCCGGATCCGGCGACCCGGGCACGGCGTCCGCGCTCGGCCCGGGAGTGCACACCGTGCGCTCGAGGGTCGAGACGTTCCTCGAGGACCTCGCGGCGGACGCCGAGGCCGACCCGGCCCCCGACGTCGTGGTGCTCGACCCGCCCCGCGGGGGTGCCGGCATCCCGGTCATGCAGCGCCTGGCGGAGTTGACCCGGTCGCGGATCGTCCACGTCGGCTGCGACGCCGCGAGTCTGGCACGGGACGTCGGAGCGCTCGTCGCGGCCGGGTGGACGCTCACGGATCTGCGGGGCGTCGCCGCGTTCCCCGGCACCCACCATGTCGAGGGGATCGCGGTGCTGGATGCCCCGGGCGGACGCTGAATCGCCACGCCGGTCGGCGGCCCACCCACCGACCGAGGGCGAGCCCGCGGGCCCTCAGCCCGTAGACTGGCGACTCGACCCAACGGGGTGTCGGACAGGGAAGGGGCAGTCGACAGCAATGAGCGTGCTCGATCAGGTGAACGGCCCCTCCGACCTCAGGGGGCTCGGACCCGACGAGTTGGGCCGGTTGTGCGGCGAGATCCGCGAGTTCCTCATCCGCAAGGTCGCGGCCACGGGCGGGCACCTCGGACCCAACCTGGGCGTCGTCGAGCTGACGGTCGCCCTGCACCGCGTGTTCGACTCACCGCGTGACCCGATCGTCTTCGACACCGGACACCAGTCGTACGTCCACAAGATGCTCACCGGGCGACGGGACCACTTCGACGGGCTGCGCACCCGCGGCGGCCTCTCCGGATACCCGTGCCGCGCGGAGAGCGAGCACGACATCGTCGAGTCCTCGCACGCCACCGCGTCGCTGTCGTACGCGGACGGGCTCGCCAAGGCCTTCGCGCTGCGTGGCGAGCGCGACCGGACCGTCGTCACCGTGATCGGTGACGGGGCGATGACCGGCGGTATGGCGTGGGAGGCCCTCAACAACATCGCGGCCGCGAAGGACCGGCCCATGGTGATCGTCGTCAACGACAACGGCCGCTCCTATTCGCCGACGATCGGCGGTCTCGCCGAGCGGCTGGGCGCGCTGCGTCTGCAGCCCGCGTACGAGAAGGCGATGGACCGGACGAAGAGCGCCCTGACCGCCCGCAAGGACGTCGTCGGCAAGGCGGTCTACTCGGTGCTGCACGGCATCAAGGCCGGCGTCAAGGACGTCGTGTCGCCGCAGGAGCTGTTCGCCGACCTCGGCCTCAAGTACATGGGCCCGGTCGACGGGCACAACCTCGCGGCCACCGAGGCGGCGCTCCGGCTCGCCAAGGATTTCGGCGGCCCCGTGGTGGTCCACGTGGTCACCCGCAAGGGCATGGGCTACGTGCACGCGGAGAACAACGAGGCCGATCAGATGCACGCCACCGGGGTGATCGACCCCGAGACGGGTAAGCCGCTGTCGACCTCGTCGTCCGTCGACTGGACCTCGGTGTTCTCCGAGGAGCTCTGCGCGATCGGCGCCGAGCGCGACGACGTCGTGGCGATCACCGCCGCGATGGCCGGGCCCACCGGGCTGGCGGCCTTCGGCGAGCGGTTCCCCGATCGGATGTTCGACGTCGGCATCGCCGAGCAGCACGCCGTGGCCTCCGCGTCCGGGCTGGCGCTGGGCGGGATGCATCCCGTGGTGGCCGTCTACTCGACCTTCCTCAACCGGGCCTTCGACCAGCTGCTCATGGACGTCGCCCTCCTCTGTCAGCCCGTGACCCTGGTGCTGGACCGTTCCGGTGTGACCGGTCCCGACGGCGCCAGCCACAACGGGATGTGGGACCTGTCGCTCACCGGCATCGTCCCCGGCGTGCGGGTGGCCGCGCCGCGCGACGCGCTCACCCTGCGCCAGGAGCTCCGCGAGGCCGTGGCCGTCGACGACGGCCCCACCGTCGTGCGCTTCCCCAAGGGCTCCGTGGGCGAGCCCGTCCCGGCCCTGGCCACCTCCGAGGACGGCGTGGACCGGGTCCACGGCCCGGGTGACGCCGAGGTGCTGGTGGTGGCCGTGGGGCCCATGGTCGCGCCCGCCGCGGCCGCGGCCCGCGCGCTCGAGGCGGAGGGGATCTCCGTGGACGTGGTCGACCCGAGGTGGGTCTACCCCGTGCCGGCGTCGATCGTCGAGACCGCCCGCGGCCGCCGCCTGGTGGTGACGGTCGAGGACAACGGACTCCACGGCGGAGTCGGGTCCGCGGTCTCGGCCCGCCTGGACCTCGCCGCCGTGCGAGGCGACCGCATCGCACTGGGCATCCCCCAGGAGTTCCTCGACCACGGCTCCCGCGGCGAGATCCTCGCCGAGGCCGGGCTGACCGCGGAGGGGATCGCCGAGAGCATCAGGGCCCGCCTGGCACTGTAGAACGCGCGCGTCGGACCGACCCGGTAGGTCACGGGCCGCCCCGGCGGGGAGGGCCGACCCGGTAGGTCACGGACCGACCCGGCGGGTCAGCTCTCCGCCCGGAACCGGCGCACGGCCTCGAGCAGAGGGCCGGTCGTCAGCTCGATCTGCCACTCCCGCGCCCCCTCGTCCCGCAGGACGTCGTCGAGTAGCTCGGCGTCGTCGGCGGGACCGGAGGTGGCCGCACGCCAGACCCACAACCGCAACGTCGAGGGCTTGAGGAGCAGACCCTGGTCGATCCCCAGGTCGTCGGCGAGAGCAGCGATCGCCTCCCGCGCGACGTCCAGGAGCGCGGCGGCCTCCGGCTCGTTGCGCTTCCACGACGCGTGCGGGGGATGCTCGGCGGGCGGACCCTGACGGGACGGCAGGTCCTCGCGGCCGAGTCCGTCGGCCCATTCGAGGGCGGCCAGCCATTCGCCGACCAGGCGTCTGCGCTGCGGGCCGTCGAAACCGTCGATCGCCAGTAGCGCGGACCGGCTGGTCGGGCCGACCCGTGCGGCCTCGACGACGGCGGCGTCGGCCAGTAGTCGCTTGGGAGCGATGTCACGCTCGGCGGCCACGCGGTCGCGGGCCATCCACAGCTCCCGCGCGCGGGCCAGCTGCCGGCCGTCGCGCAGGCTCGACAGGCGTGACAGACGTCGCCAGGGGTCGGCGGCGGCCGGGGTCGGGACCGAGTCGACGAGGTGGCGGCACTCCGCCTCGAACCACTCTCGGCGGCCCAGGGCGTCGAGCCGGGGCAGGACCTCGTCCGCCAGCTCGTGGAGGAACAGCACGTCGTAGGCCGCGTAGTCGAGCCACGCGGCGGGCAGCGGCCGGCGGGACCAGTCCGCGGCCGAGTGCGCCTTGGCCAGCCCGATCCCGAGATGCTCGGAGATCATGGCGCCGAGGTTGACCCGCTCGATCCCGAGGAACCGCCCGGCGAGCTCGGTGTCCACGAGCGCGGTGGGGTGGATGCCGAGCTCGCGCAGGGACGGCAGGTCCTGGCTCGCGGCGTGGAACAGCAGCGGCCGCTCCGAGAGGACGGTGGCGAGCGGCCCGACGGTCCGGCCCGGGGTCTCCGGGTCCACGAGCAGGGCGGGCTCGCCGGGGACGCGCAGCTGGAGCAGGAACGCGCGCTCGGAGTAGCGGATCCCGGAGGCGCGTTCGACGTCCACCGCGATCGGCTCGGACGACGCGTCCAGGGCGCCGACGACCGCACCGATCCCGGCGAGGTCGTCGACGAACTCGTACTCGGCCGGGGGAGGCGCCGCCCCGGGCGGGGTCTCGCCGCGGCGGCGCCCGCTCACGCCCGTCCGCGCAGGGACGTGACCCCGACGGGCGGCAGGCCGGCGGCCTGCGCCAGGGTCTTGCAGAACGCCGACGCGTGGCCGGTGAGGTCCGGCTCGAGGGCCGTCCACGACGCGCGCAGCTCCAGCTGATGGGCCTGCGGGGGGCCGGCGATGTCGCCGTAGCGGACGGAGGCCGTGCTGGTGACGGTGCCGCCGAGGGCCGTGTACGGCCCGGCCTCCTCGTCCAGCGCCTCCGTCAGCCAGCTCCACGCCACCTGCGGCAGGAGCGGATCACCCGCCAACGAGGCCTCCATGTCCGCCTGGATGTACGCGACCAACCGCAGGGTGCCGTTCCAGGCGTCGTCCCCGGACGGGTCGTGCAGCAGGATGAGGCGGCCGAACGCGTCGCCGTCGGAGAACTCCGGCACGTCGTCGCCCCGGGGCGGGAGGATCTCCACACCGAGGGCGTGACTGTAGGGCGCCAGTCGCTGCGGCGGGCGGATCGGGCCGACCGAGATCTCGGGCCGTACCTCGAGCCGCGACAGCGACTCGACCGCCGCCCGGAAGACCTCGGGCTCGCCGTCATTGACCGATGTGCTCACAGGTCGTCACGCTAGCGACCACCGCCACGTGCGTGGAAGAGGCGCGCCGTCACCGGCCCGGGTGGGCTGACCGGCCCCGGCGGCCACTTCATGGGACGATGGGGGGCGTGTTGAACTCTGATGCGTCCTCGTCCCCCCTTCCCGGCGGCACCTCCGGTGCCGGAACCACCGAGCGGGTGGCCGCGGCCCCGGGCCGTCGCGCCGGGGCGGGCCCCTACCTCGACGAGGTCACGGGCAGGGGCGGTGCGCACACGCCGGTGTGGTTCATGCGCCAGGCGGGCCGGTCGCTCCCCGAGTACAAGGAGGTCCGGGGCACCTCGACCATGCTCGAGGCGTGCTTCGACCCTGAGATGACCTGCGAGATCACGCTGCAGCCGGTGCGCCGTCACGGCGTGGACGCGGCGATCTTCTTCTCCGACATCGTCATCCCGCTGGCCGCGGCCGGCGTGGACATCGACATCGTCCCGGGGACCGGTCCCGTGGTGGCCGAGCCGATCCGCGACGAGTCGGACGTGGCCGCGCTGCCCGAGCTCACCCCGGACCGCCTCGAGGCGATCGAGGAGGCCGTGCGGCTCATCACCGCCGAGCTCGACCCGGCCGTGGCCCTCATCGGCTTCGCCGGCGCGCCCTTCACCCTGGCGTCCTACCTCATCGAGGGAGGCCCCAGCCGCAACCACGAGCACACCAAGTCGCTGATGTACTCGCGCCCCGAGGTGTGGAACGCACTGATGGCCAAGCTCGCCGACCTCACGACCGTGTTCCTGCGCGCGCAGGTCGGGGCGGGCGTCGACGCGGTCCAGCTCTTCGACTCGTGGGCCGGGGCGCTGACCGAGCGGGACTACCGCTCCCTGGTCCTGCCGCATTCCACGCGGATCTTCTCCGACGAGGTCATCTCCTCGGTACCGCGCACCCACTTCGGCGTGGGCACCGGCGAGCTGCTCGGCGCGATGGGCGAGGCGGGCCCCGAGGTGGTGGGCGTGGACTGGCGCATCCCGCTCGATGACGCGGCCACCCGGGTACCCGGCAAGGTCCTGCAGGGCAACCTCGACCCGGCGATGCTCTTCGCCGACCGCTCGGCCCTGGACGGCGAGGTCCGGCGCATCCTCGAGGAGGGCCGCCGCGCCCGCGTGGCCGGCGCCGCCGGCCACGTGTTCAACCTCGGCCACGGGGTCCTGCCCGCGACCGACGCGGGCGCCGTGACCCACGTGGTGGAGCTCGTCCACGACCTCACCGGCAAGTGACGGAGGCGTCGCCGCGCGTCGTCGTGGTGGGGGGCGGCCTCAGCGGACTGACGGCCGCCTACCAGCTCTCGCTGGACCTCCCCGGCGCGCACGTGACCGTCCTCGAGGCGTCGGCGGCGCCCGGGGGAGCGCTGCACACGGTCGACTTCCCCTCGGGGCCCATGGAACTCGGCGCGGAGGCGTTCATCGGCCGCCGCCCCGAGGCCTCACAGCTGGTCGCCGAACTCGGCCTCACCGACTCGCTGCGCCACCCGGGCACCCTCGGGCCGGCCATCCTCACCGGCGGGGGCGCGGTCCCCATGCCGCGCGGGACCCTCATGGGTCTGCCGTCGGACGTCGACGCCCTGTCGGAGGTGCTCGGCCCCGCCGAGCGGGCCGTCGCCGCGCGCGAGGCGGACCTGCCGCTGGAGTGGGAACCGGGCTCGGACGTGTCCCTGGGCGCGCTGGTCGCCGAGCGGTTCGGCCACGCGGTCGTCGCCCGGCTCGTCGACCCCATGCTCGGCGGGGTGTACGCCGCCCCCAGCAGCCGACTCGGCCTGCGCCAGGTCGTGCCCGGGCTCGCCGAAGCGCTCGATCGTGGCGCGCCCAGCCTCACCGCCGCCGCCCGCGAGCTCACCGGCAACCGCACGCCCGGCCCGGTGTTCGCCACCCTCGACGGCGGCTATCGCGTCCTCGTCGACGCGATCGCCGCCGCCTCCGGTGCGCTGATCCGCACCGGCGCGAGGTGCACCTCACTCCGGCGCGAGGGCGACGGATACACGCTGGCGGTCGTCGGTGACCGCGGGTCGTGGGTCGAGAGCGCCGACCTCGTCGTCGTCGCCATCCCCGTTCCCCACGCCGCGCCGCTGCTCACCGCCGCCGGCGGCCTCGACGCCGGGGAACAGGCCCTGTCCGGGATCCGCACGGCCTCCTCGGCCGTCGTCGCGCTCGAGGTCGACCGCTCCGCGGACCTCCCCGAGCGGTCCGGGATCCTCGTCGCGACCGACGAGCCGGTGCCGTTCAAGGCCATGACCTTCACGAGCCACAAGTGGCCCCACCTCGACACCCGTCCCGGTCACCTGGTGCGGGTCTCGTTCGGGCGACTCGACGACGACGAGGTGCTCGCCTCCGACGACGCCTCCCTCACCCGGATGGCCGAATCCGCGCTCGGGGGACTGTGCGGCTCCGCGCCGACGATCCTGCACTCGCGGGTGCGCCGCTGGACGGACGCCCTCGCCGAGATCGGCCCCGGCCACGACGCCCGGATCGCCGGTGTGCGGGCCGAGCTGGCCGAGCGGCTGCCCGGCGTGGAACTCGTCGGCGGGGCGACCGCGGGCGTGGGGGTACCCGCCTGCATCGGGTCGGCACGGGCCGCGGCCCGGCGGCTGGCCGCGAAGTGGCAGGATTGAGCCATGGCACGCCTCGACTACAAGAAGCTCAACTCCACCCTGCGCTACCTGATGTTCTCGGTCTTCACCGTGACGCCCGGGCAGCTCGGCGAGGACCGGGACGCGGTCGCCGCGGATCTCGAGTCGTTCCTCGCCCGCTACGAGGGCACGGACGTCGTGGTCCGCGGCCTGTACGACGTGTCCGGTCTGCGCGCCGAGGCCGACTTCATGTTCTGGACCCACGCCGAGCACATCGAGGACCTGCAGCGGTTCTACAACGAGTTCCGGCGCACCACCCTGCTGGGCCGGGCCAGCACCGCGTACTGGTCCAACACCGCCCTGCACCGGCCCGCCGAGTTCAACAAGAGCCACATCCCCGCCTTCCTCGCCGAGGAGGAGCCGGGCGCGTACATCTCCGTGTATCCGTTCGTGCGTTCCTACGAGTGGTACCTGCTGCCCGACGAGGAGCGCCGCCAGATCCTCGCCGAGCACGGCCGCGCCGCCCGCGAGTACCCGGACGTCCGCGCCAACACCGTGCCCGCGTTCTCGCTTGGTGACTACGAGTGGATCCTCGCCTTCGAGGCGCCGCAGCTCGACCGGATCGTCGATCTCATGCGGATCATGCGCTCGACCGAGGCCCGTCGCCACGTGCGCGAGGAGATCCCGTTCTTCACGGGGCCGCGCGTCACGGCCGCGCAGCTCACCGCGACCCTGCCGTAGGGTTCGCGCGTACCCGACTGCGCGCGGGAAAAGGGGCCGACCGGGAGGATCCGGTCGCTCCCTTTCGCGTGCCGCGAGCGACTCTGCTGTGCCGCGCGCCCGCGGTGCGGGTCCGCGCTCAGCCCTCGGCGGGCTCGAGCGTCAGGCTCACCGAGTTGATGCAGTACCGCAGGTCGGTGGGCGTGCCGTAGCCCTCGCCGGCGAACACGTGGCCCAGGTGACCGTGGCAGTTGGCGCAGATGACCTCGGTCCGGGTCATGCCGAGCGAGGTGTCCTCGCGCTCGATGACCGCGTCGCCGGCCAGCGGGGTGAAGAACGAGGGCCAGCCGCAGTTCGACTCGAACTTGGCGTCGCTGCGGAACAGCTCCGCGCCACAGCCGCGGCAGCGGTAGACGCCCTCGGTCTTGGTGTCGTTGTACTCGCCCGTGAAGGGCCGCTCGGTCCCGGCCTCGCGGAGGACCTGGTACTCCGCCGGGCTGAGGCGGCGGCGCCACTCGGCGTCGTCGAGGGTGAAGTCGGGCTGGGTGGTGTGGCTGTCGGTGGGCTTGCTCATGCCCGCAGGCTACGCCGCTGCGGCGGCCGGTGCGATCCGCTCGTGGCGGCGGGGGTCCGAGCGGCGCCACAGGAGCACCACCAGCACGGTGGCCAGCAGCAGCAGCCAGCCGAGGGTCGGGTGCGCGAACTCGAGCAGCCGCCCGTAGTACGGCCAGCGCGTCGACTCCCAGAAGTCGAGGGTGAAGAACCCGTAGGCCGCGAGCCACGCCGGCCAGTTGCGCACCAGGGACTTGTCGAGCACCACCGTGAGCATAATGGGGATGAGCATCATGGAGTAGTACATCTGGCCGAGGGTGGAGACGAGGAACACGCCGGAGAGGACGACGCCGGAGGTGGTGGCGAGCCACAGGACCTCGTGGTTGTGGCGGTACTCGAGCAGCAGCCACACCGCCAGAAGCGTCGCGGCCACCACGAGGATCCGCGCGACCAGGATGAGCGGCTCCGGGACCCCGTAGTACAGACCGAGCCCGGCGAGCGAGCTGTTGTAGTAGTCACGCACCTCGCCCATGTACGCCAGCGTGGTGTCGACGTAGCTGCGGGCGTCGACGGTCAGCGCCCAGCCGGCGGCCATGGCCACGGCGGGGATCGCGGCGGCCGTGACGAAAGGCTGCCACTGCCTGCGGATGAGCGGCAGCACGAGCAGCGGCGCGAGCATCGGTTTGACGGCCAGCGACAGGCCGATGGCCACGCCCGCCCACCACAGGCGTCGGCGGTGCAGCAGGTACAGGAACGCGACCTGGCAGAGGAAGATCAGGCCGTTGACGTTGGTGAACACCAGCGTGTTGGTGACGGCCTCCGTGCAGAACACGGCCAGCAGGATCGAGGGGGCGGCGAACGACCGCACATCGAGGTCGAACAGCCGCATGAGCAGCCACAGCGCGGCGATGATCGCGGCGGTGTTGAGGCCGATGAACAGCCAGCGGGCGAGCGTGTAGTTGTCGATCAAGCCGAACGGGGCCAGCATGAACGTCCCGCTGGGGGCGTAGAGGTAGTGCGGCTGGACGGTCAGCAGGTTCTCGGCGTACACCGGCTCGCCGGCGAGGAACCGCCTGGTGGCGGCGTAGACCGTGCCGAAGTCGTTGGTGACGGAGCCGTTGACGGCCCTGATCAGGACACGGTGGATGACCGTCATGATCGCCAGCGGCCACAACACGTGGGCGAGGACGCGGGGCACGGTCATCGTGTTTTGGGTCGGCAACGGCACGACACGCAGGCTACCGCCTGGCCGTCCGGGGTCGGGCGAGGCGCTCCGGTCGGTCAGGACGGGCAGGCGGCGGAGTCCTCGGCGGTGTCGGGGTCGGCGAGGAATCCGGTCACCGCGGTTCGGGCGCACACGGAGTGCAGAGTCACGCGCGATCCGGGTGCGCCCCAGGTGAGCGTGCGGACGTCGGTGGCTCCGGCGGCGGTGAGCGCGGCGGCGGCCGGTTCGACGGCGGCGGCGCCGGCGACGGGGTCGGCGATCCCGCCCAGGAGGAGGACCGGCACGTCGGCGGGCACGCTGACCGGAGCCTGCCCGGGGACGGGCCAGGTGGAGCACGCGGACAGTTGCGCGGCGAGGATCTCCCCGAACGGCGGGGTGCCGGCCCACTCGGAGCTCAGTTCGTCGACGCGGTTGACCGGCACGCGGCGTGACAGGTCGGAGCACCCGGCCACGTACGGCAGGGACGTCCCGGACAGTTCTGTGGCGCGATCACGGACGCTGTCGGGGGTCTCGTCGGGCGCCGCGCTCACGAGGTCGCCGAGGATCACGTCGCCGGGGGACGGGGCGGCGGCGGAGGCGCCGGACAGGTCGGCCAGCGCGGAGCGGACGACGTCGGACAGCAGGGCCGCGGGCACGGTCGCGCCGGGGCCGCGGGCACGGTCGAGGGCACTGGCGATCGCGTCGACCTTCTCGTCGGCGTCACCGGGTCCGCATTCCGGCCGCGTGCACGAGGCGGCCCAGAGCCGCAGCGCGGAGTCGGAGCCGTCGAGGGCGGCGCGGGCGGCGGCCTCCTGGTCGCCGTCAGCGGGGGCGGGGGAGTCGACGACCAGTGCCGACAGGCGGCCGGGGTGGGCGCTCGCGTAGGCCAGGGCGGTGCGGGCGCCGGTGCCGATGCCCAGAACGGCGAGTCCGGGGACCCCCCATTCCTGCCGGAGCCGTTCGAGGTCCTCGGCGGCGCCCGCGGCGCCGAAGTCCAGTTCGCGTCCCTGGAGCTGGTCGGTGCACGACTGCGCGGTGTCGGCGAGGGCGCCGCGCACCTCGGGGGAGGTGGGGTCGGTGCCGCGGTCCGCCAGCCCGTCGAGGGTGCGCCGGGCGGGGAAGGACAGGCACGCTCCGGCCGCGCCGGACCGGCCCCGGTGGTCGACGACGACGAGCGGCCGGGAGTCGGTGAGTTCGGGGCCGGCGGAGGCGAGCCGCGCGGTGAGGGTGTCGGGTGAGGTCTCGGGACCGGCGACGACGACGAGGGGCGCCGCGTCGTCCGGGGTGCCCGTCGCCGTGAGGCGCAGGACGGGCGTGTCCCCGAGCATCGAGCACTCGACGGTGGCGTCCTCGGGGATCCCGCGGGCGCGGTTCCCCGCGCACGGGGTCCAGGTGAGGTCGGAGCGCGGTACGAGCCACTCCGGGCGGTCCGCCGTCTCCTGGCCGGTCCCGCCGTCGGCGTCACGGCCCGGGGCGTCGCCGGTGGCCAGCCGCGGGCCCGTGGCGGGCAGGGGAGCGCAGGCGGCCGCCACTACCGCGACGGCGGCCGCTGCGGCTCCGAGCGCGCGCGTCATCCGACCACGGTGCCGGGGGCCCGCGTCGTCTCCGGCGCGGGTCATCTGTCCGCGTCCCCGGGGAGCCGGGTCGTCTCCGGCGCGGGTCATCTGTCCGCGTCCCCGGGGAGCCGTGTCGTCTCCGGCGCGGGTCACCCGGCCGCCCCGTCGACGACCCAGCGCGCGTAGAGCCCGCCGTGCGGGCAGGTGAAGGCGGCGGCGACCCGCATCGGCACGCTGCTGGTGCCCGGGCCGCTGGCCAGCGGCGTGCGGTCGCCGCCGACGACGAGCTGTGGCGCGACGGACAGCACGAGCTCGTCGATCGCGCCCTCTCGGAGGAAGGTGCCGAGGAGTTCGGGGCCACCCTCGAACGCCACCTCGGACGCCCCGAAGTGGGTGGCCAGCGATCGGACCGCCGCGCGCAGCGGCCCGGGGTCCAGCACGTGGACGGTCACACCCTGTCGGCGGGCGACCTCCAGGCGGTCGCCGGGGACGCCGTGTGCGGCGACGACCTGGAGGGCGTCCCCGAGTGGCGCGCAGTGTTCGATCAGCCGGTCGGGGAGGCTCCGGGTGAACACCAGGACCACTGGCGGGGGACCGGGGCGACGGTCCGCCCAGGCCTCGGCGATCCGGGCGGGGCCGTATCCCTCGGCCAGGGCCGTGGCGGAGCCCACCATCACCAGGTCGGCGCGGGCGCGCATAGCGTCGTAGACGAGTCTGTCGGTCGGGGTGCCGAGCCCGCCGCTACGTCCGTCGACGGTCGTGCTGCCGTCGACCGTGGAGATCATCACGGCCCGGATGCGGGGCAGGGCGAGATCGGGCTCCGGTTCCAGCGCCTCCCAGAGGGTGTCCAGGGCCGCGGGGTCGTCGTCGATCACGGTCAGCCGTGTCGTGGGCACCGCGGACTCCTTCCGTTCTGACGTCGGATGCCCCCACGATAGGCTCTGCGTATGGTCTCTCGCCTCGTTGACGTCACCCCGGTGGTCCCCGCCGACCAGCTCGTGGCCCAGATGGTGCCGCCGTCGATGTTCGACGACGTCAGCTTCGACTCCTACATCCCGGATCCGGCAGAGCCCTCGCAGGCCGCCGCGGTCAAGGCGTGTCGGCAGTTCGCCGAGGAGGTCAACGCCCGGCGCGCGCCGAAGAAAGGCCTGTTCGGTCGACGCCCCAAGGCCGTCCAGGGTTCCGGTATCTACCTCGACGGCGGGTTCGGTGTGGGCAAGACCCACCTGCTGACGTCGATCTATCACAACTGCCCCGTGCCCAAGGCGTTCGGCACGTTCGTCGAGCTGACGCACGTGGTGGGCGCGCTCGGCTTCAATCGCGCGGTCGAGGAGCTCTCGGGCCACTCCGTGCTGTGCATCGACGAGTTCGAGCTCGACGACCCGGGCGACACCATGCTCGTCTCCCGCCTGCTCGCCGAGCTGACGACGGCCGGTGTCAGTGTGGCGGCCACGTCCAACACCCTGCCCGAGCAGCTGGGGGAGGGGCGCTTCGCGGCCAAGGACTTCATGCGGGAGATCCGCAAGATGTCGGGCATCTTCGAGTCCATCCGCGTGGACGGTCCGGACTACCGGCACCGCAACCTGCCGCCGGCCCCGGACCCGATGACCGACGAGGACCTGCGGGCGGACGCCGAGGCGGTCGACGGCGCGACATTCGATGACTTCGACGAGCTGTGCCAGCACTTGTCCACCCTGCACCCCTCCAAGTACAACCGCCTGGTCGACGGTGTGAACCGTGTCTGCCTGAGCGGGGTCAAGCCGCTGCCGGACCAGTCGATCGCGCTGCGGCTCGTGGTGCTCGCGGACCGTCTCTACGACGCGGGGATCCCGGTGCGGAACTCGGGCGACAAGTTGGACGCGATCTTCACCGAGGAGATGGTCGCCGGCGGGTACCGCAAGAAGTATCTGCGGGCGACCTCGCGACTGCTGGCGCTGTCCCGCTTCGAGACCGTCGGCGGCTGACCTCCGGCCGTAGCAGCGCGGCGCCGCGGCCTACCCGGTGTCGGCGACTCGCCGCGACCCGCGAGGCTCTCGACCCGCGACGTCACCTATCGGAGCGCCCGCCACCCATCGGCCTCCGCGCCACCTATCGGATAACGCGACGCCTAAGGGATCCCACAGGTGGCGCGTGATCGGATAGGCGGCGTTGCCCTCCCACGATCTGGCGACCCGCGCGAGCGCCCACTCAGGGATCGCGTGCGATGAGAGGTGCGTTGTCCCGCCCGGGAGCCCCGAGCGAGGACTCGTCCAACCGCAGCAGCGCGACTCAGAGGGGCAGTTCGTAGACGACGTCGGTGTTGGCTACGCCGCCCACGTCAAAAGTCCGATTTCCGCGAGGCTCGAACCCGTGCTTGACGTAGAACCTGCGGGCCCGCGCGTTCGCGACGTTTGTGGCCAACCAGACGCTCCGCACACCCGACTGCCGGCTCCGCGCCGTCACGTCGTCGAGCATCAAGGACGCGATACCCGCGCCGTGGTGGTCCGGGTCGACGTAGAACTTGCTGATGCCCGTCGTGGGGCGGTGGACGATCTGCGATGCGCAGTCCGGATCCATCGCCGTGCCCTCTACGAGCAGGACGTACCCCACGATCGCGCCGCCGTCTGCACGACACACCAGCACCTCGTGGTCCGGGGACTCCTTGTATGCCCTGAACGCCTTTTCACTGAGGTGCTCGGTGATGAAGGCTCCGATCACCCCCGCGTCGAGGTCGGGCGGGCACGCCAGCGGGAACGTACGGGCGGCCAGGTCCGAGAGGGGGCCGAGGTCGGCCTCTACGGCCTCGTCGAGTCGCGCGGTCACCCAGCCAGCCTAGGGGCACCGTTCACGCGTGCAGATGAAGGCTCTCGTCCTCGCGTACCCCGCGGATGACATACCGCTCGATGTCGTCGCCACCGCCGAGCACGAGCGTGACCTCATACGAGTCGGCAGCGGTCCGACGGAGGTCGGCAAGGACCCCGGTGATGTGGCGGCGGTCGACGACGCGGCCGCGCATGCTCGCCACGTCGGCCCGGCCGACCGTCGTCGGATGGTGGAGTCGGGGCGTGGCAGTCATGTACTCATCATCCGCGACAGACATCACACCGGCGGAACGGTCAGGTACCGGTACGGCGGCGATCTGTCCGGTGGCAGGGGAGGACCGCGGCTGGGTCTCGAAGCGCATTTCACCACCGGCGCATCAACGCCGAAAGCCCCAGCCGGGGCCGGGGCTTTCGTGTGGTGCGCGATACTGGGATTGAACCAGTGACCTCTTCCGTGTCAGGGAAGCGCTCTCCCGCTGAGCTAATCGCGCGGGTTCTGCGCCCGGACGAATCCGGACGTAGAGGTGGAGACGGGAATCGAACCCGTGTTGACGGCTTTGCAGGCCGCTGCCTCACCACTCGGCCACTCCACCGCAAAGGTATCGAGCCTGGTGAGGACGTCCTGGCTCCTCGATCCCTCCGAGCGGATGACGGGATTCGAACCCGCGACCCTCACCTTGGCAAGGTGATGCGCTACCAGCTGCGCCACATCCGCATCGCTTCCCGGCTCGCTGTTGCTTACCGCGTTGCGAGAATGAACATTAGCCGACGAGTTCGACGGAACACAAATCCGGGGTCGGAAATGCGCGATGAACTGGGCGGATGTCCGAAAACAGGCGTCTGCGACCGCTCCCGGCAGACCCACACACCGGCCGATCCGCCTTCGCAGCGAGCGCCCCTGGCGATCCGCAGAGAACGCGCCCGCCGGTCGCGGCCGCGATCGCGCCTGCCCAGTGGCTTACCTGCCCGCAGGCCTTGGCCGCACACGCCCCTCCCCGGCCGGAGCCCCGCGCCCCGTCGCCTCCGCACGCGAACCCGTTCCATCTACTCGGCTAGCCGCTCGCCTGAGTGCCCGCCAGGCCTGGACAGCGAGTTCGCCCGCCCGCGCGCCCGGCAGACTTCGGAGGCGCATCGCGCCCGCCCGCGCGCTCGGCACAACCCGGCGGTGAATTCCGCCCGCGGCGCCTCCGAGCGCGCGGCGGGAGGACGGTACGAGCGGACGCGGGCGGTAGAGGGCCCGCGCGCCGGGCTGGCGGGCGCCGCCGGACGCGCTCACCGCCGAGCGGTCATATGTGTCCAAGTTTTCCCAGGTCACGACTCGGAAATTTCGTCGTTTGTGACCACTCGCCGGTCGGCCACACTGACGGTGGCTGGGGGAGCGCGGCGGGGGCGCGGCGCGGGGCGGCGGGGGCGCAGCGGTGTGCGCGAGCTGGGCGGGAACGGGGATCCGGGCCCCGAATTGGGCGGCGGGCCGGGGCTTGCTACAGTGTTCCGGTGCCGAGCGAGAGAGCCCGGCGACATGCGGTCCTATAGCTCAGCGGAAGAGCGCTCCGTTCACACCGGAGAGGTCACTGGTTCGAACCCAGTTAGGACCACAAGGCAATCAGAAGCCCTCCCGGATGCCGGGAGGGCTTCTGTCGTCGCAGGGGGCGACCGCGGCGCGGCAGCAGCCGGTGCGGGGTCGGCCGGCGAGACGGGTCAGCCGGCGTCGGACGTGGCCTCCGCGCCGGACTCCAGTGCCTGCTCCAGCGCCTGTACGAACACCTCCACGGGCTGCGCGCCGCTCACCGCGAGCCGGCCATCGAACACGAAGAACGGCACCCCTCGGACCCCGAGGCCGCGGGCGGTCTCCACGTCGCGCCGGACCTGGTCGGAGAAATCGTCGCCGGCCAGCACCCGGTCGACCGAGTCGGAGGGCAGGCCGGCGTCGACGCCGATACGTCGCAACACGGCGGGGTCCGAGATCACCTGACCCTCCGAGAAGTGGGCGCGGCGCAGTCCCTCGTCCACCTCGTCGGCGCGCCCGTGCTCAGCCGCCAACGCGGCGAGCCGGTGCGCGTCGAACGTCGAGCTGACCCGCGCCGACCGCCAGTCGAACTCCAGACCCAACTCGCGGAAGCGGGCGGCCATCTGCTTCTGCCCAGCCTCGGCTTCGGCCCGGGACATCCCGTATTTGCGCGCGAGCATCTCGACGCTGGTCTCGCCCGGCTCGTCGCCCGTGACGCGAGGTGCCGACGGATCGAGTTCGTAGGCGCGCCACGCGACCTCGACCTCGGTGTCGGGATGCTCGACCCGGAAGGACTCCAGCGCCGCCTCCAGATGCCGCTTGCCGATCCAGCAGAACGGACAGATGACGTCGGACCAGACATCGATGCGCATACCCGGGTGCAACGCCCCGGCGAGGTCCGGGATTCCGAGGGGGCCCGGGTAGCATGGACCGGCCCGGTCCGCCGTACGGACCGCGGTGTCAGCCCGGGCGGCCCGTCGCCGCCCGACGTCCACTGCCGAGGAGATCGTCCCCCGTGTCCGAGAACCGCATGCCTCAAGCCGATGTCGACGCGACGGGTGCGGCCACCGTGACCACCGTCATCCCGGCCGGTGAGCCGGCGGGCAAGATCCTCGCCGAGCGCGAACTCCAATCGCGCAGCGGGCCGGAGACGATCGTCGTGGTGCGCGATCCGGAGGGCACGCTGCGGGATCTGTCGTGGGAGCCGGAGGTGGACACCGAGGTCGAGCTCGTCCGCGCCGACACCGAGGACGGCCGCTCGGTGATCCGACACTCCTGCGCACACGTGCTCGCCCAGGCCGTTCAGGACAAGTTCCCCGAGGCCAAGCTCGGCATCGGGCCGCCGATCGAGAACGGCTTCTACTACGACTTCGACGTGGCCGAGCCGTTCACCCCCGAGGACCTCAAGGACCTCGAGAAGCGGATGAAGAAGATCATCAAGGCGGGTCAGCGCTTCTCGCGCCGCGAGTACGCCTCGCTCGACGAGGCCCGGGCCGAGCTGGCCGGCGAACCGTACAAGCTCGAGCTCATCGAGGACAAGGGTCGGGCGGACGCAGGCGACGAGGGCGGCGCCGAGGCCCTCGAGGACTCCGAGATCATGGAGGTGGGCGCGGGCGCACTCACCGCGTACGACAACCTCAACCCCCGGACCGGTGAGGTCATCTGGTCCGACCTGTGCCGCGGACCCCACGCTCCGACCACCAAGTTCATCCCCGCGTTCACGCTCACCCGCTCGTCGGCCGCCTACTGGCGGGGCGACCAGAGCAACGCCGGCCTCCAGCGCATCTACGGCACCGCGTGGGAGAGCACCGAGGCCATGGACGCCTACCTCGACCGACTGGCCGAGGCGGAGAAGCGCGACCACCGGCGGCTCGGCACCGAGCTCGACCTGTTCAGCTTCCCCGACGAGATCGGCTCCGGTTTCCCGGTGTTCCACCCGCGCGGCGGCATCATCCGCAACGAGATGGAACAGCACTCCCTCAGGCGCCACCTGGCCGCCGGTTACTCGCTGGTCAACACCCCGCATGTGACCAAGGGCGATCTGTTCCGCAAGTCGCAGCACCTGAGCTGGTACTCGGAAGGCATGTTCCCCCCGATGGTGCTCGACGCCGAACACGACGCGGACGGCAACGAAACCAAGCCGGGGCAGGACTACTACGTCAAGCCCATGAACTGCCCGATGCACAACCTCGTCTTCGACTCCCGCGGCCGCTCGTACCGCGAGCTGCCGCTGCGGATGTTCGAGTTCGGCACCGTGTACCGGTACGAGAAGTCGGGCGTGATCCACGGGCTCACCCGCGCCCGCGGCTTCACCCAGGACGACGCGCACATCTACTGCACCGAGGAGCAGATGGAGGGCGAGATCGCCTCCGTCCTCTCGTTCATCATCTCCCTGCTGCGTGACTACGGTCTCGACGACTTCTACCTCGAGCTGTCCACCAAGGACCCGGAGAAGTACGTCGGCGGCGACGAACTGTGGGAGCGGGCCACCGAGACCCTGCGTCGGGTGGCGACGAACTCCGGGCTCGAGCTCGTGCCGGACCCGGGCGGGGCGGCGTTCTACGGTCCCAAGATCTCCGTGCAGGCCCGCGACGCGATCGGCCGCACCTGGCAGATGTCGACCGTGCAGCTCGACTTCAACCTGCCCGAGCTGTTCGATCTGACCTACAACGCCGCCGACGGGACCAAGAAGCGCCCCGTCATGATCCACCGCGCGCTCTTCGGCTCGATCGAGCGGTTCTTCGCCGTGCTGCTCGAGCACTACGCGGGCCTGTTCCCGGCGTGGCTCGCGCCCGTGCAGGTGGTGGGCATCCCCGTCGCCGAGGCGCACGAGAAGCACCTCGAGGACGTCATCGACGAACTGCGGGGCAGGGGCATCCGCGCCGAGCTCGACACGTCCGACGAGCGGATGCAGAAGAAGATCCGCAACCACACCACCGGCAGGGTCCCGTTCATGCTGCTGGCCGGTGACCGCGACGTGGAGGCCGGCGCCGTGAGCTTCCGGTTCCCCGACGGCACGCAGCTCAACGGCGTCTCTCGTAACGCCGCCATGGACAAGATCGCCTACTGGATCAACTCGCGCCGCAACGACGTGCCCACCGCGGAGCGCGTGTGACGTCCGGGGAGTCGGTGCCGACCGAGGAGTACCGCCAGTTCGGCGTGGGCGAGGACCGTCTCCAGCTGCTGTGGGCGCCCTACCGGATGTCCTACATCGCGGAGACGCGCCCGGAACCCGCCGAGGGGATGACGGGGGAGCCGTTCCTCGACATCCCCCGGATGAGCGACGAGGACGGGCTGGTGGTCGCCCGGGGCGAGCACGTCTACGTCGTGCTCAATCTCTTCCCGTACAACCCGGGTCACGCCATGGTGGTGCCGTACCGCAAGGTGGCGAACCTGGAGGACCTGGACGACGGCGAGTCCCGCGAGCTGATGTCCTATACGCAGCACCTGATCCGGGTCGTGAAGGCGGTCTCGGCACCCGATTCGTTCAACGTCGGGCTCAACCTCGGCGGCGCGGCCGGCGGGTCGCTGTCCGACCATCTGCACCAACACGTCGTCCCACGCTGGATCGGGGACGCCAACTTCATTACGGTGACCAGCGGCACCAAGGTACTGCCGCAGCTCCTCCGTCAGACGCGGCAGCTGCTCGCCGAGGCGTGGTCCACCACGGAGTCTCCGGCTACCGTGCCCGGGTCGACCACACCTTCTAGGTAAGCGGGGGGACGAATGCTCAGCGAGTACGGAAGGTCGGGGGTCACCCGGGTGGCCCACCCGTTCGCGACGCTGCTCGTCCGGGCGGGCGTCACGGCCAACGGCATCACCCTGACGGGGCTCGTGCTGACGAGCGCCGCGGCCGTCGCCCTGTTCGGCAACGGCCTGCTCGTCGCGGGCGCGATCGTCATCGCGCTGTGCACCCTGCTCGACCTGGTCGACGGTGCCGTCGCGCGCGCCGGCGGCGGCGGATCGCCGTACGGCGCCCTGGTCGACGCGGTGTCCGACCGGGTCGCGGACGGCGTGATCCTGTCCTCCCTGCTGTGGTGGCTCGTCTACGCCGAACCCGATAACCGCTACGCGCTCGTCATGCTGCTGGCCTGCCTGGTGCTGTCCCAGGTGGTGTCCTACTCCAAGGCCCGAGCCGACGCCGGAGGCCTGCGTACCCCCGGCGGGCTCATGGAACGCGCCGACCGGCTGGTACTCATCCTGCTCGGCGCCGGGCTCGAGGGACTGGGTGTCCCGTGGGCCCTCGAGGTGGGGCTCACCGCCGTCGCGGCGGGCAGCCTCGTCACGGTCGTCCAGCGCGTATGGGGCGGGCGCACCGACTACTTCCGCCGTGTGGCCCGCGAGGACGTCGCCACCGCACCGACGACGAGGCCGGGAGACCGATGAGCGGCGTGACCGAGCGCCTGTCCGATCTGGGCTACGCGGCCGGGTGGGCCGCGGTCCGGGCCCTCCCCGAGGGCCTGGCGCGGGCGCTCTTCCGCACGGGCGCCGACGTCGCCGCCCGTAGACAGGGCCCCGACTCCCAGCTGCGCAGGAATCTCGCCCGGGTCCTGGGCGTCCCGCCGGCCGAGGTCCCCGACGAGCTCATCCGCGACTCCTTCCGGTCCTACGCCCGGTACTGGCGGGAGGCGTTCCGCCTGCCCTCGATGGACCGGGAGGCCGTCGCCCGCGAGATGGACCGCACCATAGACGGGATCGAACACCTCGACGCGGCCCTCGCGCCGGGGCGCGGCGTCGTGGTGGCCCTGCCGCACTCGGCCAACTGGGACCTCGGGGGCACCTGGCTCGCGCGGCGGTACGGCGGGTTCGCCACCGTCGCCGAGCGGCTCCAGCCGGAGTCGCTCTACCAGCGCTTCCTGGACTATCGCGAGAGTCTGGGATTCACCATCTTCCCGCATACGGGTGGGCCGACCCCGCCGCTGGACGCATTGCGGGACTTCCTCGCCGGCGGCGGCATCGTCGCCCTGCCGGGGGAACGGGACCTGCGCCGCACCGGGGTGCCCGTGACGTTCTTCGGCGAGACGACCCGCATGCCCGCCGGCGCGGCCAGGCTCGCGGTGGAGACCGGCGCGCCGTTCCTGGTGGCCCAGTTCTGGTACGACGGCCCCGACACCATGCGGGTCCGGATCACCCCGCCTATCGACGTCTCCGGGGGCGTCGAGTCCGCCGTCCAGGCGATGGCCGACCTGTTCGCCGAGGGCATCGCCCGGCACCCCGCCGACTGGCACATGCTGCAGCCACTGTGGCTCGACGACCTGACGGCCGAGCGGCGAGAGCGGATCGAGGGCTGATCCGGCCGTGCGTATCGGCATGATCTGCCCCTACTCCTTCGACGCCCCCGGCGGTGTGCAGGCCCACGTCGTGGACCTGACGGAGGAGCTCCGACGCCGCGGGCACACCGTCCGCGTCCTCGCCCCGGGCAGTCCCGGCAGCGCACCGGTCTCCGGCATGACGCTGACCGGGCCGGGCGTCCCGATCCCGTACAACGGGTCCGTGGCCCGGCTCAGCTTCGGGCCCACGTCCTGGCGCGCGACCCGTCACTGGCTGCGCGAACAACCCCTCGACGTGCTGCACATCCATGAACCCAACGCCCCCGGGGTCGGCATGTTCGCCCTCGCGATGTGTTCGGGCCCCATCACGGCCACCTTCCACACCTCGACCACCGAATCGATGATCCTCGACGCCGCGGACGGCGTCCTGGCCCCGCTGCTCGAGAAGATCCGTGGCCGTATCGCCGTGTCGACCCTGGCCCGCCGCTGGCAGATGGAGGCCCTGGGCTCCGACGCCGTCGAGATCCCCAACGGGGTCGACGTGAGCGCCTTCAGCGACGTCGACACCTCCGGAGAGCCGGCCGACGCCCCGACGGTGGCGTTCCTCGGCCGCTACGACGAGCCCCGGAAGGGGATGGGCGTCCTCGCCGCCGCGCTGCCGGCCGTCCTGCGCGAGGTCCCGGGCTTGCGTCTGCGGATCATGGGCGACGGTGACGAGCACGCCCTGCGCGCGCGACTACCCGCCGGTCTCGACGTGGAGTTCCTCGGCCGCGTCGACGACGCCCGCAAGGCCGCCGTCCTGGCCGCTGCCGACGTGTACTGCGCCCCCAACACCGGCGGCGAGAGCTTCGGCATCGTCCTCGTGGAGGCCATGGCCGCCGGCACCGCGGTCGTCGCCTCGGACCTCGACGCGTTCCGCCGGGTCCTGCGCGACGGGGAGTGCGGAGAACTCGCGGCTGTCGGGGACGCCGACGCCCTCGCCGGTGCCCTCACTGTCGTCCTGACCGACCCCGCGCGCCGTGCCGAGCTGTGCACCCGCGGCAGCGAGGCGGTCCGGGAGTACGACTGGCCCGTCGTCGCCGACCGGGTGATCCGCGTGTACGAGACGATCCGGGGACCGGGGGAGACGCTCCGTGTCCGTTGAGCTGATCGCCCTCGTCGTCGTCGTCCTCGTCGCGGTCCTGGCCGCCGCCCTGTTCGGCGCCTACCTCACCGCCCACCGACTGGACCGGCTGCACATCCGCACCGACCTCGCCCGCTCCGCCCTGGCCGGCGCCCTGGAGCGGCGCCACGCGGTCACCGCCGCGGTCGTGCGCGACCTCACCCCGCGCGACCCGCCGGGGGCCGACCGACTGTCCCGCGCGCTCGCCCGCGCCCGCGCGCACCCCCCGGACGCCGTCGCCGGGCCCGACCCGGCGCCGCAGCCCCCGCCGCGCCGGAGGACCGACCTGACCGACGACGATGACGAGGCAGGCGAGCACGCTGAACTGGCCGAGAACACCCTCGGCATGATGCTGGCCGCGCTCGACGTGGACGCACTACCCGGCGATCTCGCCGGCGAACTCGAGGACGCCACCGACCGCGTCGCCATGGCTCGCCGCTTCTACAACGACGCCGTGCGGGACACCCGCAGTCTGCGCGAGCAGACCGCCGTCCGCGCCCTCCGCCTGGCCGGCCGGGCCCCCATGCCCGACTACGTCGAGCTCGTCGACGCCCCGCCCCCGCGCCCCTGACCCACCCGCGCGGGGCGGCGGTTGGGGCGCCGACGTGCGGCCGCCCTACACTGGACGCCTATACACGTCGTCTGAGCCAGGAAGGCCAATTTCGTGAGCGAGCCGCAGTCGAGCGAGAACACCACCGGAACCGCACGCGTCAAGCGGGGCATGGCCGAGATGCTCAAGGGCGGCGTCATCATGGACGTCGTCACCGCCGAGCAGGCGAAGATCGCCGAGGACGCCGGTGCCGTGGCCGTCATGGCCCTCGAGCGTGTTCCCGCCGACATCCGCGCCCAGGGCGGCGTCGCCCGGATGAGCGACCCCGACCTCATCGACGGCATCATCGAGGCCGTCTCGATCCCGGTGATGGCCAAGGCGCGCATCGGCCACTTCGTCGAGGCACAGATCCTGCAGGCCCTCGGGGTGGACTACGTCGACGAGTCCGAGGTCCTCACCCCCGCGGACTACACGAACCACATCGACAAGTTCGCCTTCACCGTGCCGTTCGTCTGCGGCGCCACCAACCTCGGCGAGGCGCTGCGCCGCATCACCGAGGGTGCGGCCATGATCCGCTCCAAGGGCGAGGCCGGCACCGGCGACGTCTCCAACGCCACCACCCACATGCGCTCGATCCGCCAGCAGATCCGCAAGTTGCAGAACCTGCCGGAGGACGAGCTGTACGTGGCGGCCAAGGAGCTGCAGGCCCCGTACGAGCTCGTCAAGGAGGTCGCGGAGAAGGGCAAGCTCCCCGTGGTGCTCTTCACCGCCGGCGGCATCGCCACCCCCGCCGACGCCGCGATGATGATGCAGCTCGGCGCCGAGGGCGTCTTCGTCGGCTCGGGCATCTTCAAGTCCGGCAACCCGTCCGAGCGGGCCAAGGCCATCGTCAAGGCCACGACCTTCCACGACGACCCGGAGATGCTCGCGAACATCTCCCGTGGTCTCGGCGAGGCCATGGTCGGCCTCAACGTGGACGACATCCCGGAGCCCCACCGGCTCGCCGAGCGGGGCTGGTGACCCGCCGGTGGCGAAGATCGAGGAGATCCTCGACATCGAGCGGATCGACCGCGACCTCTACCGGGGTCCCGCGATCCGCACCCACCTCCAGCGGACCTTCGGTGGACAGGTGGCCGGTCAGACCCTGACCGCCGCCGTCCAGACAGTGGATTCCGACAAGCACGTCCACTCCCTGCACGGGTACTTCATCCGCCCGGGGATCCCCGATGTGCCCACCGTCTACCAGGTCGACCGGCTCCGTGACGGTCGGAGCTTCGCCACCAGGCGGGTCACCGCCATCCAGCAGGGAGAGCCGATCTTCTCCATGTCGGCCTCCTTCCACCTGATCGACCAGGACGGGATCGAGCACCAGGACCAGATGCCCCGCGTCGTCGACCCCGAGGAGATCCCCGTGACCTCCGTCGACGACCTGGACGAGGTCCACCGCGTCTTCGTCGACGAGTGGGCCCAGTGGGACATCCGCTTCGTCCCCCGTGACGGGATGCCGACCAGCCGTGAGCTGGCCGCGCAGCAGCGGGTGTGGTTCCGGTGCGTCGACCGCCTCCCGGACGACGCCAACTTCCACGTGTGCACGCTGGCGTACATGTCCGACATGACCCTGCTGGGATCCGCCAAGATCCCGCACCCCGACGAGCCGACCCAGGACGCCTCGCTCGACCACGCCATGTGGTTCATGCGGCCCTTCCGGACCGACGACTGGCTGCTCTACGACCAGACGTCCCCGTCCGCCTCCGGGGGGCGTGCCCTGACCCAGGGGCGGATCTTCGACCGCTCGGGGCGACTCGTGGCCGCCGTGACCCAGGAAGGCCTGTCCCGGCAACTCAACCCGGGAGCCCAGTCGTTCCCCGTGGACACCTCCGGCTCCACCTCCGTGTCGTGAGCGGGCGCACACCGACGATCGGGGTCCTCGCCCTCCAGGGCGACGTGGCCGAGCACATCCGTCACCTCGAGACCGTCGGCGCGCGGGCCGTCCCCGTGCGCCGACGGTCCGAGCTGGACGCGGTGGACGGCCTGGTCCTGCCGGGAGGCGAGTCCACCGCGATGAGCCGACTGCTGGACGTGTACGAGCTGCACGAGCCCGTGGCCGAGCGGATCTCCGGCGGCATGCCCGTCTACGGGTCGTGCGCCGGCATGATCCTGCTCGCCTCGGACGTCCTGGACACCCGGGCCGACGCGACGTGGTTCTCCGCGATCGACATGACGGTCCGCCGGAACGCCTTCGGGCGGCAGGTCGACTCGTTCGAGGCCGACCTCGTCGTCGACGCCCTCGGTGGCGACCCGGTACGCACGGTGTTCATCCGCGCCCCGTGGGTCGAATCGCTCGGGCCCGACGTGCAGGTCCTCGCCGACGTCCGCGCCTCCGACGGCCGCGACCACGTGGTCGCGGTGCGGCAGGGCAACGCCCTGGCCACGTCGTTCCACCCCGAGATCACCGACGACGTGCGCGTCCACGGGTACTTCCTCGACATGGTGCGGCAGGCCACCTCGTAGACTAGGCGGTCAGCGGACCTCTACGAGGCGCCGCGCCGGGCCGCCGGACGGCGGGACCCGGTCCCCAGACCCCCGGAGGGCGGAACATCAATGGCAGGCCATTCCAAGTGGGCCACCACCAAGCACAAGAAGGCGGCGATCGACGCCAAGCGCGGCAAGCTCTTCGCCAAGCTCGTCAAGAACATCGAGGTGGCCGCCCGCACGGGCGGCGGTGACCCCGCCGGAAACCCCACTCTCTACGACGCCATCCAGAAGGCCAAGAAGAACTCCGTCCCGGCCGACAACGTCGAGCGCGCCCGCAAGCGCGGCGCCGGCGAGGAGGCGGGCGGCGCCGAGTGGGAGACCATCATGTACGAGGGCTACGGCCCGAACGGCGTGGCCCTGCTCATCGAGTGTCTGACCGACAACCGCAACCGCGCCGCCGGCGAGGTGCGCACCGCGATGACCCGCAACGGCGGCAACCTCGCCGACCCCGGCTCCGTGGCGTACCTGTTCACCCGGAAGGGCGAGATCGTCCTGGACAAGGGCGAGCTGACCGAGGATGACGTCCTCATGGCCGTGCTCGACGCCGGTGCCGAGGAAGTCAACGACCTCGGTGAGCAGTTCGAGGTGGTCTGCGAGTCCACCGACCTCGTCCAGGTGCGCACCGCCCTGCAGGAGGCCGGGATCGACTACGAGTCCGCCGAGTCGGGCTTCCGGGCGTCCGTCGAGGTCACGGTCGACGCCGACGGCGCCGCCAAGGTCTTCAAGCTGATCGACGCGCTCGAGGACTCCGACGACGTGCAGAACATCTACTCGAACATGGACGTCCCCGAGGACGTGCTGGCGAGCCTCAACGCCTGACGGCCGATCCCACTGGTAGGGTCTCGAACGTAGGTTCTACCACCGGTCGAGGAGAGGTCGCAGATGCGCGTCATGGGTGTGGACCCGGGGCTGACCCGGTGCGGGCTCGCCCTCATCGAGACCGCGCCGGGCCGCGCGGTCACGGCGCTCGACGTGGACGTGGTGCGCACGACCTCCGACGAGCCGCTCGAGCGCCGGCTGCGGGCCGTGCACTCCGTGGCCGACGAGTGGATGGAGATCCACCGCCCCGACGTGGTGGCCATCGAGCGCGTGTTCGCGCAGAACCAGGTCTCGACCGCCATGGGCACCGCTCAGGCCGCGGGTGTCGTCGCGCTGGCCGCGGCGTATCGCGAGATCCCCGTGGCGTTCCACACCCCGTCGGAGGTCAAGGCCGCGATCACCGGTAGCGGGCGCGCGGACAAGAAGCAGATGACCCTGATGATCACCCGCATCCTGGGCCTGCAGAAGCCGCCGAGCCCGGCCGACGCCGCGGACGCGCTCGCCCTGGCCGTCTGCCACAGTTGGCGCGCGCCCATGCAGGGTCGGGTCGACTCGCTCGACGCCCACGTCGCCCGCTCGCGGGCCGGCTTCGAGGCGAAGGTCGCGGCCGCCAGGGAAGCGGCCGCATCGGACGGGACCGGGCGGCGCGACCCGGCCGCCGACCAGGAACGCGCCCGGGCGGCCGCCCGCGGTATGGCGCGGACGAAAGGAGTGCGCTGGTGATCGCCTCGATCCGGGGAACGGTGGCCGAGATCGGCCTGGACCGCTGCGTCGTGGAGACCGGAGGCGTCGGTGTCCTCGTACACGCGACCCCGGCCGCGCTCGCGGGACTGCGGCGCGGCACGGAGGGCATGCTCCACACCGAACTGGTGGTCCGCGAGGACTCGCTCACCCTCTACGGCTTCGACTCCGTCGACGCGCGACAACTGTTCCTCACCGTGCAGACCGTCTCCGGCGTCGGACCGCGGCTCGCGCTGGCGATCGTCGCCACACTCGAACCCGAGGCCCTCATCCGCGCTCTCGGCACCGGGGACGTCAAGGCGTTGACCCGGGTGCCGGGCGTCGGCAAGCGCACGGCCGAGCGGATGGTCCTCGAACTCAAGGACAAGGTCGGGCCGGTGCCGGACGGTGACGCGACGACCGCCGTGGGCGGGAGCGGGCGCGCACCGGCCGCCACCGAGGTGGCCGACGCCCTGGAGGGCCTGGGCTTCTCCGCGGCGGAGGCCGAGAAGACCGCCACCGCCGTACTGGACTCACAGCCCGACCTCGATCCCGCGCAGGCGCTGCGCCTGGCCCTCAAGTCACTCGGTAAGCGCTGATGACGGGACAGTTCGACACCACGAGCGGCGGCGCGGAGGCCGGGGACGGGCACGAGGCGGAGCTCTCCGCCTCGCTCACACCGTTCGACACCGACGTCGAGGGCGCGCTGCGACCGCGCAGCCTCGGGGAGTTCATCGGCCAGGAGACCGTCCGCGAGCAGCTCGATCTGGTCCTCACCGCCGCCACCCGCCGGGGCGTCGTACCCGACCATCTGCTGTTCTCCGGCCCGCCTGGTCTGGGCAAGACGAGTCTGGCCATGATCGTGGCGGCCGAGCTCGGCGGCTCACTGCGCATCACCTCCGGGCCCGCGCTCGAGCGGCCCGGGGACCTCGCCGCGATGCTCTCCAACCTCATCGAGGGCGACGTGCTGTTCATCGACGAGATCCACCGCATCGCCCGGCCGGCCGAGGAGATGCTGTACCTCGCCATGGAGGACTTCCGGATCGACATCATGGTGGGCAAGGGCCCCGGGGCCACGTCGATCCCGCTGGAGATCGCTCCGTTCACCCTGGTCGGCGCCACCACGCGCTCCGGCGCGCTCACCGGTCCACTGCGTGACCGCTTCGGGTTCACCGCGCACATGGACTTCTACACCGACGCCGACCTGGCCCGGATCGTGACCCGCGCGGCCGAGATCCTCGCCATCCCCGTCGACCCCGACGCCGCGCTGGAGATCGCCGGTCGCTCCCGCGGAACGCCCCGGATCGCCAACCGCCTGCTGCGGCGGGTCCGCGACTTCGCCGAGGTACGGGCGGACGGCCGCATCACCGTGCCCGTCGCGCGCGCGGCCCTCGAGGTGTACGAGGTCGACGAGTTGGGACTCGACCGCCTGGACCGCGCCGTGCTGCGCGCGCTGCTCGTCCAACACGAGGGCGGACCGGTGGGCCTGAGCACGCTCGCCGTGGCGGTGGGGGAGGAGTCGACCACCCTGGAGGAGGTCTGCGAGCCCTTCCTCGTCCGCGCGGGACTGCTCGCCCGGACCCCCCGGGGACGGATTGCGACCGCCGCGGCGTGGGAACACCTGGGGCTCACCCGCCCCGACAAGACGCCCGCCGAGCCGATGCTGCCGGTCGAGGTCGACCGGGGCCCCGGCGCGCGCGGCTGACCCCCGGGCTGGCATCCTCGGACGGGACCGTCCGTAGCCCGGACCCGACCCACCGGACCCGGAACCCGCGGGTCCACACCAGGAGGACCCCCATGGGACTGGAACTGCTGCTGCCGTTGATGATCATCGTGCTGCTCGTGCTGATGTTCATGCAGAGCTCGAAGCAGCGCAAGGCGATGAAGGAACTGCGGGAGATGCAGGAGTCCCTCACGGTGGGGGACCACGTGCTCACCACCTCCGGCCTGCACGCCACGATCCTCGCAGTGGACGCGGACACCCTCGAGCTGGAGATCGCGCCCGGGGTCCGCACCCGCTGGGACAGGCGCGTCATCCGCGAGAAGTTCGACACCTCCGCCGCGCCGGAAACCGGACCGGGGACCGACGCCTCGGGTTCCCGGTAGTCGACTACCGGCGAGTAGTGTAGTGGGGCCGACCAGCCGGAGGCCTCAGACGAAGACCGAGAGAGATCACCTGTGTCGCCAGTACGTTCTCGAGGCGCCGACGCCCGCCCCAGACCCTGGGCGCTGCTGTCCAGCTTCTTCCTGGTGCTGTTCATCCTCTTCCTCGCCGCGTTCGCCGTGGCGGACCGGGGGCTTACCCCGAAGCTGGGGATCGACCTCCAGGGCGGCACCCGTGTCACGCTGATCCCCAAGGGCGATCCCGACGAGGCCGACCTACGGCTCGCGCAGGACATCATCCGCGACCGCGTCGACGGTCTCGGCGTCGCCGGGACCACCGTCGTCATCGAGGGCAGCAACATCGTCCTCACCGTGCCCGGTGAGGACTCCAGCCAGGCACGCGACCTCGGCACGACCTCCCAGCTGACCATCAGACCGGTGCTCGAGGTGCAGCCCGTCGCCGAGGGTGACCGCGAGCCGGTCCCCGCCGATAAGGGCGACCGCGATGCCGTGGCCGCCGCCGTCGAGGAGGCGCGCGCGGAACGCCAGGGCGAGCCCGCCGAACTCATCGAGAAGCTGCCCACGTTCCGGTGCCCGGAGCGCGACGTGCTCGCCGGCTTCGACGACCCGGCCCAGGCCCTCATCGCCTGCGGGGAGGGCGCCAAGTACGTCCTCGGGCCCGTCCCGCTCCTCGTCGGTGAGCCCGAGGACGGGCAACGACTCGACGGTCAGCAGATCGTCAAGGACTCCGTGAGCCACGGCTTCAACCAGCAGGCCGGCAAGAACGAGGTCTCGTTCCGGTTCAACGCCGGCCCCGGCGAGCAGGGCAGCGCCACCTGGTCGCGCCTGACGCAGGAGAACCTCCAACGCCAGATCGCGATCCTCCTCGACGGCGAGGTGATCAGCGCCCCCGTCGTGCAGGGCGTCACGCCGGTCGGGTCCGCGACCTCCATCACCGGAGACTTCACGATCGAGGAGGCGGCCGCACTCTCGGCGAACCTGCGTTACGGTGCGCTGCCCATCTCGTTCGAGGATCCCAACGTCGACAACGTCCCGGCCTCCCTCGGCCTCGCGTCCCTCGAGGCGGGGCTGCTCGCCGGTGCGATCGGTTTCCTGCTGGTGCTGGCCTACTCCGCGTTCTTCTACCGCCTGCTCGGCGTCCTCGCGTTCGTCTCGCTGCTGCTGTCCTTCCTGCTGACCTATATCGTCCTGGTCTTCCTCGGCTACACCGTCGACTACAGCCTCGACCTGGCCGGGATCGCCGGCCTGGTGATCGGCATCGGTATGACGGCCGACTCGTACGTCGTGTTCTTCGAGCGCATCAAGGACGAGCTGCGCGACGGGCACCGGTTCAGATCCGCCGTACCCCGGGCCTGGAAGAGCGCCGGCCGCACCATCGTCACCGGCAACATGGTCAGCCTCATCGGCGCCGTCGTGCTCTACCTGCTCGCCAGCGGCGAGGTACGCGGCTTCGCCTTCACGCTCGGCCTCACGACCGTCATGGACGTGTTCGTCGCCTTCACCGTGACCTGGCCGCTCGTCTACCTGGCCTCCACACGGCCCCTGTTCGCCAAGCCGTCGGCCAACGGCATGGGCCGGATGGAGAACCTCCAGGCCGCTGCCGCCGAGCAGCGCCGGCTCGACCGCCGGGCGGAGAAGGAGGCCGAGGACACGCGCGATCGCGGGGTCACGGCGACCATCCGCGGCCCGGGCGGCGACACGCTCGCCGAGCCCCGGATCGACCGACCCGCCACCGACGAGGAGGAGGGCCGATGAGCACGCCCACCAGCACCGCCACCGAGAGCGGCGCGCCGGCCGGGGCGCCGACCGGCAGCCTGTTCACCCGGCTCTACACCGGTACCGGCGCGTTCGGCATCGTCGCGAACCGACGCAAGCTCTACGTGCTGACCGCGGTGATCGTCGCCATCTGCCTGGCCAGCATCATCTTCCGCGGCTTCAGCTTCGGCATCGACTTCACCGGCGGTACCAAGCTCTCGATGCCGGCGGGCAATCACGACCAGGACCGCGTGGCCGCGGTCGTCGAGGAGTCCATCGGTGAGGAGCCCCAGACGGTCCAGGTCGTCGGCGCCGGTGACGCGCGGATCGTCGAGGTCGAGACCCGGTTCCTCACCAGTGACGAGATCCGCGCCGCCAAGAACGCGATGTTCGAGGAGTTCCAGCCCGTCACGGCCGACGGGGCCGCCTCCGTCGAGGCGATCGGCGACTCCGCCCGCAGCGAGAGCTGGGGCGGGCAGGTCACGCAGAACGCGCTGATCGCCCTCGGCGTGTTCCTCGTCATCGTGTTCGGCTACATCGCCTTCCGCTTCGAGTGGCAGATGGCCACGGCTGCGATCGTCGCGCTGCTGTTCGACGTGGTGACCACCGCCGGGATCTACTCGATCATCGGCTTCGAGGTCACCCCCGCCACGGTCATCGGCCTGCTGACGATCCTCGGTTTCTCGCTCTACGACACGGTGATCGTCTTCGACAAGGTCGAGGAGAACACCCGGGGCCTCAGACACACCGCGTCGCGCACGTTCGCCGAGGAGGCCAACCTCGGCGTCAACCAGACGCTCATGCGGTCCATCCACACCACCATCATCGGCGTGCTGCCGCTGCTGGCGCTGGTCGTGATAGCCGTCTGGATCCTCGGTGTGGGCACGCTGTTGGACCTCGCCATAGTCCAGATGGTGGGCATCATCACCGGCACCTTCTCCTCCGTGTTCCTCGCGACGCCGCTGCTGGTGTCGTTGAAGAACCGCGACCCCGACATCCGACGCCAGACCGCCAAGGTCCTGGCCCGACGCGAGAAGGCCGAGGCCATCGCATGACCGACTCATCCGTCACCCACGTCTCACCGACCATCAGCTCCGCCGTCGAACGCCTGATGCGCCGGGTCGAGGACTTCCCGTCCGCGGGCGTCCAGTTCTGCGACCTGACGCCCGTGCTCGCCGACCCCGACGGCTTCGACGCCGTCGTCCGCGGGCTCATCGCCGGTCACGAGATCGGCACCGTCGACTACGTCGCCGGTCTCGACGCGCGTGGCTTCCTGCTCGCCGGAGCCGTCGCCGTACGCCTCCACACCGGCATCCTGGCCGTCCGGAAGGCGGGCAAGCTCCCACCGCCCGTGCACTCGCGCTCCTACGAGCTCGAGTACGGCGCCGCCACGCTGGAACTGCCCGCCGACGGGCTCGACCTGCGCGGTAAGCGGGTCCTCGTCGTCGACGACGTCCTCGCCACCGGTGGCACCCTCACCGCGGCCGTCGGCCTGCTGGAGGACTGCGGCGCCGTCGTCGCCGGGCTGTCCGTCGTCCTCGAGATCCCCGGCCTCGGGGGCCGGGATAGACTGGCCGGCACACCGCTGACCTGCCTCACGGTCGCGTGACCCCCGGCCGCTCCTGACGGCCCGACACTGCAGGAGGAGCCGGAGATGACGCAGCGCCAGAACCCCACCGGCAACCCCGACGGGGGCGGCCACACGGGTAAGAAGGCCACGCCGCAGCCCACCACCCAGCCGCTGCCGGTGATCCCCGGCTCCCGGCCGTCCGCCGGACGCCGGGTCCGGGCGCGATGGGCGCGTCGGCTCACCTCCGGTCTCACCGTCACCTCCACCCCAGCGGTCCTCGAACCGCTGGTGCGTGTCCACCGCATCCACCACGCCAAGGCGGACGTGGGGCTCCTTGCGCGCGCCTACACCCTCGCAGAGCGCCAGCACGAAGGCGTGTACCGAAAGTCCGGCGATCCCTACATCACCCACCCGCTGGCAGTGGCCACCATCTGCGCGGAGATGGGCATGGACACCACGACGCTCGTCGCCGCCCTCCTGCACGACACGGTCGAGGACACCGACTACTCGCTCGAACAGCTCGAGGCCGACTACGGGGGAGAGGTCGCCCACCTGGTGGACGGCGTCACCAAGCTGGACAAGGTCGACTTCGGCGAGGCCGCCGAGGCGGAGACCATCCGCAAGATGATCATCGCCATGGCGCACGATCCCCGCGTCCTGGTCATCAAGGTGGCCGACCGCCTGCACAACATGCGGACCATGCGCTTCCTCCCGCCGGAGAAGCAGGTCAAGAAGGCCCGTGAGACGCTCGAGGTGATCGCCCCCCTCGCGCACCGGCTCGGCATGGCCACCGTGAAGTGGGAACTCGAGGACCTCGCGTTCGCGATCCTCGAGCCCAAGAAGTACCAGGAGATCGTCCGGCTGGTGGCCGACCGCGCACCCAGCCGCGACGTCTACCTGGGCACCGTCATCAACCGGGTCAAGGCCGACCTCGAGAAGGCCAACATCCAGGCCCGCGTCGAGGGCCGGCCCAAGCACTACTGGTCGATCTACCAGAAGATGATCGTCCGAGGTCGCGAGTTCGACGAGATCCATGACCTCGTGGGCATCCGCGTCCTGTGCGATGACGTGCGTGACTGCTACGCGGCGATCGGCGTGGTCCACTCGACCTGGAAACCCATGCCGGGCCGGTTCAAGGACTACATCGCCCAGCCCCGCTTCGGCGTCTACCGCTCCCTGCACACGACCGTGATCGGGCCCGACGGGAAACCGCTGGAGATCCAGATCCGCACGCATGAGATGCACCGCAACGCCGAGTACGGCATCGCAGCGCACTGGCGCTACAAGGAGACCCGCGGCAAGCACAACGGCGACCCCGCCGAGGTCGACGAGATGGCGTGGATGCGCCAGCTCCTGAGCTGGCAGCGCGAGGCCGCCGACCCGGGGGAGTTCCTCGACTCCCTCCGGTTCGAGATGACCAGTAAGGAGATCTTCGTCTTCACCCCCAAGGGCGACGTGATCAACCTGCCGGTCGGCGCGACCCCCGTGGACTTCGCCTACGCCGTCCACACCGAGGTCGGCCACCGCTGCATCGGCGCACGGGTCAACGGCAAGCTCGTCGCGCTCGAGCGCCCGCTCGAGAACGGCGAGGTGGTGGAGGTCTTCACCTCCAAGGACCCCAACGCGGGACCGAGCCTGGACTGGCAGAAGTTCGTGGTCTCCGGCCGCGCCAAGAGCTCGATCCGGCAGTGGTTCGCCAAGGAGCGCCGCGAGGAGGCTCTCGAGCGCGGGAAGGACCTCATCACCCGCGAGGTCCGTCGCGGTGGCGTCCCCGTCCACCGGGTCTTCTCCAACGAGTCGATCGCCGGCGTCGCCCGCGAACTCGGCTTCACCGACGTCACCGCCCTGTACACGGCGATCGGCGAGAACCACGTCTCCGCCAAGACGGTGGTCGGGCGTCTCGTCGCGGCCCACGGCGGCGTCGACGAGGTCACCGAGGAGCTCGCGGATCGCTCGCGGGACAAGACCATCACCCCGCACCGACCCACGCCCGCGGGTGCCGGCGTCCTCGTCGGCGGTGTGGAGGACGTCCACGCCAAGCTCGCCCGCTGCTGCACCCCGGTGCCCGGCGACGAGGTCCTGGGCTTCATCACCCGCGGTGGCACGGTGAGCGTCCACCGGACGGACTGCACCAACGCCTCCGACCTCCACCGAGAGCCCGAGCGGTTGGTCAAGGTCGAGTGGACGCCACAGCCGGGCGCCCTGTTCCTCGTGGCCATCCAGGTCGAGGCACTGGACCGGCACCGGCTCCTGTCCGACGTCACCAAGGTGCTGGCCGACGAGAAGGTCAACATCCTCTCCGCGTCGGTGCAGACCGCAGGTGACGACCGGGTCGCCATCTCCAGGTTCACGTTCGAGATGGCCGACCCCAAGCATCTAGGCCATGTCCTCAACGCGGTTCGTCGGGTCGAGGGCGTCTTCGACGCCTACCGGATGACGTCCAACTCCTAGGCCCGGCGAGCGCCGGAGCCGCACGAACCAGAACCACCCCGGCCGGGCGGCCGGGGTGGTTCTGTACAGCAGGCGATCCGGGCGGGCCCGGGCCGGTTCACTCCTCGGGCAGACCCTCCTGGGCGCCGACCGTGACCTTCTCGATCTGGACCGCGCGCCTGGGCGCCTGGTAGTCCTCGCTCATCGGGTCGTCGCTCTTGATGCCGCCCTCGGCGATCTCGTCCAGGACCTCCAGCCCCGACTCACCGATGGTGCCCATGACCGAGTACTCGGGCGGGAGCATGGAGTCCTCGTAGACGAGGAAGAACTGGCTGCCCGCACTGTTCGGCGCCTGGGACTTGGCCATGGCGACCGTGCCGCGCGGGTAGACCGACATCCCGGAACCGTCCTCGGCCACGGGGAGATCGGTGGGCGGCTCGTCGACGATGGAGTAGCCGGGGCCCGAGAGGCCGGTACCGGTCGGATCGCCGCACTGCAGCACGGAGAGTTCGGCGCCCTCCTCACCGATGGTCAGGCGGTGGCACTCGGTGTCGTCGAAGTAGGCCTGCTCGGCCAGATGCACGAAGCTCTCGACGTTGCAGGGGGCCTCGGCCCGGTCCAACTCGAGCGGGATGTCACCGGCGTTGGTCGCGATGCTGATCTCGGCGGTACCCCGGCGGGGCTGGTCGCCGCTCGGCGGCTCCACCTCGCGCTTGGTCTCCTCGATCTCGTCGATCTGCTCGTTGAAGCGCTCGGCCTCCGCGACCACCTCGGGGCCCTGGTCCTCGAACTGCGCGGGATCGACCTTCTCCATGGGCGTCTCCGCCGGGTACTCGCAGGTGACCCAGTTGGCCGCGTACTCCTCGGCGCGCGCCTGTTCAGCCTTGTTCCAGACCACGACACCGACGATCCCCAGCAGGACCACCACGACGACGGCGGCGCCGGCGATCTTGAGCTGCTTCTCGCGGCGAGCCTGGGCCTCCATCTGCTCGCGCAGGCGCTGGCGCGCCTCGGCTCGGCGTTCCTGGTTGGTGGACACTGACCCTCCTGGGGACCTGGACTAGGCTGGAACGGTCGGCCGGACGATACGCCGGGTCTCCTTACGGGAGGCCTCGGGGACGGTCCGGTCCAGGGTCCTTGTCTACCAGGTCGGGCAGCGTCGACCGCACACCACTCCGGTGTCGGACCGCGTTGACCCGACGCCGCGCGCCAGGCGCCGTGGATTGTCGAAGAAAGGGAGTACAGGACGTGCAGATCGTCGGTTTCCCCGCCGGGATGTTCCAGACCAACTGCTACATCGTGTCCGACGACGCGGGGGACTGCGTGATCGTGGACCCGGGCCAGGACGCCGAGGAGCAGGTGCGGCGCCAGATCTCGGAGGCGGGCCTGCGCCCCCGTGCGGTGCTGCTCACGCACGGGCACCTCGACCACATCTGGAACGCCCGGCAGGTCGCGGACCACTACCGCATCCCCGCCTACATCCACCCGGATGACCGCCCGATGCTGTCGGATCCGGGCAAGGGTCTGTCGCTCGACCTGTCGGCCATGCTCAAGGACATGACGTTCACCGAGCCCGCCGAGGTCGTCGAGGTCTTCGACGGCGACACCCTGCGGTTCGGGTCGATGACCTTCGACGTGGATCACGCCCCCGGGCACAGCCCCGGTTCGGTGTCCTTCCGGATCACCGTGCAGACCGAGGAGGGACCGCGGATGGTGGTTCTCGGTGGCGACGTACTGTTCCAGGACGGGGTCGGTCGCACCGACCTGCCGGCGGGGGACACCGAGGTGCTCATGCAGTCGATCGCCAAGAAGTTCCTCGTCCTGGACGACGACGCGGTGGTCCTGCCCGGCCACGGCCCGTCCACCACGATCGGTCGCGAGCGCCGGTCCAACCCGTTCCTGCGCGACCTCTAGACCGACCAGCGCCCCCGCCCCTATCTGACCCGAGGACTTTCCCTGTGACCGGCACCGAGAAGAAGACCGCCCTCAAGGCCCCCAAGGGCGTGCCCGACTACGTCCCCCCGGCGTCCGCCGGGTTCGTCGCCGTCCGCGACGCGATCACCACCGCCGCCCGGCGCGCCGGCTACGGCCACATCGAGCTGCCCATCTTCGAGGACACGGCGCTGTTCGCCCGTGGTGTGGGCGAGTCCACGGACGTGGTCTCCAAGGAGATGTACTCGTTCGAGGACCGGGGTGGCCGCAGCGTCACGCTGCGCCCCGAGGGCACGGCCGGGGTGATGCGGGCGGTGATCGAGCACGGGCTGGACCGCGGACAGCTGCCGGTCAAGCTCTGCTATGCCGGGCCGTTCTTCCGGTACGAGCGGCCGCAGGCCGGTCGCTACCGGCAGCTCCAGCAGGTCGGGATCGAGGCCATCGGGGTCGACGACCCCGCCCTCGATGCCGAGGTGATCGCCGTGGCCGACGAGGCGTTCCGGTCGCTCGGACTGACCGGTTTCCGCCTCGAGCTCACCTCGCTCGGCGACGAGACGTGCCGGCCGCAGTACCGCGAGCGGCTCCAGGCGTTCCTCGCCGGGCTGGACCTCGACGAGGCGACGCGGGAGCGCGCGCGGATCAACCCGCTGCGCGTGCTCGACGACAAGCGCCCCGAGGTGCGTGCGCAGCTCGAGGACGCGCCGCTGATGATCGACCACCTCTCGGACGCCAGCGCCGAGCACTTCGCGACCGTGCGGGCGCACCTGGACGCGCTGGGCGTGGCGTACACGGTCAATCCCCGCATGGTCCGCGGCCTGGACTACTACACCAAGACGACGTTCGAGTTCGTGCACGACGGCCTCGGCGCGCAGTCCGGGATCGGCGGCGGCGGCCGCTACGACGGGCTGATGGAGCAGCTCGGCGGCCAGGCCCTGTCGGGCATCGGCTTCGGGATCGGGATCGACCGCACGGTGCTGGCGCTGCAGGCCGAGGGGTTCGATCCGGCGGCGCAGGGGCGGGTCGACGTGTACGGCGTCGCGCTGGGGGCGGCGGCCAAGGCGGCGATGGTGCCGGTCCTGGCGGAGTTCCGCCGAAACGGGTTGCGGGCGGACATGGCGTACGGCGACCGGGGTATGAAGGGCGCGTTCAAGGCGGCGGACCGTTCGGGCGCGGCGGTCACGGTCGTCATCGGCGAGAACGAGCTCGAGACCGGCACCGCGGTGGTCAAGACGATGTCCACCGGCGAGCAGGAGCCGGTTCCGCTCGAGGCGATCCTGGGGCACGTCACCCGGGCCGTCGAGCGCTGACTCCTCCCGCGCGTCAGAGCTGTGTGCGGAAGGTGTCGCAGGCCTGCACGGAGCCCTGCTCGTAGCCGGTGAGGAACCACTGCCTGCGCATCTCGGATGAGCCGTGGGTCCACGAGCGGGGGTCGACGCGCCCGCCTCCGGTGCGCTGGATGTGGTCGTCGCCGATGGCCTCCGCGGTCCGGACGATCGCGTCCACGTCCTGCGGGGTCAGACTCTCCAGTAGCGGCGGGCCGCCGTCGGGCGCCGGTGTGGAGGTCGCGTAGTGGGCCCAGAGCCCCGCGTAGCAGTCGGCTTGTAGCTCGACGCGTACCGCCCCGGAGGACGGGCCCTGCGGGTCCTGCTGCGAGCGTCGGATGTCGCCGAGCACGGTCTGCAGGTGATGGCCGAACTCGTGCGCGACGACGTACATCTGGGCCGCGCCGGAGGGCGGCCCGCCGAGTTGTCCCACGAGGACGCTGTCGAAGAACGAGGGGTCGATGTAGACGGTCTGTCCGGCGGGGCAGTAGAAGGGGCCGATGTCGGAGGAGGCGGCACCGCAGCCGGTGTCGACGGCGCCGCTGAAGACGGTGGTCCGGGGCTGGACCCAGCGCATCCCCACCTGGTCGGGCAGCTGGGTGGTCCAGACGTCCTCCAGGCTCTCCGTGGTGGCGACGATGCGGCAGATCGTGTCGGTGTTGGCCTGCGGCAGGTCGCACTGGTTGATGTGGGACTGGAACTGCTGCGCGGAGTCGGAACCCTGTCCCTGGGCACCGGTGGGACCGGTGTCCAGGCCGAGCTGGCCCGGGTCGACACCGAGGACCAGCGCGATGAGGATGACGGCGAGGCCGCCGATCCCTCCGCCGACCGCGATCCCCCGGCGACCTCCCCGGCCCCCGCCGGAGACTCCGCTGGTGTCGAGCCTCCCACCCTGTCGAAACGTCATGCTCTCCGCCTTCCGGGTGGTGCGTCGCCCGGTCTGTCGTGGACGTAGACTGTTCCCCGTCCGAGCCCGTGGCCGGCCGTGGGGTCGTCCCGTCGGTGCTCACGCTCAGGCGATCACACCACACTTTCCCCGACGAGAGGACCACCGTAGTGCTGCGCACCCATTCCGCCGGCCAGCTCCGAGCCGCCGACGCCGGTGACACCGTCACCCTGGCCGGCTGGGTGGCACGCCGCCGGGATCACGGCGGTGTCATCTTCGTCGACCTGCGCGACGCCTCGGGCGTGTGCCAGGTGGTCTTCCGTTCCGAGGACGTGGCCGAGCGCGCCCACCGCCTGCGCAACGAGTACTGCGTGGCGGTCACCGGCGTCGTCGACCGTCGTCCGGAGGGTTCGGAGAACCCGAACCTCGCCTCGGGCGAGATCGAGATCGACGTCACGTCGTTCGAGGTCCTGGGGGAGGCGGCGGCGCTGCCGTTCCAGCTCGACGACGAGGTGGGGGAGGAAGCGCGCCTGCGTCACCGCTACCTAGACCTGCGCCGCGAGGGCCCGGGTGCGGCGCTGCGGCTGCGGTCGAAGGTCAACGCCGCGGCCCGTGGCGTGCTGACGCGTCACGACTTCGTGGAGATCGAGACCCCCACCCTGACCCGCTCGACCCCGGAGGGCGCGCGCGACTTCCTCGTGCCGGCCCGCCTGCAGCCGGGCACGTTCTACGCCCTCCCGCAGTCTCCGCAGCTGTTCAAGCAGCTGCTCATGGTGGCCGGGATGGAGAAGTACTACCAGCTGGCCCGCTGCTACCGCGACGAGGACTTCCGTGCCGACCGGCAGCCGGAGTTCACGCAGCTCGACGTGGAGATGAGCTTCGTCGACCAGGACGACGTGATCGCGCTGGCCGAGGAGATCCTCACCGACGTGTGGGCCACCGCCGGGTACGAGATCTCCACCCCGATCCCGCGGATGACGTACGAGGAGGCGATGCGCCGCTACGGCTCCGACAAGCCGGACCTGCGCTTCGACATCGAGCTCGTCGAGTGCACGGAGTTCTTCGCCGACACCCCGTTTCGGGTGTTCAAGGCGCCCTACGTCGGCGCGGTCGTCATGAAGGGCGGCGCGTCGCAGCCCCGTCGCCAGCTCGACGCCTGGCAGGAGTGGGCCAAGCAGCGCGGCGCCAAGGGACTGGCGTACATCCTCGTGGGCGAGGACGGCCAGCTCGGCGGTCCCGTCGCCAAGAACCTCTCGGACGCCGAGCGCGAAGGCATCGCCGCCCACGTGGGCGCGGAGCCGGGTGACTGCATCTTCTTCGGCGCCGGTGGCGTCAAGTCCACCCGCGCGCTGCTCGGTGCCGCCCGCGGCGAGATCGCGGCCAAGCTCGGCCTGATCGACCCCACCAAGTGGGCGTTCACCTGGGTCGTCGACGCCCCGATGTTCGAGCCGGCCGACGACGCCACGGCCGCCGGCGACGTGGCCGTGGGCTCGGGCGCGTGGACCGCCGTACACCACGCGTTCACCTCGCCCAAGCCCGAGCACCTGGACACCTTCGACACCGATCCCGGCTCGGCGCTGGCGTACGCCTACGACATCGTCTGCAACGGCAACGAGATCGGCGGCGGGTCGATCCGTATCCACCGCAAGGACGTCCAGGAGCGGGTGTTCGGCGTCATGGGCATCTCGGCCGAGGAGGCGCAGGAGAAGTTCGGCTTCCTGCTCGACGCCTTCTCCTACGGCGCCCCGCCGCACGGCGGCATCGCGTTCGGCTGGGACCGCATCTGCGCTCTGCTGGCCGGGACCGAGTCGATCCGCGACGTCATCGCGTTCCCCAAGTCCGGCGGCGGCGTCGACCCGCTGACCGATGCGCCGGCGCCGATCACCGCGCAGCAGCGCAAGGAGTCCGGCATCGACGCCAAGCCCGTGCAGCGCGGCCAGTCCGCCCCGTCCGCGGAGGCCCCGGCGCAGTAGTCGTCGAGCGCGGGATCGGGCCCGCGGCGTGGTCGCCTCCGGCCGTGCCGCGGGCCCGACCCGTACGCGGTCCCGTACCGCGGCCGTCCGCGGCCCGCGTCAGAGGTGGAACGCCTCGAGCGCGGGCCGCCCGTCCATCCCGCCGTGGTCGAGGCCGAACAGCCTCGCCACGGTCGGTGCCACGTCGAGCGTGCGCACGGGCCGGTCGACCACGGCGCCGCGCCGCACGATCCGGTGGCCGCCGCCGATGAAGAACGGGATGCCCAGCGTGACCTCGTGGCCGTGGTTCCCGGGGATCGGGTTGGAGAACGGGGTGGGGTCGGAGAACCTCCACCCGGGGTGACACGTCGCCACGAGGTCTCCGCCGCGCTCGCCCAGTGACAGCTCGGCCGGATCGTAGAGGCGGTGGACGCCGGGCAGCCCGCCGATCACCTCGCGCAGTCGCGCGAGCGAGGCGTCGCGCTCCGCCGCGGGGCCGAGGTGGGTGAACGTGTCGGCGCCTCCGTTCTGGGCGATCCCGAACCGCCCGCGCAGCACCGGGTCGGCGTCGATCGCGCCGGCCGCACTGATGAGTCGCAGGGGCTCGGACCAGTCCATCCCGTGGTCGGCCAGGACGATGAGCACCGAGCGTTCCCAGCGCCCGGTGGCGCGCAGGAACTGCTCGAGGTCCCAGAGCTTGTGGTCGGAGTTGAAGACCGCCTGGTTGCGGGCGAGTCGCAGCGAGGTGCCCGACAGGTCCATGTGGCCGAAGCGGTCCATGTCCCCGAGGTTGACGAAAGTCATCCGCGGCGCGTGGTCGGTGATGGTCCGCTTGAGCGCCTCGACGGTGAACCAGTCCAGCGAGTGGTCGGTGATCGGCACGAGCGGGAACGGCGCCCACTGCACGCTGGCGCGCCCGCTGAACAGCCCGTGCAGGTAGTCCTTGCTCAGCACGCTCGCGGTGGTGAGGCCGGCCTCGGTGCGGATCCGGTCGAGGACCGTCGGTGCGCGCAGGTCGTCGGGCCGGTCGAGCGTGCGGTCCGTGCCCGCGGCCCGGTCCCAGATCGCGTTGGCGGGCACCCCGTTGCGGTGGGGGAGGACGCCGGTGACCATCGCGGCGTGGTTGGGCAGGGTCTCGGCGATCATGATCGACGAGGCGTCGGTGAACCGCGTCCCCTCGGCGGCCCAGCGGTGCAGTGTCGGCGCCTGCGCGGCGCCCAGTTCGTCCGGTCGCATGCCGTCGGTGACGATCACGTAGACGTCGAGGTCGTCGGCCACCGGGCGCACCGGGTCAGCCCACACGCGCGCCGGTTCGGCGAGGAGGGTCACCCCGACCGCGCCGGCGGCGGCGACCCTCCCAGCGCCGGCGAGCGCCTCGCGGCGGGTGAGCGTGGGGCCGTGGGTGGGGTGGTCGTCGCGGCACATCGGGTGGGCCCTCCGGGGGTCGTGGCGTGGGGTGGTGGCGTGGTGTGGCGGCGGCGCGCCCCCGCCGGGGAGGTGGCGCACCTGGCCTCCAGACAACCCGACGACGACGAGGGCCGCGGTCACTTCCGCGGATCCGTCGCCGGATGTTCACCTGGGGGTTCGCTGTCGGGGCCCGCCGGTAGCCTGGGGGGCGTGACAGAAGACGCTGGGCTGTTCGCCGCCGGGGACGCGGGCGGCGCCGGGCCCGTTCCTCCGGCGTCGTCGTCCGTGGACCCGGGCGCCCCGTTGGCGGTCCGGATGCGACCGCGGACGCTGGACGAGGTGATCGGCCAGGAGCACCTGCTGCGCCCCAACTCGCCGCTGCGGCGGCTGGTGGAGGGGCGCGGGGGCTCGTCGGTGATCCTCTACGGCCCTCCGGGGACCGGCAAGACGACGCTGGCCAATCTGGTGGCCAGCACGTCGGGTCGGCATTTCGTCGCCCTGTCGGCGCTCAGCGCCGGGGTCAAGGACGTCCGCGCGGTGATCGACGACGCCCGCACCCGGCAGGTCCACGGTCAGCGCACGGTCCTGTTCATCGACGAGGTGCACCGGTTCTCCAAGAGCCAGCAGGACGCCCTGCTGGCGGCGGTGGAGAACGGCATCGTCCTGCTGGTGGCCGCGACCACGGAGAACCCGCATTTCTCGGTGATCGCCCCGCTGCTGAGCCGGTCGCTCATCGCCGAACTGCAGGGTCTCGACGACGCCGGGGTGGCCGCCGTGCTGCGCCGCGCGGTCTCCGACGAGCGGGGGCTGGCGGGCCGGGTCGAGCTCACCGACGCCGCGGCGGAGGACATCGTCCGGCTCTCGGGCGGGGACGCACGGCGCAGTCTGACAATCCTGGAGGCCGCGGCCGGGGCCGCCGAAGACGGCGTCGTGACGCCGGAGATCGTCGAGCTCAGCCTGGACGCGGCGCCCGTGCGCTACGACCGTGACGGCGATCAGCACTACGACGTCACGAGCGCGTTCATCAAGTCCATCCGGGGGTCCGACGTAGACGCGGCGCTGCACTACCTGGCGCGCATGCTGGTCGCGGGGGAGGACCCGCGCTTCATCGCCCGGCGGCTCATGGTGCACGCGAGCGAGGACATCGGCATGGCCGACCCGACCGCGCTGCTGTCCGCGAGCGCGGCGGCGGAGATCGTCCAGAAGGTCGGCATGCCGGAGTGCCGGCTCGCGCTGGCCCAGGCCACCATCCACCTCGCGACCGCCCCCAAGTCCAAGGCCGTGATCGCGGCCATCGACGCCGCCATGTCCGACGTCCGCGCTGGCGGCGTCGGGGAGGTGCCCAAGCACCTGCGGGACGGCCACTACGCCGGGGCCAAGGGGCTCGGCAACGGGGTGGGCTACCGGTACCCGCACAACGCGGCGCCGGGGGTCGTGGCGCAGCAGTACCCGCCCGACGAGCTGGTGGGGCGGGATTACTACGAGCCCGGGCCGCACGGGCACGAACGCGAACTGTCCGCCCGGGTCGACAAGCTCCGCCGGATCATCCGCGACTGACGACCGGGCACCGTACGTTCGCCCGACATACATGAGCATTTCCTTGTGACGAGCTTCGGCGTCTGGGGCACCGGAGCACACAGCCTCGACCTGCTGCCGCAGGAGGCCTTCATCACCGCCGCCGACTTCGGCATCATCCTGCCCCCGATGCCGAGCTGACCGACCCTCTCGCCGCACACGGCCAGCCCGGGCGCCCCTCCGCCGGACCGGTGGAGCGGGCGTCCGCGTCCCTTCCGGGTAGCGGACCCTCGTCGTCGTCGTCGGAATGCCACGCCCCCCCCCGGGCGGCGGCCCCGAACGCCACGTCCCCCGCGCGACGGCTCCTCGCCCCCGCCCGCGGCGCCTCCCCGCCCGCCCACCTCGTTCCCGGGCGCCGACCCGCGCGGCGGTAGTCTTGACTCTCGCCCGACACCACCCGTAGACGACCAGTGAGGCCCCCTGTGAAGACCCATGAGATCCGGCGCCGCTTCCTCGACCACTTCGTCCGCGCCGGACACACCGAGGTCCCCAGTGCGTCACTGGTGTTGGACGATCCCAACCTGCTGTTCGTCAACGCCGGCATGGTCCCGTTCAAGCCCTACTTCCTCGGCCAGGAGACACCGCCGTACGCCACCGCGACCTCCATCCAGAAGTGTGTGCGCACCCTCGACATCGAGGAGGTGGGCATCACCACCCGCCACAACACCTTCTTCCAGATGGCCGGCAACTTCTCGTTCGGCGACTACTTCAAGGAAGGGGCCATCCGCCACGCGTGGTCGCTGCTGACGTCCTCGCTCGACGACGGGGGCTTCGGCATCGACCCCGCGCTGCTGTGGGTGACCGTCTACCTCGACGACGACGAGGCGTACGGCATCTGGCGCGACGTGGTCGGCGTCCCCGAGGAGCGCATCCAGCGGCGTGGCATGGCCGACAACTACTGGTCCATGGGCGTACCGGGGCCGTGCGGGCCGTGCTCGGAGATCTTCTACGACCGCGGACCCGCCTACGGCGTCGACGGCGGGCCGGAGGCCGACGAGGACCGCTACATCGAGATCTGGAACCTCGTGTTCATGCAGAACGAGCGCGGCGAGGGCACCGGCAAGGACGCCTTCGAGATCCTCGGCCCGCTGCCCAAGCAGAACATCGACACCGGCATGGGTGTCGAGCGCGTCGCCTTCCTCCTCCAGGGCGTCGAGAACGTCTACGAGACCGACCTGCTGCGCCCGGTCATCGACACCGCCGAGCGCCTGTCCGGCGCGGAGTACGGCCCCGACAGCGCCTCGGACGTGCGGTTCCGCGTGATCGCCGACCACGCCCGCACCGCCTACATGCTCATCTCCGACGGCGTGTCCCCCGGCAACGAGGGCCGCGGCTACATCCTCCGTCGCCTCCTGCGACGCATCGTCCGCTCCGTCCGACTCCTCGGCGCGGCCGGGGAGACCATGGCCGAGTTCATGGCCACCGTCCGCGACGCGATCGGTCCCTCGTTCCCCGAGACCGTCTCCGGCTACGAGCGGATCGAGCGGATCGCCGTGGCCGAGGAGGCCGCCTTCCTCAAGACCCTCGAGTCCGGCACCCAGCTCTTCGAGCGCGCGGCCGAGTCCGCCCGCCGGTCCGGCGCCGCGGTGCTCTCCGGACAGCAGGCGTTCGCCCTCCACGACACCCACGGGTTCCCGATCGATCTCACCCTCGAGATGGCCTCCGAGGCCGGGCTGCAGGTCGACGAGGAGGGCTTCCGCTCCCTCATGTCCGAGCAGCGCGCCCGCGCCAAGGCCGACTCGCAGGCGAAGAAGCACGCCCACGCCGACCTGTCCGTCTACCGCGACTTCCTCGACGCCGGCGAGACCGTCTTCACGGGCTTCACCGACCTCACCGACGAGTCGCGCCTGCTGGGCATCGTCTCCGGCGGCGAGGCCGTCGCCGTGGCCCGCGAAGGCGACGAGGTGGAGTTCGTGCTCGACCGCACGCCCTTCTACGCCGAGTCCGGCGGCCAGCTGGGCGACCGCGGCATGATCTCCACCGCCGGCTTCCAGATGCGCGTCGACGACGTCCAGAAGATCGGCAAGAAGCTCTGGATCCACAAGGGCGTCCTCACCGCAGGCGAGGTCGAGGTCGGGCAGCTCGTCACCGCCGCCGTCGACCCCGAATGGCGCAAGGGCGCCACCCAGGGCCACTCGGCCACCCACCTCGTCCACGCGGCGCTGCGCCAGATCCTCGGGCCCGAGGCCGTCCAGGCTGGTTCGCTCAACAAGCCCGGGTACATGCGGTTCGACTTCAACTGGTCCGGCTCGATCCCCGCCGACGTCCTCGCCCAGATCGAGGAGGTCACCAACTACGCGGTCGACGCCGACTACGGCGTCAACACCATCGAGACCACCCTCGACGAGGCCAAGCGCATGGGCGCCATGGCCCTGTTCGGCGAGAACTACGGATCCACGGTCCGCGTGGTGGAGATCGGCGGCCCGTTCTCCATGGAACTGTGCGGCGGCACCCACGTCTCCAGCTCCGCGCAGATCGGCCCCGTCAGCCTGCTCGGCGAGGCGTCCGTCGGGTCCGGCATCCGGCGTGTCGAGGCCTACGTCGGCATGGACGCCTACCGCCACCAGGCCCGCGAACGCGCGCTCGTGTCCGGCCTCGCGACCTCGCTCAAGGCGCCCGCCGACGAGCTGCCCGACCGCATCGCCGCGCTGACCGCCAAGCTGCGCGAGGCCGAGAAGGCCCTCGATTCGCTGCGCGCGGCCCAGCTGGCCTCCCAGGCCGGCGACCTGCTCGGCTCGGCCGAGGACCTCGGCGGCATCCGGTTCCTCGCCCACAGCGCCCCCGGCGGTGCCGCCGGAGACCTGCGCACCCTCGCGTCCGACCTCAGGGGCCGCCTCGGCTCCGACGCCGGCGTCGTCCTCCTCACCGCGCCCGGCCAGGGCAAGGTGCCGTTCGTCATCGCCGTCACCCCGGCCGCCCAGGAACGCGGCCTCCGGGCCGGCGACCTCGTCAAGGCGATCTCTCCGGCGCTCGGCGCCCGCGGCGGCGGCAAGGCCGACATGGCCCAGGGCGCGGGCACCGAGCCCGGCGGCATCGACGCCGCGGTCTCTGCCCTGCGCGACGCCGTCCGGGACGCCGGATGACCGACCCCGGCGCGACCGCGGGAACCGGACCGGCCTGGACCCGCGGGCGCCGGCTCGGCCTGGACGTGGGCACCGCGCGCATCGGCGTGGCCTCCTGTGACCCCGACGGGATCCTGGCCACCCCGGTCGAGACCATCCGCGTGGTCGACGGCGACCCCGGGTGGGCCGCCGAACTCCGGCGGCTCGGCGAGCTGGTCTCCGAGTACGACGCCGTCGGCGTGGTCGTGGGTCTGCCCACCTCGCTCAAGGCGCGCGAGACCGCCTCCACCGCCATGGCCCGATCGTTCGCCGAGGCTCTGACCACCGGTTCTCCGGAACTACCGGTGGAACTCGTCGACGAGAGACTGACCACCGTCACCGCCGGCGCGGCCCTCCACGGGGCCGGTCGCAACACGCGCAAGCAGCGCGACGTGATCGACCAGGCCGCCGCCGTCGTCCTCCTGCAGGCCTGGATCGACTCGCGGCACGCCCGCCGATGAGCGGCGCGCCGACCGGCGGAGATGGATAAACTCGCGGCCGAGCACGATGCTGTCCGTCGGGCAGCTCCCCTTCAACCCTGACCGAGGAGCACCATGTCTGCGGCACGAGGACGCTCACGCACGAGCGCCACCACCAGGTTCGTTCTCCTGGCGGCCGTGATCGGGGTGGTCCTCGCGTTCGGCGTCATGGTCTACCGCAATCTCAACACCGAGGTCGCCGCCGCGCCCGACTTCGAGGGCCCGGGGAGCGGGAACGCGCTCCTACACGTCGAGCCCGGCGACACCCTGGGCGTCGTGGGGGACCGCCTCTACGAGATCGGCACCATCGCCAGTACCCGCGCCTTCACCGGCGCCGCGACCGGTACACCCGTCGAGGGCATCCAACCCGGTTACTACCAGGTGCGTCAGGAGATGAGTGCGGACGCCGCCGTCGAGGCGTTGTCGGACCCGCGGAACCGCGTCGGGATGGTCGACGTCAAGCCCGGCGGTCGGCTCCTGGACACGGTCGTCGTGGGCGGGGGCACCGAGAAGGGCATCTTCACCCTGATCGCCGACGCCACCTGCCTGCGCGACCTCGACTCGCCGGACGAGGCCCCGGCGTGTCGACAGCCCCAGGAGATCGTGGACGCCGCCGTCCGGGCCGACCCCGCGGTGCTCGGCGTCCCCGACTGGGCGATCAACGAGGTCCGGGCCGCCCCGGACCCGGTGCGCCGGCTCGAGGGCCTCGTCCGGCCGGGCGTCCACACCATCGACCCCCGCTCCGAGCCCGTCGACATCCTGCGGCACCTCATCGAGACCTCCACCGCCGCCTACTACGAGACCGGTCTGGTCCCCGCGGCCGAGCGGATCGGCCTGACCCCCTACCAGGTGGTCACCGCGGCCTCACTGGTGGAGAAGGAAGGTCTGCCGCAGGACTTCGACAAGGTCGCCCGGGTCATCCTCAACCGCCTCGCCGAACCCATGCGGCTACAGTTCGACTCCACCGTGAACTACGCCCTCGCCGATCAGGAGATCGCCACCACCGACGCCGACCGGGCCGCCCGGACCCCGTGGAACACCTACGCCATGGACGGTCTCCCGTACGGGCCCATCGGCTCACCCGGACTCGAGGCGCTCCGCGCCATGGAGAACCCGGCCGACGGGCAGTGGAAGTACTTCGTCACGGTGGACATGCAGGGCACCACCCGCTTCGCCGACGAGTACCCGGAACACGAGCGAAACCAGAGCGAGGCGATCGCCAACGGGGTCCTGGCCAGTGGACGCTGATCCGTCGACGCCCGCCGCCGGGCCGCGGTCGGCGGCCGTGCTCGGGCATCCGGTGGACCACTCGCTCTCCCCGGTCCTGCACGGCGCCGCCTACCGCGCCCTCGGGCTCCACGACTGGACCTACGAGCGCATCGACTGCGACGCCGAGCGCCTGCCGTCCCTGGTGGACTCCTCGCCGGCCCACCGGATCGGCTACTCGGTCACGATGCCCGGGAAGTTCGCCGCGCTCGCGCACGCCACCGAGGTCAGCGACCGCGCCCGCATCGTCGGCAGCGCCAACACCCTCGTGCGGCGCGGCGGCGGCTGGTTCGCCGACTGCACGGACGTCGACGGGGTCACCGGCGCCCTGGCCACGTTCGGCGACCTGCCCGCCGCGCCGACGGCGGTCGTGCTCGGCGTGGGCGGCACCGCCCGACCGGTCCTGGCGGGCCTGGCCGCGGCCGGCGCGACCCGCGTCGTCCTGGCCTCCCGCCGCGACAACGCCGGCCCGGCCGCGGAGTGCGGGCGCGCCCTCGGCCTGGACATCAACACGGTGCTGCTGACCGACACGTCGCTACCCGTGGAGATCGAGGCCGCGGACGTGCTGGTCAGCACCGTCCCCGAGCCCGGGATCCGGGAGCTCACCGGTCTCGTGTCCGGCGCCCGCCGGCTCTTCGACGTGCTCTACGACCCCTGGCCGACCGTGGCCGGGGCGGCCGCCTCCGCCGCCGGGGTGCCCGTGGTGGGCGGCGACGTCATGTTGCTCAACCAGGCCTTCGGTCAGGTCGAGTTGTTCACGGGCAGGCCCGCGCCGCGGGCCGAGATGGCCGCGGCACTGGCGCGGGCCCTCGGGCGGTAGCCTCCGCGGGCCGGGGCCGGGGCGGGGGCGCACCGGCCCTCGTCGACGCGGCGCCGCGTCGGGCCTGATGTGCCCCCGCCCACGGCGTCGTGGGATGATCGGCGACGTGCTGAAGTGGACCACTGCCGGAGAATCGCATGGCCAGGCCCTCGTGACGATCGTCGAGGGCGTCATCGCGGGCGTCGAGGTGACGAGCGAGGAGATCGCCGCGCAACTCGCCCGCCGACGCCTCGGCTACGGCCGCGGTGCGCGCATGAAGTTCGAGGCCGACGCCGTGCGCGTGCTGGGCGGCGTCCGGCACGGTCGGACCATGGGATCGCCGGTGGCGATCGAGGTCGGGAACACCGAGTGGCCCAAGTGGGAACAGATCATGTCGGCGGACCCCGTGGACCCCGAGGAGATCGACGACAAGGCCCGCGCCGCCCGCCTGACCCGCCCGCGGCCCGGTCACGCGGACTTCTCCGGGATGCTCAAGTACGACTTCGACGACGCCCGGATGGTCCTCGAGCGGGCCAGCGCGCGGGAGACCGCCGCCCGGGTCGCGGCCGGGACGGTCGCTCGCGGCGTGCTCCGCGACGTCCTCGGCGTGGAGGTACTGTCCCACGTCGTCTCCGTCGGCGCCTCGGAGCCCTACGTGGGCCCGGAGCCGACGTTCGCCGATCTCGAGGCGATCGACGCCAGCCCCGTGCGCGCGTTCGACGCCGCCGCCGCGGAATCGATGATCGCGGAGATCGAGGCCGCCAAGAAGGCCGGCGACACCCTCGGGGGCGTCGTCGAGGTCGTCGTCCACGGACTCCCCATCGGGCTCGGGTCGCACGTGTCGGGCGAGGAGCGTCTCGACGCCCAGCTCGCCGGCGCCCTCATGGGGATCCAGGCCATCAAGGGTGTCGAGGTCGGTGACGGGTTCGAGACGGCTCGCCGACGCGGCAGCGTCGCCCACGACGAGATGGTCCGCGGTGCCGACGGCGTCGAGCGGCGCAGCAACCGGGCGGGCGGGCTCGAGGGCGGGATGACCAACGGCCAGCCCCTGCGGGTGCGGGCGGCGATGAAGCCCATCTCGACCGTTCCGCGCGCCCTCGCGACGGTCGACATGGAGGACGGGTCGGCGGCCACGGCGATCCATCAGCGCTCGGACGTGTGCGCCGTCCCCGCGGCGGGCGTCGTCGCGGAGTCGATGGTCGCGCTGGTCCTGGCCCGGGCGGTCCTGCAGAAGTTCGGTGGCGACTCGCTGGCGGAGACCCACCGCAACGCCGAGGGGTACCTCGACGCGGTCGCCGAGCGTCTGGACTGGGCGACGGACGAGGTATGAGCGGCCCGGCACGTCCGGTCGCGGTGCTCGTGGGCCCGCCCGGCGCCGGGAAGACCACCATCGGCCGCAAACTCGCCCGACGTCTCGAACTGCCGTTCCTGGACGCCGATCACCTGATCGAGGAGGCCGAGGGCCGGAGTATCCCCGAGATCTTCGCTTCCGACGGCGAGCACGCCTTCCGCGAGATCGAGGAGCGGATCATCGGCGAGGCGCTCACCTCCTTCGACGGGGTGCTCTCCCTCGGCGGTGGTGCGGTGCTGTCCCCGGTGACGCGGGAGCGACTGCGCGGGCACCGGGTCGTCCACCTCACGATCGGGGTGGCCGAGGGCGTGCGCCGGTCCCAGGGGCCGGGCCGCCCGCTGCTGTCCGGGGGCGACGTCACCGCGCGGTACCAGGCACTGCTCACCGAGCGGGCACCCCTGTACCGGGAGGTGGCCTGGACGACCGTGAGCACCGAGCGGCGCAGTTCGGGCAAGGTGGTGTCGGACATCGTCGACAGGCTCGGGTCCGGCGACCCGCATCCGCGGGGCGCCGGCGGCCGGACGAGATGATGGTGAGCACGCGCACACGCGTGCCCAGACGATCGATGAGCGGGAGCGACAGATGAACCAGGATGCGAACACCAGCGACCCCGTCGTCGTGGAGGTGCGTGCCGCGGATCCGTATTCCGTGGTGATCGGCCGCGGGTTGCTACCGGAGATCCTCGAGGCGTGCTCGTCCTCGCGGACCGTCGCGATCTTCTACCAGCCGCCTCTGGCGCAGACGGCCGAGACGCTGCGCGAGAAGCTCGCCGAGGTGGGGGTGGACGCCCACCGCATCGAGATCCCCGACGCCGAGGCCGGGAAGGACCTCGCCGTCGCCGGGTTCTGCTGGGACGTCCTCGGCCAGATCGGCCTCAACCGCAAGGACACCATCGTCAGCCTGGGAGGCGGGGCCGCCACCGACCTCGCCGGCTTCGTCGCCGCCACGTGGATGCGTGGCGTACGGGTGGTGCACATCCCCACGACGTTGCTGGCGATGGTCGACGCGGCCGTCGGCGGCAAGACCGGCATCAACACGGACGCGGGCAAGAACCTGGTGGGCAGCTTCCACGAGCCGGCGGCGGTGTTCGTCGACACGGCCACCCTCGAGACCGTTCCCCGCAACGAGTTGGTCTCGGGCATGGCCGAGGTGGTCAAGTGCGGCTTCATCGCCGACCCCGTGATCCTCGACCTCATCGAGGCGGACCCGGAGGCGGCCCTTGACCCGTCCGGGGACACGATCGTCGAGCTGATCCGCCGCAGCGTGCAGGTCAAGGCCGACGTCGTGGGGCAGGACCTCAAGGAGTCGGGACTGCGGGAGATCCTCAACTACGGGCACACCCTCGGCCACGCGGTCGAGCGTCGCGAGCAGTACCGCTGGCGTCACGGCGCCGCGATCAGCGTGGGCATGTGTTTCGTCGCGGAGCTGGCGAGGCTCGCCGGTCGCCTCGACGACGCGACGGCTGAACGGCACAGCTCGGTCCTGGCCTCGCTCGGCCTGCCGACCGGGTACGACCCGGACGCCTTCCCGCGCCTCCTCGAGCTCATGGCCGGGGACAAGAAGAACCACTCCGGCTTCCTGCGCCTGGTGGTACTGGACGGGCTCGCGCGCCCCTCCCGGATGGAGGCCCCGGACCCGTCGCTGATGACGGCCGCCTACGCCACCATCTCCGAGGGCCGTGCCCCGAGCGGCGGGGGGATCCTCCTGTGATCGAGCGACTCGCCCCCCGCCGGAAGGCCCTGGCCGCCGCCCTGGCGGACGTCGGTGCACAGGGCCTGTTGGTCACCGATCCGCGCAACATCGCCTACCTGACCGGGTTCCGCGGGTCGGGTGGTGTCGCGTTGGTGGATGACGACGGCGAGGCGGTGCTGTGCACGGATTCGCGGTACGAACTCCAGGTGGTCGAGCAGGCCCCGGACGTGGGGCACGTGATCTCGCGGGAGTACGTTTCCGGCGTGCTGGGGCGTCGCCGCGGCCCCGCGGAGGCCCCGCTCGCCGTGGAGGCGGAGCACATGACGCTGTCCGCGGCGTCCGCCCTCCGCCGCGCGCTCGCGGACACCGGGGGAGCGGCCACCCGCATCGTCGAGACCAGCGGCCTCGTGGAGCAGGTGCGCCGCACCAAGGACCCCGAGGAGTTGGCGCTCATCGAGCGCGCCTGCGGCGTGGTCGACGAGGCGTGGACACACCTGCTGACCACCGGTGCCATCGCCGCGGGCCGCACCGAGCGGGAGGTCGCGGCCGACCTCGAACACGCGATGCGGCGGGCGGGGTCGGACGGTGTGGCGTTCGAGACGATCGTCGCCTCGGGTCCCAACGGCGCGCACCCGCACCACGTGCCGGGCGACCGGGTGCTCGCCGACGGCGACCTCGTGGTGGTCGACTTCGGCGCCACCGTCTCCGGCTACGCGTCGGACTGCACCCGCACGGTCGCGCTGGGCACCGCTCCGGAGCGACTGCTGGACGCCTACGAGGTCGTCCTGCGTGCGCAGCTGGCCGGCGTGGAGGCGGTGCGAGAGGGGACGGGATGCGCGGAGCTCGACGCGGTGAGCCGGGGCATCATCGACGACGCCGGGTTCGGCGACCACTTCGGCCACTCGCTGGGTCACGGGGTGGGCCTCGACGTGCACGAAGCGCCCGCGGTGTCGACGAGGTCCACGAGTACACTGTCCGACGGCGATGTGATCACCATCGAGCCGGGGATCTACCTCCCCGGCCTCGGCGGGATCCGTATCGAGGACACCGTGGCCGTCACCGGCGGTGGCGGGAGGTCCCTGACCACCACGTCGAAGGCTCTCAGGGTGCTCTGACCATCAGGTGCCCCGAGTGGTCTCCCCACGACCACGCGCGCGGTGCCGTCACCGGCCGCCGCGCCCGACGACTTTCCCGAAGGAGTACCGACCATGGCGTCCACTGCCGACTTCAAGAACGGCCTCGTCCTCAAGGAGGAGGGCCAGCTCTGGCAGATCACCGAATTCCAGCACGTCAAGCCCGGCAAGGGCCCCGCGTTCGTGCGGACCAAGATGAAGAACGTGGTGTCCGGCAAGACCATCGACAAGACCTTCAGCGCCGGCGTGAAGGTCGAGACCGCGACGGTCGACCGCCGGGACATGACCTTCCTCTACCGCGACGGTGAGGACTACGTCCTCATGGACGAGCAGGACTACGAGCAGATCAACGTCCCGCCCGCCGTGATGGGCGACGCCGCCCGCTTTTTGCTGGAGAACACCTCGGTCCAGGTCTCCATGCACGAGGGCGTGCCGCTCTTCGCGGAGATGCCGGTGGCCGTGGACCTGCTGGTCCAGCACACCGATCCGGGCCTGCAGGGTGACCGTTCGACCGGCGGCACCAAGCCGGCGACGCTCGAGACCGGCGCCGAGGTACAGGTGCCGCTGTTCATCAACACGGGCGACAAGCTGCGTATCGACACCCGCGACGGCCGTTACCTCAGCCGGGTGAACGACTGATCATGGCGGACGAGGTCGACCACCGGCGCCGAGGAGCTCGGTACCGGGCGCGCAGGCGTGCCGTCTCTCTGCTCTTCGAGGCCGAACTGCGGGACGCCGACGTGGTGCAGCTCGCGGAGGAACGCCGGCGGATGGGCGAGGAGTCCCAGGAGTTCCACGACGTCGCGCCGTACACCATGGAGATCGTCACCGGCGTCGCCGAGCGGCTCGACCGGCTGGACTCGACGATCTCCGAGCACCTGCGGGAGTGGACGCTCGAGCGGCTGCCCGCCGTCGATCGCGCGGTGCTCCGCTCGGCCGCGTGGGAGCTGCTCTTCGGCTCCGACGAGGTGGACGCGGCCGTGGCGATCGACCAGGCGGTCCTGTTGGTGTCGGACCTGTCCGCGGAGAAGTCGGTGCCGTACGTCAACGCAGTGCTCGACCGGGTGGCCGGGCTGGCCCAGCACATCCGGGCCGCCGAGCGGGCCGTGTCGAGCCTGGAGGGCCCGGCCGACGCCGAGGCGCCGGACGTGTCGCAGGCCACGTCCGACGATCCGGGGACGGGCGCGGCCGACTGATAGAGTTCAGGTCCGAAAGCTATCCCTTTAACGAGCCGTCCAGCGAGGCGGACAAGGAGGTGGTGATCGGTGAGCGCTGACGGTTCGGAGACGAACTCGGTGTCACTCTTCACGTCCGACGACGTCGCCAGGACGGTGTCCCGCCTGGCACATCAGATCATCGAACGCACTGCTGCGGACGCGCCCGGCTCGGGCCCCGTGGTGCTGCTCGGCATCCCGACCCGCGGCGTGCCGCTGGCCGCCCGCCTCGCCGAGCGGATCCGCGAGTTCAGCGGGGCCGAGGTCCACGCCGGGTCGCTCGACGTCACGCTCTACCGTGACGATCTCGCGGGCGGACCGCACCGGCCTCTGGGCCCCACGAGGGTCCCGTCGCAGGGGATCGACGGGGCCACGGTCATCCTCGTCGACGACGTGCTGTTCTCGGGCCGGACCATCCGGGCCGCGTTCGACGCGCTCCGTGATCTCGGTCGGCCCGCCCGCGTCCAGCTGGCGGTCCTCGTCGACCGCGGTCACCGCGAGCTGCCCATCCGCGCGGACTACGTGGGCAAGAACGTCCCGACCTCCCGGGAAGAGGGCGTGTCGGTACGGCTCACCGAGATCGACGGCACCGACGCCGTGTTCCTGCGGCGACCCGACCCGGAGAGGATGCGATGAAGCACCTGCTCTCGGCGGCCGACCTCGACCGGGACGCGGCGCTGTCGATCCTCGACGAGGCGGCGCGCCTGAAGGAGGCCCTCCTCGGCCGCGAGGTCCGCAAACTGCCGACGCTGCGGGGCAAGACGGTGCTGACGGTGTTCTACGAGAACTCCACCCGGACCCGCGTGTCCTTCGAGACCGCCGGCAAGTGGATGAGCGCCGACGTCATCAACGTCTCGGCCAGCGCGTCCTCCGTCCAGAAGGGCGAGTCGCTCCGCGACACCGCGTTGACCCTCACCGCCATCGGTGCCGACGCCCTCATCGTCCGCCACCCCGCCTCGGGTGCGGCGCAGCAGATCGCCGGCTGGGTCGCCCCCGGAGGGGCCGGCCCGTCGGTCATCAACGCCGGTGACGGCATGCACGAGCACCCCACCCAGGCACTGCTCGACGCCATGACACTGCGCGAGCGGCTCGGCGGTGTCGAGGGACGCCGCGTGGTGATCGTCGGCGACATCCTGCACTCACGGGTCGCCCGGTCCAACGCCCTGCTGTTGTCGACACTGGGCGCGGAGGTCGTCCTCGTCGCTCCGCCCACGCTGTTGCCGGTGGGCGTGGAGTCCTGGCCCGTCCGCGCCTCCACCGATCTCGACGCCGAACTGGACGGCGCGGACGCCGTCATGATGCTGCGCGTCCAGGCCGAACGGATGAACGGCGGGTTCTTCCCGTCCGCCCGCGAGTACGCGGTGCGCTACGGACTCGGACCCGCCCGCGCGGCCCGGCTCGGGGAGGACGTCGTGGTCCTGCACCCCGGCCCGATGGTCCGCGGCATGGAGATCGGCTTCGACACCGCCGACGCGCCGTCGTCCGCGATCCTCCAGCAGGTCACCAACGGGGTGCACGTCCGCATGTCGGTCCTGCTGCACGCCCTTGTCGGAACGGAAGGAAACCCCGAGTGAGCGCCCACTCTGCGCCTACCCTGCTGCTACGTCGGGTACGCCCCTACGGAGAGGGCGACCCCGTGGACGTCCTCGTCCGGGACGGCCGGATCGCGGCGATCGGCGACGACGCCGGCGCCCACGCCGAGGCCGGTTCCGCGGATGTCACCGACGGTGGCGAGGGCGTCGAGATCCTCGACTTCGACGGGGCGGTCCTGCTGCCCGGGTTCGTCGATCTGCACACCCATCTGCGCGAGCCCGGCCGCGAGGACACCGAGACCATCGCGACCGGATCGGCCGCCGCCGCCCGCGGCGGCTACACCGCCGTGTTCGCGATGGCCAACACCCAGCCCCCGCAGGACAACCAGACGGTCACCGACTCGGTCTTCAGGATCGGCCGCGAGGTCGGTCTGTGCGACGTCCACCCCGTCGGCGCCGTCACCGTCGGACTCGCCGGCGAGCAGCTCACGGAGATGGGGCAGATGGCCTCGGGGGAGGCCCGCGTACGGGTCTTCTCCGACGACGGCATGTGCGTGTACGACCCGCTGGTGATGCGCCGCGCCCTCGAGTACTCGGCCGGTCTCGGCGTGCTCATCGCGCAGCACGCCGAGGAGCCGCGGCTGACCCGCGGAGCGGTGGCACACGAGGGGCCCACCGCGGCACGCCTCGGGCTCACCGGCTGGCCGCGCTCGGCCGAGGAGTCGATCGTCGCCCGCGACGCGATCCTCGCCCGCGACGCCGGTGCCCGCGTCCACATCTGCCACGCCTCCACGACCGGCACCGTCGAGCTGCTGCGGTGGGCCAAGGCGCAGGGCATCTCGATCACCGCCGAGGTCACCCCGCACCACCTGCTGCTGGACGACTCGCGACTCGAGTCGTACGACGGCGTGTACCGCGTCAACCCGCCGCTGCGCGAGGCGCACGACGCGGCGGCACTGCGCGAGGCCCTGGTCTCCGGGGTGATCGACTGCGTCGCCACCGACCACGCCCCGCACGCGGCCCAGGAGAAGTGCTGCGAGTTCGCCGCCGCCCGTCCCGGCATGCTCGGCCTCGAGACCGCCCTGCCCATCGTCGCCGCACTGCTGGTCGAATCCGGGGACATGACCTGGCGGGACCTCGCCCGCGTCATGAGCACCCGGCCCGCCGAGATCGCCGGCCTGTCGGACCAGGGGCGGCCGATCGCGGTGGGGGAGCCGGCCAACCTCGCCGTCGTCGACCCCGACTCCCCGTGGACCGTCGTGGGCGAGGAGCTCTCAAGTCTGTCCGCCAACACCCCCTACGAGGGAATGACGTTCGCGGCGAGGGTCGTCGGCACCGTGTACCGGGGCCGCCTGACCACCCGCGACGGAGAGGTACTCGCATGACCCAGGACATCTGGACCGTCATCTTCGTCATCGCCGTCCTGCTCGGTCTGATCGGTCTGATGACGCTCGGCTGGCGGAACCGGAGCCGATCCCAGGCGGGTCTGTTCGGTGACCTGCCGGCACCGCCCGCCGACCCGGGCGAGATCGTGTTGGGTCCGCTGTCCGGCGTGTACATCGGAAGCACCATCGCGGGCGACTGGCAGGCCAGGATCGCCCGCCCGCCGCTCGGGCACCGCTCTGCCGGCACCCTCACCGCCCACACCGACGGCCTGCGACTCGACCTGGCCGACGCCACCATCTGGATCCCGCGCGCCGACCTCGTCGACGTGCGCCGCGCCTCGGCACTGGCCAACAAGACCGTGCCCGGCGGCGGCATCCTCGTCGCCCGCTGGCAGGTCACCGGCGCGGACGGCCGCACACTCGTCGACTCGGGCTTCCGGGCCGACGACAAGGACGGCTACCCCCGCTGGGAGACGCTGCGCGGTGACGCCGCCCCCACCCCCGATACCGACTCCACCACCGAGGAGAAGCAGTGACATCGCACAGCACCACGCCCGCGCGACAGGGGGTCGGCGAGCCCGCCGCACTCGTCCTCGAGGACGGGCGTATCCACCGGGGTCAGGCCTTCGGCGCCACCGGCACCACGCTCGGCGAGGCGGTGTTCACCACCGGTATGTCCGGGTACCAGGAGACCCTCACCGATCCGTCCTACTGTCGGCAGATCGTCGTGACCACCGCGCCCCAGATCGGCAACACCGGCTGGAACGACGAGGACGGCGAGTCGCTGCTGGACGGCGAGGTCGGCGGCGGCCGCATCTGGGTCGCTGGCCTCGTCATCCGCGACCTGTCGCGCCGCGCCTCGAACCAGCGCTCCACGCGCACGCTCGAGGAGGAGATGGTCACCCAGGGCATCGTCGGGATCGCGGGGATCGACACCCGCGCGGTCGTCCGCCACATCCGCGAGCGCGGTGCGATGAAGGCCGGCATCTTCTCCGGCGCGGACCTCTCCGACGACGAGACCATGCTCGCCGCCGTCCGCGCCCAGGAGTCCATGGCAGGCGCGTCGCTGTCCGACGAGGTCACCACCTCCGAGCCGTACGTGGTCGAGCCGGAGGGCGAGACCAGATTCTCGGTCGCCGCCCTCGACCTGGGCATCAAGTCCAACACGCCGCGCATGCTCGCGGCACGGGGCGTCCGCGTCCACGTGATCCCCGCCGGCTCGACCCTCCAGGACGTCCTCGACCTCGATGTCGACGGGGTCTTTCTGTCCAACGGGCCCGGCGACCCGGCGACCGCCGACGCCGCCGTGCACCTCACCAAGGAGGTCCTCGGCCAGGGCATCCCGTTCTTCGGCATCTGCTTCGGCAACCAGATCCTCGGGCGCGCGCTGGGCCTGGACACGTACAAGATGCGGTTCGGTCACCGCGGCACCAACATCCCGGTGATCGAGAAGGCCACCGGCTCGGTGGCCATCACCTCGCAGAACCACGGGTTCGCCCTCCGCGCCCCCGAGAACGACACCTGGGAGACGCCGTGGGGGACCGCGACGGTCACCCACGTGTGCGCCAACGACGGCACCGTCGAGGGCGTCGCCCTCACCGACGGCAGCGCGTTCTCCGTCCAGTACCACCCCGAGGCGGCCGCGGGTCCCCGGGACGCAGCGGACCTGTTCGACCGCTTCGTCAGCCTGCTCGCCTCCTCCGACACCGGCTCCGCAGACTCCAGAAAGGGCTCGAACTGATGCCCCGGCGCACAGATATCAACCACGTCCTCGTCATCGGCTCCGGCCCGATCGTCATCGGCCAGGCCAGTGAGTTCGACTACTCCGGGACCCAGGCGTGCCGTGTGCTCAAGTCGGAGGGGCTGCGCGTCACGCTGGTCAATTCCAACCCGGCCACGATCATGACCGACCCCGAGTTCGCCGACGCGACCTACGTCGAACCGATCACCCCCGAGTACATCGACAAGATCTTCGTCCGCGAGGCCGAGCAGGGCCATCCCGTCGACGCGGTCCTGGCGACCCTGGGCGGGCAGACCGCGCTCAACGCCGCCATGCAGCTCGACGCCCAGGGGATCCTCACCAAGCACGGCGTCGAGCTCATCGGCGCCGACATCCCGGCGATCAACCGCGGCGAGGACCGCCAGACCTTCAAGGACATCGTCGCCAGCGTGGGCGGCGAGTCCGCGCGCAGTGCCGTGTGCCACACCATGGAGGAGGTCCACGCGACTGTCGCCGAGCTCGGCCTACCCGTCGTCGTCCGCCCGTCGTTCACCATGGGCGGCCTGGGTTCCGGCCTCGCCTTCACCACCGAGGACCTCGAGCGGATCGCCGGCGGCGGGCTGTCGGCCTCGCCCACCGCGAACGTCCTCATCGAGGAGTCCATCCTCGGGTGGAAGGAGTTCGAGCTCGAGCTCATGCGCGACAACAAGGACAACGTCGTCGTCGTGTGCTCGATCGAGAACGTGGACGCCCTCGGCGTGCACACCGGCGACTCGGTGACGGTCGCGCCGTCGATGACGCTGACCGACCGCGAGTTCCAGGACATGCGCGACCTCGGCATCGCGATCATCCGCGAGGTCGGCGTCGACACCGGCGGCTGCAACATCCAGTTCGCCGTCAACCCGGTCGACGGCCGCATCGTCGTGATCGAGATGAACCCGCGCGTGTCCCGCTCGTCGGCGCTGGCCTCCAAGGCCACCGGCTTCCCGATCGCCAAGATCGCGGCCCGCCTCGCCATCGGCTACTCGCTCGACGAGATCACCAACGACATCACGGGGGAGACCCCGGCGTGCTTCGAGCCGACCCTCGACTACGTCGTCGTCAAGGCCCCGCGTTTCGCGTTCGAGAAGTTCCCGGGTGCCGACGACACCCTCACCACCACGATGAAGTCGGTGGGCGAGGCCATGAGCCTCGGCCGCAACTACCGCGAGGCGCTCGGCAAGGTCATGCGCTCGCTCGAGACCAGGGCCGCCGGCTTCTGGACCCTGCCCGACGAGGTCATCGCCCCGGGGCGTTCGACCGACGTCTCGGCGGTCCTCGATGACCTCCGCCGCCCGACCGAGGGCCGCATGTACGACGTCGAGCTCGCGCTGCGCCTGGGCGCCACGGTCGAGCAGGTCCACGAGGCCTCGGGCATCGACCCGTGGTTCGTCGACGAGGTCGCCGCACTGGTCGAGCTGCGCCAGGAGATCATCGACGCCCCGGTCGTCGACGAGCCCCTGCTGCGTCGCGCCAAGCACAACGGGCTGTCCGACGCCCAGATCGCGGCGCTGCGCCCCGAGTTCGCCGGGGCCGAGGGCGTGCAGCGCCTACGGCACCGCCTGGGGGTGCGCCCCGTCTACAAGACCGTCGACACCTGCGCGGCGGAGTTCGAGGCCAAGACCCCGTACCACTACTCCACCTACGAGCTCGACCCCGGCGCCGAGTCGGAGGTCACTCCGCAGACCGAGCGGGAGAAGGTCATCATCCTGGGCTCCGGTCCCAACCGGATCGGCCAGGGCATCGAGTTCGACTACTCGTGCGTGCACGCCGCCCTGACCCTGTCCGAGGCCGGGTACGAGACCGTGATGGTCAACTGCAACCCGGAGACCGTCTCGACCGACTACGACACGGCGGACCGCCTCTACTTCGAGCCGCTCACGTTCGAGGACGTCATGGAGGTCTACCACGCCGAGTCCGAGTCGGGAACGGTCGCGGGCGTCCTCGTCCAGCTCGGCGGACAGACCCCGCTCGGCCTGGCCGCCCAGCTCGAGGAGGCCGGGGTGCCGATCGTCGGCACCAGCCCGTCCGCCATCGATCTTGCCGAGGACCGCCGCGAGTTCGGCGAGGTGCTGGTCCGCGCCGGCCTGCCCGCCCCCGCGTTCGGCACCGCGATCAACGCGGAGGAGGCCACGACCATCGCCGCGGACATCGGCTACCCGGTTCTCGTGCGCCCGTCCTACGTGCTGGGCGGCCGGGGCATGGAGATCGTCTACGACGAGGCCTCCCTGCGCTCCTACATCGACCGGGCGACCGAGATCAGCCCGGACCGGCCGGTCCTGGTGGACCGCTTCCTCGACGACGCCGTCGAGATCGACGTCGACATCCTGTGTGATGGCACCGAGGTCTACCTCGGTGGCGTGATGGAGCACATCGAGGAGGCCGGTATCCACTCGGGCGACTCCGCCTGCGCGCTCCCGCCGATCACCCTCGGCCAGGACGACATCGACCGTGTCCGCCGTTCGAGCGAGGCCCTCGCCTTCGGCATCGACGTCAAGGGTCTGATGAACGTGCAGTACGCCATCAAGGACGACGTCCTCTACGTCCTCGAGGCCAACCCGCGCGCCAGCCGCACCGTGCCGTTCGTCTCCAAGGCGACCGGTGTCCACCTGGCCAAGGCCTGCGCCCGGATCATGATGGGCGAGTCGATCGCCGCGCTGCGCGAGGAGGGGCTCCTGCCCTCGGACCGGGACGGTGGCTCGCTGCCCGCGGACGCGCCCGTCGCGGTCAAGGAGGCGGTCCTCCCGTTCAACCGCTTCCGCACCCCGGAAGGCGACACCGTCGACTCCCTGCTGAGCCCGGAGATGAAGTCGACCGGCGAGGTCATGGGCATCGGGCCCGACTTCGCCGTCGCCTTCGCCAAGGGGCAGCTCGCCGCCGAGGGTGTCCTCCCCACGTCGGGCACCGTGTTCGTCTCGGTCGCGAACCGGGACAAGCGCTCGATGGTGTTCCCCGCGCAGCGCCTCGCCGCTCTCGGGTTCACCGTGCTGGCCACCGAGGGGACGGCGCTGATGCTGCGGCGCTACGGGATCGCGTGCGAGACCGTGGCGAAGCTCTCCGAGTCGGGCACGGGTCCCGTGGACGCCGAGGGCAACGCGGTGCGGACGATCGTCGACCGCATCAACGCCGACGAGGTGGACCTCATCCTCAACATCGCCTCCTCGACGGGCGGGACCCGGGCGGACGGGCACGAGATCCGCTCCGCCGCCATCTCGCGTCGCGTCCCGTGCGTCACCACCGTCCAGGGCGCCACGGCCGCCGTCCACGGCATCGAGGCGACCCGCCGCGGCGACGTCGCCGTGAGCCCGCTGCAGGACCTGCACTCGGGGTTCGCCTCCTGATGAACGTCTCCGCCCCCCGGGCCCCCTTCGGCGAGCGGTTGCGCTCAGCGGTCTCCGTCCGCGGCAACCTCTGCGTGGGGATCGATCCGCACCCCGCACTGCTCGAGGCGTGGGGGCTCGGGGCGGACCCCGACGGGCTCGCCGAGTTCGCACACCGGTCGCTCGAGGCGTTCGCGGACCTCGTGCCGGCGGTCAAGCCGCAGGTCGCGTTCTTCGAGGAGCACGGCTCGGCCGGTATCGGCGTTCTCGAACAGGTCCTCGCCCGGATCGGCGAGGCCGGTGCGCTGTCCGTCGCGGACGCCAAACGCGGCGACATCGGCTCGACCATGGCCGGGTACGCCCGGGCGTGGCTGCGCGATTCCTCTCCGCTCGCGTGTGATGCGCTCACCGTCTCCCCGTACCTCGGGGTCGGATCGCTGGACGCCGCGTTCGAGGCGGCCTCGGAGACCGGGCGGGGGCTGTTCGTCCTCGCCCGTACCTCCAATCCCGAAGCGGGTCCGTTGCAGCGCTCGCTCGGGTCCTCGGGGTCGGTCGCGCAGGCGGTGGTCGACGAGGTGGGCCGCCGCAACGGCCCGGCCGACCCGGGGGTGCCCGGCCCCTTCGGTGTGGTCGTGGGGGCCACGGTCGCCGATCCGCCACGGTTGGACGCGCTGCACGGGCCAGTCCTCATGCCGGGCGTGGGGGAGCAGGGCGGCACCCTCGAGGACGTCAGGAGGATCGCCGGGCCGGCGCTGCCGCTCACCCTGGTCAACGTCTCGCGCCACGTCCTCCGAGCTGGCCCGGACGTCGACGCGATGCGGACCGTCGTGTGCGACCTGGCGGCACAGTACAGGTTCGGCGGCGGCTCCTGAGTCACCGCCGTCCTCTCCGGTGCACCCGCGTCACATGGCGACACGTCACCGGCGTCCCCGACGGGAGCCGGATCGGCGGCATTCGGGTGGTTCGACTCGCGGCGGCCGAGGCGCGCCGCTAGTCTTCTGTACAACCTCACCACGCCAATGCGCAGTTCAGACGGGGTACCGCTACGGGGCCCTGCGCTGGTACGGGGTCCCTCGGCCGCGTACTGTTGCTGAGGTCATCAGGCCCGGAACAGTGGACATCCCCTCGGGGGAGTCGGAACCGCCCGGGTACGGTGAGCACGAGGGAGCGCCCGCTCCCGGAGGCGATCCGCAGCCCGCGGACGCGCCGGGGACGGTCACCGCACACCAGGCGGGGGTGTCCTACGGTGGACACCCGCGTGAGTCATGAGACACACACGAACGAGACGGAGGAATTGTGGCCCTTCCCCAGTTGACCGATGAGCAGCGCGCTGCTGCTCTGGAGAAGGCGGCTGCCGCCCGTCGCGCCCGGGCTGAGCTCAAGGAGCGCCTGAAGCGCGGCGGCACCGACCTCAAGCAGGTGCTCAAGGATGCCGAGAGCGACGAGATCCTCGGCAAGATGAAGGTCTCGGCGCTGCTCGAGGCCCTGCCGAAGGTCGGCAAGGTCAAGGCTCAGGAGATCATGACCGAGCTGGAGATCGCGCCGACGCGCCGTCTGCGTGGTCTCGGTGACCGCCAGCGTCGCGCACTGCTCGAGCGGTTCGACTTCACGGTCGACTGATCGGCGAATGAACACACCGTCGTCCGGGGTTGCCCCGGAGGCGACGGCGAAGAGGGGCCGGCTGATCGTCTTGGCCGGCCCCTCCGCTGTCGGCAAGTCAACCGTCGTCGCCCGCCTGCGCGAGCGCCTGTCCGATCTCTACTTCAGCGTCTCCATGACCACCCGCGACCCCCGCCCCGGCGAGGTCGACGGTCGCGACTACTACTTCGTCACCACCGAGGAGTTCCGCGACGCGGTCGCGGGGGGCCGCATGCTGGAGTGGGCCGAGATCCACCGGGGACTCCAGCTCTCCGGCACCCCCGCCGAGCCGGTCCGCCGCGCCCTGGACGAGGGCCGGCCCGTCCTCATCGAGGTCGATCTGGCCGGGGTCCGTCAGATCCGCGAGTCCCTGCCCGAGGGCACGACCGTCTTCCTGGCACCTCCGTCATGGGAAGAGCTTGAGGTCCGCCTGCGGGGTAGGGGCACCGAACCCCACGACGTGGTCGCCCGCCGACTCGAGACCGCGAAGGTCGAGATGGAGGCCCGCGACGAGTTCGACGTGGTCGTCGTCAACGACGAACTCGAGGCCGCCGTCGACGAGTTGGTATCATTGCTGGTCGGCCGCGACTAGCGCCGGTCCCAGCGTCACCCGGGTGTCACCAGACACCGCCCGCAGTACCCAGAGGAGATCCCATAGTGGCCACCACCGAAGCCGCAGCGGCCACCCCGCTGTACGACACCCCGATCGGCATCACCAACCCCCCGATCGACGAGCTGCTCGAGCGGGCGTCCTCCAAGTACGCGCTCGTGATCTTCGCCGCCAAGCGCGCGCGGCAGATCAACTCGTACTACAACCAGATCGAGGAGGGCATCCTCGAGTACGTGGGCCCGCTGGTCGACCCGGGTCTGCACGAGAAGCCGCTGACCATCGCGCTGCGCGAGCTGCACTCCGACCTGCTCGACTGCGCCGAGGGCGAGTGAGCCCCTCCGGGGACGACATGCGCGGTAAACGGGTCGTCGTCGGCGTGGGCGGCGGGATCGCCGCGTACAAGGCCTGCGGCCTGATCCGGCTCCTCACCGAGTCCGGGTGCCACGTCGACGTCGTCCCCACCGAGGCGGCCCTGCACTTCGTCGGGTCCGCCACCTTCGAGGCCCTCTCCGGCAACCCGGTGTCGACCGGGGTGTTCTCGGACGTGCCGTCAGTCCGCCACGTCGCCCTCGGGCAGCGGGCGGACCTCGTCGTCGTCGCCCCCGCCACCGCCGACCTGCTCGCCCGCGCGGCGAGCGGCCGGGCGGACGACCTCCTCACCTCCACGCTGCTCACCGCGCGCTGTCCGGTCCTGCTCGCCCCGGCCATGCACACCGAGATGTGGGAGCACCCCGCCACCCGGCGGAACGTCGACACCCTCCGCGAGGACGGCGTGCGCGTCATGCCCCCGGCCTCCGGCCGCCTCACCGGCGCCGACACCGGCGCCGGGCGCCTGCCCGAACCGTCGGACATCGCCCGGCTGGCGTGGCTCCTCCTCGACGGCGGAACCCTGCCGTGGGATCTGGCGGGCCGGCACGTCGTGGTGACCTCCGGCGGTACCCGTGAGGAGATCGATCCGGTCCGGTTCCTCGGCAACCGGAGCTCCGGCAAGCAGGGTCACGCGATCGCCGCGGTGGCCGCGGCACGTGGCGCCCGGGTCACGTTGGTGACGTCCTCGGACCTCCCGGTCCCCGCGGCCGTCGAGGCCGTGCACATCGAGTCCGCACTGGAGTTGCGGGAGGAGACCCTGCGCGCCGCCGCCCACGCCGATGTCGTCGTCAAGGCCGCGGCCGTCGCCGACTTCCGGCCGGCGGACGTCTCCGAATCCAAACTCAAGAAGGGCAGCGAGTCGGAGCCGGCCGAGATCAGACTGCAGCGCAACCCGGACATCCTCGCCGACCTCGTCGCGGCCCGCTCCGCCGGCGACGTCCCCGCCCCGTGTGTGCTGGTCGGTTTCGCGGCCGAGACCGGGGACTCCTCCGGATCGGTCCTCGAGCACGGCCGGGCGAAGCTCTCCCGGAAGGGGTGCGACCTCCTCGTCGTCAACGAGGTCGGGCGGGACACCACCTTCGGCCAGGACGACAACGGGGGCTGGATACTCGGCGCCGACGGCGCCGAGACCACGCTGGACCGGGCGAGCAAGGACCTCCTGGCGGACCGGCTGCTCGACGCCGTCACGGCGCTCAGCCTCCGCCGGACCCGCCGGAGTGACGCGGACCGCACCGACTAGTCTGTTCCCACGCGATCGGCACCGATCACACGCGATCCCACCATGGAAGAGAGAAGCACTGTGACGCAGGCACGTCGGCTGTTCACCAGCGAGTCCGTGACCGAGGGGCATCCGGACAAGATCTGTGACGCCATCTCAGATTCGATTCTGGACGCGATGCTGGAACAGGACCCGGCGGCCCGCGTGGCCGTGGAGACCATGGTCACCACCGGTCAGGTTCACGTGGCCGGCGAGGTCAAGACCACCGGGTACGTGGAGATCCCGCAGCTCATCCGCGACAAGATCGTCGAGATCGGCTACGACTCCTCCGACAAGGGCTTCGACGGGGTCTCCTGTGGCGTGTCGATTTCCATCGGCCAGCAGTCCCCGGAGATCGCCCAGGGCGTGGACACCTCCCACGAGGCGCGCACCTCCACCGAGTCGGTCGAGGACGCCATCGCCCGCCAGGGCGCCGGCGACCAGGGCCTGATGTTCGGCTACGCCTGCTCGGACACCCCCGAGCTCATGCCGCTGCCGATCGCGCTGGCCCACCGCCTGTCCCGGCGGCTGACCGAGGTGCGCAAGGACGGCACCCTGGACTACCTGCGCCCGGACGGCAAGACCCAGGTCACCATCGAGTACGACGGTGACCGCGCGGTCCGTCTGGACACCATCGTCATCTCCACCCAGCACTCCGACGGCATCGACCTCGAGACCACGCTGCGCGACGACCTGACCGCTCACGTGATCGACCCGGTACTGGCCGATGCGGCCGGCGACATCGACACCTCCGACTTCCGCCTGCTGGTCAACCCGACCGGCCGGTTCGTGCTCGGCGGCCCGATGGGCGACGCGGGGCTGACCGGACGCAAGATCATCGTCGACACCTACGGCGGCATGGCCCGCCACGGCGGCGGCGCCTTCTCGGGCAAGGACCCGTCCAAGGTCGACCGCTCCGCCGCGTACGCCATGCGCTGGGTCGCCAAGAACATCGTCGCCGCCGGGCTGGCCGAGCGCGTCGAGGTCCAGGTCGCCTACGCCATCGGCAAGGCCGCCCCCGTCGGCCTCTTCGTCGAGGCCTTCGGCACCGAGAAGGTCGACATCGACCGTCTCCAGCAGGCCGTGACCGAGGTTTTCGACCTGCGTCCGGGCGCCATCATCCGCGACCTGGACCTCAAGCGGCCCATCTACGCCCCCACCGCGGCCTACGGCCACTTCGGACGCACCGACGTCGACCTGCCCTGGGAGCGCGCCGACCGCGTCGAGGACCTCAAGAAGGCCGCCGGACTGTAGAGCCGACGCACCCGGGTGTCGTAGCGGGGTGCGAGGATTCCCGACGTGACGACAACGCGCCCGGCGACCCGGGTCGCGGCGGCCGAGCGCCCCGTGGCCCGGGTCCTGCCGTTGCTCGGGGTACCTCACCTCGACCGCGAATTCGACTACCGGGTGCCCGAGTCGATGTCGGCCGAGGCTCTCCCCGGCGTACGCGTGCGGGTGCGCTTCGCCGGCCGACTGGTCGACGGCTTCCTCGTCGAACGCACGGCCCACACCGACCACCAGGGCGAGCTCGCCTGGCTCGAGCGCGTGGTCTCCCCGGAGCCCGTGCTCACCTCGTCGCTGCTGCGCCTGGTCGACCTCGTCGCGCGCCGGTGGGTGGGCACGCGGTCCGACGTGCTCCGACTGGCCATCCCGCCCCGGCACGCGGCGGCGGAGAAGTCCGTGCCCGAGCCCGGCGCGCCCGCGGGGGTGTCGATCGGTCCGGTCGAACTACCGACGGGCTGGGAGGACCACCCGATGGTCGCCAGGTTCCTCGAGGCGGTCACCGGCGGTGTGCCGGCCCGGGGGGTGTGGACGGTGCCCCCGGGCCGGGACTGGGCGCGGTCGTTGGCCGCCCTGGCCGACTCCGTCCGTCGACGGGGTCTGCAGGTGCTGCTCATCGTCCCGGACCAGCGCGACGTCGACCGCCTCGCCGCGGCGTGCCGCGAGGTGGTCGGGGGCGGCGCGGACGGCCGGGACCTCGTCGCGGATCTGTCCGCGGGAGTGGGTCCCTCCGCCAGGTACCGGCGCTGGCTGCGCGCGGTCCGCGGTCACGCACGGATCGTCGTGGGCACACGCAGCTCCGTGTTCGCTCCACTCCCCGAACCGGGGCTCATCGTGCTGCATGACGACGGTGACGACTCCTTCGTCGAACCCCGCGCCCCGTATCCGCACACGCGCGACGTCGCCGCTCAGCGTTCCGCGCTCGAGGGCACCCCACTGCTGCTGACGTCGGTGGACCGGACGCCCGAGGTCGCGGAGTACGTGAGGACCGGATGGGCGCACGAGATCCGGCCCCGGGCCGGCCTGATCCGTGAGCTGGCCCCACGGGTGGTGGCCGTGACGGACGCCGACCCGGTCCAGGCACGCGACGTGGCGGGCGGCCGTACGCGCCTCCCGGCCGTCGCGTTGACGATGGCCCGCGAGTCGATCGACGTGGACGCGCCGGTTCTGGTCCAGGTACCCCGGAAGGGGTTCATCCCCACTCTGCTGTGCGGTTCCTGCCGGACGCCCGCCCGGTGTCGACGCTGCAACGGCCCCCTGCGCGCCGGCCGCATGGACGAGGTCTACGGGCCGGTCGAGCTGGCGTGTGGGTGGTGCGGGGCGCCCGAGCCGGGATTCCGGTGTGTGGCCTGCGGATCGCGTGCGTTGCGCGCCGGGGTCGTCGGCGCGGGACGCACGGCCGAGGAGCTGGGCCGGATGTTCCCCGGGGTGCGGATCCGCACGAGCGGGGGAGGAGAGATCCTCGACTCCGTGCCCGCGAGTCCCGCGATCATCGTGTCCACCCCCGGGGCCGAGCCCGTCGCCGAAGGCGGATACGGTGCCGCGCTGCTGCTGGACTCGTGGGCCCTGCTCGGGCGGCCCGACCTGAGGGCCGTGCAGAACGCACTCCGGCTGTGGATAGGCGCCGCCGGGCTCGTCCGACCGGCCGACGAGGGCGGCAGGGTGTTCCTGTCAGCGGACTCCGAATCCGCGGTCGCGCAGGCGCTGGTGCGGTGGGACCCGCAAGGCTGGGCGGAGCGCGAGCTCGCCGACCGCGCAGAGGTCGGGTTCCCCCCGGCGGTCCACATGATGGCGGTCGACGGCCCCGCGGCGGCGCTGGCGGAGTTCCTCGAGGACTTCCGGTTCGCCGACAGCGTCGAGGTGCTCGGCCCCGTGGACCTCCCCCCTGGCGAGGAGCTGCCGGGCCATGACGAGGTGGAGGATCCGGAGCGGGTGCTCCTCCGCGTCCCCCCGGCGATGCTGAACGACGTCGCCGCTGAGCTGCGCGCCCTCATCGTCCGGCGGGCGGGCAGACGTTCCACCCATCCGCTGCGTGTCCGCCTGGATCCCGTGAACATCGGATGACCGACACAGCGCCTAGAATGGCTGTTCATCACCGACGCCCCGAGGAGACCCGATACGCATGACCGTCCACCCCGTCCGGCTCTTCGGCGATCCCGTCCTGAGGACCGCCGCCGATCCCGTCACCTCCTTCGACGACCGGCTGGCGCGGACGGTGACGGACCTCATGGACACGGTCGCCCACGAGGAGGGGGCCGGCCTCGCCGCCCCGCAGATCGGCCTGTCCACCCGCGTGTTCGTCTACACCTGTGGGGGTCGACGGGGCCACCTGGTCAATCCGGAATGGGAAGCCATCGGGGACGAGACCACCGAGGTCAACGAGGGCTGTCTGTCCATCCCGGGGGTATCGATGCCCACGGAGCGGTTCGCCAGGGTCCGCGCACGCGGGTTCGACATGAAGGGTGACCCCGTCAGCTTCGAGGCGGACGGCATCCTCGCCCGCGCGGTCCAGCACGAGATCGACCACCTCGACGGGGTGCTGTTCCTCCAGCGGCTCACCCCGGAGCGTCGCCGCGCCGCGATGGCCGAGATCCGCTCGTCCTCGTGGTTCGGGAGCGCCGCCGTCAGCGCCGGGGTCGTCTACGACCAGCTCTCCGACGCCATGGCGGTGAGGTGACCGATGCGCCTCGTCTTCGCCGGCACCCCCGACGTCGCCGTCCCGTCCCTGCGGGCCCTTCTCGACAGTGACCGCCACGAGGTGGTGGCCGTGGTCTCCCGCCCCGACGCCCGCACCGGACGGGGCCGCGGGCTGTCCCGCAGTCCCGTCGCGGCCGCCGCGGACGCGGCCGGGATCGAGGTCCTCACCCCGCCGAACGCCCGCGATGCCGGGTTCGCCGAGCGGCTGCGCGAGCTGGCACCCGACGCCGTCCCCGTGGTCGCCTACGGTCACCTCGTGCCGCGGCCCGTGCTGGAGATCCCGACCCACGGCTGGATCAACCTGCATTTCTCCCTCCTGCCCGCGTGGCGGGGGGCCGCCCCCGTCAACGCCGCCATCGCCGCCGGCGACGAGGTCACCGGGGCCACGACGTTCCGGCTCGACGAGGGGATGGACACCGGCCCCGTGCTGGGGACGATGACCGAGACGGTCCGGCCGCGCGACACGGCCGGCGACCTCCTCGGGCGACTGTCCGAGTCCGGGGCCGGCTTGCTGGTCGCGACCCTCGACGGCCTCGAGGCGGGGGACCTGCGTCCGGTGCCACAACCGACCGACGGTGTCTCCCACGCGGGGAAGCTCACCGTCGACGACGCGCGGGTGCGGTGGTCAGACCCCGCCCTGGCGGTGGACCGGCATATCCGGTCGGTCACGCCGGCGCCCGGTGCGTGGACGAAGCTCGGCGGCGAGCGGGTGAAAATCGGCTCGGCCCGCCCGGCCGAAGAGACCGCCCCCGACCTCGAGCCCGGCCGTATCGCGTGGGACAGGAAAATCGTGCACGTGGGCACGGCCTCGGCTCCGATGGTGCTCGAGACCATCCAGCCCCCGGGTAAGAGGATGATGGACGCGCTCAACTGGGTCCGCGGTGCACGCCTCGACGCCGAGGCGGCCTTCGAGTGAGCGCCGACGGCGGGCGGGGCCGCGGCGCCGGGAGCGGCGGCGGCAGGGGCGGCGACGGTGCCGGCCCGAAGCGTGGAGACGGCAGAGGCCGCCCCCGCGACGCCGGCGGAGACCGCCCGCGGTCGGGCGGCCACCATCGGACAGGGAGCCAGCAACGGTCAGGGGGCCAGCGTTCGGGCGGCCAGCAACGATCAGGTGACCGGCAGCGCTCGAGGGACCAGCAGCGACCGCAGCGACGGCCCGACGCGAGGTCGGTGGCCCTGACGGTCATGGCGGCGGTCCGGGAGCGCTCTGCCTACGCCAACCTCACGCTGCCGGCGGAGCTGCGCCGGGCGAAGCTCGACGCCCGCGACGCCGCCCTTGCGACCGAGCTGACCTACGGCACCCTCCGCGCGCAGGGCCTGCTCGACCGCATCATCACCCTCGCGTCATCGCGCCCCGTCGAGGAGATCGATCCGCCGGTGCTCGACCTGATCCGCCTGGGCGCCTACCAGCTGCTGTTCACGCGCATCGGCGCGCACGCGGCCGTCGACACCAGCGTGGAGGCGGCCCGCACCGCGGGGCTCGGCCGCGCAGGAGCGTTCGTCAACGCGGTCCTGCGCAAGATCTCGGCGCGCGACGCGGCCGCGTGGGTCGAGGCGCTGCGCGACGGCGTGACCGACCCGGTCGCGAGAATGGCCATCGGCACCGCCCACCCGGAGTGGATCGCCCGCGCGTTCGCCGACTCGCTCGGTGCGGCCGCCGGGGAGCTGCCCGAGCTGCTCGCCGCGGACGACGCGCGGCCCAGGGTCCACCTGGCCGCCCGCCCGGGCGCGATCTCCGCCGAGGAGCTGGCGTTGGTCACGGGGGGCCGCGAGGGCGAGCTGTCGCCGTACGCGGTGCACCTCGACTCCGGCGACCCGGGCACACTCGACGCCGTGCGGGAGGGGATGGCCGCGGTCCAGGACGAGGGCAGCCAGCTGGTCGCGTTGGCCGCCGCACGCGCGCCGTTGGACGGCCCGGACGGCGGACGCTGGCTCGATCTCGCCGCCGGACCCGGCGGGAAGGCGGTCATGCTGGGCGCACTCGCGGAGATCGAGGGCGGGACCCTCACCGGCGTCGAGGTGTCACCGCATCGCGCCGACCTGGTCCGCGAGGCAACTCGGGACCTGCCGGTGACGGTGCACACCGCCGACGGCCGCGACCCCGGCCTCGAGCCCGGTTTCGACCGTGTCCTCCTCGACGCGCCGTGCTCGGGCCTGGGCGCGCTGCGTCGACGCCCCGAGGCGCGGTGGCGCAAGACGACCGCGGACATCCCCGAGCTGGTCTCGCTGCAGCGCGAGCTGCTGGACTCGGCGATGCGGCTGGTGCGACCGGGGGGTGTGGTGCTGTACGCCACGTGCTCGCCGCACCTGTCGGAGACGGTGTCGGTGGTCCGCGAGGCAGCGCGCCGGGATGACGTGGAGACGCTCGACGTGCGCGAGATCCTCGCGGACATCGGCGGCGCGGTCGGCGGCCGGCCCGACGGGCTGGGGGAGGGGCCGTGGGTGCAGCTGTGGCCGCACCGGCACGGCACCGACGCGATGTTCATGGCGGCGCTGCGGCGGACCCGCTGACGCGGCCCGCCTAGACTGGGCGGCATGTCGTACCAGCCGCTCATCGCGCCGTCGATCCTGTCCGCCGACTTCGCCCGCCTGGATCGCGAGATCGAGCGCATCCCGTCCGCCGACTGGATCCACGTGGACGTCATGGACGGCCACTTCGTGCCCAACCTGTCGTTCGGCGCGCCGGTCGCCGCGGCAGTGGGCCGGGTGACCGACAAGCCGATGGACTGCCACCTCATGATCGAGGACCCGCTGCGCTGGGTCGGGGACTACGTCGAGGCGGGCGCCGCGAACGTGACCTTCCACCTCGAGGCCGCCGACGACCCGGTGGCGGTGGCCGACCTGCTGCACGTCAAGGGCAGCCGGGCCGGGGTCTCGATCAAGCCGGGCACGCCCGCCGAGATGTGCTTCGAGGTGCTCGACCACGTGGATCTGGTCCTCGTGATGAGCGTCGAACCGGGCTTTGGCGGTCAGAAGTTCATGCCCGGGTCGCTCGACAAGGTCCGCGCCCTGCGCGCCGAGATCGACCGTCGGGGCCTGGACGTCCTCATCCAGATCGACGGCGGGGTCGACGCCGACACGATCGGGGACTGCGCGGCCGCCGGCTGTGACGTCTTCGTGGCCGGTTCGGCCGTCTACGGCGCGCCGGACCCCGACGCGATGATCGGAACCCTGCGCGACCGGGCGCTCGCCGCGCGGGCGTGATCGTGCCCGACGAGACCGGCCCCGAGGCGGTCGCCTCCGCGACGACGCCGGCGCGCCGCCGGGAGCGCGCCGCTCTCGCCGAGGCCATCGCCCTCTCGCGGACCGCTCTCGGCGTGAGCACCCCCAACCCGCCGGTCGGCGCGGTGGTGCTCGACGCCGCCGGTGCGGTCGTCGGGCGCGGTGCCACCGAGGCGCCGGGCGGGCGGCACGCCGAGGTGGTGGCCCTCGACGAGGCCGGTGACCGGGCGAGGGGCGGCACGCTCGTGGTGACGTTGGAGCCGTGCGACCACCACGGCCGCACGGGCCCCTGTACCGCGCGGGCCCTGGCCGCCGGCGTCGCGCGCGTGGTGTACGCCGTGTCGGATCCCAACCCCGTGGCGGCCGGCGGAGCCGACACCCTGCGGCGTGCTGGGGTCGACGTGGCCGGGGGCGACGACGACGAGGTCCGCGCCGCCGGGGACGGCCCGCTCCGGGCGTGGCTCCACCGACAGGCCCACGGCCGACCGTTCGTCACCTGGAAGTACGCGGCCAGCCTGGACGGCAGGGTGGCCGCGTCCGACGGATCGAGCAAGTGGATCACCGGGCCCGTCTCGCGACACCACGCACACGCGAGGCGGCAGGAGATCGACGCCCTCGTCGTCGGCACCGGGACCCTCACCGCCGACGACCCCGCACTGACCGCCCGCCTCGAGGACGGACGCCCCGCCGCACGCCAGCCCCTCCGGGCGGTCATGGGCCTGTCCGCCGTGCCCACCGGCGCGGCCGTCCGAGGGGACGACGGCCGGTTCCGGCACCTCGCCACCCGGGACCCCTCCGAGGCGCTCGCGATGCTCGGTGACGTGTGTCACGTCCTCGTCGAGGGCGGCCCGCGGCTGGCCGGGGCGTTCCTGGCCGCCGGGCTCGTCGACGAGGTCGACGCCTACATCGCCCCGCTCGTGCTCGGCGGCGGATGGTCGGCCGTCGAGGGGGCCGGCGTCGCCACGCTCGCCGACGCGCACGGCTTCACCGTCCGCGAGACCACCGTCCTCGGCACCGACGTCCACGTGCGCATGACGGCGTCGACCACCCGACCCGCGCCCGCGGCCCCCGACCCGCAGGCGCCCGCGACCCCACCGACGAGAGGACCCCGCTGATGTTCACCGGAATCGTTGAGGAGCTCGGCACACTCGAATCGATCGACCGGCGCGGCGACTCGGCGCGGCTGCGGATCCGCGGCCCGCTGGTCACCTCCGACGCCGGCCACGGCGACTCGATCGCCGTCAACGGCGTCTGCCTCACCGTCACCGAGTGGGAGACCGGTGCCCACTTCGACGTGGACGTCATGGCCGAGACGCTCGACCGCACCGCGCTCGCCGCCCTCGCGCCCGGTGACCCCGTCAACCTGGAGCGCGCCATGCGCGCCGACGCCCGCTTCGGCGGCCACATCGTCCAGGGGCACGTCGACGGCACCGGCCGGGTCGTCAGCCGCGTCGAGCACGAGCACTGGCACGTCCTGCGGATCTCCCTGCCCGGCGACCTCGCCCGCTACGTCGTGGAGAAGGGCTCCATCACCGTCTCCGGCACCTCGCTCACCGTCTCGGCGGTCAGCGGGCCCGGCGAGGCCGACGCCTGGTTCGAGGTGTCGCTCATCCCCACCACCCTCGAGGCCACGATCCTCGGTGGCCTGGCCCACGGGGACCCTGTCAACCTCGAGGTGGACGTGCTGGCCAAGTACGTCGAGCGGCTGCTGGACGGACGCGGTGGCGGGTCCCGCTGACCGGATGCGCCATACTTGAGCCCGGACCCGCGGCCGACGCCCGGGCTCGTCAGACACTAGGAGACCCCGCAGCAGTGACCACCTTCGACGGCATCGAGCGAGCCATCGCCGACATCGCGGCGGGACGGGCCGTGGTGGTGGTGGACAGCGAGGACCGCGAGAACGAGGGCGACCTGATCTTCGCCGCCGAACTCGCCACCCCCGAACTCATGGGCTTCCTCGTGCGGTACTCCTCCGGATACGTGTGCGTCGCACTCGAGCCCGAGGACTGCCTCCGCCTGGACCTGCCGCCGATGCGGGCCATCAACGAGGACCGCCACGACACCGCCTACACCGTGACCGTGGACGCCCGCACCGGCGTGACCACCGGCATCTCCGCCGCCGACCGCGCCCGCACCGCGCGGCTGCTCGCCGCCGACGACACCGTGCCCGGCGACTTCACCCGCCCCGGCCACGTGGTGCCCCTGCGCGCCCGGCCCGGCGGCGTCCTCACCCGGCCCGGCCACACCGAGGCCGCGGTCGACCTGGCCCGCCTGGCCGGACTGCGTCCCGCCGGCGTGATCTGCGAGATCGTCTCCGAGGACGACCCCACGACCATGGCCCGCACCCCCGAGCTGCGGCGCTTCGCCGATGAGCACGGCCTGGCGATGGTGACCATCGAGGCCCTCCAGGCCTGGCGACGTGCGCACGAGGTGCAGGTGGTCCACGAGGCCGCGGCCCGCGTGCCCACCCCCGCCGGCACCCTCACCGCCCACGGCTACCGCGACACCCTCCAGGGCGTCGAGCACGTCGCCATGGTCGCCGGGGACGTCTCCGGTGAGGAGCCGGTCTCGGTCCGCATCCACTCCGAGTGCCTCACCGGCGACGTCTTCCACTCCCTGCGCTGTGACTGCGGCCCGCAGCTCGACGCCGCGGTCGCCGCCGTGTGCGAGGAGGGACGCGGGATCGTCCTCTACATGCGTGGCCACGAGGGCCGGGGCATCGGCCTGGTCCAGAAGCTCCGCGCCTACCAGCTCCAGGACTCGGGCCGCGACACCGTCGACGCCAACCTCGACCTGGGTCTGCCCGCCGACGCCCGCGACTTCAGCCTCGCCGCGCAGATGCTGCGCGACCTGGGGGTGACGCGCGTGCGGCTCATGACCAACAACCCCGCCAAGGCCGACGCCCTGCGCGCCGGTGGGGTAGAGGTGGTGGCCAGGGTGCCCATGCCCACCGCGGTGACCCCCGAGAACCTGAGGTACCTGCGCACGAAACGGGACCGTATGGGCCACCTGCTCGAAGGGCTCGACGAGGGGCCCGCCGGACCGGCCGGCGCCGACGTGGACGGAGAGGATCAGCGATGAGCGGCAGCGGAAGGCCTGAACTGGTCGTCCCCGACGCCCGCGGGCTGCGGCTCGGCGTGGTGGTCTCGACGTGGCACCAGGAGATCTGCACCCAGCTCGTCGACCGGGCACTGGCCGTCGCCGAGGCCTCCGGAGCGGCCGTCACCCTCGCCCGCGTCACCGGGGCCGTGGAGCTGCCCGTCGTGGCCCAGGAGCTCGCTCGCACCCACGACGCCGTGGTCGCGCTCGGCGTCGTCATCCGGGGCGGCACGCCCCACTTCGACTACGTCTGCCGCTCCGTGACCGACGGCCTCACCCGAGTCGCCCTCGACGAGGCCACCCCCGTCGCCCAGGGCGTGCTCACCACCGAGGACGAGGAGCAGGCCCGCGACCGCGACGGCCACGAGGGCGCCGCGGAGGACAAAGGCGGGGAGGCGGTCGCCGCCGCCCTCGGCGCCGCCATCGCGCTGCGCGAGCTGAGGACCATCCGATGAACGACACCTGGGAGTTCGAGCACACCCCGCGCCGGATGCGCACGACCGTCATCGCGCTGGCTGTGCTCATCGTCGTCATCCACGTCGTGTGGGCCGTCATCCTCGTCCGCGGGGACACCGGCGTGACCATCGGCGTCGCCGACCAGCTGGCCTTCGTCGTCACCGGCCTCATCTTCGCCGGCGTCCTGCTCACCCTCCTGCGCATCCGCGTCCGCGCCGGCGAGCAGGGCGTCGAGCTGCGCGGCCCCCTGCGGACCCGGGGCTGGGGCTGGGAGGACATCGTGGGCGTGACCTTCCCCCGCTCGAGCTACTGGCCCCGGCTGGAACTGCCGGCGTACGAGCACGCGGGCATCTGGGCCATCCAGTCCGTCGACGGCCGGCAGGGCGTCGAGGCCATGTCGCGGCTGCGCGAGGTCATCCGTGCCCACAAGCCCTCGGCCGCCGACCCCGAGACCGTCGCCGACCGCTGATCCGCCGTGGCCGACCCGCGTTCCTACCGTCCGGTCCCCGGCTCGATACCCACCGAGCCGGGGGTGTACCGCTTCCGCGACGAGCACGGACGCGTCATCTACGTGGGCAAGGCCAAGAACCTCCGCAGTCGGCTGAGCTCGTACTTCGCCGACCTGTCACTGCTGCACCCGCGCACCCGGCAGATGGTCACCTCCGCTGCCGGTGTGCAGTGGACCGTCGTCTCGACCGAGGTCGAGGCGCTGCAGCTCGAGTACACGTGGATCAAGAAGTACGACCCGCGGTTCAACGTCCGCTACCGCGACGACAAGACCTACCCGATGCTCGCCGTCACCGTCGGCGAGGAGGTGCCGCGCGCGTTCGTCTACCGCGGTCCCCGCCGACCCGGCACCCGCTACTTCGGCCCCTACTCCCACGCGTGGGCCATCCGCGACACCCTCGACACCCTGCAGCGGGTGTTCCCCGTGCGCTCGTGCTCGGCCGGCGTGTACAAGCGTCAGGCCCAGCTCGGGCGGCCCTGTCTGCTCGGCTACATCGACAAGTGTGCGGCCCCGTGCATCGGCCGGGTCACCCCGGACGAGCACCGGTTGATCGTCAACGAACTCATCGACTTCCTCGCCGGCCGGACCGACGCGATCATGCGGCGCATCGAGAAGCGGATGCTCGAGGCCTCCGCCGACCTGGACTTCGAGCGCGCCGCGCGACTGCGCGACGATCTCGGCGCGATGCGCCGGGCCATGGAGAAGCAGGCGGTCGTCCTGGGTGACGGGACCGACGCCGACGTGGTGGGCGTCGAGGTCGACGAGCTCCAGGTCTCGGTCCAGGTCTTCCACGTCCGCGGCGGGCGTATCCGTGGCCAGCGCGGCTGGGTGGTCGAGCACGCCCACGGGATCGGCGAGGACGGCGAGTTCGACGCGGCCCGGGCGATCCCGGGCGTGGTCTCCGATTACCTCGCGCAGTTCTACGGCGGGGAGGCCGACCTGGCCGAGGCGGCCGAGTCCGGCGACATCGCCTCCGCCGTCCCCCGTGAAGTGCTGGTGCCGGCCCTGCCCGAGGACTCCGAGGAGCTCGCCGACTGGCTCTCGGGCCTGCGCGGCTCCCGGGTCTCCCTGCGGGTGCCCCAGCGTGGGGACAAGCGGGCCCTGGCCGAGACGGTCCACCGCAACGCCGTCGAGGCCCTGACCCAGCACAAGCTGCGCCGCAGCGGCGACCTCACCGCGCGCTCCGCCGCCCTGCAGGAGATCCAGGAGAACCTCGAGCTCGATTCCGCGCCGCTGCGCATCGAGTGCGTGGACATCTCCCACACCCAGGGCACCGACGTCATGGCGTCCCTCGTGGCGTTCGAGGACGGCATCCCCCGCAAGAGCGACTACCGCCTGTACCGCATCCGCGACGCCGCGGGGGACGGCCACTCCGACGACGTGGCCAGCATCGCCGAGGTCACCCGCCGACGTTTCCGTCGTCATCACGAGGACCCGGCGCTCACCCCGGACGAGACGGACGGACCGGTCGACGACGAGGCGGGCGACTCCGAGGCGGCCCCGCCCGCCCGCCGGTTCGCCTACCCGCCGCAGCTGTTCGTCGTCGACGGCGGGCGACCGCAGGTCGAGGCGGCCGCCGAGGTGCTGTCCGAGCTCGGCGTGACCGACGTCCCGGTGATCGGCATCGCCAAGCGACTCGAGGAGATCTGGCTGCCGGGCGAGGAGTATCCCGTGATCTTCCCGCGTCACGGCGAGGGTCTGTTCCTCCTCCAGCGCCTGCGCGACGAGGCCCACCGGTTCGCCATCCGAGCGCACCGGGGCGCGCGCTCCAAGCGGATGACCGCCTCCGTACTCGACGACGTCCCAGGCCTCGGCCCCGCCCGCCGCGCGGCGCTGGTCGAGAAGTTCCCCACCGTCTCCGCGCTGCGCGCCGCTGCCGTCGAGGACCTGTGCACGGTCCCCGGCATCGGACCGGGCGTCGCGGCGTCGATCCTCGCGACGCTCGGCTCCGGTGGGACGGCCGATACCGGGCCCGGCGACGCGGCCGGGGCGGCGGGGGAGCCCGCGACCGACACCGGTTCCGGGGCCGGGGACGCGGACGGTACGGACGTGAAAGACTCGGCGGGGCGGCCCGGGCCGGGCGAGACGAACGACGCGAGGTGACACGATGGACGACGACGGCGACGACCGGGGGCGTGAGCTCCTGCTGATCAGCGGGATGTCGGGAGCCGGCAAGGGGACCGCATCGAAGGTCCTCGAGGAGTTCGGGTGGTACGTCGTGGACAACCTCCCGCTGCCCTTCGTGGGGGAGTTCCTCGGCCGCTTCGACGACTCCGACGACGAACCCCGCCGGCTCGCGATCGTCGCCGACACGCGCAGCCTCGGCTTCGACGAACACCTGGGCGAGCTGCTCGAGCTGTTCGCCGGCCGAACGCGGTCCCGCATCCTGTTCCTCGACGCCTCCGACGAGGCGCTGGTGAACCGGTTCAACAACGTGCGCCGCTCCCACCCCCTGCAGTCCGGCGGCGGGCTCATCGACGGCATCACCCGCGAACGCAGGACACTCGAGAGCCTGCGCGGACGCGCCGACGTCGTCGTGGACACCACCGCGCTCAGCGTCCACGATCTGCGCCACCGGCTGGAGACCCCGTTCGGCGACCTCGGGTTCGACTTCCACCTCACCGTCGAGTCGTTCGGCTTCAAGTACGGCGTCCCGGTGGACGTCGACATGCTCCTCGACATGCGCTTCCTGCCCAACCCGCACTGGATCCCCGAACTCCAGCCCCACACCGGGCGCGACAAGCCCGTGCAGGACTACGTCCTGGCGGACGAGTCGATCGAGGAGTATCTGCGCGCCGCCGTGACGATGATCCGGCTCGCGATGACCGGCTACCGACGCGAGGGCAAGCGGTACATGACCATCGCCGTGGGGTGCACCGGCGGCAAGCACCGCAGCGTGGCCATCTCCGAGTCCCTCGCGGGCCGGCTGACCGGCCTGGACGCGGTCGACGTACACGTCCGCCACCGCGACCTCGGACGGGAGTGACCCGGCGATGACGGACCCCACGAAGCGGATCCCCTCCCTCGTCGCACTCGGCGGCGGCCACGGCCTGTCTGCGACCCTGAAGGCCGGTCGGCTCGTCGCCGACCACGTCACCGCGGTGGTCACCGTCGCCGACGACGGGGGCTCCTCGGGACGCCTGCGCCGCGAGCTCGGCATCCTCCCGCCCGGCGACCTGCGCATGGCGCTGTGCGCCCTCGCCGGTGAGGACGACGAGCACGCCCGTCTCACGAGGCTCTTCCAGCACCGCTACGGCGGGAACGGGGCCCTGGCGGGCCACGCCGTCGGCAACCTCGTCTTCGCCGGACTGTGGGAACTGCTCGGCGACCCGATCGAGGCCCTCGACGCGGTCGGCTCGATCCTCGGCGTCACGGGGCGGGTCCTGCCCATGTCCCCGGTGGCCCTGGACATCGCCGCCGAGGTCGTCGGTCTCGAGGCCGATCCCAGGGTCGTGCGCACCATCATCGGCCAGGTGGCCGTGGCGACGACACCGGGCAGCGTCCGGCGCGTGCGCCTGATCCCCGACGCCCCGCCCGCCGCGGACGGGGTGGTCGGCGCGATCGAGCAGGCCGACCTCGTCGTGCTCGGCCCCGGCTCGTGGTTCACCAGCGTCATCCCGAACGTCCTCGTGCCGGAGATCGCGGAGGCCCTCACGCGGACCGCAGCCACGAAGGCCCTCGTGCTCAACCTCGCCCCGCAGCCGGGGGAGACGGCGGGCTTCTCCGCAGAGCAGCACCTGCACGTCCTGCGCCAGCACGCGCCACGGGTCGATGTCGACGTGTTGCTCGTGGACCCGCGGATGCCGCTCAGCGCGACCGAACGCGAGCACCTCGAGCGCGCGGCGGCCGGACTGGGCGCCCGCGTGGTGACCGCGGAGATAGCGAAGACCGGCTCGGATGGGACCATGAGGGCTGTCCACGACCCCGCCTCGCTGGCGACGGCACTCGCCGCCTCGCTGCCGGGGGGCGCGGGGTGACGACCGGAGAACGAAGGAGCAGGGCGTGTCGCTGACCGCACAGGTCAAGTCCGAACTGGTGAGGGTCCCCGTCGGGAACACCGAGACCAGGAGGGCCGAGGTCGCCGCGCTGTTGAGGTTCGCCGGGACGCTCCAGGTCCTTTCCGGCCGGCTCGTCATCGAGGCGGAGGTCGACTCCGGCGAGATCGCCGACCGGCTCGCCGCCGAGCTCGACGCCCTTTTCTCCGTGACCTGCCAGGTCCACCCGATCGGGGGCTCGGGCGGCCGCCCCGCCCGCAAGTTCGTCCTCCGGGTCATCGACCGCGGCGCCGACCTCGCCCGCCAGCTGGGGCTCGTCGACAACGCCGGGCGGGCCGTCCGCGGGCTCCCCGCGGCCGTGGTCGGCGGGTCCGTCGCGGCGGCCGAGGCCGCATGGCGGGGGGCGTTCCTCGCGCACGGGTCGCTCACCAAGCCCGGTCGCTCGTCGGCACTCGAGGTGACCGCGCCCGGCCCGGAGGCGGCGATGGCGCTCGTGGGTATCGCGCGCCGACTCGGCGTCACCGCCAAGGCCCGCGAGGTGCGAGGAGGGGACCGCGTCGTCATCCGCGACGCGGAGGCGATCGGCGTCCTGCTGGCCCGCCTCGGGGCCACGTCGACCAGGGACATCTGGGAGGAGCGTCGTTCGCGTGGCGAGGTCCGCGCCACCGCTAACCGGTTGGCCAACTTCGACGACGCCAACCTCCGCCGTTCCGCCCGCGCGGCCGTCGCGGCCGCCGCCCGCGTCCAGCGGGCGCTGGAGATCCTCGCCGAGGACGTGCCGGACCACCTGCTCGCGGCCGGCGAGCTCCGGGTCCAGCACCGCCAGTCCTCGTTGGAGGAACTCGGACAGCTCGCCGACCCGCCCATGACCAAGGACGCCGTCGCCGGACGCATCCGGCGGCTGCTGTCGATGGCGGACCGCAAGGCCGCCGAGCTCGGCATCCCGGACACCGAGTCCGTGGTGACCGAGGACATGCTCGACGACGCCTGATCGGCCCCCAGAACACCCTGCACGTGGCCGGGCACCGGCGGGTAGTCTGGGTCACGTCCCCGGGCCCCACCCGGCCCCGGTGACGTCCAGCGTTCTCGCACCACCAATAAGGAGACATCACGTGACCGTGCGCGTAGGCATCAACGGATTCGGACGTATCGGCCGCAACTTCTACCGCGCGGTGGAGGCTCTCAAGGCCGAGGGCAAGACGGACATGGAGATCGTGGCCGTCAACGACCTGACCACGAACGACATGCTCGCTCACCTGCTCAAGTACGACTCGATCCTCGGTCGCCTCGGCAAGGACGTCACCTACGACGACAACTCGATCACGGTCGGCGGGACCAAGATCGGCGCACTCGCCATCAAGGAGGGCCCCGCCTCCGTGCCGTGGGGTGACTACGGTGTCGACGTCGTCGTCGAGTCCACCGGCATCTTCACCTCGGCCGAGAAGGCCCGCGGCCACCTCGAGGGCGGCGCCAAGAAGGTCATCATCTCGGCCCCCGCGTCCGACGAGGACATCACCATCGTGATGGGCGTCAACGACGACAAGTACGACGGCTCGCAGACCATCATCTCGAACGCCTCCTGCACCACCAACTGCCTCGCGCCCGTGGCCAAGGTCCTCTCCGACGAGTTCGGCATCGTCAAGGGCCTCATGACCACGATCCACGCGTACACCCAGGACCAGAACCTGCAGGACGGGCCCCACAAGGACCCGCGTCGTGCCCGCGCCGCCGCGCTGAACATGGTCCCGACCTCCACCGGTGCCGCCAAGGCCGTCTCCCTCGTGCTGCCCGAACTCAAGGGCAAGTTCGACGGTTACGCCGTGCGCGTCCCGCTGCCCACCGGCTCCCTGACCGACCTCACCGTCGAGCTCGAGAAGAAGGCCTCGGTCGACGAGGTCAACGCCGCGGTCAAGGCCGCCGCCGAGGGCCCGATGAAGGGCATCCTCAAGTACACCGAGGACCCGATCGTCTCCTCCGACATCGTCACCGATCCGCACTCGTCGATCTTCGACGCGCCGCTGACCAAGGCGATCGACGGCCAGATCAAGATCGCCTCCTGGTACGACAACGAGTGGGGCTACTCCAACCGCCTGGCCGACCTCGTCGACCTGGTCGGCAAGTCGCTCTGAGAGCCTTTCGGGCCTGACGACCCGTACCACCACCGGGCCCGGTCCGGGGACGCCGCGAGCGTCCCGGCCGGGCCCGGAGCACATCGACCGGCTCCGCACGGTCAGCCCACCCACCCGGTGACCCACCCACAGTTCTTCCGACAGGAGTTCCACCACATGGCCGTGAGCACGCTCTCCGACCTGCTCGACGCCGGCGTAGAGGGCCGCAAGATCCTCGTCCGCTGCGACCTCAACGTCCCGCTCGACGGGACGACCATCACCGACGCCGGTCGCATCACCGCCTCGCTGCCCACGCTCAACGCGTTGCTCGACGCGGGCGCGGCACTCGTGATCACCGCCCATCTCGGCCGCCCCAAGGGCGAGGCCGACCCCGAGTTCTCCCTGGCGCCCGTGGCGGAGAAGCTGGGCGACGAGCTGGGGCGGTACGTCCAGCTCGCCGGTGACGTGGTGGGGCCGGACGCGCGTGAGCGGGCCAACGGCCTGACCGACGGCGACGTCCTGCTGGTGGAGAACGTCCGCTTCGATCCCCGAGAGACGAGCAAGGACGAGTCCGAGCGGGCCGCGTTCGCCGCGGAACTCGCGAGCCTGGTGGGCGAGGACGGCGCGTTCGTCTCCAACGGCTTCGGCGTGGTCCACCGCGCCCAGGCCTCGGTCTACGACGTCGCCAAGCTCCTGCCTGCCTACGCCGGCGACCTCGTGCAGAGCGAGGTCGACGTGCTCGCCGACCTCACCGGTGACCCGAAGCGCCCGTACGCCGTGGTCCTCGGAGGGTCCAAGGTCTCGGACAAGCTCGCCGTGATCGAGGCGCTGGCGCCGAAGGTCGACACCCTCGTCATCGGCGGCGGCATGTGCTTCACCTTCCTCGCCGCGCAGGGCCACGGCGTGGGCTCCTCACTGCTGCAGGAGGAGATGATCGACACCTGCAAGGATCTGCTGGCCAAGTACGGCGACGTCATCACGCTCCCGGTGGACGTCGTCGCCGCCGACGGCTTCGCCGCCGACGCCCCGCACACCACGGTCGCGTCCGACGCGATCCCCGAGGGCAAGATGGGCCTGGACATCGGCCCCGACTCGGTCGCCGCCTTCGCCGAGAAGCTCACCTCGGCCAAGACCGTGTTCTGGAACGGGCCGATGGGCGTGTTCGAGTTCGAGGCCTTCTCCGCCGGCACCCGCGGGGTCGCCGAGGCGATCATCACCGCGACCGGGGAAGGCGCGTTCTCCGTCGTCGGTGGTGGCGACTCGGCGGCCGCCGTGCGCACCCTGGGGCTCGGCGAGGAGAACTTCTCCCACATCTCCACCGGCGGCGGCGCCTCGCTGGAGTACCTGGAGGGCAAGGAACTGCCCGGCGTCACCGCCCTCGAGCGCGGAAACTGACCCGGACACCCAGGAACTAAAAGGAGAGAACATGGCACGCACCCCGCTCATCGCCGGCAACTGGAAGATGAACCTCAACCATCTCGAGGCGATCGCGCTCGTGCAGAAGGTCGCCTTCTCCCTCCCGGAGAAGTACCTCGAGAAGGTCGACGTGGCGTTCATCCCGCCGTTCACCGACATCCGCGGCGTCCAGATCGTCATCGAGGGCGACAAGCTGGGCTTCGCCTACGGTGCCCAGGACGTCTCGGTGCACGAGTCCGGCGCCTACACCGGTGAGATCTCGGCCTCCATGCTCGCGAAGCTCGGCTGCACCTACGTCGTCGTGGGCCACTCCGAGCGCCGCGACTACCACGCCGAGACCGACGAACTGGTGGCGGCCAAGGCCGCGGCCGGCCACCGTCACGGTCTGACCCCGATCGTGTGCGTGGGGGAGAAGCTCGAGGTTCGCGAGGCCGGCGACCACGTGGACTTCGTGGTGAACCAGCTCAAGGGCTCGCTGGCGGGCCTGACGACCGCACAGCTGGCCTCGACGGTCATCGCGTACGAGCCGGTGTGGGCCATCGGGACCGGCAAGACCGCCTCCGCCGCCGACGCGCAGGAGGTGTGTGCCGCCATCCGTTCCGCGCTGGCCGAGCTCGCCGACGCCGAGACGGCAGAGACGATGCGCGTGCTGTACGGCGGCAGCGTCAACGCGTCGAACGTCGGCGAGCTGCTCGAGCAGACCGACGTCGACGGCGGTCTGGTGGGCGGGGCGTCACTCAAGCCCGACGAGTTCGCCCAGCTGTGCGCGATCGCCGCCGGCGGCCCGCTGCCCTGATCCGATCCCGCCCTCGGCGCATCGGGCCCTCGTCGGCCAGGCACGCCGGGGTCAACCGAGGACGCCCGACCGGGTAGTCTGTAGCGGTCGCATCCGACCGCCCGACCTGACGTGAGGCACGATCCGTACATGAAGCTCGCCCTGGACATCTTCCTCATCATCACCAGCCTGCTGCTGATGCTGTTCATCCTGCTGCACCGCGGCAAGGGTGGCGGCCTGTCCTCGCTGTTCGGTGGCGGTGTCCAGTCGAGCCTGTCCGGCTCCAGCGTCGTCGAGCGCAACCTGGACCGGGTCACCGTGGTCGTCGCGGTCCTCTGGGTGATCGCGATCATCGCCGTCGGCCTGCTCGTCCGCTTCGGCTGATCCCACACGGTGCCCACACGCGCGAAACGGGGTGCGCGCTCTCCCGCGAGGGAGGACGCGCACCCCGTGTCGTCGTGCCGGGTGACCCGGGGCGGTGACGCCGGGCCGGCGCGGTGACGCCGGGCCGACGTGGTGGCGCAGGGCCGACGTGGTGGGGCTGGGCCGACGTGGTGGGGCTGGGCCCGTGTCAGCTCAGCATCGACGCGGCGGGCCCGTCGAGGTGGTAGGTCGTGGACTCGGTGCCGACGGCCCCGGCGACCGGCCAGTCCGCCGGATCGGCGCCACCCAGACCCTTCGCGACCGCCTCGGCCTTCCCGTCTCCGGTGGCCACGACGATGACGTGCCGCGACCGGCGCACCGCGGGCAGCGTGAAGGTGAGTCGCTCCGGCGGCGGCTTGGGGCAGTCGCGGACGCCGACCGCCAGCCGGTCGGTCTCGGCGACCGCCGGGGTGTGCGGGAAGAGGGAGTCGATGTGTCCCTCCGGCCCCATCCCGAGGAGCGTCACGTCGAACAGCGGCTCGTCGCCACCGGGCAGGTCAACCTCGGCGAGGAACGCCTCCGCAGCGGCGTCGACGTCGTCGAACTCGTCGCCGCGCGCCGGCCAGCGGTGGACGGTCGCCCGGTCACCGACGGCATCGAGCAGGACTTCGGCGAGCTGCCCGTCGTTGCGCTCGGGGTGATCGGCCGGGACGAAGCGCTCGTCCCCGAGGAAGATCGTGACCCTACTCCAGTCGACGTCGGTTCCGGCGAGGGCGACGGCCGTCTTCACGCCCACCGAACCACCGGTCAGGGACAGCGTCGCCCGGCCGGCTGTGGCGACGCGTTCGTTGAGATGGCCGGCCGCGGCGAGGGCGGCGGCCTCCGCGAGGGACTCCGCGTCCTCGTGGACGAGATGACGGCTGACTGACATCGACGCTCCTGTCGTGATGGTGGGGTGGGAACGGACGCGGGTGCCGACCTTCCGGACCCGGCTCAGCGAACCGACGCCGAGGTGTAGATGACGCGATCGTGGTTGGCCAACGCGTCCGCGTACACACCATCAGTGTCCATGCGGCGCAACTCCTCCGCCAGACAGTCGGCCACGCTCCGTCCCACGAGAGCGACCCGCGTGGGGGCCTGTCCGGTGACGCGCAGCTCGGCGGAGGTCGCGCTGACCTGCTCGATGACGATGGACCCGGAGGCCCGCTCCAGCACGACCATCCTCGGCCCGACCGCGCGCAGGACGTCGATCCCGAGACGGGACGCGAGCCACCCACCGGCGAGGTCGACCGACGCCGCACGCTCCGGCCCGCACACGGTGGCGCCGGTGATCGGCTCGTACGGGGGCCGGTCGAGGGTCGCGGCCAGCAGCGAACGCCAGTGGGTGATGCGCGCCCACGCCAGATCCGTGTCACCCGGGGAGTACCCGGCCGCACGCTTGGCGAGGGCGTCCGTCGGATGCCCCTCGGCGTCCGAGTCGACGATGCGGCGCCGGGCGAGCCGCCCCACGCGGTCTTCGGACAGCAGCGTCGGGGAGTGGCGGGGCCACCACACCGCGAGCGGGGTGTCGGGCAGCAGCAGCGGCGTCACGAGGGACGCCGACTGCGACGCCATCGCGCCGGACGTGCGCAACACGACCACCTCGGCCGCACCGGCGTCGCCACCGACGCGGATCTGGCCGTCCAGCCGATCGGCGTCGGCGCGCCGCCCGCGGATGACCACGATGACGCGGCACGGATGCTCCCGGCTGGCCTCGTTGGCCGCGTCGATCGCCGACTCGCTGCCACGGACGTGGTCGGTGATGACGATGAGCGTGAGGACGCGGCCGATCGTGCTCAGGCCCGCCTCCTCGCGGATCTGCACGAGCTTCTTGGCGATCGCGCGGGTCGAGGTGTCGGGTAGGTCGATGATCACGGTCGCCTCCATGCGCGGCCGCTGCGGGCCAGGATCTCGTCGGCGCCCCGGGGCCCCCAGGTGCCCGCCTGGTACTGCTCCGGCTGGCCCTCGGACTCCCAGTCGCGCAGGACGGGATCGAGAAGTTGCCAGCTCAGCTCCACCTCACGCGAGACGGGGAAGAGGGACGGCTCACCCAGCAGCACGTCGAGGATGAGCCGCTCGTACGCCTCGGGGGAGGATTCGGTGAACGCCTCGCCGTAGGCGAAGTCCATGTTGACGTCCCGGACCTCCATCGCGGTACCTGGCACCTTCGAGCCGAACCGCAGGGTGACCCCCTCGTCCGGCTGGACGCGGATCACCAGGGCGTTCTGCCCCAGCTCCTGCGTCATCGTGGCGTCGAACGGCAGGTGCGGGGCGCGCCGGAAGACGACCGCGATCTCGGTGACGCGGCGCCCCAGGCGCTTACCGGTCCGCAGGTAGAACGGGACGCCCGCCCACCGCCGGTTGTGGACCTCGAGGGTGATGGCCGCGTAGGTCTCGGTGGTCGAGGACGGGTCGTAGCCCTCCTCGTCCTTCAATCCCACGACCTGCTCGGAGCCCTGCCATCCGCCGGCGTACTGACCGCGGGCGGCGGTCTCGGAGATCGGCAACGCCAGCGAGGTGGACTCGAGGACCTTGGTCTTCTCCGCCCGCAGCGCCGCGGCGGAGAAATCGGTCGGCTCCTCCATCGCCACCAGCGCCATCAACTGGATGAGGTGGTTCTGGATGACATCGCGCGCGGCACCGATGCCGTCGTAGTACCCGGCCCGTCCGCCGAGACCGATGTCCTCGGCCATCGTGATCTGGACGTGGTCGACGTGGTTGGCGTTCCACACCGGCTCGAAGAGCTGGTTGGCGAAGCGCAGCGCCAGGATGTTCTGGACCGTCTCCTTGCCGAGGTAGTGGTCGATACGGAACACCGAGTCCTCGGGGAACACCGCGCCCACTACCGCGTTGAGCTCGCGAGCACTGGCCAGGTCATGACCGAAGGGCTTCTCGATGACCACCCGGCGCCAGGATCCCTCGGGACCCCGCGTGCACCCGGTGCGGTCGAGGTGCCGGCACACGGTCGGGAAGTCGTCCGGGGGGATCGACAGGTAGAACGCGTAGTTGCCGGCCGTGCCCCGCTCCGCCTCGAGCGCGACCAGCTGGTCCGCCAGTCGGTCGAAGCCCTCGTCGTCGTCGAAGGTTCCGGTCACGAACCTCAGCCCCGCGGCGAGCTGCTCCCACACGTCCTCACGGAACGGGGTCCGGCACCGCTCGCGGGCCTGTTCGCGGGCGAACGCCGCGAACTCCTCGTGCGCCCACCTGCGGCGACCGAACCCGATGAGGGAGAACCCGGGCGGGAGCAGACCCCGGTTGGCGAGGTCGTAGATCGCCGGGATGAGCTTCTTCTTGGACAGGTCTCCGGTGACGCCGAAGATCACGAGGCCGGACGGGCCCGCGATCCGCGGCAGCCGCCGGTCACGGGGGTCCCGGAGCGGGTTGACCCATCCCTCGGGGGCCCCGGTCGAGGTGTCGGCGCCGGACGTGTCCAGACGGTCGAGATCGGTCACGAATCCGACGGGATCTCGTCGATCCGCGCCCTCACCGTGTCCAGCAGGTCGTCCCAGGCGGTCACGAACTTCTCCACGCCCTGACGCTCGAGCAGCGCGAAGACCTCGTCCAGGTCGATGCCCTCGGCACGCAGCGCGTCGAGGGTGGCACGGGAGGCCTCGGCGGTGCCCCGCACCGTGTCGCCCTCGACCACGCCGTGGTCGGCGAACGCCTGCATCGTGGCGAAGGGCATCGTGTTGACGGTCCCGTGCGTCACCAGGCCGGTCACGTACAGCGTGTCGGGGTACGCCGGGTCCTTGACGCCCGTGGAGGCCCAGAGCAGTCGCTGCGGCCGGGCGCCGCGGTCCGCCAGCTCGCCGAAGCGGCCGGCCGGGTCGAAGACCTCCTCGTAGACCTCCTGGCACAAGCGGGCGTTGGCGAGCCCGGCCCGGCCGCGCAGCTCCGACGACTCCGGTAGGCGCGAGTCGATCTCGGTGTCCAGACGGGAGACGAACACCGACGCCACGGAGTGGATCGACGAGAGGTCGTGCCCGGCGGCCACGGCCTGCTCGAGGCCGGTGAGGTACGCCTCCGCGACCTCGCGGTACTGGTCCGCCGAGAAGATCAGGGTGACGTTGACGTCGATGCCCTTGCCGATGACGTCGGTGATCGCCGGCAGTCCCGCCGAGGTGGCGGGGATCTTGATCATGACGTTGGGCCGGTCGACCGCAGCGGACAGCTCGACCGCCTGCTGGACGGTCTCCGCCGTGTCGTGTGCCAGCCCCGGGTCCACCTCGAGCGAGACGCGGCCGTCCACGCCGTCGGTCGCCCGATAGGTCGGCGCCAGCAGGTCACAGGCGTCCCGGACGTCCGCGGTGGTGAGCGTCCGGATCACGGAGGCGAGATCGCGGTCGGCACGGACCGCCTCGGTGAGCGCGCCCTCGTACGCCGACGAGTCCGCGAGCGCCGACTGGAAGATCGCCGGGTTGGTGGTCACCCCCACGATCGAGTACTCCGCCATCCGCTTCTCGAGCTCACCGGAGGCGAGGAGCTGACGGGACAGGTCGTCGAGCCACACGGAGACTCCGGCGGCACTGAGAGCGGCGAGATTGGCGTTGGTCATCATGCCTCCCCGGCAACGGCCGCGAGCGACTCGCGGGCGGCGGAGACCACCGCGTCGGCGGTGATCCCGAATTCGGTGAACAGGGTCTCGTAGTGCGCGGAGGCGCCGAAGTGCTCGAGCGAGACGGCCCGGCCGGTGTCTCCGAGGAACCGATACCACGGCATGGCGATGCCGGCCTCGACCGAGACCCGGGCGCGCACGGCACGGGGGAGGACCGACTCGCGGTACTCGGCGTCCTGCTGGTCGAAGAACTCGACGCAGGGCATGGAGACCACCCGCGTGGGCACACCCTCGGCCTCGAGGGTCTCCCTCGCTGCCATGGCCAGCTGGACCTCGGATCCGGTGCCGATGAGGATCACCTCCGGGGTGCCCGTCGACGCCTCGGCGAGGACGTAACCGCCCCGCTCGACGCCCTCGCGGGCGAGCTGCGCGGTGCCCTCGAGCACGGGCACGTTCTGCCGGGTCAGGCACAGCCCCTTGGGTCCGTCGAGCGCTTCCAGCATCGCCCGCCAGGCAGCGGCGGTCTCGTTGGCGTCGGCCGGACGGAGGATCGCCAGTCCCGGGATGGCCCGCAGCGCCGCGAGCTGCTCGACCGGCTGGTGGGTCGGGCCGTCCTCGCCCAGTCCGATCGAGTCGTGGGTCCACACGTAGTAGGCGTTGCTGCCCTGGAGCGCGGCCAGCCGGACGGCCGGACGCATGTACTCGCTGAAGATGAGGAACGTTCCGCCGTACGGGCGGGTGGGGCCGTGCAGTGCGATGCCGTTGAGGATCGCGCCCATCGCGTGCTCGCGGACACCGAAGTGCAGGTTCCGCCCGTAGGGGGAGGCGGTCCACGTGTCGGTGGTGATCGTCGTGGGGCCGAACGAGTCCGCGCCCTTGATGGGAGTGTTGTTGGAGCCGGCGAGGTCGGCGGAACCGCCCCACAGCTCCGGAAGCGTGGCCGCGAGGGCCTGGATGGCCTCGGCGGAGGCCTTACGGGTGGCGACTCCCTTGGGATCGGCCTCCCAGGTGGGCAGGTGCGCGTCCCACCCCTCGGGGAGCTGGCCCGAGTACAGACGATCGAACAGCGCCTTGCGCTCCGGGTTCGCTTCCGCCCAGGCGTGGAACATGTCGCTCCACTGAGCGTGGACTCGGGCTCCGCGGTCGCGGGCCGCACGGGTGTGGGCGATCACCTCGTCCTCGACGGTGAACGGCTCGGTGCCGGCCATGCCGAGCGCCTCCTTGACGGCGTCGACCTCGTCCTGGCCGAGCGCGGCACCGTGCGCGGCGCCCGTGTTCATCGCGTTGGGCGCCGGGTAGGCGATGATCGTGCGCAGGACGATGATCGAGGGCTTATCCGTGACGGCGCGGGCGTCGGCGATGGCCTCCTCGATGGCGGCCACGTCCTCGCCGCCGTTCACCGTCTGGACGTGCCACCCGTAAGCCTCGTAGCGGGCCGCGACGTCCTCGTTGAACGCGATCTTGGTGTCGTCCTCGATCGAGATCTCGTTGTCGTCATAGATGGCGATGAGGTTGCCGAGTTGCTGCGTGCCCGCGAGTGAGGCGGCCTCGGCCGTCACACCCTCCTGGACGTCACCGTCGGAGGCGATCACGTAGATGAAGTGATCGAAAGGGCTCTTGCCCGCGGGGGTGTCCGGGTCGAACAGCCCGCGCTCGTAGCGCGCCGCCATCGCCATACCGACCGCGGAGGCCAGGCCCTGACCCAGCGGACCGGTGGTGATCTCCACCCCGTCGGTGTGCCGCCACTCGGGGTGGCCAGGGGTCTTGGAGCCCCAGGTACGCAGGGCCTTGAGATCGTCGAGCTCGAGGCCGAACCCGGCGAGGTACAGCTGGATGTACTGGGTGAGCGAGGTGTGCCCGCAGGACAGGATGAAACGGTCCCGTCCCACCCACGTCGGATCGGACGGGTCGTGCCGCATGATGCGCTGGTAGAGCGTGTACGCCAGCGGGGCGAGGCTCATCGCGGTGCCCGGGTGACCACTGCCGCACTTCTGCACGGCCTCGGCGGCGAGGACGCGCGCGGTGTCCACTGCGCGGGTGTCCAGTTCGGTCCAGTCGGATGGGTGGCGGGCGGTGGTGAGCTCGGTGATCTCCGACGCGCTGGTCACTTGTGGTTCTCCCGGGTCTGAGGGTGCGGCGCGGATCCGCGCGTATGTCGTGAACCACCTTAGTGGTCGTGGCCACGGCGGGGCGTACCGTCCCCGCCCCCGCTCTTTCGCGGACCGCGCAGGGGGGACGTAGTATCGGCTCAGTAGTGCGTTGACGTCTGCTGCGAGGAGTTCCGGTGCACGATTCCACCCCGACCCGGAGTGGGGGGCCAGCAGTCTCCCCTCCAGAGTCCACGGGGCGGCCGGCTCCGGCGAGCGGGCGAGCCCGCGTTGTCGACGTCGTGATGGCGTACATCGCCCTCACCAAGCCGCGCGTCATCGAGCTGCTCCTCGTCGCCGCGATCCCCGCCCTGCTGCAAGCGGATCGCGGGAACATCCACCTCTCCCTGGTCCTGCTCACCCTCGTCGGTGGCTGGATGGGCGCGGCGAGCGCGAACTCGCTCAACATGGTCGTCGACTACGACATCGACCAGGTGATGAAGCGCACCGAGCGCCGCCCGCTCGCGCGCCACGCGATCAGCCCGCGGGCCGCGCTGATCTTCGGCCTGGCGCTCGGCGTGGCCAGCATCCTCTGGCTGGGGCTCCTGGCAAACAGCTGGCTCGCGGCCTTCTTCATCCTCATCACGATCCTGTTCTACGTGATCGTGTACTCGATGATCCTCAAGCGCCGGACCGCTCAGAACGTCGTCTGGGGTGGGGCCGCGGGCTGCATGCCGGTCTTCGTCTCGTGGGCGGTCATCACCGACAACCTGCCGGACGGTCAGCCCCATAACTGGTGGCAGGCGGTCGTGCTGTTCCTCATCATCTTCTTCTGGACGCCACCGCATACGTGGGCCCTCGCCATGCGTTACAAGGAGGACTACAAGGCCGCCGGCGTGCCGATGCTGCCCGTGGTCATGGGCCCCGAGGGCGTGACCCGCCGCATCACCATCTACACGTGGGTCACCGTGCTGTGCACGTTCGCGCTCATCCCCGCGGCGGGCTGGGTCTACGCGGCCGGCGCGATCGGCTTCGGCGTGTGGTTCATCGTCATGGCGCACCGCCTCGAGGCGGGCGTGCGCCGCGGCGTCGAGGTCAAGCCGCTCAAGCTGTTCATCCTGTCGAACAACTACCTCGCCGGGGTTTTCGTGGCCCTGTCCATCGACGCGGTGCTCGGACTGCAGACCGTGGCGGAACTCCTGCCGCTGGTGTGACCGGGCCCGGCGAGTCCCGCTCAGCGCTCGGGGTCGAGCGTCACCGAACCGGTCGTCCGCCGCCCCTGCAGCGCCCGGTGCGCTTCCGCGGCCTCCGACAGGCCGAAGGTCGCCCCCACCGACAGCCGCAGCGTGCCGTCGACGACCCCCTCGAGTACCTCTCCGGCCCGGCCGCGGAACTCCTCCGTCGTCGCGATGTAATCGGCGAGGGTCGGGCGGGTGAGGAACACCGAACCGGCCGCGTTGAGTCGCTGCGGATCCACCGGCGGGACCGGACCGCTGGCCGCGCCGAACAGCACGAGCGTGCCACGCCGCGCGAGGGCCGCCAGACTGTCATCGAACGTGTCCCGGCCCACGCCGTCGAAGACGGCGGCGACGCCACCCTCGGCCAGCTCGCGCACCCTCTCCGGTGTGGCCTCCGGATAGAGCAGCACGTGGTGCGCCCCGAGTTCGCGGCAGAGGTCTGCCTTCTCCTCTGTGGAGGTCGTCGTGATCACCCGGAACCCGTGGGCCACCGCCAACTGGATGAGGAGCTGTCCGACGCCGCCCGCGCCGGCGGTGATCAGCACGTGCTCGCCGGCCGAGGCACGGTGGGTGTCGGTGATCAGGTAGTGCGCGGTGAGCCCCTGCAGCAACATCGAGGCCGCCACGTCGTCGTCGATCCCCTCCGGTACGGTGACCACCGACTCCGCGGGGGCGACGACGTACTGGGCGTAGGAACCGGGGACCTGGCACCAGGCCACCCGGTCGCCGGCGACCAGGTCGGGCGTGCCCTCGCCGACCGCCTCGATCACCCCCGAGCCCTCACTACCCGGGATGAACGGCAACTCCCGCTCGTAGACGCCCTCTCGGAAGTAGGTGTCGATGTAGTTGACGCCGACGGCGCGGGTACGGACGAGCACCTCGCCCGGGCCGGGCGACGGCACGTCGACCTCCACCGGTGTGAGCACCTCGGGTCCGCCGTGTCGGGAGATCTGAATGGCACGCATGGCGCCCAGTATCCGGGAGGGCGCGGCCCGCCGCAGCCGGAGCGCCGTCACCGGTTCGGGGCAACGCGGGAGTGCCGCCTGATCCGCGGCGGGGGAGGCGATAGGCTACGCCCCATGAGCCTGCAGATCCTTTCCCAGTACGCCGGGGGGCCGCGAGTCCGGGCGACCGGCCGGTCCGAGATCACCACGACGGGATCCGATACGGCGTCCGAACCCATCGCGTCGTCGACGACCGCTGAGGAGACGACGGCGGCTTCCGCGGCCGCGCAGACCGAGCCGTCCGGGGCCGGCGCGGACGAGCAGGCCGCCACCGCCCGGGAAGCCCCGGAGGCCGAGGAGCCGGCCGCCGAGGCCGGGACGCCGGACGAGCGGACCCCGGCTACCGCCCCAGCCGCAGGCGGCGCGGGCGGCGGAATCTCGCTCGGCCGTCGCGCCCCGCGCGCCCCGGGTGGCGGTGCGTCGACCCTGCACGGCTCGCGGATCACGGAGGTCGGTGGCGGCTCCGCCCCGGCGCCCTCAGCGTCCGAGCCCGCTCCAGCCGAGTCGGCACCGGCGGCGTCGGCCCCCACGCCCCCCGAGGCGGACGCTGCTCCATCGGCGCCCGACGCCGCGCCTCAGGGCGACGCCGCGCCTCAGGGCGACGCCGCGCCCGAGGCGGAGGACGCGGCACCGGCCTCGCCGAAGCCGACGACCGGCGCTCCCGCGTCCGGTGGCGGCCTCACGCTCGGCGGCGGCTCCAAGGCCAAGGCCCCCGGCGGCGGTTCGGCCGCCACGCTCGTGCTCGGGGGCGGCGCCGGCGCCGCCGCCGCGGCGGGAGCCGCCGGCGCCCAGGAGAAGGCCACCGCGGCTCCGGAGGCGGAGTCCGCCCCGGCCCCGGCGTCCGCGCCGGCCGAGGCGAAGGACGAGAACGCCTCGTCCGACGCGCCCGTCGCAGAGGAGAAGGCCGCCGACACCGCTGCGCCGACCGAGAAGAAGTCCGGCGGTCTCACCCTGGGCGGCGGCGCGTCCGGCGCCAAGGCGCCGGGCGGCGGCACGTCCGGCGGTCTGACCCTCGGCGGCGGGTCCAAGGCGAAGGCTCCCGGCGGCGGCAAGTCCGGTGGCCTCACGCTCGGTGGCGGTGCGGCCGCCGCGAAGCAGACCGCGGAGCCCGCCTCCGACACCGCGAAGACCGACGCACCGTCGGCCGCCGATCGCCCGGCGGACGCCCCCGCCGCGTCGCAGCCAGCTGCGGTGCCCCCGGCGGACGAACCCGCCGCGAAGCAGGACGCGCCCGCAGCAGCATCGGACAAGCCCGCCGACAAGGCCGAGAAGGCCCCGGCCGAGAAGATCGAGGCCGCGCCGGTTCCCGCGGGCCCGACGCCTCCGGCAAAGGCCGCGAAGTTCGTGGAGAAGTTCCTCGCCCGCCACGGCGGGTCGGCTGACGTCGTCCTCCAGCCGGTCGGTCGCAGCGGCGTCCGTATCACCCTCGTGGGCGCCGACGGCGTCCTCGGGGACACGATGGTGGACTCGCTGTCCGAGGCCGAGGCGGTCCGCGACGGGATCCCCGGCCTCACCGGGTCGGACTGGACCCGCGAGCTCGTATCGCGCACCGATGTCCCGGCCGGGCACTGGAAGCGCATGGCGGGATCGGGCGCCCTGGTCTGACCACCTCGGCGCCGGACCCGCTCCCGGGTCCGGCGCCCGGAACGCGGGAATCCGCTACTCCACCCACGGATTCGCTACTCGCACAGGGGTAGCGGATCCGGGATCGGAGTAGCGGATTCCCGCTTCCGAGGGGTTTCGAGGGGTTTCAGGACGCTGGCGCGCGCGCCGACCGACGCCCACTCTCGGTCAGCGTGCGGCGGCCGCCGGGATCCGGTCGCGGATGACCCCTGCGGCCCACAGAGCACCGGTCACGGCGGTGATCGCGCCGGCCAGGGTCACGTGCGCCACCACGAGGATCTCCGGGACGCCGAGCTGGTACTGGGTGATGCCGACGACCGCCTGCGCGGCGATGAGCCCGATGAGGATTGCACACCTCCGGATCGCCGGGCCCTCGGTACGCAGCGCGATGAGCCCGGCGAGCAGGCCGATGAGCAGGCAGACGTAGCCGACCATGAGCTCGGCGTGGAAGTGTACGAGCCACTGGATGGGCAGCTGCAGGCGATCGGCGGCCTCGATCCGGGCGTCCCCGGCGTGGGGTCCGGCGCCGGTCACCATGGTGCCGGTGGTGAGGACGCCGGCGAGGAGCACCGCGGACAGCACCGTGAGCCAGGCGAGCGGCCGGGGCACCACGCGCTTCGGCGGGGCGGTGTCGTCCTCGCCGATGCGCACGAACAGGACGGCGGCGAGCCACGCGAGGATCATCGACGGCAGCAGGTGGAGCGCGACGGTCCACCACACGAGGCCGGCGAGCACGGTGATGCCGCCGATGACGGCCTGGGCCAGGATACCCGCGGGCATCGCCCAGGCGAGCGCCTTGAGGCCGCGGCGCCGATCGGCGCGGTACACGGCGAGCAGCAGGGCCGCGGCGACCGCCACCAGGACGAACGTGAGGAGCCGGTTGCCGAACTCGATCGCCTGGTGGATGGCGGGCCCGGCGCCGGGGACGGGGACGAAGCTGTCCTGGTTGCAGCGCGGCCAGGTCTCGCACCCGAGTCCGGAGGCGGTCACGCGGACGGTCACGCCGGTGGTCATGATGCCGATCTGGGCGATCACGTTGGCCAGGGCGATGCCCTTCTGGGCCCGCAGGGACGGCATCGGCAGCCGGGAGAGCGGCCCGCCGGATCCCTTCGACGCGGGCGCGGCCGGGGCTCCGGAGGTCGGGGCGTGCGATGTCGAGGTCACGGCCCCGATTCTAGGCCGCGCGGCGCCGGCCTCTGCTATCAGGTGAACGAGAAGTGACGCACGGCAAAGCCGCCACAGACGGCGGTCCACAGGGCCAGGGACAGCGCGGCCAGTGCGGGGACGCCGCCGCCGGTCGCGGTGACCAGTGCGGTGGTCAACGCGTAGGAGGGGACGACGACGAGGAGGTCGTGAACCGCGGCGGGGAGATCGACCACCCCGATCGCGAGTCCGGCCCCGCCGATGAGGACGAACCAGATGAGGTTGGCCAACGCGAGGACGATCTCCGCGCGCAGGGTGCCCCCGAGGAGCAGCCCCATCGAGGAGAACGCCACCGAGCCGAGAGCGACCGCCACGGCACCGAGCGCGAGCCCGGGAAGGTCGGGACGCCATCCGAGTACGGCCGCGATGGCTCCGAGGATGACGGCCTGCCCGGCCACCAGCACCAGCGTGGCGAGCATCTTGCCCGCGATGATGACGGCCGGCGGCAGTGGGGTGCCCCCGAGGCGTTTGAGGGCGCCGTAGCGCCGGTCGAAGCCGACGGCGATCGCCTGCCCGGTGAACGCGGTCCCCATGACGGAGATGGTGAGCACCGCGGTGATCGCGTGGTCGATCCGCGGCTCGGGCACGGCGCCGAACTCGACGGCGGTGAGGGCGAACAGGATCGCGACCGGGATGACGAGCGCGACCAGCAGTTGCTCGCCGTTGCGCAGGAACAGCGCCAGTTCCATGCGGGTCTGTGCCGCGGTCATCCGGGCGACTGCCGCCGGGGCGGACGGCCGGGCGAAGGTGCCGGGGGGGAAGCGGTTTCCGTCTTCGGGGGCGTGGGTCATCGCAGTTCCCGTCCGGTCAGGTCGAGGAAGACCTCCTCGAGGCTCCTGGTGCGGGTGGCCAGGGAGGTGAGCTGCACGCCGGCCCGCTCGAGCGCGGCGCACATCGCTGTCATGAGGGCGGGGGAGACGGGGCCGTGGACCTCCAGGACGCCGGCCGCCGTCCCCGCGGCGACGGTGTGCTCGTCGCCGAGGACGTCCGCGAGCAGGGACGGGGACACCTCGCCGTCGACGACGAGGGTGACCCCCTCGGCGGTGCCGGCACGTTCGAGCTCCGCCGGGCTACCCGAGGCGACGCGCCGTCCGTGGTCGACGATCACCACCTCGTCGGCGAGCGACGCGGCCTCGTCCATGAGGTGGGTGGTGAGCAGGACGGCCGCGCCGTCGCGACGCAGCGCGTGGACGAGGTCCCACACGGCCCGCCGTGACTGGGCGTCGAGGCCGGCGGTGGGTTCGTCGAGGAACACCAGCTCCGGCCGTCCGATCACCGCGATCGCCAGCGACAGTCGCTGCTGTTGTCCGCCGGACAGGCGGCGGTAGGGGGTCCTCACGTGGTCGCTGAGGCCGAGCTCGCCCAGGAGCCAGTCCGGGTCGAGGGGGTCGGCGTAGTAGGAGGCCACCAGGTGGAGCATCTCGCCGACCCGCACGGCCGGGTAGGCGCCGCCGCCCTGCAGCATCATGCCGATGCGGCTGCGTACCCGCTGGCGGTCGGTCAGCGGGTCGAGGCCGAGGACGCGGACCGTTCCGGCATCGGGGCGCACGAAGCCCTCGCAGATCTCGACCGTGGTGGTCTTGCCGGCGCCGTTCGGTCCGAGCAGCGCCATGACCTGACCGCGGTCGAGCCGCAGGTCCAGACCCGCGACCGCGGTGGTGGCGCCGAACCTCTTGACGAGTCCCTCGACGTGCAGTGCGGGGGAGTCCGTCGATGAGGTCACGGGTGCCGATTGTAGGCCCGCCCGGCTAGCGGTACCGCAACAGCCCCGGCCACCGGAAGAGGGCGATCAGCAGCGCCGCGACGATCACCACCGTCGCCGCCCACGCCTGGACGGTGACGAACGGCGGCAGCCCCGCGCCGGGCGGCAGGGTGAAGCAGGCGAGGACGGCGCTGACCGCGACCACGGGGACGCGGAACTCCCACCGCGACGCCCACGCCGCGAGGGGGACGAGCGCCCACAGGATGTACCAGGGATGGACCACGGGGAAGCACAGCACGATCGCCGCCATCGAGACCCCGAGCCCGCCCACCGGATCGATCCGGCCGGCCTGGACCGCGAACAGCATGCGGACGGTGAATGCGCCGGCGATCACCAGGGCCGCGGTCTGGACCATCACGAGGATCTGCGCGGTGTGGTCGCCCAGCCCGAGGTACTGACCGATCCCGCCGACCAGCACGCCGAGGGCGGTCGGTGGGGAGAGCCAGCTCCGCAGCGACGTGGCGGCCCCGAGCTTGGTGACCCAGCCGAGGCCCGACCAAGTGGCGGCCATGGCCACACCGGTGGTGACGCCGGAGATCAGGACCATCACTGCCGCCGCCCGCACCGTGGCCCGCCAGTCGCCACCCCATCGGCGGGCGAGCGCCATGCCGACGAAGCCGAGGGCGACGATGGTCGGCAGCTTGACCAGGGCCGACCCGGTGATCAGGACGGTGCCCAGGACGAAGAGCGGGATCGCGCCGCGCCCGGGGCCCGTGTGGTCGACGGCCCGCAGGGCCAGCACCAGGCCGACGGCCAGGAGCCCCATCATCAGGGACTCGGAGTGGATCCCGGAGACCAGGTGGAAGAGCACGAGCGGGTTGGCGACCGCCAACCACAGCGCCGCCACGTCCGACACACCGCAGTACTCGGCCAGTCGCGGCACCGCCCAGCCCAGCATGAGGATCCCGATCACGGCCACGACGCGGTGCAGGACGGTCCCCGTCACCACGTCGTCGCCGGTGAGCGCGTGGACGGCCTTCTGCACGCCCAGGAAGAGCGGGCCGTACTGGTTGGGCGTGTCGCGCCAGATGTCGGGGACGTTGATCGTGAGCGCGTGGCCGGTCCCGAGCGCCGAGACCGGACCGCGCTCGTAGGGATCGTCCAGTGCGTTCCCGATGGCGCCCTGGGCGAGATAGCTGTAGACGTCCTTGCTGAACATCGGGGGGGCGAGGGCCAGCGGGAGCGCCCACGACGCGATCACCCTGTCGAGCGTCGCCCGGTCGATGCGCCCGCTCAGCCGGCCGCGGCGATCGCGCCCCAGCACGTAGGGGGCCAGGAGCAGCCAGCAGAGCGTCACCACGACCATCCCGGCCATGACCACCGTCATCGACGACTGCTGGAGGCGGAGCCAGAGCCCGAACAGGCGCTCACCGGCGATCGGGTTCTGCAGCACCGGCAGCGCGCCCGCGCCGAGGGCTCCGACCGCCATCGCGACGGACGCCGTGGTGCCGATACGCCGGATGCGCCACAGTCGCGCCATCTCCGCGGACGGCGGGGAGCCGGTGGACCGCTCGCGCGCGTGGAGCCGCGAGGTGACCGAGCCCGCGCCGCGTGTCGGGACGTCGCGTTCCATCGTCTCGTCCCTCCTCCACGGGGAGCTGTCGGGCATGTCGGCACCCCGTGGGGCGCGCCCGGGGGTGGGGGAATAATTCCGAAACGAAAGTGTTGCGTAATATCAGGAGGTGCGCCCCGCCCGGGCGCACAGAGCATATCCGGAAGGGAGTGGCGCATGAGCGTGCAGCACGCGATGGACAGCGGCACGCGCCCCGACACCCGCTCGACGATCCGGGAACTCCTGCTGGAACGCGGAGCGCTGACCGCGGCCGAGATCGGACAGGAACTGGGGCTCACCGCCGCAGGCGTCCGACGCCACCTGGACCACCTGGTCGAGGCCGGCGAGGTCGAGGCCGCGCGCACCCGTCCGGCGGGGACCCGCGGTCGCCCGGCCAGGGCGTTCCAGGTGACGGCCACGGGCCGGAGCACCGCACGGCACGGGTACGATCACCTGGCGGTCGAGGCCATGACGGCACTGCGGCGCATCGGCGGCGCGGAGGCGGTCTCGGAGTTCGCCCGCGAGCGGGTGCGCTCGGTCATCGGACACGTCCGACCGGCCGAGGGGGCCCATGACGTCGAGCGCGCCGCGACCGACATCGCCGTGGCCCTGTCGAAGGCGGGTTACGCGTCCTCCGTGGAGGACGCCGGGACGGGGCTGCAGATCTGTCAGCACCACTGCCCGGTGTGGAACGTCGCCTCCCGGTTCCCCGAACTCTGCGAGGCCGAGCAGGAGGTGGTGTCCGAGATAGTGGGCACCCACGTCCAGCGTCTCGCGACCATCGCGGGCGGTAACTGCGCCTGCACCACGAACATCCCGACCGGGACCGTGACCGCGGAAGATCTCGCGGCCACGATCCCCGCACCGGCCGGCGCATCCGCGTCGGCACCGACCGCCGAAAGGACAGTGCGATGACCATCACCCCCGATCAGGTGACGGCCGACGTCACCGAGCCGACCACCGATGAGGAGCGGATCGCCTCCATCGGCCAGTACAACTACGGCTGGCACGACTCGGACGATGCCGGTGCCGCCGCGCAGCGAGGCCTGTCCGAGGCGGTCGTGCGTGACATCTCCGCCAAGAAGAACGAGTCCGAGTGGATGCTCGACAAGCGACTCAAGGCTCTGAAGATCTTCGACAAGAAGCCGATGCCCAAGTGGGGCTCGGACCTGTCCGGGATCGACTTCGACAACATCAAGTACTTCGTGCGCTCCACGGAGAAGCAGGCCACCAGCTGGGAGGACCTGCCCGAGGACATCAAGAACACCTACGACAAGCTCGGCATCCCCGAGGCCGAGAAGCAGCGGCTCGTGGCCGGCGTGGCCGCGCAGTACGAGTCCGAGGTGGTCTACCACCAGATCCGCGAGGACCTGGAGAGCCAGGGTGTCATCTTCATGGACACCGACACCGCGCTCAAGGAGCACCCGGAGATCTTCGAGGAGTACTTCGGCTCGGTCATCCCCTCCGGGGACAACAAGTTCTCCGCCCTGAACACGGCGGTCTGGTCCGGCGGCTCGTTCATCTACGTCCCCAAGGGCGTCCACGTGGACATCCCGCTGCAGGCCTACTTCCGCATCAACACGGAGAACATGGGCCAGTTCGAGCGGACGCTGATCATCGTCGACGAGGACGCCTACGTCCACTACGTCGAGGGCTGCACGGCGCCGATCTACAAGTCGGACTCCCTCCACTCCGCGGTGGTCGAGATCATCGTCAAGAAGGGCGGCCGCTGCCGCTACACGACCATTCAGAACTGGTCGAACAACGTGTACAACCTCGTGACCAAGCGCGCCCGCGCCGAAGAGGGCGCGACCATGGAATGGATCGACGGTAACATCGGCTCCAAGGTCACCATGAAGTACCCGGCCGTGTGGCTGACCGGCGAGCACGCCAAGGGCGAGGTGCTCTCGGTGGCGTTCGCCGGCGAGGGCCAGCACCAGGACACCGGCTCCAAGATGCTGCACCTGGCGCCCAACACCTCGTCGAACATCGTCTCCAAGTCGGTGGCGCGTGGTGGCGGACGCTCGGCGTACCGCGGGCTGATCCAGATCAACCCCGGCGCCAAGGGCTCCAAGTCCAACGTCGAGTGCGACGCCCTGCTGGTGGACAACATCAGCCGGTCCGACACCTACCCCTACATCGACATCCGCGAGGACGACGTCACGCTGGGGCACGAGGCCACGGTCTCCAAGGTGAGCCAGGACCAGCTCTTCTACCTCATGAGCCGCGGCCTGGCCGAGGAGGAGGCGATGGCCATGATCGTGCGTGGCTTCGTCGAGCCGATCGCCAAGGAGCTCCCCATGGAGTACGCGCTCGAGCTCAACCGCCTGATCGAACTCCAGATGGAAGGATCGGTGGGCTGACCCCATGACCGACACGACCACCCCCGAGACCGGGTCCGCCCCGGCCCCCCTCACGGACCGCTACGGCGTCCCCGTCGACGCGACGAAGGGTGACCAGTTCACCTCGTACGACGTGGCCGCGTTCGAGGTCCCCAGCCACAAGGACGAGATCTGGCGGTTCACCCCGCTGCGTCGTCTGCGCGGTCTCCACGACGGCTCCAACGTGACCGCGACCGGTCGCCTGACGGCGTCCGTCGGCGAGCGCGAGGGCCTCACCGTCGAGACCGTCGCGATGGACGACAAGCGCGTCGGCGAGGCCGGGGCCCCCCGCGACCGTGTGGCCGCGCAGGCGTTCAGCTCGGCCACCGCGGCCTCGGTCATCACCGTGGCCAAGGAGGTCGTGCTCGACGAGCCCGTGTACGTCACCGTCGACGGGCCGGGCGCGGGCGAGCTGGCCTACGGCCACACCCAGGTCCGCCTCGAGCCGTTCGCCAACGCGACCTTCGTCGTGGACCAGCGCGGTGGCGGCACGATCGCCGAGAACGTCGAGTTCATCGTGGGCGACTCCGCCCACCTCGAGGTCGTCCTCATCCAGGACTGGGACGACGACGCCCTGCACCTGGCCGGACATCACCTGCAGGTCGGCCGCGACGCGACGCTGACCTACACCACGGTGACGTTCGGTGGCGAGGTCGTGCGCGTCTCCCCGTTCGCGCGGTTTACCGCGCCCGGCGGCACGGTGACGCTCAACGGCCTGTACTACGCCGACGACGGCCAGCACCTCGAGCACCGCCTGCTGGTCGACCACTCGGTGCCCAACTGCACCTCGCGCATCCTGTACAAGGGCGCGCTACAGGGCGACGCCTCGTCGGACCTCCCGGACGCGCACACCGTCTGGATCGGCGACGTCCTCATCCGGGCGGCGGCGCTGGGCACCGACACGTACGAGATGAACCGCAACCTCGTGCTCACCGACGGCGCCCGCGCCGACTCGGTGCCGAACCTCGAGATCGAGACCGGCGAGATCGCCGGCGCCGGCCACGCCAGCGCCGTCGGCCGGTTCGACGAGGAGCACCTGTTCTACCTCATGTCGCGGGGCCTCCCCGAGGACGTCGCCCGGCGCCTCGTCGTCCGCGGGTTTTTCGGCGAGGTGATCAACCGCATCGGCGTGCCCGAGGTGCGCGAGCGGGTCACCGAGGCCGTCGAGCTGGAGCTGCAGTCCTCCGGCATCTGACCGAGCCCGCAGGCCCCCGATCATCCCCCGAAGACTTCTCACACAGATTGCGAGCACACCAATGACCACTCTCGAGATCAAGGGCCTGACGGCCCGCGTCGCCGCGACCGAGGACTCACCCGAGACCGTCGAGATCCTCAAGGGCGTCGACCTGACGATCGAGTCCGGGCAGACCCACGCCATCATGGGCCCGAACGGCTCCGGCAAGTCGACCCTGGCCTACGTCATCGCCGGCCACCCCAAGTACGAGGTCACCGGCGGCACCGTGACGCTGGACGGCGAGGACGTCCTGTCCATGGAGGTCGACGAGCGGGCCCGCGCCGGCCTGTTCCTGGCCATGCAGTACCCCACCGAGATCCCCGGCGTCTCCACCGCCAACTTCCTGCGCACCGCGGCCACGGCCGTCCGTGGCGAGGCCCCCAAGCTCCGCCACTGGGTCAAGGAGGTCAAGGAGGCGATGTCCGACCTCGACTTCGACCCCGCGTTCTCCGAGCGCAGCGTCAACGAGGGCTTCTCGGGCGGCGAGAAGAAGCGCCACGAGATCCTCCAGCTCGACCTGCTCAAGCCGAAGATCGCCGTGCTCGACGAGACCGACTCCGGCCTCGACGTGGACGCGCTGCGCGTGGTCTCCGAGGGTGTCAACCGCTACAAGGCGGAGGAGAACGGCGGCATCCTCCTCATCACGCACTACACCCGGATCCTTCGGTACATCAAGCCCGACAACGTCCATGTGTTCGTCGACGGCCGCATCGCCGCCTCCGGTGGCGCCGAGCTGGCCGACGAGCTCGAGGCGAACGGGTACGAGAAGTACCTGACGCCCGCCACCGCCTGATCGGAACAGCTGGGAGAACATGACCTCGACCCTCGACCTGACAGCAGTCCGCGCGGATTTCCCGATCCTGTCGCGGACGGTCCGTGACGGAAAGCCCCTGGTCTACCTCGACTCCGGGGCGACGTCGCAACGCCCGATCCCGGTGCTCGACGCCGAGCGGGACTTCCTCCTGCACTCCAACGCCGCGGTCCACCGTGGCGCGCACCAACTCGCGGAGGAGGCCACGGACGCCTACGAGGGCGCCCGCGCCGACATCGCGCGGTTCGTCGGGGCCGACGTGGACGAGCTGGTCTTCACCAAGAACGCGACCGAGGGGCTCAACCTCGTGGCGTTCGCCCTGGGGGACCAGCGGTTCGGCGATCACGCCGTCGGCCCCGGCGACGAGGTCGTCATCAGCGAGCTCGAGCACCACGCGAACCTGGTGCCGTGGCAGGAGCTGTGCCGTCGCACCGGCGCGACCCTGCGCTGGTACGGCGTGACCGACGACGGACGCGTCGACCTCGACTCGCTCGAGCTCACTGACGCCGTCAAGGTCGTCGCCGTGACGCACCAGTCCAACGTGACCGGAGCGGTCACCGACGTGGCCCGCGTGGTCGAGGCCGCCCGGAAGGTCGGCGCGCTGGTCGTGCTGGACGCCTGCCAGTCCGTCCCGCACATGACCGTGGACTTCCACGATCTGGGCGTCGACTTCGCGGCCTTCTCCGGCCACAAGATGCTCGGCCCCACCGGCATCGGCGTCCTCTACGGTCGTCGCGAGCTGCTCCACGCGATGCCACCGGTGCTCACCGGGGGGTCGATGATCTCCACCGTCATGATGGAGGAGTCCACGTTCGCCGAGCCGCCACAGCGGTTCGAGGCCGGCGTCCCGATGGTGTCGCAGGCCGTCGGCCTGGCCGCGGCCGTGCGCTACCTCGAATCGGTGGGGATGGAGACCATCGCCCGCCACGAGGAGGCGCTCACCGTTGCCGCGCTCGAGGCGCTGCAGCAGATCCCGGGCGTCCGCATCGTCGGACCGACGGACATGGTCTCCCGCGGCGGCGCGGTCTCCTTCGTCGTCGACGGTATCCACGCCCATGACGTGAGCCAGGTGCTCGACGACGACGGCGTCGCCGTCCGGGTCGGCCACCACTGCGCGTGGCCGTTGCACCGGCGTCTCGGCGTCCAGTCCACGGTGCGGGCGTCGTTCGCCCTGTACAACACTCGCGACGAGGTCGAGACGTTGGCGCGGTCCCTGCGCCGTGCCCAGGAGTTCTTCGGAGTCGACGGGGGTGGTCTGTCGTGAAACTCGAGCAGATGTACCAGGAGGTCATCCTCGACCATTACCGCCACCCGCACCACAGCGGGCTGCGGGAGCCCTTCGGCGCCGAGGTGCACCACGTCAACCCGACGTGCGGTGACGAGCTGACCCTGCGGTTGCGCTTGTCCGAGGATCTGGCCACCGTGGAGGATGTGTCCTACGACGCACAGGGGTGCTCGATCAGCCAGGCGTCGACCTCGATGATGGCCGACCTCCTGGTGGGCCGACGGGTCGAGGAGTCACTGGAGGTCGTCGACGCCTTCCAGGCGATGATCTCCTCCCGCGGTCAGGACGAGGGCGACGAGGAGGTCCTCGATGACGCGGTGGCCCTGGCCGGGGTGTCGCGGTACCCCGCGCGCGTCAAGTGCGCCCTGCTGGGCTGGATGGCGTTCAAGGACGCCCTCGGCCGACAGACCGAACACCATCAGGAGTGATGTGACATGACCGAGCAGATGACACCTGCCAACGATCCGACGGTCGACGATCCGATGTCGGCCGACGAGAACGACACGCCCGCGGGCACCGCCTACAACGGCGAGTTCCGCCCGGACCCGAACCGGCCCGAGCAGTCGGAGGAGGACCTCGCGCTGGTCGCCGACATCGAGGAGGCCATGCGTGACGTGGTCGACCCCGAGCTCGGCATCAACGTCGTGGACCTGGGTCTGGTCTACGACATCTGGGTCCGCCCCGGCGAGACGGAGGGCTCCACGATCGCGCGCATCGACATGACGCTGACGTCGGCGGCCTGCCCGCTCACCGACGTGATCGAGGACCAGGCGCGCTCCGCGACCATCGGTTCCGACCTGGTCAACGAGCTCGAGCTCAACTGGGTCTGGATGCCGCCGTGGGGCCCCCAGATGATCACCGACGAGGGCCGCGAGCAGCTGAGGGCGATCGGCTTCACCGTGTAGTCCCGCCTCGCGGCGACCACCGCCGCACCGCCGCGAGCCGACGAGCGCCCGTTCCGGTCCCACGGGGCGGGCGTTCGTCGTCTCCGGCCACGCGACCGCGGATCGGGGGCGACCGATTGGCTGTCGTCCATGCCACCGGCCTACGCTGCGGACATGTCACCTTCCGCTGACCACCCGGCCGCGGGCCGACCGGACGACGGCGACGGGGCCGGCGGTCCCGCGACCGGGACGCGACTCACGCGGGCCGTCGCCTCAGCGGTCCTCCCGCCGTCGATCCTGCTCGCGCCGCTGTCAGGCTTCCTGCTGTACATGGTGCACCTCACGGGCAGCGATCAGCCCTGGCACGTGTGGAACCTTCTGTGGACCGCGTTCGACATCGGCGCCGAGGGCAACGCGGCGGTGTGGTTCGCCTCGACGGTCTGGCTCCTCGTGGGCGTCTTCGCGGCCCTCGCCGCCGTCACCGCCGACCGCTTCCGCGCATCGTGGTGGCTCTTCTCCGCGGTCGCCGTGACCGCCTCCGCCGATGAGGCGGGCGCACTCCACGAGCGGCTCTTCGTGGTGGGGGACCGGTTGGCCCCCTATCTGCCGTTCGACACCTTCTACAACTGGGTGATCCCCGGCGCCGTGATCGCGCTGATCGTCGGCGGTCTGCTCATCCGGCTCGTGCTCGCCCTCGAGCGCCGGGTCGCCATCTCGTTGATCGCGGCTGCCGCGATCTTCCTCACCGGCGCGCTGGTGATCGAGAGCCTGACCGGGCTCGTCCACCGCGAGACCGGCGCGACGTCGACTCTTTACCTCGTCCTGATGTACGTCGAGGAGACGTTCGAGCTCGTGGGCGTGGCGGGCGCGGCGGTCGCACTGTCGTCGATGTTCCGCGTCGCGCGCCGCCCGGGCGGGCTGTCACTGACCTTCGACGGATTCCGACCGCGCGCCGCCTGACGCCGCCGCGTGACCGCGGGAAGAGCGCCGTAGTACCGCGGCCACCATCCCGGCCTTGTCGCGCGCGGGCATGCTCACCCACATCCCCCACATCGCGGCGGCCACCTGGTACGACGGGCTCGCCGCGTCGAGGAACCACCGCTGGCGGCGACCGTCGAGGCGACCGAACGCCGCGAACAGCGCCCGGAGGGTCCGGTCGTCCGCACGGAGCAGAGCCCGCAGGCCCACCCCGTGGAGGGTCGTGCTCAGGGGTGAGCGGGGCTCGGGGAGCGGGTAACCGGCGCCGAGCGCGAGCACGGCCGCCGGGACGGCCGCGAGCATGGCCGCCACCGAATACCCCGTCGCCGCGTGTCCGTGCCCGCCCGCGGTGCCGAACGCCTCGACCAGCGGTGCGCCGGATCCGCCCGGCCTCGGCAGCAGCGGGATGCGCACCCGCTCGACCGACAGCGGGTCGTCGATCGCCGTGCGCGACACCCCCCGGCCCGCCAGGCGCGAGCGCAGCCTGCTCGCCAGGACGGCGGGATCCGGGGCGGGTAGTCCCGCCAGACACGTCTCTTCGAGAAGGACCCGGTCCGAGGACAGCGGGATGGCGTACAGGAAGCTGGGGCCGATCTCGTCGTCGTCGTCCCGGTCTCGCGCATAGTCGGTGCGCCAGTCCATGAACAGCGCTGCCTCGCCGCCCAGGGCCGGTGCCGCGTCCGCGGCGTCCACCACGATGCCGTAGGCCGTCTGCAGCGGACCCTGGTTGCGCCCGCCCCCGGCGCCACGACAGTCCACCACGCGGTGCGCCCGGGCGGTCAGGCCACGCAGGGCCGCGTCGTCGACCGACTCCCGCTCCACGGTGACCCCCGCACCGAGCGGCAGGGCGCGCCGCAAGGCGTCGTTGTCCAGCACCGCGTACTCACGGTGGAACACCGCGCGGCCGGGCGCGTACAGGGCTGGGGAGGAGACCCGGTGCGCCAACACGTCGATCCCGCACGCCTCCGGGCGCAGCCACGGCGGCACCTGGTCGGCCCACACCGACAGGGTTTGGCGCCATGGCGCGTCGGGCTGCGGGTCGAGTGCCAGGACCGTGAGACCGGCTGCGGCGCAGCGGGAGGCGAGCGCGCGGCCGGCGGGGCCGAGCCCGACGACGGCGACGTCGAACAACCCGCCACCCATAGCCTTCATACGGACCGACACTACCGTCGGGCGAGAGGAACCCATGTCCGACGCGTTCTACCAGCAGACGGGCCACGGAAGCTTCGAGTCGACGGCGCTCACCGCGGGCGGCTCGCAGCGCACCCGGGGTTCAGTGATCCCTCACCCAGCGCGTCCGGGGTTTAGTGAGCATGCACGCACGCACCCGGGGCTTAGTGAGCATGCACGCAGCGCACCCAGGGCTTAGTGAGCACTCACGCAGCGCACCCGCCCGCAGATCCGCTGCCTCTTCGCCCCGCGCTGGGAAAATGCACGCCCAAGAGGGGGTTGCGCTGGGAGAATGAACCATCACGGCAGCACAAGACGAAGTGGCAGCGCATCCCAGCGGAGTCACGCTGCCTGTCTGCCGGTCTCGCCGCACCAGTCGCAGCAGCGGCGTGAGCCGGCCGCCGGCCGGGCACTCCGACATGGCGGGCGTTGCCGGGCGGGCCGCCGAACACCGCAACGGACGCACGAGCCCGATCCGTCGAGCGCGCGGAGACCCACGTCACCGGACTCGTCGGCTCACTCGCGCCGCAGGTAGAGTGGCAGGTCGGCCCGATCCCGCCAGCGGGCGGGCCGCCGACTCTCCCCCGAAAGCTACAGCGAGGTACCCGCGCACGTGATCACCATCGACGACCTGGAGGTGCGCGCCGGCGTGCGCACCCTGCTCCACATGGACGGGTCCTCGTTGCGGGTCCAGCCCGGCGACCGGATCGGCCTGGTGGGGCGGAACGGCGCGGGTAAGACGACGACGATGAGGATCCTCGCCGGCGAGGGTGAGCCGTACGCCGGGAAAGTCACGCGCAGCGGGGAGCTGGGGTATCTGCCGCAGGACCCGCGCGAGGGCAACATGGACCAGCTGGCCCGGTCCCGCGTCCTCTCGGCCCGCGGGCTCGACGTCCTCATGGCCGATATGACCGCGGCCCAGCAGCAGATGGTCGACGCCCCGGACGACGCCGCGATGGACAAGGCCGTGCGCCGCTACGGCCGGCTCGAGGACGAGTTCTCCGCCCGCGGTGGGTACGAGGCCGAGAGCGAGGCCGCGCGCATCTGCAGCAGCCTGGGCCTCGAGGACCGGATCCTCACGCAGAACCTCGGCACGCTCTCGGGCGGTCAGCGCCGCCGCGTGGAGCTGGCCCGGATCCTCTTCGCCGCCTCCGACGGCGCCGGCAAGTCGCAGACCATGCTGCTGCTCGACGAGCCCACCAACCACCTCGACGCCGACTCCATCACGTGGCTGCGCCAGTTCCTGGAGAAGCACGAGGGCGGGCTGATCATTATCTCCCACGACGTCGAGCTGCTCGAGGCCGTGGTGAACAAGGTGTGGTTCCTCGACGCCGTCCGCGGCGAGATCGACGCCTACAACATGGGCTGGAAGAAGTACCTCGACGCCCGCGCCACCGACGAGGCGCGCCGCCGCCGCGAGCGCGCGAACGCCGAGAAGAAGGCCTCCGCGCTCAAGCAGCAGGCCGCCAAGCTCGGCGCCAAGGCCACCAAGGCCGCCGCCGCCAAGCAGATGATCCGGCGCGCCGAGACCATGATGAACGAGCTCGACGAGGTGCGCGTGGCCGACAAGGTCGCGCACATCAAGTTCCCCACGCCCGCCGCGTGCGGCAAGACACCGCTGTTCGCCAAGGGCCTGACCAAGATGTACGGCTCGCTCGAGGTGTTCGCCGGGGTCGACCTGGCGATCGACAAGGGCAGCCGCGTGGTGGTGCTGGGCTACAACGGCGCCGGCAAGACCACCCTGCTCAAGCTACTCGCCGGCGTGGAGCGCACCGACGGCGAGGGTGGCGTGGTCACCGGGCACGGGCTCAAGATCGGCTACTTCGCCCAGGAACACGACACCCTGGACATGGACGCGACCGTGTGGGAGAACATCCGCCACGCCGCGCCGGACGCGGGGGAGCAGGATCTGCGCGGCCTGCTGGGCGCCTTCATGTTCTCGGGACCGCAGCTCGAGCAGCCCACCGGCACGCTGTCCGGTGGTGAGCGGACCCGTCTCGCGCTGGCCGGGCTGGTGTCGTCGGCGGCCAACGTGCTGCTGCTGGACGAGCCCACCAACAACCTCGACCCCATCTCGCGCGAACAGGTCCTCGACGCCCTGCGCACGTACGAAGGCGCGGTCGTGCTGGTCACCCACGATCCGGGCGCCGTGGAGGCGCTGGAGCCGGAGCGGGTCATCATCCTGCCGGACGGCACGGAGGATCTGTGGAGCCAGGAGTACATGGAGATCGTCGAACTCGCGTGAGCGTGCGAACGCGATGTTCGCGCATGCGACCGTCGAACTCGCGTGAGCGTGCGAACGCAATGTTCGCGCATGCGACCGTCGAACTCGCGTGAGCGTGCGAACGCGATGTTCGCGCATGCGACCGTCGAACTCGCGCAACTGCGCACCGCCCGGGCATCCCGACTACGGTGGGAGGTGTCGTCGGTGCACGACATGTCCAGCGCCGTCGACGGTCTCGTCCAAGGAGGAGCGCTCATGGACACAGGACCAGTCGTCGTCGGGGTCGACGGGGGCCCGGATTCCCGGCGGGCTCTGACCTGGGCGGCCGACTACGCCCGCACGGTCGATGCGCCGCTGATCGCGCTGACCGCGTTCGACGTCGCACCGGTGTTCGGCCCGTACGCGATGTCCGGGTCGGAGTCGCCCAAGAAACTCGAGGAGCAGGCCCGGAAGGTTCTGGCCGACACCGTGCGTGACACGCTCGGGCCGGAGGCGGACGTGCAGCAATACGTCATACGCGGCCACCCGGCCGAGTCGATCGTCGCGGCGTCGAACGATGCTCGTCTCGTGGTCGTGGGCTGCCGCGGGCGCGGCGGCTTCGCGGGGATGCTGCTGGGGTCGGTGAGCCAGCACGTCGTTCCGCACGCGCATTGTCCGGTGGTGGTTCTGCCGCGGCAAGAGAACGCCTGACCCGGGACCACACCCGGCCGGCGCGGCCGAACGTCCGCCGACCCGAGGCGCGCCGACCCGAGGCGCGCCCGCCGAGTCGCCGGTCACATAGGCCACCCTTACCAGGCGTTATGTCCTCGCGGCCTGAGAGAATCGCCGCATGGACATCGTCTTCAACATCGTGCTCATCCTGCACTTCATCGGCCTGGCGGGCATCATCGGCGGCTGGCTGGCGACCATCAAGGCGCCCCACGTCAACAAGGCGATCCTGCACGGCGCCATCCTGCAGGTGGTCACCGGCCTGCTGCTGGTGGGTCTGCGGGAGATGGACGACGTGGACGTCAACCACATGAAGATCGGCATCAAGCTGGTCATCGCGATCGTCATCCTGGTGGTGGCCATCCTCGGCGTCCGCAAGGAGGCCCGCGCGCAGGGCAGCACCGCGACGCTGGCCCACGTCGCCGGCGTGCTCGGGATCGTCAACGTCGCGATCGCTGTCTTCGTCTGACGCACCCCGCACCACGCGCCGCCCCTCGACCTCGAGTCGGGGGGCGGCTCTCGTCGGGGCATAGTGGGTCGGGAGACGCACGACGCGGGATGAGGAGGCCGTTATGGACGAGGCGGGTTCCGATGTCCCGATTCCGGGCCCGACGCCGGGCGCACCCGGGTCCGAGGACAAGGCCGACGTTCTCGCGGACGTCGTCGCCGCGCTGGAAGCGGACGGGCTCAGCGAGGGGCGCCGTATCCTGCGCGAGCGGTACCCGTTCACCCCGGTCGATAAGGCATCGCGAAGCTACACCGAGCGCGCCTCGCTCCGGTTGTTCTACCGGGACGGTTTCACCGACCGGTACAGCGGAACCCGCCTCGTCAACCCGGGAGCGCTCCGGTTGCTGTCCGTGCTCCTGCCGGAGGATTTCCCCGCCGATCCGAACTGGGCGATGTCCAGGTCGCACTTCGCGTTCTGGGAACTGTTCCCGACAATTGACCACGTCCGACCGGTGTCGCGCGGCGGGCAGGACGCCGAGGAGAACTGGGTGACGACGTCCATGCTCCGCAACTCGGCCAAGGCCCATTGGGAGTTGAGCGAACTCGGCTGGGACCTCCACCCGCCGGGAGATCACACCGAGTGGGACGGCCTGACCGGGTGGTTCGTCCGCTACCTGAGTGCTGAGCCGGCGCCGTTGGCTGTCCCGTATGTGGGTCGGTGGTTCCGCGCGTCGGCGGAGATCCGCACCGAGTTCACCGGTCTCACTCCATGACGGCCGCGAGGTAGGCGCGGACGAGCCGGGCCCCGACGTCGGCGGGGAGGCGTTCGATCGCCGCCATGAGCGGGGCCATACCGCCGCCCGCTCCGTCGTCGGGCGCGTCCGAGAGGACTCCCGAGACCATGGCGTGCACGTCGTCCTCGGGCAGCGCGAGCAGATCGCCGGGGGAGAGGGCGCCGGAGTCCAGCGCGGCGAGGACGTCGCCGAACGCGGCCGGAGGCGTCGGCGCGCCCTGACCGCGTACCTCGTCGGCGGCCTCGCGCGCCACCAGGAGGATGTCGTCGACCAGCCGTTCGGTCACCGGCGTGACGGTGAGGTGGGACGACGACGACAAGGTGCCCCGCCCCTGGCGGTGGGCCGGCTGCGCCTGGACGGAGATGCCCCTCCGACCGCAGGCGTCGGCCCAGAGGTGGGGGTGAACGCGTCGGCCATCATCGACGGTGTCGTCCATGGCCACGGCGAGAAGGGGGCCGGGGTCGCGGTCGAGAACGCGCAGTCCCTCGATAGTGGACAGTCCCTCGACCAGGCGATCGGTGGCGCGGGCGGTGCGGGCGACGAGTTCCCGCTGCCCGTCGTCGCCCAGGGCCTCGAGGACCGTCCACGCGGCGGCGGCGGGTTCGAGGGGCTTCGACCCGGCGAGCGTGGGGTTGACCACGGGGTAGCCCGGCCAGTCGACGGTGGCGAACCACGCGGCGCGGTGGCGTTCCCGGCCGCGGCTGAGCAGAACCGAGCTGCCTTTGGGAGCGAAGCCGTACTTGTGCAGGTCCGCCGAGATACTCGTAACCCGCGGGACGCGCAGGGCCCACAGCGCCGCCGCCTCCGACCCGCCCGGCTCGGTCGGCCCGGTCGGTTCGGCCGACGGCCAGAACGGCAACACCAGGCCGCCGAGGCAGGCGTCGACGTGCAGCCCGATCCGCGGGTCGTGGCGTGCCTCGAGCCCGGCGGCGACCTCGGCCACGGGGTCGATCACCCCGGTGGGGTAGGCGGGCGCCGAACACACGACCAGCACGGTGCGCTCGTCGACCGCGGCGAGTAGCTCCTCCGCGGTGACCCGCCCCGTCGCCGGGTCCACCTCCACGCCCACGAAGCGCAGTCCCAGCAGGTGCGCGGCCTTGCGGAAGGCGGCGTGCGCGGTGACGGGCGCGACGATCGTCCCACCGCTGCCGGGCTCTCGGCCGGAGACCTCGCGGGCGGCGAGACAGGCCAGGATGCAGCTCTCGGTTCCACCGGAGGTGACGCTGCCGTAGACCTCAGCGCCGCCGGGTACAACGCCGCCGGCCGCATCGCCACCGGGCGCACCGGCATCGGTCACGCCCCCGAGGATCGTGCGGACGCGGTCGACGATCCCGCCGTGGATCTCGGCGACCGAGGCGAACACCGTGGGGTCGAGACCGTTGACCCCGTGCGCCAACCGGGCGGCGCGGGTCGCCAGCTCGTCGAGCTCCTCCAGCCCCGAGTCGTACACGTACGACAGGATCCTGCCGCCGGTCGTCGGCGGATCCAGCGACCGGAGCGCGGCCAACCGGGCCAGGGCGTGCTCCCCGCGATCGGCGATCTCGAGGGCCAGGGGATCGGGGGTCATGCGCGCTCCGTCCATCGGGGATAGGACCTGCCGAGGGCCCGGATCAGCAGCAGGCTCGCCGCCGCGAGAACGGCGGGGACCAGAGAGAACGCCAAGACGATCGCCCAGTGCGCCGACCCGGGCTGATCGGCCACCCCGCCGGACCGGAATCCACCGACCGCCAGCAGGGCGAGGACGACCACCGGCCCCAACGCCATCGCGCCCGTCTCGGAGGCCGTCCACAGGCCGCTCATGGCGCCACTTCGTCGTCGTCCCCCCAAGGTGCGGTCCAGGTCGGTGCAGTCGGGCAGCATCGACATCGGCAGCGCCTGCATCCCCGCGTACGCGACGCCCGCCAACGCCACCGGCACGTGCACCCACCCACCGGGCGCGACGCCGGCCGGGACGAGCAGGAGGGTGGCCACCGTGAACAGGGCCGTCGCCGCGGCGAGCGCCGGCACCTTGCCCCGCGCGTGCGCGAGCCGCGCCCACAGCGGCATCACCAGCAGCGCCGGACCCACCAGGGCCAGGAACAGGCCAGTCAGTGCGGTCTCGTCGCCCAGCACGTACGTCGCCACGTACTGACCGCCCGCGAGCATCACCGCCGTGGCCACCGCCTGTAGGCAGAACACCACCACCAGCAGCCGGAACGGCCGCGTGGTCCGCAGCGCGTCGAGGCCGTCGCGGTACTCGTGGGCGAGGCCGCCTGCGGGCGCGTCAGCGCGCATGATCGTGCGGCGACCGGCCACGAACGTGGACCACAACATCCCCATCAGCATGAGCGCCGCGACGCCCGCGGCCATCACCACGTACCCGGTCGCCCCGCCGCCGGCCGCGTCCCGCAGTGCCGGGCCGCCACCGCCGGTGAGCAGAATCGCCGCGGCGAGCACCGCCACCCGCCACGCCAACACCGTCACGCGGGCGGCGGCGTCCTCGGTGAGCTCGGCCGGCAGCGCGAGGTACGGCACCTGGAAGCACGAGTACGCGAGCGAGGCCAGCAGGAAGAAGCCCATCACCCACACGCCCGCCGCGCCGGTGCTCCAGCCCGTCGGCGCGGCGAACGTCGCCACGAACAGCACCGGCAGCGCCAGGGCGCCGGACAGCATCAGCCCCGTGCGGTAGCCGGTGCGGTGCGACGCGCGGTCGGAGATCGCCCCGATGAGCGGATAGGCGAGCACGTCGACGACCTTGGGCACCAACACGAGCACCGTCGCCACCGCCGCGGCGACCCCGATCGAGTCGGTGAGGTAGTACGCCAACACCAGGCCGGGCAGCGTGCCGAACGCGCCCGTGCCCAGGCTGCCCGCCGCGTACGAGGCCAGGACCGGAGCCGTGGTGGCGCGGTCGCGCTCCGCCCGGTCGGGCACATCGGTGGTGGTCATGGACCGACTCTAGGACCCGCCGCCCCCGTCCCGCCGACGAAAAGAGCGTTCCGCACACCCACCTCTCGGGATGGGTGTGCGGAACCGACTTCTCGATGGTGTGCGGGCTGACCTCCGCGCGGGATTCCCCGGCGGATCCGATGTGAGTTCAGCCGCGCCAGTCGAAGACGTCCGGGTCCGGGCCGGAACGCGTGCCGTTGTGCAGCGCCGAGACCGAGGCCATCTGCTCGTCGGTCAGCTCAAAGTCGAACAGCGCGAGGTTCTCCTGCATCCGCGCGGGGCTGGAGGACTTGGGGAACACGATGTCGCCGCGCTGCAGGACCCACCGCAGCACCACCTGGGAGACGGTGCGCCCGACCTGCTCGGCCAGCGCCGTGAGCTGCGGATCACCGAAGACCGAGCCCTGCGCGAGCGGGCTCCAGGCCTCGACCGCGATGCCGCGCTCGACACACGCGGCGCGGAGCTCGTCGTTGACGAAGTACGGGTTCGACTCGATCTGGTTGACCGTCGGGGTGCTCAGCCCGGCTTCGGCGAGACGGGCGAGGTTCGCCTCCGTGAAGTTGGAGACGCCGATCGAGTCGACGGCTAGGTCGGAGCGGACCTCCTCCATGGCCTCCCACACCCGCGCGACGTCGTCGTGCATGGCCAGCGGCCAGTGGACGAGGTACAGGTCGATCCGACCGCCGAGCGCCTCGAGCGACCGCTCGGTGGCCTCACGGGCGGCCGTGCGCTCGTGGAAGGTGTTGTTGAGCTTGGTCGTGATCCAGAACTCCTCGCGCGGGATCCCGGAGGCGGCCACCGCCCGGCCCACGCCCTCCTCGTTGCCGTACATCTGCGCGGTGTCGAGGTGCCGGTACCCGGCTTCGATGGCGTCGGAGACCACCTTCTCGGTGTCCGCGGGCGGGACCTGGAACGTGCCGAACCCGAGTTGCGGGATCGACCGCCCGTCGTTCAGTTCGATCGTCGGGATGTACGTCTGGGGTGTGCTCATGCGCTACAACGTACGCCGCGACGCCGAGAAGAGGATTTCGCGCACGTCCACTCGGCCGATACGCGCACTTTCCTCTGCTCGGCGGCGGGACTGTTCACCCCTGACCGGTGCGCAGGGACGCCTCCACGAGGTCCAGCATCTCGCTGACGTGCTCGGTGCCGCGGCCGGTGGCCAGGTGCGTGATGAGTCCGTCGAGGATGATGTCGAGGTAGACCCGCAGCACGTGGTCGGGCACATCGGTGCGCATCCTGCCCGAGGACTTCTGCTCGCGCAGGCGCGCGAGCACGGCGGCGTCGACCTCGTCCTGGCGGTCCGTCCACCGCTCGCGGAACGCGGGATCCGTGCGGATCCGCCGGGCGATCTCCAGGCGGGTACCGAACCAGGAGAACTCCTCGGGGTCCGCGAGGATCTCCCTCATCACCTGGACGAGGCCCTGCTCGGCGACGGTCGCGGCCATCGCCTCGGCGTCGTCGTGGGCCAGCGCGAGGAAGAGGGCGTCCTTGTCGTCGAAGTGGTGGAAGATGGCGCCGCGGCTCATGCCGGTGGCCTCCTCCAGCCGGCGCACGGTGGCCCCCTCGAACCCGTACTCGGCAAAGCACTCACGGGCGCCGGACAGGATCTGCCGGCGGCGGGCGTCCATGTGGTCCTGGCTGACCCTGGGCATCTCACAACCTTTCTCGCGGATACACCGCGGCGGTGCGCAGTTCCTCGCCCGATTCGGGGAGTACCGCGCACCGCCGACGATGTGTGAGGGGATCAGCCCTTGATCATGTTGCGCAGCACGTACTGCAGGATGCCGCCGTTGCGGTAGTAGTCCGCCTCACCGGGGGTGTCGATGCGCACGGTGGCGTCGAACTCGACGGTGGAGCCGTCCTCCTTGGTCGCGGTGACCTTGACCGTCTTGGGCGTGGTGCCGTTGTTCAGCTCCTCGATGCCCGAGATGTCGAAGGTCTCCGTGCCGTCCAGGCCGAGGGTCTCGTGGGACTCGCCCTCGGGGAACTGCAGCGGGATGACACCCATGCCGATGAGGTTGGAGCGGTGGATGCGCTCGAACGACTCGGTGATCACGGCGCGGACGCCGAGCAGGCGGGTGCCCTTGGCGGCCCAGTCACGCGAAGACCCGGTGCCGTACTCCTTGCCGCCGAGCACGACGAGCGGGATGTCCTGCTCGGCGTAGTTCTGCGCGGCGTCGTAGATGAACGCCTGCGGCGCACCCTCCTGGGTGAAGTCGCGGGTGTAGCCGCCCGTCACGCCGTCCAGCAGCTGGTTCTGCAGACGGATGTTGGCGAAGGTGCCGCGGATCATGACCTCGTGGTTACCGCGGCGGGAGCCGAAGGAGTTGTAGTCCTTGCGCTCCACACCGTTGGCGTCGAGGTACTGCGCCGCCGGGGTGCCCGGCTTGATGGTCGAGGCCGGCGAGATGTGGTCGGTGGTGACCGAGTCGCCGAGCTTGGCCAGGACGCGGGCGCCCTTGATGTCCTTGACGGGCTCCGGCTCCATCTCCATGCCGTCGAAGTACGGGGCCTTACGGACGTAGGTCGACTTCTCGTCCCACTCGAAGGTCTTGCCGGCGGGCGTGTCGAGGCCGCGCCAGCGCTCGTCACCGGCGAACACGTCGGCGTACTTGGACTTGTACTCGTTCGACGAGATGGAGGCCTTGATGGTCTCCTCGATCTCCTCGGAGGTGGGCCAGATGTCGGCGAGGAACACGTCGTTGCCGTCGTTGTCCTTGCCCAGGGAGTCGTTCTCGAAGTCGAAGTCCATCGAGCCCGCGATCGCGTACGCGATGACCAGCGGCGGGGACGCCAGGTAGTTCATCTTGACGTCCTGGTTGATCCGGCCCTCGAAGTTGCGGTTGCCGGACAGGACGGCGGTCGCGGTGAGGTCGTTCTCCTGGATCGCGTTGGAGATCTCCTCCGGCAGCGGACCGGAGTTACCGATGCAGGTGGTGCAGCCGTAGCCCACGAGGTGGAAGCCGAGGGCCTCCAGGTCCGGCCACAGGCCGGCGCGCTCGTAGTACTCGGTGACGACCTGCGAACCCGGCGCCATGGAGGTCTTGACCCACGGCTTGGCGGTCAGGCCCTTCTCGTGGGCCTTGCGCGCGAGCAGGCCCGCGCCGATCATGACCGACGGGTTGGAGGTGTTGGTGCACGAGGTGATCGACGCGATCGAGACGATGCCGTGGTCGAGCACCATCTCCTTGCCCTCGACGGTGACCTCGACCGGCTTGGAGGGCCGGCCCTCGGCCCCGGCGGAGGCGTCGGCGCGGACGGAGCCCTCCTCGGCGTGGACGAGCGTGGCACCCTCGGCCGGGGCGTCGCCGTACTGGGTGGAGCCCCTCTGGGTGTCCTCGAGCGTCGTGGCGTCGTCGCCGACGTAGTTGTGGATGTCCTTGCGGAACGCGCTCTTGGAGTCGGACAGCTCGATGCGGTCCTGCGGGCGCTTGGGGCCGGCGATCGACGGGACGACGTCGCCGAGGTCCAGCTCGAGGTACTCCGAGAAGACGGGCTCGGGGGCCTCGGGGTCGAGCCACATGCCCTGCTCCTTGGCGTAGGCCTCGACCAGAGCGAGCTGCTCATCGTCGCGACCCGTGAGGCGCAGGTAGTCGATGGTCTCACCGTCGATCGGGAACATGGCACAGGTGGAGCCGAACTCCGGGCTCATATTGCCGATCGTGGCGCGGTTGGCCAGCGGCACGGCGCCGACACCGGCACCATAGAACTCGACGAACTTGCCCACGACACCGTGCTTGCGCAGCATCTCGGTGATCGTCAGCACGACGTCGGTGGCGGTCACGCCCGGCTTGATCGAGCCGGTGAGCTTGAAGCCCACGACGCGGGGGATGAGCATGGAGATCGGCTGGCCGAGCATGGCCGCCTCGGCCTCGATGCCGCCGACGCCCCAGCCGAGGACGCCGAGGCCGTTCTCCATGGTCGTGTGGGAGTCGGTGCCCACGCAGGTGTCGGGGTAGGCGACGCCGTCGCGGACCATGACCGAGCGGGCCAGGTACTCGATGTTGACCTGGTGGACGATGCCGGTGCCCGGGGGGACGACCTTGAAATCGTCGAACGCGCCCTGGCCCCAGCGCAGGAACTGGTAGCGCTCCTCGTTGCGCTGGTACTCGATCTCGACGTTCTTGTCGAACGAGCTGTGGTCGCCGAAGGACTCGATGATCACGGAGTGGTCGATGACCATCTCGGCGGGGGCGAGGGGGTTGACCTTGTCCGGGTCGCCGCCGAGCTTCTCGACGGCCTCGCGCATCGTGGCGAGGTCGACGATGCAGGGCACGCCGGTGAAGTCCTGCATGATCACGCGGGCGGGCGTGAACTGGATCTCGGTGTCCGGGTCGGCGTTGGGATCCCAGTTCGCGAGGGCGTCGATGTGCGCCTTGGTGACGTTCTTGCCGTCCTCGGTGCGCAGGAGGTTCTCGGTGAGGACCTTGAGGGAGTAAGGGAGCTTCTCCGCTCCCGGGACCGCCGACAGGCGGTAGATGTCGTAGGCCTCGTCGCCGACCTCAAGGGTCCCCTTGGCGCCGAAGCTGTCAATGCTTGCTGTCACGTCAGCTCCACTCGTGGTGTCTATGTCGATTCGTCATCCCTCCCGGAGCCGTCACCTCGTGTGTGTCGGGCGGCGGCGCCGGGACGGACACACGGTCCATTGTGGACCCTGCCATCCGTCTGCGGCCCCCAATTTACCAGTACGGACGTTCTGTATAAACCCGGCACGCCCGAACGTGGGAACGGCACTGCGGTTATCGCGCCGTCGGCGCGTGGGTTCGGTGCGACGACGACGAGATGGCACCATATCGGGCGTGGACACCCCCGACGATGACGTGATGACGCTCGCCCGCGAGGCCGGGCCGATTACGTCGTTGGGCGAGGACGAGGTCCCGCAGTGGCTGGACTTCCCGGCGGTCGTGGCGGATCTCGCCGACGACGGGGTCTCGGCCCCGGAGCCCTTCGTCGAGGGCCTGCGGACGGTGGTCGAGGAGGCGGCGGATCGCGGTCTCGACCTCAAGGTGGTCTACACAGAGGCCCCGGCGGCGGTCTACACGGACGCACGCGACGTGGCGACGTTTCTCAACGAGGAGTACGAGGGCACGATCCTCGTCCGCACGCCCGCCTTCATCGGCAGCTCCAGCGACACGATCCCGCGGCACCGGCTCGAGGCGGGCCAGGACGACGCGTGGGAGGAGTTCGACCCCGTCGCCTCCGCCGCGGTCTTCGCGCACAAGGTCACGGCGCCGACCCCGCCATGGGGGGCCGTGACGGCGGTGACCCTTGTGTTGGCCGTGGTGGCAATCGTCGCCTTCGCGGTGGCGCTGCGCCGCCGCACTCGCTGATCGGCCACCGGGCGCGGAGCTGCCCGGCGACACGCCGCGTGCCAGTGCTGTGAAAATAGTTACAGCAGTGTATTTTGCCGCCCGATGTTTCACATGTGTTCGCTGTGACTTACGGTGCTTAAGGAACCATCGGTTCTTCCGAGGCGGTATCGAACTCCAGTGGCGCAGGGGAAGGCATCACCGGAGCCCGCGCCGCCCCGGTCACGCGTCCCGTCGTGCGGGGCGCGCGGTCAGCCGCACCCCGGTGCGGTCAGCGGAAGGTGAAACGTGGAGCCTGAGCATTCGTCCCGCCGTGCCCCGGTGGCACGGCCACCGAAGAGCCCGTCGAGGGCGGCAGGTCGAGCGGCCCTGGCCGCGGCGCTCGTGTTGGGAACGGCCTCCGGGCTGCTGCACCCCCCGGCCGCGGGTGCGCAGGGGGTCTCCGCCGTCGCCCCGGGCGACATCTCCGGTCTTATCCGGGCCGTCGCCGACGCCACGGCGAGGCTGGACGGCACCCGCGAGTCGATCGCGGTCAAGCGCGAGGGCGTGAACAAGACCCTCGTCGATCTCCAGATGGCCCGGATCGACCTCGATCGCGCGATCGTCGAGGCCGACCGCACGTCCGTCGAGCGCGCGCAGGCCGACTCCGGGGTCGAGTCCGCCCGCAGCACACTCGACGACTACTCGCGGCTGCTGCACCGCCAGGGCACGGCGCCCGGCACCGCGTCGGCGATCCTCGACCCGGGCGGGCCCGGCGAGGCCGGCCTGCGCCAGGAGTACCTCCGTCGCGCGGCGGCCGACCAGCGTCACGTGGTCGGCGAGATGGTCGCCGCCGCCGACGAGGCAGCCCGCCGGGAGGCCGAGGCGGTCACCGCCCGCGACGCGGCACAGCAGCGGTACTCCGACGCCGCCGCCCGTCGCGACGCCGCCGAGTCGGAGGTGTCCCGGGTCGCCGCCGAGGTCGCCGGACTCGAGGAGCGGATCGCGGAGCTGACCCGCGAATTCGAGAACCACCGCGCCGCACTCGCGGAGTCCGGGGCCACGCCGGCGGGGCCCCCGTCGGACCCCACCTCCGGGATCGACGCCGAGGCCGAGGCGATGCGCGCCGAGGCCCTGCAGGTCCTCGCCGTCGAGCCGGAGGCGGGCGAGCAAGCCGCCGACATCGCGTCCGCCCTACCTGCACACCTCGACCTGGGCGCCGTGCGCCAGTTCGCCGGCGGCTCGTCGGACCAGGCCACCCGCGCACTCGGCGGGGCGATGGGGGGCGCGGTCGACGCGGGCAGCGTGGGTGCCGCCGTCGACGCGGGCATCCGCGGCGACACGGAGGCGATCGTGCAGCAGGTCGCCGACGCGATCGGCCGCGCCGACCTCGGGTCGATCGCCCAGGCGCCCGCGTCCCCGGGCACCGGCCACGGCGGGGACCCGGGCACGCCCTCGGGCAACGCGAGGGTGGAGACCGTCGTCAACCGCGCGCTCTCCCAGCTCGGCGTCCCGTATGCCTGGGGTGGGGGAGACGCGAACGGGCCCACGCGCGGCATCCGCGACGGCGGCGTCGCCGACAGCCACGGCGACTACAACAAGATCGGGTTCGACTGCTCCGGCCTGATGATCTACGCGTTCGCGGGCATCGGGAAGGCCCTGCCCCACTACACGGGCTACCAGTACACCGCCGGCCCGCAGTACCCGGTGGCCACCCGCCAGCGCGGCGACATGCTGTTCTGGCCCGGCCACGTGGCGCTGTACCTCGGCGACGGCAAGATGGTCGAGGCCCCGCAGTCGGGGGACGTCGTGAAGATCTCGCCCGTCCGCATGGCCGGCATCTCCCCCATGGTGGTCCGGCTGGTCTGAGCCGCGCAGCGGTACTGTCGTCCCCAGCCCGTTCGGACGGCCCGGGCGGGGCGCCCGGAACACCCGACCACGCGAAGGAGCCCTCCGCGGTGAGCGATCCCCACCCCGACCATCCGACCCCGGCCGCCGCGCCCCCCGCCGTGAGCGCCTCGACCGCCGCCGAGGACGCCCGGCTCCTCGAGCGCGCGGTCTACGAGGTCAAGAAGGTCGTGGTGGGCCAGGACCGCCTGATCGAGATGATTCTGGTCGGCCTGCTCTCTCGCGGCCACATCCTGCTCGAGGGCGTACCGGGCGTCGCCAAGACGCTGACGGTCGAGACCTTCGCCGCCGTGGTGGGCGGGAGCTTCCGCCGTCTGCAGTTCACCCCGGACCTCGTCCCGGCGGACATCGTGGGCACCCGCATCTACCGCCAGGGCCGCGAGGAGTTCGAGGTCGAGCTCGGCCCGATCCTGGCGAACTTCGTCCTGGCGGACGAGATCAACCGCGCCCCGGCGAAGGTCCAGTCGGCTCTGCTCGAGGTGATGGCGGAGGGACATGTCTCCATCGGCGGGCAGACCTTCCCCATGCCGAGCCCGTTCCTCGTGATGGCCACGCAGAACCCCATCGAGAGCGAGGGCGTCTACCAGCTGCCGGAGGCCCAGCGAGACCGCTTCCTGTTCAAGCTCGTGGTGGACTACCCGAGCCCCGAGGAGGAGCGCGAGGTCGTCTACCGGATGGGTTCCACCCCGCCGACGCCCACGCAGGTCCTCGGCGTGGACGCGCTCGTGCGGCTGCAGAACGCGGTCCGCGAGGTGTTCGTCCACCACGCGCTGGTCGACTACGTCGTCCGCGTCACCGTCGCCACCCGCGAGCCCGCCAGGCACGGACTCGAGGACGTCGCCCGGTGGCTGTCCTATGGCGCCTCACCGCGCGCCACGCTCGGTGCCGTCACCGCCGCCCGCGCCCTCGCCCTGGTGCGGGGCCGCGACTATGTCGTCCCCCAGGACGTCGTGGACGTCCTGCCGGCCGTCCTGCGCCACCGACTCGTGCTCACCTACGACGCGCTGGCCGACGAGGTCTCCGCCGACACCGTCGTCCGCCGCGTGCTCGAGGCGGTTCCCCTCCCGCAGATCAGCGCGGTCCCCGCCCAGGCCGGCCCGCCGCCGTCACGGTGACCACCGCGGACGAGGGCAGGCGCGACGACCCGGTCGACGCGTCCTCCCGCGCGGCCCTGACCCAGCTCGAGCTGCTCGTCACCCGCCGCCTCGACGGCGTCCTCAACGGCGACCACCGGGGGCTGCTGCCGGGGCCGGGCACCGAACCGGGGGAGGCTCGCGCCTACGAACCGGGCGACGACGTCCGCACGATGGACTGGTCGGTCACCGCCAGGACCACCGTTCCCCACATCAGGCAGACCATCGCGGACCGCGAGCTCGAGACCTGGCTCGTCGTCGACCTCACGCCGAGTCTCGACGTGCAGGGCCGCCACGGCGTGAAGAGGCGCCTGGTCGAGGCGGCGGTCGCGACCGTCGGGTTCCTCTCCGCCGGCGGCGGCAGCCGCGTGGGGATGGTCCTCACCGGGGACGGGAGGCCGCGGGTCCTCCCGGCCGCCGGAGGGCGCGACCACGTCCGGCGGCTCCTCGAGGAGGTCTCGCGCTCCGCGACCCGGATCTCTCCCGGGGGCGCGCTCGACGACTGCCTCCACGCGGTCCGCAACGCGTCCCGTCGCCACGGTCTCGTGGTGTTGATGTCCGACTTCCTGTCCGAGGTGGACTGGGAGCGTTCCCTGCGCGTGCTCGGTACCCGCCACGAGTTCCTCGCGGTCCACGTGGCCGACCCACTCGACATCGCCCTGCCGGCCGTCGGTGCGGCCCTCCTCCAGGATCCCGCCACTGGCGAGGTCCTGGAACTGGACGTCGACGACGCCCTCGCGGCCGACTACCGCCGCGCGGCCGGCGAACACCGCGAGCGCGTCCATTCCGCCCTGCGACGGTGCGGTGCGCCGGTCCTCGCGCTGCGCACCGACCGCGACTGGATCCGCGACGTCATCGACTTCGTGGGCATCCGGCGCCGGGGAGGGCTGCCGACCGGCGACAGCGTGACCAGGGACCTGCCCGACGACCACCGCCCGGCGGGGGAGGTGACGAGTCGATGAGCCTGTCCGAGTTCCAGCACCCGCTGTGGCTGATCCTGCTGATCGTCCCGGTCGCCCTCGCCATCGGCTACGTCATAGCGCTGCGCTCCAAGAAACGACGCACCGTCCGCTTCGGCAACTTCGGCACCCTGCGTACCGTCGACCGCCGCGGTCGCCGCTGGTTCACGCACGTCCCGGCGGTGCTCCTCGTGCTCTCCCTGCTGGCGCTCGTCGTGGCACTGGCCGGCCCACAGAGGGAACAGAAGGTCCCACGGAACCGGGCCACGGTCATGCTCGTCGTCGACGTCTCCCTGTCCATGGAGTCCACCGACGTCTCACCCTCGCGCCTCGAGGCCGCGCAGCAGGCCGCCACGACCTTCGCCAACAACCTCACCCCGGGCGTCAACCTGGGCCTCGTCTCCTACGCCGGCACCGCCTCGATGCTCGTGGCCCCCACCACCGACCGGGGTCCGGTCGTCCGCGCCGTCGACCGGCTCAGCCTCGACGAGCGCACCGCCACCGGCGAGGCCATCTACACCGCAACCCAGGCGATCACCACCTTCACCGAGAGCCTCGGCGGCCCCGACCAGGCCCCGCCCGCCCGGATCGTCCTCCTCTCCGATGGCAAGGAGACCGTCCCCGCCGACCCCACCGAGGAGCGCGGCGCGTTCACCGCCGCCGAGCGCGCGGCCGAGGCCGGGATCCCCGTCTCCACGATCTCGTTCGGCACCCTGTACGGCACCGTCGACATCCAGGGCCGACCCCAGCCGGTCCCCGTCGACGACGCCTCCCTGCGCAACATCGCCGACCTGTCCGGCGGCGACTTCTTCACGGCGTCGACCCTCGAGGAACTGGACTCGGTGTACCGCACCCTCGAGGAGCAGATCGGCTACGAGTGGAAGAAGGCCGACGCCTCGCGGCCCTGGCTCATCATCGGCTCACTACTCGCCATGACGGCGGCGGCGGGATCGCTGACCGCACACCGCCGGATCCCGTGAGGTCCGGCGGGCCGGCGGAACGCACCAGCGCCGGACCCGCCGGCCCGGCTCGCTAGGGTGGGGGCATGGTTTCCGAGAGCACGCACGGCACCACCCCGCGGACAGTCCTCGTGACCGGGGGCAACCGCGGGATCGGGCGCGCCGTCGCCACCAGGCTCCACGCCGACGGCCACAGGGTGGCCGTCACCCACCGGGGCTCCGGCGCCCCCGACGGACTGTTCGGGGTGCAGTGCGACGTCACCGACCCCGACTCGGTCGACGCCGCGTTCACCGCGGTCGAGGCCGAGTACGGGCCCGTCGAGGTGGTCGTGGCCAACGCGGGCACCACCGAGGACACCCTGCTCATGCGCATGAAGGACGAGCAGTTCACCCGCGTGCTCGACGCCAACCTCGCGGGGGCGTTCCGCGTGGCCAAGCGCGCCTCGCGCGGGATGCTGCGCGCCCGGTTCGGTCGACTGATCTTCATCGGCTCCGTCGTGGGCCAGTCCGGCACCGCCGGCCAGGTCAACTACGCCTCGTCCAAGGCCGGGCTCATCGGTATGGCCCGTTCGCTCACCCGCGAGCTGGGCTCGCGGAACATCACGGCCAACGTCGTCGCGCCGGGCTTCATCGACACCGACATGACCGCGGGGCTGGACGACAAGACGCAGGAGATGGCCGTCGCGGCCATCCCGCTCGGACGCAAGGGCTCGGCCGACGACGTGGCCGGGATCGTGAGCTTTCTCGCCGGCGACGACGCCGGCTACATCTCCGGGGCCGTGATCCCGGTCGACGGCGGAATGGGAATGGGGCACTGACATGAGCCAGACCGAGACGGACGCCACGGTCGCCTCCGGCGAGACGACCACGACCGGCGGCGGGCTGCTGGCCGGCCGGACGATTCTCGTCACGGGCGTCATCACCGACGCCTCGATCGCCTTCCACATCGCCAAGCACTGCCAGCTGCACGGCGCGAAGGTCATCCTCACCGCGTACGGTCGGCCCTCCCTCGTCAAGGCGATCGCCAAGCGCCTGCCCGAGCGCCCGCCGGTGATCGAACTGGACGTGCAGAGCGAGGACGACCTCGCGGCGCTGGCCGACCGGGTCCGCGAACACGCCGATTCGCTCGACGGCGTCGTCCACTCGATCGGGTTCGCGCCGCCCAGCTGCCTCGGGGACCCGTTCCTCGACGCACCCTGGAAGGACGTGGCCGTCGCGCTCGAGGTCTCGGCCTACTCGTACTCCGTCCTGGCCAAGGCTACCCGGCCACTGCTCAACCGGGGCGCGTCGATCATCGGCCTCGACTTCGACCCGCGGTTCTCCATGCCCTTCTACAACTGGATGTCGGTCGCCAAGAACGCGCTCGAGGCCGTCAACAGGTACGTCGCCCGCGAACTCGGCCCCGACGGCGTGCGGTCCAACCTCATCGCCGCCGGCCCCGTCAAGACCCTCGCGGCCAAGGCGATCGCCGGCGAGGCCCTCGGCCCCGGCGGCGAGCTGGACAGGATGCAGGACGAGTGGGACCGGCGGGCGCCGCTCGGCTGGGACGTGGACGACCCCACCTCGGTGGCGACGACGGCCGTCGCCCTGCTCTCCGACCTCATGGCCGCCACGACCGGCACCGTCATCTACGCCGACGGCGGCGCCGGGACCGTTTCCTTCAGCGGACAGGAGTGATCTGAATGACCGCATCGACCGACGCCCCCTCCACCCCGGACGCCACCTCGGGGCAGGTGGACGCCCTGCTGGTGCTCTCGTTCGGCGGCCCCGAGGGCCAGGACGACGTCATCCCGTTCCTCGAGAACGTCACTCGCGGCCGTGGGATCCCGCGCGAGCGCCTCGAGGAGGTGGCCACGCACTACCGGCACCTTGGCGGTCGCAGCCCCATCAACGACCTCAACCGCGAGATCATCGCCAACGTCGAGGCCGAACTGGCGGACCGCGGCCGCGACCTGCCCGTGTACTTCGGCAACCGCAACTGGACGCCGATGGCCGAGGACACCGTCCGACAGATGGTCGCGGACGGGGTCCGCAAGTCCGCCGTCTTCGCCACCTCCGCGTGGGGCGGGTACTCCGGCTGCGCGCAGTACCAGGAGGACATCGCCCGCGCCCGCGAGCAGGTCGAGGGCGCGCCCACGATGGTGCGGCTCCGTCAGTTCTACGATCACCCGCTGTTCATCGAGCGGTTCGCCTCCGACCTGCGGGAGGCGATCGCCTCCGCCGCCCCGGGGGCCCGGGTGATCTTCACCGCCCACTCCGTGCCCACGTCCGCGGACGAGGCGGCCGGGCCGCCGTCCCTCGGGGGCCACCTCTACAGCCGTCAGGTCGCCGAGGCGTCGCGCCTCGTCGCCGAGGCGGCGGGCGTCGCCGACTACGACCTGGTCTGGCAGTCCCGCTCCGGCCCGCCGAGCGTGCCGTGGCTCGAGCCGGACGTCGTGGACCACGTGAGCGAGCTGGCCACCTCGCAGGGCGTCACCGACGTGGTGATCGTCCCGATCGGATTCATCTCCGATCACGTCGAGGTCGTCTGGGACCTGGACACCGAGCTCATCGACGAAGTCCGCGAGCTGGGGGTCACGGTCACGCGGTGCGCCACGCCGGGGCCGAGCCGTGAGTTCGCCCGGATGGTGCTCGAGCTCCTCGACGAGGTCGAGACGGGCTCCGCTCAGGACCGCCCCGGTTCCGTTCCCGCCCTCGGACGGAACCGCGACGGCGCCCGCTGCGCCCTCGGCTGCTGCGGGGGCTGACGGCCGCCGCACCCCGCCCTGCGGGGGCGCGCCCGGGTGCCGGCCCCCGCGGGGCTGACCGACTAGCGCGCCCGGAGGGCGGCGTCACCGGCCGCGGCCACTGCGGACCGTCGCGCCGCGTCCTTGACCGCGATCAGACGTCGCAGCACCGGCTCGCGCGCGGCCGGGTCAGCGCCGACGTCCGGCTGGGACAGGGCGACGGCGATGATGGCCTCGACCCGGTCGATCCGGTCGACCAGCTCCACCACCCGCGAGGGGAGCCCGGCGGGCAGCCGGGTGACGTGGCTATGGATGTCCACGCGCGCGCTCGGGCCGGTCCGCACCGCGGTCCGTTCGATGAGTTCGGCGGCGTCCATGACAGCGCTGCCGAGCTCGGCCAGCGCCTCGGACGGGCCCGCCGGCTGGGGTACCACCGGACAGTCGAGCACCCCGCGCGCCCGCCAGCGCAGCACGTCCGGATGGGGTTGCGCACAGGTCAGGCACACCGCCTCGCGTGAGGCGGGGTCGCGGACGAGCACGCCCCAGCCGGCGTCGGCCACATCCGCCCGGACCGAGGGGATCGGAGGCAGGCTCGACGAGTCGCCGGGCGCGGTCGTGAGCAGGGACAGGACCTCGGGCGCCGGGTGCTCACAGCCGGCGCGCCGCAGTGTGGTGACCAGGTCCGGCAGCAGACCCGTGGGTCCGCCGGCGGGGGAGAGCCCGTCCAGCATCCGCACCGACTCGCCGACGATGTCGAGCAGATGGGACCCGGCGAGGCCGGACACGTACCCGGTCAGGTCGTCAAAGGGTTGATCCGCCCACGCGGTCCGGAGCAGGTGGAGGGGCAGCGGCCACGCCGGGGACAGCACGGAGTCACGGGTGAGGGGTCGGGACATGACGATCGATCTTACCGACGGTGCGCCGCCGATACCCCCGGCGCGACTGCGGCTACGGTGTCTGGCCATGGCAGACATGTACGGCTCCGACATCCTGTCCGGGACGGCGCGGCGGCGCCGCCCGGAGGTCCCCGTCGTCGACGCCGAGCGGGACCTGGTGGTGGAGGACGCCGAGTCCGGGTTCTGCGGTGCGGTGGTGGGTTTCGACCGGAGTTACGACGGCGAGTTCGTCAAACTCGAGGACCGGCACGGTCGGGTCCGCCTCTTCGCGATGACGCCCTCGGCGTTTCTCATCGACGGCTCGCCGGTGACTCTGCGCAAGCCGGCTCCGGCCGCCCGGCGGGGGCCCGCGGTCACGGCCTCGGGGTCGCGGAAGGTCGAGGGCCTGCGCGCCCGCACGGCCCGGGCGGGCCGCATCTGGGTGGAGGGCATCCACGACGCCGCTCTGGTCGAAAAGATCTGGGGCCACGACCTGCGCGTCGAGGGCGTGGTCGTGGAGCCGCTCCACGGCATCGACGATCTGGCCGCGCTGGTCGCCGAGTTCGGACCCACGCCTTCGGCGCGCCTCGGTGTGCTCGTGGATCACCTGGTCGAGGGCAGCAAGGAGTCGAGGATCGTCGCCGGTCTGGGGCAGAACGTCCTGGTCACCGGCCACCCGTACGTCGACATCTGGCAGGCGGTGAAGCCGTCCGCGGTGGGTATCCGCGAGTGGCCCGTGGTGCCACGCGGCGAGGACTGGAAGACGGGGATCTGCCGGCGACTGGGCTGGGGCGAGCCCGCCGACGGGTTCCGTCGGGTGCTGGCGTCGGTGAGCTCCTACCGTGACATCGAGCCGGCGCTGCTCGGCGCGGTGGAGCGGCTGGTGGATTTCGTCACCGAGCCGACCTGACCGGCAACCGGGCGTCGAGGACCATCCCCACGAGTCCGACGGCGGCGAACCCGACCGTCGCCCACAGCGCGGCCGCACCGTCGCCGGACGTGAGCGAGTCGCCCAGCAGGATCGCGGCGACGGTCCCCGGGGCGCTGCCGATCACCGTGGCCGCGATGAACTGCGGGTAGGGGATCGAGGTGAGGGCGGCGGCATAGTTCACCACGGAGAACGGCGCGGCGGGCACCAGTCGCAGGCTCCCCACGGACAGCCATCCGCGTCGACGGAGTCGGGCGTCCACGGCGGCCACGCGGGGGTGCGCCCGAAGCGTGGCCGTCCGTTCGTGACCGAGCCGCCGTACCGCGACGAACGCCAGTGTCGCCGCGACGCCGGTGGCGACCAGGGACCACGGGATCGCCACGGCGGGCGCGAACAGCACGGCCGCCGAGTAGGTGAACGTCGAGCGGGGGATCGGCGCGACGGTGACGACGGCATAGGCGGCGAAGAACGCCACGGGGAACCACGGCCCGAGCTGCCCGGACCAGTCACGCAGCTGCTCCAGGCCCGGCGTCGGCACGAAGGTCGCGACCAGTACGACGAGTGCTACGGCCCCCACCCACCCGATCACCCGTCCCCGCACGCGGATGACTGTAGTCCCCGCGCACCGGCCGGCCCGTCCGGCGTGTAGACGTACCTCTTCACCTGCGTGCGGGCCTGCGGGTATGGCCGTATTCCCTCTGCGAACGGGGCTCGACTAGAGTCCGACGGTGACCCCCTTCACTCCACACGAGAACGAGGTACCGGTGACCAGTCCGACCACAGGTCCTGACCTTCACTCCTGGTACGCCTCTGTGGGAGCCGTCCTCGCGAAGGCCGCCCGCAAGGATCCCGCCGACATGCCGGAGGACGCGTGGCGCGCCCTCGTGGCCACCACCCGGGACGGCATCGAGATCAACCCGCTCTACACCCGGGTCGACGAGATCGCCGAGCGCCCCGCACCGGGGCAGTTCCCGTTCGTCCGCGGCGGGGACCGGTCGGGCCTGCCCGAGAGCGGCTGGCACGTCAGCGCCCGCGTCGAGGCGACGAGCGAGGCCTCCGAGGTCAACACCGAGGTCCTGGACCTGCTGAACCAGGGCGTCTCGGCACTCTGGCTGTCCGTGCCCGCCGCGGACCTCGCAGGGGTCCTCAAGGACGTCTACCTGGACCTGGCCCCGGTCACCTTCGACTCGGAAGCCGACCTCGAGGAGGTCGCCGGCGCGTTCCTGGGCCTGCTCGACCAGCGCCGTTCGGCCGGTGACGGGGTCGCCGACCGAGCCGCGGTCATCGCCGACCTGGGCGCCGCCCCGGTCACCGCCGGCTACGCCGGTACCGACTCGATCGGGCTCGAGGCCGCGGTCACGCTCGCCGCCCGGATGTCCGAGCGTGAGGAGACCATCCGGACCTTCGTTGCCGACGGCACGGTCTTCCACGACGACGGTGCCGGGGACGCCCAGGAGCTGGCCTACGCGGTGGCCGCGGGGCTCGAGTACGTGCGCGCGCTCGTCTCGGCGGGTGTGCCCACCGCGGCCGCGCTGCGCCAGGTCTCCTTCCGGCTGGCCGCGACCGACGACCAGTTCGCCTCGATCGCCAAGTTCCGCGCCGGCCGCCTCATGTGGGCCCGGGTCGCCGAGCTGCTGGACGCCCCGGAGGCCGGCGGCGCACCGCAGCACGCCGTGACCTCCGCCGCCATGATGTCGCGCCGCGACCCGTGGGTGAACATGCTGCGCACGACCCTCGCCGCGTTCGGCGCCGGCGTGGGCGGGGCTACCTCCGTGACGGTCCTGCCCTTCGACGCCTCCGTTCCCGGCGGGCTCGAGAGCACCTCCCGCTCGTTCGCCGGGCGCATGGCCCGCAACACCCAGCTTCTGCTCCTCGAGGAGTCCCACCTGGGCCACGTCGTCGACCCGGCGGGCGGCTCCTGGTACGTCGAGTCGCTCACCGACTCCCTCGCGGACGCCGCGTGGTCCGCCCTGCAGACCATCGAGGCCGAGGGCGGCCTGGTCGCGGCGATCGAGTCGGGGACCGTCCGCGAGGCGATCGCGCGGGTCCGCGAGGCCCGCGACAACGACATCGCGCACCGCACGGCGCCCGTCACGGGCGTGTCCGAGTTCCCGAACCTCGCGGAGCAGCCGCTCGACGCCTCCCGGCGAGGAGGCGACGCCTACCGGTACGGCCGCGCGTTCGAGGACCTGCGTGACCGCTCCGACGCGCACCTGGAGGCGACCGGGTCCCGGCCGACCGTCCTGCTGGCGGGTCTGGGCCCGCAGGCCGAGACGACGCCGCGCGTGACGTTCGTGGCCAACCTGCTCGCCGCCGGTGGTATCGAGGCCCGCAACCCGGGTGTCACCGAGGCCGGCCAGTACGCCGACGCCCGCGAGGGTGAGGACATCGCCGTGTTGTGCGGCGCCGACAAGCGCTACGCCACCGAGGGGGAGGCGCCGTGCGCGCACTCCGCGACGCGGGCGTGTCGACCGTCTACCTCGCCGGCGCGGAGAAGGGCTTCCCGGTGGACGCCACCGACCGCCCGGACGGCTACCTGGCGCTCGGCATCGACGCCGTCGCAGCCCTGACCACCCTCCTCGACCAGCTGGGAGTGAAGTGACATGACGACCTTCCCCGATTTCAGCACCGCCTCCCTCCGCGACACCGACGGCCCGGACGTCGAGGCGGCCGCCGTGGCGGTCGAGGACGGCATCGCCGCCGACGCGCACTGGGAGACGCCCGAGGGTATCGACGTCAAGCGCGTCTACACCAAGGCCGACCGTGACGCCGTCGAGGCCGGCACCGCCCCGACCGACGACGGCGAGGAGGTCACGCCCTTCCCGTTGGACACCGTGCCCGGTGCGGCTCCGTTCCTCCGCGGGCCGTACCCGTCGATGTACGTGAACCAGCCGTGGACCATCCGCCAGTACGCGGGCTTCTCCACCGCCGCCGAGTCCAACGCCTTCTACCGGCGCAACCTCGCCGCCGGGCAGAAGGGCCTGTCCGTGGCGTTCGACCTCGCCACCCACCGCGGTTACGACTCCGACCATCCGCGCGTGGCCGGTGACGTGGGCATGGCCGGCGTGGCGATCGACTCGATCCTCGACATGCGGGAGCTGTTCGACGGCATCGACCTCTCGTCGGTGTCGGTGTCGATGACCATGAACGGCGCGGTCCTGCCGATCCTGGCGTTCTACGTGGTCGCGGCCGAGGAGCAGGGGGTGACGCCGGAGCAGCTCGCGGGGACCATCCAGAACGACATCCTCAAGGAGTTCATGGTCCGCAACACCTACATCTATCCGCCCAAGCCGTCCATGCGGATCATCTCGGACATCTTCGCCTACACCTCGCAGAAGATGCCGCGATTCAACTCCATCTCGATCTCCGGGTACCACATCCAGGAGGCCGGTGCGACGGCCGATCTCGAGCTGGCGTACACGCTGGCCGACGGCGTCGAGTACCTGCGCGCCGGGCTGGACGCGGGCCTCGACATCGACAAGTTCGCCCCCCGGTTGTCGTTCTTCTGGGCTATCGGCATGAACTTCTCCATGGAGATCGCCAAGCTGCGCGCCGGTCGTCTGCTGTGGAGCGAGCTGGTCGAGAAGTTCGGGCCGAAGAACCCCAAGTCCAAGTCCCTGCGTACGCACTCGCAGACGTCGGGCTGGTCCCTGACGGCCCAGGACGTGTTCAACAACGTCGCCCGCACGTGCATCGAGGCCATGGCCTCCACGCAGGGCCACACGCAGTCGCTGCACACCAACGCCCTCGACGAGGCGCTCGCCCTGCCGACCGACTTCTCCGCGCGCATCGCCCGCAACACCCAGCTGCTGCTGCAGCAGGAGTCGGGCACGACCCGCCCGATCGACCCGTGGGCCGGCTCGTACTACATCGAGTGGCTCACGGCGCAGCTCGCCGACAAGGCCCGTCTCCACCTGCTGGAGATCGAGGAGGCCGGCGGCATGGCTCAGGCCATCGGCGAGGGCATCCCCAAGCTGCGCATCGAGGAGGCCGCGGCCCGCACGCAGGCGCGCATCGACTCCGGGCGCCAGCCGGTCATCGGCGTGAACAAGTACGTCGTCACCGAGGACCAGGAGATCGAGGTCCTCAAGGTCGACAACTCGCGCGTGCGCACCGAGCAGCTCGCCAAGCTGGAGAAGCTGCGGGCCGAGCGTGACGAGGACGCCTGCCAGGCCGCCCTCGCGCGGCTGACGGAGGCCGCCTCCGGTGGCCCCAGCAGCGACCCGGAGAACAACCTCCTCGCGCTGGCGATCGACGCCGCCCGGGCCCACGCCAGCATCGGCGAGATCTCCGACGCGCTGGAGAAGGTCTACGGTCGTCACAAGGCCGAGATCAAGACCCTGTCCGGTGTGTACCGGCAGGAGGTCACCAAGGAGGGCGCCGTGGACAACGTCACCCGGGCCATGCGGATGGCCGACGCGTTCGCCGAGCAGGACGGGCGCCGCCCGCGCATCCTGCTGGCCAAGATGGGCCAGGACGGCCACGACCGCGGCCAGAAGGTCGTCGGCACCGCGTTCGCCGACCTCGGCTTCGACGTGGACATGGGCCCGCTGTTCCAGACGCCGGAGGAGGTGGCCCAGCAGGCCGCCGACGCCGACGTCCACGTGGTGGGCGTGTCCTCGCTCGCGGCCGGGCACCTCACGCTCGTGCCGGCGCTGCGCTCGGCTCTGGCCGAGGTCGGCCGCGAGGACATCATGGTCACCGTCGGCGGCGTCATCCCGCCCGGTGACTTCCAGGAGCTCTACGACGCCGGCGCCGCCGCGATCTACCCGCCCGGCACGGTCATCGCCGAGGCCGCCATCGGGTTGCTCGAGACCCTCGCCGGTGAGCTCGGCTACGACCTCCCGTCGGCGGCCGCCGACGCCGCGGAGGCCTGATCGGACGTGGCGGGGCTCGGCTCAGGACCCGACCCCGCGGGGTCGGGCAATCTCTCGGGCAGTCTGTCGACGACGGCGGGCACCGGATCGGTACGCGGTCCGGTGCCCTCTGCGGCCGGTCCGCGCCCGCGTCGGGAGATCGACGTCGACGCGCTGCTCGAGGGGGTTCTGAAGGATCGCCGGCCCGTCCTCGCCCGGGCGATCACGCTGCTGGAGTCCACCAATCCGGCTCACCGTGAGAAGGCCCAGCAGCTGCTCCTGGGGGCCCTGCCGCACGCCGGCGGCGCCCTGAGGATCGGCATCACGGGCGTTCCCGGGGTCGGCAAGTCGACGTTCATCGAGTCCTTCGGCCTGTACCTGGTGGAGCAGGGTCACAAGGTGGCGGTCCTCGCCGTCGACCCGTCCTCCACCCGCACCGGGGGCTCGATCCTCGGCGACAAGACCCGCATGGCCACCCTCTCCACCGAGCCGCGGGCCTACATCCGGCCCTCTCCGACCTCCGGCACGCTCGGCGGCGTCGCGAAGGCGACGCGGGAGACGATGGTCCTGCTCGAGGCCGCCGGTTTCGACGTCATCCTCGTCGAGACGGTCGGCGTGGGCCAGTCCGAGGTGACCGTGTCCGGCATGGTCGACTGCTTCACCTTCCTCACGCTCGCGCGGACGGGTGACCAGCTGCAGGGCATCAAGAAGGGTGTCCTCGAACTCGCGGACGTGGTGGCCGTCAACAAGGCCGACGGGCCGCACGTCAAGGACGCCCAGCGGGCCGCACGCGAGCTGGGCGCCGCGCTGCGCCTGGTCAGGCCCGCTGATGCGGTGTGGAAGGTCCCCGTCCTGACGATGTCCGGCCTCGAGGGCGAGGGCCTCGACGGCTTCTGGGACACGGTCCGGAAGCACCAGGAGACGATGGCCGAGATCGGCGAGGTCGAGGCGCGCCGCGCTCGCCAGCAGGTCGACTGGACCTGGTCGATGGTGCACGAGACCCTCATGGCACGCCTGGCCGCCGACCCCGACGTCAAGAGGGTGGCGCCCGAGGTCGAGCAGCAGGTCCGCGACGGCACGCTCACGGCGGCGCTCGCCGCACAGGCGATCATCGACGCCTTCGACTCCTGACCGATCGCGGCGAGCCCGCGCCACGCGGCGTCGAACGGCGCGGTCAGACGTCCCACCACCGCTTCTCTAGATACCCGCGCTCGGCGTCGTTGAGGGCGAGCTCGTGGGCTCGTGACCACGCCTCGCGAGCCTCCTCGGACCTGCCGAGCATCTCGAGCGTGACCGCGCGGGCCTCGTGGAACGGGTGATGCCGCCGGAGCGCGGGGTCGGAGGACAGGGCGTCGAGTTCGGCGATCCCGACCGCCGGCCCGTCGCGGCGTCCGCGGGCCACCGCCCTGCCCAGACTAACAGTCGGACCTGGCGCGATGCCGGCCAGGACGTCGTACAACACGGCGATCTGGGCCCAGTCGGTGGTGTCGAAGGTCGTGGCCTCGGCATGCACGGCCGCGATGGCCGCCTGGACGGCGTACGGCCCCGGCCCGCCGGATGCGGCCTCGCGGGCCAGCGTCAGCCCCTCGGCGAGGAGGAGCGGGTCCCAGGTCGCACGATCCTGCTCTCCCAGCGGGACGGGCATCCCGCCGGAATCGGTGCGGGCGGGCGCCCGCGCCTGGGTCAGCAGCATCAGGGCCAGTAGACCCGTCACCTCTCCGACCCCCGGCAGGAGCCGGTGGACGATCCGGGCCAATCGGATGGCCTCCGCCGTCAGCTCCGACCTGATGTGGTCCGTGCCCTCGGTCGCCGCGTACCCCTCCGTGTAGATCAGGTAGACGACGGCCAGCACGCCGGGAAGGCGGCGGGGGAGTTCAGACGCCTCGGGGACGCGCACCGGGATGCGGGTGACCCGCATCCGCTTCTTAGCGCGCACCAGTCGCTGCTGCATCGTGGCGACCGGCACCAGGAACGCCTGGGCGATCTCCACCGTGGTCAACCCGGCCAGGTACCGCAGGCACAACACCACCTGCTCCTCGACTTTCAGGGTGGGGTGGCAGCAGGCGAAGAAGAGCTCGAGTCGGTCATCCGGGATCTCGTCGGGATCAGCGGGGGAGAGCGACGCGGCGGGCGGGCGCCGCCGGTCCTGCTCCACCTTGAGGCGTGCGAGCCTCTCGGTGAGGGCGCGCTCCCGACGTAGCCGGTCGATCGCCTTGCGCGTGGCCGTGGTCATGAGCCAGGCGAGCGGGCGGTCCGGTACGCCGGTCCGCGGCCAGGACTCCGCCGCGGCGACGAAGGCGTCCTGGGCGGCGTCCTCCGCGAGGTCCGGGTCGCCGAACCGAGACATCAGTGCCGCGAGCAGCCGCGCGCGCTCCTCATGTCTGATCCGAACCAGCGCGTCGGAGGCCGCCGGGCGCTCGACGGTCACGGCGGGGCCCCGGTTCCGCTCGCCGCCCGGCGGACCGGCATCAGAATTCCGCGATCGCGCGGATCTCGACCCGCCCACCGTGGACTCCCGGACATCTGGCCGCCCAGGCCAGCGCCTCGTCGATGTCCGCGACGTCGATGACGATGGTCCCGCCGACGAATTCTCGGCTCTCGGGGAGCGGGCCCGAGGTGACCACCGGCTCCCCGCCTCCGGGCGGGCACGCGACGCTCACACCCGTCTCCGGGTCCTCGAGGGCGAACCCGCCGGCGAGCACACCGGCCTTGTCGAGCTCCGCGTCGAACGCGATGAACGCCTCCGGGCCGGGGCCCTGCTCGGCGTCGTCGGTGGCGGGCTCCCCGCAGCGCGCGTCGTCGAGGTTTCCGAAGAGCAGCAGTACGTATTTCATTGGTATCACCTGGCCGTTCGTGGTGGACGCCGGTCGCCGAAGTGCGCCGACACCATGATGACGAACGGGAGCGACCGGGATCGACACCTCCGCAGAAGTTTCTTTTCGCGGGCGCGCCGGGACACGCGACTCCGTGGGGCTGCGGCGCCGGTGGTCAGCGTCGTTCGAGTGCCCTGCGCGCGGGCTCCTCCAGGAACCGGTGACTCGCGGCGCCGGCTGCCAGTGAACCCGCGACGGTGACCGGCCAGATGACCGCCATGCGCGGCGCCCACAGCGGCGTGCGGGTGAGGGGGAACGCGGCGTGCAGCACGAGCTGGTGCCACAGGAAGATTCCGTACGACCAGGTTCCGACCTTCTGCAGCGGAGCCGATTCCAGCACGGGGAACCGTGTGCCCTCCGGCGCCAGGACGACCGGGGCCAGGATGAGGAACGCCATCGTGCCCGCCAGCCCGGTGCGGGCGGCGAACTCGAGCGGTCCCGGATGGACGAATCCCTCGGAGAACCACGCCGGCACGGTGGTGACGACCAGCGCCGCCCCGCCGGCGATCCACCAGCCCCAGCGCGCGAGTCGGTCGCGACACGCCCGGACGAGCGTGCCGGGCGGGGCAGTCACCACCTCGGCCAGCAGCATCCCCGCGGCGAACCAGGCGGCGAACGACGGCGGGAGGATCTGCACGTTGACATCGGTCGGCAGAAGGCCGAGCGCGTGCCAGGGGATCATGGGGAACACCAGACCGGACGCGCCGAACGCGGCGATGGCCGGGATCCGCCACTTCGCGGCGTCGCCACGCAGGCCCCTCAGCGCGGTCCACAGCAGCGGGAACGCGAGGTAGTACGCCATCTCCACCGCCAGCGACCAGGCGTGGGTGAGCCCGGCGACGAGGAAGTTCGACGTGTAGATCTGCGTGAGGGTCAGGTTGGCGATCCACGAGGCGGGCCCGTTGACGTGGTTCTGCGTGAGCAGCAACATCGCGGCGGCGACCAGCACGGCGTAGGCCGGCATGATCCGCACGAGCCGCGAGCGCAGGTACTCGCGTGTGGGCCTCGCCGTCCCCGGCCTGTCTCGGCGGGCGTGATCGGCGTGCGCACGCCACAACAGGAACCCGGACTTGGCGAAGAACACCGCCACGGCCAGGTCGAGACGGCCGAAGAGGCGCTTGATCGGTGAGCCGGTGGACGAACGCGTGACGAACGCGACGTGCGTGGTGAGCACGCCGACCGCGGCGAGACCGCGGATCCCCTCGAGGGCCGGGACGAAGCCCTTGGCACCGGCCGGAGGGCGTACCGCGCCGCCCGGGCCCGGCGTTCGCGGGGAGTGTCCCGCACGCGCAGCGCCGGGACCCGCGGCCGGTGTCGCGGTGTCGGCCGGGTGGACGGAACCAGGGGTCGCGGCGCCCGGACCCGCCATCGTGAACACGGGCCTGCCCGCCCGACGACGCGCGGCCGCCCGCACCGCAGCACGGGCGGCGACCGCTCCACCCGCGACGACGATCAGGGCGGCGGCGACAGACCTCATGGACTCTCCCAGGGCGGTGACAGGGGACGACAGCGCGTGTCCGGGCCCCCACGGAGGCGTCGGACATCCGGTGGAGCCTAGCACCGGTTCTAGTTCCGTCACCCGCGTACACGGTGGCCTCCGGCCTATTCCGTAGGGTGAGAGCACCTGGTCCGCGAGAGGAGAGACATGAGCGACGCCCACGTCGGCCCCCTGCCCGAGTCCTCGGGAGAGCCGGTTCCCCAGTCGGTGGACGTCCTCGTCATCGGCGGGGGCCCGGCCGGGCTGTCCGCCGCGACGTGGGTCGGCCGGTACCAGCGCTCGACCCTGCTCGTCGACGCGGGCCACCAGCGCAACCTCGCCGCGACGGAGATCCACGGCATGCTCGGCACCGGGCCCACGACGCCCGCCGAGTTATATGCCGACATCCACGAGGGTCTCGAGCGCTATCCGACCGTCCGCCGGCTCGACGGCATCGTCGTCGACCTGGAGAAGGAGTCCGACGAGAGGTTCGTCGCCCGCATCACCCCGACGGAAGCCTCGAACGGTGGCGCGGACGACCCGATCACCGTCATCGCCAAACGGATCATCCTCGCCACCGGCGTACGCGACCGGCTGCCCGAGCTCGTCGGGATCGACGAGCACTTCGGGGTCGACGTCCACCACTGCCCGGCCTGCGACGGCCTCACCGCCGCGGGCCGACGGATCATCGTGTTGGGCGTCGGCGCGCACGTGCCGGCGTACGCCTCCGAGCTACTCGACTGGGCGTCCGAGGTCGTCATCGTCACCGAGAGCGACGCCGACCCGGCCTTCGACGACGACCAGCGCGCAGCCTGCGCCGAGCACAGCATCGAGGTGATCGACGGAGTCGCCCGCGAGCTGGTCGGCGCCCCCGGCGCGCTGGAGGGCGTGCAGCTCGAGGACGGGAGGGTGATCGAGGGGTCGAAGGTGTTCTTCTCCTACGCACACCACCCGACCAACGAACTGGCGACGTCGCTGGGGTGCGAGACCGATGACGAGGGCGGGGTCACCGTCAACTCGCTCCAGCTCACCAGCGTGGCCGGCGTGTACGCGGCCGGCGACATCGTCACCGGGCTGCAACTCGTGCCGATCGCCGTGGGGACCGGCGCGGCGGCCGGCGTCGCGTGCGCGACCTCGTTGCGCGGGCATCACACCGCGGAGTGCGTCCCGGACCCGGCGCCCCCGACGCGGAACTTCACGCGGCCCGATAACTGACGCCGGCGGGACGGCCAGCCGGCTCAGGCCGGCGGGCCGGCTCAGCCGGTTCACGCCGCCGGCGGGACGGCCCAGCCGGCTCAGGCCCGAGGGCCGGCCAGCGAGGCGATGGCCGCGCAGACCTCGTCGAGCACGGCGCCCGCCCCGCCCGGCAGGAGCAGGTCTGTGGCGACGCGTGCGTTGTCGACCCGCCCGCGCTGACCACGCACGTCCGCGACCGTCATCCCGCGCGTGTGCTCGCCGGTGCACTCGACCCGCACGTGCGCGGGCTCGGACACCTCGGACCCCGGGTGCAGCGCGATCCAGGCGACGAGCGGATCGTGCACCTGCGCCAGGTAGCCCTCGCCGACGGACTCGTGGAACTCGAAGTAGAAGCGCAGCGCGTCCACCAGGGCGCGGATCAGCGGTGTGTCGGCGGCGGCGAGCAGCGCCCGCGAGCGCTCGGGCGTCCACACCGCCCGCTCGGTGAGGTTCAGGCCGCACCACAGCGGGGCGGTGACAGCGGGATCGGCGGCCCGCGCGTCCTCCCACACCCGGCAGATCCGATCGGCGGCCTCCGGGTCCACGTCGACGTTCCACTCGCTGACCGGCGTGGTGTTGCCCGGGTGCCCGCGGAACGTCCCACCCATCACGACCAGGCGCGCCAACAGGCCGGGGAGCGCGGGGTCGAGCGCCACCGCCCGGGCCAGGCTGGACGAGGGACCGGTCACGATCCCCACCAACTCACCGGGATGTGCGCGCGCCAGCTCCACCCAGAGCCGGGCACCGTCGCGGGCGTCGACCGCCCTCGTCGTCGTCGCCAGTTCCGCGTGCCCCGCCCCGCGGGAGCCGTGCGTCTCGGGGGTCAGCACGTGGGGGACGGCGATCGGGCCGGGCGCCCCGGCCGCCACCGGTAGTACCGGGGCGCCCGCGAGGTCCAGCCACGCCAGCGCGTTGGCGACGGTGTCCTCGAGCCCGACGTTGCCCGCCGTGCACACGAGCCCCGCGAGGTCGATCCGGCCGGCGCGGTGCTCGGCCACCAGGTAGGCGATCGCCAGCGCGTCGTCGATGCCCGGGTCGCAGTCGAGCAGCACCGGGGTCCGGGTCACGGCCGGCGGCCCCGGTCCAGCAGCACGTCGCGGGAGAGCTCGAGGTGACCGGTGTGGGTCGCGAGGTCGTGGAGGATGTGGCCGAGCACCCACTCGACGGTGAGGGTACCGGCCCTGCGCGCGGCGTCGACGTCGAACGCCGTGCCGGTGGGATGGGCGAGGTCCCCGCGCGCGTCGGCCGCGGCGGCCCAGGCGGGCAGCCGGTCGACGAGCGCGGCGAGGCGGTCGAGCTCGGGGCCGACGGGGCCGGAGTAGTCGAACTCGGCGTCGCGGTCGCGCGTGATGTCCTCGCCGCCGAGGCACGCCGCGCCCCACGAGGCCACCACGCCGCACAGGTGGTGCACGGTCGCGGCTGCGGAGTTCGTGGGCCACGCGGAGCCGTCGGCCGTGGGGCGGGTGTGCACAAGGGTGCCGGGCCCGTCGCCGCCGAGATCGGCCACGGCGGCGCGCAGCGTCGGCAGCACCTGGTCGGCCAGGATACGGTGGACGGCGTCGGCGGTCACCACGGGCTCGGCTCGAAATCCTTGAGGAAGCAGCCGTAGAGGTCCTCACCCGCCTCGCCGCGCACGATCGGGTCCACCACGCGGGCGGCGCCGTCGACCAGGTCCAGCGGGGCGTGGAAGCCCTCCTCGTGGAGGCGGACCTTGGTCACGTGCGGGCGCTCGTCGGTGATCCACCCGGTGTCCACGGCGGTCATGAGGATGCCGTGCTCGGTGAACATCTCCTCGGCCGACGTGCGGGTGAGCATGTTGAGCCCCGCCTTGGCCATGTTGGTGTGCGGGTGGCCGGCGCCCTTGTAGCGGCGCGAGAACTGGCCCTCCATGGCCGAGACGTTGACGACGTACTTGCGGCGCGCCTTCGATGCCGCGAGCGCCGGGCGCAGGCGCGAGACCAGGATGAACGGCGCGACCGAGTTCGCGAGCTGCACCTCGAGCATCTCCATGGGCTCCACCTGCTCGACCGTGGCCACCCAGCTGTTGTGGTCCACCACGTCCGGCAGCAGCCCGCCGGCGTCGATCGCGGTGCCGGCGGCCATGCGCTCCAGCGACGCCGAGCCACCCTGCAGCGCGAGGGTCGCGATGTGGTCGGCCTCCCTCTCCGCCTCCTCGGACCCGATGAGCGCGGACTCGCCGCCCATGAGCGCGGCGGGGTGCAGCTCGGAGGTGCGGCCCATGGTGACCATCGGGATGTTCGCGGCGCGACCGGTGATCGGCGCGGACTCGCCCTCCACGAGGCCCGAGTACGAGCCGGGGGAGCGGCGCACCGTCTGGGCGGCGTTGTTGATGAGGATGTCGAGCGGCCCGCCGGCGGCGACCTCGTCGGCCAGCGCCACCACCTGCGCGGGGTCACGGAGGTCCACGCCGATCACGTGGACGCGGTCCGCCCAGTCGGTGTAGTCGTCCATCGACGCGAAGCGGCGCACGGCGTCGCGCGGGAAGCGGGTGGTGATGGTGACGTCGGCGCCCGCGCGCAGCAGCATGAGCGCGATGTACATGCCGATCTTGGCGCGGCCGCCGGTGAGCAGGGCCCGCCGGCCGGTGAGGTCCATGTCCGGGTCGCGCTTGGCGCGGTTGACCGCCGCGCAGGCCGGGCACAGCTGGTGGTAGAAGGCGTCGACCTGGGTGTAGAGCTGCTTGCACACGTAGCAGGCCACCGCGCGCTGCAGGTGGCCGGCGACGGCGCCCGGCGTGTTGGAGACGAGCCGGATCCCGGCGGTCTCGTCGTCGATGCGCGTGGGGGAGCCGGTGGCGGTGGCCTCGATGACGGCCTTGTCGGCCTCCTGGCGCGCGCGGCGCACCTCGGCGCGCCGCGCCTTCTTGAGGAGCTTGAACATGTGGCCCACCGACCGCTGCACCCGGATCGAGTCGGGGTGGTCCTCGCCGAGCGCGGCGGCCCGGTCGAGCACGCGCAGGCACGTCTCGAGGTCGTCGGGGTCGATACCGTCTGCGGGGATACCGTCTGGGTTGGTGCCGGTCACGACAGATACGGTACGACGACGAGGTGGTCAGCCCCTAAACCGTCCGCCCCCGCAGGGTGCACGCGTCACCGGCGCGCAGACCGGTCAGCACGTCCTCCACCGCCCGCAGGTGCTCGTCCCGCCCGGAGGGGGCCGGCTGCCGGGGCGGGCCGTAGCGGGCGGCGTAGGCGTCGGACACGAGCTGGGCGTGGGCCTCCACGGGCAGGGCGGCCCGCCGCGCCGTGGGGGCGTCTCCACCGGGCGCGCCGGCCGGCGTGATGCCGAGCGCGGCACGCCGGTCGAGGGCGGCCCGCCAGTCGTATGCCCGGCGCCCGAGCCGGATCTGCTCACCCAGGGCCCGCACGACGTACCGCGGGCCGAGGAAACGCCCCTGCCAGATGTGGACGAGCTCGTGGACCAGGGTCGGGGTCGCCCGTGGGCGGACGGAGCCGGCGAGGCCCCCGATGCCGACGACGCCGGGGTCGGCGCCGAGAAAGATGAGCCCGGGCAGGGCGAACGCACGCGTGTGCGGTACGCCGGGGACGTGGCCCCGCCGGATCGTCACGGCCGTGGGGTCGACCGTTCCGGCGAAGAACGCGCGGAGGTCGTCGCGGACCTCGGGCGGCAGGTCGAGCGGCGGTGGAGCCAGGCCGAGGGCGTCGAGCCGGCGGTCGGCCGCACGGGCGACCGCGCCCAGCGCACGGCCCAGCGCGTCGGCGATCCCGCTCACCCTTCACCGCCTCCGGCGACGGCGCGGTTGTACCGCAGCGCCGCGGTGAGCTACGTGGACAGCGCCTCGTCGTCCACGATCGCGTCGGCCGCGACCGTGATCCAGCCGGGGCCCATGTCGCGGCCGGCGCCCATCTCGGCCTGTGCGGCACCGGGCCGGGAGAGGAGTTCCGCGTGACGGTTCGGGTCCACCGGCACGAGGAGGCCACCGTCCCTGCCGGCGCTCACCGCGATCTTTCCGGAGACCATGAAGCAGCGGCCGCCGAACATGGACACCTCCCGCGAGACGGGAGCGTCCGCGAGGTGCTCGCGGAGTCGGTCGATGAGTTCCTGCTGGGCGGCGGGTACCGGCGTCCGGGTCATCTGTCGGAACCTTCCCGTGAGACGAGAGTGGGCCCCGGTTCCTCGCGGATCCGGGGCCCTTCTACTGTCTCGACACAGTGTGCGCGAGGGGGGACTTGAACCCCCACGTCCGTTAATAGGACACTAGCACCTCAAGCTAGCGCGTCTGCCATTCCGCCACTCGCGCTCGCACACTGGCTGCCTTCGCCGGATCTCGTCCGCCTTGGCCGTGCGAGGAATGACATTAGCCGATGCCCGGACCCGGGACCAAATCGCGGTCCCGCCACGGCACGCGCGGGGCGGTCATCGCTGGTAGACAGGGACGTGACCGGCTGGAGGATTACTCCACACCGTCCGATCGCAGGAGGAGAACGATGACCCAGTTCCGCGTGCCCGACCCGTATGCCGCCCTTCCGGATCTGCCCGCCCTGGAGGTGACCAGCGAGTCGTTCGGCGAGGGCGCCACGCTGTCGGCCGCGCAGCTCGGCGGGAAGATGGGCGTCGAGGGCGGTCAGGACAAGTCGCCCCAGGTGAGCTGGAGCGCCGGCCCGGAGGGCACCAAGACGTACGTGGTGACGGTGTTCGATCCGGATGCGCCCACGGCGTCGGGTTTCTGGCACTGGTCGGTGGCCAACATCCCCGCGGACGTCACGTCGCTGCCCGAGGGAGCGTGCACGGGTGACGACACCTCGGGGCTGCCGGGGGGCGCCGTCGTGGTTCGCAACGACGCGGGCTTCAAGGGCTTCGTGGGCGCGGCGCCGCCGGCGGGTCACGGCCCGCACCGCTACATTCTCGCCGTCCACGCGGTGGGCGACGAGATCGAGCTGGGCGACGACGCCTCGTGTGCGTTCGTCGGTTTCAACCTGTTCGGTCAGGGACTGGCCCGCGGCACAGTGACGGGCATCTACGAGCAGTAGCGCTACGGCGCTCAAGCGCTGCGGCGCTCAGCGCACCGCCGAGCCGACCGCCTCCGCCAGCGAGCGGAACCCGCCCTGGCGGAGGCGTCTGGCCACCAGGCGGTTGGTGCCGCGCACGAGCGAGGGGCCGGTGAAGATGAACCCGGTGTAGGTCTGCACGAGGTCCGCCCCGTGGGTGATGCGGTCCCACACGTCCTCGGGGGTCTCGATGCCGCCGACGGAGATGATCACCAGACGTCCCCCCGCGCGCGCGTGGATCCGCGCGAGGACCTCGCGGGAGCGCGCCGCCACCGGGGCACCGGAGATGCCACCCGACCCCAGGGCCTCGACGTGCGCGGCGGGAGTACGCAGACCGTCCCGCGAGATGGTGGTGTTGGTGGCGACGATGCCCGCCAGGTCCAGTTCGAGCACCAGATCGGTGACCGCGTCGATGTCGGCGTCGTCCAGGTCGGGCGCGATCTTGACGAGCACGGGGATCGTCGCCACGTCCCGGACCGCGGCGAGGATCGGCCGCAGTGACTCGACGGCCTGCAGATCACGCAGGCCGGGGGTGTTGGGGGAGCTGACGTTGACGACGAGGTAGTCGGCCAGGCCGGTGAGCATCGTCGCCGAGGCCACGTAGTCGCGGACCGCGTCTTCGGCGGGCACCACCTTGGTCTTGCCGATGTTGATCCCCACCGGATCGCTGCTGCGGCGCCGGCGGAGGTTGTTGGCCGCATTGCCGGCGCCGTGGTTGTTGAAGCCCATCCGGTTGAGGATCGCCCGGTCCTCGACGAGCCGGAACAGACGCGGGGCCGGATTGCCCGGCTGGGGCGACGCGGTCACGGTGCCGACCTCACTGAAACCGAACCCGATGGCGCCCCACGAGTCGACGGCGGCGGCGTTCTTGTCGAACCCGGCCGCGAGCCCGAGCGGGCCGGGGAAGGTGCGACCGAGAACCTCCTGGGCGAGCACGGGGTCGCGCACGCCCAGGACCCGCCGCACGACGCCGCCCAGTGGCGGCACCAGGGTCAGCAGCTTGAGCAGGCCGAATACCAGGTGGTGGATCCGCTCCGCGGGAAAGCGGAACAGCACCTTCTTGAGCAGTGCGTACACGGTCCTCCTCGATGGGACGTGGGTCGTCGGTGCGATCAGCTCGCCGGCTCGGTGAGGGTCGGACGGAGGAGGTGCAGCCCTGCGCCGTCGGCGGACCCGACCACCACGGTGCCGGACTTCGTGACCGCCAGGGAATCCGGCTGGCGGACCGTCGGGATGTCCGCCCGCAGCATCCCCACGCCGTCGCCGAGATCGTACGCCTGGATGGTGTTCGTTCCCGTCGAGGCGACCCACACGACCTGCCGGGTCGGGTCCTCGGCCACCGCCCACGGGGCCGACGCGACGGGGAATTGCTGGTGCAGCCGCACGGGCGAGGTTGAGTAGACGAGCAGCGTCCCGCCGACGGTGTCACTGGCGATCACGGAGCCCTCGCCCAGCTCGTCGAGGAGCCCCGCGCCCCTGCCCGCGCGCAGGAGCGGCCCGGCGTGGTCCGCCTCGAGGTCGACGCTGGCGATCACGGTGTCCGGTCGACTCAGGGCGGTGACGGACCCGTCACCGGAGACGCTGATCTCGTCGACCGACGTCAGCCCGTCGATGCGATGGTGTTCCGCACCGTCGGCGTCGCGCACGACGATCTCGCCGCCGGGGGTTCCGGTCAGCAGGCGGCCGTCGAGGGTGAGGGCGGCGGCCGAGACGGGCCCGAGACCCGAGAGTTCACGGGCCCCGCCGTCGGGGGAGACCAGCACGACCCCGTCGCCGTGGGGGACCAGCACGGTCCCGTCGTGCGCGGTCGAGGCGGTCCCGGCCCCGGCCGGCAGGGGCACGGAGTCCTCCGCGCTCCAGCTGGTGCCGTCGACCCGGCCCAGCTCGAGCGACGGTGGGTTCTCGACCTGCGCGGCCACCCGGTCCCCCGTGGCGACCACGGCGCGGACCGACCCGGGCACCGGGATGATCTCGCCCCCGATCGGGTCGGAGACCTGTGGGGATTCGGCGGGGGCCGCGTTGCCCTGCGCGACACGGTCCTGCTCCTCGAGCTCGCTCGTGGACGAGGAGCAGGCGGTCAGGCCGATCGCGAGAGCGATGAGGGCGGCGGGCACGCCGGAACGGCGGAGGACACGTCGGTGCACGATGTTCCTTTCGACTGCCCGCCATTGTCCACCACGCGGGTCCGGGGTCCCCGTCCAGGTCCGGGCGACTACTCTCGCGGCGTGCCGTGACGCGACCGCGTCCGAGCCGCAGGCAGCCGAGAGGAAACCGCACACGTGAACACATCGGTCCTCGCCCAGGGCGTGGAGGGGATGTCCTGGCTCCAGGTCGTCGTCCTGTCCGCGCTCCAGGGGCTCACCGAATTCCTCCCCGTGTCCTCATCCGGGCACCTGAGGATCTTCTCGACGTGGTTCTTCGGCGAGGACGCCGGCGCCTCGTTCACCGCCGTCGTCCAGCTCGGCACCGAGCTGGCCGTCCTCGTGTTCTTCTTCAAGGACATCGTCCGCATCCTCGTGGCGTGGCTCCGGGGCGTGGTCGACTCCGCCCGGCGGGACGATCCGGACTACCGGCTCGGATGGTTCGTCATCGTGGGGTCGATCCCGATCGCGATCATCGGGTTCGTCGGCAAGGACTTCATCCGGGACGCCGCCCGCAACCTCTGGATCACCGCGATCGTGCTCATCGTGTTCTCCTTCGTGTTCCTGGCCGCCGAGAGGTTCGGCAGGCAGGACCGGCCGGTCGACGCCAAGTCGCTCGAGGGACTGTCGATGAAGGACGCGATCATCATGGGCCTGGCCCAGTGCCTGGCCCTCATCCCCGGCGTCAGCCGCTCGGGGGGCACCATCTCGGCCGGCCTCTTCCTCAACATGTCGCGTGAGGCCGCGGCCCGGTTCTCCTTCCTCCTGGCGATCCCCGCCGTGCTGGCCTCCGGGCTCTTCAGCCTCCCCGACGCGTTCGACCCCGGCGCCGGCCAGGCCGCGACCGGGTGGCAGCTCCTCGTCGGCACGGCCATCGCGTTCGTCATCGGCTACGCCGCGATCGCCTGGTTCCTGAAGTTCGTCCAGAACCACTCACTGGGCTGGTTCGCCGGCTACCGGATCCTGCTCGGCGCCCTGGTGATGATCCTGCTCGGCACCGGGACCATCCCCGCGACCTGACCGCTCCGGGCAGGGCGTCGGTAACCTGCCGGTATGACCGTCATCCTGCTCCGGCACGGCCGCTCCACCGCCAACACCGCGCTCACCCTGGCCGGCCGCACCCCGGGTGTCGGGCTCGACGACACGGGTCACGCCCAGGCGCAGGAACTCCGCCGGCGACTGGAGGGTCTGCCCGTCGAGGCCGTCGTCCGCTCGCCACTGATGCGGTGCCGGCAGACCGTCGAGCCGCTCGCCGAGCAGTTCGGGGTGGAACCGGAGGTCGAGGAGGACCTCGTGGAGGTGGACTACGGCACCTGGACCGGCCGCCCCCTCAAGGACCTCGCCTCCGAGCACATGTGGTCGGTGGTGCAGCAGCACCCGTCATCCGCGGTCTTCCCGGAGGGGGAGTCGCTCGCCGGGATGGCCGGCAGGTCGGTGACGGCCATCAGGAAGCACGATCGGCGGCTCGCCGAACAGGCCGGCCGGGACGTGCTGTGGGTCGCGTGCAGTCACGGTGACGTCATCAAGGCCGTGCTCGCCGACGCGTACGGCATGCACCTGGACCAGTTCCAGCGGATCGTCGTCGAACCCGCCTCGATGTCGGTCGTGCGCTACACCCCCCATCGGCCGTTCGTCTTACGGGTCAACGACACCGGCGGCGACCTCGCCAGCCTGCGGGGGGAGCCGGCCGGCCAGGTCGGTGAGCCGACGCCCGGCCACTCCAGCTCGGACGCGGTGCCCGGCGGGAACGTACCCTGATGATCCGCACCACCATCGAGCACACGAGGAGACGACCGGCATGAGCAGGGCAGTGCACGAGTTCCGCGATCCGGCCCGGTTCGTGGTGGGCACGGTCGGCCAGCCCGGCGAGCGCGTCTTCTTCGTCCAGGCGACCGAAGCCGGCCGGACGATCTCCGTCCGCTGCGAGAAGCAGCAGGCGCAGATCCTGTCCGAGCGGATGGGCGATCTGCTCGACGAGATCGCGGCCAAGTCCGACATCCCCGTGCCCCCGGCCGGAGGGGTCGTCGACGATCTCGATCCGCTCGAGATGCCTGTCGACGCGGAATTCCAGGTCGGCACCATGGGCCTCGGCTGGGACGGCGAGCGCAATCAGATCGTCGTGGAGCTGCTGGCGATGGACCCGTCGGCCACGGACGAGTCGGTGGTGCTGTCGGACGCCGAGGACGCCCCGGACGCGTTGCGGGTGTTCCTCACCCCGCAGCGAGCCCGCCAGTTCGTCCTGCGCAGCGAGCGCGTGGTCTCCGCGGGCCGGGCGCCGTGCCCGCTCTGCGGGGAGCCGATCGACACCACGGGTCACCTGTGTGTCCGCCTCAACGGGTACCTCCCGCGGTCGGGGGAGGCGCTCACCGACCTCATCGACCCGTGACCGACCGCCCGGCAGGCCCCGAGCTCACCGTCCTGTCCCGGATCCCGTCCGGCAGCAACGCGGTCTACCACTGTGTCGACGAGCGGGGCGACAGCTGGGTCTACAAGCCGTCGGCGGGCGAGCGCCCGCTGATGGACTTCCCCGACGGCAGTCTCGCGACGCGCGAGATCGCCGCCTACGCCGTGTCCGAGGCGTCGGGGTGGGGCCTGGTGCCCGAGACGGTCGCGGCTCACGGCCCGGGCGGGCCGGGCATGGCGCAGCGGTGGATCGAGGAGGTCGACCGGGAGCACGCATCCGGTCACGACCCGGTCGACGTCCACCCGGCCGACGCGGTGCCGCACGGCCGTGCCGTGGTTCTGCGCGGCGAGGGCTCCCGCGGTGAGGACGTGGTGGTGGCCCACGTCACCGACGGCCGGCTGCGCCGGATCGCGGTGTTCGACCACGTGGTGAACAACGCCGACCGCAAGGGCGGGCACGTCCTGGTCGACGCCGCGGGGGTGGTGTGGGCGATCGATCACGGTCTGTCGTTCCACACCGATCCCAAGTTGCGCACCGTCCTGTGGGGGTGGGCGGGCCAGCCCCTGGACGGTGACGACGTCGAGGGCCTCGAGCACGTCCGCCGCGGACTGGAGGCGGGTGGGGGACTCCGTGGCACCCTGTCCGACCTGCTGTCCGACGCCGAGATCGCGGCGCTGGGCGAGCGTGTCGCCACCTTGCTGGCGAGTCGGACGTTCCCCGTCCCCGGGCCGGGCTACCCGTTACCCTGGCCGCTCTTCTGACCGGGCGGTCTCTAGACTCGGCCCCATGCACTCGTGGTCCTCGCCTGTCGTCCGCTCGGTTCCCGGCGACGGCGTCCCCCTGAAGTTGTTCGACACGGCCGGGAGCGAGGTCCGCGAGGTGGCGCCCGGCCCGGTCGCGGGCATGTACGTCTGCGGGATCACCCCCTACGACACCACCCACCTGGGTCACGCGGCGACCTACCTGACGTTCGACCTCGTCTACCGGCAGCTGCTGGACGCGGGCCATGAGGTCCACTACGTCCAGAACACCACGGACGTCGACGACCCGCTGTTCGAGCGCGCGGACCGCGACGGGGTCGACTGGCGTGAGCTGGGGGATCGGGAGACCGACCTGTTCCGCGAGGACATGGAGGCGCTGCGGGTGCTGCCGCCTCGCGACTACGTGGCGGCCACCGAGACCATCGACGAGGTGGTGGAGATGGTCGGCGAGCTGCTCGACCGCGGCCACGCCTACCGGATCGACCCGGACGTCGACGGCTACTCCGACGTGTACTACCGGCATAGAGCCACCGCCGACTTCGGATACGAGTCGGGGTACGACGACGACGAGATGGCGGTCGCGTTCGCCGAGCGCGGTGGCGACCCGGACCGGTCAGGCAAGGAACACCCGCTGGATGCCCTGCTGTGGCGGGTCGAACGGCCCGGCGAGCCGTCGTGGCCGTCCCCCTGGGGGGCGGGCCGACCGGGATGGCACATCGAGTGTTCGGCGATCGCCCGGAACCGGCTCGGGATGGAGTTCGACATCCAGGGCGGCGGCAGCGACCTGGCGTTCCCGCACCACGAGTTCTCCGCCGCGCACGCGGAGGCCGCCGCGGGCCGGCGACCGTTCGCGCGGTTCTACGTGCACGCCGCGATGATCGGCCTGGACGGCGTCAAGATGAGCAAGTCGCTCGGCAACCTCGTGCGCGTGCAGGCGCTACGCGAGCAGGGCGTGGATCCCGCCCTCATCCGGCTCGGGCTGTTCGCCGGGCACTACCGCGTCGACCGCTCGTGGTCCGACGACCTCCTCGAGCGGGCCCGCGCCAGGTACGACCTCTGGTGCCGGGCCATCGCCCGGGGGGTCGGCGCGGACGCGGCGGCCGCGATCGCGGAGCTGCGCGAGCGCCTCGCGGACGACCTCGACACGCCGGGCGCGCTCGCGGTGATCGACGCGTGGGCGTCCGCCACGCTGGACGGCGACGACTCCGACCCGTCCGCCGGCGCCGGCATCGCGACCGCGCTGGATGCCCTGATGGGCATCCCGACGCTCGCCGTCTGACGACTCCGGCCCGACGCGAGCGACCCGGCCCCGGGCCCGGCCTGCGGGTCGTGCCCGGCGCGCCGGCGACGGGCTCATCCGGCGTCGGGCTCGTCCCGGTCGCCCCGCAGGAAGCGCTCGAACTCGGCGGCGATCGCCTCGCCGTCGACCAGCGGCATCGCCTCCCCTCCGGACGCGCGGCCACGGTCGGGCTCGGGGTCCGGGCCCGGCGTGACCCCCGACTCCTCGTCCAGCCGGTCCTCCAGGGACTGGATGTAGTCGCGCAGGTCCTCGTCCTCGCTCGCCGCGGCGTCGACGCGTTCGGCCCACGTCCGGGCCTGGACGCGGAGCGCGTCCATCGGCACGGCCATCCCGAGGTTCTCGGCGAGCCACGACAGCATCGCCTCGGTCCCGCGCGGGTTGGGCGGGGAGGCCACATAGTGGGGCACGCCCGCGAACAGGCTCAGGGTGGGCACGCCGGCCTCGGTGAGCAGCTGCTGCAACACGCCGGACATCCCGGTCGGCCCCTCGTAGTCCGAGGGGGCGACGCCCATGGTCGTCATCCGCTGACGGCTGAACGCCGCGCCGGTGAGGGGCACCGGGCGGGTGTGCGGCACGTCGGCGAGGTAGGCGCCCAGCAGCACGACCTGGGAGACGCCCAGGGTGTCGACGAGGTCGACGAACTCGGAGGCGAACCGCCGCCACTTCAGGGCGGGTTCGGGCCCGCGCACCAGCAGGACGTCGTTGGCGACGCCGTCCGGCCGGCACGCCGAGACCACGATGCGCGGCCACTCGACCGAGCGCGAGACCCCGCCGGCGAACCGGACGACGGGCCGCTGCTCGAGGTAGTCGAAGAACTCGTCACCGCCGACCTCGGCGATCTGGCGGGCCTCCCAGTTGAGCGCGAGGTGTTCGATGGTGCCGGTCGCCACGTCCGCCGCGTCGTTCCAGCCCTCGAAGGCCACGATCATCACCGGGCTCTCCAGATCGAGATGCCCGTCGGGACTCCATTCGACAGTCATCAGTACAGCCTACGTACCTCCGATCCGGAGGCACCCATACACTGGGGCCCATGTCTGTCGATTTCGATTCGCCCTTGTTGGACGCCGCCCGTCGGCGAGTACTGATCGGTGACGGGGCGATGGGCACGATGCTGCAGGCTGTCGACCTCGACGTGGATGAGGACTTCCTGGGTCTCGAGGGCTGTAACGAGATCCTCAACGCGACCCGGCCGGACGTGGTGGAGGGGATCCACCGTGCGTTCTTCGAGGCCGGAGCCGACCTGGTCGAGACCAACACCTTCGGGTGCAATCTGTCCAACCTGGGTGACTACGACATCGTCGACCGGATCGGCGAGCTCGCCGAGAAGGGTGCGGCGATCGCGCGCAGGGTCGCCGACGAGATGGGCCCGTCCGAGGACGGGACCCCGCGGATGGTGCTGGGTTCGCTCGGGCCCGGGACCAAACTGCCCTCGCTGGGGCAGACCACTTTCGAGGACATCCGTGACGCGTACTCCAGGGCCGCCGAGGGGCTGGCCCGCGGGGGAGCGGACGCGTACCTGATCGAGACGAGCCAGGATCTGCTGCAGGTCAAGGCCGCGGTCCTCGGCTGCCAGGACGGCATGGCGGCCGCGGGACGGCGGCTGCCGATCATCTCGCACGTCACCATCGAGACGACCGGCACGATGCTGCTCGGTTCGGACATCGGCGCGGCACTGACCGCGCTGCAGCCGCTGGGCATCGACATGATCGGCCTGAACTGCGCCACGGGGCCGGCCGAGATGGTCGAGCACCTGCGCTACCTGTCGCGGCACGCCGGGATACCGGTGTCGGTCATGCCCAACGCCGGCCTGCCGGAGTTGGGGGAGCACGGCGCCGTCTACCCGCTGGGCGCCGAGGAGTTCGGGCCCCAGGTGGCCGACTTCGTCTCCGAGTTCGGACTGTCGATGGTCGGCGGGTGCTGCGGCACCACGCCCGAGCACATCACCCGGCTCAAGGAGCAGGTGAGCACGCGGGCCAGGGCCGAGCGCACGATCGAGCCCGTCAACGCGGTCGCCTCGCTGTACAGCTCCACGCCGCTGCGCGCAGACGCCGGCATCATCATGATCGGTGAGCGCACCAACGCCAACGGTTCCAAGCGGTTCCGCGAGGCGATGCTGGCCTCCGACTGGGACACCTGCATGGACATCGCCAAGGAGCAGATGCGCGACGGTGCTCAGATGGTCGACCTCTGCGTCGACTACGTCGGCCGTGACGGCTCCGGGGACATGACCGAGCTGGCCGGCCGGATGGCCACGTCCTCGACCCTGCCGATCATGCTGGACTCGACCGAGCCCGACGTCATCAGGGCGGGTCTGGAGAAGCTGGGCGGTCGCTGCGCGGTCAACTCGGTCAACTACGAGGACGGCGCGGGACCGGACTCGCGGTTCCAGCGGATCATGCGGCTGGTGTCCCGGCACGGCGCGGCCGTCGTCGGCCTGACGATCGACGAGGAGGGCCAGGCCCGCACCGCCGACCGGAAGGTCGAGATCGCCGAGCGGCTCATAGCCGACCTCACCGGGAACTGGGGGATGGCGGAGGAGGACATCATCATCGACTGTCTGACCTTCCCCATCTCGACCGGGCAGGAGGAGGTCCGCCGCGACGGCATCGAGACCATCGAGGCGATCCGTCGGCTCACCGAGGCCCACCCGCGGATCCACACCACGCTGGGTCTGTCGAACATCTCGTTCGGCCTCAACCCGGCCGCCCGCCAGGTGCTCAACTCGGTGTTCCTGCACGAGTGCGTCCAGGCCGGGCTGGATTCGGCGATCGCGCACAGCTCGAAGATCCTGCCCATGAGCAAGATCGACGACCGCCAGCGGGAGGTGGCCCTGGACCTGGTCTACGACCGTCGCCGCGAGGGCTACGACCCGCTGCAGGTGTTCATGGAGCTCTTCGAGGGCGTCTCCGCGGCCGGGGCCAAGGACGCCCGCGCGGCCGAGCTCGCGGCAATGCCGCTCATGGAGCGGCTGGCGGCGCGGATCGTCGACGGCGAGCGCAAGGGGCTCGAGGAGGATCTCGACGCCGCGATGGCGGAGATCCCCCCGTTGGAGATCATCAACCAGCACCTGCTCGGTGGGATGAAGACGGTCGGTGAGCTGTTCGGCTCCGGCCAGATGCAGCTGCCGTTCGTCCTGCAGTCGGCCGAGACGATGAAGGCGGCGGTCGCCCATCTCGAGCCCCACATGGAGGCGAGCGACGAGGACGGCAAGGGACGGATCGTCCTGGCCACGGTCAAGGGCGACGTGCACGACATCGGTAAGAACCTCGTGGACATCATCCTGTCCAACAACGGCTACGACGTGGTCAACATCGGCATCAAACAGCCGATCTCGGAGATCATCTCCGCCGCCCGCGAGCACAAGGCCGACGTGATCGGCATGTCCGGCCTGCTGGTGAAGTCCACCGTGGTGATGAAGGACAACCTCGCCGAGCTCAACTCCGAGGGCATCGCCGGTGAGTTCCCCGTCCTGCTCGGCGGCGCGGCTCTGACCCGCTCCTATGTCGAGGTCGACCTCGCCGGGATGTACCAGGGTGACGTGTTCTACGCCCGCGACGCGTTCGAGGGCCTGCGGCTGATGGACGAGGTGATGACGGCCAAGCGGACCGGCGTGCCGATGGCACAGTCCTCGGAGGCCGCGGCCAAGGCGGCCGAGCGTCGCCAGCGCCGTGCCCGAAGTGAGCGGATCGCGGCCAAGCGCGCGGCCGAGGCCGAGCCCGTGGTCATCCCCGAGCGCTCGGACGTCGCCGCGGACCAGCCGATCGCGACCCCGCCGTTCTGGGGGACCCGCATCGCCAAGGGCATCCCGGTGGCCGACTACCTCGGGCACCTGGACGAGCGCGCGCTGTACTTCGGGCAGTGGGGCCTGCGCGGCACCCGCAGCGGGGAGGGGCCGGACTACGACGAACTGGTGGAGACCGAGGGCAGGCCGCGCATGCGCGCCTGGATCGACCGCCTCACCACCGAGGGCATCCTGTCGCACTCGGCCGTGGTCTACGGATACTTCCCGGCGTACTCGGTCGGCGACGAGATCTGGGTGCTCGCCGAGCCCCGCCCCGACGCCGAGGTGCTGCACAAGATCGCCTTCCCGCGCCAGCAGCGCTCCCGCTTCCTGGCGATCCCCGACTTTGTGGCCTCCCGTGAGCGCTGCGAGGCGGAGGGGACCGTGGACGTCCTGCCGTTCCAGCTGGTGACGATGGGGTCGCCGATCGCGGACTTCGCCAACGAGCTGTTCGCCGGGGACAACTACCGGGACTACCTCGAGGTGCACGGGCTGTCGGTGCAACTCACGGAGGCGCTGGCGGAGTTCTGGCACCGGCGCGTGCGTGACGAGCTCACGCTGCCCGAGGGGTCGGTCTCCGACGAGGACCCCGACAGCATCCAGGACTACTTCAACCTGAAGTACCGCGGAGCGCGCTACAGCTTCGGCTACGGCGCCTGCCCGGATCTGGAGTCGCGCAAGGTGGTCGTGGACCTGCTCGAGCCCGAGCGCATCGGGGTGGTCCTGTCCGAGGAGCTGCAGCTGCACCCGGAGCAGTCGACGGACGCGTTCGTGCTGTACCACCCGGAGGCGAAGTACTTCAACGTCTGAGCCGTCCGACGGAGGGCCGGCCGGGCCGCGGCGCGACGGGGGTTCCGGTCGGCACCCGGGTGAGTAAGATCACCCTTACCCGGCTGAAGGAGACCGTCATGCCCAGCATCCGAAAGCCCGCCGCCCTCGCCGTGGCGGGTGCTGTCCTCGCCGGGGGAGCGGCCGTCGCCGCCGCCCCGGCGGCCTCCGCACAGGTGTGGCACGACTCGCCCGCGTGGGACGTCCGCATGCCCTATCCGCTGGGAGGCGAGCACACGATCCGATTCGGTGTCTTCCCCAGCTGCCTGCGCGGAGGCGATGACAGATTCAACCAGGCGATCGCCGCCAACGCGAGGGATCTCGACCAACCGATCGGATCCTTCGACTTCTCCGCGACCCTCTTCCCGTTCAACTCGGCGACGGTCGAGTGGCACAACATCGACACCGGCGCGCGGGGTTCTCAGACCGTGCAGTCGACGGGACCCGAGGTGGGGATCGGTGCCACGCCCACCGGCCGGGGGTGGGTCGCGGTCACCATCACCGCCAGCAAGTCCGCCCTGCCCACGGCGGCGCCCAGCTCGGTGGCGCCGTTCGCCTCCGCCACGCACACGGAACGGTTCATCGTCCCGCCGCAGGACTGCTGACGGGAGCGGGGCCGCCGGCGGCTGCCGCGTGTCACCACCGGTCGGGGCCACCGGCGGGCTGCCGCGCGTCACCCCCGATTCACCTGGTTCGGGTAGACAGTAGGCCGTGACCAGCACCTCTCCCGCCCGCCTCCCGGCCGCCGTGTGTCTCGACATGGACGGCACCCTCGTCGACACCGAACGACTGTGGGACATCGCCGTCTTCGAGCTCGCCGAGCACATGGGGCGGCCGTTGGACGAGGCGACCCGCGAGCGGACACTGGGCAACTCCCTGCACGGGTTCTTCGAGATCCTCGGCGAATACACCGGACGCCGAATCGAGGGGGAGGAGTTCGACCGTCTCGCGCACCGCCTCAACTCGCGGGTCACGCAGCTCATGCGGACCGACATGCGGTGGCGCCCGGGCGCCGAGGTACTGCTGGCCGACATCGCCGCGACCGGGGTCCCCGTCGCACTGGTGACCAACACGACAGCCGATGTCGCCGTTGTGCCGCTCGAGTTCATCGACCGGTCCCGGTTCGACGTGGTCGTCACCGGCTGCATGGTGGCCGAGGGGAAACCAGCGCCGGACCCGTACCTGCTCGCCTGCGCTGAGCTGGACGTCGAGCCCGGGTCGGCGGTCGCGGTCGAGGACTCGGTCGCCGGCGCGACCGCGGCGGTCGCGGCCGGATGCCGCGTCCTCTACATCCCGTCCACCGACGGTCAGCCCGACGTCGCCGGGGCCCACACGCACTCGACGCTCGAGGGGGTCGACGTCGCGGCGCTCCACGCGCTCACCTCGGGGTCACCCCTGGGCGCGGCTGTGGGACAATAGGCCGCGTGAAGACCTTCGACTCCCTGTTCGCCGAGCTCTCCGAGCGCATCACCGCGCGCCCCGAGGGGTCCGGCACCGTCGCCGCGTTCGACAAGGGCGTCCACCATCTGGGCAAGAAGGTCATCGAGGAGGCCGGAGAGGTCTGGATCGCGGCCGAGTACCAGTCGGACGAGGAGTTGGCGGAGGAGATCTCCCAGCTCATGTACTGGACTCAGGTCATGATGCTCAAGCGCGGACTGACTCTCGAGGACGTCTACCGACATCTGTAGGCGCCGCCCCGCCCCACCACCCGCACGCACCGAACCTCCGGAGCCGCCATCATGCTGCGCGTCGCAGTGCCCAACAAGGGCGCCCTGTCCGAATCCGCCTCCGAGATGCTCTCCGAGGCCGGCTACCGCCGCCGCCCCGAGGGGAGCAAGGACCTCTCGCTCATCGACCGTGAGAACGACGTCGAATTCTTCTTCCTCCGCCCCAAGGACATCGCCGTCTACGTCGGCTCGGGCCGCCTCGAGCTGGGGATCACCGGCCGCGACCTGGCGGCCGACTCGATGGCCGAGGTCGATGAACTGCTCGACCTGGGCTTCGGCCACTCCACGTTCCGTTACGCCGGTCCGGCGGGTGCCGGATGGACCACCGAGCGGCTCGCCGGCGCCCGGATCGCCACCTCCTATCCCAACATCGTCCGGCGCGATCTGCGCGAGCGCGGGATCGAGGCCGAGGTGATCCGCCTCGACGGGGCGGTGGAGATCTCGATCCAGCTCGGTGTGGCCGACTGTATCGCCGACGTCGTCGGATCGGGTCGGACGCTCAAGGTGCACGACCTGGAGGCGTTCGGGGACGTGCTGTGCGACTCGGCGGGTGTGCTCATCGGTCGCGCGGACGCCGCGTCATCCCCGACTGTGGCGCGTATGCGGGCCCGGCTCCAGGGCGTCGTCTTCGCCCAGCAGTACATGATGCTGGACTACGACTGTCCCAAGGACATCTTCGACTCCGTCTCGGCGATCACGCCGGGGATCGAGTCGCCGACCGTGTCCCCGATGGCCGACCCGGCCTGGGTGGCGGTGCGCTCGATGGTCCCCCGGAAGAAGGTCAACGCGATCATGGACGAGTTGGCGGAGGCCGGGGCGAAGGCGATCATCGCCACCGACATCCGCTCCTGCCGGATGGGCTGATCCGCCCGGCGTTCCCGAGAACCGGTTCGGCCGGCCCCGCGCTGCGTGCGCGGGGCCGGCCGGCGGCGTTCAGACCCGCTCGACGAGCAGTGCCTGCAGCGTGTCGCCGATCGCGCCCTTCTCGTCGAACAGCGTCCCGGAGGTCGCGCCGATCCCGTCCGGCCCGATCGACGCCCGGGCGGACACGCCGATCCAGCGGCCGACGGGCGGCCGGTGCAGGTGCGTGACGAGGTCGGTGTTGAGGAACCGCCACTCGGCGGGCTCGAGGACCGCGCCGACCCCGTTGGCGATGTCGGCCACGCACATCACGTGCTGGACGGGGGTCGGCTCCTCCCCGGCCACCAGCGGCAACGTGGGCCGGGCCCAGACGGTGCCGTCCTCGGCGCCGCGGATCTCGAGCGAGTCGATGTAGCCGCTGGTCCAGCGGTTGAAGAAGTCGCCGTTGTGATCGGTGCCCGGAAGTTCGCGGGGCGACTCGGCCGCCTGCTCGACGTCGGTGGTGTCGCCGGTGGCCAGCCGCCACGCGCTCGCCCGCGCGACGGTCCGACCGCCGGCGACGAGCTCGGACTCGAGGAGCTGGATCCGGCGGCCCGGTCTGGCCACGCGGGCGCGCGTACGGAGCTCACCGAGCGGGACGGGCCCCAGCAGGTCGACGGCCACGCGGGCGATGCGGGCGTCGCCGCCGGCGTCGAGGCGCTCCATGGCGCGGGTGAGGATGGCCGAGGGCGGGGCTCCGTGCTGTAGGTCCGGGCCCCAGGCGCTGACGGTGTGCGGGGTCGCGCGGAAGACCTCCCAGCCGTCGTCGGATCCCAGCGGCTCGAAGTAGGCCTCCGTCATCATGAACTCCTCGGTTCTCCTCGCCCGGTCAGCAGGTTGTCCGCGCCGGCGGGGACCACGCGGGTCCCCGGCCACCCCGGGTACTCGGGCGGGGTGCCCCCGAACGCCGGACACAGCGCCTGATGATTGCACCAGTCGCACAGGCGGGACGTGCGGGGGCGGAAGTCGCCGGTCTGCCCGGCCCGCTCGATCTCCGACCACAGCGCGTCCAGGGACGCCTCGGTCTCGACGAGCGACGCGTGGTCCGGGGTGAAGGTCAGCCAGCTGCCGTTCTTGAGGTAGATCAGTTTGAGCTGGGCGGGCAGCACCCCGTGGATGCGCTGGTACATCAGGGCGTAGAACCGCATCTGGAACATCGCCTGGTCCTGGAACCGCGGGTGCGGGGGTTTGCCCGTCTTGTAGTCGACCACCCGGACCTCCCCGGTGGGCGCGACGTCGACCCGGTCGAGGAAGCCGTGCAGCGGGGTGCCGGCCGCGGTGGCGGTGACCAGGTACTGCTCGCAGGAGGCGGGCGAGAAGCGCTGCGGGTCCTCGACGCCGTAGAGTGCCGCGACCAGCGCAGCCACCTGCGCCTGGAAGTCGGCGCGGTCGGAGAGCGGCACCACCGTCGCGCCGTCCTCCTCGGCGTAGAAGCGCTCGACGGCGGCGGGCACGAGTTCCGCGGCACGCTGCGGCGCACGCTCGGCCTGCTGGAGGCCGTACAGCTCCTCGAGCACGGAGTGGACGACCGTGCCGAGCACCTGGGCCCGCGTCCTGGGCTCCGGGATGCGGTCCACGGCGCGCAGCCGGTACAGCAGCGGGCACTGCCGGTAATCGGATGCGCGAGAGGCCGACAGGGCGAGGGGCTTGCGCTCCGGCAGGGGTGCGTCGCCCGCTGCCGGGATGCCACCGATTTCGAGGGGATCCGTCACACCTGGCAGGGTAGACAACCGGTCGGACAACCGACCCCCCGTCCTCTGGAGGTCCCGTGCAGCGATCCGGCCCGTTCGTCGTGGGTGACCGCGTCCAGCTCACCGACACCAAGGGGCGCAAGTACACCGTCGTGCTGGTCGAGGGTGCGGAGTTCTTCACCCACCACGGCGCGGTGCGCCACGACGATCTCATCGGCGCGCCCGAGGGCTCGATCATCACCTCGACCAAGGACGCGCAGTACCTCGCGCTGCGCCCCCTGCTCACGGACTACGTGCTGTCGATGCCGCGCGGCGCGCAGGTGATCTACCCCAAGGACGCCGCGCAGATCGTCCACGAGGGCGACGTCTTCCCCGGCGCCCGGGTCCTTGAGGCCGGCGCGGGGTCGGGGGCGCTGACGTGCTCGTTGCTCCGGGCGGTCGGCCCGGAGGGGAGGGTGTTCTCCTACGAGATCCGCGAAGACCACGCCGAGCACGCCGAGCGCAACGTCCGCACGTTCTACGGCGAGCACCCCGAGAACTGGGACCTGCGGGTCGCGGATCTGGCGGAGACGTCGGTCGAGGCGCTGGGCGGTCAGGTCGACCGCGTGGTGCTGGACATGCTCGCGCCGTGGGAGTGCCTGCCGACGGTGAGCGAGGTGCTGGTGCCCGGCGGCGTGCTGGTGGCCTACGTGGCCACGACGACGCAGCTGTCGGACGTCGTCGAGGCGCTGCGGCGCCAGCAGTGCTGGACCGAGCCCCGCGCGTGGGAATCGATCAACCGTGGGTGGCACGTGGTGGGCCTGGCGGTGCGCCCCGAGCACCGCATGCAGGGCCACACCGCGTTCCTGGTGACCGCGCGTCGCCTCGCTGAAGGAGTGACGACCCTCAAGCCCAAGCGTCGCAGCGGCAAGGGCTGAGGAGACGCGCGCCGGCCCGTGCCTCGCCCCGGCGGCGGGCGTGCCCATCCGCGTGTCACCCGGCGTTAGGCGCGCCCACCCGCGTGGCGCCCCGGCGATAGGGTGGAGGGGACGACGACGAGGAGACCCGTCGACGACCAGGAGGGCAGGTGATCGCGTGACCGAGGGACGTTCCCCGGCCGGCCAGGGCGAGGACAGGGTGGCGGTCGACCGCGCCGAACTCGCGCGGCTGCGCAAGGCCGTGGACGAGGGGGCCCGATCGGACCGCGAGAAGGCGATCAAGATCGACGCCCTCGGCGCCCGCAACGTCCGGCTCGCGGAACTGCTCAAGGACTCACGCGACCAGCTCGAGGCCCTCAAGGGCGAGGTCGAGCGGCTCGGCACCCCGCCCAGCACCTACGGGGTGGTCCTCACCCGTCCCACCGGCGCGGACACCGTCGAGGTCATGGCCGCCGGCCGGCGCATGCGCCTGGCGATCGCGCCCGGCGTGGACGCCGCGGACCTGACCCCGGGCGTGACCGTGCGCCTCAACGAGGCCATGACGGTCCTGGAGGTCTCGAGCGAGCTCCCGGTCACCGGCGTGACCGCCGTCCTGCGGGACGTGCTCGCCGACGGCGTGCGCGCGCGGGTGGTCATGGGCAACGACGAGGAGCACATCGTGGTCCTCGCCGCCGCCCTGCGCGGTGCGCGCGCGGCGGACCACCCGGCTCCGGTGCGGCCGGGTGACGCGGTTCTCGTCGATCCCAAGGCCGGCGTGGCCTACGAGGTGGTGCCCAAGGCGGAGGTCGACGAGCTCCTCCTCGAGGAGATCCCGACGGTCGACTACTCGGACATCGGCGGTCTGGGTCCGCAGATCGAGCAGATCCGCGACGCGATCGAGCTGCCGTTCGTCCACCACGACCTGTACCGCGAGTTCCACCTGGCCCCGCCGAAGGGCGTCCTGCTCTACGGCCCGCCCGGGTGCGGCAAGACCCTCATCGCCAAGGCCGTGGCGCACTCGCTGGCGCGTGCGGCCGCGGTGGCCCGGGGCGACGACGTCAGCGACGGCCGGTACCCGAACTCGTACTTCCTCTCGATCAAGGGCCCCGAGCTGCTCAACAAGTACGTCGGCGAGACCGAGCGGCACATCCGGTCGATCTTCGAACGGGCGCGGGAGAAGGCCACCGAGGGCAACCCGGTGATCGTCTTCTTCGACGAGATGGACTCCATCTTCCGCACCCGCGGGTCCGGCGTGTCCTCGGACATGGAGACGACGATCGTCCCGCAGCTGCTCGCGGAGATCGACGGCGTGGAGGACCTGCGCAACGTCATCGTGATCGGTGCCTCCAACCGCGAGGACATGATCGATCCCGCCATCCTCCGGCCCGGCCGCCTGGATCTGAAGATCCGCATCGACCGGCCCGACCGGGACGCGGCCGCTGACATCCTCGCCAAGTACATCACCCCGGACCTGCGCTTCGACCCGGTCGAGGTCGGCGACGCGGACGGTGAGACCCACGTCCGCGACCTCATCGAGCGCATCGTCGACCGGCTCTACACCCGTGACGCCTCCACGACCTACGTGCACCTCGTGTACGCCTCCGGCCGCCGGTCGTCGCTGTACCTGGCCGACCTGACCTCCGGGGCGATGCTGCGCAATATCGTCGACCGGGCCAAGAAGCTGGCGATCAAGGACATCGTCCACGGCACCGGCCGGGGCCTGACCACCGACGACTTCCTCGACGCGGTCGACGCCGAGTTCGCCGAGAACACGGACCTGCCCAACACGTCCAACCCGCAGGAATGGGCACGCCTGACGGGTGTCCGCGGTGAGCGTGTCATCGAGGTCTCCGTCCCCAACCGGGGAGCGGGGCAGTGAACCCGCGCGGGCGCGTCATCGGCACGGAGATCGAGTTCGGCATCGTCGCCGTGGGGCAGCCGCTGCTCAGCTCGGTGGTCACCTCGACCCAGGTGATCAAGGCCTACACCGACCCGGGCGAGAATGCCGGAGGAGCCGACGAGGCCCGCTGGGGCTACGGGTCGGAGTCACCCCTGCGCGACGCCCGCGGCTTCGACCTCGGCGCGGCCCGTGCCTACGACCCCAGCGAGTTCGGGGTGACCAACCGGGTGCTGACCAACGGGGCCCGCTTCTACGTCGACCACGCCCACCCGGAGTACTCGGCCCCCGAGGTCGACTCCCCACGGGACGCGGTGATCTGGGACAAGGCCGGCGAGGTGATCATGCACCGCGCAGGCGTCGAGTCGACGGCCACCGAGGGCAACGCCGAGCTCAAGCTCTACAAGAACAACGTCGACGGCAAGGGCGCCTCCTACGGCGCCCACGAGAACTACCTCGTGCGCCGCGACGTCGACTTCGACGGGCTCACCGTGAGCCTGGCCCCGCACCTGCTGTCCCGCCAGGTGTTCAGCGGCGCCGGCCGCGTCGGGATCGGGCAGTCCGGGGAGACGGCCGGATACCAGCTCTCCCAGCGCGCCGACTACATCGAGGTCCTCACCGGGCTCGAGACCACCCTGCGCCGCGGCATCATCAACACACGCGACGAGCCCCACGCCCCGGACGAGACGTGGCGCCGCCTGCACGTCATCATCGGCGACGCGAACATGTCCGAGCTGGCCACCTACCTCAAGATCGGCACCACCTGCCTCGTGCTGGACGCGATCGAGGCGGGGGTCGACTTCTCCGACCTCCTGCCCGTCGACCCCGTCGAGGCGGTCCACACCATCAGCCACGACCCGACGCTCCGCGCGACCGTGCCCCTGCCCGACGGCCGGAACCTCACCGGCCTCGCCCTCCAGCGCGAGATCGTCGAACGGGTCGCGGGCGTCATCGGCGACGGCACGGGCCACCCGGGCTGGGCGCTCGAGGTCCTGGGCGAGTGGCGCGCGATCCTCGACGCGCTCGAGGAGAACCCGATGTCGTGCGCCGACCGACTGGACTGGCCCGCCAAGCTCCGGCTGCTCGAGGGCTTCCGCGCCCGCGACGGCCTGGACTGGGACCACGCCCGGCTCGCCCTCATCGACGTCCAGTACCACGACATCGACCCGCAGCGCGGGCTCTACAACCGCCTGGTCGCCAAGGGCGCCATGCGCCGACTGGTCACCGACGACGAGGTCGAGGCCGCGGTCACGACCCCGCCCGCACGAACGCGGGCCTGGGCCAGGGGACGCTTCCTCGCCGAACTCGGCGACCGCATCCGCGCCGCCGGGTGGGACCACGTCGTCGTCGTCGACTCCCGCGGCCACGAACGCCACGTCGACCTCACCGACCCCTACCTCGGGTCCCGCGAGTACTGCGAGGCCCATCCCGACTTCCTCGGGCCCGACGGGCCCGACCCGTTCTGACGGCCCGCACACACCCGTCCCGCTCAGACACACGAGGAGACACCATGTCCCAGATCCAGAAGAACGCCGGCGGCCCCACCGACCCCGACGACGAGGCCGGCCGGGTCGTCAAGGCCGCCGACACCGGCTCCGCCGACTCGCTGCTCGACGAGATCGACGACATCCTCGAGACCAACGCCGAGGAGTTCGTGAAGTCCTACGTCCAGAAGGGCGGGCAGTAGACCCCCATGATCCGTCGCATCGTCGGGATCGAGACCGAGTTCGGGATCACCAGCGTCAGCGGTGAGGGCGCCCGCGGGCTCGGCGCCGACGAGATCGCCCGCTATCTGTTCCGCCCCGTCGTGGAGCGCTGGCGCAGTTCCAACGTTTTCCTCGACAACGGCGCGCGCCTCTACCTCGACGTGGGCTCCCACCCCGAGTACGCGACCGCCGAATGCGACGGGCTGCGACAGATCGTCGCGCACGACAGGGCGGGGGAGCGGATCGTCGACGACCTCGCCCTGGCCGCCGAGCAGTCCCTCGCGGACGAGGGCATCGACGCCCGCGTCTACCTGTTCAAGAACAACACCGACTCCGTGGGCAACTCCTACGGATGCCACGAGAACTACCTGCTCGACCGCAGCACCCAGGTGCGGGGCATCGCCAACACCCTGCTGCCGTTCCTCGTCAGCCGGCAGCTCATCTGCGGCGCCGGCAAGATCCTGCCCGGCACCCCCGCCGGAGTGGGGCTGGGAGAGACCTCCGAGCCGGTGTACTGCTTCTCCCAGCGCGCCGAGCACATGTGGGACGGGGTGTCCTCGGCCACCACCCGCTCGCGGCCGCTCATCAACACCCGCGACGAGCCGCACGCCGACTCGACGCGGTTCCGGCGCATGCACGTGATCGTCGGCGACTCCAACATGATCGAGACCACGACGCTGCTCAAGGTCGCCAGCACCCGGCTCGTGCTGGAGATGATCGAGGCCGGCGTCGAGCTGCGGCCGATGGCCGTCGCGCACCCCGTGCGCGCGATTCGTGAGATCAGCCGCGACCTCACCGGCACCCGCCCGGTCGCCCTCACCGACGGCACCACCATGTCCGCGCTCGAGATCCAGCGCGAGTTCCTCGGCGCGGTGCGGCGCTACCTCGACGCCGGCGGATGGGAGCGCGACGACCGTCCCGACGTCGAACACTGCGTGGCCCTGTGGGAGCGCATCCTCGACGCCGTGGAGTCCGGGGACCACGACTCGATCGCCGCCGACGTCGACTGGGCCGCCAAGCTGCGCCTCATCCGGCAGGTGCAGGCCAAGACGGGCGCCGACCTCGACCACCCGCGCCTCGCGCAGATCGACCTCACCTACCACGACATCCGGCCCGGACGGGGGCTGCACTCCGTGCTCGAACGCCGGGGGATGGTCTCGCGCGTCGTCGACGACGCCGCGGTCGAACGCGCCCGCGGCGTCGCCCCCGAGACCACCCGCGCCGCGCTGCGCGGCCGGTTCATCACCGCCGCACGAGAGGCCGGGCGCGACTTCACCGTGGACTGGGTGCACCTCAAGGTCTCCGACGGCACCGTGCCCACCGTCGCGCTGACCGACCCGTTCGCCGAGGTCGACCCGCGTGTCGACGATCTCATCGCCGCGCTCGGACGATAGCGTTCCAGCAGTGTCCACCTCGAAGTCACAACGCCTGGTCAACCTCGTCATCTGCCTGAGGTCGACCAACGCCTTCCTGTCGGCCGACGAGATCCGCCGGATGGTCCAGGGTTACGACGACTGCGAGTCCGAGAACGCCTTCCTGCGGATGTTCGAGCGCGACAAGCGGGAGCTGCGCGACGTCGGCGTGCCGCTCGAACAGGGCGCGTCGCTCGCGCCCGGCTCGCCCGCCGGGTACCGCATTCCCGACCACGGGTACGAGCTGCCCGAGATCACGCTGACGCCCGAGCAGGCCGGCGTTCTCGCCGTGGCCGCCGAGGTGTGGCGCGAGGGGGAGCGGGCCGCCCGCGCCGGCGGGGCGCTGGCCAAGCTCACTGCCGCCGGGATCGACCCGGTCCACGACGCCGGCGCCACCGTCTCCGTGGCCGACCCCGCCGAACTCGCCACCGCCGCCCTGGTGGCCGAGGCGGTCGCCGAGGGCACCGGCCTCACCTTCTCGCACACCCCGGCCGGCGCCTCCGATCCGACGACCCGGCGGGTGGAGCCGTGGTGGACCGGCTCCCGCCACGGGCACTGGTACCTCGTCGGCCACGACCTCGACCGTGGCGAGCCCCGCACCTTCCGGCTCGTCCGCATCTCAGACGTCAAGGCCACGCGCGCCGCCCGGACCGCCCCCGTGCCGCCCACCGAGCAGGTCCTGGCGCTGCTCGACGACGCCGTCTCCCGCCTCAACCCGCTGCTCGAGGCCACCGTGTGGGCGGCCGACGGGCGCGCCGCCGAGCTGCGAGCGATGGCCCGGTCCGCCACGCCCGCGCAGCGCTTCGGCAGATCGGGCGCCGACCTCGACCTCGCCGCGCCGCTGGGCGAACTGTCCGCGCTGGTGGCCGCCCAGGGCGCCGACGCCGTCGCCCTGCGCCCGGCGGAGCTGCGGGTGCGCGTGGTGTCGATCCTCAGCGCCGCAGAGGAGGCCGTCCGATGAGTCCCCGCACCGTCCCGCTCGCCACGCTGCTCAGCGTTGTCCCGTATTTCCACACCCGCGGGCCCGTCCGCGTGGCCGACGCCGCCCGCGACCTCGGCATGGCCGAGAAGCAGCTCCGCGACGCCCTGTGGCAGCTGTGGTCCTGCGGCCTGCCCGGCTACGGCCCCGGTGACCTCATCGACCTGGCCTTCTCCTCCGAGGACCTCGACGACGCCGAGATGGTCGAGGTGACCTTCACCGCCGGCATCGACCGCCCCGTGCGCCTCACCGCCGCCGAGGCGGTCACCCTGGAGACCGGCCTGGCCGTGTTCCTCGGCCAGCCCGAGGTGATCGACCAGACCGCCCTGCGCGACCTGCTCACGACTCTGCGCGCGGCCACCGGGTCCGACGCCCGCGTCACCGCCGACGACGCACGCCGCGAGTCGGCGGACTCCGACGCCGACGTGGTGCGGACCGCGGTGCACGACGGGCGGGCCCTGCGCTTCGTCTACCACTCGGCCAGCTCCGACACCTCCACCACACGCGTCGTCGACCCTGCCCGCCTGTCCGTCGCCGACGGTCACTCCTACGTCCACGGCGTGGACCGCTCGTCCGGGCAGTGGCGGACCTTCCGCACGGACCGGATGAGTGGGGTCGAAGAGGTGGGACCGCGCCGCGCGCTCGGCCCGGAACCACAGGACGACGGTGAGGGGGACGTCCGCCTGGAGGCCGCCCGTGTCCCGGCCGCCGCGGCGTGGTTCCTCGACGAGTTCCGCTTCCACACGGTCGTCCGCCGCCCCGACGGCGATCTGGACGTCGAGATCGCCTATCACGACCGGGCGTGGCTGCTGCGTTTCCTGCTCGGGCACGCCGACGTGGTGCGTCCCGCGGACCCCGGGTTCGCCGCCGAGGTCGCCCGTCGGGCCGCCGAGGGCCTGGCCGTCTACGAGACCGGCGACGACCCTGGCGACCAGCGCGTGAATTCCCGGTGAACGACGAGGTCACGGGGCGTTTCCTGTGTCTGCGAGGTGTCGTAGTCGGCGGCGGGTGCGCTAGCATGGACACGTTGCAGACAAACGGAGGTTGACATGGGTGCGTTGAGCATCTGGCACTGGCTCATCGTCCTCGCGGTGGTGCTCCTGCTCTTCGGTTCGAAGAAGCTCCCGGACGCCGCCCGCGGCCTCGGACGGTCGATGCGCATCTTCAAGTCCGAGATCAAGGAGATGCAGAACGACGACAAGCCGGCCGAGGACCAGGAGCCGCAGGCGCTCACCCAGGGTCAGCCGGACGCCGCCCGGTACGGGCAGCCGCAGGCGAACCAGTACCAGCCGCAGGCTCCGCAGCAGTACCAGGCGCAGGGACAGCAGCAGGGGCAGTCCCCGGCCCAGGGGTACCCGCAGGCTCCGCAGCAGCCCTACCAGCAGCCGGCCCCCCAGCAGGGTCAGCAGCAGTTCACCGACCCCACCGCCCCGTACCACGGTGGCCAGGGCCGGCAGGGTCAGTAGGCCGCCTCGTCCATGACACAGACCGGGACCACGGACACCGGCGCCACCCGTCAGGGCGGCGCCGGTCGCCTGCTGTCCAAGCGACGCCGCAGGCCGCGTAACCCCGACGGCACCATGCCGCTCATCGAGCACATCTACGAGCTGCGGACCCGCCTGCTCATCTCGGTGGCCGCGATCGTGGTGACCCTCGGCTTCGGCTTCTACTGGTACGGCACCGGGTTCTTCGGCGTGCCGTCGCTCGGCGGCATCCTCACCGGCCCCTACTGCGACATCCCGCCCGGCGCCCGCCTCCAGCTGGGCGACGCCGGTGACGAGTGCCGCCTGCTCGCCACGGGGCCGTTCGAGCAGTTCATGCTCCGCCTCAAGGTCGCCGCCACCGCCGGCATCGTCCTGGCCAGCCCGGTCTGGCTGTACCAGCTGTGGGCGTTCATCACGCCCGGCCTGCACAAGAACGAGAAGCGCTACGGCATCGTCTTCACGATCCTGGCCGCCGTCCTGTTCATCGGCGGCGCGGTCCTGGCGTACGTCGTGATCGTCCACGCGTTGGAGTTCCTGCTCTCGATCGGTGACAACGTCCAGACCACGGCCCTGTCCGGCTCGCAGTACTTCGCGTTCCTCATCCAGCTCATCCTCATCTTCGGCGTGAGCTTCGAGATCCCGTTGCTCATCGCCATGCTCAACGTGGCGGGCGTCGTGAGCTACGAGGCGCTCGCCCGATCGCGTCGCGGCATCATCATGGGCATCTTCGTGTTCGCCGCCGTCGCCTCACCCGGCCAGGACCCGTTCTCCATGCTCGCGCTCGCGGTGGCCGTGTGCATCCTGGTGGAGGCGGCCATCCAGTTCACCCGACTCCACGACAAGCGCAAGAAGAAGTCCCGCGAGGACTGGCTCGAGGTGGACGACGAGTCCGCCTCTCCGCTCGCCCCCGCCGACGGCCTCGGGGGCTCCGGCCCACTCGAGCGACCCCAACCACTGACCCGACCCACCCCCTCCGCCGGTGCCGGCGCCGGCGTATCCGCTACCCGCGCGCCCGGCGACACCCGACCGCTCCAGGCCCCGGCCGGCGGCGGTTCGATCTATGACGACATCACCTGACGAGACCCATCCCGACGACCTGCTGGAGGGCTTCCTCTCCGGCGAGGGCTTCGCGCCCGATCCATTCCAACTCGAGGCCTTCGCGGCCCTGGATGCCGGCCGGAACCTGCTGGTGTCCGCACCGACGGGGTCCGGCAAGACCCTCGTCGGTGAGTACGCGGCGTACCGCGCCCTCGCCGGCGGCGGACGTTGCTTCTACACCACACCGGTCAAGGCGCTGAGCAACCAGAAGTTCCGCCAGTTCCGCGAGCGCTTCGGCCCAGAGAACGTCGGCCTGCTCACCGGTGACCACTCGATCGACGCCGACGCGCCCATCGTGGTGATGACGACCGAGGTGCTGCGCAACATGATCTACAGCGCCTCCTCGGCACTGCACGACCTCGACTGCGTGGTGATGGACGAGATCCACTACCTCGGCGACCGCTCGCGGGGCGTCGTGTGGGAGGAGATCATCCTCACCCTCGACCCGGCCGTCCTGCTGGTCGGGCTGTCCGCGACGCTGAGCAACACCGACGAGCTGGGCGACTGGATCACCGAGATCCGCGGCGACACAGCCGTCGTGCTCTCCGAGCACCGGCCCGTGCCGCTGGCCCACATGCTGTACACGGACGGCGATCTCGTCCCCGTCCGCGCCGCCGCCGAGCAACGCCGGCGGGCCCGGTCCGGCTACCACGACGAGCGGATGGCCTCCCGCCCGCGCGCGCAGTGGGCCCGCCGTCAGGACGTCATCGAGCGGCTCGACGACGAGCATCTCCTGCCCGCCATCTACTTCGTGTTCTCCCGCGCGGGCTGCGACGGCGCGGTCGCGCAGATGCGCAGGGCCCGGCTGCGTCTCACGACCGGCGAGGAGGCCCGACGCATCGCCTCGCACGTCGACTCCGCGGTCGCGCAGGTCCCGCGGCCCGACCTCGACGCCCTCGACTTCGCGGCGTTCCGCGCCGGGCTGGTCAACGGGCTCGCCGCCCACCACGCGGGGATGCTGCCGCTGTTCCGCACGATCGTCGAGGAACTGTTCTCCGCCGGGCTGATCAAGGTCGTGTTCGCCACCGAGACGCTGGCTCTGGGGATCCACATGCCGGCCCGCGCCGTGGTCCTGGAGAAGACGACCAAGTTCAACGGCGACACGCACATGATGCTCACGTCCGCCGAGTACTCACAGATCACCGGGCGCGCGGGCAGACGCGGCATCGACACCAAGGGCACGGCGGTGGTGCTGGATCAGCCCGACCTCGACCTGGACGCGCTGGCGGCGCTCGTCGACACCCCGCGGTTCCCGCTGTACAGCGCCTTCACGCCCGACTACTCGATGGCCGTGAATCTCGTCGAGCAGCTAGGCGTGGAGGAGGCCACGACCCTCATCGGTCGGTCGTTCGCCCAGTTCCAGACCGACCGCACGCTGGTGTCGCGGTCGCGCGCCATCGAGCGCCGCTCCGACGAGCGCGACCGGATGCGCGCCTCGCTCGAGGAGGCCGGGGGAGACGCGGACCTCGACGAGTACATGGGCCTGCGCGCCGAGCTGAGCAGGCTCGAGCGTAAGGCCGAGAAGGCCACGCGCGACGACCGACTCGACTCCGTGCGGTCGGCCATGCTCAAGCAGACGGCGGGCTCCGTCATCACCATCGGTCGCAAGCGGTTCGGCATGGTCGCGACCGTGCTGCAGGTGCGGACCGACATCCCCTCGGACCCCGCGTTGCTCTGCCTCACCGACACCGGGTGGACCGGCTGGCTGCGCCAACACGACTTCGCCGCGCCGCCCGTGCCGGTGGGCCGCGTGGACCTGCCCAAGGGCCGCCGCAAGCTGGACGGTCGGGCCAAGCGCGCGCTGGTCCAGCGCATGGAGCACCTGCGGGGCAAGGCCAAGGGCCGCATGAAGAACGCCGGTGGCAAGCCAGTCCGCAAGGACCCGCGGATCTCGGCGGCTCGCCGGGCCCTGCGCCAACATCCCCTGCACGACGACCCCCGGATCGACAAGCTCGCCCGCCTGCACGAGCGGTGGGCCCGCGCCGACGCCGAGGTGGCCGCCCTCACCGCCGAGGTCGACGCCGACGCGGACTCGTTGGCCAGGCGCTTCCGGCGGATCGTCGACCTGCTCCGCCACCTCGGTTACCTCGAGAAGGTCGACGGCGTCCTGCGTGCCACGGACGCGGGCCGCCTGCTGGCCGGGGTGCACACCGAGCAGGACCTCTTCGTGGCCGAGTGCCTGCGCCGCGGCGTGTGGCAGGGTCTCGACGCGGCCGGCCTCGCCGCCGTGGTCACGACCATCGTCGCGCACCCGCGCACCGACTCGGCGATCCGCGAGCCCTCGGACGAGATCCTGCGGTCCGCCCTCGCCGAGACCGAGCGGGTCGCGGTGGACGTCGCCGAGATGGAGCGTGCCCACCGGCTGCCCACGACCCCGGATCTGGACGCCGGGCTCGCGCCGGTCCTGCACCACTGGGTCTCGGGGGGCGCGCTCGCCTCGATCCTCGCCGCGTCATGGCAGGAGGGCGTCGAGCTCACCGCCGGCGACTTCGTCCGGTCCGCGCGGCTCGTGGTGGACGTGCTCGCACAGGTCGGTCAGGTCGCCGAGCCGGACCTCGCCCGGACCGCTCGCTCGGCGGTGGGTTCGCTGCGCCGCGGTGTCGTGCTCGACCACATGGCCTGAGCCCACCCGCTGGCCGCATCCGTCGCGCTGAACCGCGCGGGTCGCCACCATGGTGACGACAGTCGCTCGGAGGCGGGTCAGACCTCGTCGAGGACGGCCGTCGCCTCCACCAGCCGGCCGATCGCGCGCGCCTGGCCCGTCGACTCACCCAGCGACTCGATCCGCCCGGAGTCCGCCGGCCCGCGACGGCCGTCCACGTCGCCGTCGAACCGCACATCGAACGCGCGCCCGCCCAGCCGGACCACCCCGCGCGCCGCGGTCAGGTAGTCAGCTCCCTCCGTGATCGCCTTACGCTGGCGGGCGCTCAACGCCGAACCGGGGTCGCCCGCGGCGGCGATGATCCCGTCCAGGTCGCCGTACTCGCGCAGCAGCGTGGCAGCGGTCTTCGCGCCGATCCCGGCGACACCCGGCAGGCCGTCCGAGGCGTCCCCGACGAGCACGGCATAGTCCGCGTAGACCCGCGCGTCGTCGCCCGCGGGCAGGTCGAAGCGCTCGGCCACGACCTGCGGGCTGTATGCGAGTCGCTTCTTCATCCCCGCCCCCACGTACACGACGGTGGTCGTCGCCGAGGCCAGCTGGAACAGGTCGCGGTCGCCCGTGACGACCAGCACCTCGCGATCCCGAGCGGACAGCGCTGCCAGCACGTCATCGGCCTCCGCGTCCTCCGCCCAGGCCTGGGCGAGGCCAGCGGCGCCGAGGACCTCGCGGATCGCGCCGACCTGCGGGCCCAGGGATTCGGGGGCGTCCTCCTCGCCGTCGTCACCCACCCGGTGCGCCTTGTACGACGGTAACAACTCCACCCGCCAGGCCGGGCGCCACTCGCGGTCCAGGGCGGCCACCAGGCCCGTCGGCGAGTACTCCTCCACCAGCACGGCGACCATGTCGCAGAACCCGCGCACCGCGTTGGCCGGGGCGCCGTCGGGCCCGGTGATCTTCTCGGGCACGGAGTGGAACGCGCGGAACCACAGGCCGGCGCTGTCGAGAACCATGAGCGGGCCCTGGGACACCGCGCCTCCTTATGGGTCGGGGATCACGCCGGTCAGGGGTCACGCCGGCCGGGAGTCATGCAGTTCGCGGGTCACGAGCGTCCGCTGCCCGCCAGGTTAGTCTCCCGCGGCCCCGCACGCCGCGCGCCTAGTGTGGAGGCATGCCGACTCCCGACCCGCAGCTGCACTCCGCCCGCCTGGCCGCCGTCCGTGACCGCGCCGGCGCACTCGGGATCGACCACGTGGTGGTGTACTCCGGCGAGGACATGTCCTACCTCACGGGCGAGCGCATGGACTCCCACGAGCGACTCACCGCGCTGGTCGTGCCCGTCGCCGGCGGGGAGCCGCTGCTCGTGCTGCCCGCGCTCGAGCTCACCGACTTCTCCCGTCGCGCCGCGGAGCGCGTGGGCGCGGCGATCCACCCGTGGTCCGACGGGACCGACCCCGTGCCGCTCGTGGCGGGGAAGGTCGCCGGGCGGGTGGCGGTCTCCAGCGCGCTGCCGGCACTGCACCTGGTGCCGCTCCGTGACGGCGTCGACGGCGAGGTGGTGCTCGCCTCCGAGGTGATCGACCACGTGCGGGCCGTGAAGACCCCGGACGAGGTGGAGCAGCTCGCCGAGGCGGCCCGCCGTATCGACGCCGTGCACGCCCGCATGGGGGAGTTCCTCCGGGTGGGCCGGACGGAGGAGCAGGCGGGCGAACTCATCACGGCGGCGATCGAGGCCGAGGGGCTCACGCACGCGGAGTTCGTGATCGTTGGCTCGGGCCCGCACGGCGCCGACCCGCACCACGGCGTATCTGACCGGGTGATCGAGTCCGGCGACATCGTGGTGGTGGACATCGGCGGCCCGCTGCCCAGCGGGTACCACTCGGACTGCACGCGGACGTACTCGATGGGGGAGCCCTCCGCCGAGGTCGCCGAGAGCTACGAGGTCCTGCAGGAGGCGCAGCGGTTGGCGCGCGAGGCCGTGCGTCCGGGCGTCGCGATCGGCGAGGTCGACGCAGCGGCCCGCGAGCACCTCGCCGCCGCCGGCCTGGGAGAGCTGTTCATCCACCGCACCGGCCACGGGATCGGACTGGGGCTGCACGAGCCGCCGTTCGCTATGCCCGGGGCCGACACCGTGCTCGAGGAGGGGATGACGTTCTCCGTGGAGCCGGGCATCTATCGGTCCGGGCAGTGGGGCGCGCGGCTGGAGGACATCGTCGCGGTGACCGCCGACGGCCGTCGCGACCTCAACACCGGCGAGCGCGGCCTGCGGGTGCTCTGACCGCCGGCGTGGCCCGGCGCCCGAGCCGCCGCGGGTTCGGCATCAGGGCCGCCCGCGAACGCGCCAGCGGCCGCGTTCGCGCAGCCGCTCCCGGACCTGGCGTCTCGCCCCCGTGAATGCACGCTAGAACCGCAGCCGCCCCTCAACATGGCGTCTCGCCCCCGTCGCTGCCCTCGCAGCCGCTCCCGGACCTGGCGTCTCGCTCCCGTGAATGCACGCGAGAACCGCAGCCGCCCCTCAACATGGCGTCTCGCCCACCTCGCGGTGCGCGCGAGACGCCATGTTCGCGTGCGGCTGCGCTCGGAGGCCGCCTGCCGCCGCCCAGCATTGCCGCCCGCCCAGCATTGCCGCCCACCCAGCGCCCGCCCGGCGCACGACTGCCCGAGCGACCGCGCCCAAGCGACCGCGCCCAAGCGACCACGCCCGAGCGACCGAGGTCAGGCGCCGGTGAACATCTGCGCCGAACCCAGAACCCGGTCGACCTCGATGGCCACGACCACCCGCTCGGGATTCGGCTTCGGTTCGCGGTAGCGCAGGGCGTACCGGCGCTCTCCCTCACGCACGGCCTCGGGGTCATCGAGCAGCCGGGCGGTGCCTTCGAAGGTCAGCCACCGACCGCGGTCGACGTGTGAGACGGCGGCGCGTCCGCCCCGGGCGGCGTTGCGGGCCTTCTGGGAGCCGCGCCGGGTGATCACGCGAGCCAACCCGCCCTCGACGTCCACGGTGAAACCCACCGCCACGACGTGCGGGGACCCGTCGCGCCGGAGCGTCGTGAGCGATCCCAGGTGGTACTCGGACAGGAACCGGTGCGCCTCGTCGGAGAGCTCTGCCAGGGTGTGCGCCATGCCGCCGAGCCTGCCACAGCGACTCGGCGCAGGGCGCGGGGACGTGCGTGGGAGACTGGGCGCATGCCCACACCTGAAACCCCGTCGTCCCGGCCCGCGTCCGGCGGAGAGGTCGTGGTGGTCTTCGGTGGCCGCAGCGAGATCGGCCTCGCCGTCGCCCACCGCCTCGCACCCGGCCGGACGGTCGTGTTGGTCAGCCGCCCCGGGGGCGACGTGTCCGCGCTCGAGGCCCCGCTCGTCGAGGCCGGCGCGGCGGCCGTGGAGTTCGTGGACTTCGACGCCGACGACCTCGACGCACACACGACCGTCGTGGACGAGATCGAGTCCCGCGTCGGGCCGATCGACATCGCCGTCCTGGCGTTCGGGATCCTCGGCGACCAGGAGGCGGCCGAGCGCGACTCCCGCGCCGCGGCCCGGATCCTGCACACCGACTTCGTGGCGCAGGCCGCGTTGCTCACGGTGCTGGCCGAGCGGATGAAACCGCGCCGGACCGGTGTGCTGGTGGCGTTCTCGTCGGTGGCCGGGCAGCGGGTCAGACGCGCCAACTACGTCTATGGTTCCGCGAAGGCCGGGCTGGACGGTTTCGCCTCCGGGATGGCCGATGCGCTGCACGGCACGGGAGTCACCCTGGTGATCCCGCGCCCCGGGTTCGTCATCGGCCGGATGACGGAGGGCATGGATCCGGCGCCGTTCTCGTCGACACCGGACCAGGTGGCGGACGCGGTGGTCGAGCGGGTGCTCGAGCGGCGGGCCGGGGTCGTGTGGATCCCGTGGCAGCTGCGGGTCATGTTCGCCGTGGCACGGCTCGTACCGCAGCCCGTGTGGAGGCGGATGCCGCGGTGAGCGCTCCGCCACGGCCGGGTCCCGACCCGGCGGCCGTCCACCTCATCGGCACGGGCCCCGGTCCGGTCGACCTGCTCACGGTCCGCGCGTCCCGGCTGATCGCCCTGAGCGGCACCTGCCTGTGCGACTCCGACGTGGGCGCGGCGTTGTCGTTGTGCCCGCCGACGGCCCGGGTCGTCGACGCCACCGATCTCTCGCCGGAGGACGCCGCGGCGCGGATCCACGAGGCAGTCGAACGCGGAGACCGGGTCGTGCGGCTCTACCCCGGGGACCCGGCGCAGCACCCCGGGCTGGCCGCGCACACGCGCGCCCTCGACGCCGCGGAGATCGAGTGGGAGCTCGTGCCCGGGATCCCGGCGGCCGGCCGCGCGGTCCCCGCAGCGACAGCGCCGACGCCAGCAGCGCCCGCCGCCTCAGCAGCCGGCCACGCAGCACCCGCGGACCGGACGCCATCGGCCCCGACAGCGCCCTCGGCAGCACCCGCCCCAGCTGCACCCGCCGCCCACCCCACACCGACCGCCCCCACGACCGTCGACAGCCCGGTCACCGCGCAGGCGGCGCCCCCGTCCGGCGGGCCGAGCGGCGACCCGGGCCTCATCCTCGTCCTCGGCGGCACCGGCGAGGCGCGGCGGCTGGCCGATCTCATGGTGACCGCCGGGCTGGACGTGGTGACCGCGCTGGCCGGTAAGGTCACGCGCCCGCGGCTGCCCCGCGGTGAGGTCCGTATCGGCGGGTTCGGCGGTGCCGAGGGCCTGGCGCACTGGCTGCGGGAGAACGCGGTGAGCGCGGTGATCGACGCGACCGATCCGTTTGCCGACGAGATCTCGACCGACGCGGTCCACGCCGCCACGGAGACGAGCACTCCGCTGCTGCGGCTGCACCGCCCGCCATGGACCGAGCGCCCCGGCGACGAGTGGATCCGCGTCCCCGACACGCGGACCGCCGCGCAGGTGGTGGCCGAGCGGTTCCGCCGCCCGATGCTCACCGTCGGCAAGCAGGGCGCGTCCGCGTTCGCCGGCGACACCCGCGGCTCGTACCTCATCCGCTGCTCGGAGCCGCCACCCGGACCGTTGCCGCACCGCTACCTGCTCGTGCTCGACCGCGGGCCGTTCGGGGAGGACTCCGAGCGGACGTTGATGTCGCGGCACCGGATCGACGTCCTCGTCACGCGCAACAGTGGCGGCGAGAGTTCGGCGGCGAAGCTGGCGACCGCCCGCGACCTCCGTATCCCGGTGGTGATGGTCGACCGGCCGGAGGCGCCGCCCGCCCCCGAGACCGTGCACTCGGTCGACGAGGCCGCCCGCTGGCTGGTCGGGCGGTTCGGCTCACGCTGATCCGGTCACCCACGGCGAGGTCGCGTCGAAGATCATCCCCATCGGCGCCAGCACCCGCACGACCTGCTCGGCCATCCCCTCGGTGAGCCCGTGCAGTCCGATCACCCCGTCCGCCGAGACCGTGCCGGGCCGCTCCACGGCGCCGAGGAACTCTGCGAGCCGCGCGGGGATGGCGCCCTCCGCGACAACGGCGAGGAGGCTGACGAGCCCGTCGGAGGTGTCGACCCACCCGACCGTCGGGGGAGCGGCCGCGAGCCGCCGCTCTACCGGGGTAGAGGGGGACGTGACCCGCGCGCCGGCGTCCCGCGTGACCGTGGTGGTGAGGGGGTGGGAGTCCAGGGCGACGACGACGAGGTCGTGCAGCTCCCCGGACGCGGGCACGTCGGCCGGGCCCGCGGAGCGCGCGAGGTGGGCTGCCACGTCCGCGAGGACGACCGCCGCGTGGTCGACGGGGACCCGGACGGCGATCGCCCGGCCGGCGACGTGGATCCGCGCGGTGCCGCCTGGGCCGTCGACGACGGCGGCCAGGTCGGGGGTGTGCGCCAGGACGTCCCCCGAGCCGTCGTCGAGCCCCAGCAGGAGGCGGCCCGCGAGGGCGTCGATCCCGGTGTGGCCGGCCAGCGCCGCGGAGAGCCGATCGGGCAGGTCGGCGAGGTCGTGGTGGCCGTCGAGCAGGCCGGCCAGCGGCGAGGCGAGGACGACGGGCAGGCGGCGCGGACCGCCCGGGGGCAGGAGGCCGGTATCCGTGGCGCGCTCCCAGAGCCGGCGCGCGGTGGGATCATCGCCGTCCTGCTGGACGCCACCGGCCGGTTCGGGTTCGATCCCGCGGAGCTCGAGCCCGCCGCCGGCGACCGTGTGGACGGCGCCGCCGTGGTCGGCCGCGAGGGCCGCCAGTGCGGTCCAGTCGGAGGGGCGCAGGCGGCCGCCGGGGAAGTGCAGGCGGGCCCTGTCTCCGTCGGTGGTCGCGGAGACGTTCCGGGGGCCGGGGTGGTGGTCAGCGGCGGAGTCGTCCATGGCGGACCACAGTATCGGCCGGCCCGACCACAGGGGGGTGGGCGGGCCGGGCGCCCGGGCGTGCTCGGGGATAATCTGACGCATGACCGCATTCCTGGCCACCGGGGGCCGCGTCCTCACGCCCGCCTCCCGAGACGCCACCGCACTGGCGCACGAGAACGGACTCATCGTGTGGGCTGGCTCCGACGCCCCGGGGCCCGCCCTCTTCCCGGACGCCGAGCGGGTCGACCTGGCGGGGGACTGGGTCGCCCCGGCGTTCGTCGAGTGCCTCGCCGACGGGCTCGACCTCGCGGCCGCCGCCGCACGCGGGGTGGTCCCGGCCGCACTGACGGAGGGCCCCGTGCCCGACACCCTCGATGACCCCGCCGCGGTCGAGGAGAAGGTGCGCGCGGGGGAGCGGGTCGTCCTCGGCGCCGGGGCGGACCCGACGCGCGTCGCCGCGGGACTCACCCGCCTGGCCGACGAACTCGGCGGGCCCGCGGTCGCCCGGTGCGCCCCGGTCCTCATCGGTGCGGTGTCCGGCGGGACGGCGGCCCCGGATGACGAGACCCTCGCCGCCCTCGCCGCCGTCGGCGCGATCGTGCTGCTGCGTCCGCTCGTCGACGACCTGGCGGGCACCGACCTCGTGCGCATCGCCGCCTCCGGCGTCGCGCTGGCGGCGTCGACCCGGGTCGGCGACGAGGTCCGCCCGTGGGATGCCCTGCGCGCCCTGACCACCGTCGAGGGCGGCCGCGGGCTGTCCCCGCGGGCCGCGTTCACCGCCACCACCCGGGGCGCGCGCCGCGCCTCCGGGGCCCGCGACGGTGCGGCCGGCACCCTCACCCCGGGCGCGCCCGCCACCTTCGCGCGATGGGAGACGGGCGAGCTGGCCGTGGTCGCGGCCGACGACGCCGTGCAGCGCTGGTCGACCGATCCGCGGTCGGGGGTGCCGCCCATGCCCGACCTCACCGGCCCGGACCCCGTTCTCCGGGCGCTCGTCGTGGACGGCCTGCCCGCCGGCCCCGCGGTCTGATGCCCCTGATGACGAGGCTCGCCTTCGCGGCCGCCTCCGGCGCGCTGCTGGCCGCCTCGTTCCCCCCGGTCGGTCTGTGGTGGACCGCGGTTCTCGCGATCGCGCTCCTCGTCGTCGTCATGGCTCCCTCCGGCGACCACCCGCCCCGGGCGCGCACCGGCGCCCTCCTCGGCCTCGTCTCCGGACTGGTCTTCTTCCTCCTGCTGGTTCCGTGGGTCGGCATGTACGTCGGCGCCTACGCCTCCTGGGGCCTGTCGCTGGTCGAGGCCCTCTACCTGGCCGCGTTCGGCGCGGGAACCGTGGTCATCCTGCGCGCCGGACTCGACCCCGGCCCGCGGCCCGTCGCACGCGCGCTCGGCGCAGTGCTCGGCGTGGCCGGTTGGTGGTCGGTGTGGGAGTGGGTCCGGTCGTCGTGGCCGTGGGGAGGCTTCCCGTGGGGCCGGCTGGCGTTCGGGCAGGCCGACGGCCCCCTGCTGCCGCTGGCCTCGCTCGGCGGGACGCCGCTGCTCGGGTTCGTCGTCTCCGCGCTCGGCGCCGCCCTCGGCGTGGCCGTCGTCCTCCTGGTACGCCGCGACGCCGACAGCGGGCGACGGCCCGTCCGCGCGGCCGCCGGCCTCCTGGCGGTCCCGCTCGTCGCGGTGGGCCTGGTCGCCGGCGCCGCCCTCACCCCGACCGGCGAACACACCGAGACCGTGGAGGTCGCGGTGATCCAGGGCAATGTCCCGCGCCTCGGCCTGGACTTCAACGCGCAGCGCCGCGCGGTCCTCGACAACCACCTCGACGTCACGGCCGACTACGCCGACGACGTGGAGGCCGGCACCGTCGCGCGCCCCGACCTCGTGCTGTGGCCGGAGAACGCCTCCGACATCTCGCCGCTCGACGACCGCCTCGCCGGCGCGCAGATCAGCGCCCTGTCCCGGCGCCTCGACGCGCCGATCCTCGTGGGCACCGTCCTGCCCACGGGGCAGGGCCGCGAGGCCACCAACTCCACCCTCGTCTGGGACGCCCGTGCCGGCGAGGGCGCCGACGACTCCGAGGGTGCCGGTGCCGGTGCCGGCTCCGACCCGGTCGCCGACCGACACGACAAGAAGTACATCCAACCCTTCGGCGAGTGGCTGCCGATGCGCGGCCTGTTCGAGGCGCTCTTCCCGATCGCGCAGTCCGCCGGGCACTTCGTCCCCGGGGACGGCGACGGGCTCGTCACCGCGAACGGGGTCGAGCTGGGCGTGGCGATCTGCTTCGAGATCGCGTTCGACGCCGCCGCCCGCGAACCCCTCTCGCGCGGCGCCCAGATCCTCACCGTCCCCACCAACAACGCCACCTTCGGCCACTCGGCCATGACGTACCAGCAACTGGCCATGTCCCGGGTGCGCGCGGTCGAGCACGACGTGCCCGTCCTCATCGCCGCGACCAGCGGTGTGAGCGCCGTCATCGGCCCCGACGGGCACGTGCGGCAGGAGACCGGCATCTTCGAGCCCGCGGTGCTGGCGGCTCAGGTCGAGGTCGGCGGGGTCGGTACAGTGGCAACCCGACTGGGCGGTGTCCCGCAGGCGGTGAGCTGCCTCGTCGGGTTCGTCGCACTGGCCTGGGCGCTGGTCCACACCCGCCGACGGCCCGTGACCCGACACGAGGAGACGTAAGTGACCGAACCGACGACGCCGGGCGGCCGCGCGCCCTCCGCGCGCACGCTGGTGATCATCCCCACCTACGACGAGCGGGACAACCTGCCCGGCGTCGTGGAGCGACTGCTCGCCTCGGCCCCCGACGTGTCGGTCCTCATCGCCGACGACAACAGCCCCGACGGCACCGGGGAGGTCGCCGATCGGCTCGCCGCCGACGACCCGCGCGGCCGGATCTCGGTCCTGCACCGCGCCGGGAAGCAGGGCCTCGGCGCGGCCTACATCGCAGGGTTCCGCTGGGGACTCGAGCGCGGGTACACGGTGCTGGTGGAGATGGACGCCGACGGCAGCCACCCGCCCGAGCGCCTGCCCGCCATGCTCGAGGCCGTGGACGGCGGCGCCGACCTGGCGATCGGGTCCCGTTACGTCCCCGGCGGCTCCGTGGTCAACTGGCCGTGGCAGCGCCACGTCATCTCCCGCGGCGGCAACATCTACTCCCGCGTCATGCTGGGCGTCGGCATCAAGGACATCACCGCCGGCTACCGCGCCTACCGCGCCGACGCGCTGGCCGAACTCGACTTGGACTCCATCGAGTCCAAGGGCTACTGCTTCCAGATCGACATGAGCTGGCGGCTGCTGGACAACGGGCGGCGTGTGGTGGAAGTGCCCATCACCTTCACCGAGCGCACCGTGGGGCACTCCAAGATGAGCGAGTCGATCTTCCGCGAGGCCGCGGTCAACGTCGCCCGCTGGGGCTGGGAGAAGCGCCGCGCGCAGCTGCGAGCACTCATCGGGCGCTGAGTCCTCCGTCAGCCGGGCGGTGAGCCCCGCCGACGCAGAACGCCCCGGCCCCCTCGGAAGGGGACCGGGGCGTCATGCCGTCCGGTGGCTCAGCGCGCGCCGGCGCGGCGCCGCTTCTTGAGCAGGTCCATCCGCTCCTTGAGGAGCTCCTCGAGCTCCTCCAGGGAACGCCGCTCGAGCAGCATGTCCCAGTGGGTGCGCGGCGGCTTGCCCTTCTTCACCTCGGCCGCGGGGCCGTCGATGAGCTGGCCCTCCTGGCCGTTCTTGCACATCCAGGTGCCGGGGATCTCGGCGTCATCGGCGAACGGCACCTCGTAGACCTCGCCGTTCGGGGTCTGGTACCGGGCCATGCGGCGGGGCGCGAGGTCGTGGTCCCGGTCGGTCTCGTAGCTCACCGCTCCGAGGCGGCTGCCCCTGAGGACTCGATCTGCCATGCGAACTCCTTCTGCCGTGTTCGTCTGCGTCAAAGCACTGCGGTCACGTCACCGCGCTGCGGTCAATTCTGCGGATCGACACGACGCTGCGTGGTTCCTGCTCGTATCAACGCCAGAGGAACCCCCAAATGTTCCCACGTCCCGACGCCGCGGGCCACCTCGGGGGCGACCTGGGTACCCTTTCATCCGTGGATTCCGACGTCCGGGCAGAGCCCCCCGCCCCGCGGCGGGGCGAGGCGTCCTGCGCGTGGTGCGGTCGGCCCGTCGACGAGGGCGGCACCGGACGGCGGCGCCGATACTGCCGTCGCTCGTGCCGCCAGCGTGCGTACGAGCAGCGCCGATCGCTGCGGATGCAGGATCTGCCCGAGGGGACGGTCGTGCTGTCCGAGGCCGAGTCCACCGATCTCATGGATCGTATGTTCCAGCTGCGCTGCGCGTGCGAGGACCTGCGGACCGCGATCGCCGAGGGCGAGGACCCGGCCGAGCTGGCGCGCATGTCGGAGGACCTCGTGGCGGCCGCGCGCCGGGCCGAGCGGCTGCGGTGACCCGAGTAGCTACGGTGAACGCTGTCGGCGAGGTCCTGCGGACGTGGTGGGACCGGTGGCGCCCCTCCGTCACGGGTCTCATCGTCGCCGCGCTCGCGGCGTGGGTCTCGCTCATGCCGTCGCTGCTGCCGCGGGCGTGGCACTACCAGGGCATCGTCACGGGCGTGTCGATGCTGGTCGGCTACGGTGTCGGCGTGGCGCTCCGGACGCTGTGGCGGCGCGTCGTCGCGCCCCGCATCAGCCTGCATCCCGACGTCATCGCGCTGGGGGACCGTCTCCTGGCGTTCGCGCGACTGTCCGCGCCGTACGTGCTGGTCGTCTACCTCATCACGGCCACCGCCACGGCGATCCGCTGGCAGGACCAGGTCTCCGATCTCGTCGAGTCGCCGCGCCCGCCGTGGGCGGACTACATGCGCATCCCGTGGGTCGCGCTGGGACTCTTCGTCGCGCTGCTGATCGCCGCCCGGGGTCTACGGGTGGCGTACCGGGCGTTCGTCCGCGCAGTGCGCCGCCGGTTCGGGATCGGGGAGTACACCGCCCGGCTCGCGGGGGTCGTGGTGGCGGCCGCGCTGCTGCTGGGCATGGTCCAGGGCCTGGTGCCGCGCCTGTTCTTCGACGCCGCCAACCAGATCTTCAGCGCCCAGAACAACGAGGACCTGCCCGACGCCCGCCCGCCGCGCGAGCCCGAGAAGTCAGGCGGCCCGGGTTCACTCGTGGATTTCGAGGACCTGGGCCTGCAGGGCCGGCGATTCGTCAGCGGCGGCGTCGACCGGGAGACGCTGAGCGACCTGCTCGGCGAGGAGGCGAAGGAGCCGATCCGGGCCTACGCGGGCCTGGAGTCCGCGCCCACGGACGACGAGCGCTCCGACCTCGTGGTGGCCGAGCTCGACCGGACGCGGGCCTGGGAGCGGGAGTCCGTCGTGATCGTGCCGACCACCGGCACCGGGTGGATCAACTCGCACGCGGCCCAGGCGATCGAGCTGCTCTCCGGCGGCGACGTCGCGACGGTGGGCACGCAGTACTCGTTCCTGCCCAGCTGGATCTCGTTCCTCGCCGACCGCGAGAAAGCGGAGGCCGCCGGGCGCTCGCTCGTCGAGTCGGTGGTGGAGTGGCGCGACTCGCTGCCCCCTGGCCTGCCGCGGCCGGAGCTCTATGTCTATGGCGAGAGCCTCGGCACCCAGGCCGGGGAGGCGGCGTTCTCGGGGATCCGGGACATCCGCGCCACCGTGGACGGCGTGCTGTGGATGGGCCCGCCCAACTCCAACCGCATCTGGCACTCGCTGGTCGAGCGCCGCGACCCGGGCACCCCGGTCACCGAGCCCGTGTACGCCGACGGCCTGCTGGTGCGCTTCTCCGAGGACCCGGCCGAGTCGCGCGGCGACGACAGTCCGTGGATCCCGCCGCACGTGCTGTACGTTCAGCACGCGACGGACCCGGTGGTGTGGTGGACTCCGGATCTGCTGTTCGACCGCCCCGCGTGGCTGGCCGAACCCCCGGGTAAAGGCCGCCACCCCGGCATGTTCTACATGCCGGTGCTCACGTTCTTCCAGGTCACTGCCGACCTCGGCAACGCGGTCGGCGGGTCGCAGGGCTACGGCCACCTCTACGATCACCAGATCCTCGACGGGTGGGCGGCCGCGACGGGCCGCGAGGAGTGGGACGACGACGAGTTCCAGCGGTTCGCCGAACTGCACGCCGTCGCCATGCTGAATCAGGACCGCGGCTGACTTCTTTCTCGCCACGGGCCCGCGGTCTAACGTTGCCCCTGGAGAGCACCGGCCGAGGAGAACCGCGATGAGCACCCACACCGCAGACACGCACGACATCATCCGCGTCCTCGGCGCGCGGGAGAACAACCTCCGCTCGGTCGACGTGGAGCTGCCGAAGCGGCGGTTGACCGTCTTCACCGGGGTCTCCGGGTCAGGGAAGAGTTCGCTGGTCTTCGCGACGATCGCCGCGGAGTCGCAGCGGATGATCAACGAGACGTACAGCGCGTTCGTCCAGGGGTTCATGCCGACGCTGGCCCGGCCGGACGTCGACGTGCTGGAGGGGCTGACCACCGCGATCGTCGTGGACCAGGAGCGGATGGGCTCGGACCCGCGGTCGACGGTGGGGACGGCGACCGACACCGGGGCGATGCTGCGGATCCTGTTCAGCCGGCTCGCCCGGCCCGCCATCGGCGGACCCAAGGCGTACTCGTTCAATGTCGCGTCGGCCTCCGGGGTGGGCACACTGAAGAAGGCCGACGGCACCCGGCAGAAGGCCGAGTTCACCATCACCGGCGGTATGTGCGTGCGGTGCGAGGGCCGCGGGGCGGTCTCTGACTTCGACATCGACGCGCTCGTGGACCGCTCGAAATCCTTGGCCGAGGGAGCCATCACGGTGCCCGGCTACTCGATGGACGGGTGGTACGGCCGCATCTACTCCGGGTCCGGGTTCTTCGACATGGACAAGCCGGTGGGGGAGTTCACCGAGCGCGAGATGGACGACCTCCTGCGCAAGGAACCGGTGAAGATCAAGGCCGACGGCATTAACGTGACCTTCGAGGGACTGATCCCCCGGATCCAGAAGTCGATGTTGTCCAAGGACGTCGAGGCCATGCAGCCGCACATCCGGGCGTTCGTCGAGCGGGCCGTGGTCTTCACGACGTGTCCGGAGTGCGACGGCACGCGACTCAACGAAGGCGCCCGGTCCTCGCGGATCGGCGAGCACAACATCGCCGACGTCTCGGCCATGCAGATCACCGACCTCGCCGAGTGGCTGCGCGGGCTCGACGAGCCGTCCGTGGCCCCGCTGCTGGGGTCGTTGCAGCACACGCTCGACTCGTTCGTGGAGATCGGGCTCGGGTACCTCTCGCTCGACCGGCCGGCGGGCACGCTGTCGGGTGGCGAATCCCAGCGGGTCAAGATGATCCGCCACCTCGGGTCCGCGCTGACGGACGTGACCTACGTGTTCGACGAGCCGTCGATCGGCCTGCACCCGCACGACATCGACCGGATGAACGGGCTGCTGCTGCGCCTGCGGGACAAGGGCAACACCGTCCTCGTGGTCGAGCACAAACCCGAGACCATCGCGATCGCCGACCACGTCGTGGACCTCGGCCCCGGCGCCGGGTCCGAGGGCGGCGAGATCTGCTTCGAGGGCACGGTGGACGGGCTGCGGGCGAGCGGCACCGTCACCGGCCGCCACCTGGACGACCGCGCCTCTCTCAAGGACTCGGTTCGCGCGCCGGCGGGGTGGATCGAGGTACGCGGGGCGAGCGCGCACAACGTGCGTGACGTGGACGTGAACATCCCTCTCGGGGTGCTGTGCGTGGTGACGGGTGTGGCGGGCTCGGGCAAGAGCTCGCTCATCCACGGCTCCGTGTCCCCGCGGGAGGGCGTCGTCGCGATCGACCAGTCGGCGATCCGGGGGTCGCGTCGCAGCAATCCCGCTACCTACACCGGCCTGCTCGAGCCCATCCGCAAGGCGTTCGCGAAGGCGAACGGCGTCAAGCCTGCGCTGTTCAGCCCGAACTCGGAGGGCGCGTGCCCCACGTGCAAGGGCGCGGGAGTCGTCTACACCGACCTCGGCATGATGGCGGGTGTCGCCACGACGTGTGACGACTGTGAGGGCCGTCGTTTCCAGGCCGAGGTGCTCGAGTACCGCCTGGGGGAGCGCAACATCGGCGAGGTGCTGGCGATGTCCGTGACCGAGGCGGAGGACTTCTTCTCGGCGGGCGAGGCGCGCATCCCTGCGGCCCACAAGATCCTGGTACGCCTGCGCGACGTCGGGCTGGGATACGTGCGGCTCGGCCAGCCGCTCACCACGTTGTCCGGGGGCGAGCGCCAACGCCTCAAGCTGGCGGCCCAGATGGCGGACAAGGCCGATATCTACGTGCTCGACGAGCCGACGACCGGCCTGCACCTCGCGGACGTGCAGAACCTGCTGGGCATGCTCGACCGGCTCGTCGACGCGGGCAAGTCGGTCATCGTGATCGAGCACCACCAGGCGGTGATGGCCCGCGCGGACTGGATCATCGATCTGGGCCCCGGCGCGGGCCACGACGGCGGCCGCGTCGTGTTCGAGGGCACCCCGGCCGACCTCGTCGCCGATGCATCGACGCTGACCGGGGAGTACCTGGCCCGCTACGTCGGCGGGTGACGGCCGCCCCGGGGCCGGGGGCCGGGCGCCGCCCACCGCGCCGCCCGGGGGTAGAAAGACATCATGTCCGACTCCCGCGCTGTCCCTGATTCCTCGTCCGCCGCCGCGAGCACGTTCGTCCGCGTCTCCGGCCTCGTCGTGGACGAGGTGAGCGCCACGTCACTGCGCGGACACGCGGACCTCGGCGCAGACCACCTCACCGACTGGGGAACCGTGCACGGTGGCGTGTACGCGAGCATCGTCGAGTCCGCGGGCGGCGCGGGTGCCGGGTTCGCCGTCGCCGACCGCGGTCAGGTCGCGGTCGGCGTCCACAACGGGACCGACTTCCTGCGCGCCTCCACCGGCGGGCGGGTCGAGGTGACCGCCGAGGCGCTGTTCCAGGGGCGTAGCCAGCAACTCTGGGACGTGGTCATCACACAGTCCGAGACCGGGAAGGTGCTGGCCCGCGGTCAGCTGCGGCTCCAGAACGTCGACCGCCCGGACGATGCCCGGGGTGCCGCCGCCACCGACTCCGCCGCGGGCTGAGGCACGCCGGCCGGGGAGCGGCGTGCCGTAGGGGGTGGCGGGCCGGCTCAGTCGAGTCCGGCGCCCACCCGTCGGCACTGCTCGCGGATCCGCGCGTCGGCGGAGTCGTCCGACGCGGCGGGCCGCCACCCGGAGGGCAGCTCCAGGTCGGCGAGGTCCGACCACTCCTCGGCCGTGCCCGTAACGGCGTCGCGGTCGCGTGCGCCCAGCATGAGGTACCCGGCGTAGGTGACCGCTTCCGCGGTCCGCGACTCCGGGGAGTCACCGTGCCCGTCCGCGATCAGCAGCGAGTTGCTGCTGTTGAGGTCGCGCAGCGCTGACGCCAGCGTCGGTTCGTCCTGGGTCTGCTCGTCGCCACGCGTGTACTCGGCGATCTCGCGGAGTACACGTCGGGTGTCGGCACGGACTGCTCCGTGGTGCGCCCGGCGACCCAGCCCCCACAGGACGACCAGGGCGACGAGCACGCCCACGACCGTGTCGAGCAGTCTCTCGCCGACCAGGGGCAGCGGCTGGTCCGGGACGTCGCCGCCGGAGGCGATGAGCAGGGCGAGCGGGGTGATGAGCGTGACCGCCAGTCCGTAGTTCCGGGTGACCAGCAGTTCGATCGTGAACTGCAGAGCCACGATCAGCCCGATGAGCCACCACCCCGACGGTTGCAGCAGGGCGACCAGCAGGAACACGCCGAGCCCCGCGACGGTGCCGGTCAGCCGGTGCAGTGCGCGGTAGGTCCGTGCCGCGCGGGGCCCGCCCTGGTGCAGGACGAGGGCGGAGAAGGCGATCACCCAGTACAGGTGCGGCTGATCGGATCCGGCCAACAGGGTGAGCAGGACGATCGACACCGCGGTGGCGATCCCCACCGACGCCGCCACCGCCCACGGCTCCCCGGGCCACCGAAGCCCGCTCCGCAGCCGCCGTCGCAGCGACCCGATGTGTCTGCGCTCGTCGCGGACGAACTCCCGCTCGGCCCGCTCGGCCGCGGCGGCGGACGGCATCTCCACATCTGCGGACTCGGGGTCCCCCTCGAGCCACCGGCCGGCGTCGGGGTTGCGCGGATCCCAGGCGGGGTCGTCGCCGGGCACGATGTGTCGGCTCGCCCGCGCCGCGCGGGCGTCGTACTCGCGGTGGGCGGCGGCGAGCTCGGCGCTGATCGACTCGGAGGGAGTCCACATCCCCTCGGCGACGGCCTCCTCGGCGTCGGCGAGCGCGTGGGCCGCGGCGCGGTGCTGCGGTCGGCTGTCGGGCCCCGGTTCGGTGGCCGCGTAGGCCGCGACCGCGTCCCGCGCGCGGCGCACCGCTCGACGTTCCGGCCGGCGGGGATCGGGGAGGAGGTCCACCATGGTCACCAGCCACGCCACGGCGGCACCGACCGCGGTCATGGCCGGGACGAGGAGGGGTTCGGTGCCGTGTTCGCCGACCAGCAGGTACGCGATTCCGGCGGTCAGCACGAGGAAGTAGGACCCGGGCGGCCCGACGCGGAACGCCAGGCACACCCCGGCGGTGACGGTCGCCAGCAGCACCGCGGTCACGGCGAAGGCGAGGTGGGAGCCGGCGGTGAAGGCGCCGAGGGAGGTGGCGACGACCAGGCCCAGTCCGATGCCGGCGACGGTCGCGGCGCGACGACGCAGCGGCGCGGCCGGGGCGTAGAGGACCGCGAAGGTCCCGGTGACGGTGAGTAGCCCCAGGTCGAAGCGCCCCAGCAGCATGGAGACCGCCAGGCAGAGCAGGACGGTGAGTCCCGCCTTGGTCGCATTGGGCAGTCGCGGGGGACTCGGGGCCAACGTGACGAGTGGTCGCAGTAGTTCTCCGGTTCGCGTCCTCGCCATGCGCTCCTCAGGCCGTCCTTCCGAATCGCTTGTGCAGTGCCTGTCTGCTCACCCCCAGAACCGTGCCGATCTCCGCCCAACTCAGACCGTGTACCCGGGCGAACCGCACCGCGGCGGCCTCCTCGCGGGCGATCTCGGCTTTGGCCCGCGCGATGGCGGCCAATCTGTCGACGGGGGAGTCCTCCGCGCTGAAGTCGAACGTCGTCTCCACTGTCACCACCTCACCCGTCAACCTACGTTGACACAGCCGCCGATGTCAACCGGGGTTGACGCCGAGGGGTGCGTCGCGGGGCGGGCCCGGATACACTTCCGGGCATGTATCCCGGTGCCATCACCATGAAGCCCTGGTCCCGCCGCTGACGGCGGCGGAGACCACCTTCGACACACTCTCTGCACGCCGTCCACGGGCACACGCCGGGCGGCCATCTCGTGCTTCCCGGCTCCACGACGAGCCGAAGAGGGCACCGTGCACCAGCACCAGCACCACACTCACCGACTCCCCGCGGGCGACCGCGCACACATCCGCCTGACCGATGTGGCGGCGACGCTCGGCGACCGCACCGTCCTGACCGGCGTCGACCTCACCGTCTCCGCGACATCGCGGCTCGCCGTGGTGGGGGAGAACGGTCGGGGCAAGACGACGCTCCTGCGCGTCCTGGCCGGGCGCCACCGCCCGGACTCCGGCAGCATCTCGCGGGTCGGGCGGATAGGGACCGTGGACCAACACCTGGACGCCCCGGCGGCTCGCACGGTCGGCGACCTCGTCGCCGAGGAGATCGCCGACAGCCTCGCCGCACTGCGCGCGTTGGACGCCGCCGCCGACGCGCTGGGGGCCGGGGAGCCCGGCGCCGAGGACGAGTACGCGGCCGCGCTCGAGCTGGCCACCGCACTGGACGCGTGGGACGCCGACCGCCGGGTCGACGTCGCGCTCGCCGGGCTCGGCGCGTGCGATGACCGCGCGCGCCCACTGGCGTCGCTGTCCGTGGGGCAGCGCTACCGTGTCCGCCTGGCCTGCGTCCTCGGCGCGCACCACGACCTGTTGCTGCTCGACGAGCCGACCAACCATCTCGACGCGTCCGGGCTGGAGTTCCTCACCGACCGGCTGCGAGCGCACCCCGGCGGGGTCGCCGTCGTCTCGCACGATCGGGCGCTCCTACGCGACGTGGCGACACATTTCTGCGACCTCGACCCGAGCCCGGACGGGAGGCCTCTGGTGTTCGGTGGCGGCTACGAGGGCTGGCTCGAGGGTCGCCGCCGTGTGCGATCCGCGTGGGAGCAGGCCCACACCGAGCAGCTCGACGAGCAGGTCAGACTCGCCCGCGCCGCGGACGAGGCGCGGGACCGGCTCCGCGACGGGTGGCGCCCCGAGAAGGGCCACGGCAAACATCAGAGGTCTACGCGCGCGGCCGGCACCGTCCGGGCGTTCGTCCGCCGCCGCGAGGATCTCGAGCGTCACCGCGTGACCGTTCCGCCACCTCCGCCGCGGTTCCGGTGGCCGGCGTGGGACGTCCCCGCCGGGCAGCGGGTGCTGACCTGCCGGGAGGTCGCCGTCTCGGGACGGCTGCGCGCGCCGGTCTCGATGTCGTTCGACACCGGCGACCGACTGCTGGTCACCGGCCCGAACGGGGCGGGCAAGTCGACGCTGCTCGCCCTGCTCGCGGGGGAGCTCGATCCGGACAGGGGCACTGTTGATCGTCGTCCCGCCGCGCGGGTCGCGTACCTGTCCCAGGAGGTGCCGCAGTGGGATCCTCGACGGACCGCGACGCAGATCTACACCGAGCACGTCGGTCGGCTGGGCCGCGACGACGCGCCGGGACTGACGTCGACCGGGCTGCTGGACCCGCGCGCCGCCGCCACCGCGGTGAGCCGGATGTCGCAGGGCCAGCAGCGCCGCCTCCACCTCGCGCTGTGCCTGGCCGCGCGGCCCGCGATGCTGATCCTGGACGAGCCGACCAACCACCTGGCGTCAACCCTGGTGGACGGGCTCACCGAGGCACTGACAACCGCATCCTGCGCGGTGGTCGTCGCCACCCACGACCGTCAGCTCCTGCGGGACCTGTCGTCGTGGCCGCCCCTCGCCCTGGCGCCGTCGGGAGTAGATTCTGCGCATGTCCGGTAGCGCGAACCCCGGGAGCGTCGACATCAAGACGCTGCGACGCGACCTGTACTCAGGCCGCGTCGGGCGCGTCGACACGGTGGAGGTCCCGCCCATGTGGTTCCTCCGGGTCGACGGCCGCGGCGACCCCAACACCGCGCTGGCCTACCGCACGGCCGTCGAGTCGCTGTACGTCCTGTCGTACGCGATCCGGGCGATCGCGAAGTCGGAGCTCGGGCGGGTCCACACCGTGGGCCCGCTCGAGGGGCTCTGGTACGCCGACGATCCGCGGGTGTTCACCGCCCGGGACAAGGACGCGTGGAACTGGACGATGATGATCTGGCAGCCGGAGTGGATCACGCCGGAGGTCGTAGCCGCCGCAGGGGAGAGGGTGACGACGACGAGGGGTTCGGACGCCGGTGAGCGTGTGCGGTTCGCCCGGTTCGCGGAGGGTACGGCAGTGCAGACGCTGCACGTGGGGCCCTATGACGAGGAGGGTCCGGTGATCGCGCGGATGCACGCGGAGGCCATCGCGGGCCGGGGCGCCGTGCTGTCCGGCCACCATCACGAGATCTATCTCTCGGATCCGCGCAGGGTCGAGCCCGCGAGGTTGAGGACGATCCTCCGCCAGCCCGTCGCGTCCGGCTGAGCCGGCGCCGCCGCGCCGGGTTTGTTACGCGCTGGCCTCGAGAGAGTCGACGAGGCGCTGGGCGAGGGTGCGCAGTTGCAGCAGGTCCTCCTCCGACATGTCCAGCCTTCCGAGCAGGGAGCACTGGATGGCCTCGGCCTCCGCGCGCAGCTTCTCGCCGGACTCGGTGAGGTGGACGTGGACGCTCCGGCCGTCGTCGGCGGACCGCGAGCGGGCGACGAGCCCGGCGTTCTCGAGGCGCGCCAGGAGCGGGGACAGGGTGCCAGAGTCCAGGTGGAGGCGGTCGCCCAGTTGGCGGACCGTGAGGCCGTCCTCCTCCCACAGGGCGAGCAGGGCGAGGTACTGCGGGTAGGTGAGTCCGACCGAGGCGAGGGCGTGCCGGTAGGCCGAGGTCGAGGCGCGCGAGGCCGCGTAGAGGGAGAAGCAGACCTGGTGGTCGAGGCGGAGATCGGCGGGCATGGGTCCCAGTATCCCGAAATCACCGGTTGCACTCAACTCAGTTGTGCGCAACACTTTCGGCATGGACGATCTCCCTCAGTCACACCGGACCGCACCCGCGCAGTCGTCGCCCCGCAAGGGTCGGCGCATCGGGGAGGCGGCGCGCCACGTCGGCCGCTGGGCGCTCGGCGCCGCTCTGCTCGGCGCGGGCACCGGCCACCTCACGACCATGCGGCAGGAGTTCCGGGCCCAGGTCCCGACGTGGGTGCCACTCGACCCGGACTTCGTCGTCGTCGCGTCCGGCGTGGTCGAACTGGGCCTCGGTGCCACGCTCATCCTCGCTCCGACCCGCTTCCGTCCCGCTGTGGGCGGGGTGGCCGCCGCGTTCTTCGTCGCGATCTTCCCGGGCAACATCTCGCAGTACGTGACCGGCACCGACGCCTTCGGCCTCGACACCGACCGCGACCGGTTCATCCGGCTGTTCGTCCAGCCGGTCCTCGTGGCGTGGGCCCTGTGGTCCACCGGTGCGTGGCGCGCATGGCGGGCCCGGGCCCGCCGCTGACGGGTCCCTCCGCCGACCGCATCCGTCGTCGACCGGCCGTCTCCGGTGGCCTCCATGCGTAGACTCGACACCCATGCGCTTCGACGAGTACCGGAATCACGACGCCCTCGGTCTCGCCGCCCTCGTCCGCGGCGGTGAGGTGACACCGGGGGAGCTGCTCGACGCCGCGACGCAGCGGGCCGACCTCGTGGCGCCGCAGCTCAACGCCATCGTCCGACGCATGGACGACCAGGCACGCGCGCGGGCCGCCGAGGAGCTGACGGGACCGTTCGCCGGTGTGCCGTTCCTGCTCAAGGACCTCGGACAGGACCACCGTGGCGTCCCCACCAGCGGCGGGTCCCGGTCCCTCGCCGAGGTACCGGCGACCGAGCACGCGACCGTCGTGCAGCGGTGGCTCGACGCGGGCGTGGTCGTCTTCGGCAAGACCAACACCCCGGAGTTCGGCGCGAAGGCCGTCACCGAACCGGCGCTGTTCGGCCCCTCCCGGAACCCCTGGGATACGCGCCGCAGCCCCGGCGGGTCCTCCGGGGGGTCGGCGGCCGCCGTCGCGGCGGGTATCGTGCCCGTCGCGGGCGCGAGCGACGGTGGCGGATCGATCAGGATCCCGGCCGCCTGCTGCGGACTGGTCGGCCTCAAGCCCGGCCGCGGCCTGGTGCCGATGGGCCCGGTACGCGGGGAGGCGATGCACGGCGCGGCGACCAACGGCGTCGTCTCGCGCACCGTGCGCGACACCGCGGCGATGCTGGACGTCCTCGCCGGGGGAGAGCCGGGCGGCCCCTATGTGCCGTCGGTGCCGCCCGAGACGTTCCACTCCCAGGTCGGCGCGGATCCGGGTCGCCTGCGGATAGGGCTGTGTACAGCGTCCTCCATCAACGCCTCGCCCCACCCGGAGGCCCTCGCGTCGGTCGACTCCGCGGGCCGTGCGCTCGAGGAGCTCGGCCATCACGTCGAGATCCTCGAGGCGCAACCCGTCGACGATCTCGCGCTGGCCCGCGACTTCCTCACCAGCTGGTTCGCGTATCTCGCGTGGACGGTGGAGAGCACGCGGCGGCGAACGGGGTGCCGCGACCGGGACTTCGAGACGGACACCCGGATCGTCGCCGCGCTGGGCAGGTCGCAGAGCAGCGTGGATTACCTCGCCGCGGTGATGCGTCGCGACGACTACGCGCGCGAGCTGACCGCCTTCTTCTCGGACTACGACCTGCTCATGACGCCCGGCCTCGCGGATCTGCCACCGCTCGTCGGCGCCCTCGACACCCCGCCTTGGGCCGCCCGGAGCGCGGAGGCGCTGCTGGCGACCCGGACCGCGCCGCTACTGCGCCATTCCGGGTTCGCGGAGTCGATCATCAACGACAACCTGAGCTGGGTTCCGTACACGCAGCTGGCCAACCTCACCGGGCGGCCGGCGATGTCGCTTCCACTGCACTGGACGCCGGAGGGCCTGCCGATGGGGGTCCAGTTCGTCGCGCCCCTCGGCGGGGAGAGCCGGCTTCTGCGGATCGCCGGGCAGCTCGAGCAGGTCCTGCCGTGGGCCGATCGCCAGCCGGGTGCGATCGACGGGGTCGGCAACGCCGCATCAAGGATGTGACGTCTCGAACCGGAGCGGCGCGACCGGCGCCCGGACGGGGCCGCCGAGCATCGTATCGAGCGCGACCTCGGACCTACCCGCGTTTCGTCACCCGTGACGTTTCGGCGACATCGGCTGGCACGCCCGCGGGTCGTGCACCGGGGCCGAGGATGGCGATGCCGACCCGGACCGGGCACGGCGCCCAGTCGCCGCCGGGCGGGCGACGCGAGACGCCGACGGCGCACAAGCCGGGAGACACGACGACGCGGAGCGCGAGCGCGCCGTGGCGGAGCCCGGAGCCGACGGGCCGGCGGCACAGGCGGCATCGGCAGGTCCGGCGATATCGACAGTGTCGCCGGCGACAGGTTCGCGACCCGAGAGGGCGGACGACATCGCGGTCTAGTCCGCCACTCGAGGACGGCGGGTCATCGCGAGCCCGCAGGGTCCAGACCTGCGGCCACGTCACGTCGCGCGTCGCCGGCCCCTTCTGGCCCGACCGCCGGATCCCTCAAGTGCCGATAATCTACATTATGTAAAGTAGGCGCTGCCCCGGAATTCCCTCTACGTCCCCTTGAGGTTCATCACCTGCCGCAGGGTGTGCACGATCTCGACGAGGTCGTCGGCATCCTCCATCACCCGGTCGATGTCCTTGTAGGCGGCGGGGATCTCGTCGACCCACGCATCGCCGGGCCGGTAGACGATTCCCTGCATCGCCGCGTCGAGGTCGGCTGCGCTGAACCGCCTCTTGGCCTGTGTGCGCGACATCCGACGACCGGCACCGTGCGGCGCGGAGAACAACCCGTCTGCGTTCCCCTTGCCGCGGACGATGTACGAGCGGGTGCCCATCGATCCCGGGATGCACCCCATGCGGCCCTCGCTCGCGTCGATGGCGCCCTTGCGGGTGAGCCACACTTCCCTGCCGTCGAGTGCGATCTTCTCGGTGTAGTTGTGGTGGCAGTTGACGCGTTGCGATTCGCCGGCGTCGTCGTCGCGGAAGATGCGGGCCAACTCCGCGAGGAAGCGATCCATCATCTCGTCTCGGTTGAGTCGCGCGAAACGCTGCGCCCATCTCAGTTCGGCGAGGTACTCGGTGAACTCGGTGGTGCTCTGCTCCAGGTACGCATGATCGCGATCCTCGAGCTGGATGCCTCGCTCCGCGCAGTGCGCCTGGGCGATCCTGATGTGCTTCTGGGCGATCTTGTTGCCCACCCCGCGGCTCCCGGAGTGCAGGAAGCACCAGACCGCTCCGGACTCGTCGAGACACAGCTCGATGAAGTGGTTCCCCCCGCCGAGGCTCCCGAGCTGCTCGCGCCACTTCGGCGAGTGGGACAGGTCGACGCCGCCGGAGTCGGCGAGCATCTCGAGCTCGCGGACCCGCTCCCGTGTGTGGTCGTGCCGGACGGCCTTGTTGTAGTTGCCCGGCGACAGCGGGATCGCGCGCTCGAGCCGGTCGCGCAACGTGCTCAGGTCGATGCGGTCCAGGTCGGACTCCGTGTACCGGGTACGCGCGGCCACCATCCCGCATCCGATGTCGACCCCGACCGCGGCCGGGATGACCGCCTCGACTGTCGGGATGACCGTGCCCACCGCGGACCCCTTGCCGGCGTGCGCGTCCGGCATGAGTGCGATGTGTGGGTGGATGATCGGCAGCCGCGCGAGGGCCACCGCCTGGTCTACTGTCGTCTCGTCGATCGCCGACGCCCAGGACAGCACATTCGGGGCGAGAGTGACTGGCATGCCTCCATTGTCCCGGTTCCGGGCCGCCACGTGGTGGCACTCGGGCGACACCGGGTGGGACCATGGCGCCATGTCCACCCCTCCCCGTTCGGATCGTGACCGCGATGAGGAAGGTCGCGCGCGCAACGCCCGCCCACGCGACGAGCTCGGGCGCCCGCTACCGCCGGGCAGCGTGGGGGTCGAGCGCATTCCCGAGGACCTCGACCTGCCGCCCGCCGAGTCCCTGGCGTGGGCGCAGGACCTGCTGGACCGGGGCCGCGCGTTCCACGCCCACGAGGTCCTGGAGGGCGCGTGGAAGAGCGGTCCCGCCGACGAGAGACTCCTGTGGCAGGGTCTCGCCCAGTTGGCGGTCGGCATCACCCACATCCAGCGCGGCAACCCCAAGGGAGCCATGGCGTTGCTCGAGCGCGCGGCCGAGCGCCTCGCGCACGGTGACGGCCCGGCACCGCACGGGGTAGATGCAACGGGGCTGGTCGCCTACGCCCACGACCTCATCGCCGGCCTCCGAGAGGGCGTCTCCCCTGCTCCAGAACGGTTGAGGCCGCGACTCGTCGTACGTCGCGATCCCGACGGCGGGACATCGGCGCAGGGGTGAGCGTCACTCCCCTCCCAGGAGGTCCGGGGCACTGGGCGGAGAGAGTGGTCGCGGAGCCGGCTCTACAGCTCGACGGTGCCGCTGTCGCCCATATCGGGAGTCCGGTCGTCGCGGGACACCACCGCGCGGACGAACGAGGCGATGTGGGCGATGCTCGAGCCGCTCGAGTCCCAGTACTCGGCCGAGTCGGCGTGGACGAGGATCGAGGTGGCCTGCTCGGGACCGTCGGGGAACCAGGCGTCGACCGCAGGGCTCCAGTTCTCGGCCACCGCGTTCCGGTCGTCGTCGACGACCGCTCGTCCCGCCACCGAGACGAAACCGTCCGAGGACTGCACCGAGACGTTGACGTGCGAGTTACTCGCGATCTCCGACACGAGGTCGCCGTCCCTGGGAGCGAGCAACCGCAGCGTGCCGTCGAAGTCGGAGTTCTGGCGCGTCATCGGGCGGCTCAGCAGGCGACCGTCGGGACCGATGGTGGTGATCATGCAGATCGGCGACTTCTCGATCAGGTCCGCGACGATCTGCTCGGGCGATCTTGTGTCATCTGACATGAAACGTGCCTTTCCACGGTGGAACATCGGTCCCCATCCAACGTACGCGCCGGCGATCCTCTCGGGTCGTCACAGAGAGCCGTCTTCCAGTGCCCGCCTGTGGATGTCACCAACCGTCCGACCGAACTCGGCGCACCGGACGTGGCGGTCCGAGCGAGGTGCGGACCACCTGCGCGGCATGCACCACCGCCGGTTCCGCCGGTTCGGGTAGGCCCGACCACCGCAGCGGTGGGGTGAGGTCGCCGTCGGCGGTCGCGGAGCGCAGCGGCCACGGTTCGTGCGCGATCGGCGTCCGCAGAAGGATGCCGCCGCGCCGGTGGAAGCCTGACCACCTGCCGGTGATGCTATCCACCAACGGCGTGCGCCCGTGCTCGGAGAGCTCGTCCCCCACGTCCACCACCGCCGCAAAGGGGTCGCCGCCGAGCCGCCGCATCCGGCGCGGCGGTTCGAAGCGGTAGGACCACCGCGAGTCGACGATCGAGACCTCTGAGCGCGATCGCTCGTACGGCAGTCCCGCAGCGCGCATAGGCGCGAGGAACGACACGCGCGGCACCGCCATGCCCAGGAACCAGATCCCGTCCCGCCCATCCGGACCCCGCACATAGGCGCGGACGTTCAGCTCGGGGAACTCACGCCATGGTGGCGGGGGCGGGAGGCTCGGCAACCGTACGTCGACCATGCGGAACGGCGTGATCCCCACCCAGGTCGAGCCGTCCCAACACTGCACCCGCAGACTCGGCGGAATCAACGCCTGCACCGTCTCCGGGTCGTAACGCCAGTGGAGGAAGGTGAGGTGCTCCCAGCGCTGGAGGTTCGCCGGCACGCGAATCGGCTGGTCGGGGAGTCTGCCACTCACCAGCCTCAGCGTAATGAGTGGCAGCGCGGGGCGGCCACCATTGGCGCAGCCGATGTCCACTCCGATCGCAGCCCGGATCACCGCGCCGGCGGTCGTCTGATCGCTGGCGGGCGCCCGTGACAGGACGTTCTCGGCGAGGCGGTTCAGATGACGCGAGCCTCCCCGGTCGGCGTGTGGTGGACGTCCTGTTCGCCCCGGTTTACGGTGGCGCCACCACCCCACCGAACCAACGGGAGGCACCGCATGCAGTCAGAGACCAGGACCCGCGCCCTCCTGCGCGCCGCCGGTACGGGCGCCCTCGCCGGACTCGCCGGAGCCGGCGTGATGACGGCCGGAGAAAAGGCAGAGCAGGCGGTCACCGGCCGCCCGAACTCGTTCGTGCCCGCGCGGACGCTCCTGACCCTCCTGGGTCGCTCGCCGGGGGACGATGCCAAGCCCACCACCTGGAACCACGCGATGCACTACGGTACGGCGGCCTCGCTCGGCGCACTCCGCGGCGTCTGGGCGGTCACCGGCATCCGCGGCGCCCACGCCACCGCGTGGCACACCATCATCCGCCTCGGCGTCGACCAGACCCTCGAGAACGCCACCGGGGTCGGTGCTCCCCCGGCCACCTGGCCGCGCCGGGAGTTGGCGGTCGACGTGCTGCACAAGGCGGTGTTCTCCGCCGCCACCGGGCTCATCGCCGAGCGGGCGCTCCGCCCGACGCTGGTGTCACGACGGGGGCGCCACAGCCACTAGCGGCGGCGCCCCTCAGTCCTTCAGCGCGCGGAGCGCGGCGATCCCGCCCGCCGCCGCGCCCGCCGCGAGCACCCACGGTCCGCCGACCAGGATCGGGTCGATCCAGTGGTGCCGCACGTCGTAGCGCTTCTTCCCCACCCGTGAGGAGAGCCCGCCCGCAGTGAACTCGGTGACCACGCCGGTCTCGGTGACGGGGTTGTCGGGCCGCAGCGTGACGAGCGACCGGACGTGGCTCCCCACCGCGTCCACCCGGTCGGCGCCGAGCAGCATCAGCCACCGGTACGTCTTGTCCTCCCCGTACTGGTAGGCCCTGCGCCGGATCATCCCGGACACCCCGTGCAGCGGCTGGGCCGTCCCGAACACCGGGGTCAGGTGGCGATGCTCGATCGAGCGCTCCCGGGGAGTGCGCTCGGGCTGACGCTCGGGGAAGTCCCAGTGCGCGCCGGTCTCCAGGTCCCGGCGCAGTTTGGGGTACGAGGGGCGGTCGGCGGGGTCCAGGTCCGCCCCCCAGCCGGGGATCCGGGCGCGCAGCTCCTCGCTCGACCTGTGCGGGGGTCGATCGTCGGCGGTGTACGGCATGTCGGCCTCCTGTGGTCTCTGCGGCGTTCGGTTCAGCCGGCGTTCGATCTACCTGGCATTCGATTCAGCTGGCACCGGGCAGCACGATCGGCTTGATGCAGCCGTCGAGCTTGCCGGAGAAGGTGTGGTACCCCTCCGCGATGTGCTCGAGCGGGATGCGATGGGTGATGATCTCGCTGGGCGTGAGGTACCCGTTTCGGACGTGCTCGAAGAGCCTGGGCCACTGCCGCTTCACCGGGCACTGGTTGCCCCGGATCGTCAGGCCCTTGTTCAGCGCGTCGCCGAACTTGATCGAGGTCTGCACCGGGCCGTAGGCGCCCATCACCGAGATGGTCCCGCCCTTGCGCACGGAGTCGATCGCCCAGTTGAGCGCGATCGGCGAGCCGCCCTGGAGCTTGAACTTCGCCGAGGTCACGTGCTGGATGAAGTGCCCGTCGGCCTCGGCGCCCACGGCGTCGATCGCCACGTCCGCACCGAGGTGGTCGGTGGTGCGCTTCATCTCCACCACGATGTCGCGGTACTCGGTGAAGTTGTACGTCTCCGCGTGGGCGAGGGTCCGCGCCTTCTCCAGGCGGTACTCGAGGTGATCGACCACGATCACCCGGCCCGCGCCCATCAGCCAGGCCGACTGGGCGGCGAACAACCCCACTGCCCCTGCCCCGAACACGATCACCGTGTCGCCCTCGACGATGCTGCCGAGCTGCGCGCCGAAGTACCCGGTGGCCACGGCGTCGGTGAGCAGGAGCGCGTCCTCCTCGTCCATCCACTCGGGAATGATCGAGGGGCCCACGTCCGCGAACGGCACGCGGACGAACTCTGCCTGTCCCCCGTCGTAACCGCCACAGGTGTGGGAGTAGCCGTAGATCGCCCCGGCCGCGGTCGCGCCGGCGTTGACGTTGTGACAGTTGGAGTACAGCCCGCGGGCGCAGTAATAGCAGGAGCCGCAGAAGATGTTGAACGGCACCATCACCCGGTCCCCGGGCCGGAGGTTCTGCACGGACGGCCCGACCTCGTGGACCGTGCCCACGAACTCGTGACCGAAGGTGTGACCGACGCGGGTGTCGGGCATCATCCCGTGGTAGAGGTGCAGGTCGGAGCCGCAGATGGCGGCGAGCGAGACCTTGATGATCGCGTCGTTGGGGTGCTCGATCGCGGGGATCGGCTTGTTCTCCACGCGGACCTTGTACGGACCGCGGTACGTGGTGGCTCGCATGTGCGTCCTCTCGGTCTGCGTGCGGTGGTCAGTGCTCCCCGACTCTGCGGGCATGCGCCACCGCGGAGTCGGCCCCGTCGGTCCAGGGCTCGCCGTGACCGGTCAGGACGGTCGAGGCGCCGGTGTCGGCGACGGGCTGCAGCGACTCCATCGCCCGCGCGGTGTCGGCCGTGGCCGCGGACGCCACGATCTGCGGGCCCGTGGCGCCGGTGTAGGGATCGAGCGTGACGAGGGCGTCGCCGCTGATCACGGTGTCCCGCTCCGGCAGGTGCAGGATGCAGTGACCGCCGGTGTGTCCCGGCGCGTACATCGGCACCGGCCGGCCGGGGACGTCCAGCGCGCCACCCACCACCAGTTCGGCGGTGTCCTCGATCCCCCGCACGCTGAGCGCGCCAGCGGCGGCCATCCGCCCGAGCACCGGGAGCGACCGGGGGTGCCGCAACGGGTACAGCAGGCGGTTGCGCTGTGGCTTGTAGCTGTAGGGGTGCGCGGCCAGCTGGCCGTCCTCCGGATGCACCAGCACCGGGATGTCCAGTTCGACGCGCGCGCGGCGGGCGAAGCCGACGTGATCGAAGTGACCGTGGGTGAGCACCAGCGCGCGGACGTCGCCGGGCCCGCGTCCCAGGCGGCGGAGGGTGTCGGTCATCAGGTCCCACATGCTCGGTAGGCCGGCGTCGACGAGAGTCACCCCGTCGTCGTCGTCGATGAGATAGCAGTTGACGTGGGCGTGGGCCAGGCGGTGGACGCGGTCGGCGACCTCGGTGGCGTGCATTCATGTTCCTTTCGACGTACTGGGATCCTCGCCGCGCCGCATGATCGGCAGGTGCTCGATCGCACCGGCGGCTCGCGCCAGCACCCCACTGGCCGCGGTCAGCGCGGGGCCGAGCGCGTCCGGTCCGCGGAGGGCCGCCGACTCGAGCGCGTCGCGCAGGCGGTCGGTCACGGTCAGCGGGAGCGCCGCGGCCACGTTGCCCGGGGGCCGGCGGGCGACCACCGGATGGGGCCGGGTGGGCGCGGTGCGCCGGACGGTCTCCCACGCCGCACCGAGGGCCCGGAGCCGCGCGGGGCTCAGCTTCTCCTGTAGCCGCGGGAGCAACTCGTCCTCCTCGTCCCGCACGTCGTCGCGCAGCACGGTGATGAGGCGACGCAGCACCTCGTCGCGTTCCGGATGCGCCTCGCCGAGGTTCTCCAACAGGGTGACCAGCTCGTTGACCTCCTGGTGTTCCTGCTCCACGCGCAGCGTCAGCTCGTGGCCGTCGGACAGTTCCGCCCGCAGGACGGGCCACAGCACGGATTCCTCGGCGAAGGCGTGGGGGAATACGAGTCGATAGGTCTTGATCAGCGCCAGCTTCTGCTCCGCGCCGCCCGTCCGCTCCACCTCCCCGAGGAGCCGGTCCAGCTCGATGTGGTCGAGCTTCTGCCGGGCGAGAACGCTCCACCGGCCGCCCAGCTCATCGAGGTTCTGCTCTGACAGAGATCGCATGTGGTGTCCTCCCTACCGCGTAGGGTGCGCGCGGGCGGATCGGCCCGCAACCGGTCCACCGCGGGGCCCGGCGACCCCGGCCACGCGCGCGGGTAGGTTGAGAGCGATGAGCGAGCTCGTGTCGACCGGCGTCGCCGTCGCCCCGGTCGTCGTGGTCCTGGCCCTGTTGGCTCTCCGGGTCCCCTCGCTGGTGGCGGGAACCGCGGGGCTGGTCGCCGCCCTGGTGGGGGCGGTCACCGTCTTCCGGCCCGACGACGACGAGGTCGCCACCGCGGCAGCGCAGCTGGGGCCGACGGTGCTCGAGGTCGCACTGATCCTCCTCGGCGGCGTCCTGTTGGCCACGGCCCTGTCGGCCACCGGGAGCAGGGACCACATCGCCAGGTGGCTGGAGCGGATCGGCTCGGGCGACGACCGGGTGCCCGCGATCCTGCTGCTGGTGTTCGGCCTCACGCCGTTCATGGAGTCGGTCACCGGCTTCGGACTGGGTGTCGTCATCACCGCGCCGCTGCTCGTGCGGATGGGCCTGCCGCCGGTGAAGGCGGTCGTCGTGGGGCTGCTCGGGCTGGTCCTGGTCCCGTGGGGCTCACTCGGGCCCGGGACCCTCGTCGCCGCCGAGCTCGGGGGCCGGGACGTCGACGCGCTCGGATACTGGTCCGCCCTGCTCAGCCTTCCGGTGCTCGTCGTGAGCATGGTGACCGTCCTCGTCGTCGTCACCCCCCGGTCCCCCGCGACCGCCGGGTCGCCGGACGCCCGACGGCGTCCCGCCCTCACCCGACCCGCCGTGCGCCACATCGCGCTGGGCGCGGCGGTCGTGGCCACCCAGTGGGCCGTCCTCGTCGCGTCCAACGCGTTGGTCGGCGTGGCACCGTCGGGCATCATCGCCTCGGCGGCCGTGATCGCCTTCCTGCTGGCGGTGGCGCGCGTGCGTCACGGCGCGCTGCCCGCGGTGACCGGCGGACTCGTGCGCGCGCTCGTGCCGTTCGCCGTCCTGCTCGCGGGCATCCTCGGCACCACCGCCGCCCTGGCGCTCGCCGGCGCCCCGGCCGGGACGGGCTGGCTCACCTCCCCCGCCCTGTGGGTCCTCGTCGCCGCCCTCGTCGCGGTGCGCGTGTACACCACACCCGGTTCGGGCATCGCCGGCCTGCTCCGGACAGCGCTGGCGACGTGGGTTCCCGTGGCCGGCAACGCCATCGTGTTCATGGCCATCGGCATCGTCATGGCCACCGCCGGCACGGCCGCCCACCTCGCCGAGCCCGCCACCGGCCTCGGCGCGGCCGCCGTGGCGCTGACCCCCGCGGTCGGCGCGCTCGGCGGTTACCTCACCGGCACCAACACCGGCGCCGCCGCCATGTTCTCCGCGGCCACCACCGCGACAGCCACCGGCCTCGGCGCCGACGGGCTCGTGGCGCTCGCCGGCCAGAACGTCGGCGGCTCCTTCGCGATCATCGTCTCTCCCCCGCGCGTCGCCCTGGCCGTGGGCGTGGTCCTGGCCGGCCGGACCCGGCTGCCCGGCCGCGCCACCCGGGCGCCGGCGACCGCCGTGGTCTCGGCGACGATCATGCTGTGCGCGGTGGTCGCCGTCCTGACGTAATGTTCGTGTGACCCGGAAGGCAGCGACCAGAGAGGCAGTGAGTTCCCCCATGAACCATGTGACCGAGACCGCCGACCGCATCCTCGGCGAGGCGAAGGAGTCCGCGCACGGACGCCACGCCGAGCTCCTCGTCCACGAGGGCCCGCTGCGTCAGGCGCTCCTCGCCCTCACCGAGGGCACCGAGCTCGAGGAGCACAACTCTCCGCCGGCCGCGAGCCTGTACCTCCTGCAGGGCGCCGTCCGCGTCACCGGCGACGGCACCACCGACATCGCCGCCGGCGAGTTGCACACGCTCACCCACCACCGGCACTCCGTCACCGCGCTCGCCGACTCGGTGTTCCTGCTGACGACGGTCACCAGCATCCCCGGCCAGGGAAGTTACGACACCGAACCCGTCGACTGACGGGCGCGCGCGGCGGATACTCGTGGCATGCGTTCCCGGCACGTGTCCACGGTCATCCGCCGCCCGCCCGAGCAGGTGTACGACTACGCCCGCGACCCCGCCAACCTGGGCGCCTGGGCCGCCGGGCTGGCGTCGGGCCGTATCGAGCCCGGCGACGGGAACGGCGGGGGCGGCGGCGGCGGGAACGGCGGCGGCGACACGTTCGTGGTGGACTCCCCCATGGGACGCGTGAGCGTGCGCTTCCTGCCCCGCAACGAGCTGGGCGTACTGGACCACGAGGTCGCCCTCCCCGACGGGAACGTCACGTACAACCCGCTGCGGGTCGTCCCGCACCCCGAGGGTGCGGAGGTGATCTTCACGCTGCGCGGGGTCGACGACGACGAGTTCGAGCGGGACGCCGCGATGGTGGCCGAGGATCTGGCGCGCCTCCGGGCCGTCTTCGAGGGCCCGCTCCCCGCCGGGGCGCCGCCCTCGAGTGCCTCGGCCATCGCCGACCCGGGTATACGCCTGGCCTCGCCGGCGGACGCCGGGACGCTCGGGCGGATGCTGTACGAGTTCAACACCGAGTTCGAGTCCGCGACGCCCACCGCCGACTACGCCGCCCGGCGATTCGGGGACCTCCTCGCGCGCGACGATGTCCTCGCCGTCGTCGCCGCCGCCGGGATCCCGGGCGGCCCGGACGTTCCCACCGACGCTGGTTTCGCGCTGCTCACACTGCGCCCCACCCCCTACTCCGACCACCCTCTCGCGCAGCTCGAGGAGCTCTACGTCCGCCCGGACCTCCGTGGGCGCGGCCTCGGGACGGCGATCCTCACCCGTGCGCTATCCGAGGTGGCCGCCCGGCGATGCGAGGAGATGCTGATCAACGTCGACTCCGACGACCTGGGCGCGCGGCGCTTCTACGAACGTCACGGGTTCACCGACCGCGATCCGGACAGCGGATCGGGGATGCGCTGCTACCTGCGGCAGTTGTAGAGGGCCGTCCGCGTGCAGGGCTCGTCCCGCGCCGGCCCTCTACGGCCGTACGGTCAGCGACTGGGACACGGTGCCGACGGGGCCGCTCTCGTCGTGGATCACGCTCGCGGTCAGCCCCAGGCCGCCGGGCCCGAAGGTCACGCGGGTGTCGAAGCCCAGCCACTCTCCCGCGGGCGAGCGCACGAGGTGGGCGGTGAGGTCGATGTTGGGGAAGGTCACGACGGCCGGGTCCGCGCGGATCGCCATCCCGTTGGCGATGTCGACGAGGGCCGTCATCCGCGCGAGCGGGCTGACCTCCTCCGCCGCGAGCAGAGGGACGTCGGTGCGCACCCAGTACCGGGCCCGGCCCGGCCCTCTCGAGTCCCGCCGGACACGGGCGGAGGCGAGGTACCCGCCGCCCCACACAGAGGTGGGATCCCACGGCTCCATCTCCTCCGGCGGCGGCAGGGGGTCGAAGGCGTCGCCGGCGATCGCCCCGGTGTCGCGCGGCTGCTGCAGCCACGCGCGCAGCCGGATGCCCGTCCGGTCGCCGTGGGAATAGGTCGCCTCCACCAGTTCGATCGTGCGCCCGGGTCGGATCACCTCCACCTCGACCTCCACCGCGTCCATGGGCACCACGCCCAGCAGCTCGTACGTCAGGCGGGAGATCACCATCGGATCGTCGCGCCGTCCGGCCAGTTCGAGCTCCACGGCGTGGACGAGCAGACCCAGCGCGGGACCGATGTGCTGAGTGGACTCGTCCCAGGCGCCGCTCACGTGATCGGTGGGCCGGAAGCTCCCCGGACCGAGCCTCTCGAAGTACGCCATCCCCGTCCTCCAGTCGGTGAGTGGTGATTAACTGGGGAGCGTACACACAGCAGCGGGAGGCAGCATGACGGACGAGAACTTCGACGAGTTCACCACGCCGATCGACGACCGGTACCTCGAGGACTACACCGAAGGCCACCGATACCGCTTCGGTGAGGAGTCGGTCGACGCCGGGGAGATCATGGAGTTCGCCCGGCGCTACGACCCGCAGAGCATCCACACCGACCCGGACGCCGCGGCCTCCGGCCCGTTCGGTGGCCTCATCGCGAGCGGCTGGCAGACCGCCGCGCTCATGATGCGCCTGTTCGCGGACAACTACCTCACCAGCGTGGCGAGCCTCGCCTCCCCGGGGATCGACGAGCTGCGGTGGGTGCGGCCCCTGCGCCCCGGCGACCGGCTGACCCTGCTGTGCGAGACGACGGGTGTCCGCCCGTCACGCACCAAGCCGGACCGCGGGGTGCTGACGACCGACGTGACCCTGATCAACCAGGACGGCGACCCGGTCCTCACCGCGACCGCGATGAACATGGTGGCCCGCCGGCCCTGACCCGCCCGGCCCGCCGGCGCCGACCCACGCGGCCCGCCGGCGTCGCCCCGAGCGCCGACGCGCCGCCCCGGTCGCCGCCGGCGGGACCCGCTAGAGCCTCGGGGTGAGGTGAAAGATCGGCAGCGTCCGCGTGGTGCGGCGGGCGTAGATCTCGTAGTTCGGCCACACCCGCACCGCCGCGGCCCACGCCGACGCCCGCTCGTCGTCGGGCAACTCGCGCACGTCCACGACGAGCCGCGCGCCGTAGACCGAGATCTCGACCTCCCCCTCGCCGGCCGCGCGCAGATTGTGGACCCAGGCCGGGGTCGTCTGACCGCCCCAGTTGGAGCCGACCACCACGAGGCCGTTGTTCCAGGAGGCACACAGCAGGGGCGTGCTGCGCGGCTCCCCGCTCCTGCGCCCGGGCACGTGGAGGGTGAGGGTGGGCAGCGCGGCCAGCCGGAGCAGCGGGACGCGACCGTGCGAGACCCGGCTCATCCACCGGTCCAGCGTGACGACGAGGTGGGAGTTCTCGCGCGTCGCGTCCTGCCGACCGAACCAGATCGCGAGCGGGGTGAGGAGGTTTCCCATGGGATGACCTTAGGTCGTGACCCGTCCGTCGCGGTGCGACACCGCGCCCTCCGCGGTCGCCAGCACCTGCACCGACTCGGCCCATCCCGCGCGCAGCCCCGCCTCCAGCACCGCGAGGTGGAACGCCCACATCCGTCGGTAGACGGCGTCGAAGCCGAGGGCGGCGGCGTCGCGGCCGCGCTGGGCGAAGGTCTCGGACCAGAGCCGGACCGTCTCCGCGTGGTGGGCGGTCGTCTCGACCCGCCCCCGCAGTGTCAGCCTCGGCGCGCGCCCGATCGCGTCGACCAGCTCCGACCAGGCGACCGGGGGCCCCGCCTCGGAGACGTACCTCGACTCCCACGCCGCGAGCTCCACCACCGCGGGGGTGGGACGGCCCGGCGCGACGGTCGTGTGGACCACGAGCCGCCCGCCCGGACCGAGGAGCCGGTCGGCCGCGCCGATCACCTCGTCGTGCCCGGCGCGGCCGGCGGTCGTGCCCGGCTCCGCGGCGACGACGGCGTCGACCACCCCAGCGGCATCGGACGGAGCGCCGAGGAACAGGGAGATCTCCTCGTCGAGACCCGCCGCGGCGAACCTCGACCCCAGCGCCGACAACCTCTCGGTGGACGCCGTCATGGTGCGCACGTGTGCCCCGCGCTCCGCGGCGCGCATGGGCAACTCACCCCACCCGGGCGTCGCCACGAGCACCTGGGAGCCGTCCTCCACCCCCGCCAGCGTCAGCATCGTGTCGGCCGAACGCCGCTGGGCGTCCCCCAGATCGCCCCGCCGGGGGGCCGGCGACGGCGCCTCCAGGTGGACCACGTCGGTCCCGTCCTCCAGGCGGGTCCGGGTCCGGCCACCGGACGCGAAGACGGCGCCCGAGGTCGACATCGTCTCGTCCGTGTACAGCGAGGTCAGCGCGCCGGGTACGGAGTCCTCCAGTTCCACCGTGACGGGGCCACCCCGCCGCCGCCCACCGCCGACGGGGCCGCGGCCGTCACGCCCGTACGCCCGCTCCCCCGGGTGGGCGCAGTCGGCGTTCGCGGCGATCCACGGGGCCAGCGTCGAGATGGCGGTACACAGGTCGGGAGTGGTCCAGTCCCCAGCCATGAACGACTCGCCGAGCCCGACCACCCCGCCCTCCGCCAGGCGCGCCCAGAAGTGCTCCGGCTCGCGCAGCACCACCCGGACCGGGGCGTCGTACTCCCCCGCCGCCGACGCGTCGGGGTAGTCGATCCGCAGGCCGAGCTCGCGCGCCGACCGACGCAGCGCCTGGGCGATGAGGACCGGCGGCTGGCCCGGCGCCCCGGACGGCGGGGCGAGCGCGGGCCAGCGCTCGAGGTCGACGGCCTGGGGTTCGACTCTGACCACCGGTGTCCCTCCTTGTGGGGCTCGCGTCACAGGGACGCTACCGCCGCCCGGCCGCCCTCCGGCTCAGGCGCGGCGGGGACCCTCCGGCTCAGCCGCGGCGGGGGCCCGCGCACCCGCGCGCCGCGGCTCTACGTGTGCACGGTGTCGGACGGAGCACTATCCTGGGGACTCGTGCCCGGCGGTAGTTGCGCGGGCCCCAGACCGACGAGGCCAACGAGCCCCTCACCCCAGACCAGCCTCATCAGGAGCCGCCATGACCGAGCCCGCAACCGACCAGGTCACCGCCACCGCACCGGCCGGCCGCCGGCACCGCGTCGTCATCGTCGGCTCCGGCTTCGGCGGTCTGTTCGCCGCCCAGCAGCTCGAGAAGGCCGACGTCGACGTGACGTTGGTCGCCAGGACCGGCCATCACCTGTTCCAGCCGCTGCTCTACCAGGTGGCCACCGGCATCCTCTCGGTGGGCGAGATCGCCCCGCCGACCCGCCTCATCCTCCGGGACCAGAAGAACGCCACGGTCGTCCTCGGTGACGTCGACACGATCGACGTGGCGGCCAAGAAGCTCCACGCCTCGGCCGGCCACATCGACTTCGATCTCGAGTACGACAGCCTCATCGTCGCCGCGGGCGCCAATCAGTCCTACTTCGGTAACGACCACTTCGAGCGGTGGGCGCCCGGCATGAAGACGGTCGACGACGCGCTCGAACTGCGCAGCCGCATCCTCGGCTGCTTCGAGCAGGCTGAGGTGATCGACGACGAGGAGGAACGCCGTCGCCTGCTCACCTTCGTCATCGTCGGCGCCGGTCCCACCGGTGTCGAGATGGCCGGCCAGGTCGCCGAGCTCGCCCAGCACACCCTCCGCAACAGCTTCCGCCGTATCGACCCGGCCTCCGCCCGCGTCATCCTCCTCGACGCCGCGCCCGCGGTGCTGCCGCCGTTCGGCAACAACCTCGGCAACGCCGCGCGCGCCCGCCTGGAGGAGATGGGCGTCGAGATCCAGCTCAACGCGATGGTCACCAACGTCGACTACCAGGGCATCGAGGTCAAGGACCCGGACGGCTCCGTCCGTCGCATCGACGCCTCGTGCAAGATCTGGTCCGCCGGCGTCAAGGCCAGCCCCCTGGGCAAGCAGCTCGCCGACCAGACGGACGCCGAGATCGATCGCGCCGGACGCGTGCTGGTCAACAAGGACCTCTCCCTGCCGGGCCACCCGGAGATCTTCGTGGTGGGCGACATGATGAGTCTCGACAACCTGCCCGGTGTCGCGCAGGTCGCCATCCAGGGCGGGAAGTACGCGGCCAAGCAGATCATCGCCGAGGTCGAGAAGGGTCGGACCCCGGCCGAGCGGAAGCCGTTCAAGTACTTCGACAAGGGCTCCATGGCCACGGTGTCGCGCTACAGCGCGGTGGTGAAGATGGGCCCGATCGAGATCTCGGGGTTCATCGCCTGGGTCATGTGGCTGATCGTGCACCTCGCCTACCTGATCGGTTTCAAGAACCGGATCACGACGATGTTCTCGTGGGGCATGCACATGGGCGGCGACCACCGCTCGCAGTTGACCTCCACCAAGCAGTGGGTCTACGCGCGCCAGGCGCTCGAGCGGGTGGCCGCCGACGACGCCGCCCAGCGGTCGGCGGATCGGTCGCGGGAGGAGCAGTCCGCCTCCGCCTCGGTCGACTGAGGGCCGGTCGGCCGGGGGTCGACGACGAGGAACGCGCCCGGCGGGCAGGTCTCCGCCGGGCGCGTCGCCGTCTCGGGGCCGGTTCCGACCCGGCCGGTTACTGCAGGTTCGCCAGCCGCACCTGACCCACCGCGGCCGTGCGCCCCCGGTCGTCGGTGATCTCGACCCGCCAGAGCTGCTGGGAACGGCCCCGGTGCACGGGCGTCCCGGTCGCCGTGAGGGTGCCCTCGGTGACGGCGCGGAGGAAGTCGGTCGAGTTGTTGACCCCGACGACCTTGCCCTCTCCGCCGAGCCACACCGCGCCCGCCACGCTGGCGACCTCTTCGACGATCGCGCAGTAGACGCCGCCGTGGACGATGCCGTACGGCTGGTGCAGGTGCGGCTTCACGGCCACCGTCACGACCACCTTGTCGGGAGTGACCTCGGCGTATTCGATCCCGATGTTGCTGCCGAAGCCGATGCCGGAATGGGCGCGGATCCGGTCCATCACATCACTGTCAGCCGTGTCGGACATCTGACCTCTTTCCCCGGCCCGGCCGGTCCGGACCACCGGGATCGAACGTTACCCGGCGGTGCACGGACCCGACCTCGGGTCGCGACGACCCGCGGTCACCCGCCTGCCGGATCAGTCACGCGCCTGCGGATCAGTCACGCGCCTGCCGGATCAGCGGACTGAGCGCCACCCGCGGTCCCGCACGGGGATCGGCCCCGCACCCGGGGTGCGAGGGAGTCGGCTGCGCCGGCGGACGGCCAGCCCGGAGTCGTGGAGGGCCTGGAGCACCATCTGCCCGCGGCGGTACCCGGTCTCCGGGCTGGTGTCGGCGAACGTCGGCACGATGGTCGCGGCACCCAGGACACATTCACCGGCCATCGACCACAGCGTGTCGACACTGCAGTTGCTCACCTCGGCGAGGCCCTCGAACACCGCCGTCAGCGTCGAGCGGGACCGGCAGGCGAGCCACTGCGCGAGCGCCTGCTCGCACGGCAGGACGACGGTGCCGGGCGATCCCGCGGCAGAGTCGTCGGGCAGCACCCGAAGGGTGGTGTCGCGGACGCCGGCCCAGTCGAGGCCACCCTCGATGTCTGTGCGTACGGCCATGTTCTCGGCGCCGGTGTCCCAGACGCGGCCGATGGTGACGAAGCTGGCGACCGCGCGACCGAGGACGCCGTGGGTGAAGGCCTCCGCGACGAGGTACGTCGAGAAGCGGATATCACCGGACTCGGTGAAGTGGTCGCGGAACATCTGCTCCACGCGGCCGCTGTCGACCGCCCGCTCGAGCGGCACCCACCGGCGCCGCGACTGTGTGCCCAGGTCCGCGATCGAGTAGAACTTCGGATAGCCGGCACGGAAGCCGCCGAGCACCTCGACCGTGTCGTCGAACACCGTGCGTGTCCCCGTCAACTGCGTGGGCAGCAATGAGCCGGTCATGTCTGGTCTTTCCCCCTTGTAGATTCCCCGAAGCGGGTCCGGCCCGCCTCCGCGGAGACGTCTCGACCACGGCGATCCATCCCCCGGATCGCTGTGGCCCAGGTCATCCGGCCCGGTCTTAAGTGTTACAACACATCCTCGGTTGTTACCAAGGGTTTTTTAGCCGTTCGACGAATCGGTGCACTCAGTGCACGACTGACCTGTCAACCACTTCGTTCCCGCCGACCCTGCCGCCGACCCTGCCGCCGTCCCGACCCCGGCTCGGCCGATAACACCCATTGATGCAGGTCCTTTCGCTCCGCGGGCGTCGACTACGCTGAGTCGCATGAGTACTGAACGCGAGGACGCGCAGCCCGCCGCCGGCACTGTCGGCACCGCCGACATCGGAGTGACCGGCCTCGCCGTCATGGGCTCGAACATCGCCCGCAACTTCGCCCGGCACGGCTACACGGTGGCGGTCCACAACCGCTCTGCGGGCAAGACCGACACCCTGCTCTCGGAGCACGGCGCGGACGGTGACTTCGTCCGCACCGAGACGATCGCCCAGTTCGCCGCCGCGCTGCGCTCGCCGCGGCGCGCACTCGTGATGGTGCAGGCCGGCGCGCCCACCGACGCGGTGATCGACGCGCTCGCCGACGCCTTCGACGAGGGCGACATCATCATCGACGGCGGCAACTCCCTTTACACGGACACCATCCGTCGCGAAAAGGCCATGGCCGAGCGCGGTATCCGGTTCATCGGTGCGGGCATCTCGGGCGGCGAGGAGGGCGCCCTGGAGGGGCCGTCCATCATGCCGGGCGGACCCGCGTCCAGCTACGAGGTCGTCGGCCCCATGCTCGAGGACATCTCCGCCAAGGTCGACGGCACGCCGTGCTGCACCCACGTCGGCGAGGACGGCTCGGGCCACTTCGTGAAGATGGTGCACAACGGCATCGAGTACTCGGACATGCAGCTGATCGGCGAGGCCTACCACCTCCTCCGCGGCGTGGCGGGGATCGAGCCGGCGGCCATGGCGGACGTCTTCCGCGAGTGGAACACCGGTGAGCTCGACTCGTACCTCATCGAGATCACGGCAGAAGTGCTCGCGCAGGTCGACGCCGAAACCGGCGGCCCGCTCGTCGACGTCATCGTCGACCGCGCCGGCCAGAAGGGCACCGGTCGGTGGACGGTGAAGTCCGCCCTCGATCTGGGCGTCCCGGTCACCGGTATCGCCGAGGCCGTCTTCGCCCGCGCGTTGTCGAGCTCCGTCCCCCAGCGGGAGGCCGGGCGCGCCCTGCCCGCCGGCTCGGTGTCGACCCCGACGCAGACCGGTCCCGAGTTCGTCGAGGACGTCCGTCGGGCACTCTACGCGTCCAAGGTCATCGCCTACGCGCAGGGATTCGACCAGATCACGGCGGCGAGCGCGGAGTACGGGTGGGACGTCGCCCGCGGCGATCTCGCCACCATCTGGCGCGGCGGCTGCATCATCCGCGCCACGTTCCTCGACCGCATCCGTGAGGCGTACGCCGCCGACCCGTCGCTGCCCTCCCTGCTCGCGGCGCCGTACTTCGCCGAGGCACTGGCGGACTGCGTGGACAGCTGGCGCCGCGTCGTCGCGACCGCCGTCACCGCGGGCATCCCCGCGCCGGGCTTCTCGGCCGCGCTCGCGTACTACGACGGCCTGCGCACCGAGCGTCTGCCCGCCGCGTTGATCCAGGGTCAGCGCGACTTCTTCGGCGCGCACACCTATCAGCGCACCGACCGTGAGGGCAGCTTCCACACCCTGTGGAGCGGCGATCGTTCGGAGGTCCGGGCCTGAGCGGTTCGCGGCCCGGTGGTCTGGGCCGGCTCCTCGAGGATCTCGGGGTGTCGGTCCCGATCAGGCATGCCGTGTCCGCGCTCGTCGCGGGTGAGCCGACGCCGGTACAGGCTGCCGCGCTCGCCGACGCCGTCGGCGGCGAGAGCCTGCTCGCGGTGGCGCCGACCGGCTCAGGCAAGACGCTGGTGTTCGCGATCGGGGTGGTCCACCGCCTCGCGGGGGCGCCGAGCCTGCCGGGCCGGCCCCGGGCGGTCGTCGTGGCACCCACCCGCGAACTCGCCGAGCAGAGTGCCGAGGTCCTCGCGGAGGTGGGGGCGGGCGCCGGGCTGAGGGTGGCCACGTTCGTCGGTGGCCAGCCGATCAAGCGGGATCGTCGCGCTTTCATCGCGCCGGTCGACGTGGCCGTGGGCACGCCGGGTCGCCTCGCCGACCTGGTCCGGTCCCGGGCCGTGTCACTCGCGGACGCGCGGGTGATGGTGCTGGACGAGGCCGACCAGCTCCTGGGGCCCTCGTTCGTCGATCAGACCGAGTCGCTCCTCGCTTCCTGCGCCGGCGCGGGCCTCGTGGCGACCACGGCCACCGCCGACGCCGACGTGGAGGCGCGCCTGCGCGAGGCGCGCCCCGGCCTCCGGGTCCACCGCGTCGAGCGCGCGCCGGCGTCAGTGCAACCGGAACCGGGCATCGGGGAGTCGACGACGGTGGAGACGGCGCCGGGCGCAACGACGGGCGGGGCGACGACGACAACGGGCGCACCACGTCGACTGGTCATCCTCTCCTCCCCTGATCCTGATGGCGTGGCGGTCGCCCTGGCGTCCCGCTGTACGCGGGGGCTCTTCTTCGTCCCACGCCGGGATGCCGTCGACGCGCTGCGTTCCGCCATCGCGGACACCGGCGTGCGAGTGGCCGGCGTGAAGGGTTCGGACTCCCCCACCCGGCGCTCGTCCGCGTTCTCCGAGCTGACCTCAGGCGCCGTCCGTGTCCTGGTCACGACGGATCTCGCGGGCCGGGGGCTCGACATCGTCGACGTCGGCCACGTGGTCCACGTGGGCCCGCCCCACTCGATGGACGACCTCGTACATCGTTCGGGGCGCACCGGTCGCGGCGTGGCGAAGGCCGGCGTGGTCGCCGCCGTCCTCCGGCCCTCCCAGGTGGACCGCGTCGCCGATCAGGCGCGGGCGTCGGGGATGACGGTTGAGACCGTCGACGTCTCCCGGCCGGGCGCCGACGAGGCGATCACCCGCGTGTTCGGCCCCGAGCTCGCGACGCCGGCCGTCCGGAAAGCTCCGTCCCCGCCGGCCCGGTCGCGTCGGCCGTCCGAGCCCCGGCGACCCGCGCGGTCGCGTGTCCACCGTCCCAAGCGGAAGAAGCGGTCATGACGTCCGACATGCGGCCACCCGACCCGGTGGTGCTCCCGGAGGAGCTCTGGCGGCACCGCGAGGAACGCCACCACACGTGGGTCGACCATCTGACCGCCGAGCACCTGGAACGCCGGCGGCGGGGGGAACCGCACCCCGTCGTCGACTTCCTCTTCACCTACTACCGCACGAGCGTCGCCACGGTACGTCGCTGGCACCCCGGTCCCGGCGTGTTGTTGGAGAAGGCGCACCGGTCGGAGCGCCGGGAGTGGCGGCACTACCGCCGGGCGACGGTCGCCGGCCGTGACGGGCTCGTCGTGGACGCCGACTCGGTGTGGCGTCGCTGCGGCGACCGGGTCTCCCGTGCCCGTGCGGTGGTCACGGCGACCGCGGGACGCCGCGGGGCCACGGGCTGCTTCGGCCTGCACGAGTGGGCGATGCTCTATCGTTCCGGCCGCGACGGCGTCCGCCACGGGCAGGTGCCCCTGCGTCTGACCCACGAGCGGATCGACGAGGTGGTCCGCGGCTCGCGTCTGCAGTGCACCCACTTCGACGCGTTCCGCTTCTTCACCGACGACGCCGTGCCTCTCAACCGCGAGCCGCTCACGCGGTTCGGGCAGGTCCTCGACGAGCAGCCGGCGTGCCTCCACGCCGGGATGGACGTCTACGCCCACGCCGCGGCCCTCGAGGCCGGCGCGCCGGGCGAACTCCTCCTCGACGCGCTGCGAGCCGCGTTCGACGCCCGCGAGGTGGACATGCGCTCCTCGCCCTACGACCTCTCGGCCTGGGGCCTGACGCCGATCCCGGTGGAGACCGCCGAGGGCCGCGCCGAGTTCGTCGCCTTCCAGAAGCAGTGGATCGCGCGCACCCAGGTGCTCCGTGCACGGTTTCTGGCCGCGGTCGACCGCGTCGAGCGGCTGGGCGGGCGTGTCCCCGCCGACGCACGGTGACCGGTTGTCACACGGGGGTCGCGCCGAACTCCTGCGCGGCCACCTCGGCGACGACACGGCCGAACTCGGCGTAGGCGTCCGCCCCGGCGGTCGCGGTGCGCAGCACGAGGCCGATCGTCCGACCGGGCACCGGGTCCGCAAACCGCGCCACGGCGATACCGGGGTCGCGTGTCTCCGGCCCCACCGCGGATTCGGGCACGATCGTCACTCCCAGCCCTCCGGCGACGCACCGCACCGCGGTGGTCAGGGACGCGGCGCGGGACTCGCCCCGCCCGAGCACCGGTGCGGAGACCCGGCGGCACAGCTCGACCGTCTGCTCACGGAGGCAGTGGCCCTCATCGAGCATCAGCAAAGGCTGGTCGACGAGGATCTCCAGCGGCAGGCCCTCGCGCCCGGCGAGTTCGTGAGACGCCGGCACGAGCAGGGCGAACGGTTCGGAGTAGAGCGGGGTGGCGGCGACGCCCATCGCGTCGGTCGGGACCGCCATGATCGCGAGGTCGATGACGCCGCTGCGCAGCCCGTCCACCAGTCGGGACGTCTGGTCCTCCACCACCCGCGGCGTCAGGTCCGGAAACCGCTCCCCCAGCGCCGGGAGCAAGCCGGGCAACAGGTACGGGGCGACCGTGGGGATCACGCCGATGCGCAACGACCCGAACAGCGGCCCGTCACTGCCCGCGGCGGCGTCGGCCACCGCGTCCATCGCGGTCACCGCCGCGCGGGCGTACGGCAGCAGGCGGTGCCCCGCGGGCGTGACGAGGACGGACCGCGTACTGCGCTCGACCAGGTGCAGACCCAGTCCGTCCTCGAGCGTCGCCAGAGCCTGGGACAGAGAGGGTTGACTCATGCCGAGCTCCTCGGCGGCGCTGCGGAAGTGCAGGCGCTCCGCCACGGCGAGGAAGACCCGGAGCTGCATGAGGCTCGGGACGAACCGCTGATCAGCCATGCCGATCAGTGTACGACCGGCGATAACCGGAAGTCGATGATTATTCGCGCGTTCCTATGAGTGATCTATGTCTCATCGGCTTTACCTCTCACAGGGAGTGGGGCATAGTCGGGTCTGGCCGTCCGACTAACGCCAAACCCTCAGGAGGATCACATGGCTCTTCTCACCATCGGCGATCAGTTCCCCGACTTCGAACTCACCGCGCTGAAGGGTGGTGACCTCAAGGAGGTCAACGCGCAGCAGCCCGAGGATTACTTCGAGACGATCACCAACCAGTCCTACGAGGGCAAGTGGCGCGTGATCTTCTTCTACCCGAAGGACTTCACCTTCGTGTGCCCCACCGAGATCGCCGCCTTCGGCAAGCTCGACGAGGACTTCCAGGACCGCGACACCCAGATCCTGGGCGGCTCCATCGACAACGAGTTCGCGCACTTCAACTGGCGCGCGACCAACGATGAGCTGAAGACCGTGCCGTTCCCGCTCCTGTCGGACATCAAGCACGAGCTGATCCGCGCCCTCGGTGTGGAGAACGCCGACGGTGTCGCCGATCGCGCGACCTTCATCGTCGACCCGGACAACGTCATCCAGTTCGTCTCGGTCACCCCGGACGCCGTCGGCCGCAACGTGGACGAGGTCCTGCGTGTGCTCGACGCCCTGCAGTCGTCCGAGGTCTGCGCCTGCAACTGGCAGAAGAACGATCCCACCAAGAACATCAACAAGATGGACATGCTGCAGGAGGGCATCAAGTGAGCATCGAGAACCTGAAGTCCGGACTCCCCGAGTTCGCCAAGGATCTCAAGCTGAACCTGGGCTCGCTGGCGCGGTCCACCGAGCTGAACGAGCAGCAGCTCTGGGGCACCTTCCTCGCGACCGCCGCCGCGACCCGCTCGGCGACCGTCCTGTCGGAGATCGCCGACGAGGCCCGCCAGCACCTGTCGGACGAGGCGTTCAACGCCGCGCTCGGCGCCGCCTCGATCATGGCCATGAACAACGTGGCCTACCGCGCCAAGGAGTTCCTCGGCGACGACTACACCCAGGTCCGCATGGGCCTGCGGATGAACATCATCGCCAACCCCGGTGTGGAGAAGGCCGACTTCGAGCTGTGGTCGATGGCCGTGTCCACCATCAACGGCTGCGAGAACTGCACCGCCGCCCACGATGACGTCATCCGCAAGGAGGGCGTCACCAAGGAGCAGGCGTGGGAGGCCGTGAAAATCGCCGGCACCATCGCCGGTGTCGCGCAGGCCGTCGAGATCGACGCCAACATCTGACGTCCACCCCTCCGGTGACCGTGGGGCCCCGCTGACGCTCGTCAGCGGGGCCCGGCGCATTTCCGCCGAATGCCCCACGATTCGGGAGTTGCACCTCGTGCTCACGCCGTGGCGCCGCTAGGTTCGGCAGGAGAGCCGCGGAAGAGACCCGCGGCACCGAGCGATGGAGACGGCATGACTACCGGAGGCACCCCACCCGGGGACGGGTACCCGAACGATCCCTACGGTTCCGGACCGGACCAGAACCGGGGCCCCTACGGCGACCAGGGTCACGGCCAGCAGCCCTACCCGGGCCAGGGTGGTTACGAGCCCTACCCCGGCCAGGGCGGTGGCCACGAGTCCTACCCCGGCCAGGGCTACGGCCAGCCGGGTTATGAGCAGCCGGGCTACGGCCAGCAGGGATACGGCCAACCGGATTACGGTCAACCGGCCTACGGGCAGCAGCCGTACGGCGATCCCGCGTACGGCGGCTACGGCCAGCCGGGGCCGGGCGGGGCCCCGGCCACGGTCGGCCGGGTGTCCCCGACCGGCGCCGTCAGCGCCGGATGGCAGATGTTCAGGAACAACCCGGTCCCCTGGCTGCTCATCACTCTGGCCAGCGGTGTGGTCAGCGGGATCCTCAGTGCGTTCTCCACGGACGACTCCGGTGCCGTGATGTTCATCGCCCAGGTCCTCTCGTTCGTGGTGGGCCTGCTGTTCCAGGCGTTCATCGTCCGCGGCGCCCTTCTCGAGGTCGACGGCCACAGGCCGTCGTTCGGCGACTTCTTCAAGCTGCACAACTTCGGGTGGTTCGTGGTCGCCGCGATCCTCGTGGGCATCGCCACCTTCGTGGGCGTCTTCCTCCTCATCATCGGTGCCTTCGTCGTCGCGTTCTTCCTCTACTGGACGCAGTACTTCGTCGTCGACCGCAACATGACGGCCACCGATGCCATCGTCTCGAGCTTCCGCGCGATCAAGTCCGATGCCGGCAACCTGCTCGCCCTGGCGCTGCTCAACGTCCTCATCATCATCGCGGGCACCCTGGCACTGCTGGTCGGCCTGTTCGTGGCCATCCCGCTCACCACGCTCGCGTCGGTGTACGCCTACCGGGTGATCACCGGACCGAGCGAGTTCTCCCGTACCGCGACCGCCGCCGCCTGATCCACGCTGTCCGATACGCTGCCGTCCGATCCGCCGCGGTCCGATCCACGGCGACAGAGGAGGCGACGAACTCCGGACGACGACGCCCCGACGGCCACTCGGCCGTCGGGGCGTCGTCATCTCCGGGGCGGTGTCGCTTCACGCGCGACGTCGAGTCCGGCGCGGCGTCAGTCCCCGCGCGCGGCATCCCCCGGTGACTGCTCGGCGACGGCGCTCTCCGCGTCCTTCTCGTGGGCCATCGCGCGACGGACCGCCCACACGGTCCCGAGGAACGCGACCAGCGCCAACGGCCAGCCCATCCCGATACGCGCGGCGCCCAACCAGTTGACCTCGTCGTTGAGGTACAGGATGTACTGCAGGACTGCCCGGATCGCGAACAGCGCGGCCCAGAAACCCGTCGCCACGGTGTACCACCGACGGGCGGGTGGGATCCGACGCCAGGCCATCCCCTTGCCGTCGAGGAAACCCCAGATCACCCCGACGAGAGGCCACCCGGCTATCGCCGACAGCGCGAACGCCGATCCGTACACGGCCTGGGTGATGATGCCGTAGAGGAAGTACCCCTTGGCGTCTCCCGTCCGCCAGGCGATGAAGACGCAGATCGCCACGCCGATGAACCCGGAGATCGCCGGCTGCGGGTTGTCCCTGCGAGCCAACGACCAGGCGAGCATGGCGACCGCGACGCCGAGTGCTCCCCAGATCGCGGCGGTCAGGCCCCAGAACGCGTTGACGGGGACGAACGTGAGGACGGGGATCGACGAGAACACGAGCCCCCGGACACCGCCCATCTGCTCGAGCACCGATGCGTCGGGATCCCCGAACGCGGTCTTCCGGCTCGCTGCCGACGGCCGTCGGGCGTCATCGCCGGTGCTCGACTCCCCCGCCGCCCGCTCAGGCTCTGTCACGCGATTCCTCCACGGTCCTGCACGGCTGCCCGTCGAGCAGTTCGTAGCGCGGGTTGTACATGATCCGGTGACCGTCGCGGACGCCGACCCGGCCCGTCACACGGATGAACCGACCGGTGTCGATCCCGGGGATCGTGCGCCGTCCGAGCCAGCAGACCTCGATCGCGCCGGTCCCGTCGAACACCTCCGCGGTCAGCCCGAGGAAGTCGGCACCCCCGCAGGAGAGCACGGTCCGGATGCGCCCGGTCAACGTCACGCGGTCCCCTCGCGCGACATCGGCGACGTGGGTGCACCCCGTGCGCTGGACGCGCACGGCGAGATCCGCCGCGTCGAGGGCCTCGACGGGGTCGGTGAGTCGGGCGGTCAGGTCCCTCAGGACCCTGGGGAAGGGCATCGTCAGATCTCCATGGGCTGACCGGATCCGGTCACAGGTCGTCGTCCTCGCCGCGGAGCCGGTCCATCGCGCTCCCGTCCCTGCGGCGCGCGGTGCCGCCGGTCGACGACGCGGCGGTTCCGCCCGTCGACGGGGCGGCCCGGCCGCCGCTCTGCGGAGCCGCGGCGGCGCGGGCGGACGGTGCGGCCGCCTGCGGGTTCGCGGGCGACGCCTGAGCCCCCGCCTGCGCCGCCTGGCGGGCCCCGCCCTGCTGACCGGCCCCGCCCTGCTGATTGGCCCCGCCCTGCTGATTGGCCCCGCCCTGCTGGCCGGCCGCCATCTGCTGCTGGTACGCCTGCGCCTGCTGCTGCGCGGCCTGCTGGGACCGCGCCTGGGTGAGCGCCTGCTGGATCTCGTCCGGGATGGTCAGGGGGAGCTGCTCCCGCACGGGCATCGGCCCGTCACCGCGGTTGATGAGCAGGTGCCGGAACACCTCTCGCCCCTCCTCCGCCGCCTGGTCCGCGAGTTCGGGCGTGGCCATGACCCGGACCTCGGCGGTCCACCGGTTGCCGTCCACCCCGATGGCGCGGAAGACCGCCCCGGGCAGCACCGCGACGAGTTCGCGCCCCCAGGGTCCGTCGACCACCGAGACATCAGCGCCCTGCTGTTCGAGCTGTTCGCGCATCCCGGCCACCATCGTGCGCCACTGCCCTGCCGACTTCGGGGCGGCGAACGCCCGCGGGATGACACGTGAGACCTGGGTGACGACGTGGAACTCGGGCTGGCCGGCCGGGTCGAGGGCCACGTTCAGATCGCGGCCCTGCGGCACCCCGATGACGAGCGACCCCAGGTCGATATGGCCGTAGCCGAGGGCCGTGTAGTACTCGCGCACGTCGGGAACGGACGAGCGGTCGTGCGGCCCCGTCGAGGAGGGCGCCTGCGACTCCGGCCCGGTGGACGCGGCGGCGTCGCGGGCCCCGGTCACCGGCTTCTTTCGTCCGAACATGGTGGAAATCCTCTCGGAGTGCGACCCGGCCCCGGACGGGGCCGTCGCGGACGACGCTACCCAACGGCGTCGCCGCCGGTCAGGTCAGGCGCGGTGGTGGTCGCTCTCCCCGAGGCGTGAGGGCGGTGGTGGTCGGTCTCCCCGGGCGCGAGGGCGGCCGGTCAGCTCAGGCGGTGGTGACCCCCGGTCGAGCCGTGGCCGCCCTCTCCGCGGTCGGTCTCGTCGAGATCGTCGACCTCCACGACGTCCCACAGCTCGACCCGCTGGACGAGGAGCTGTGCGATCCGGTCACCGCGCGCGATCCGGACGGGTTCGGCCGGATCGAGGTTGATGAGGTTCACCTTGATCTCTCCCCGGTACCCCGCGTCGACGGTCCCGGGTGCGTTGACGATGGACAGGCCCGCCCGCGCCGCCAGGCCGGACCGCGGGTGCACGAGGCCCACGTACCCGACGGGCAACGCGATCGCGACTCCCGTCGGCATGAGGACACGGTGGCCGGGTGCCAGTTCGCAGTCCACCGCGGCGTGGAGATCGACCCCCGCGTCCGCCGCGTGCGCCCGGACGGGCAGCGGGAGCCCCGCGTCCAGTCGTCGTATCCGGAGCACCTCACCGGTACCGTTCGCCCCGACCGATCCGCTCACCATGCCGCCGCCCTCCTGCCGGGCGTCGCCCGGTTGCTCGATAGTCTTGAAGTCGTGTCCGACGAAGATCTCCGCCCGCCACCCGATCGCGCGCCGCGCCCCGTCCACTCCGAGACGCTCCGGGCCCCGGTGTGGTGGTGGCTCCTGCTCGCCGTGGTCACCGTCGTGGCGGTCGCCCTGGCCCTCACGGTCGGCGCACGCTGGTGGATGTGGCTACTCGTCATCGCGGTCCCCGCCCTGCTCGCCTGGCTGTTCGTCTCGCTCGGCCGCGAGCGGATCGAGGTCGAATCCGACGGTCAGGGCGGAGGGACGCTGTACGCGGGCCGCGCGCGCCTGCCGTTCGACGCCATCGCGCGCAGCGCGGTCGTCCCGGCGACGGCGAAGCAGGCGGCGATGGGACGGCAGCTGGACCCGGAGGCGTTCGTCGTCCACCGCGGGTACATCCCGACGATGGTGATCGTGGTCCTCGACGACCCGCTGGACCCCACACCGTACTGGCTCATCAGCACGCGCGACCCCGAAGGGCTCGCGGCGGCGCTGCCGGACAACCACTACAGCTGATCGGCGGCGCCGCCGCGCGCGGTACTCAGCCCGCGCAGTCCACGCAGATCGCCATGCCGTCGCGCTCCTCGGCGAAGCGGCTGCGGTGGTGCACCAGGAAGCACTCGCCGCACGTGAACTCGTTGTCCTGCTCCGGCACGACCCGCACCGTGAGCTCCTCGCCGGACAGGTCGGCACCCGGCAGTTCGTAGGACTCGGCGGTGTCCGTCTCGTCGACGTCGACCTCGCCGGTGGCTCCCTCCGCGCGCCGTGCCTTGAGCTCCTCCAGCGAATCGCCGGTGAGCTCGTCTGCCTCGGTGCGGCGGGGAGCGTCGTAGTCGGTTGCCATGAGTCTCTTTTCTGGGTCTGTGTGGGGGTGCCCGATTCGGCGGTGGACCGACCGGCGCACGCATAGTAACGGAATCTCCCGCCATTTTCATCCAGCGGTCACGACCGTGTTCCGGGCGGGATCGTCAGCGCCCGACGTCTACAGTGGGCAGCCGGGGCCCACCGGGGCTCTCACCCCGTTCACCTGCAGGAAAGGCCCTCATGGTCGTCCACCTCAGCACCCAGGCGACACCGAGCCCGACCCCCGCGCGGGGGTTGTTCCGCCTCCGCACCCCCTACGTCCTGTTCGTCATCGTGGCGCTCATTCTCGGGGCGCTCGTCTGGGCCGCGGCACTGCGCGGAGACGACGCCGCCACACAGGCCGTCGCCTGCCCGCTGCCGCCGGCGGCGGAGGAGGAGGGCCTCGAGGAGGAGTCCGTGGACGCCCTCGATCAGGTCGAGCCGGCGCTGCTCACCGACACCCGCATCCGGGTGCTCAACGCGAACGGCCAGAGCGGACAGGCCGGTGCCGTCGCCGCCGAGCTGGCCGAGCGCGGATTCCAACCGGCGGGCTCGGACGCGATCGGCAACGACCCGGTCTACGGGCAGGCCCTCGAGTGCCACGGACAGATCCGCTACGGCGACGCGGGCCGGGCGGCCGCGCGCTCGCTCTCCCTCGCCGCGCCGTGCATGCAGCTGGTGACCGACGGCCGCACCGACGGCACCGTCGACCTGGCGCTCGGCACGACGTTCTCCCGCCTGTCCGACTCCACCGCCGCCGTCGGCGCGCTCGACGAGCTCAAGGTGGGGCGCCAGCCCATCTCCGCCGAGCTCGATGCCGCGCGCGCCGTCAGTTGCTGACCACCGCGAGGAACTCCTCCACCACACCTGGCGCGGCACCGGTGGTGGGCACGGCGTCGTCGTCCGACACCGCCACCACCGCCCCGGCCTCGGCCGCGATCAGCGCGCCCGCCGCGTGGTCCCACGGCTTGAGCCCGCGCTCGTAGTAGGCATCCAGCCGGCCGGCGGCCAGCATGCACAGATCTAACGCCGCGGACCCGCACCTGCGGATGTCGCGTACCCGCGGGAGCAGCTCGGCCACCACTCGGCCCTGCTCCGCCCGCATCCCCGCGTCGTAGGCGAACCCGGTGCCGACCAGGGCGAGCGACAGGTCCGCGCAGTCCGACACGCGCAGCGTCGTCGTGGTGCCGTCCGCCTCCCTCAGAGTCGCGCCCCGGTCGGACCCCGCGCTCCAGGTCTCCCGCGTGACGATGTTGTGGACCGCCCCCGCGACCACGACGTCGTCCACCTCCGCGGCCACCGACACCGCCGTGAACGGGATGCCGTACAGCAGGTTGACCGTCCCGTCGACGGGGTCGACGACCCACCGGACCCGCGGCTCGCGCGCGCCGGCGGCGTCCCCGCCCTCCGGTGTGCCCGCCGGATCATCCGCGGTCTCGCCCGCGGCCTCCCCGCCCTCCTCACCGAGGACCGTGTCCCCCGGGCGGGCGGCCGCGACCTCCCGCCGCAGGTGCTCCTCCACCGAGGTGTCGATGACGGTCACCGGATCGGTCTCCGACGACTTGGACCGCGAGCCCAGCCCCTGCGAGTCGAATTCAGCCAGCATCCGCCGGGCCACGTCACCGCCCGACACCGCCAGACTCTCGGCCAGCTCCCGTAGCCCGTCGACGAGCCCCGGGCCGGTCCGGCCGGCCGCCTCTGTTGCTCCGCTGGACGTCATGTGCCCCTCCTCGTCGTCGTCGTACCCCTCCGGGGCCCGTGCGCGGACCCGCCGGACGGGCGCGGCGGTGAACCCGCCCCGGGGCCCGCCGGACCGATACGCTGGCCCGCGGGCGCCCGACGCCCATCGTGCCCCGACGGCCCGGGCACCTGACAACCCACGCCGTGCCCCGCACGGTCCACCCCACGGGAGCCCCACATGTCCAGCCCCTCGCCCCTCTCCGCCGTCCCACCGACGGAGACGCCGACCGGACTCGGCGTGGACGTCGGCGGCACCGGCGTCAAGGTGGGGCTCGTCGACCTCGCGCGCGGCGAACTCATCGGCGACCGGCTCGTCCGCCCCACGCCCCGCCCTGCCACCCCCGACGCCGTCGCCGCGCTCATCCGCGAGATGGCCGCCGAGTTCGACTGGCGCGGCCCGGTGGGCGTCGCCCTCCCGAGCGTCATCCACGAGGGCGTGGCGCGCATCGCGCACAACATCGACCACTCCTGGATCGGCTGCGACGTCGTCGACCTCTTCGACCGTCATCTTCCGGGCCGCACCGTCCTCATGCTCAACGACGCCGACGCCGCCGGCCTCACCGAGGTCCACTACGGCGCCGGTGAGGGCGTCGACGGACTGGTCATCCTGCTGACCTTCGGCACCGGTATCGGCTCCGCCCTCCTACTGGACGGCCGGCTGCTGCCCAACACCGAGTTCGGCCACCTGATGCTCGAGGACATCGCCGGGCGCGGATTCGACGAGGCCGAGCACCTGGCCTCCGCCTCCGTCCGCGCCCGCGACGGACTGAGCTTCGAGGAATGGGCCCCGCACGTGTCCAACGTCCTGCGCGCCATCGAGGACCTCCTCTGGCCCCGCGCCTTCGTCCTGGGCGGCGGCGTCAGCGAGGCCGCCGACCAGTGGTTCCCCCTGCTGCAGAACCGCACCCCCGTCCGCGCGGCCGTCAGGCTCAACGACGCCGGGATCATCGGCGCCGCCCTCTACGCCGCAGGTCACTCGGGAGTGCTCGACCTCGGGCGGGTGCTGCCCGACGTAAGCGTCTGACCCGGGCTAACCCCGCCGGATGCAACCCCCCGGACAGAATCTCGTTACAATGGCGCAGGCCGGGAACACGTACCGGCCGGGGACGGGCCCGGTACCGCAAGGCGGACGGCTCGCATGTCTGCAGACCAGGCGGCATCGATCCCCGATTCCCATCGAGTAACCGGTTGTGAAGGGGCGTTTGTGGCAGCCACGAAGACCACCAGTTCGGATTCCGCAGCGAGCGGCGATCCGTCGGGCACCGAGGTCACTGGCGAGGCCCCCGCCAAGAAGACCGTCGCGCGCAAGGCGCCCGCGAAGAAGACGGCGGCCAAGAAGACCGCCGCCAAGAAGGCCCCGGCGAAGAAGACCGCCGCCAAGAAGACCGCGGCCAAGAAGACCGCCTCCCCCGCGGGCGCCGACGTGGTCGAGGACGGCCAGTTGGAGGAGACCGGGGACGCTCTCGAAGTCGAGCCCGACACGTCCGAGCTCGAAGACGTCGAGGTGGACGTCGAGGACGTGGAGGACGAGCAGGCCGACGAGGAGACCAAGGAGGAGCCCAGCGCCAAGGACAAGGCGTCGGGCGACTTCGTCTGGGACGAGGACGAGTCCGAGGCTCTCCGCCAGGCCCGCAAGGACGCCGAGCTCACCGCCTCCGCCGACTCCGTCCGCGCCTACCTCAAGCAGATCGGCAAGGTCGCCCTCCTCAACGCCGAGGAGGAGGTCGAGCTCGCCAAGCGCATCGAGGCCGGGCTGTACGCCACCTGGCACATGGCGCAGGTCACCGAGCGCGGCGAGAAGCTCACCACCGCGCAGCGCCGCGATTTCAAGTGGATCGAGCGCGACGGCGTCCGCGCCAAGAACCACCTCCTCGAGGCCAACCTCCGACTCGTCGTGTCGCTGGCCAAGCGCTACACCGGCCGCGGCATGGCGTTCCTGGACCTCATCCAGGAGGGCAACCTCGGCCTCATCCGCGCCGTCGAGAAGTTCGACTACACAAAGGGCTACAAGTTCTCCACGTACGCCACGTGGTGGATCCGTCAGGCCATCACCCGCGCGATGGCCGACCAGGCCCGCACCATCCGCATCCCGGTGCACATGGTGGAGGTCATCAACAAGCTCGGCCGCATCCAGCGCGAGCTGCTCCAGGATTTGGGCCGCGAGCCCACCCCGGAGGAGCTGGCCAAGGAGATGGACATCACCCCGGAGAAGGTGCTGGAGATCCAGCAGTACGCCCGGGAGCCCATCTCGCTCGACCAGACCATCGGCGACGAGGGCGACTCGCAGCTCGGCGACTTCATCGAGGACTCCGAGGCCGTGGTGGCCGTGGACGCCGTGAGCTTCACGCTGCTGCAGGACCAGCTCCGCTCCGTGCTCGACACCCTCTCCGAGCGTGAGGCCGGCGTCGTCCGACTGCGCTTCGGCCTCACCGACGGCCTGCCGCGCACCCTCGACGAGATCGGCCAGGTCTACGGGGTCACCCGTGAGCGCATCCGGCAGATCGAGTCCAAGACCATGTCCAAGCTGCGGCACCCGTCGCGTTCGCAGGTCCTGCGGGACTACCTGGACTGATAAGACCGCGGCAGCGGGCCCTCGCCGGACGACCGGCGGGGGCCCGTTCTCGTCTGTGCGGACCGGCTGAGGTGTGCCTTCCGCCTACACAGCCGCGGCGGGCCGCCTGCCGTGGGCATTCCGCCAGCGCAACTGCGGCGGGCCGCCTGCCGTGGGCATTCCGCCAGCGCGACTGCCCCCGGTTACGCTGCCCCTTCGGCCTGCGATGGCGGAGTGCCCGTGTATCCGGGAGGCGCGCTGCGCGAAGGGACCGACGAGGCAGCGTGGGCCAGAGCGCCAGCGCAACCGGTGCCGCTCGCGCTGGGAGACTGCACGCCGACGGACGAGCGCCCTCTCCCATCGCGCGCCTCCGGCACGGCACCCGCCCCCGCCACGACACCCGCACCCGCCTCCGGCGGAGAGGCGTTCACCAGCTCCGGAGCAGGCTGATCCGTTCGCGGATCTGCTCGGCGGAGGCCATCGGCACGGGCGGCCCTCCGCACGCGCTGCGCAACTGGGCGTGGATCGCGCCGTGCGACTTGCCCAGGCGGCCGGAGTACACCGACACCAGGGTGTTGAGCTGGCGCCGCAGATCCTTGAGTTCGGCGGCGGAGGCCACCCGGTCCGCGGCCGCTCCGGCGTGGGCGCCGGGGCCGGCCGCGTTGCCCGGGAGCGTCGTGCCGGCCACCGACGGGTCGGCACCCACCACCGCCACCGCCCCGGGTCCGGAGGACGAGTCGGCGGACGCGCGCTTGATCTGCTCCTTCTCCCGCTGCCGCAGGAGCGCCTTGACGTCGTCGGCGCCCAACAGCCCGGGCAGGCCGATGTAGTCGGCCTCCTCCTCGCTGCCGGCGAAGGTGGCGGTCCCGTAGGAGGACCCCTCGTACACGATCTGGTCGAGTTCCGCGTCGGCGCCGAGGGAGATGTAACCCCGGTCCTCCTCGTCCTCGGTGTTCTCGTCCTGCTGCTGATTCGCCTGGGCGAGAAGCTGGTCCTCCAGCCCCTCCTCCCGGTGCGGCTGGCCCAGGACGTGGTCGCGCTGGGCCTCCATCTGCGAGGCCAGCTGCAGGAGCACCGGCACGGACGGCAGGAACACCGAGGCGGTCTCCCCGGGCCGGCGGGAGCGCACGAACCGGCCGATGGCCTGCGCGAAGTAGAGGGGCGTGGAGGCGCTGGTGGCGTAGACGCCCACGCACAGCCGCGGCACGTCGACGCCCTCGGACACCATCCTCACGGCGACCATCCACTCGTCGGTGGAGTCGGAGAAGGTGCCGATCCTGCTGGAGGCCGTGGGGTCGTCGGACAGGACCAGCGTCGGCGGCGTGCCCGTGATCTCGGTGAGCAGGGCCGCGTAGTCGCGCGCCCGTTCCTGGTCGGTGGCGATCACCAGGCCGCCGGCGTCGGGCACCCCACCCGCACGGATCTGCCGCAGGCGCGTGTGGGCGGCCTGCAGGACGGCCGGCATCCAGTCGCCGTGCGGATCCAGAGCGACGCGCCAGGCGCGGGACATCTGGTCGGCACTGAGGGGCTCGCCGAGGCGGGCGGAGAACTCCTCGCCGGCGTTGCTCCGCCAGCGGGCCTCGCCCGAGTAGGCGAGGAAGACGACGGGCCGGACGACGCCGTCGGCCAGGGCGTCGGCGTAGCCGTACGAGTGGTCGGCCTTGGAGCGCTGGTGGCCCTGCCCGTCGGGTTCGTAGGTGACGAACGGGATCGGGCTGTCGTCCGAGCGGAAGGGCGTACCCGTCAGCGACAGGCGCCGCTCGGCGTCCTCGAACGCCTCGCGGATGGCGTCGCCCCAGCTCTTCGCCTCGCCACCGTGGTGGATCTCGTCGAGGATCACCAGGGTCCGTCGCGAGGCGGTGCGTTCGCGGTGCTTGAACGGGTGCGCGGCCACCTGGGCGTAGGTCACGACCACGCCGTGGTACTCGGGAGCCAGGGCGCCGGAGGTGTTGGAGTACTCGGGGTCGAGCGCGATGCCGGATCGCGCGGCCGACGCGGCCCACTGGTACTTGAGGTGCTCGGTGGGGGCGACGACGGTGATGGCGTCGACGGTGCGGTCGGCGAGGAGCTCGGAGGCGACCCGCAGACCGAAGGTCGTCTTACCGGCGCCCGGCGTGGCCACGGCCAGGAAGTCCTTCGGCCGCGCCATGAGGTATTTTCGCAATGCGGTCCGCTGCCAGGCGCGCAGCGGCGCACCCCCGGCCGACGGAGTGGTCTGTTCTGCGGTCTTCTCGTCTGGGCCCGGGACCGCGCCGGGGTCACTCACCAGGCTTCAGGGTCTCGTAGACGCGCTTGCACTCCGGGCACACCGGCGAACCGGGCTTGGCGGAGCGGGTGACCGGGAAGACCTCACCACACAGGGCGATCACGTAGGTGCCCATGACCGCGCTCTCGGCGATCTTGCTCTTGTCCACGTAGTGGAAGAACTTGGGCGCGTCGTCCTGCGTCTCCTCGGTCGTCGTGACCTCGGGGCGCTCGAGTGTCTTGGTCCGGGTGGTGCTCACCCCCTCATGATGCCGCACCCGGGCGTCGCCGCGCCAACGCCGGAGTACCTTGGGCCGCATGGCACCCGACTTCCGCCGTCAGCGATCCGGCGAACGGGACGACACCTCGAGACCCGTGCTCATCACGGGCGCGCGGGAATCCTACCGGGACGAGCTCGCGGCCCGGAAGAAGCGCTACTTCGTGCTGATGAGCGTGCGGATCCCCGCGCTGCTCCTGGCCGCGGGGTCGCTCTCCCTCTGGAACAACCCGTGGATCGCGTTGGCGATCGTGGCGGGGTCCATCCCGATCCCGTGGATCGCGGTCATCGGGGCCAACGACCGGCCGCCCCTGCCCAAGGGACAGGCCCGGACGTACACGGCCGGGAGCCTTCCCTCGAACACCCCGTACGCGTTGCCGTCCAGCCTCACCGGCGCCGCGAACGGCACCCGCCCGGACGCCGAGACGGGGAGCGGCCGGGCGATCGGCCCGGCCGCGGGCCCCGGTGCGGCCGGCCACGGCGGCGACCCCCGCGACCGGACCGACGGCGGGCCCGGCTCGCCCCGGACCGACGGCGGCGACCCCCGCGGCCGGACCGACCGTGGGCCCGACTCCCCCGGCTCCGAGTCCCCCCGCAGCCACCCCACCCCTGACGAGAGCGACACCGACCAGTGACGAGTCCGACCCCGACCCTCGCCGATCTCGCACCCGCGCTCGCGGACGCCTTCCGCCGGCACGACTACACGGTCGCGGGCCTCGAGCGCGGGCTCGGGCCGGAGGCGGTCGCGGCGCTGGGCAGGTCGGACGCCGCGACGGTCCGCCGGCACGCGCGCTCGGCGGGTGCGGCCGGGCTCTTGCTGCGCCTGTTCGTGCTGGGTGATCCGCTGCCGACGTCCGCGGTGGCGGACGCGCTCCCCGGCGTCGAACCGCGCGCCGGCGTGGCCGCGGGCCTGTGGGAGCTGGTCGACGACGGTGCGGCACTACGCGCGGTCGTCGACCTGCGCCCGGTGGACACCGGCCACGGGACGCGGTGGGTGTTCGCGGACCCCGACGGGTCGATGGTGCGGACCGTCACCCGGCCGGACCATGTGCTGGGGGTCGGCCAGGCCACGCTCTCGCTGCTGCGGGTCACGCCCACCTCGCCGGCGGGGTCGGTCCTGGACGTGGGCACCGGGTGCGGCATCCAGATGGTCCACGCGTTGGGCACCGCCGAGTCCGCCACCGGGACCGACATCACGCCGCGGTGCCTCGACCTGGCCGCCGCGACCCTGGCGATCAACGACCTGAGGGCCGAGCTCCTGCGCGGCTCGTGGTTCGAGCCGGTGGCGGGCCGTCGGTTCGACCGGATCGTCGCCAATCCCCCGTTCGTGGTGGGACCGCCGGAGACCGGGCATCCGTACCGGGAGTCGGGGCTCGCACTCGACGGTGCGAGTCGAACGGTGGTCGCCGGCGCCCCCGAGCATCTGGGGGACGGCGGGACGGCCGTCATGTTGGCGTCCTGGGTGGAGCGCGAGGACACCGATTGGCGGAGCCGGGTGGCGTCGTGGGTGCCGTCCGAGGGCGTAGACGCCTGGATCCTCCGCCGCGACGTCTCCGAGCCGGGACTGTACGTGTGGACGTGGCTCACGGACGAGGGCATGGATCCGCGGGACGAGTCCACGTGGCGTGCGGCGGACCGCTGGCTGGACCACTTCGAGGCCGAGGACGTCGCCGGGGTCGGTTTCGGCTACGTGTACCTGCGCCGCGTCGAGGGCCCGTCGTCGGTGTTGTGCGAGGACCTCACCCATCCGTTCGGCGACGGCCTCGGGGACGAGGCGGAGGCGTACTTCGCCCGTACCGCGTGGTTGCGCGAGGCCGCCGGGCGCCACGGCGGCCAGGACCGTGCCCTGGACGCGACCGTGTTCACGGTCTCCCCCGACGTCCATCAGCACGTCTCGGAGTCCCTCGCGCCGACCGGCCCGGAGGAGGCGGGCGCGCCGGGCGCGTCGACCGTGGTGGTGGAGCGCGTGACCGGCGCCCGGTGGCGCCACGAGATCGACCCCCTCACCGCGGCGGTGCTGAGGGGCGCCCGGACGGGCGCGCTGCCGCTGGAGGACCTGGTGGTGCTCGCCGCGGCCGGCGCGGGTGAGGATCCGGACGAGTTGGCCGCGCCCGTCCGACGGGTGGTCGCGGATCTGTTCATGCACGGGTTCGTCGTGCCGGTCGGTGTGCCGGGGCTCCTGCCGCCGGGGGCCGGCGCCGCCGCGCCCGGGGGTCCGCGCGGGTGAGGGCGGTCATCTCGCGGGTCACCGAGGCGTCGGTGACGGTCGACGACGAGGTCGTCGGGGAACTGTCGGCGCCCGGGTTACTGGTGTTGCTGGGGGTCTCGATCGACGACGACGAGGCGGTCGTCGCGACGATGGTCCGCAAGATCTCGGAACTCCGGATCCTGCGGGAGGAGCGCAGTGTCTCGGAGGTGGGCGCCCCCGTGTTGGTCGTCAGTCAGTTCACGCTGATGGGCTCGACCGCCAAGGGGAGGCGACCGTCGTGGTCGAGGGCGGCTCCCGGGCACAGGGCCGAACCCGTGGTCGAGGCCGTGGTGGCCGGTCTGCGCGAGCGGGGGCTCGAGGTGTCCACGGGCGTGTTCGGCGCGATGATGCGGGTCCACTCCGTCAACGACGGCCCGTTCACGGTGATGGTGGAGACCCCGGGCTCGGCCTGAGGACGTCGGCGCGTCATGGTGACAGCCTTTACGGCACGGTCCGTGACCGAAATCATCGGTCGGGGAACATTACCGGCACCCCCGTCGTTGTAGGTGTACGTGACCGTGACCCGGGCACGCGCCTGATCCGTCCACCAGCAACCGAACGCCGGCCTCGTCACAAGGCCAGGCAGGAGGAGGAGACATGACGTCAGCCATCACCCGATCGGACCGTCGGACGGAGGCGGATCCGGAAGGCCAGAGCCCGAGCGCTGACCTGGTCCGTGTCTACCTCAACGGGATCGGGAAGACGGCTCTGTTGAACGCCGAGGACGAGGTGGAGCTGTCCAAGCGGATCGAGGCCGGTCTCTACGCCAAGCACCTGTTGGAGACCAAGAAGCGTCTCGGCCCGGTGAAGAAGGCGGATCTCAAGACGATCGTCGCCGAGGGCGAGGCCGCCCGCGCCCACCTCCTCGAGGCCAACCTGCGTCTGGTGGTCTCGCTGGCCAAGCGCTACACGGGCCGGGGGATGCCGCTGCTGGACCTCATCCAAGAGGGCAACCTGGGCCTGATCCGTGCGATGGAGAAGTTCGACTACGCCAAGGGCTTCAAGTTCTCGACCTACGCCACGTGGTGGATCCGCCAGGCCATCACGCGCGGCATGGCCGACCAGTCGCGCACGATCCGTCTCCCCGTCCACCTGGTCGAGCAGGTCAACAAGCTCGCGCGCATCAAGCGTGAACTGCACCAGCAGCTGGGCCGCGAGGCCACGCTCGAGGAACTGGCCGACGAGTCGGGGATCCCCGCGCACAAGATCGAGGAGCTCCTCGACCACTCGCGCGACCCGGTGAGCCTGGACATGCCGGTCGGCGCGGACGAGGAGGCCCCGCTCGGCGATTTCATCGAGGACGCCGAGGCCACCAGCGCCGAGAACACGGTGGTGTCCAACGTCATGCACTCGGACGTGCGCGCCGTGCTGGCCACTCTCGAGGAGCGTGAGCAGCAGGTCATCACCCTGCGGTTCGGGCTCGACGACGGGCAGCCCCGCACCCTCGACCAGATCGGCAAGCGCTTCGGCCTGTCCCGTGAGCGCGTCCGCCAGATCGAGCGTGAGGTCATGGCCAAGCTCCGTGAGGGCCGCCGCGCAGACAAGCTGCGGTCCTACGCGATCTGATCCCCTCCGACCCCGGTCACACACCGCCGGCCCCGCCCACCGAGGGCGGGGCCGGCGTTCGTCTGCGGCGGGGCCTCGTGATCGTCGCAGCGGGCACCGGTCCCCGCCGCCGTCAACGGAGCCGGCGGGGCCCCTCGTTCCCGCTGAAGCGGGGCGGCGGACCGAGCCGGACGGTGGCGTAGAGCACGGCGAGCCCGTCGGGGGCCGCCAGGCCGGGGTCGATCGCCAGGCGGCGCAGTTCGGGGACGTCCTCCACCAGACACGACACCCGCCCCATGAGCTCGACCAGGGCGTCGCGGTCGACCGGCGCGTCCCCCGCGTAGCCGTCGAGGATCGCCGCCGCCCGCGGCCTGCCGAGGAGCGTCGACGCCTCGGAGGGCGAGATGGGCAGGGTGCTGAACGCCCGGTCGGCGAGCAGGTCCGAGAGCATCCCGGACAGGCCGAACGAGATCAGCGAGCCGAAGATCGGATGGTCCGCGACGCGTATGGTCACCGCGACCCCCTTCGTGGCCATCTTCTGCACGTGCAGCGACCGCGAGCCGGTCGTGGACTGGAGCAACGCGAAGGCGTGTCGCACCGCGGCGGAGTCCGCCAGGTCCAGACGAACCCCCGACTGGTCGCTGCGGGTGCGCCAGCGGTCACTCATCGCCTTGACCGCGACCGGGTAGCCCAGCTCGTCGGCCGCCATCACGGCCTGATCGACGTCGGTGACGACGCGGTAGTCGACGATGTCGATCCCGTAACACTCGAGCAGGGCCCGGACCTGGCCCTGCGTGAGCTCGAACGACTCGGTCCCGGCGTGGACCTGGGACAGCGAGTCCACGAGCTCACGGGCCCGCGCGCGATCGATGTCCGGATACTCGGCGGGCTCCTCGGCGGGCCGGTCGAGCCACTCGGCGTACCGCCGGGCCCGCACGAGCGCCGACACCGCGCGCTCCGGATAGGGGTAGGACGGGATCGAACCGCGGGCGGCCACACCGGACTCGTCCGTGACGGTCAGCCCCTCGGGCAGCCCCTCGCCGGCGAGGAAGGTACTCACGACCGGCTTGGCGCTCTCCGCCGCCGCCGCGCGGATCGCCTCGGCATAGGAGTCCGGATCCGTGGCGACCGGCGGGACGAACACCGTGAGGACGGAGTCGACCTCGTCTCGCGCGAGCGCGTCCGCGATGGCCTCACGGAACTGCTCGGGCGACGCCTCGGCGCCCAGGTCCACGGCGTGGGAGACGGTGAACCCCTGCTGACGGGCGGAGTCCCCGCCGAGCCGGCCGACCGCCGAGGAGTTGCCCACGACGCCCAGCCGGCCGCCGGTGGGCAGCGGCTGGTACGCGAGCAGGGTGGCGGTGTCGAACATGTCGGTGATGGAGTCCACCTGGATGAGCCCGGAGTCGCGGAACAGTCCTCCGATCGCGTTCGCGGTGAGGCCCTCCACGCCCGACTCCAGGTCGTCCACGGCCCGGCGCACCACCACGACCGGCTTGTTGCGGGCCACGCGCCGCGCGATCCGCGAGAACTTGCGGGCGTTACCGAAGCTCTCCAGGTAGAGCAGGACCACCTCGGTCGAGGTGTCCGTGTCCCAGTACTGCAGCAGGTCGTTACCGGAGACGTCCGCGCGGTTGCCGGCGGAGACGAACGTGGACAGTCCGAGCCCGCGCCGCGCCGCGGCGGCGAGGATGGCGATGCCGAGCGCACCGGACTGGCAGAAGAACCCGGCCCGGCCCGGGCCGGGGACGACCTCGGCCAGCGTGGCGTTGAGCTGGACGTCGGCGGAGGTGTTGATCACGCCGAGCGCGTTGGGGCCGACGACGCGCATCCCGTGCGCCCTGGCCTCACTGACCAGTCGCCTCTCGGAGACGACTCCCGCGCTGCCCATGTCGGAGAACCCGGCGGAGATGACGACGAGCGTCGACACGCCCTTGGACAGGCAGTCGTCGAGGACCTCGGACATCGAGGCGGCGGGTACGGCGACGACGGCGAGGTCGACGGGGTCCGGAATGTGCCGGACGCTCGCGTACGCACGGACCGACTGCACCGAGGTGGCGTCCGAGTTGACGGGGTAGACGGGGCCGGCGAACCCGTTGCCGATGAGGTTGCGCATGACGGTGTGGCCGATCTTGCCCACCTGGTCGGACGCGCCGATCACGGCGACAGATCCCGGGTTCAGCACGCGCGCCAGGCTCCGGGCCTCCGCTGCGGCCTCCCGCGAGTTCCGGACGTTGGTCAGCGCCTCGGTCGGATCGATGGCGAACTCGAGGTGCAGCGTGGAGCCGTCGAAGGACCGCGAGATCTCGTACCCCGCCCGGCGGAACACCTGGATCATCGACCGGTTCTCGGAGAGCACCTCCGCCTCGAAGTGGTCGATCCCGCACTCGGCCGCCGCGCCGGCCAGGTGCTCGAGGAAGATCGACCCCAGCCCCCGGCCCTGGTGCTGGTCGGAGATCGTGAAGGCGACCTCGGCGAACGTGGAGTCCGGCAGCCGTTCGTAGATCGCCAAACCGATGATCTCCGCGCCCAACTCGGCGACGAACGCCATCCGGTCGCGGTAGTCGACGTGGGTCATCCGGCGCAGCTCCCGCTCGCTCAGGACGTCCCGGGACCCGAAGTAGCGCAGGTAGCGGGTGCGTTCGGACAGGCTGGTGTGAAAGCGGGAGATCTTCTCGGCGTCGTTGGGCAGGATCGGGCGGACCCGCACCGCCCGGCCGTCCGAGCCGAGGACGTCCGCGGCCCACTCGTGCGGGTAGCCCTCGGGGTACTCGTCGACCGAGGTGTCGGTCGAGGCGTGCTCGGGCGGATCGACCGCAGGGGCCGGATCGCCCGGACGCCCGGTGGGTTCCGGTGTCTCGCTCGCTGTGGGGCCGGTCGAGGGGTCGCCGGGTTGCGCCATGGGGTCCTCCAATGAGAGGTCGTGCCGGACGGGGCTCGAGGGGCGGTCAGTCCCGGGGGTCGTCGGGATCGAGCCCCAGCAGGGGGTAGACCGTGCGACGGGTGTCGAGGATCGACTGGTCCAGCCGGGCCAGCGAGCGGTCCATCTCGACCCCGCGGTCGGCGCCCGCCGGCTCCCAGCGCGTGAAGGCCGGCTCCTCGCCGTCGCCCATCACCCTCGGGACCCGATCGGGGACGGTGAGCCGGCCGGCCGCGGACCGCCACCCCTCCGGGATCGCCGTGCCCGGGTCGACCGGCACCCCGAGGACCGCCGCGATGAGGTGGGTCCACGAGCGCGGGACCACCCGCACCAGCTCGTAGCCACCGCCGCCGACCGCGATGAGGCGTCCCTCGCACAGTTCGTCGGCCAGGGCGATGACGTCGAGATAGGACCGGCGGTGACCGTCGACGGTCAACGACAGATCGGCGAGGGGGTCCTCGCGGTGCGAGTCGCACCCCGCCTGCAGGACGATGATCTGCGGCTCGAACGCGCGCAGAACGCCCGGGACCACGGCGTGGAAGCCGCGGAGCCAGAGGTCGTCGGTGACCGCGGGCAGGAACGCCAGGTTGACGGAGGTGCCCTCCGCGCGGCCCACGCCGGCCTCGGACGCCCAGCCCGTCGACGGCCACAGGGTCGCGGGGTGCTGGTGCAGTGAGACCGTGAGCACGCGGGGGTCCTCGTAGAAGGCGGTCTGGACGCCGTCGCCGTGGTGGACGTCGATGTCGACGTAGGCGATGCGGTCGAACCCGTTGTCCAGCAGCCAGCTGATCGCCACGGCGGCGTCGTTGTACACGCAGAATCCGGCGGCGGCCGCGGGCATCGCGTGATGCATGCCGCCCGCGACGGAGACAGCGCGCGTCGCGGCGCCGCCGGTCACCGCGCGGGCGGCCGCGAGAGTGCCACCGGCGACCGCCGCGCTCGCCTCATGCATCGCCGGGAACGTCGGGTTGTCGGCCGTACCCAGCCCGTGGCTCATCCCCACGTGCTCCCCCGGCGGCAGGTCACCGGCCGCCTTCACGGCGTCGATGTAGCGCGAGGTGTGCACCCGCAGCAGTTCGTCGTCCCGGGCCGTCCCGGGATCGATCAGCTCCACCCCCTGCAGCACGCCGAGTTCGGTGGCCAGCGACATGGTCAGATCGAGGCGCTTCGGACTCATGGGGTGATCGGCGGAGTGTCGGTACTCGAGCAGCGACGGGCTCCACACCACCTTCGCCTCGACGCCGTCCGCGATCCCGGCCATGGCCACCGCCCTCCTGTCGGACCGGGTCTCTCCCGGCCCCGCGCACCCCGCCAGATCCGTGGGGTACATCACCTCACGAATCTACGCGGCGACGACGGGGGCGGCCGATGAACGTCGGCTCCCCACCCCGGTCGGTGGCCCGGCGGTAGTCTCGGTGTGAGAACCCGGTCGGTGTCGTCACCCACCGGGAGGTCGATACGAATCCGGACGTGGAGGACTGCAGCGTGAAGGACCTGGTGGACACCACCGAGATGTACCTCCGCACCATCTACGAGCTCGAGGAGGAGGGCGTGATCCCGCTGCGGGCGCGGATCGCGGAGCGCCTCGAGCAGAGCGGGCCGACCGTGAGCCAGACGGTGGCCCGGATGGAGCGCGACGGGCTGGTGCTCGTCGCACCCGACCGGCACCTCCAGCTCACCGCCACCGGGCGTGAGCTCGCGGTGGACGTGATGCGCAAGCACCGCCTGGCCGAGCGGCTCCTGGTGGACGTGATCGGGCTCGAGCTCGAGAAGGTCCACGCCGAGGCGTGCCGGTGGGAGCACGTCATGAGCGACGACGTCGAACGGCGCCTCATCGAGGTGCTCGACGACCCCCGGACGTCGCCCTACGGCAATCCGATCCCGGGGCTGGACCGCATCGGCTACGCCGAGTCGGCTCTCGACCACGGCGACCACATCCGGCTCTCCGCGCTGCCCACCGACACACCGCACACCGTGCGCATCCGGGCGATCGGCGAGAACGTGCAGATCGACACGGACCTGATCTCGGAGTTCCGCGCGGCCGGCGTGGAACCGCTCAAGACGGTCACCGCGACCCGTCGCGGTCACCTCGTCGAACTCGACTCCGGGGACGGCCGCACGGTCGAGCTCGACGGCGACCACGCCCACGCCATCCAGGTCGAGATCCTGTCGTGAAGCTCCTGGTCACCGGCGGGGCCGGGTACGTCGGTGGCGTGTGCGCCACCGTCCTGATCGAGCGCGGGCACGAGGTGGTGATCCTCGACGACCTGTCCACCGGCAACCGGGACGGCGTCCCCGAGGGGGCGACCTTCCTCGAGGGCGACGTCGCCGCGCGCGCAGCCGAGGTCCTCGACTCGTCCTTCGACGGCGTGCTGCACTTCGCCGCGCGCTCGCTGGTCGGCGAGTCCGTCGAGAAGCCCGAGGAGTACTGGCAGGGCAACGTGGTCACGTCCCTGGCCCTGCTGGACGGCATGCGAGCGGCCGGGGTCGGGAACCTCGTGTTCTCCTCGACCGCGGCCACCTACGGCGAGCCCGAGCAGGTGCCCATCACCGAGGACATGCCCACCCGGCCGACCAACACCTACGGGGCCACCAAGCTGGCGATCGACCACGCCATCACCTCGTACGCGGTCGCACACGGACTCGCCGCGACCAGCCTGCGCTACTTCAACGTCGCCGGCGCCTACCACGGCGCGGGTGAGAACCGGGTCGTGGAGACCCACCTCATCCCGCTGGTGCTCCAGGTCGCACTGGGCCACCGGGACCACATCAAGGTCTTCGGCGACGACTGGCCCACCCCCGACGGCACCTGCATCCGCGACTACATCCACGTCGCGGATCTCGCGGACGCCCACCTGCTGGCCCTGCAGTCCAACGCGCCGGGGGTCCACCGTGTGCTCAATCTCGGCAGCGGCGAGGGCTTCTCCGTCCGCGAGGTGATCGACGTGTGCCGCGAGGTCACCGGGCACCCGATCCCGGATGTCGTCTCCCCCAGGCGCGCCGGTGACCCCGCGGTCCTCGTGGCCTCGAGCACCCGGGCGATCGCCGAGCTCGGTTGGAATCCCACCCGGACGGACCTGCGCACGGTGGTCGAGGACGCCTGGGCGTTCACCGGAGCGCTCGGCGACCGGGCCCACTCGGCCCCCCGCTGACGGGCGGCTCAGGCGGTCGCCGCCACCCTCCTGAGCCGCTCCGGCGACATCCCGTGGTGCAGTCCCTGCAGCAGTAGCCGGGCCAGGTTGTTCCCCGGATCGGCGTCGACGGCGGCCGACAACGCCGACCACGCGTGCACCCCGCTGCCCGCGAAGTACGACGCCGCACCCAACAGCAGCAACGCCACCGAGCGTTCGCGCGCCGGCCGACGACGCGCGACCGCCCACCACACCAGCCGCCGACCGTCGCGATCGCCCAGCCCCCGCATCGCGAGACGCCGGTAGATCTCGTCACGGACCGCGATCACCAGCAGGTCCCGCCCGATGTCGGCCAGCTCGTCGTCGTCGACCTCCTCCCCCACCCCGAGCCGACGCGCGGCGTCGTCATGGCGCTCCACCGCCTCCGCGACCGCGCGCGCCCGCTCCGCGCGTTGGTCGCGTCCCCGTGCGGGCGCGCCGCCCCGGCCGTGCGCATCCGCCTCTCCCGCACCGCCCACGTCGCCGTCACCCGGGTGGCCCTCGTCGCACGCGTCGGGGTCACGGACGAGATACAGGCGGTCGATCTCCTCCCTCGAGCCGGCCCGGACGCGGCCGTCGTACGCGTGCACCGCGGCGATCTGCGTCGTGTCCGGATCGATCTGCACGCCCCGGGCCATCCCGAACAGATCCACCCACGGCGCCCCCTCGGCGAACCCACCGACCCCGTAGGCCGCCTCCACCCCCGTGCCCGCCTCGCCCAGCCAGTACTCGAACGCCGACGCGGCGTCCTCCGCCCGCAGCCCCGCCAGATACCCGTCCGCGCAGTCCTCGTGGACCACCACCAGGTGCACCGAGTCGATGCCCTCCCGCGCGCAGAACCGCGCCAGCCCCCGCGCCGGATCGGGGTCGATCGCCGGACGGGCACGACCGATCGCGACGACTCCGGATCCGCACGCGTCGCCGGTGAGGTCGTCCAGCGGGTCGTCGTCGAACAGATCGTCGAGGTCGTCGAGGCCGTCGGGCTCGTCGAGGAGGTCGTCGTCCCCGGGGAACCCACGGCCGTCGTCCAGCAGGCCGTCGACGTCCATCCGCACCACCGGCCCCTGTCCACCGTCCGCGGTGCGACCGCACAGGATCACCACCGACCCCGGCCCCGGCGGGAAGCCGAGCATCGCAGGTATCGAGGCGATCAGCTCCTCCGGCGAGGTGATCACCACCGTCGCCCGCCCGTCCGTGCCGCCCTCGTCCTTCAGCTCGCCCGTCGTCATCGTTCGCCACCCGTTCGTCTCGCGCGTCCACGCCCCGTCGCGACGCGGTCCGCGGGTGCCGTGCACCGGACCCACCATCGGCCACCCCGGCGGCCGTCCCCCGCCCCGGAAGGCCGGACCGACGGCCGCCTGTGGAGGGAGCCGGGGCCTGTGGGGATCGGGCGGGAATCATCTCGAGCGTGGTGACGTTGTGACAGTGGTGAACCCCCCGTCCCGGATGGACGACCGGGCGAGCCCCGCCACCGACGGACGGGGTGTGGTGACGAGAGGAGTCGACATGGCCAGGCACAGCGATCTGTACCGACTGATCGAACCCGTTCCCGACCTGCGTTCCGAGGACGGCCGCGGGCCGGTCCTCGTGCACGGACTGGAGGGCTTCTCCGATGCCGGACAGGCGATCCAGGGCGTGTCCGAGCATCTCCGCGAGAGCCTGGACTCCCAGCTGATCGTCGAGTTCGACGTCGACGAGCTCGTGGACTACCGCTCGCGCCGCCCGCATCTCAAGTACTCGTTCGACCGCTTCGCGGACTACAACGAGCCGACCATCCAGATGCACGCGGTCAAGGCCTCCGACGGGACGTCCTTCCTGCTCCTGTCCGGACTCGAGCCGGATCTCAAGTGGGACGGCTTCACCGAGTCCGTGATCGACCTCGCCGGGTCCTTCGGGGTCCGGATGTCGATCGGACTGGGAGCGATGCCCCTCGGCGTCCCCCACACCCGGCCCACCAACTCGAGCGCCCACGCCAGCGACGTGGACCTCATCAAGGGGTTCTCCGCCTGGCCCGGCGAGTTCTCGGTGCCCGGCAACGTGACCTCCCTGCTCGAGCTGCGGATGGCCGAACACGGGATCCCCTCCGCGGGCTTCACCGTGCACGTGCCGCAGTACCTGTCGCAGACCGCCTACCCGGCGGCGGTGCTCCACCTGGTGGGCAGCATCGCGCGGATCGCGGACCTCGAGCTGCCGACCGCCGAACTGGAGAAGGCCGCCGAAGAGTTCACCGACCAGGTCAACGCGCAGATCGCGCAGAGCCCCGAGATCCTCACCGCCGTCGAGCTCATGGAGAAGCAGTACGACGAGTTCATGGAGACGCGACTCGGTTCCGACTCCCTCAACCCGGGCGGCAAGCCACTGCCGTCGGGCGACGAGATCGGTGCGGAGTTCGAGCGGTTCCTCGCCCAGCAGACGGGCGACGGCGGGCAGGGCGACGACCCGCAGCACAACGGGTGACGCCCGCCGGCGACTAGGCTCGGCCGGGTGCAGCTGCCCCAACTCCTCACCGATCTCGACGACGTCCCCGCCGACCTCCACGAGGAGGCGGTGTTCGACGCGTTCGTGGCCTGGGCCGCGGACCGGGGCCTGACGCTGTACCCGGCCCAGGAGGAGGCCGTCCTCGAGATGGCCGCCGGCAGCCACGTCGTGCTCGCCACCCCCACCGGGTCCGGCAAATCCCTGGTCGCCCTCGGCGCCCACTTCGCCGCGATGGCGCGCGGTCAGCGCAGTTACTACACCGCGCCCATCAAGGCGCTCGTCAGCGAGAAGTTCTTCGCGCTGTGCGAGGTGTTCGGTGCCGAGAACGTCGGCATGCTCACCGGCGACGCCGCCGTCAACGCCGACGCACCCATCGTCTGCGCGACCGCCGAGATCGTCGCCAACATCGCGCTGCGCGAGGGGGCGGGCGCCGAGATCGGCCAGGTGGTGATGGACGAGTTCCACTACTACTCGGAGCCCGACCGGGGCTGGGCGTGGCAGGTCCCGCTCATCGAACTGCCCGACACCCAGTTCCTGCTCATGTCCGCCACGCTCGGCGACGTGGACTGGCTGCAGGAGGACCTGCACCGGCGCACCGGTCGGCAGTGCGTGTACATCGGCGGCACCGAGCGCCCGGTCCCGCTCTCGTTCGAGTACGCCCTGTCCGGCGTTCACGAGTCGGTCGAGCTGCTGCTTCGCGACGGCAGGGCCCCCGTCTACATCGTCCACTTCACCCAGGCTGCTGCACTCGAGCAGGCCCAGGCGCTGACCTCGCTCGCCGTGGCCGACAAGGAGCGCAAGGCCGCCATCTCGGACGAGATCGGTGGTTTCCGGTTCACCACCAGCTTCGGCCGGACACTGCGCAAACTCCTGCTTCACGGTATCGGCGTCCACCACGCCGGGATGCTGCCCAAGTACCGGCGGTTGGTCGAGCGGCTGGCGCAGGACGGCCTGCTCACCGTCATCTGCGGGACCGACACCCTCGGCGTGGGCATCAACGTCCCCATCCGCACCGTCCTGTTCACCGGCCTGACCAAATTCGACGGCCGCCGACAGCGCGTGCTCAAGGCGCGCGAATTCCACCAGATCGCCGGGCGGGCCGGACGCGCCGGCTTCGACACCGAGGGATTCGTCGTGGTGCTCGCCCCCGAGCACGAGATCGAGAACGCCAAGGCCGCCGCGAAGGCCGCCGCGAACCCCAAGAAGAAGGCCAAGGCCGCCAAGAAGAAGCCCCCGGAGGGCTTCGTCAACTGGTCGCGGTCCACGTTCGACAAACTCGTCGGCGCCCGGCCCGAGCAGTTGACCAGCCGCTTCGAGGTGAGCAACTCGATGCTGCTCAACATCATCTCCCGGCCGGGCAGCTGTTACGGCCACATGCGGCACCTGTTGCTGTCCTCCCACGAGACCCGCGCGCGGGTGCGCCACCACGTCCTGCGCGCCATCGAGCTGTTCCGAGGGCTGGAGGCCGCCGGGATCGTCGAGCGCCTGGCCGAACCGGACGACGACGGGCGGCACGTGAGGCTGACGGTCGACCTCCAACGGGACTTCGCGCTCAACCAACCGCTGGCGCCGTTCGCTATCGCGGCGATGGAGGTCCTCGACCCCGACTCCCCGACGCCCGAGCTGGACCTGGTCTCCGTCATCGAGGCCGTGCTCGACGACCCGCGTCCGATCCTCTACGCCCAGCAGCGTGAGGCACGCGGCGAGGCGATCGCCGCGCTCAAGGCCGAGGGTGTCGAGTACTCCGAGCGCATGGAGCTGGTCGAGGACATCTCCTGGCCCAAGCCGCTGGACGACCTCCTCGCCGACGCCTACGACGCGTACCGGGCCGGGCACCCGTGGGTGGCCGGGATCGAGCCGTCCCCCAAGTCGGTGATCCGCGAGATGGTCGAGCGCGGGATGACCTTCTCCGACCTGGTCTCGGCGTACGGACTCGGCCGGTCCGAGGGCGCCGTCCTGCGCTACCTCACCGACGCCTACCGCGCGCTGCGCCAGACGGTCCCCGCCGACCGCCGGTCCGAGGAATTCGACGACCTCGTGGAGTGGCTGGGCGAACTGGTCCGGCAGGTCGACTCGAGCCTGCTCGACGAATGGGAACTGCTCACCGATCCCGACGTGTCCTCCGAGCGGGTCGCCGAGCTGGCCTTCGGCGAGACCGCGGGCGCCGCCCGCCCGGTCACGGCGAACTCGCGGGCGTTCCGGGTGATGGTGCGCAACGCGATGTTCCGCCGCGTCGAGCTGCTCGCCCGCGACGACATCGAACGGCTCGCCGAGCTGGACGCCGACGTGCCCGAGCACCCCGACTGGGACTCGGAGATCGACGCCTACTGGGATGAGTACGACGAGATCGGGACCGGACCCGCCGCGCGGGGCCCGGCGCTGTTCACCGTGAGCGAGTCGGGTTCCACGGTGGTGCCGGGGACGTGGCGGGTGCGCCAGGTGCTCGACGACCCCGAGGGCGATCACGGCTGGGCGATCGAGGGTGTGGTGGATCTCGCCGCCAGTGACGAGGCCGGCGAGGTCCGCTTCGCCTCGCTCGCACTCCACGGGTGAGTCGCCACCGACCGGTGGGCCGCCCACCGCGCCGGGGACCGTACGATGTCCGACGAACCCCCACCACCCGATGACTGGAGGCCTGCTGTGACCCCCCGCGTTCTCTACAAGCGACTCGCTCTGGCGGAGGTGGTCACCTGGACTCTCCTGATACTGGGGATGATCGGCAAATACGGCTTCGGGCAGGACTGGGCCACCTCGGTGGGCGGCGGCATCCACGGCTTCGTGTTCCTGTGCTACGTCGTGGCGACCCTGGCGGTGTGGACGGACAAGCGCTGGTCCGCCGGCACCGGAATCCTCGGTCTGGTCTCGGCGGTGATCCCGTACGCGACGGTCCCGTTCGAGCGGTCGGTCGAGCGCCGTGGCCTCCTCGAGGGCCCGTGGCGGCTCGGTCCGGGCGGCGAGAGGCCCGGCGGCCCGGCGGACCGCGTCCTCTCGTTCGCGCTGCGCTCCCCCGTCGTGGCACTGCTCGTCACCCTGATCGTGGTGGCGATCGTGTTCTCGCTGCTGGTCACCGCCGGCCCGCCCACCGAGTGGTTCTCGTGAGCCAGACCCGCGAGCCGGGCCGCCGCGAACTCAACAAGGCCGACAAACAGCGGCGCATCCACGCCGCCGCCCTCGAACTCTTCTCCCGGCACGGCTACTCGACCGTCACGACCCAGCAGGTGGCCGACCGCGCCGAGGTCGGGACGGGGACGCTCTTCCGCTACGCCCAGTCCAAGGGCGAACTCCTGTGCATGGTCGCCAACGAGGAATTCCGCGCGATGGTCGAGTCCGTTCCCGAGACCGGGGACCCGGTCGAGGACCTGGTCGTCCTGTGCGAGCCCCTGCTGGTGGCGCTCGACAGGCAGCCCGAGAACATCGCCGCCTACCACCGGGAGACGTTGTTCGGAGAGGCCGGCCCCCACCGGGCCGAAGCGCAACGCATCCTCGGCGAGCTGCGCGAGCTCATCGCCGCCGTGCTCGCGGGGTACGCGGGCGGCACCGTGCAACCCGCGGACATGGTCGGCGCCGCCCAGACCGTGTTCGACGTCCTCTACATGACCATCGTGCGGTGCGGCGTCGAGCGCTCTTCCGCCAGCGAGGGGCGCAGGGAACTCGAGGTGCACGTCCGGCGGGTCCTGTACGGCGTCCTCCCGGCGACGCGCGGGGCCGTGGACACGGTCTGACGACGACGCGACCCGGCAGCGGCAGTCCGCACGCCCACCCCGGTGGGCCACGTGGCGGCCCCGCGCGCGAGACTGACCTCATGACCGAGGTTGACCAGACCACCGCCCGCCCCGTCAAGGACGCCTCCACCGTGATGGTGATCCGCGACTCCGATTCCGGCCCGGAGGTATTCGTCGCGCGCCGCGTGAAGGGCATGGCCTTCGCCGGCGGGATGACCGTGTTCCCCGGGGGTGGCGTCGACGCCGCCGACGACGACCCCGACCTCGCCTGGACCGGCCCCGCCCCCGCGTGGTGGGCCGAGCGCCTCGGCTGCGACGAATCCCGCGCGCGGCGACTGGTCTGCGCCGCCGCCCGCGAGACCTTCGAGGAGTGCGGCGTCCTCCTCGCCGACCACCGGCACGGCGCGCCCGTCTCCGACGCGGGGCGCTACCACGCGGCGCGTACCGGACTCGAGGCCCACGAGTTGTCGTTCAGTGCCTTCCTGGCCCGCGAGGAGCTGTCCCTCGCCGCGGATCGTCTGCGCCCCTTCGACCACTGGATCACCCCGTCGGTCGAGCCCCGCCGCTACGACACCCGGTTCTTCCTCGCCGCGTTGCCCGTGGGGCAGGAACCCGACGACCAGACCACCGAGGTCGACCTCACCATGTGGGCGCGTCCGGTCGACCTGCTGGCCGACTTCCGGGCGGGTCACTCCATGCTCCTCCCTCCCACCTGGACCCAGCTGCGCCACCTGTCGGAGTTCCCGGACGTCGCCGCGGCCCTGACGGCGGAACGCACGATCTCACCGATCGAGCCTGAGATCATCGAGCACCGCGGCGGCATCCGGGTGGGCTTCGACGGGTCCGACGAGTACTGGGCGGACCACCAGGCGGGGCACGCGCGCGAGGACGCCTGACCGGGCACCGACGATCCGCGGCCCCCTGCGGGCCGGACACCACCCGAACCGCTGACGGGCGCGCTGCCTCGATGGTTGACTGCCAAGCATGCCGGCATTCGAGTTCGACGTGGACGCGTCGATCGCTGCCGGGTGGGACCGGTTCGCCTCCCGCCTGGCAGATCTCCTGCGCGATCTGATCCCCGGCGCCACCTTCGACCTGGCGGTGCCCGTCCTCGGCGCGCCCTCGCCCCTCACGCCGTTCATCCGCTTCACCGCGGTGGGGCAGCGGCGACTCGAGGCCGAGGTCTCAGGGGGCGGATCGGACGACGCCCCCGCCCCGCTGCGACCGGCGCAACTCGCACAACTGGCCGCGCTCGGCTGGCGAGCCGGGGACGCCGGAGCGACGGCGGCGCCGGCCCCCGGCCCCCAGGTCGCCCTGCCGACGGATCGGGCCACCGAACTCGCCCACCTCGTCGCCGGCACGCTCGAGCAGGTCTTCGGCATCCGACATCCGGTCTTCCTCCACGACGTGGCCGGAGTCGACGAACCGGACGCCCCGGGTACGGCGTTCGGCCCGGATCCCGCGGACGCGGCCGCGGCCCACCCCGGCGGTCCCACGGAACCGGACGCGAGCGGCGACGCGGACGACTTCCGCCCGCGACCCATCACCGACCCCGACCAGGCGACCAGGGCGGTGGGAGCGGCGCTCGCCGAGGTCTACCGCAGACGCATGCACCCCGACGAGCACGACGTGTTCACCGTTCCCGCGGGCTGTGTCCTGCTCTTCGTGCGCGCACACCGCTCCCTCCCCCTCATCGTGTTCCGCAGTCCGCTGGTGACCGGGGTGCAGGACGCCGCGGCGGCCGAGACCGAGGTGGCGATCCTCAACCGGGACTCACTGTGGTGCCGCTACGTGTTCGACGGCTCGACCATCACGGCCGAGTCGGAGTTCGTCGACAGGGTCTTCGTCCCCGTCAACTTCAAGATCCACCTGGCCGAGATCACCGCCGAACTCGACGACGTCTACCCCGATCTCGCGCGACGCGTCGCCGGCGGCAACTCCCGCGACCTGCGCGCCTCCGACGATCCCGGCGCCGGTGAGACGTAGGATCGGCACCGCCGGGAAGGGCCCGGTACCCGATCCCGCAACAGGAGTGCCGATGCGTCGCGCCGCCCTCGTCGCCGTGGTCACCGCCGCGACCATGCTGACCAGTGCCTGTTCGCTCTTCGGAGACGACGAACGACGCGGGGTGCCCGCCCCAGCCGCCGCACCGAGCGGGCCGCTGCCCACCTCCCAGCAGTTCGACCGGCCGTTCCCGGTGTCGGCCGAGAACTGGGACGCCACCGTCACCGTGTCGAACCTGCGATTCGTGCAGTCCTACTCGTACCCGGACCCAGTCCTCGTGGTGGACGTGCGCGCGGTCCAGTCCGCCGGCCAACCCGAGATCGGCCCCGAGGACCTCACCGCCTATGACCCGTCGGGCAGGCCGTTCGAGCGGATCACCGACCCCTCCGGCACGGTGCCCGACCCGCTCGTCCCGTCGGTGTTGACGACCCCCGGGCGGGAGATCAACGGCATGGTGGCGTGGACCGTCCCCCGTGGTGCCCGGGTAGGCCGCATCGAGCTGACGAGCCCGTCCACGATCGGATCGATCACGGTGACGCGACAGCCCGCCGATCCGACGCCGTCCTAGTCACCCGCCGGGCGCGCCCCCGCCGGGTCCGCGGCGACGTACGTCCACCGCCCTCCCCTGCGCTCGAACAGGGAACGCTCACGCATCACACCCCGGTCGCCGAGCTCGACGTGCCGGGCCTCGAACTCGACCATCCCGTCGTCGTCACCCTCACCCCCGGCGACCACCTCCAGGACGGTGAGTCCGGTCCACTCCACCCCCGACGCCTCCACGACCGCGGACGCGTCCGCGGATGCCACGTGCGCCAGAGGTGGTCCGTCCGCTCGAGCGCGAACGCCGTGTAGCGCGAGCGCATCAGCTCCTCCGCCGTTCGCGCGGGCACCCCGTCCTCCACGAGCGGGCCGCAACACGCCCCGAGATCGACCCCACTGCCACACGGGCACGCACTCATCCGTCTGCTCCGTTCCCCGATGATCCGCCCAGGCTACCGACGCGCGGGGCCACCCCTGCCGACCCCCGCGACGCGGACCCCGCCGCCCCCGCCGGACTATCGTGAGCGGTGACATGTCTGGACTAGCCTCCCTCCGCTCCCTCGCGCGGCGCCGCGCCGACCCCGACCTCGCCGCCCTGCGGGTACGGTCCTGCCGCGACCTGTGCAACTGGAACCGCACGCCCGTCGAGCGCCGCGGCGAGCCCCTGTTCGCGTGCCGGGGCTGCGGCTCCCAGTGGGTCCCCAGCGAGCAGTGGACGCCGCGCGAGGCCGACGGCGCCATCCCGCCGGCCGTCCTGGAGCTGATCCGCTCGGACGACTGACTTTCCGACCCGGCCGGCGCACGCCGCTATAGGGTCGGGCCATGACAGACTCCCCCTCGACCGCCGCCTCCGGCACCGTTGACGCCAGCCTGCGCCGATCGGCGTCCCGGTTCCCCGACCGCATCGCCCTGACCTTCGCGGACCGTCGCTGGACATACGCGGCTCTCGACGCCGCCGTCGACCGCGTCGCCGCCCTGCTCGCCGGACACGGTCTCGAGGACGGCGCCCGCATCGCGGCATACGGCGTCAACTCGGACGCCTACCTCATCGCCTTCCTCGCGACCTCGCGGGCGGGCTACATCCACGTCCCCGTGAACTACGCCCTCACGGGGGGCGAGCTCGAGTATCTGCTCACCGACTCGGGGGCCTCGCTCGTCCTGGTCGATCCCGCCCAGGCGCCCACTCTCGAGGCGATCCTGGACGACCTGTCCGCCCTGACGTCCCTCGCGCTGCAACCCTCCGCCGGCGAGGCACCCGACGGCACCGTGCTGGGCACGGCACTCGAGACCGGAGACGTCACGCCCGTCGACTCGCCCGCCTCCGGCGGCGACCTCGCCCAACTGCTCTACACCTCGGGCACCACCTCGCGACCCAAGGGCGCGATGATGACCCACTCCGCACTGGTCCACGAATACCTCAGCTGCATCCTGTCGCTCGATCTGGCCGCCGATGACGAGCCGCTGGTGACCATGCCGCTCTACCACTCCGCGGCGATGCACGTGTTCGCGATGCCGTACCTGTCGCTGGGCGCGACCGTGCACCTGATGGCCGCCCCGGACGCCCCCGAGATCCTGCGCCGCATCGAAGAGGACGGGATCGGCTCCCTGTTCCTCGCACCCACCGTCTGGGTCCCCCTCGCTTCCCACCCGGACCTCGAGCGTCGCGATCTGTCGAGCCTCCGCAAGGCCCAGTACGGCGCCTCGATCATGCCCGTGACCGTTCTGCAGCGCCTCCGGGCCAGGTACCCGGAGCTGGGGTTCTACAACTGTTTCGGCCAGTCCGAGATCGGCCCGCTCGCCTGTGTCCTGCGCCCCGAGGAGCACGACGACAGACCGGCCAGCGCGGGTCGACCGGTCTTCTTCGTCGAGGCCCGGGTGGTCGACGAATCGGGACTCGAAGTCGCCGACGGCGAGCGGGGCGAGGTAGTCTACCGCTCCCCGCAGCTGTGCACGGGCTACTGGAACAAGCCCGACGCCACCCGCGAGGCGTTCCGTGACGGGTGGTTCCACTCCGGGGACCTCGTCGTGCGAGACGCGGAGGGGTACATCGAGGTCGTCGACCGCATCAAGGACGTCATCAACACCGGCGGTGTCCTGGTGGCCTCCCGCGAGGTGGAGGACGCCGTGTACCAGGACGAGCGGGTCGCGGAGGTCGCGGTCATCGGCACGCGCGATCCGAAGTGGATCGAAGCGGTGACCGCCGTCGTGGTCCTCAAGGACGGCGCGGAGGCCTCCGAGGACGAGATCATCGCGGGCACGCGCGAGTACCTGGCGCCGTTCAAGGTGCCCAAGCGCGTCGTGTTCGTCGACGAGTTGCCCCGCAACCAGTCCGGCAAGTTGCTCAAGCGCGAACTCCGGCAGGAGTGAGCCGGGCGGGCGGCGGTCAGCCGAGCCGTTCCAGGACCTCGCGCGCGACCAGCTCGGGGTCCTCCTCGGGCAGCCAGTGGCCCCGGTCGGTGAGCGGGACGAACCGGTACTCCCCCGTCATCCGGGCCGCCGTCGCCTCGGCCCCGCTCCGCGCGATCGCCGGATCCTGACCGCCCCACAGATAGGTGGTGGGGACGGAGACGTCGGGCAGCTCGTACCGTCTCATCGCGCGGTACCAGTTGAGCGCGCCCGTCAGCGCGGGCCGGTCCCCGAGCACCTCGAGATGCCGACCCACGAGGTCGTCTGGGACCTGCCCGTCGAACATGGCGCGCAGGCGGCGGGCCCCGTCCTCGAGCAGCACTTCCTCGGCCTTGCCCTCCTGCCGGAATAGGCCGAAGTAGGCTGACCGCGCCTGCTGGTCGGGATCGGACGCGATCGCGTCGCCGAACGCCCCGAGATGCGGTACGGAGATGGCCGTGAGGCTCGCGACCCGGCTCGGGTGGTGGGCGGCGAGCCACCACGCGACGCACGCGCCCCAGTCGTGCCCGAGTACGTGTGCGCGCTCCAGTCCGAATCGGTCCATCACCGCGAGCGCGTCGTCGGCCAGGTGCTCGATGGCGTACGCCTCGACGCCGTCCGGCCGGGCACCGGGTGAGTACCCGCGTTGCATCGGGGCGAGCACCCGGACACCCTGCCGGGCGAGACTCTCCGCGACGCCCACCCACTCCCACGCCGATTCGGGGAAACCGTGCAGCGCCAGCACCGTGCGCGTCGGCTCCACGGCCGGTGCCCCGCCATCCCCCTCCCAGACGAGCACGTCGAGCGCGCCGACCGGGACGTCCACTGAGCCTGTGCGTGGTTCCATGCGCGGACCCTAACCGGTCCGGGGCTCACCGCGGGCGACTTCCCGGGGGCGTCCGGGTGGACGATCCGCGGGACGACACCCGGGCGCGCCGTTCGTTCCAGTCGTGGACCAGCCACATCTCCACCACCAGCGGATCGACCGCGGCCTCACGCGCCCACGTGGCGACCACGTCAAGGTAGCGCTGGTAGCGCCGGGGCGTCAGCCTGGCGGAGGACTCGATCTCGGTCCACCCGGCGTGCACGAGGGTCCCGATCCCCGCGGGGTCGACCGGCACGATGCTCTGCGCGGACCACGCCATGCCCAACGAGGACAGGTAGAGCGAGGCCAACGGGTACCCCAGGTCCGGGACACCGCGGCCGGCGCCCGCGGGCGCGCCGTGGCGCAGCAGGTTCATGGCCTCCACCGGCGCGTCGAGCCACTCCACGACCTCGTGCAGCACCAGGGGATAACCGTGGGGTGACACCGAACGCCACCCGGCACGGTCCCGGGCGGGGACGCGGAAGTCGGGTAGCCCCCGCCGCACGCCAGACCGCAGCGGGTGGGCGGACAGCCATGCCGCGCACATGTAGAGCGCGACCACGGATTCCTCCAGGCTGCCGCGGGCTCGGCGGCCCGCCGCCCACAGATCACTCCTGCGCAGGTACCCCGACCCGGACTGCACGATCCCGCCGTCGGGCCCGCCCGCGACGAGACGGAGGTCGATTCCCTTCTCCGCGAGCCGGAGGTTCCAACGGTCGAGGTCGATCTCCACGTACTCGTCCGCCACGAGCAGAGCGGGCGGCTGGGCGCGGCACCAGTCGAGACAGTCCGCGGGTAGTTCGGGCGCGAGGCGGGGTCCGGTCGTGGTCATGCCCGCACGGTGCCATACGGGTACGACACTCCCGGACCCCGAACGCGGCCCCGCCCCGGTGGTGGCTCAGTCCTGCGCGAACGCCTCGAGGGGCGGGCACGAGCAGACCAGGTTCCTGTCTCCGTACGCGCCGTCGATCCGGCGGACTGCGGGCCAGACCTTCGGCCGCCAGGCCGGTCCGAGGGGGTAGCCGGCGACACTTCGCGGGTACGCGTGGTCCCACTCGTCGGCGGAGACGCTCTCGGCCGTGTGGGGGGCCCCGCGCAGCGGGTTGTCCTCCACGGTCCACTCGCCGGCGGCGACGCGGTCGATCTCCGCGCGGATGGCCGCCATCGCCTCGCAGAACGCGTCGAGCTCGGCCAGGTCCTCGCTCTCCGTGGGCTCCACCATCAGGGTGTTGGGCACCGGGAAGCTCATGGTGGGCGCGTGGAACCCGTAGTCGGCCAGCCTCTTGGCCACGTCGTCGATCGAGATGCCGACCGAGTCGATGAGCGGGCGCAGGTCGAGGATGCACTCGTGCGCGACCCAGCCCCCCTCGCCGGAGTACAGGACCGGGAAGTGCTCGCCGATGCGTCGGGCCAGGTAGTTGGCGCTCGCGATTGCGGTCAGCGTGGCGCTGCGCAGGCCGTCGGCGCCCATCATCCGGATGTAGGCCCAGGTGATCGGCAGGATCGACGCGGAGCCGAACGCCGCCGCGGAGACCGCGCCGCCCGAGCCGAGCCCGCCCTCGTGGGGGTGCCCGGGCAGGAATTCGCGCAGGTGCTCGGCCACCGCGACCGGCCCGACGCCGGGTCCACCGCCGCCGTGCGGGATGCAGAACGTCTTGTGCAGGTTCAGGTGGCTCACGTCGCCACCGAACCGGCCCGGGCGCGCGACACCCACGAGCGCGTTGAGGTTCGCGCCGTCGATGTAGACCTGGCCGCCCGCGTCGTGGACGATCGCGCAGATGTCCTCGATGTCGTGCTCGTACACGCCGTGGGTCGACGGGTAGGTGATCATGATGGCCGCGAGCTCGGAGCCGTGCTTGTCGACCCTGGCCCGCAGATCGTCGATGTCCACGTCGCCGTTCTCGCGGCAGGCAACCACGACCACCTTCATGCCCGCCATCACGGCCGACGCGGCGTTCGTCCCGTGCGCCGAGGACGGGATGAGGCAGACCGTCCGGTCGTCGGCCCCGCGGGAGCGGTGGTACTCGCGGATGGCCAGCAGGCCCGCGTACTCGCCCTGGCTGCCGGCGTTGGGCTGGAGGCTGACGGCGGCGTAGCCGGTGATGTCGACCAGCCACTGCTCGACGTCCCCGATCAGCTCGCGGATCCCGGCGGTCTGGTCGGCCGGGGCGAACGGGTGGAGCCGGTTGAACTCCGGCCACGTGATCGGTTCCATCTCGGTGGTGGCGTTGAGCTTCATGGTGCAGGAGCCGAGCGGGATCATGGTCCGGTCCAGCGCCATGTCCTTGTCGGACAACGCCCTGAGGTACCGCAGCATGGCCGTCTCGGTGCGGTAGCGGACGAACGCCTCGTGCTGCAGGAACTCGCTCGTGCGGTCGCCGTGGGCCGGGTCGACCGTGATCTCGGCGGGGGCTCCGCTGGCACCGAACGCCTCCAGGACGATCCCCACGTGCTCGGCGGTGGTGGCCTCGTCACACGACACGGACACCGTGTCGTCGTCGACCTTCCACAGGTTCACGCCGCGCGCGGCGGCGGCGGTCAGCACCTCGTCGGCGCGGCCCGGCACGCGCGCCCGGACGGTGTCGAAGAACGCGTCGTGCAGCACCTCCACCCCGGCGGCACGGAGACCGTCGGCCAGCGCGGCCGCGTGGGCGTGGACGCGCCGGGCGATGGCCGTGAGCCCCTCCGCGCCGTGGTAGGAGGCGTACATCGCGGCGAGGACGGCGAGCAGGACCTGCGCGGTGCAGATGTTGGACGTGGCCTTCTCGCGACGGATGTGCTGCTCCCTCGTCTGCAGGGCCAGCCGGTAGGCGACACGTCCGTCCTCGTCCGTGGAGACGCCGACCAGCCGGCCGGGAAGGTTCCGCGCGTGCGCGGAGCGACACGCCAGGAATCCGGCGTGGGGTCCGCCGAAGCCCATCGGGACGCCGAACCGCTGGGTGGTGCCGAAGCACGCAGCCGCGCCCTTCTCCCCCGCCGGCGTGTGGAGCGTCGCGGCCAGCAGGTCGACGCCCGCGGCGACCATGACGCCGCGCTCGTGGCACTGCTCGATGAGCGGCGCCACGTCGGCGACGCGGCCGGAGGCGCCGGGGGTCTGCACCAGGGCGCCGAAGAACTCGCCCTCCGGGAGTCCGTCGTCGACGAGATTCGCGGTGACCAGCTCGATGCCGAGGGGCTCGGCGCGGGTGGCGAGAATCGCCGCTGTCTGGGGGAAGATGTCGGCGTCGACGGCGAAGCGGGGGCTCTTGGACGAGCGGTTGGCCCGTCGCAGCATCGTCATGGCCTCGGCCGCGGCGGTCCCCTCGTCGAGCATGGAGGCGTTGGCCATGTCCATGCCGGTCAGGTCCGAGACCATCGTCTGGAAGTTCAGCAGCGCCTCGAGACGCCCCTGGCTGATCTCCGGCTGGTACGGGGTATAGCCGGTGTACCAGGCCGGGCTCGCGATGATGTTGCGGATCAGCACCGGCGGCGTGAGGGTGTCGTAGTACCCCTGCCCGATCATGGACACCGCGACGCTGTTGCGGTCGGCCAGCGCCCGCAGCGCCGCGAGGGTATCGGCCTCCGACAGCGGCTCCGGGAGCGCGTCGATGCCGGCGGCCCGTCCGTCGGAGCCGACCTCGTCGAGGATGACCGAGGGGACGGCACGCTCGGCGAGCTCGTCCAGGGAGCCGACGCCGATGGTGTCAAGGATCCGCGCGAGTCCGTCGGCATCGGGGCCCAGATGGCGGGCGACGAACTCGCCTCCGGTCCGGGCGGTGTGGGGGGTCGTCGTCACAGGTGCTCCTCAGGTGGCGGGGCCGCCCGGACAGGCGGCCTGCGGGCCGGTGCTCCCTCTCCGCTCTGTCCCCTGCCGGACGGGTGCCGGCGCCTGAGAGATTCGCGGGGCCCTTTCGCCGGACCCCCGCTTTCCCCGTGGGCGGGTGGTCTGTTCCACCGCTCTCCAGAGGCGTTCGACGACCGCACGGTCCGGGTGCCTGAGAGATTCTCGGAGAGGAGTTGCTCCTTCGGCGCCCGCGGCAATGGCCGCGGAGCTCTCCCGTGGGACGCGTGAACGCACCGCCGAGTCTAGACGACGACGGCCGATCAGCCGGTACGGCGCGAGGCGCGGGCCCGGCGGCGCGCGGCGAGCTCGTCCTCCACGGGCGCGACGATGTCGTCCTCGGACACAGTCTCCGCGGGGAACTCGGAGATGGAGCCGGCGAGTTCGCGCATCGCGCCGCCGATCCCGATGCCGAACACCCCCTGGCCGCCCTGGAGCAGGTCGAAGACCTCCTCCTTGGACGTGCACTCGAAGACGGTCCGGCCGTCGGAGAACAGGGTGATGGTGGCCAGGTCCTCCACACCCCGCGACCGGATCTGATCGACGGCCTTGCGGATGTTCTGCAGGGAGATCCCGGTGTCCAGCAGCTGCTTGACGATCTTGAGGACCAGGATGTCCTTGAACGAGTAGAGGCGCTGGCTACCCGATCCGGCGGCGTTCCTGATCGACGGCACGACGAGGTCGGTGCGAGCCCAGTAGTCGAGCTGACGGTAGGTGATACCGGCGATCTGGCACGCGATGGGCACCCGGTACCCGCTGGTGCCGTCCGGGATCCCGTCGTCGGGGAACAGTCCGGGCTGCACCTCGTCGAAGGACGCCTGCGTCCCCTCGACGGCGTCACCGAAGAGGCTCGGCGTGTTCGGGACGGCGTCGGACGGCTCCGAGACCCGGGTGTGGTCGGCCACGATTGCTCCCTCAAGCTGCGGGTGCCGCCACGTTCGGGGCGGCACGGTACCGGGACGAGACCCGGATCCTGGACGCGTGAACACCATCGGTGTAGTTCACTGGGGGCAACGCTATGCCCGCCGCGGTCCACTATCAATAGGACACGCGGTAAACCTCAACCTCAAGTTGAACTTTAGGCTCGCCCGTCACCTGCGAGTTGGTGCAGCAGTGACTGGAGGGAACGCCGAAACCGCTGCTCAGGAGGTGGATCCGCCGGGATTCTCAGCCGGCCCGCCGCCTCCGAGGAAGTCATCCGGGCTCACCTGGTCCAGGAACTCACGGAAGGCCTCGACCTCCTCCTCGCCCTGCTCGACGAGCGAGATGCCGACCTCGTCGAGCACCTCGGGACTGACCAGGACGGGCGAGGCCGTGCGGAGCGCGACCGCGACCGCGTCGGACGGGCGCGCCGACACACGAGTGTCCGCGAACACCAGCTCCGCGAAGAACGTCCCCTCGGACACCCCGATGATCTCCACCTTCTCCAGAGGGTGGGAGAACGTCTCGAGGAGGGTTGCCACCAGGTCGTGGGTCAACGGCCTGCTCGGCTGGACCCCCTGCTGCTGGAGACTGATAGCCGCAGCTTCGGACGCGCCGATCCAGATCGGCACGTACCGCCCACCGTCCTTCTCGTGCAGGATCAATACGGGCGCGTACTCCGGCTCCTCGAAACGGATACCGACGACGTCGACCTCTCGCATGTTCTTCCCCATGTTCTCCGCCTCTCCCACGTCACCAGCGTAGCCGTGATCCGGTTCCTCGCGAGCGGACGCGGGGCCCTCAGGGCTCCAGTGCGTGCCTCACGGCCACAGTCACCAGGGTCGAGTGCAACGACACCGACAGCGCGGCGATCTCCCGCGCCAGCTCGGCGGCCCGATCGCGGGCGTCCGCGTCCCCCTGACGGGCGATCGGGCCGGCGATCTGGGTGATCAGCCCGGTCTGACGATCGGCCGCGGTCCGGAAGCCCCGCAGGTGACGCACATCCACCCCGTGCGCGGCGAGATCGTGCGCGGTGCGGGCGATGAGGACCGCCTCGGGATCGTAGAACCCACCGGCTCCCGCGACGATCAGGCCGGCGTCGACGAGAGCGTCCACGAGCCCGGCGTCGACGCCGGACTGTTCGATGACGTTCTCCCGGGTGAGACGCTTGACCGTGTCGCTGCGGAAGTCGTCCGGCGCCGACCCGGGCACGCCGTCGGCCCCGGGCCGCGGCCGCAGCGCCGTGGTCGACCCGTCGGCGATCGCCGCGTCGAGGGCGTCGAGCTCCTGGCGGATCACCTTCAGCGGCAGGTACCGGTCGCGCTGGGCGGTCAGGACATACCGCAGGCGCTCCCGGTCCTCGACGCTGAAGCGTCGGTAACCGCTCGCCGTGCGCTCAGGGGTGACCAGCCCCTCGTTCTCGAGGAACCGGACCTTCGACACCGTGAGGTCCGGGAACTCCGGACTCAGAAGTGCGATGACGCCTCCGATGGAGAGGAAATCCTCCTCTTTCGGAGCGCCCTGTCCGGCGGCGGTCACTGCCCGGGCGTACCAGTCAGGAACACGAGGCGGAACTTGCCGATCTGGACCTCGTCACCGTTGGACAGCGACGCGGAGTCGACGGGCTCACGGTTGACGTAGGTGCCGTTGAGCGAGCCCACGTCGACGACGGTGAAGGTCTCGCCCTCGCTGCGGAACTCGGCATGCCGACGGCTCACGGTCACGTCATCGAGGAAGATGTCGCTGTCCGGATGCCGACCGGCGGAGGTGGTGCTCTGGTCGAGAAGGAACCGCGAACCCGCGTTGGGGCCGCGCTTGACCACGAGCAGGGCCTGCCCCTCGGGGAGTCCCTCGACACCCGTCACCGCGGAATCGGACTGGGCCGACTGCTGATCGGACTCGTTGAGGAGTTCGGCACGGAACACGGAGGTGGTCTCGGCGGTCGCCTCGGGCATGTTCTTGTTCTCGGTCACGTTCGTCTCTCCTCGTCCGAGCCCGTAAGCGGGCTCACCGTACGGTGCAGTTGATTCTATGTCGGAGTCGTCGCCCGCGGGGCCCGGGGGCGTCGGCGATCCGCTCAGCTCTCCGTGATCTTCGCGTAGCCGTCGGAGTCCAGCGTCTGCTCGAGCTGGGCCTCCAGGTCCTCGACATCGGCGATCTCGAGAACGACGATCCACCCCTCCCCGTACGGATCGGAGTTGACCAGCTCGGGGGACGTCTCGAGCGCGGTGTTCACCTCGACGACCTTGCCGCTGAGCGGCGCGTACAGGTCGGAGACGCTCTTCGGCGACTCGACCTCGCCGAACGGCTCACCCGACTCCGTCTCGCCCCCGACGTCGGGCAGCTGGACGAACACGATGTCGCCGAGCTTCGACTGCGCGTACTCCGTGATGCCGATACGGACCCGCGTATCCGACACCCGCTCCACCCACTCGTGCTCATCGGTGTACCGGAGCTGGTCGGGGATGTTCTGATCGCTCACTGACGCGCCCTTCTCGAGTGGCTCACTACGAATTCCATCTGGCGACATTACACACCGTCGGACCGACCCACAGCAGCCGATCGTGCCCGGCGGAGGGGAACCGCGCGGACGATGTTCCGCGCCTGCCACAGGTAGATGCCACCACTCCAGACGTACAGACCGACACCCCAGTAGAGGCATGCCTCGCCGATGATCTGGAATACCTCGCCGCCCGGCGCGCCCGCGTGGCCGGCCAGCAGCAGCGGGAACGACCAGAACAGCGCGAACGTCGCCGCCTTGCCGAGGTAGGTGACCTCCGGGTCGAGGCCGCGCCGACGGTAGACGGGCAGGGTGGCCACCAGCAGCAGGTCGCGCGCGACGAGGACGACGACGATCGACGCGGGTATGAAACCCGCCAGCGCGAACGCCACCGGAACCGCCGCCACGAGGATCCGGTCGGCGATGGGGTCGAGGCGTTCCCCCCACGTCGAGCGCATGTTCCACAGTCGCGCGATCTTGCCGTCCAGCCAGTCCGAGACGACCAGGACACCGAGGAGCCACAGTGCCAGCATCGCGTCGTCCCACACCAGGATGCTGACGATCAGCACGGGGATCAGTGCGATCCGACCCAGCGAGATCGCGTTGGGCAGGGTCCAGAAGCGGTCGCTCACCCGCGGGTCGCGCCGGGGACTCTCGGGTCCCAGGCCGGGCGGGACCGCCGCCGACAGATGCCCGCCCCGGGGTGGCGGGATGCGGGCGCCCAGGACCCGACCCTCGCCGGTCCGCCACTCCCTCAGGTCGGTCTCGCGCCTCCCCTCGCGTGCCGCACTCATCGGAACGTCGACATCATCCCGGAGAAGACGCTCCCGCCGGCAGCCATCGGGTTGTCGTGCACCATGTACGTCCAGGTCGACGTGGGGCGAGCCATCGAATTGGCCTCCAGATCCACTCCGGTGGCGGTGAACTCGATCTCCGCGAACGTGGCCTCCGACTCACGGACCGCGTCGGCCGCGAGATCGCGGAAATGGTCGATGGCGATGCGGTGGAACTCGTCGAGCGGGTTCTCGCGGCCGAGGGCGCGGAGGTGGATCGACTCGCGGACGTCGTTCATGTTCTCCAGGTGGCGCGCCCAGCCCCGGTCGAGGTGCCACAGCATGATCTCGCGGCACCCCTGGACCACCGCGTCCCGTCCGTGCGCCTTCACCAGTTGCGCACTCCGCTCGGGATCATGTGCGGTGAGCTCCTCGAAGGCCTTCTCCGTGAGGAGCAGTGCGCCCCTGCGCTCGGCGAGGATGTCGCGCTGCTCGGCGAGGAGCCGGCTGTAGCGCCAGGTGTTGGCGTGGATCTCCAGCATCTGACCCTCGGTGACCCGCTGGGCGTGGTCGACGGCGTCCCGACCGCGGTTGCCCTTGAGCAGCCCGGTGATCCGGTCGTGGGCGGTAGGGATCTTCTCCGGCTCGAGTGCCGATGTCACCACCGGATCGTCCATCGCCGCGAAGAAGACCGAACTGCCCGGATCGCCCTGACGCCCGGCCCGGCCCCGCAGCTGGTTGTCCAGCCGCTCGGTGCGGTGCCGGCCCGTGCCCACGACGTGGAGGCCTCCGAGCGCGACGACCTCGTCGCGCCGGGCCTCGTCGGATCCGCCGAGCCGGATGTCAGTCCCGCGGCCGGCCATCTGCGTGGAGACGGTGACGTGCCCGACGTCGCCCGCCTCCGCGATGATGGTCGCCTCCTCCTCGTCGTTCTTGGCGTTGAGGACCGAGCACCGGACGCCCTTCTCCGCGAGCCGGGCGGTCAGCGCCTCGGACTCGGCCACGTCGTGGGTGCCGACCAGCACCGGTTGCCCGGTGGCGTGGACGGCGGCGATGTGCTCGACCAGCGCGCGGTTCTTGCTGTCGTTGTCGATGTAGGTGCGGTCGGCTTCGTCGACACGGATGTTCGGCGTGTTCGGCTCGATCTGGGACACCCCGAGGGAGTAGAACTCGCGCAGCTGCGCACCGGCGGCTAACGCGGTGCCGGTCATGCCGCACACCTTGTCGTATCGACCGATGAACGCCTGGACCGTGAGGCTGTCCAGGATCTGTCCCGCCTCGGAGACCGCGACGCCCTCCTTGGCCTCCACCGCGGCCTGGAGCCCGTCCGGCCACCGCTGGAGTTCGGCCACGCGGCCACGGGAGGCGTTGACGAGCTGGACCCGACCCTCGCGGACGATGTAGTCGACGTCCCTGCGCAACAGGAAGCACGCGTGCAGGGCGACGTTGACCTGGACCAGGGTGGTGCCGACGTGCTCGGCGTCGTAGAGATCCTCGATCCCGAGTTCGGTCTCGATGGCCTCCGCCCCGTCGTCGGTGAGGAAGATGTTGCGACGCTCTGAGTCCGTCTCGTAGTGGCGGCCGGGTCGCAGCTTCCGCACGGCCGCCAGGACCTCCCCCGTCGGGGCCTCACCGGACGTGGATCCCGCGAGCACGAGCGGGACCAGCGCCTCGTCGACCAGGACGGAGTCCGCTTCGTCCACGAGTGCGACGTCGGTGGTCGGCGAGATGAGGTCGGCGGGATCGGTCACGAGCTGTTCGCGCAGGACGTCGAACCCGATCTCGGATACCGAGCCGTAGGTGACGTCGCACGCGTAGGCCGCGCGGCGCTCGTCTCGCGTCGACGACTCCGTGACGTGGCCGACCGACAGTCCCAGCAGCTCGAGCATCGGTCCCATCCACCGGGCGTCGCGAGCCGCGAGGTAGTCGTTGACCGAGATGACGTGGACGGTGTGTCCCTGCAGTGCGTAGCCCGCCGCCGCCACGGCGCCGGACAGCGTCTTGCCCTCACCCGTGGCCATCTCCACGACGTCGCCGGCGAACATCCGGAGAGCGCCCTGGAGCTGCACGTCGAACGGGCGCAAGCCGACGGCCCGGTCGGCCGCCTCCCTCGCCAGCGCGAGGAACCGCGCGAGATCCTCCGGCGCGTCACCGAAGAGGCGCAGGCCGTGGGCGGCGTCCGCGAATTCGCCGGCGTCCAGTCCCGCCGCCCAGTCGTCGAACCCGTGCGAGGACTCGACCGCGCTCTGGGCGCGCGACGTGTCGCGTCCCTGGGTGGAGCCCATCAGCTTCCAGAAGCGGTTGGCCAGTCCCACGCGTGGAGTCCTTCCCGGTCACGAACAGTTGCCCCCACCGTACGCAGGGCCCGGCACCGTCGGGGCCGCGCCCCGCCGGTCGCCGCGTCAGCGATCCGGGTCGATCTGGCCCCGTAGTCGGCGCATGGCCTCGGTCGACAGCATCCGGTCCCCCGCGCGCGCCGCGAGGTGTTCGGCCGCGAGGTCGGCGGGCGTCGGGCGGTGGGCCGCGGTCGGGGGCCGGACGCCGTTGTCACGGGCGATGCCGGCGAGCCTCTCCGCCTCGGCCACCGCCGTCTCGGCGCGGGTCTCCACCGACTCGACGAGTTCGCGGAACGCGACCGCGCGCTCGACCACCTCGGCCCATACCCGATCGATGGAGGCGCCGAGCCCGGTCAGCGCGGTGAAGCCGTCACGCGCCGGCGGCACGCCCGCCGAGGCGGAGGCCTCGCGCAGTCGGCACAGATCACCCGTGAGTCCCACGACCTCGGTCTCGGCGTCGAACTGCAGGCGGATCTCCTCCACCGCACGCCCGCCCCGGCCGTATGCCCGTTGCAGCCGGTCGTAGAGCCCGCCCACCTCCATGAGCATCGCGGTGTACACCTCCGGTATCCGGCGCCGGTCCGCGCGGATCCGTGGCAGCGACGGCAGCGACGCGACCGCGTTCTGTACGCGCTGCGGCAGCACCACCCGGCCCATCTCCCGCTGGCCGTAGGCCGCGGCGACCGTGCCCAGCTCGCCGAGGGTCCGGGGTACCAGGGGCACCGGCGCCATGGTCGGCGTCGAGGCCAGCGCGTCGAAGAGCCGCCCGCGGTCGTCGGTGTCCAGATGCACGCCGCGCCGGCGGTCGGCCCGGATGTCCTTGACCCGGAAAGCCCACACCCCGGTTCCCCGGGTGAAAGCGGTGCGCATCACCAGGTACCTGCGATCGAGGTCGGCCAGGCGGGTACGGAGGGCCATCCGCAGCATCGACGGTGCGGGGCTGTCGATCGTCCTCCTCAGATCGTGCCGTTGCTCCTCGATGATGCGCACCTGGTGGAAGCCACCGACCGTGGGGAACGGGAGGTTGCGGTGGAGCCGGGCCAACACCACGTCGCAGATCCGCGGTTCGACGAGGCCACAGGCGACGAGCAGTGCCGACCGGTCGGACAGCTCGGCGACCGGTGGCCGGCCCTCGCCGCGACACATGCCGTCGACATCGGACACGATCCGGTCCCGTGCGGTCTGTGGCCCGCGCTCATCCGCCATGTGCCTCTCCTCGCCCGTGTCCGCCCTGTCGGCCCGCCTTCACCGGTGTACAACGGTCGGGCCGTGTCCCGTGTTCCCCCGTGGGCCGCGTGTCGGCACCGCGCCGGTCACCGTTCATAGCCCCGCCGGGCGTCGTCGAGGATCCGGGGCCGGTCGAGTGTGGAGGGCTCGAGCCGCATCGGCGCCACGTCGCGCCCGAACCGGCCGGCGGCCTCGAGGGTTCCGGGGTCGAGGAATCTCAGTCCGCCGACGTCGGGGCGGAGTCGGAGATCCGGGGCGTCACCGTCTGCCGAGGCCAGGACGAAGCCCCAGTCCCCGAACGTCGGGACGTGCACGTGATACGGCGTCGTCCCCCAACCGGCCGAGTCCACCGTCGCCACCGTGCGCCAGAACTGCCTCGGCGTGGAGAACGGACTCCCCGACTGGACGGCCATCAGACCGCCCTCACCCGTCACCCCGCGCACGAGGCCGTAGAACTCCTCGGAGTACAGGCGGGTCAGCGCGGCGTTGCGGGGGTCGGGCAGGTCCACGAGCACCGCCCCGAAACCGCCCGGCGGCACCGCGCCGTCGCCGCCCCGGCGCAGCCACGAGAAGGCGTCGTCCACCACGACCTCCACTCGCGGGTCGTCCAGGGAGCCCCGGTTGTCCTCGAGCAGCTCGGTGCGGGCGATCTCCAGGACGGCCGGATCGAGTTCCACCTGGACCACGCGCCGAACCCCGGGCACGGCCAGGAGATCCCTGGCCGCCAGCCCGTCACCGCCTCCGAGTACCAGCACCTCGCCGGGCCGGTTGGCCATGGCGGGCTGGACCAGCGCCTCGGTGTACCGGTACTCGTCGAGGCTCGAGTACTGGAGGGTGCCGTCGAGATACAGCCGTCGATCGGTTCTGCCGTTGTACCGCGCCCGCGTGACGACGATCTCCTGGTACGCGGACTGGGTGTGGGAGAGCACCGGGTCCGGGTAGAGCTTGGCCCGCGACCACTCGGTGACGCCGTCGAGAGCGACGAGCAGCGTGCCCAGCAGGGCCGCGACCACTACCAGTGACAGACCCGCGACGACGGTCTGCGTCCGGGTCAGCAGACCCCGCAGCGCGAGTGTGAGCAACACGGCCGCCGCGGCGACGTTGACCAGCCCCGTGACGGCGGCGGCCTGCTGCATCCCGAACGACGGCAGGAGCAGGAACGGCCACAGCAGTCCCCCGACGAGCGCACCCAGGTAGTCGGCGGCGTTGAGGTCGGCCAGCACCCGCCCGGCCTCGGCCGACCCGGTCCGCCGGCCGGTCTGCAACAGCGACATGAGCAGCGGAACCTCCGCGCCCACCAGCATGCCGATCGCGGCGGTGGCCACCACGAGCGTGAACAACGACGCCGCGTCCGACCCCAGGGTCGTGAAGGTCACGTAGAGGGCCGTCGCCGACACCCCGCCGACGAGCCCGAGTGTGGCCTCGACGGCGATGAAGCTCGACGCCGCGCGCTCGACGAACGGCTTGGCCAGCAACGCGCCGAGTCCGAGGGCCGCGACGTACCCGGCCACCACGAGACTCGTGGCGACGATCCCGCCGCCCTGGACCGTGGTCGCGAGCGTGAGGAGGGCGAGTTCGTAGATGAGCCCGCAGGCGGCGCACGCCGCGACGGAGGCCAGGACGACCGGGCGCCACCAGCGGCCGGCGCGCGGCGTCGATTGTCCGGCGGGGTCCGCCTCGGTCGGCACGGGGGCCGCCGTGCCGACCTCGTCAGGCAATGGCGGCCGCGTTCACGGCGGCGACGGCGAGAAGGGTGGCGGCGACGGCGAACGTGGCCGTGCTGAACCGCGGCGCGCTGACGAGGTCCCGGAACCTGCCGGGGACCAGTATCTCCAGGATCACGAGGGTGACGGCCTGGAAGAGCACCCCGAGCAGCCCGTAGACGGCGACGTCGATCAGCCCCAGCACGAGGGAGTCCGAGGCGTTGGTCATCACGGTGACGACGATGATCGCGAGGGAGATCGCCGAGGCGGCGAACAGCGCCGCCGCGTTGGGGCGGTGGTCGACGAAGACGTGGTGGCGCAGGCTGCCGGGCGTCAGCAGGTCGAGCATGACGAAACCGAGCGCCAGGACCAGCGCGCCGACGCCGAAGTAGGCCAGCGACACCCCGATCCCGTCCAGGAGTTCGGGTACGTGGTCGGCGGGTCCGGCGGCGATGGTCACCGTGTCTCCTCGTGGTTCGGTTAGTGGATGGGCGTCTCGTGGGTCACTTCGCGCCGACCCCACCGGAGCTCCCCCCGGCGGAGCGGGCCGGGCTGCCGGGCCCGAAGGCCCCGCCGAGGAAGATGAAGCCTCCGGAACGGAGCGTGCGGGAGTTCTCGTCGAGTTGGACGCGGCAGGCCAGATCGCCGGACCGACCGATGACGATCATGTCGTCCCCGTACCTCAGATACCGGGTGTCCTCGTTCAACTGGTCGGCGTCCGGCCGTTCGTGGCCGCTGATGTCCCTGGCCGTGGCGTCCCGGTCACCCCGGCACTCGTAGGTCTGGGAGGCGCCGGCGATCGGGGTGTAGTTCTCGCGCACGTAGCGCACGGCGTTCTGGCCGGCCCCCACCAGCACGAGGCCCAGCAGAACCGCACACACTCCGGCGACGAGCGCGATGATCCATCCGCGATAACGCTTCACGAGGCCGCCTCCGCCGCCACGCCGAGCCCGGCGACGTGCAACCGGGACGTGGTGGCGACGACGTCACCACCGCCGTCTCCCGCGGAGTCGTCACCCGCCGGGTAGAGGTGCCAGGTGTCCCACGACCAGCCCGTGTCGTCCGGCGTGGGGGCCACCACCGTGAGCGCCCCTTCGGACCCCGGGAACCGTCCCGCGAGCACGGTCGTATCGTCCGCCGCGAGCGCGGTCAGACGATCCACCAGCGCCCCGAAGGCGACTGCGGAGAGCGACTCGGTAGCCCCGCGCAGGTGGTGGACGCCCCACGGGCCGGGGCAGGACACCTCGGCCGGCAACGGTGCACCCCCGGCGGTCGTCGCGCGGCAGGACACCTCCTCGGTCATCGCGTCGCGCCCGTCGATCACGAGCGTCACCGCGTGCGACGCGCCGAGGATGGACAGGCGTAGAGCGATGTCGTGCACCGGGTGCTCGAGAACGGTCGAGACGAGGGCGTCCCGCTCGGGCGTCACGCCGACCCGGTAGCCGAGCGCAGCGGCCGCCACGTCGCTCGGTTCCGCGACGAGGTCACGCACGGTCACCGCCTGTAGTCCGGGTCGCCGGCCGCGGGGGGCGCCGGGTAGACGGTCAGCTCGCCCCGGGACATCGGGCGGCCGGACGAGACCTCCCAGCCCGCCCCGTCCCAGTCCTCGAACGACAGCAGCGAACTGCCGTCCCCGGTACGCATGTCCTGGTACCGCATCCGGCCGCGCTCGGGCAGACCGGTGGTCCCCTCACACGAGTACTCCGCCTCGCCCGACTCCTCGAGCCGATGGACACGATCGTCGACGATCACCTCGGCTCCGGGGCCGACGCCGAGGCCTTTTCGGGTGGTCCACCAGGTCAGCTCGAGGGTCCCCTCGTCCTCCTCGACACCGAGCCACTGCGCACCGTCCCCGCCCTCGAGGAGGTGCTCCCACCAGACGTACGGGCCCTGACGCAGGGTGATCGATCCGCGGACCACGTAGTCGATACCGCCGTAGGCGACGATCGCGCCGGGGCCGAGCTCACGCGGCCCGAAGCCGTGGACCGGCTGGTCGGCGGCGAGCGGGTCGCGGCGGGGCGCGGCCGCGGCGGGCTTCTTCCCGCCCCGGGCCTTGACGATGATCCCGATGATCGCGATCACCGCGACCACCAGCCCCACTATGACGAGTAGCTCTCCCACCGCGCACCCACTCCTGGATCGATGACTGACGGTCGACCCGGGCCGCCGCTTCGTGACCAGGAAAGGCTAACCCACCCGGGCCGACGGGAGGGGTCCGGTGCCGCGAGACGGGTGCGGTGCCCCGAAATTGACTCAGGGCCGGCTCCCCTCTCGGGAAACCGGCCCTGATCCTCGTGTCGGGCTGACAGGATTTGAACCTGCGACCCCTTGACCCCCAGTCAAGTGCGCTACCAAGCTGCGCCACAGCCCGTCACCGTCTCCGCGGCTCGCGCGGCGACTGGATCAGACTAGCGCACCCACTCGGCGGAGCTGAAATCGGCAGGTCACTTGCGCTGTCGGCGCTCCTTGACGCGGACGTTGACCCGCACCGGGGAGCCGTCGAAGCCGAAGGTCTCGCGTAGGCGACGCTCGAGGAAGCGGCGGTAGCCGGCCTCGAGGAAGCCCGTGGAGAAGAACACGAACGTCGGCGGCCGGGTGGTGGCCTGGGTGCAGAACCGGATGCGGGGCAGGCGTCCGCCGCGCATGGGCGGCGGGGTCGCGGCCACGACCTCGCTCATCCAGGTGTTGAGCGGTCCGGTCGGGATCCGCTTGTCCCACGAGTCGAGCGCGGTTTCCATCGCCGGCACCAGCTTCGCCAGCGCGCGGCCCGTCCTGGCGGAGATGTTGACCCGGTGCGCCCAGGAGAGCACGCGGGACAGCTCGCGGTCGATCTCCTTGTCCAGGTCGTAGCGGCGGTCCTCGTCGACGAGGTCCCACTTGTTGAACGCGATCACCAGCGCGCGCCCGGCGTCGGCGACCATGGAGATCACCCGCAGGTCCTGCTCCGTGATGGGCTCGGAGGCGTCGAGGAGCAGCACCACGACCTCGGCCGCCTCGATCGCCCCGCGGGTGCGGAGCGAGGCGTAGTACTCGTGTCCGTAGGCCTGGTTGACCTTGCGCCGCAGCCCGGCCGTGTCGACGAACCGCCACGTGCGGCCCCCGAGCTCGACCAGCGAGTCGACGGGGTCGACGGTGGTGCCGGCGACGTTGTCGACCACGGCGCGGTCCTCGCCCGTGAGCTTGTTGAGCAGGCTCGACTTGCCCACGTTGGGCTTGCCCACCAGGGCCACGCGGCGCGGCACGTCTGCCGCCTCGCGCATCCTCGCCTTGGAGGGCAGCTGCCTCAGGATCTCGTCGAGCAGATCGGCGGTGCCGCGCCCGTGTGCTGCGGAGATGGCGTAGGGCTGGTCGAGGCCGAGGCCCCAGAACTCGGCGGCGTCGAGCTCGGCCTTGTCGCTGTCGACCTTGTTGACGGCGAGGATCACCGGGGTGTCGGCGCGGCGCAGGCTGCGGGCCACCGTCTCGTCGGCCGCGGTGATCCCCACGGTGCCGTCACAGACCAGCACGATGAGGTCGGCGGTGCCCATGGCGATCTCGGCCTGCTGGGCGATCGAGCGGTGCATGCCCTTGGCGTCCTGCTCCCAGCCGCCGGTGTCCTGGACCATGAAGGTCCGGCCGTTCCACAGCGCCTCGTAGGAGACGCGGTCTCGCGTCACGCCCGGGACGTCCTCGACCACGGCCTCGCGGCGGCCGATGATCCGGTTGACCAGGGTGGACTTGCCGACGTTGGGGCGGCCGACGATCGCGACGGTCGGGAGGATCTCCACCCCCTCGGTCACCGCCCCGATCTCGTCGGCGAACTCGGCGGCGACCGCGTCCCAGTCGGTGTCGTCGTTCCAGCCGTCCTCGACGGTCTCCTCACCGGGACCGGTCGGCAGGTCGAAGTCGGTGGTGTCCTCATTGCTCGTCACTGTGCGTTCCCTTCTGCGGTGGCGCCGTGCGACGCGTGGGTCCCCTCGGCGAGCGCGACCAGTCGGTCGAGCACCTCGTCGAGGGTGAGGTCGGAGGTGTCGATGACCACCGCGTCGGCGGCCGGCCGCAACGGGCTCGCGGCGCGCGTGGAGTCCTTGCGGTCGCGCTCGATGACGGCGGCGAGCACCTCGTCGTAGTCGGCCGCACGTCCGGCGGCCAGGTCCTGGTCCGTACGGCGGCGCGCGCGGACCTCCGGGCTGGCGGTGAGGTAGATCTTCACCTCGGCGTCCGGCAGGACGACGGTGCCGATGTCGCGGCCCTCGAGGACGACCGTGCCGCCGTCGGACGCCAGGCGCCGCTGGAGCCGGACGAGGTTCTCGCGCACCTCCGGCACGGCGGAGACCGCCGAGACGTCGGCGGTGACGCGGGCGGTGCGGATCTCCTCGCTCACGTCCTCGCCGCCGAGCAGGACGCACTCGGCGCCTGCGTCGGTGCCGATCTCCAGGGGGAGATCCGCGGTCGCGGCGATGACGGCGGCGGAGTCCTCGGGGTCGATCCCGGCGCGCAGGACCTGCAGGGTGGCGACCCGGTACATGGCGCCGGTGTCGAGGTAGGCGCCGCCGAGCCGGCGGGCCAGCGTCCGGGCGAGCGTGGATTTACCGGTACCGGCCGGCCCGTCGATGGCGATCCGGCGACGCGGTGCGGGCACGGGCTCCGTCGCGGCGGCGGAGGTGGGGACGGCGCTCACAGGCCCACCGCCTCGTACAGGTCGGAGACCTCTTTGCGGTTGAGCTTGCGGAAGGTCCCCGCGCGCTGGTCGCCGAGCGCGACCGAGCCGAAGCGGGTCCGGACGAGTGACTCGACGGGGTGGCCGACCTCGGCGAGCAGCCGACGGACGATGTGCTTGCGCCCCTCGTGGAGCACGACCTTGACCAGCGACCGGCCCTCGTGGACGTCGAGGAGCGAGAACTGGTCGACCTTCGCCGGCCCGTCCTCGAGTTCGACGCCCTCTCGCAGCTGCTTGCCGATCCCCTTGCCGACCACGCCGGCGACGGTCGCCATGTACGTCTTGGACACCTCGTACGACGGGTGCATGAGGCGGTGCGCCAGTTCGCCGTCGTTGGTCACCAGGAGCAGGCCCTCGGTGTCGGCGTCGAGACGGCCGACGTGGAACAGGCGTTGCCCGGCGTCGACACGGTCGGCCACGAGGTCGCCCACGCAGGGCCGGCCCATCTCGTCGGACATGGTCGTGTGGTAGCCGCGGGGCTTGTTGAGCGCGAGGTGCACCAAGGCGTCGTCGAGCACGATGCGGGTGCCGTCGACGCGGATCACGGCGGTGGCGGGGTCGACCTTGACGCCCATCTCGCGCACGATCCTGCCGTCGACCTCGACCCGCCCACGGGCGATGAGTTCTTCGGAGGCCCGGCGGGAGGCGACCCCGGCCTGGGCCAGGATCTTCTGCAGGCGGACCGGTGCGCCGTCTCGGCCAGCGGATTCAGTCATGGGTGAGTCACATCTCTTCGTCGTCGTCTCGGGGGGTGGGTTCGGGCGCCGCCGCGCGGCGCCGCCCCAGGGGGATCCGCGGATCCTCCGCGGGGTCGTCGCTCATCTCGTCGACCAGGTCGACATCCGGTAGCAGCGGGGCAATGTCCGGCAGCTCGTCGAGCGACGCGAGCCCCAATCTTTCCAGAAATAGCTCCGTCGTCCTATACAGCATGCCCCCGGTGTCGGCGTCGGTGCCGCATTCGACCGCCAGTCCGCGCGCCACGAGGGTCCGCATGACGCCGTCGACGTTGACGCCGCGGACCGCCGCGATGCGGGAGCGGGTGACCGGCTGGCGGTAGGCGATCACCGCGAGGGTCTCCAAGGCGGCGCGCGTCAGACGCGAGCTCGAGCCGTCCGTGAGGAGCCGCTCGACGTACGGTGCCAGCTCGCGACGCGTGTAGAGCCGCCAGCCGTCGCCGGTGCGCCGCAGGTCGATCCCGCTGCCCGCCGCGGTGAGCTCCTCGCGCCACGCCCGCAACTCCGCCTCGACTTCCGCGACCGTGAACCCGGCGGCCGCCGCCAGCGCGTTCTCCGCCGTCGGCTGGTCCACCACGAGCAACAGGGCCTCGAGCCGCGCCCGCAGGGGCGGGACGTCCGTTCCGGGGCCACCGGGCTCGTCGTCGCCCCCCGGTCCCACAGCGCCCACCCGACCCACGTCGCCGGGAGCGCCCGCGTCACCACTCACGTCCACTCGTCCCTTCCCCTCGTCACCTCGTCGGCCTCACCGCCGGTCCAGCTCACCGACAACTCCCCCAGCGCCTCGTCCTGCGAGAGCGCGACCGCGCGCGCCCGGTACAACTCCAACAGGGCGAGGAACCTGGCGACGACGACGAGGGATTCGTCACATCCCGAGACCAGTTCGCGGAAGTCCACCCACCGACCCTCGCCGTGGAACCGCAGCAGCTCGAGGACGCGGGCGGCCTGCTCGGGGACCGAGACCACCGGGGCGTGAACGTGGCCCACCCCCACCTCCTCCACCGGCCGCGGCCGGAACGCCACCGCGGCGATCGTGGCGAACTGCTCCGGATCCACCCCGAGCTCGACCTCGGGCAGCAGTCCGAGGAACTCCTCGTCCGGCCCGGCGGTCCGCGGATACGAGTGCCGCGCGGTCCGGTCGAGCTCGGCGAACAGCTCCGCCACCCGTCTGAACGCCCGAAACTGCAACAATCGGGCGAACAGCAGGTCACGGGCCTGCAGGAGCGCCAGGTCCTCGGGGTCCTGCACCTCCCCCGACGGCACCAGCCGCGCGGTCTTGAGGTCCAACAGCGTCGCCGCCACCACGAGGAACTCGGTGACCTCCTCCAGCCCCGCCTCCTCGCCCAGCCGGCGCGTGTGGGCGATGAACTCGTCGGTCACGGCGTGGAGCGCGACCTCGGTGACGTCCAGCCGGCGCGAGTCGATGAGACCCAGCAGCAGGTCGAACGGGCCCGCGAAATTCGTGAGGTGGACGGTGAACGCCCGCGGGTCCGCGTCCTGCGTCACCGGCTCGCTCACCTGCCGCGTTGGATGACCTCGCGCGCCAGGGCACGGTAGGCCTGGGCACCCGCGGACCTCGGCGCCCACGTGGTGATCGGTTCACCGGCGACGGTGGTCTCCGGGAAGCGGACCGTGCGGGTCACGAGCGTGTCGAAGACCTTGTCGCCGAACACCTCGACCACCCGGCCGAGGACGTCGCGGGCGTGGACCGTGCGCCGGTCGAACATCGTGATGAGGATGCCGGTCAGGTGCAGCCGGGGGTTGATCCGGTCGCGGACCTTGTCGATCGTGTCCGTGAGCAGCGCGAGCCCGCGCAGGGAGAAGTACTCGCACTCCATGGGGATGAGCACCCCGTCCGAGCAGGCGAGGGCGTTCACGGTGAGCAGGCCCAGCGACGGCTGGCAGTCGATCAGCACGTAGTCGTAGCGGTCGAGCACCGGGTACAGCGCCCGGCCCAGGGCCTGCTCGCGCCCCACCTCGTTGACCAGCTGGATCTCCGCGGCCGACAGGTCGATGTTCGCGGGGATGAGGTCCACGCCCTCGACGCGAGTGCGGACCAGGACCTCCTCCGTGGACACGGAGTTGTCCACGAGCAGGTTGTAGACGGTCAGGTCGAGTTGGTGGTGCGGGATGCCCAGGCCGGCCGACAGCGCGCCCTGCGGGTCGAGGTCCACCACGAGCACGCGACGCCCGTACTCGGCCAGCGCGGCGGCGAGATTGATGGTGCTGGTGGTCTTCCCGACGCCGCCCTTCTGGTTGCACATCGACACGACCACGGCGGGCCCGTGCGAGGTCAGGGGCTCGGGCTCGGGGATCGCGGAGAAGCCCTCACCGGCGGCCGGATCGTCCGCCCCCAGCAGCTCCGCGCGCGAGAACAACGCGGGATCCATCGCCCCAGTGTCCTGCGCCACCCGCGTCTCCTCTCGTCACCGTCTCACCCGGACCCGCCTGTCTCGCGGCCCGCGCCGTACCCACGGTCACGTTACCGTGCGCGGGGGTGGCACTCGGCCCAGACCTCGCGGAGCGTGTCGACCGTGACGAGGGTGTACACCTGCGTGGTGGTGACCGAGGCGTGTCCCAGCAGCTCCTGCACCACACGGATGTCCGCTCCGCCGTCGAGCAGGTGGGTGGCGAACGAGTGTCGGAACGAGTGCGGGGACACCTCCTGCGCCACGCCCGCGCGTGCCGCGGCCGCCGACACCACGTTCCACAGCGTCTGCCGCGAGATCCGGCCGCCGCGCGTGTTGAGGAACAGCGCGGGGCCGCCTCGCTTCGCCAGGGCCGGCCGGGCGCGCGTGAGGTAGGCGCCCACCGCCTCGCACGCCGGGCGCCCCACGGGGACGAGGCGTTCCTTGCCGCCCTTGCCGCGCAGGATCACCGTCCCGCCCTCGGGGTGGTCCAGGCCGTCGAGGTCGTCGACGTCCAGGCCGATCAGCTCGGCGGCCCGGGCCCCGGTCGCGTAGAGCAGTTCGAGCATCGCCCGATCGCGCAGCCTGCCCGGGTCGGTGTCGACGCCCGTGTCGCCCGCCGCCTCGATGACGGCGATCATCCGGTCGACGGGCAGCGCTTTGGGCAGCCGGCGCGGCGGGCGCGGCGGGGTGACGGCCGCGGCCACGTCGGCCTCGGTCACGCCGTCGCGGGTGGCGAACCGGTGCAGGCCGCGGACCGCCGCGAGGGTCCGCGCGACCGAGCTCGGGGCCAGCGCGGCGCGGCCCTCGTCCGGGTCGCCGGCGGCCAACCGGACGCGGAAGTCCTCGACGTGCGCCTCGGTGACCGCGGTGAGGTCGTCGACGCCCACCGCCGCGAGGTGGCGGCGGTACCTGTCCAGGTCGCGGCGGTAGGCGGCGAGGGTGTGCGCCGACGCGCCCTTCTCGACGGCGAGGTGGTCCAGGTACTCGCGGATCCGGGCGGTCGCCCCGCCCCCGGGGGTCATCGACGACGCCCGCCGCGTCAGGACCGGTCGATCACCGCGCGGGCCGCGAGGATGCCGGCCACCGCGAGGCCGTTGACGATCCGTCCGTCGAGGACGGAGTCGACGGCCTCCGCGAACGGGATGCGGGCGACCTCCATGTCCGCCTCCTCGTGCTCCGCCTCCGGGCGGCCGACCTCACGCAGCCCCGTGGCCAGGTACACGTGCACGCGCTCGGTACAGAATCCCGGCGAGGGGATCATCTCGATGACCGGCCGCCAGTGCTCGGCCTCGAGCCCGGTCTCCTCGACGAGCTCGCGGCGCGCGGTCCCCAGGGGGTCCTCACCCTCGACGTCGCACAGGCCGGCGGGCAGCTCCCAGAGTCGCTCCCCCACCGCGTGGCGATACTGCCGCACCAGCGTGATGCGCTGCTCGTCGTCCAGCGCCACCACCGCGACGGCGTCGTCGTGGCCGCAGACCTCCCGCTCGGCGGTGCCCCCGCCCGGCATGGTCAGGGTGTCCACACGGAGGCGCACCACCCGACCGTCGAAGATCTCCCGGCTGGAGACGGTCCGGTAGTCGTGGGACCCGGGGGCACCGCTGTCGGTCATCTGCGCTCAGCTCCCGTCCGCGGAGGCGCCGGAGACCGACTCGGCGTCGACCTCGTCGGCGCGCACCGTCGAGGTCTTGGCGTCCGGGGCGTCGACGACGCCGGGAGTCTGCTCCCCCGCCTGACCGGCGCGCCACGGCTCGACGGGCAGCCGCATCTCGTTCTCGTAGTCCAGGGCCGCCTTGATGAAGGCCACGAACAGCGGGTGCGGCCGGGTCGGACGCGACTTGTACTCCGGGTGCGCCTGGGTGGCCACGAAGAACGGGTGCTGCTCGCGCGGGTACTCGACGAACTCCACGAGGTGGCCGTCCGGGGAGGTGCCGGAGAACTGCAGACCGGACTCGGCGATCGTGTCGCGGTAGGCGTTGTTGACCTCGTAGCGGTGACGATGACGCTCGGTGATCTCGGTGGTCGCGTACGCCTCGGCCACGATCGACCCCTTGGTCAGCACGGCCGGGTACGACCCCAGGCGCATCGTCCCGCCGAGGTCGGCGTTTCCGGCGACCGCGTCGACCTGGTCGGCCATGGTCGAGATCACCGGGTGCACGCCGTCGGGCTCGAACTCGCTGGAGGAGGCGCCCTCGAGGCCGACCGAGCGGGCCGCCTCGATGACCGAGCACTGCAGCCCGAGGCACAGCCCGAGCAGCGGGATCTTGTTCTTGCGCGACCAGGAGATCGCACCGAGCTTGCCCTCGATGCCGCGGATGCCGAAGCCGCCCGGGATGAGCATGCCGTCGACACCGTGCAGCGCCTCGCGCGCGCCGGCCTCGGTCGTGCAGGCGTCAGACTCGACCCACCGGATGTTGACCCGGGCGTGGTGGGCGAAGCCGCCCGCCCGCAGGGCCTCGGTCACGGACAGGTAGGCGTCGGGCAGGTCGATGTACTTGCCGACGAGGGCGATCTCGACCTCCTCGCGCGGCTCGTGCACGCGCGTGAGCAGGTCTCCCCACACGGTCCAGTCGACGTCGCGGAACGGCAGGTTGAGGCGGCGGATGACGTGGGTGTCGAGGTGCTCGTTGAACAGCACCTTGGGGATGTCGTAGATGCTCGGCGCGTCCGGCGTGGACACGACGCCCTCGAGGTCGACGTCGCACATGAGCGCGATCTTGGCCTTGAGGCCGTCCGGCACGTTCCGGTCCGACCGCAGGATCAGCCCGTCGGGCACGATGCCGATCGAGCGCAGCGCGGCGACGGAGTGCTGGGTCGGCTTGGTCTTGAGCTCTCCCGAGGGCGCGAGGTACGGCACGAGGGAGACGTGGAGGAAGAAGATGTTCTCCCGGCCGACCTCGTGGCGGACCTGTCGGCAGGCCTCGAGGAAGGGCTGCGACTCGATGTCTCCGACGGTGCCGCCGACCTCGGTGATCACCACGTCGGGACGGCGACCCTGATCGTCGGGGTCGCCCATCGCGATGATGCGTTCCTTGATGGCGTCCGTGATGTGCGGGATCACCTGGACGGTGTCGCCGAGGTACTCGCCGCGCCGCTCCTTGGCGATGACCGCCGAGTAGACCTGGCCGGTGGTGACGTTGGCCTTGGCGTTGAGGTCGCGGTCGAGGAAGCGCTCGTAGTGGCCCAGGTCGAGGTCGGCCTCCGCGCCGTCCTCCGTGACGAACACCTCACCGTGCTGGAAGGGGTTCATCGTGCCCGGGTCGACGTTGATGTACGGGTCGAGCTTCTGCATGGTGACGCGGAGTCCGCGGGCGGTGAGCAGCTGCCCGAGGCTCGAGGCGGTCAGCCCCTTGCCCAGCGACGACGCCACGCCGCCGGTGACGAAGATGTGCTTGGTCGCGGACCGCGATGCGGCTCGATTCAGTGCCAAGGGGACTCCCGTGTCCATACGCCGGAATGGATGAATGCTGGTGCGGCTCCGGTGCACCCCACGGGGCTTCAGGCTATCACCGCTACGACGTCGGGGGGAGCGACGGCGCCGCGGCGGACGCATCCGGCGCGAGACCGTAGTGACCCTGCTCACGGGCGAGCTGCTCGGCCAGCGCCAACGCCGTGGCCAGGCGGCCGGCGTCCGTTCCCGCGTCGTCGACGGTCGAGACGTCCTCCTCGCCCGAGGACCGCAGGACACCCACCGCGTCGTGGCCGGCGCCGTCTCCGAGGCGGGCGGAGACCACGGTTCCCGCGCCCTCACGGTCGAGCGTGCGGGCCAGGGCGGCCACGCGGACCGCGGTCGACTCCTGCTCACGCGGGCCGGTGACGACGAGCGCCAGCTGACCGGGTCGGAGAGTGCCGGGTTCGAAGTCGATGACGTCCGCGTCCGCGAGGGTGGTGAGCACGGTCGCCCGGTCCGCGTCCCCCAGGTACGGCTCGGCGTCCTCGGCGCGCAGCAGCCCCGCGCGGCCGAGCGCGGTGCCGAGTTGGGTGCCCAGGTCGGCGTCGGCGGCCGGGGCGGTTCCGATCGGCAGGTTGGCCACGAGGGCCTGGAGCTCTGCGTCGGCGGCCGGGTCGACGGCCTTGGCGGTCAGGATCACGCGGCCGGCGTCGATGCCGCCCGCGGCGGCGATGGCGTCACCCGCCGCCGTGACGTCCTCCTCCGCCGCACCGGGTGCCACGACGATGAGGACCGGCCGGCCGTCGAGCCGACCGTCCAGGACGGTCGGCGTCAGGTCCCCGGCCAGGTCGTCCAGCCGCTCGACCGCCCTGCGCTCGGCGGCGAGGTCGGCCTGCGCCGCCTCGAGCCGCGCCGCCGTGGTCTCCTCACGGTCGACGACCGCGTCCCGGATCGACGTCGCGACGGACGTGGATCCGAGGACGACCCCCACCGCGAGGGCGAGGAAGACGGCCACCAGCGTCAGGACATGGCGGCGCATCGAGATCAATGGACGAGCCCCTGGACCCACAGCGCGAAGGAGTTCCAGGTCTCGATGGCCCAGAGCAGGAGGTCCTGAGCGGCGTCGCGGGCCACCACGACGGCGCCGACCGCGACCAGGGCGGCGAGCACGATCAGCGCGAGGCCGATCCCCGAGCCGCGGGAGCGGTAGAGGGTGGCGCAGGCGTGGGCGTGCACGAGCCGCGAGGAGACGGTCGTGTCGACCATCGTCGAGGACGGCGCGGAGGCCGGGCGGAAGGCGTTCTCCAGGCCCCGGTCGTCCCCGGTGACCACGATCATCTCCGCCCCGCCGTGGTAGGCCAGCAGCAGCGCCATGTCCCGCGCCGTCGCGGCGGCCGGGAACGTCGTGGCACCGACCCCGAGTTCGGTGATCTTCTCCAGCCCCTCGGCGCGGCCGTCGCGATCCGCCGGTACGACGAGGACGGCCCCGTCGGTGAGGACCTCGTCGGAGACCTCGGTGGGGGTGGCGACGACGACGTCGGCCGTCACCCGGGTCGAGCGCAGCAGCTCGGCGCCCCCGTCGACGCCCACGAGGAGCGGGCGGTACTCGCGGATGAACGGCTTGAGCTCGGCCAGCTGGGCACGCGAGGAGGCGTCCCCCGTGACCACCACGACGTGGCGGTCGGTGAAGTCGACGTCGATCTCTGGCAGTCCCTCACCGTCGAGCAGGAGTGGATGCTCGAGGCTGAGGAACTCGGTCGCGTTGGCCAGGTGCGCCAGCGCCGACTCGACGTAGTTCTTCTCGGCGCTGTCGACCTCGGCGAGCAGTGTCGCGGCGCCGACCTCGCGGCCACCGGCGAGTTCGTCCTCGGACTTGACGGAGTAGATGACTCCGTCGTCGATGCGGACCCGGGTCCCGTCGGCGACGTCGGCCAGGTCCGCGTCCTCGATGACGGGCACCGTCGACGCGGCCAGGGTGCGGAAGGCCGCCCGGGGCAGCATCTCCTCGCCCGGGGCGGGGACGTGCACCACGGCCGCCACCTCCGCTTCGACGAGTGCGCGGGCTGTCTCCACCGGTGCACGGTTGAGGTCGAGCACGGCGACGTCCTTGGCACCGAGTCTCTTCGGCACCGGAGTCCCCGGCTCGATCCTGCGCACGGTGCCCACGACACCGGCGAGGTCCTGGGAGCGACGATTGAGCAGACCCGACATCTTCATGGGCACGAGTATCACGCGTGTGATTCGAGTGACGAGGGAGGTCAACCCGGCGTGTCGCCTTAACGGTCGACCTGAGCTTGAGACTTTTCTTGCTGGGCCTTCTCCAGCAGCTCCCTCGCGTGGGCGAGCCCGGTGTCGGTGTCCTCGAGCCCCGCGAGCATCCGAGCCAGTTCGGTCACCCGGTCGGCGTCCGCGACCGCCGTGACCCCGGAGACGACGACTCCGGAGCTCCCGGAGTCGGCGTCCGCGGGATCGGCGTCCTTGTGCACGACCAGGTGGGTGTCCGCGTAGGCGGCGACCTGGGCGAGGTGGGTGACGGCGATGACCTGGTGCGTCCGCGCCAGGCGGGCCAGCCGCTTGCCGATACTCAGCGCGGCCCGGCCTCCCACGCCGGCGTCGACCTCGTCGAACACGAGGGTGCCCCCGCCCGAGCGTTCTGCCAGGACCACCTCGAGCGCGAGCATGACCCTCGACAGCTCGCCCCCGGACGCGCCCTTGCCGAGCGGCACCAGACCCGAGGGCCCGTCGATCGCCAGTTCGACGTCGTCGAGCCCGCTCTCGGTGGCTCCGTCGAGCCCGTCCCCCGACGGGGTGACGCGGACGGCGAGGCGGGCGCCGCCCATCGACAGCTCGGCGAGCTCGGCCGTCACCCGGGCGGCGAGGTCCTCCCCCGCCGCGCGCCGGACGGCGGTCAGCGCGGCGCCGCGGTCACACAGTTCCGCCGCGAGCCGCTCCACCGTGGCGCGCAGCTCGGCGACGGCGGTGTCGGAGGTGTCGACCTCCCCCAGTCGGGTCCGCGCTCTGGCGGCCCAGGCGATGACGTCGTCGACGTCCGTGCCGTACTTGCGGGTCAGTGCGCGCAGGTCGTGCCGTCTCTCCAGCGCCGAGTCGAGGTCGGCGGCGTCGACGGGCAGCTCGGCGAGGTACAGACCGAGTTCGGTGGCCGCGTCCCCGAGCGCGGCGACGGCCTGTCCGATGCTCGTGGCGATGGGCTCGAGCGCGGGGTCGCCGGCACCTGCCAGCCGCTGCCGCAGCAGGTCGAGCACCCCCACCATCGGCTCGGTGGTCTCGCCGTCGCCGGTGAGCGCCTCGTGGGCCTGCCCGGCCACCTCGCGCAGCTCCTCGGAATCGGTCAGGCGCCGGATGAGGGCGTCGAGCTCGGCCTCCTCGCCCGGCTGCGGGTCGAGGGAGTCGATCTCTTCGAGCCCCATGCGGAGCAGGTCCGCCTCGCGGGCGAGCTCGCGAGCCCTACCGGTGCGCTCGGCCAGCGAGCGTTCGGCGTCGCGCCACCGCCTGTAGGTCTCGCGGTACGCCTCGAGCGCGGCGCGGGCCTCGTCGCCGCCGTGGGCGTCGACGGCGTCGCGCTGCCGGTCCGGGCGCAACAACCGGAGTTGGTCGTTCTGGCCGTGCACGGCGAGGACCGGCGCGCAGAACCGGGCGAGGGTGCCGGCGGGGACGGAGCGACCGCCGAGCCGCGCGCGGGAGCGTCCGTCCGCGCCGACCCGCCGGGCGGCGATCACGCTGCCGTCCTCGTCGAGGTCGACATCGGTGTCCTCGAGGAGGTCGTCGAGATGCCGGCGATCGGCGGGATCCATCGTGGCGGTGGCGGACAGGTCGAAGCGCCCCTCGACCACCGCCTTCTCCGCGCCCCGGCGCACACGGCCGGGGTCGGCGCGTCCTCCGGCCAGCAGTCTCAGACCGGTGACGACCATCGTCTTGCCCGCGCCCGTCTCTCCGGTGAGGACGGACAGTCCTGGCGAAAAGTCGGCGACGGCCTCGTCGATGACGCCGAGGCCGCTGATCCGGAGTTCCGTGAGCACGCACCCACCCTAGGTGAGCGGCCGGACACCCGATCGTCCGCGCCACCCGGTGACCGGCAGTTCGAACTTGGTGACCAGGCGGTCGGTGAACGGCGAGTCGTCGAGCCGCACCCACTTGACCGGGCGGCGACCGCGGACCACCTCGACGCGGCTTCCGGGCGGTGCGTCGACCAGGCGCCGCCCGTCGAGCACGACGACGGCGGGACCCGAGCGGACCCCGGTCTCCACCGCGACCCGGGAGGTGGGCGCCACGACCATGGGCCGGGCGAAGAGCGCGTGGGCGTTGTTCGGCACCACGAGGATGGCGTCGAGTTCGGGCCACACGATGGGGCCCCCGGCGGAGAACGCGTAAGCGGTGGATCCCGTGGGGGTGGACACCAGCATGCCGTCGCAGCCGTAGTCACTGACGGGGCGGCCGTCGATCTCGACGGAGGCCTCGAGCACGCCCTGCCGTGCCACCTTCTCGATGCTGACCTCGTTGAGCGCCCAGTCCCGGGCGAGCCGGGTGTCGCCGTTGAGGACGGTCGCCTCGACCGTCATCCTCTCCACGACCCGGTAGTCGCGCGCGGCGATCTGCTCCACGGCGCCGCTCAGTGAGGAGACCTCGGATTCGGCGAGGAAGCCGATGTGTCCGAGGTTGACCCCCAGGACGGGCACGTCCGCCGAGTGGGCGTACTGGCAGGCGCGCAGGAACGTCCCGTCCCCGCCCAGAACCAGGACGAGTTCGCAGCCCTCGGCGGCGGCCGGGGTGTCGGGGACGCACTCGACTCCCCCGCCCGTGGCGACCCGGTCCCGGGTGTCCTCGAGCATCCGGACGGCGATGCCCCGCTCCGCGCAGGCGTCGACCACCTGGGCGACCGTCGCGACGATGTCCGGTCGTGCGATGTTGGGTTCGAGCAGGATGCGCCGGGGCTGCTCGGGTTCGGGGATGTCGTTCATCGTGGGCCCTCCTCGACTGCCGTGCGGATCGCGTGTCGCGCCTCGTCGGTGAGGTCCGTCGGCGCTCCCGATGCGGACCTGCGCAGGTGCAGGAAGTACTCGACGTTGCCGGAGGGCCCGGGCAGCGGACTGGCCACACATCCCAGAGGCTCGAGCCCCAGGCCCGCGGCCGCGTACGCGACACCGGTGACGGCGTCGATCCGCAGCTCGGGGTCGCGGACGACGCCGCCCTGACCGACGCGGTCACGCCCCACCTCGAACTGGGGCTTGACCATCGGGAGGAGGTGCCCGCCCGGTCGTGCGCACCTAGCGAGCGCGGGCAGCACGAGCGGCAGGGAGATGAACGACAGGTCGGACACCACGAGGTCGACCTCGCCGCCGATGTCCTCCGGCGTCAGGGACCGGACGTTGGTCTTGTCGTGGACGCCGACGCGCTCGTCGCTACGCAGTCGCCAGACCAGTTGTCCGTATCCCACGTCGACGGCTTCGACGCGGGCGGCGCCGCGGGTCAGCAGGACGTCGGTGAAGCCCCCGGTGGAGGCCCCGGCGTCAAGACAGCGCGCCCCGTCGACGGTGACGTCGGCGAAAGTGTCGAGGGCGCCGACCAACTTGTGGGCGCCGCGGGACGCCCATTCCGGCTCGTCGGAGGCGGTGAGCGCGATCGAAGCGGTGGGTTCGACCTGCGTGGCGGGCTTCGTGGCGGCCACCCCGTTGACGATGACGCGTCCGGAGTCGATGAGGTCCCGCGCCCGTTCGCGACTGTCGCACATCTTGCGGCGTACCAGCTCGGCGTCGAGCCGCATGCGTCTTGCCGCCATCAGCGTCGGTCGTCCAGCGCCGTGAGTGCCTGAGCGAGCAGCTCGTGGGCGGCGTCGAGCGCGGCGACCTGGTCGTCGCGGACCGCCCCGCCGTCGGCGTCGGTCCCCGGCGCGCCGACGGAGTCGCCGAGCAGGTCGTCGAACGCCGAGCGGAGCTCGTCGATGTCGGGCCCGGTGGGCCCGGGACGTGGATGGGGTCCGGGGGTGGTCACGGCCTACACGCTAGCCGACGACGAGTCCCGCATCCGCGAGCCGGGATCGCAGGCCGTCTCCGCCCGCGGACACCTGCGACACGTCGTGACGCCACGCCAGTGCGATCACGGCGCGGGCCAGATCCAACCCGTGCAGATGGTCCGCGACACCGGACAGGTGCAGGATCCCGTCCTCGACGGTGCCGCCGAGCTCGGGGGCATGCGGGATCCGGCACGCGCCGGCGGGCTCGGCGAGCGCCGACAGGTCGGGCGCGAGATGGGTGGGGCGCCGGTGCGGATCGGCCGACAGCAGGTGGGTCTGGTCGTGGACGCCGGTGAGGACCATCAGCGCGGGCATCCCAGCGGCGACGGCCCCCTCGATGTCCGTGTCGAGTCGGTCGCCTATCACCAGTGGGCGGGTGGAGCCCACGCGGTCCGCGGCGGCACGCAGCACCCCTGCGGCGGGCTTTCCGGCGACGACGGGCTCGCGGTCCGTGGCGGCGCGCAGGGCGGCGACGAGGGATCCGTTCCCGGGCAGCAGTCCGCGCTCCGTCGGCAGAGTCGTGTCGACGTTGGAGGCGATCCAGGGCACGCCGCGGCGGATCGCGAGGCAGCCCTCGGCGAGGTCGGCCCAGGTCAGCTCTCGCGACAGGCCCTGCAGCACGGCGTCGGGCCGGTCGTCCGCGGAGAGGACGACGTCATAGCCGCCCTCGCGGGCGAGTCGCCGGAAGCTGTCGTGACCCACGACCAGAACCCTGGAGCCCGGGGCGACGTGCTCGCCCAGCATGACCACCGCGGCCTGTGCGCTGGTCATGACCTCGTCGGGGCGGGTGGTGAACCCGAGCTCACGGAGGTGGGCGGCGGTGTCCTCAGGTGACCGGCTGGCGTTGTTGGTCACGTACACCACGGGCAGGCCGGCCCGCTCGAGTGCGTCGGCGGCGCCGGGGATCGGCTCTGTTCCGCGGATGAGTGTGCCGTCGAGGTCCACGAGGAGCGCATCGTGGGCCTCGGCCAGGGTGGTGACGCTCACCGCGATCAGTCCTCCAGTTCGGCCAGACGAGACGCGGCGCCGGTGACGTCCTCGGGGTCGGCGGAGAGCGCATGGCGGAACCACTCCGCCGCCTCGTCCCTGCGGTCGGAGGCGAGGAGGACCTCCGCGTAGGCGTAGTCGAGCCGGGCGGCGGACTCTCCGCGGGCGTCGGCATCGACGCCCGCATCCTGGAGGGTCACGAGGGCGGCGTCGAGCTGCCCCATGTCGACACGGGCTCCGGCCTCGACGATGCGCAGTTCGACCAGCTCGTCGGCATCGAGCATCCGCGACTCGTCGCCGCGGGCGAGTTCGATGGCGCGTTGCGGGCGCTCGAGCCCGCGCTCGCAGTCGGCCATCATCGCAAGCAGGCCGGGACCGCCGGAGATCCGTCGGGCGGCGCGGAGCTCGCTGAGCGCCTCGGACCACTCGCCGGCACGGTAGGCCAGGACGCCGAGCGTCTCGCGGACGACGCCGATGCGGCCGGCGCGGTTCTTGGCGGCGCGCCCGTGCGCCAGGGCGAGCTGCGGGTCGTCGTCGACGAGGTGCATCGCGGCGACGAGGTGCCTGGCGACGGTCTCGGCGTTGGACTTGTCGAGGCTCCGCAGATCTCGGCGCACGTCGGCGTCGAGGTCCGCGGCCTCGATGTCGTCGGGAACGGCGGGCTCATCGGCGCGGGCGGCCTGCCGCGCTTCCTGACCGGGGCGGCCTTCGCTCCTGGGGGCGCCGACCGGACGGTACCCGCGTGCGGATCCTCCGCGTGGGCCCCCGCCCCGCCGGTCTCCGCTCGAGCCGCCGCTCCGGCGATCATCGCCGGAAGCGCCGGTGCGTCGGTCGCCGCCGGCCCGGCCGCCGGCGGGAGCCCGACGGGGGCCGCCAGCGCGGGGGGCGCCGTCCCCTCGACGCGGGTCGCGGTCGGCAGGCGAGCGCTGACCGGCACCGCGCCGTTCGCCGGAGTGGGTGCGGTCGGGGCGGGGGGTGTCGGAACCGTCGTACCGCTTCCCGCGGCGTTCGCCGTAGGAGCTGTTGTCGCGACGCTGGTCTTGTGGGGCCCGGTCGCCCCGGCGGGGTACGTCGCGGTCGCCGCGTCGGGGCGAGCGGTCTGCGTTCTCGGACCGGGGTTCGTTCACGTCGTTCACCTTACGTGCGCCGGGTCGACCGGCATGGAGTGGGTAGAAGGGGTACAAATGCGAACAGCGGGAGGAACTGTGAAGTCCCTCCCGCTGATCATGAAGTTGTGTTCGGCGGTGTCCTACTCTCCCACACCCTCGCGAGTGCAGTACCATCGGCGCTGGCAGGCTTAGCTTCCGGGTTCGGAATGGGACCGGGCGTTTCCCTGCCGCTATGGCCGCCGTAACTCTGCGAAACAAGGCCCACATCGTTTCCGACTGTTGTCGGTGTGATGCGGGTGTGTTGTTTCAGATACTGCACAGTGGACGCGTTCATTCTTGAAAAGCTGTTTGTGTGTAAGTCCTCGGCCGATTAGTACCGGTCACCTGCACGCATTGCTGCGCTTCCAGTTCCGGCCTATCAACCCCATGGTCTGTGGGGGGCCTTAACCACGCGAAGGTGGTGAGAAACCTCATCTTGGAACAGGCTTCCCGCTTAGATGCTTTCAGCGGTTATCCCTTCCGAACGTAGCTAACCAGCGATGCTCCTGGTGGAACAACTGGCACACCAGAGGTTCGTCCGTCCCGGTCCTCTCGTACTAGGGACAGCCTTCCGCAAGTTTCTTACGCGCGCGGCGGATAGAGACCGAACTGTCTCACGACGTTCTAAACCCAGCTCGCGTGCCGCTTTAATGGGCGAACAGCCCAACCCTTGGGACCTACTCCAGCCCCAGGATGCGACGAGCCGACATCGAGGTGCCAAACCATCCCGTCGATATGGACTCTTGGGGAAGATCAGCCTGTTATCCCCGGGGTACCTTTTATCCGTTGAGCGACACCGCTTCCACATGCCGGTGCCGGATCACTAGTCCCGACTTTCGTCCCTGCTCGACGTGTCAGTCTCACAGTCAAGCTCCCTTGTGCACTTGCACTCAACACCTGATTGCCATCCAGGCTGAGGGAACCTTTGGGCGCCTCCGTTACTCTTTGGGAGGCAACCGCCCCAGTTAAACTACCCACCAGGCACTGTCCCTAACCCAGATCATGGGCCGAGGTTAGACGTCCAATACGATCAGAGTGGTATTTCAACAACGACTCCACACACACTGGCGTGCATGCTTCACAGTCTCCCACCTATCCTACACAAACCGAATCGAACGCCAATACCAAGCTATAGTAAAGGTCCCGGGGTCTTTTCGTCCTGCCGCGCGTAACGAGCATCTTTACTCGTAATGCAATTTCGCCGAGTCTGTGGTCGAGACAGCAGAGAAGTCGTTACGCCATTCGTGCAGGTCGGAACTTACCCGACAAGGAATTTCGCTACCTTAGGATGGTTATAGTTACCACCGCCGTTTACTGGGGCTTAAATTCTCAGCTTCGCCTTGCGGCTAACCGGTCCTCTTAACCTTCCAGCACCGGGCAGGCGTCAGTCCGTATACATCGACTTACGTCTTCGCACGGACCTGTGTTTTTAGTAAACAGTCGCTTCTCTCTGGTCTCTGCGACCACCCCCAGCTCCCACCGCAAAAGGTGTTCACCGAGCGTGGTCCCCCTTCTCCCGAAGTTACGGGGGCATTTTGCCGAGTTCCTTAACCACAGTTCTCTCGATCGCCTTGGTATTCTCTACCTGACCACCTGTGTTGGTTTGGGGTACGGGCCGTGTATGAACTCACTAGAGGCTTTTCTCGGCAGCATAGGATCACTGAATTCCCCACAACGGGTACGCATCAAGTCTCAGCCTTGTATGTGACACGGATTTGCCTATGTCACGGCCTACACTCTTACACCAGTACAACCACTGACTGGCCCAGCTACCTTCCTGCGTCACCCCATCGCTTGGCTACTACCAGATCAGGTCCCGCGCATCCCCACCACGCGGTCCGAAGACCGTCTAGGTGGCTTTGGGCGGTTAGTCTCACTGATTCACCATGGGCGCGCATACACGGGTACGGGAATATCAACCCGTTGTCCATCGACTACGCCTGTCGGCCTCGCCTTAGGTCCCGACTCACCCTGGGCAGATTAGCTTGACCCAGGAACCCTTGGTCATCCGGCGGACGAGTTTCTCACTCGTCATTCGCTACTCATGCCTGCATTCTCACTCGTGTGGCCTCCACACCTGGATCACTCCGGCGCTTCTATGGCCACACGACGCTCCCCTACCCACCCACACACCTGCCCGGAGGAGGTTCAACGTGTGAGTGCCGCGGCTTCGGCGGTGTACTTGAGCCCCGCTACATTGTCGGCGCAGGACCACTTGACCAGTGAGCTATTACGCACTCTTTCAAGGGTGGCTGCTTCTAAGCCAACCTCCTGGCTGTCTCAGCGATCCCACATCCTTTTCCACTTAGTACACGCTTAGGGGCCTTAGCCGGCGATCTGGGCTGTTTCCCTCTCGACTATGAAGCTTATCCCCCACAGTCTCACTGCCGCACTCTCACACCTCGGCATTCGGAGTTTGGCTGACGTCAGTAACCTTGTAGGGCCCATCGGCCATCCAGTAGCTCTACCTCCGAGGTGAAACATGCGACGCTGCACCTAAATGCATTTCGGGGAGAACCAGCTATCACGGAGTTTGATTGGCCTTTCACCCCTACCCACAACTCATCCCCTCAGTTTTCAACCTAAGTGGGTTCGCGCCTCCACGACGTCTTACCGTCGCTTCACACTGGCCATGGG